>CAWIIV010000025.1:0-89223 GCA_963836205.1 uncultured Acidimicrobiia bacterium | reverse complement strand
GCGAGGACGTGGTCGACGGCGTTGCGGGTCTCGTCGTCGCTGTCGGGCCAGAGGTGGCCGTAGGTGTCGAGGGTCTCCATGGCGGACTGGTGGCCGAGGCGGCGTTGGACGGCCTTGACCGAGCATCCCTTGGCGATCAGGAGCGAGGCGTAGAAGTGGCGCAGGTCGTGGAACGTGGCCCACTCGGGCAGGCTGGCCTGACGTGCGGGCGCGGTGCCACATCTCGCCGGCGGTGTTACGGCGGAGGGGATTGTTGACGCTATTGGTGAAGACGAGGCCGAACTGGCCGGGCCGGTAGCGGGCCAGGTGGGCGGCGAGGGCTGATCCGACGACGTCGGGCATCGGGATCGTACGGAAGCTGGCCTTGCTCTTGGGCGGGCCGAACTCGGGGACGCCTCCTCGGGCATCGATGACCTGGCGGTCGACCCGTACCTGGCGGCGGAGGAAGTCGACCCGGTCGACGCTGAGCCCGAAGCACTCGCCCTGGCGCAGGCCCATGCCGGCGGCGAAGACGATCAGCGCCCGGTAACGGTCGGGGACGGCCGCAGCCAGCGCCTCCACCTCGCTCACGCTCAGGGGGACGATCTCGGCGTCGTTGTGCTTCGGGAGCGCGATCCGGATGCACGGCGAGGCGGCGATGAGCCGGTCGCCGACGGCGGCTTTGAAGATCGTTGCCACCCACCGGTAGACGAGCTCCACCGAGCTCGGCGCGAGCACCCTCGTCCGACCCTTCACCCAGGCCTGGATCTCGCTCCGGCGTATGGCGCCGATCTGGTGGTGTCCGAGCGTCGGATAGGCGTGGAGGCGGAGGTAGGTCTCGATCTGGGTGGCCGTGCCGCTGCGGTGGACCTGGGTCGAGCGCCACTCCTCGGCGTACTCGCGGAACAACGTCCGGCCGCCGGCGGGGTCGACGTACAGGCCATGGGCGAGGTCGCCTCGGATGGCGTCGAGGAAGAGCTGGGCGTCGCCCTTGCGGGCGAACTGGCGGGTCTTCTGGGGCCCGCCGGGGTACTCTCGCCACCTCGCCCGGTACCCGCCGTCGGGGCGCTTGTCGATGCTGGCCATGGCTCCTCCTCACTCTCCGTGACCGCCATTTCGGGCCGCCAAAAAGTCCTCAATTAGTCCTCAGTCCTCAGAAAGTCCTCAGCTGCTGAGGACTAGAACGGTCACTCACGGTGAGTAACGGTCACTGGTGGACACCTATAAGTGCAGGTCAGAGGCTATTTTAGCGTGTTCACTGAGAGTGGGAATGGTGAGCCGGCCTGTAGGCGGGATTCTGTCCGTCGCCCGGAGGCGGCGGGGTGGCCATCCATCTGTGCGGCCTACCTGAGGATGGTGTCGCCTTGCGGCGGCGCCGGGCGGGCAACCCGTTCCTCTGTTTGGCCTTGCTCCGAGTGGGGTTTGCCGAGCCGCCCGAGTCACCCCGGGCGCTGGTGCGCTCTTGCCGCACCGTTTCACCCTTACCTGTACCGGTTTCCCGGCCATCGGCGGTCTGCTTTCTGTGGCACTTTCCTTCGGGTCGCCCCGACTGGCCGTTAGCCAGCACCCTGCCCTGCGGAGTCCCGACCTTCCTCGACCCGGTCGATGCCGGGCCGCGGCCACCCGGCCGGCTCACCGCCGCCATCCTCCCACGAACCGGTGACACGAATGGTGGCCAGGACCACCGGATCCGTCACCAGTTCGGGCTTAGGCGAAGTCGATGGCGCTCAGTTCGGGGACCCAGCCCTTGGCCCGGTCGCACGCTTGCTGCCAGCGCTCCCGATTGGGGCGGCGCACGGGGTCGACCACCGCGCCCGGGCGCCAGATCCCCGCGATCTCCTCCTCGTCGGCCCATGTGCCCGTCGCCAGGCCGGCCAGGAACGCAGCGCCCAACGTGGTCGCTTCCTTGACCGGGGAGACCTCGATGGGGCGGGCGGTGGCGTCGGCCAGGGCCTGGACGAAGACACGGTTGGCGCTCATCCCACCGTCGACCCGCAGTGTCGCCAGCGAGACCCCGCCGTCGGCCTCGACCGCGTCGACCAGGTCGGCGCCTCGCTGCGCGATCCCCTCGAGCACCGCCCGCACGATCTCGGGCCGGCCGGAACCCCGGGTCACGCCCACCAGCGTCCCCCGGGCTCCGAAGTCCCAGGCGGGCGTGCCCATCCCCAGCAGGGCGGGCACGAACCAGACATCGCCCGTGGTCCGGCACATCGACGCCACCGTCTCCGACTCCTCCGACGACGCGATCAGCCCCAGGTCGTCGCGCAACCATTCCACCGCCTGGCCGGCGGTGAGCATGAACGCCTCCAGGCCGAAGGTCGTCCGCCCGCCCCGGCGCCAGGCCACGATGGGGAACGTCCCCGACGGGCCCCGCCGGTCGAACGACGGCCGCACCTCGCCGACATTGAGGTCGACCATCCCGCCGGTGCCGAACGTCATCTTGGCCATCCCCGGCCGGGTGCAGCCCTGGCCGATGAGCGACGCCTGCTGGTCGCCGGCGATCCCGGCGATGGGTGGTGCCCCGTCCAACGCCGAGGCCGAGCCGACCACGCCCGACGAGTCGACGATGGCGGGCAACACCCGCTCCGGGATGCGCAGGACCTCCAGCACGTGGGAGTCCCAGCCGGAGCAGTCGAGGCGCATGAGTCCGGTGACCCCGGCGTTCGACGGGTCGGTGAGGTGCAGCTCGCCGCCGGACAGGGTCCACGCCATCCACGTGTCGATGGTGCCGAAGCACAGGTCGCGCTCCCGCTCCGGGTCGGCGATGTCGAGCAGGACGGCCAGCTTGGTGGCCGAGCTGCTGGGGGCGAGGTGGAGGCCCTGGGCCTGCAAACCAAGGCACATGGCCGCGGTGCGCAGGTCCTGCCAGCCGATCCCGGGACCCACCGGCGCCCCGGTGGCCCGGTCCCACACCACGGTGGACGCCCGTTGGTTGGCGATCCCCACCGACGCCACCGGCCCCCCGGCGGCCAGGGCGGCCCTGGCCACGTCCAACGCAGCCCCGGCCATGGCCGCGGCGTCGAACTCGACGAAGCCCTGGTTGGGGGTGGTGGGCAGCACCTGCCGGTAGTGGACGTGGGACACCGACGCGTCGGCGCCCACGATGGCGGCCCGCACCCCGCTGGTGCCCACGTCGACGACCAGGTGGTTCACGCCTCGGACGGCTCCGCCGGCTCGGACGGTCCCGACGCCGCGGGCTTGCTCGTCCGCGACGCCAGCAGCGCCCCGAAGATCCCGGTGGAGCTGGCCATGAAGCCGTGGAACACCAGGTTGAAGGGGTCGGGTCCGCCCTTGCCCGCGATCGCCCGGGCCACCACCACGACCACCACCAGCACCACGAACGACGTCAGCGAGGCGAGGGCGCCGTGGATCAGGGGGGCGTCGAGCCGGTGCCGGCCGGCATAGAAGCCAGCCGCCACCTGGCCCCCGAGGAGCACGAAGTAGAGGACGACGATGACGTTGGAGTCCCGGGCCACGGTGGCGCCGAGGACGATCGACGGCACCGCCACCGCCAGGGCCAGGGCCGCCGACCGGGCGACGACCTCCCAGTCGATGCGCAGCTTGACGTCGCCGCCGGTCATCCCGCGCTCCGCAGGTCGGCATGGTCGCCGCCGACGAGTCCGGCCGCCACCCGCTCGGCGTCGAGGGCGGCCCGGTAGGCGGCAACGTTGGCGTCGGCCTCGGCCCGGGACCAGCCCAGCTCGGGGCCGACCAGGGCGGCGACGTCGGATACGGCCGCGGCGGCCCCGTCCCGGTCGAGAATGCGAGCGCGGAGGCGGCGGTCGAGCACGTCTTCGACGGTACGGGCCATCTCGTGGCGAACGGCGTGCACCACCTCCGCCCGCAGGTAGGGCAGCCCGTCGACGAGGGGCTCGCCGAGGGAGCGGTCGGCCGCCGCCAGCTCCCGCACCCCACCCACCTCGGTGCCGTACCGGGACAACCACCCACCGCCATCACCGCCCGCCCCCCGCAGGCGCAGCCCGGCGGTGCGGCTGCGGGCACCGGCGCCCAGCAGCTCGGCGACCTGATCGACGGTGTCGGCCGCCATCCGCCGGTAGGTCGTGAGCTTGCCACCGGTGATGGTGACCAGCCCGGCCGCCGACTGCGACAGGCGGTGGCGCCGGGACAGGTCGGCGGTGCGGCCGCCCGCCCCCGCCACCAGCGGTCGCAGCCCGGCCCAACACCCGACCACGTCGGCCGGCGTGAGGGGGTCGGCCAGCGAGGTGTTCACTGCGGCCAGCAGGTAGTCGACGTCGGCGGCCGTGCACCGGGCCCGGTCGACGTCGCCGTCGTAGTCGGTGTCGGTCGTCCCGATGTAGACGCGGTCGGTGCCCGGCCAGGGGATGACGAAGATCGACCGCCCGTCGGCGGGCACCGGCAGTACGGCCGCAGCCGTCGCCGGCAGCCGGGACCGGCGCACGGTGAGGTGCACACCCTTGGCCGGCCGGATCGTCGCCTCCCGCATGCCTGCCGGTCCACCTTCGTCCTCCAGCCCGCCCACCTCGTCCGCCCACACCCCGGCGGCGTTGACCACCACCGCCGCCCGCACCTCGATCTCGCCGCCGTCGGCCACCACCCGGGCTCCCACCACCCGTCCGGCACGGTTCCGGAGCAGCCCCGTGACCGCGGTGTGGTTGGCGGCGACGGCCTCGTGGTCGAGGACCGCGGTGCGGACGACGGTGAGGGTGAGGCGGGCGTCGTCGGCGTGGGCGTCGAGATAGAGGTAGGCCCGGCGGAAGGCGTCGGCCCGCAGCGCCGGAACCCGGGCCCGGGCCTCGGCCATCGACAGCCGGCGGTGGACCTGGCCGATGCGGGCCCCGCCGGCTAGGTCGTAGAGCCACAGGGCGGTGCCGACCGACCGGCTCACCGCCGCCCCACCGGTCAGGGGGAGGACGAACGGCAGCGGGCGCACCAGGTGGGGAGCGTTCTCCAGCAGCCGTCGGCGCTCGGCCAGGGCCTGGGCGACCAATCCCAGCTCGCCCTGGCTGACGTAGCGCAGTCCGCCGTGGACCAGCTTCGACGAGGCCGACGAGGTGCCGGAGGCGAAGTCGTCCCGCTCGACCAGGGCCGTGCCCAGGCCCCGGGAGGCGGCGTCGAGGGCCACGCCGGCACCGGTGATCCCGCCCCCGACGACCAGCACGTCGAAGCGGCGGCCGGCCAGTGCTTCGAGTGCCGCGGCGCGATCGAACATCGCACCAATCCTCTCAGGGTCGCGCCGTCAGCTCAGCGTAGGGCGTGCGCAGGCCGTCCCGCAGCAGTTGGGGCATCTGCCGGCGGGCACGGAGGACGATCCCGAAGGCCAGGACCAGATAGAGGATCGACACGCCTACCAGCTCCACGCCGTGGGCCGACTCGGGGACGATGGCCCCGATCACGAACTGGGCCCAGAACAGGCTGAAGAGGGCGAGCGCCTCCTTCACCGAGATCGACAGGCTCGACAGCACCGCCACCGCGAACACCGACTGGGCCGCGGTGAGCAGCAGCTCCTCCCGCTGGCGGGTGACGATCGGCAGGCCGTGGGAGCCCCCCGAGGCGATGGCGAAGACGATGGGGAGGGTGCCCACGAGCAGCGTCCACTGGTTGACCTTCGACGACACGAGCGTGCCCAGGCCGGCGTTGGCGTTCAGCCGCCAGGCGTAGAGGCCGGCCACCAGCAGCTCGGGGGCCTCCGACGCCAGGGGTGCCAGCCACTGCACGAGCAGGAACTCGCTCACCCCGAACTCCGCTCCGGTCTCCACCAGGGCCTCGGCGAAGTGCTCGGCGCAGAGCACGATCACCGCCGCCGCGAAGATGAAGAGGGCGATGACCGCCGTCCGCCGGCGGTTGGTCGGGAAGGTGCCGAGGTAGGCGGCCGGGCCGACCAGATGGGGCTCCTCGGCCGGCGCCTTGGAGATGCGGATGGTGTAGAGGACGAACAGCGTCACCAGCACCGCCGCGTCGACGAGGGTGATGCTGCGCTTCAGGGGCAGGGTGAGGGAGTAGGCGCAGGCGACGGTGAGGAAGGCCAGCTCCACCGAGTGGGTCCGCTCGAGCACCACCTCACGGGCCTTGTCGGGCTCGCCCTTCTGGCGCCAGCGGTACCAGGCCACGAGCACCACCATCGACCAGCCGATGCCGATGAGCAGCCGGTTGGCCCCGGTCATGTTGGCCAGCGCCAGCGAGCACGGTGACTCGCCGGTGCTGCCCGCGGCCTGGCACGCGGGACCGAACTGCTCGACGGCGTTGCCACCCTTCCAGGCGAACACCATGTCGACGGCGTACTCGGGGAGGACGGCGATGAAGGCCAACACCGCGATGGCCAGCCCGGCCGAGATGTCGAGCTGGGCCACTTCGGCCCCCCACGACAGCATGAAGGCGGCTCCGACGATGGCCAGCCCGAAGAGGGCGGCGCTGGTGGGCGGGTTGGCGTGGAGGCCCGCCAGCCGGAGCGCGATGCCCGGGAAGGTGAGGCAGGCGGCAAGCCCGAGGGACACCCGCTGGCGGCCCGGATGCAGGGCGGTTTCGTCGTCGCCCACGGTCGGGGTCACCGGGTGATCCTAAGGGTCCGGTCGAGGCCCTCGGCTATTGCTTGGACTTTGGCAACGCTTCTGTTCAATAATGAGTTTTGTTACGAAAGTGGTTTGGAATGTCCGCTGCAGGGAGAAGTGACTGGCTGATGGATTTGTCCTGGCGCTCGCGAGGCGCGTGCAAGGGGCTCGACCCCGACATCTTTTACCCCGCCGACGACGATGTCGCGCTCCAGGCCAAGGCTGTCTGTGCCCAGTGCGCCGTCCGGCAGCCCTGCCTCGAGTACGCGCTGAACAAGCGTGAGCACGAGGGCGTCTGGGGCGGAGCGACGGAGAAGGAACGCCGCCGCATCCTGCGCCAGCGTCGCAAGACCGCGGCCGCGTAGCCTCCGCTTCGGCTTCGCCGGCGCACGTCGCACCCAACCGTCGGCACGGGCCGATGGCGCGCAGGTAGCGTTTCCGTTCATGAGTTTTGCTGACCTGGGTGGCTGGCCGGCGGTATTGGGGGCGGTCACGCGTCGAGTCGACCTGCCGGCGGCTTCGGCCCGGCTGGCGATGATGGAGATCCTCGAGGGACGGGCGACGTCGGGGCAGATCGCGGCGTTCTGCATCGCCTTGCGCATGAAGGGCGAGACCGTCGAGGAGATGTCGGGGCTGCTCGGGGCCATGTTCGAGCACGTCACGCCGGTGGTGGTGGAGGGGGCCGACGACCTGGTCGACACGTGTGGCACCGGCGGCGACCGCAGCTGCACGATCAACGCCTCCACCCTGGCGGCCATGGTGGTGGCCGGCGCCGGAGCCCGGGTGTGCAAGCACGGCAACCGGGCCCAGTCGTCGAAATGCGGGTCGGCCGACCTCCTGGAGGCACTCGGGGTGGCCGTCGATCTCGGGCCGGTGGGCGTGGCCGCCTGCGTCTCGGAGGCGGGAATGGGCTTCTGCTTCGCTCCCCGCTTCCACTCCGCCCTCCGCCACGCGGGTCCCACCCGGCGGGAGCTGGGCGTGGCCACCGTCTTCAACTTCCTCGGTCCCCTGGCCAACCCGGCCCAGGTCAAGCGCCAGTCGCTGGGCGTGAGCGATCCCAAGATGGCGGTGAAGATGGCCGGCGTCCTCCAGGCCCGGGGGGCGGAGCGGGCCTGCGTGGTCTACGGCCACGACGGGCTGGACGAGATCACCACCACCACCACGTCGACCGTGATCGAGCTCCGTGACGGCGAGATCCGCACCTACGACATCGACCCCGTCGCCCTCGGGCTCACCCTGGCCGACCCCGTCGACCTGCTGGGCGGCGACGCGTCGACCAACGCCGGCCTCGCCCGCCGGGTCCTCGACGGCAAGCGGGGGCCGCAGCGCGACTTCGTCCTCCTCAATGCCGCCGCCGGGATCGTGGCCGCCGGCCTGGCCGACGACCTCGCAGGCGGGCTGGAGGCGGCGGCCGCGTCGATCGACGACGGCCGGGCCGCCCGCGTGCTGGAGCGCATGGTGACGGTGTCGCAGGAGCACGCCGCTCTGCCCCCGACCTGAGTCCAACCCAGTCGGGCTACCGGCCGGGGCGGCCGGGCTCGTAGCGGGGGAGGACCGGGAGGGGCGACGTCCACGGCTGCTCGCACGAGACCAGGCGGGCGGAGCGTCCTTCGGCGTCGAGCCAGGCGGCCACGCAGGCGACCTCGTCGACCAGGTGGCGGGGGAGCGGCGAGCCGGGTTCGAGCGCCGGCTCGGCCTCACCGGTGGCGTTGTCGGCGTCGAAGAGGGCGAGGGGACCGCTCGGTGACAGGCGGCCGCCGGCGAGGACGACCCGGCTGCCGTCGACGTCGAGCTCGACCCGGCCCGCCCGGCGCAGCGAGTCGAGGCGGCGGTGGCGGGTGAGGGCCCGGGCCAGGGCCGACGCCCGGTCGCGGACGTCGGCCGCCTCCTCGAAGCGCTCGGCCGAGGCCAGGTCGCGCATGCGGGCCTCGAGGGGCTCGAACAGGATGACGGGGTCGACGGTGAGCCCCCGCACGACCCGTTCGACCAGCACCGCGTAGTCGGCCTCGGTGACCCCGCCCGCGCAGGGGCACACGGCCACCCCCAACTGGGCCGCGGTGCACATGGCGGGGCGGGCCGCGGTGCCCGCCTTGCCCGGGGGCCGGGCCGCGCACCGCCGGAGGGGGACGGCCGACTCGATGGCCTCGGCCACCTGCCGGGCCGCACCCGTCGACGACAGGGGGCCCAGGTAGAGGCAGCCGTCGCCCGCCTTCACCGTGCGCACCACCGACAGGCGGGGGAAGCGCTCGTTGAGGGTGAGCTTGAGGTAGGCGTAGCGGGACCACAGCTTGGAGCGGTGGTTGAACGGCGGCAGGTGGCGGTGGATCAGGCGCACCTCGAGCACTGCCGCCTCCAGCGGTCCGGAGCAGACGATGTGGTCGATCGACTCCGTCTCCCGCAGGAGCTGGGAGATCTTGCGGCGCTCGTCGCCCCCGAAGTACGAGCGCACCCGGGCCCGCAGGTTGGTGGCCTTTCCGACGTAGAGCACCCGGCCGCCCAGGCCCCGGAACAGGTAGACGCCTGGGGCGCGGGGCAGGCGGGCGGTGAGCTTGAGCTTGCCCACCTGGGGATGGGCCCGGATGGTGGGCAGCTCGAAGAGGTCGTCGAGGCCGAGGACGCCGATGGTGCCGGCCCGCTCGAGGAGGGCGTGGAGCAGGTCGGTGGTGGCCATGGCGTCGGCCATGGCCCGGTGGCAGGGTTGGTGGGGCAGGCGCATGCGCTCGGACAGGGTGGACAGCCGGCAGTCGGGCACCTCGTCGCGCACCAGCCGTCGGGCCAGGGCACAGGTGTCGACCCACTGGTGGCCGAGCCGGGGGTAGCCCTCGGCGGCGAGCGCGGCCTGGAGGAAGCTGATGTCGAAGCGGACGTTGTGGCCGACGATCACCGTGTCGCGTGCGAACTCGAGCAGGTTGGGCAGGATCTCGCCGATAGTGGGCGCGGGGATCACCATCGACTGGGTGATCCCGGTGAGCACGGTGATGAAGAAGGGGATCTCGGTCTGGGGGTTGACCAGGGTCTCGAACGTGCCGAGGCACTCGCCGCCCCGGACCTTGATGGCCCCGACCTCGGTGATCTTGCAGGTGTCGGGGGCCGCGCCGGTGGTTTCGAGGTCGAGGACGCAGAACGTGACCTGGGCCAGCGGGGTGCCCAGGTCGTCGAAGGACCGCTGCATCCGGCGACCGTAGCGAACACACGTTCGACGTTCAAGCCTTTGCCTTGCCCACCGGGGGTAGAATTCGACGTGCCGACTGTCCTGTATCGCTGTGCCGCCTGCGGCAACCGCACTCGTTTCGACGTCACCACCACCCGTCGCACCCGCGCCTTCCACCACTATTCGTTGGGGGGCGAGCTGTCGGTAGAGGACGAAGAGGTGCTCACCGAGTCCGTCGAGGAGGTTTCCTGCCGGTGGTGCGGGTCGGGAACGGCAGTCGAGGAGCTGGCGGAAGCCCCCTGGACCGCGAGCGGGTGAGCCAGAGCGCCTCCAGCGCGGCCGGGTCGAGCCACGCGGATTCGAGCCCCGCGGCGTCGAGGGGGCTGAGCCCCGCCGGCGACAGCCTGCTCCGTCCCGCCCTGGAAGCGGCCGTGGCCGTGGCCAAGGCGGGGGAGGAGGCCACCCCTATCGAGCCCCCGCCCCCCGCCCTGCGGCCGTTCCTCCACTTCGCCAAGCTGCCCCGTCCCGCGCTCGTAGCGGCGCGCCGGGTGCTCGACGCCGACGACGAGTTCCGGGCCCGCGTGCTCGATGCGGTCACCGAGAGCGAAGTCGGCCGGTCGGGGTGGATCTACCTCGCCCGTCCCGAGGGTTGGGAGGAGGAGCTGGCCGCCCTGCTGGCCGACGCCGAGGACGCGGGGGCGGCGGCCAGCGAGCGGCGGGCGGAAGGCGACGCCCGCAAGCGGTTGGCGGGGGCGGAGGCGGCCCGTCAACGGGCGGAGGACGCGGCCGCGGCGGCCGAGGCGGAGGCGACCCGGGCGGTGGCGGCGCTGGCCGACGAGCGCAAGGCCCGGCGGGCGGCGGCCGACGACCTCACCCGGCTGGAGCGGCGCCTGGCCCAGGTCACCGTCGAGCGTGACCGGGCCAAGGAGGCGGCCAGGAAGGCGGCCGCCGAGTCGGAGGAGGGGGGACGGCTGGTCGCCGAGCTGCGCTTCGCCCTCGACCAGATCCAGGCGGCCGAGCTGGCGGCGGCGGAGGCGGCGGTGGTCGAACGGCAGGCGGCGGCGGAGGAGCGCGCCGCCGCCGCTGCCGCCGCCGTCGCACGGGTGGCGCCGCCGGACCCGCTTGCGACCGGTCATTCCCCGTCTCCGCCGCCGATCGACACCGTCGGGGCGGCGGCCGCCCTCGACGAGGCGGCCCAGGCGGCTTCCTCGCTGGCGACGGCGCTGGCCGCGGTGGCGTCGTCGTTGAAGCCGGCGGTCGAGGCCGGGGCGGGCGTGGGTCCCGAAGGAGGGGCTGCGAAGGCGCCGCCGCCCGCCGATTCCCCGGACCCGCCCCCGGTCCGGCGGGCCCGGGCCGTGCGCCGGGTCCGTCCCCCCGTCCCCCAGCCGGTTCCGCTGCCGCCGGGCATCTTCGACGACTCGGTGGAGGCGGCCGAGCACCTGGTGCGGGTCCCCGGCGTGGTGCTGCTGGTCGACGGCTACAACGTCTCGCTGCTGTGGTGGCCGGAGCTGCCCCTCGCCGAGCAGCGCCAGCGGCTGGTCGACGCCCTGGCCGAGCTGTCGGCCCGCACGGGCGCGGAGGTGGCGGTGGTCTTCGACGGCGCCGAGATCGCCTATCCGGGCGTGGTGCCGGGCACGGCCCGCCCCGTGCGGGTGGTGTTTTCGCCACCGGGCGTGGAGGCCGACGACGTGGTGATCGCCCGGGTGGCCGAGCTTCGCCCCTTCCGTCCCGTGGTGGTGGCATCGAGCGATCGCCGGGTGCAGGCGGGGGCCCGGTTGTCGGGCGCCAACGTCATCTCGTCACCCCAGCTGCTCTCCGTCCTGCACCGCTGACCGACTCCCCGAAATCCCGCCGTCCGGGATTCGTGAAATCGCCTGCCGCAGTCGTGGCCGGCGTCCGCTGGACCTGCCGTCCGCCATCCGAATGGCGCCGTTCAGGATTCGGACAGTAGCCTCTCTCGCCTCGGCGGCGTGACCATCGATTCCCGGGGGGGATGGGGTTTTGAGAAGCTTGGCCGGCCGTCGTGTTGCTGCCCGATGTTCGGGCGCGCTGTGCCTCGTTCTGGGGGCGGCGGTGGTCGCCCCGACGGCTCTGGGAGCCGTCCCGGGACAGTACGGCGCCCCCGAGTGGCTGCCCCTCCGCCACGACGTCGGCGGGGGCGAGATCACCGTCGGATGCACGTATGTGTCGTCCGACGGTTTGTGCGCCGGCCACCACGGCTATTGGGCGATCGACTTCCTCGGCCCCACCGGATCGCCGGTGTATGCGGCCGGGGCCGGCTTCGCCACCGACGTGACCGGTAGCGGATTCGAGGGCTACGGGAACGCGGTCGTGGTCGACCACGGCAACGATGTGAAGAGCCTTTACGCCCACCTGAGCGAGGTCCTCGTCTCGGGAGGTCGATGGGTCGATCAGAACGACATGATCGGCAGAATCGGGTCGAGCGGGGGGGCGAATACCCCCCATCTCCACTATGAGGAGACTTCCGCCGGACGATTTGGCTCGTCCGGATCCCGCGATCCCGGTCCAATGAAGGCGTGCCGAGGCGCCCAACTCGTCTCGTACCCCGACGCGTGGGGGTTCTCCGGTTGGAAGGGCATGCCGTGGGGGTCGGGCCTGGCCGCCAGCGACGGCACCGTTTGCGGCGTTGTCGGTGAGGTCGCTGGTGCCATTGGGGCCACTGTGACGAATGGGGTCACCGCGGTCAAGCCCGTGGCCGCCACCGCGCCCGAGCAGCTGGTGGCCGCCGACTTCAACGGCGACGGCGTGGGCGACATCGGATTCAGGAATAGCGGCACCGGCGTCTTCACCCTTCGCTACGGGCCGTCGTTTGCCCAACAGACCACGTACCCGTGGGCCTCAGGGGCGGGCTACCAGGGCTTTGCCGCCGACTTCAACGCCGACCGGATGGCCGACCTCGGACTGCGGGACTCCGGCACCGGAACCTTCTTCG
Organism: uncultured Acidimicrobiia bacterium; assembly: GCA_963836205.1. GTDB lineage: Bacteria > Actinomycetota > Acidimicrobiia > Acidimicrobiales > AC-14 > JAXDMK01. The sequence continues at coordinate 76,613 of CAWIIV010000025.1, read as the reverse complement.
TCAAGCACGGTCCCGCATTCGCCGACCAGGTCATCTTCCCGTGGGCGGCCGGGGCACAGTTCCAGGTCCTGGCGGGGGACTTCAATGCCGACCGATTGGCCGACATCGGGTTGCGGGACACGGCGACGGGCCTGTTCACCATGAAGAACGGTCCCGCGTTCGAGGGCCAGAGCACCTTCCAGTCGGTGGCCGGCACCGAGTACCAGCCGATGGCCGCCGACTTCAACGGCGACCGCATGGCCGACCTCGGTTTGCGCCATACCGGCACCGGTGTCATCTCGGTCAACATGGCCCCCACCTTCGGGGGACGGGCCACCTTCCCGGGGGTTTCGGGCGCCGGCTACCAGGTGGTGGCGACCGACTTCAACAGCGACGGGACGGCCGACCTCGGTTTCAAGAACGAACGCGTGCCCGTCCTCGACATCCGCCACGGACCGTCGTTCGGCAACCAGGTCGCCACCCCCCTCGACCCCCGATTGGACGCCTTGGCCAACCTCCTGGGCGGCCTCTTTATCACCCTCGCCGCCCGCTCATTCTGAAGAGCCGCTGGGCGCGGGAGGGCTGTCGAAACCCGAGCCGCCGCCCCCCCGTGGGCCGGCTGATCGGCACACCCCCGCGGGGGTTCGGCCCCTCCCGGGTAACTGTCTCAGCCCATCCGTAGGGTGCGGGCTCATGGAGATCAGTTGCGACGACTGCGTGATGCAGCGGACGTCCGCCTGCGACGACTGCGTGGTCACGTTCATCTGCGGGCGTGAGCCCCACGAGGCGGTGGTGATCGACGTGGCCGAGGCCCGGGCGGTGCGTCTGCTGACCGAGGTCGGCCTGCTGCCGCCGCTCCGGCAGCTGCGCCGACCCGGCTGACCCGGCCGCCGCCAGCACCCGTCGGGGGCCGACACGGGCCGCCGCCAGCCCCTCGGGGCCCCGGCCGCCGCCAGCACCCGTCGGGCGGCCGACACCGTGACGCGGGACCTGGCGTTCGGGCGGCCGTGGCCACTGTGCGATCGGGGGTCCGCTCTGGAGCACGAGGCCGGTGCTACCGTCACCACGAAGGGCCCTGACCGGCTGGGCCACCTCAGGGGCGTCGGGAGCGCGTGTGCGAAAGCTCCATCTTGTCGGGCTGACAACCGACCAAAAGGGGCTCATCTTCACGGCGCGCAGGGGCTCCGACTCGGGCGGCTACGTCGTGGCCCTCGACGCCGAGGTCCTCAACGCGATCGCCAAGGCCCAGGGTCGTCCCAACGGCGCCTACGACGGACCCCAGGTGCGCCCGGGCGGGGAGTACACGCCGGGGCCGGGATCGCAGACCCGCCGCCGGGGGCTGCTGACGCCCCGGGAGATGCAGGCCCGGCTGCGGGCGGGCCGATCGGTGGAGGACGTGGCCGAGGAGGCCGACGTCGAGGTCGAGTGGGTCGAGCGCTTCGCGGTGCCGATCCTCGCCGAGCAGGCCCAGGTGGTGGAGCTGGCCCGGACCCTCGTCTACTCCAACCCCAAGGGCGGCGGATCGAGCCTCCCCCTCGACGAGTCGGTGGCCTGGAACCTGCTCGACCGCGGCGCCCGGGTGCCCGACGACGTCTTCGACGGCTCATGGACGGCGTACCAGCTGCACGACCAGGTGTGGATGATCCGCTTCTCCTACCGATCGCGGGGGAGGGCCCAGGAAGCACGCTGGGAGCTCGACGTCGGCAGCGGCGAGCTGGTGGCTCGCAACAAGGTGGCCACCGAGCTGGGCTACGTCGAGCCCGGTGCCCGTCTTCGCCGGCCGCCGCCGGAGCCGGCCGAGGAGGAGGCTGCTGCTGCCCGGCCGCCGTCGGCCCGGGCCGCCAAGGCGGCTGCCCGGCGGGCTGTCGAAGCGGCCGCCGCCGACGACGAGACCGACGACGAGACCGACACGAGAGCGACGAGGACGACGACGACCTCGAGGACGACGGCGAGCTGCAGGTGGGCTCGTCGGTCGAGATCGAGGGCCTGACCGACGACGACGAGGACGTTGAGGACGACGCGGACGAGGCCGAAGCCCCGACCGCCTCGACCGCCGACGCCGCCGACGCCGCCGACGCCCGTGCCCCCGGCGCCGGCGACGCCGCCGAGGCGGCCGACGGCTCCTCGGCCACGAGCCCGGCCGGCCCCGACACCCCCGCTGTTGCTGCAACGACCGCCCCCGGGCGCCGGTCTGCGGCCGGCAAGGCCACGACTGCCGAGCCCCCGACTCCCGAGCCCTCGACTCCGGCGTCCGCCCCGGTGAAGGCCAAGGCCCGCGCCAAGCCTCGCTCGAAGGCGAAGAAGGCCGCGCCCCCCACCGCGACTCCTCCCCCCGCCCCCGCCAAGGGCGTGCTCGTGTCGACGGGACGGGCCACCCGCCCGGCGCCCCCCGCCCGGGGCCTGTTGGTGAGCTCGCCCCGCATGCGGGGCCTCACCGGCGGCGTCAGCAGCAGTGCCCCGGCCGCCAAGCCGGCTGCCAGCCCCGCCAGCCGGGCGAAGACCCCCGCCCCGGCCCCGGCTCCGACCCCGACGCCGGAGCCCACCGCCTCTGCCCCCGCCACCGCTCCTACCGACTCGCCGCCCGCCCGCCCCGACCCGTCGGAGCCCCCGCCGCCGGGTGGCGCCGGAGTGCGCAAGGCGGTGGCCCAGGTCACCAGCGTTCGGGTGGCGGCCAGCCGGGCCCTCGTGGCCCGGGCCATGCTGCCCAAGCCGGTGCCGCCGGTCGTCTCCCGCCCCACGCTCGGCGGCCGGGTCAACCAGCCGGAGTCGCCGCCGTTGCCGATGCGTCCCCGACCGGCCCCGCCGGCGGTCGCCAGCCCGCCCCCCCCGGCCGCGCCCCCGCCCCCGGACCGGCCACCGCTCCGGCTCCAGCCGAACGCACCCGAGTCGGCGGGCCCGCCGGTCACGCCGATCCGACGGCCGGCCCGTCCCGACGGCGGTGCGCCGCCCGACGGCCCCGCCCGCCCCGCCGATCGATCTGGCGAGCGGCCGGGCGAGACGAGCCGGTCGCCATTCGTGCCCCGCCCGGCCCCGACCGGCCGGGCCGAGCGGCCCGTCGGCGCACGCCCCTCGGGGGCCAATCCCCGGCCCGCACCCCGACCCGACCCGACCCGAGGCGGGCCGACCCCGGTCGACGGCCGGCGGTCGGAGGGGCCCCGCCCGGACGCTCCCGGCCCCACCGGACCGCGCCCGGCGGGCCAGCGACCAGTCGGCCCGCGTCCGGAAGCGCCGCGGGCGGCAGGGCCGCGCCCGGACGGTCGTCGTCCCGAACCGCGGCGGATCGAAGGTCGCCGTCCCGACGATCGCGCCCCCGAAGGCCGCCGGGGCGACGAACGTCCGCCCGAGGAGCGCCGGCCCAACGACCGGCGGCTCGACGAACGGGCCCGCCCCGGTCCGGCTCCGTCGCGGGCCGCCGACCGCTCGGGCGACGACGAGGGCGACGACGGCAGCGGCCAGCCCCCGGCCGGCAACGGTGGACGGCCGCGCATCGCGGCCCAGCCGGCGGGCGACTGGAAGCAGTCCACCGGCCGGCAGCGGCCGCCGCCGGGGCCGCCTGTGGTAGCCCCGCCGACGGGAATCGACGAGCCCCGGCCCCGTCGCCGGCTGCGGCGTCCACCGCGCTGAGGCCACACCGCCGGTGACCTCGTTGCTGGTCACCAACGACTTCCCCCCCAAGGCCGGCGGCATCCAGTCCTACCTCTGGGAGCTCTGGCGGCGACTGCCCCCCGAGCACGCCCGGGTGCTCACGACCCCCTACCCGGGCGCCGACGCCTTCGACGCGGCCCAGCCGTTCCCGGTCGCCCGTTCCCGGGCCAAGGTCCTCCTGCCCACGCCCGAGATCGGCCGGTGGATCCGGGGCCAGGCGGCCGCCGTGGGAGCCGACCTCGTCGTCCTCGACCCCGCCCTGCCCCTGGGCCTGATCGGGCCCCGCCTGGGCCTGCCCTACGCCGTCGTCGTCCACGGCGCCGAGCTCGCCGTCCCCGCCCGCCTGCCGGGTGCCCGGGCCGTGCTCGCCCCCGTCCTCACCGGCGCCGCCCTGGTCGTCGCCGCCGGCGGATACCCGGCGGCCGAGGTCGAGCGGGTGACGGGCGGTGCCGTCCCGGTGGCGGTGGTCCCCCCCGGGGTCGACGCCGGCGTGTTCCACCCGTTGGACGACGCCGAGCGCAAGGCGGCCCGGTCCGACCTCGGCCTGCCCGCCGATGCCCGCATCGTCCTCAGCATGAGCCGGCTGGTGCACCGCAAGGGGATGGACGTCCTCATCGCGGCGGCGGCCCTGCTGGCGCCCACCCGCCCCGACCTGCTCGTGGTCATCGCCGGCGCCGGCCGCGACCGACCCCGACTCGAGCGGCTCGTCCGCCATAGCCAGGCGCCGGTGCGCTTCCTCGGCTTCGTGCCCGACGCCGACAAGCCCCGGCTGCTGGCCAGCGCCGACGTCTTCGCCATGCTGTGCCGCAGCCGCTGGGCCGGGTTGGAGCAGGAAGGATTCGGGATCGTGTTCCTGGAGGCGGCCGCCTGCGGGGTGGCCCAGGTGGCGGGCCGCAGCGGGGGGTCGGCGGAGGCGGTGGTCGACGGGGAGACGGGCGAGGTCGTGGCCCGTCCCGACGACCCCGCGACCGCGGCCGCGGCCATCGCCCGCCTGCTCGACGACGACGACCGCCGCCGCGACCAGGGCGCGGCGGCCCGGGCCTGGGCCGAGACCACCTACTCCTACGACCGCCTGGCCGCCCACCTGGCCCTGGCACTCACCGCCGCCGCCGCCCGCCGATGAGCCCGGGGCTTTCGGCGGGCCGAGACCACGTCCCCCTGCGACCTCCTCGCCGCCCACCCATGAGCCCTGATCTTCTTGGGCCGGAAAAGGTGCGTCTGGCGCCCCTTTTCATGCCCAAGACCTCCGGCCGCCGATGACCGACGAGACCCCGGCCGACCCACCGCCAACGCCGCCGCCGCCGGTGGACGTCCCGATCGCGGGCGCGGGCATCCTCTCGGCTTCCTCGTGGGGGACGGCGGTCTTCGTGGTGGTTGCCGTCGCCGCCACCCTGGCCCCCGGCGCCTTCGGCACCGCCGCCCTCGTCCTCGACGTCGCCCTCTTCGCCGCCGGCTGCGTCCTGTTCGCCCTCGCCTTCTTCCGGGCCGCCGACCGCAGCCGCACCCAGGCCATCGGCATCGGCGGGCTGTTCTTCCTCGCCGGCGACGTCGCCCCGCCCGCCGTCCGCCGCCGCCTCATCGGCGCCCTCGTGATCCAGACCACCGTGGGCCTGGCCACCGCCGGCATCCGGCTCTACACCAATCTGGCCGCCGGCACCCTCGTCCCCGTCTTCGGCCTCGGCCTGTGCGGGCTGTGGGCGGCCACCCACGGCCGCTTCGATCGACGCACGCCGACACCGAAATAGACTCCGGTCCTTGACGATCACCGATGCAGTACTGCGCGACCTGGCCGGATTCACGAGCGAGCGGGCGCCGGTGACCTCGTGTTACCTCGACGTCGACGGTCGCCGCTACATCCGGGCCCAGGACGTGGAGCCCCATCTCGACGACCTGCTGCGGCGGGGCCGGCGGCGGATGGCCGCCAACGACGGCCACGACAAGGCCGCCACCGCGTCGGTGGATGCCGACCTGCGGCGCATCTCCGACTACGTCCGGGGCGGCATCGACCGCTCCTCGACCCGGGGCCTGGCCATGTTCTCCTGCTCGGCCGACGGGTTCTGGCAGGTCGTGCCTCTGGCCGTTTCGGTGCCCAACGTGATCGTGGTCAACGCCACGCCCCACATCCGGGTGCTCGAGTCGGTGGTCGACCAGTACCTGCGCTTCGCGGTGCTCCTCGTCGACCGCCAGCGGGCCCGGATCTTCCTGTTCGAGCAGGGCCAGCTGGTGGAGAAGCACGAGCACTTCGACCAACTGCCCCGCCACGACGACGACGGCGGCCAGATGGATCGTGACCACCTGGCCGGCCACACCCAGGCCGCGGCCGCCCACCACGTCCGCCGGGCGGCCCAGGCCGCCTTCGCCGCCTACCAGGAACATCCTTTCGACCACCTCGTCCTGGGCACGCCCGACGCCATGGGCCGGGAGCTGGAGCGGGAGCTGCACCCCTGGCTGCGGGAGCGCATCGCGGCCCGGGTCTCGATCCCGGTGGCGGCCCGCGACGACGAGATCGTCCAGGCCGCACTGGAGGTGGAGGCGGGCGTGGAGCGGGCTCGGGAGGCGGCCCTGGTCGAGCGCCTGCGCCAGGCGGTGGGTGCCGGCAGCGGGGCGGCGGTGGGCCTGGCCGACGTCCTGACCGCCCTGGTGGCCCGCCGGGTGGAGACGCTGCTCGTGTCGGAGGGCTACGAGGCGCCCGGCTGGCGGTGCCGGGCGTGCGGTTACGTCGGCGTGCGGGGCCGGGGCTGCCCCCTGTGCTCGGCCGACATGCACCAGGTCGACGACGTGGTCGAGGAGGCGGTGGAAGAAGCCCTCAACCAGTCCTGCCGGCTGGCCATCTGCCGGGCCAACCCCGACCTCGACGTCCTCGGTCGCATCGGCGCCATCCTCCGCTTCTGATGGCCGTCGCTGGCGGGGCGGTCACGGTCGGCGTCGACGTCGGCGGGACCAAGTGCCTGGCTGTGGCCCTGGCCGGCAACCGGGTCGTGGCCGAGGGCCGGGTGGCGACGCCGGACACCGGGGAGGAGGTCCTCGACGCGGTCGCGGCCCTGGCCGTCGAGGTGGCCGGCACCCGGCCCCTGGCCGCGATGGGGGCGGGGATGCCGGGTCTGGTCGACCGCGACGGCGTCCTCCGGTTCGCCCCCAACCTGCCGGGGGTGACCGGGCTGCCGGTGCGGGCCGAGCTCGAGCGCCGCCTGGGCGTGCCCGTCCACGTCGACAACGACGCCACCTGCGCGGCGTGGGCCGAGCGGGCCATGGGGGCCGCCACTGGGCTCGACGACGTGGTGCTGGTCACCCTGGGTACGGGGATCGGCGGCGGCGTCATCACCGGCGGGCGCCTCACCCGGGGGGCCAACGGCTTCGCCGGCGAGGTGGGCCACATGGTGGTCGACCGCGACGGGCCGCCCTGCCCGTGCGGCCAGCGGGGGTGCTGGGAGCGCTACGCGTCGGGCAGCGGGCTGGCCCGGTCGGCCCGGTTGGCGGTCGCCGACGGGCGGGCGGCGGCGGTGCTGGCCCTGGCCGGGGGACGCCCCGACGCCATCCTCGGCGAGCACGTGGCCACGGCCGCCGCCGCCGGCGACGTCGAGGCCTGCGCCCTGGTGGCCGAGCTCGGCTGGTGGGTGGGCCTGGGCCTGGCCAACCTGGCCAACATCCTCGACCCGGAGGCGTTCGTCGTGGGCGGCGGCCTGGTCACCATGGGCGACCTCCTCCTCGAACCGGTCCGGGCCGCGTTCTCCTCCCTGCTCCAGGGGCGGGCGTGGCGGCCGGCGATCCCCGTGGTCGCCGCCGCCCTCGGTCCCCGGGCGGGTGCCATCGGCGCCGGCTGCCTGGGCGCCGAGTTGGTGGACGAGATGAGCCAGAACCCAGTTCGCGAGAACATCGGGCCCCGCCCGTTGAACAGATAAGAAGAGCACCGGTCCCCGGGCTCCCCAGCCCCCGGGGGCCGGTTGCTCTCCGTCTCTGGGCCCAGAGACCCCCCGAATCTCGGTAGCGTCCCGCTCCATGCGGCTCGGCATCACCCTGCCCCAGTTCCGGAGCGACCCTCAGCCGGCCCTGGCCGCGGCCCGGGCGGCCGAAGAGGCCGGGCTCGACGGCATCTTCGTCTTCGACCATCTGTGGCCCCTGGGCCGTCCCGACCGTCCCGCCCTCCACTCCTACGAGCTGCTGGCGGCGGTGACGGCGGAGACGGCGAAGGTCGCGGTGGGCACCCTCGTGGCCCGCGTCGGCCTCCTGCCCGATGCCCTGCTCCTGCACGCCATGCTCACCCTCCACCAGATCGCCGGTGATCGCCTGGTGGCGGGCCTCGGTACGGGTGACCTCGCCAACCGGGCCGAGAACGTGGCCTACGGCGTGGGCTACCCCTCCATGGCCGAGCGCCGGACCCGGCTGGTGGCGTGCGCCGAGGCGCTGGCCGACGCGGGGGTCGTCACGTGGGTCGGGGGTCGCTCGGCTGCCGCCCGGGCCATGGCGGTGGCGGGCCGGGCCCGGGGGTGGAACGGCTGGGGACTCGACGTGGCCTCGTTCGCGGCGGCCGCGGGCGAGCTGGCCGGCACCGGCGTGGAGCCGACCTGGGCCGGGCAGGTGCTCGTCGGCCGTACCCGGGACGAGGCCGACGCCAAGCTGGCCGAGCTCGGCACCCGTCCCGGCCTGGTGTGGGGCACCGTCGACGATCTCCGCCGCCACCTCGACGCCCTCGCCGCCGCCGGCGCCTCGTGGGCCGTCTGCGCGCCCCTCGACATCGGCCGCGACCCGGCTGCGGCCGAGACCATCGCCATGGCCGGCGCCGGCCTCGGCCTCGGCCTCGAGCCCTAACCGACGGTTCCGCTCGCCGCCGCCGCGGGAACGAAGCAGGCATGGACACCCGAAAGCGCGGAAGCAGCAATCCTCTCAGCTGGGTCCTCATCGCCATCGCCACCGTCGCCCTGGTCGGCGGGATCGTCTACGACGTGGCCCGGGAGGGCGAGGACCCCAGCCTCATGGGCCTGTACCTGGCGGCGATCGCCATGGGCCTGCTCGGCATGATGCTCGGCCTGCGGGAAAAGGGGGGGTCGGGCGGCGACGGCGGCTGAGTTACGGTCGAGACGTGCTCGAGCTTCGAGACGTCTCCCGGCGGTACGGCGATGTGGTCGCTCTCGACGGCGTGTCGTTCGCCGTCAAACCGGGACAGATGCGGGGGCTGGTCGGGCGCAACGGGGCGGGCAAGACCACCACCATGCGCATCGTCCTCGGCCTGGCCGAGCCCGACGCCGGCGAGGTCCACCTCAACGGGGTGCCCATCGACGACGTCGCCCGCCGCCGGATCGGCTACATGCCCGAGGAGCGGGGCCTCTATCCCAAGATGCGGGTGACCGACCAGCTCGAGTTCTTCGGCCGGCTGTCGGGGCTGGAGCCGGCCGACGCCCAGAAGGCGGCTGCCCACTGGGTCGAGCGGCTGGGGGTGGCCGACCGGGCCCAGGACAAGGTCGACGAGCTCTCCCTCGGCAACCAGCAGCGGGTGCAGCTGGCGGCGGCCCTGGTCCACGGACCGGACGTGCTCGTCCTCGACGAGCCGTTCTCCGGCCTCGACCCGGTGGGCGTCGACGTCTTGGCCGCCGTCCTCCGGGAGGAGGCCGATCGGGGGGCGGCGATCGTGTTCTCCAGCCACCAGCTGGAGCTGGTGGAGCACCTGTGCGACGCGGTCACCATCCTCGACCGGGGCAAGGTGGTGGCCGACGGGCGCATCGAGGAGCTGCGGGCCCGCCACGGCGGTCGCCGGCTCCGGGTGGCGGTCGCGGGCGCGACCTCGGACTGGGTGGCCGGATTGGCGGGCGTCACCGTGGCCCACGCCGACGGCGACGGTGTGGTCGTGCTGCAGCTCGACGACGGCGCCGACACCCAGCAGGTGCTCGACGCGGCCCGATCGGCAGGACGGGTGGAGGCCTTCACGCCGGAGGCGCCCACCCTGGCCGAGCTGTTCCGGGAGGTGGTGCAGGCGTGACGGCGAAGCCGATGACCGGCCGGCAGGCGGTGTTCCTCGTCATCCGCCGGGAGCTGGTGGAGCGCACCCGCCAGCGGGCGTTCGTGATCTCCACCGGCGTCACCCTGCTCATCGTGCTGGCCATCGCCATCGTCCCCGGCCTCGGTGGCGACGACGGTCCCGAGAAGTTCGAGGTGGGCGTGGTGTCCACCGGCGAGACGGCGTCGCCCCTCATCGATGCCCTGCCCCGGGTCGACCTGGGGGACAGGTTCGAGGTCACCACCCGCACCGTCGCCGACCGGGCCGAGGCCGAGCGGCTGGTCGAGGCCGACGAGCTCGACGCCGCCGTCGACGGCGACACGGTGGTCGTGAAGGAGAAGCTCGAAGGCGACCTGGAGGCGCTGCTCCAGCTGGCCAACCGCGACGTGCGGGCCCAGCAGGCGCTGGCCGCGGCCGGGGTTTCGGGGGACGAAGCGGTGGCCATCACCGATCCGCCGCCCTTGCAGACGGCGGCCATCGACCCGCCCGACCAGGAGAGCGACGACCGCCGCTCGCTCGTCACCTTCGGCGTGTTCTTCGTGTTCGGCCAGCTCTTCGGCTACGGGTTCGCGGTGGCGAGCAGCGTGGTGGAGGAGAAGTCGTCCCGGGTCGTCGAGCTGCTGCTGGCCAAGATGAGCCCCGGTCAGCTGCTCACCGGCAAGATCGTCGGCGTGGGCGTCCTCGGCTTCGTCCAGCTCGCCCTGTTCATGGTGGTCGGGCTGGCGGCGGCGACGATCACGGGGACGATCGACCTGCCGCCCGGGGTCGGCGGCGCGTTCGTGCTGGTCATGGGCTGGTTCTTGCTCGGCTTCGCCCTCTACAGCGCACTGTTCGCCATGGCCGGCGCGGTCGCGTCCCGGGCCGAGGAGCTGCAGAACACGACCTCGCCGATCACCTTCCTGATCATGGCCGGCTACTTCGGCACCTTCGCCGCCATCGGCGACCCCGCCGGGCTGATGGGCCGGGTCATGTCGTGGGTGCCCTTCTGGGCGCCGCTGGTCATGCCCATCCGCATGGCCTCGGGCGAGGCCTCGGCCGGGGAGGCGGTGGCGGTGGTGGCCCTCGTCCTAGTGACGGTCGTGATCGTCGTGCGGGTGTCGGCCCGGGTCTACTCCGGCGGCGCCTTGCGCACGCGGGGCCGCATCAAGCTCAAGGAGGCCCTGGCCGCTTCCACCCGGGGGTGAGCCGAGGTCACGCCGCCGGGCAATCCGGCGTGCGGGCGCCCGTCACTGTCCCCGTGCGTACGTCGTACCCGGACGACTCGCGTTCGACCTCGGAGAACGTGGTCCCGTCCAGGTGAAACGTCGTCGTTCCCTCGACGTGACCGTGGGCGTCCTGACCAGTCCAGTGCACCTTCACGGTGGACGCCCCGTCGAGGCACTCGATGGTGCCGGTCGCCTTGCCGACGATCCCGCCCACGGAGAACGACCTCCCGAACATGCCCGGCCGACCGTCGATGGTGGCTCCCTGCAGCCGGCCCTCGTGGACCACCAGGAGGGCGATCTGGCTCGTGATGGCGGAGTACCCGACGTTGGCCCACGCCCCCTTGGCCACCTGTCCGGGCAGGTCGGCCACCTGGATGAGGCGGAGAGGGTCGCCGAAGCTGATACCCGTCCCGAACGTCGACATGCCGAGGGTCTGGGTCTCGCCGGTGGCGAGGGCCAGGTCGACGAACCAGTCCTGGATGTTGATCCAAAGCCCGGCGTTGTACATCGACATGGTGTCGTCGGCTCCGTCGCCGTCGAAGTCGGCGACCAGTGTCGACCCCTTCCCCAGCCTCGCCTGCCACGCCACGTCGAAGGGCACAGCCGGTGTGGTCGGGGTCGGTGACCGGGGTCTGGCCTGGTCGGTGCCGGCGCACGCGCCCAGGGCGAGCGCGAGGGCGAGGGCAAGGACCACCCGCACGCGGCGCACCGGCACCAGGGTAGGAGTCCGGCCGTCCGAATACGGGGCAGCGACGCACGGGGCCGGGGGTAGCCTGCCGTGGTGGAGTTCCGACGCATCAACGCCCTGCCGCCGTACGTGTTCACCATCATCGACGGGCTGAAGATGGCGGCCCGGCGGGCGGGCGACGACGTGATCGACCTCGGGTTCGGCAACCCCGACATCCCGTCGCCCGAGATCGCGGTGGAGAAGCTGGCCGAGGCCGCCCGCAACCCCCGCAACCACCGGTACTCGTCGAGCAAGGGCATCCCCAAGCTGCGCCTGGCCGCGTCCGACCTCTACCAGCGCCGCTTCGACGTCGACCTCGACCCCGACACCGAGGTCCTCAACGTGATCGGGGCCAAGGAAGGGCTCACCCACCTCATGTGGGTGCTGCTCGGGCCGGGCGACACCGCCCTCGTCCCCACCCCGTCGTACCCGATCCACATCTACGCCCCCCTGTTCGCGGGGGCCGACGTCCGGCGGGTGCCCCTGGGCCCGGGCGAGGACTTCTTCGCCAACCTCATCAACGCCTGGGAGAACGCCTGGCCCCGGCCCAAGGTGATCGTCCTCTCCTTCCCCCACAACCCCACGACCACGTGCGTCGACCTCGAATGGCTGACCCGCCTGGTCGACTTCGCCCGTGAGCACGACGTGATCCTCGTCCACGACTTCGCCTACTCCGACACCGCCTTCGACGGCTACATGCCCCCGTCGATCCTCCAGGTGCCGGGGGCCAAGGATGTCGCCGTCGAGCTCTACACCCTCACCAAGTCGTTCTCCATGGCCGGCTGGCGGGTGGGGTTTCTGGTCGGCAACGCCGAGATCGTGGCCGCCCTGGCCAAGCTCAAGTCGTACCTCGACTACGGCGCCTTCCAGCCCATCCAGATCGCGGCCACGGTGGCCATGAACGAGGCCGCCGACTACCCCAAGGAAGTCAACGAGATCTACTGGAGCCGGCGCGACGCCCTGTGCGACGGGCTCAACCGCATCGGCTGGGAGGTCGAGAAGCCCAAGGCCACCATGTTCGTCTGGGCCCCGATCCCCGAGCCCTACCGGGAGATGGGGTCGGTGGAGTTCGCGTCGTTCCTGGTCAACGAGGCCAAGGTGGCCACCTCGCCCGGCATCGGCTTCGGGGCCACCGGCGACGGCCACGTGCGCTTCGCCCTCATCGAGAACGAGCAGCGCATCGGCCAGGCCGTCCGGAACATGCGCCGGGCCCTCACCAAGCTGTAGGCCGCTCATCCGGCGACGTCATGCATTGGGCGGGGCGGTGACGAACTCCGGTCGACCGGCGACAATGGTGTCCCCGGAGCCCGATGGAGGTGCCCCATGCGCAAGGCGCACGGTTGGGCAGTGGTCATGTTGGCGGCGGCCGTGCTGGCGGGCGGCTGCGGCGGCGACGGTGGTGACGGGGGTGACGGGGGTGGCGGCCTCGATGCGACCCTCGGGAAGGTGTCGGTGGTGGCGGAGACGGATGCCGCCCAGCAGCTCCTCGACGCGGCGCCGTCGCCCGACGGGAAGGCCTTCTACTTCACGGCTGTCGGCGACGCCGGTGGCGCCGTCTTCCGGGTCGCCGGGGACGGGGGGGCGTTGACCACCGTCGCCGAGGGCGCCCCCCTCGTCCGGCCCACCGGGATCAGCGTTGCCGCCGACGGTGTCCGGGCCTTCCTTGCCGACGGCGCCATCTACAACCTCCCGGTCGTGACGATGGTGGGCGGGGACCCGGCGCCGGGGATCGTCCCCGGCACCGAGGGCCGATCCGCCCGCGGCCTCGACGTGGTGGGCAACGACATCTACTTCACCGGCCGCGACCCCGGTACCGGCCAGGAGGGCCTGTTCCGGGTGTCGGCCTCGGGTGGTGCGGTGACCACCGTCGCCTCGGGCGGCCCCTTCGTCAGCCCCGACTCGGTCGTGGTCGCGGCCGACGGGGTGGCCTACGTGACCGACCAGGGCGCCGGACCCGGCCGGGGACTCGTGTTCCGCGTGGCCGAGCGCGTCGTCACCCCGCTGCTCACCGACCTCCACCTGGGCGCACCCGCCGGCGTCACCCTCATCCACGACGAAGCCACCCTCCTGGTCAGCTCCGTCGACGGGACCACCCGGGCCGACCAGGTCCTCTTCCTCGAGCTGGACTCGGGTGAGACGGCCACCAAGGTCATCGGAACGAGCATGGACAGCTCCGGTGGCCTCCACCGAGCCGCCGACTCAGGCGTGCTGGCGTGGGCCGACGTCCAGCGCCCGGGGAGGGTCTACCGGGTGGAGCTCTGAGGCCCGTGGAGGAGATCGACGACGGCGACACCGTCTGGCGCTTCGACTCCGACTTCCTGAGGTCGAACTGGACGTGCATCTGGGGCCGCGGCTGCCTGGGCATCGGTCCCGAGTCGGCCGAGCACCTGGGCCAGGGCTGCTGCTCGATGGGGGCCGACCTCGACGGCGACGACGAGTCCCGCAACATCAGCGCCCTGGCCGCCACCCTCGACCCGTCCCGCTTCGAGCACCACGCGGCGGCGGCCGAGGGCGGCGTCTTCGGCGACGAATCCCGCACCACCACCCGGGTGGTCGACGGGGCCTGCATCTTCCTGAACCGGCCCGGCTTCGAGGGCGGTGCCGGGTGCGCCCTGCACCTGGAGGCGATCCACTCCGGGGAGTCGCCGGTGGTGTGGAAGCCGTCGGTGTGCTGGCAGCTGCCGATCAAGGTCGACTGGGAGCCGGGGGAGGGCGACACCGAGGTGGCCACCGTCCGCCGGTGGGAGCGGCGGGACTGGGGCGCCGACGGCGAGACGATGGCCTGGTGCTGCACAGAGGGCGAGCGGGCGTACGTCGGCGACCGGCCGGTGATCGACTCCATGGCCGAGGAGCTGGAGGCCGTCGTCGGACCGACCGTCTACGTGGAGCTGCGGCGCCGGCTGGCGGGTCCGCCCGCGTAATTCGGGGGACGGAAGGCGTCCGTCCCGTTACTCTGCGTGGCGTGTTGGAATGAGCGGCGGCCCGGTCGTGACCGGCTCCGTCCCGCGTGTTCTCTCCGGCACGGGTGGATCCCACTGGGTTCGACTCCCATTCCGCGTTCGACCTCCGGCCGGCCCGCGCCCTCGGGCGTACCGGCGGCGGGACCTTGCGGGCCTCGGCCCCCGTCCCGCCGTCGGGGCCGGCCGGGGGAGGGCGCCCAGCTGGGGGAAGGCGCCCAGCTGGGGGAAGGCGCAAACGACGAGGTAGCCATGATGCGACAGAAGCACTCGATGATGACGGGCTGGATGCGGACGGGTGCCGGCGCGGCCGTGCGGCCGGGCCGCCTGGTGACGGTCGACCAGTGGGAGCGGGCCCTGCTCTTCCGGACCGGTGCCCTGGTCGACACCCTCGGCCCCGGTGGCCACCGCCGGTGGCGCTCGCGGTACACCCTCCGCCGGGTCGACATGCGGCCGTGGGTGCTGCTGGTGCCGACCCAGGAGGTCCCCACCGCCGACGGCGTGAGCGTCAAGGTCACCGCCGCCGGCCAGGTCCAGGTGGCCGACCCGGTGGCGTTCGTCACCGCCGTCCAGGACGCCCACGGCGCCCTCTACCTGGCCGTGCAGGTGGCGCTGCGGGAGGTCGTGGCCGCCCACCCGGTGGAGGACCTGCTGGCCGGCCGGGCCGAGCTGGGCGCCGAGCTCACCGCGGCCGTGCGCGGCCTCGACCAGCTGGGCGTGGCGGTGGTCCACCTCGAGCTCAAGGACGTCGT
The DNA here is from genome assembly GCA_963836205.1 of uncultured Acidimicrobiia bacterium. GTDB lineage: Bacteria > Actinomycetota > Acidimicrobiia > Acidimicrobiales > AC-14 > JAXDMK01. Next base: position 61,359 of record CAWIIV010000025.1, on the reverse strand, counting down.
CCTGCCCGCCGACCTCAAGCGGGCCCGGGCCGAGGTCCTGGTGGCCAAGGCCCAGGGCCTGGCCGCCCTGGAGCGGGCGCGGGGCGAGACGGCGGCCCTCCGCAGCCTGGCCAACGCCGCCCGCCAGGCCGAGGGCTCGCCCGCCCTACTGCAGCTCCGGCTGCTCCAGCAGCTGGCCGCCACCCCCGGCCACACCGTGGTCATCGGCACCCCGCCCCTGGGCGTGGGTTCGGCCGCCGCCCCGGCCGCAGGCCCGCCCGGCTGACATGACGCCCGCGATCACGACGATTTCGCCCCACGGGATGCTTCACGCAACGAAAACGCCGTCGTGATCAGGCGTCAGGCGCGCCGTTTCACGACCCTTTGGGCGCACGGAACCCGTCGCCCAAATCGTCGTCCTGAAGGTTGGGTCCTAGCGGACCCCGACGAGGTCGACGACGAAGACGAGGGTCTCGTTGGGGCCGATGGCGCCGCCCGCGCCCCGGGCGCCGTAGCCGAGCTCGGGCGGGATGGTCAGCCGGCGGCGGCCGCCGACCTTCATCCCGGCCACGCCCTTGTCCCAGCCGCCGATGACCATCCCCGCCCCGAGGCGGAAGGTGAACGTCTGCCGGCGGTCCCAGGAGGCGTCGAACTGGCGGCCGGTCGACCACGACACGCCCACGTAGTTGACCTCGATGTCGGCGCCGGGCTTGGCTTCCTTGCCCTCGCCGACCTCGATGTCGTCGATCACCAGGTCGGCCGGCGGCTCGCCGCCGTCGATGGTGACCTCGGGCTTCGTTTTGGGTGCCATACGAGCACCGTACAGGCCGTGTGACGGCCCTCGTGACGGCCCCTCGGGACGGCCCCTCGTGACGGCATCGTCGCGGCGCCGAAACCCGGCGTTCACACCCGATCCGTAGGTTCGTCCCCATGGAGACCTTTGTCGTACGGGTGTGGCTGCCGGACCGTCCCGGCGCGCTGGGCGCGGTCGCCAGCCGCATCGGAGCGGTGCGGGGGGACGTCGTCGGCATCGACATCCTCGAACGGGGAGCGGGCCGGGCCATCGACGAGCTGGTCGTCCAGCTGCCCGACGCGGGCCTGGTCTCCCTGCTCGTCAGCGAGATCGACCAGGTCGACGGGGTCGACGTGGAGGACGTGCGGGCCGCCCCCGAGCGCATGTACGACGCCCGCCTCGACGCCCTGGAGACGGCGGCCCTCCTGGTGGCGGCCACCAGTCCCGCGGGATTGCTGAGCGTGATGGTGAGCCACGCCGGGTCCGACTTCGGGTCGGAGTGGGTGGCCGCCGTCGACCTCGACGACCGCGTCTTGCTCGCGTCCCAGGGCTCGCCCCCGCCCCCCGCCTGGCTGGCCGCCTTCGTGGCCGGCAGCCGCTCGTCGGCCCCGGTGGCGGCGGGCGAGTGCGGTCCCGACGACGTGGCCTGGGCCGCCCTGGCCGACGCGTCGATCGCTCTCGTCCTCGGCCGGCGGGGACGGCCCTTCCGAGCCCGGGAGCGGCGGCAGCTGGGCGCCCTCGCCCGCATCGTCGACGCCCGCCTCACCGAGCTCGCCCTCCACGGGCTGGCCGCGGTCGGCGCCTCCGCCATCGCCAACTGACCGGGTGTCGTAGCTTCGACGGGGTGAGCGACGAGCACCGACGGCAGGTCACGGTCGAGCGGGTGATCCCCGCGCCGGCCCAGCGCCTGTTCGACGTGGTTGCCGACCCGGCCATGCACCCCTTGATCGACGGGTCGGGCACGGTGAAGGCGGTGCTCGACGACGCGCCGGCCCGGCTGGAGCCCGGGGCCCGCTTCGGGATGGCGATGCGCCTCGGGACGCCCTACCGCATCAGCAACCGGGTCGTGGAGTTCGAGGAGGGCCGCCTCCTGGCCTGGGACCACCTGGGCCGGGCCCGCTGGCGCTACCGGTTCGAGCCGGCCGACGGCGGCCGGGCGACCCGGGTGGTCGAGTCGTGGGACTACTCGACGGCGCCCCGATGGCTGGCGCTGGGCCTGTGGCTGTTGGGCTTCCGGGGCCGCAACCGCCGGGGGATGGAGCGCACCCTCGAACGCCTGGAGGCGCAGGTGAGCCCGACTTAGCCTAGGCCGTCGCCTGGCTGTCGGACTCGGAGGGGATGTCGTCGCCCGTCGGCACCGGCGGCTGTCGCGACACACCTGGACCCGGCGGTGTCTCCGTCCCCGACGCCGCGGCTTCTGCTCGCCGATCGGCCCGCCGGACGGACGCCTTGTCACGGGCCGCCCGGGCCTTGGCCTTCATCCTCTCCAGCGCCCGCTCGGCCCAGGCGAACTGGGTGGCGAGGATGGCCAGCCCGGCGATGATGACCAGCAGCCCCGGTCCCGGGGTGACGAGCATCACCACGCCCGCGGTGGTGACGGTGCCCCCGAGCAGCCCGACGCCCAGCAGGACCGTGCTCCGGCGTATGAAGCGGAGGATGGCGACCAGCTTCAACACCCGTCCATGCTGGCATGAACCGGGGATTTATGGCGTCCGGTATCCCGGGTCGGGCGTGACCCCGGCCGCGGCCAGGGTGGCCAACAGGTCGGCCGCGATGCCGGGGGTCGACGCCACCAGCGACGCCGTCGACGCCGGCCCGCCGTCGTACCCGCACACCTCCGCCCCCGCCACCGACGCGATGAGGGCCCCGGCAGCCATGTCCCACGGCTGGAGCCCGGTCTCGAAATAGCCGTCGAGGCGGCCGCAGGCCACCAGGCACAGGTCGAGGGCGGCGGCGCCGAGGCGGCGGAGGTCGCGCACCGCGGGCAGCACCCGGGGCAGGGCGAGCGCCTGCTCCGCCCGCCGGGCCGACCGGTAGGCGAAGCCGGTGCCGATAAGCGACGTGGCCAGCACCGTCGCCCCCGACACCGTGATCGGCAGCCCGTTGCAGCAGGCGGCGGCGTCGCCCCGCACCGCCGAGTACACCTCCCCGTGGCTGGGGTCGGCGACCACCCCCACCTCGACCACGCCGTCGACCTCGGCCGCGATCGACACCACCCACGCGGGGATGCCGTACAGGTAGTTGGTGGTGCCGTCGAGGGGGTCGATGACCCACCGCACCCCGCTCGTTCCCGGGCGGGCCGCCCCTTCCTCGGCCAGGATGGCGTCGTCGGGTCGGGCGGCGAGGATCCCGGACACGATGAGCGCCTCCGACGCCCGGTCGGCGTCGCTCACCATGTCGTTCACCGACGTCTTCGTGTCGATGCCCGTGTTGGGGTGGCGCTGCGCCTCGAGCAGCAGGGTGGACGCCTGCCTGGCCAGCCCCAGGGCCAGCTCGAGAAGCTCCCGGAGCCCCCTCGGGTCCGCCGTCAAGCGCGGGCGGTGGGGGACTGGTTCACGATCTGCCATGGTACGGGCATGGGTACGGACGTGACGCCGGCGCCAGCCCACGCCGACCTCGTCGATCTGCGGTCCGACACCGTCACCCGTCCGACGGCCGAGATGCGCCGGGCCATGGCCGACGCGGTGGTGGGCGACGACGTCTACGGGGAGGACCCCACCGTCAACGCCCTCCAGGACGCCTACGCCGAGCGGGTGGGCAAGGCCGCGGCCCTGTTCGTGCCGTCGGGGGTGATGGCCAACCAGATCGCGCTGCGCATCCTGGCCCCGGCAGGGACGGTGGTGGTGGCCGGCCGCCGCCAGCACGTCGTGATCTACGAGAACGGGGCCGGCGGGCGCAACGCCGGTATCCAGTTCCACCCCGTCGACGACACCGACGGCACCGTCCATCCCGACGAGGTGGCGTGGGTGATCGCAGCCGCCCATCACCACCACCCCCGTCCCGGGCTGCTCTGCCTGGAGAACACCCACATGCCGGCCAACGGCACCCCGTGGCCGATGGAGCGGCTGCGGGAGACGGCGGCCGTCGCCACCGCCTGCTCCATCCCCGTCCACCTGGACGGGGCCCGCCTGTTCAACGCCGAGGTGGCCACCGGCACGCCCGCCGCCGACTATGCGGCGCCCGTCACCACCGTGATGTCGTGCCTCTCGAAGGGCCTGGGCGCCCCGGTGGGATCGGTGTTGGCGGGGCCGGCCGACGTGATCGAGGAGGCCCGAGCCGAGCGGGCCCGCCTGGGTGGGGGGATGCGCCAGGCGGGGGTGATCGCGGCCGCCGGGCTGGTGGCCCTCACGACCATGGTCGACCGCCTGGCCGACGACCACCGCCGAGCCCGGGCGCTGGCCGAGGCGGTGGCCGAGCGCTGGCCCGGCGGCGGCTGCGACCCCGACACCGTCGTCACCAACATCGTCACCTGGCACCACCCCCGGACGGAGGCGGTGCTCGACCACCTGGCCGGCCAGGGGGTGCTGGGCGGCACCATCGGCCCCGGCGTCCTGCGCCTGGTCACCCACTTCGACGTCGACGACGACGGGCTGGCCCGGGCGGTGGCGGCCATCCGCAGCGCCCCCGTGGACTAGGGACACCGTGCCCGCCGAGGTCTACCAGGACGTCCCGGACCGGGCCCTCGCCATCTACGCCCACCCCGACGACCCCGAGATCTCCTGCGGGGCGACGCTGGCCCGATGGGCGGCGGGCGGCTGCGCGGTGCACGTGCTGGTGTGCGCCCGGGGGGAGAAGGGGTCGCTCGACCCCGCCACCGACCCCGACGAGCTGGCCCGTCGGCGGCTGGCGGAGATGGAGGCGTCGGGGGCGGTCCTGGGCCTGGCCGGGCGCCGCCAGCTGGGCTTCCGCGACGGCGAGCTGCCCGACTCGCTCGAGCTGCGGCGGCTGCTGGTGGGCGCCATCCGGGACGTAAAACCGCAGGTCGTGCTGTGCAACGACCCCACTGCGGTGTTCTTCGGCGACACCTACTACAACCACGCCGACCACCGCATCACCGGCTGGGCCGTCCTCGACGCGGTGGCGCCGGCGGCGGGCAACCCCCACTACTTCCCGGGCGCCGGCCCCGCCCATCAGGTCGACAGCGTGTTCATGTCGGCGACGCTGGAGCCAAACGTGTGGGTCGACGTGGGCCCGTCGATCGAGACCAAGATCGAGGCTGTCCTGTGCCACGGGAGCCAACTGGGCGAGGGCGGCGAGTTCTACCGCGACGTCCTCCGCCAGCGGGCCGAGGACGGGGGCCGCCTGGCCGGGGTCCGCTACGCGGAGGGGTTCCGCCGCCTGTCGCTGTCCGGGTAGGGACGGATCGGACGGGAACCGTGGGGACCACTCGTTAGTCTTGGGAGGAGAGTCCGACGGTCGACCGTCGGATCGGCGACGGGAGGCGGGCGATGAGGTTCGGCGACGGTGGTGGCGGCTGGGCGCGGCGGGGGGCGGTGCTGGCGGTGGCGGTGGTGGTCGGCGCGGTGATCGTGCCCGCCCGGGCGGCCGACGGCGACTTCGACCCGACGTTCGACGGTGACGGCAAGGTTGTCGCCGACTTCGGCTTCGACGACACCGGCGAGGGCGTGGCCATCCAGCCCGACGGGCGGATCGTCGTCGCCGGCACCAGCTGCGACGGCGACTTCCTGGTGGCCCGCTTCCTCACCGGCGGCGGTCCCGACCCGAGCTTCGACGGCGACGGCCGGGTGTGCGTCGACGTCAACGGCGGTTCGGCCGACCAGGGCCACCAGGTCGTCGTCCTCGGCGACGGCCGCCTCCTGGTGGCGGGGACGAGCGGGGGCGACTTCGCCGTCGCCCGTCTCGACGCCGACGGCGGCGTCGACGCCACGTTCGGCGCCGGCGGTCGCGCCACCTACGACTTCGGGGGGACGGACCTGCTGCGGGACGCCGACGTCGGCCCCGACGGCAAGATCATCCTCACCGGTGAGACGACGGGTGCCGGGTGTCCGATGATCGGACCCACGCCGGGCCAGACGGCGGGCGTGGCCGTCATCCGCACGTCGTCCGAAGGTGTGCCCGACGCCGGCTTCGGTACGGGGGGCAAGGCGGTCCAGATCTCGGAGTCCCAGGTGCAGCGGGGCTTCGCGGCGGCGGTGCAGCCCGACGGGGCGGTCGTCGTCGCCGGCCGGACGGGGTCCTGCAGCCGGGTCGCCATCGGCTCGCTCGTCTACCGCCTCACATCCGGGGGTCTACCCGACCCGACGTTCTCGGCCGATGCTCCCGTCGAGGGTGTCAGCTCGGCCACCGACGTGGCCCTCCAGCCGGACGGGAAGGTCGTGGTCCTGATCGACTCGTTCGTCGGGCCCGGCAACGGCCCGGCCCACGACGACGCCTTCACCGTCGTCCGCTACGACTCCGTCGGAGGCGTCGACGACGGATTCGGCACCGAAGGTGTCGCCCTGGCCCTCTTCGGCGACGGAACCAACGCCACGCCCATCGCGCTCGCGCTCCAGGGCGACAAGATCGTCGTCGGCGGCGGGCTGGGTGACGAGTCCGCCCTGGCCCGGTTCACCGCCGGCGGGATCGTCGACGACACGTTCGACGGGGACGGGAGGCTGGTCGCCGACGTCGGCGGGGTCGACGTCGTCACCGCCCTCGCGGTGCAGGCCGACGCCAAGGTGGTAGGCGCGGGACGATCGGGTGCCGACGTGGCCGTGGTCCGGCTCGGCACTCCCAGCCCACCTACCACCCCGACCTCGACCACGCCGACGTCGGCACCCCCCACGACCGAGGCCCCCACGACGACAGCCGCCCCACCGACGACCGTCGCCCCGCCGACGACGCTCGCCCCGCCGACGACGCTCGCCCCGCCGACGACGCTCGCCCCGCCGACGACGCTCGCCCCGCCGACGACTGTTGCCCCGCCGACGACCGTCGCCCCGGAGAGCTTCATCTGTCGACTGGTACGGGACCTGGCCCGGCTGCCGTTCCTCGGCTTCCTGCGGCTGTTCCTCCCACTCTTCGGCTGCCTGCCGTAGTCCACGTCCGGGACCAACGGCCCTACAGGGAAGCGTCAGACGCGCCGATACATCAAGGGATGGAGCCGATCCAGCCCCCCCGCCGAGCGCCAATGACGCCGCTCAGCGTGGGCGGGCGCCCGGGCCGGCTCGCCACTCGCCCATGGCTCGCAGCACCAGCACCGCCACGACGGCGACACCGGCCGCGGCTGTCAACGCCCCGGTTAACGCGCCGACCGCGGACACTGTGGAGCAGCTGCCGGAACACTGGATCTGGGCCAGGGCACGGCCGATGAGCCCGCCGCAGAGGCCGGCCACCAGGATCGCCGCGAAGGCCACCGCCCGGGCCCGGATGCTCGGTAGCGCCGTCGGCCCCCCCTCGGGGATCGCGACGGGGGGCTTCGGCTCGTCCTCCATGGTCGGCGATCGTAGGCTGCACGGCAGTGGACGGTCCGCCGCTCGACCCGGCTTTCCTGGACCATCCGGAAGAGGCGCGTGAGATGCGCACGCTCGTGGTGCTCCCCACCTACGAGGAAGCGGAGAACATCGCCGAGGTCCTCCGCCGGCTGAAGGCGGCCGTCCCCGCAGCCGACGTCCTGGTCGTCGACGACGCCAGCCCCGACGGCACCGCCGAGATCGCCAAGGCCGCCGGCGCCGAGCTGGGCGGCGTCGACGTCATGATCCGGGCCGGGAAGGCGGGCCTCGGGTCGGCCTACCGGGCCGGCTTCGCCGAGGGCATCCGCCAGGGCTACGACGTCCTGGTGGAGATGGACTCCGACCTCTCGCACGACCCGGCCGCCCTGCCCACGCTCCTGCGGGCGGTCGAAGCCGGTGCCGACCTGGCCGTGGGTTCCCGCTACATCCCGGGGGGCTCGATCCCGGAGTGGTCGTTCCGCCGCCGGGCCCTGTCCCGCTGGGGCAACCGTTACGCAGGCATGGCCCTCGACCTGCCCCTCGCCGACGCCACCTCCGGCTACCGGGCCTACCTGGCCGACACGGTCGCCGGCCTCGACCTGCCCACCGTGCGGGCCGACGGCTACGGCTTCCAGATCGAGATGGCCTACCGGGTGGCCCGCCGGGGCGGGCGCATCGTGGAGGTGCCCATCGAGTTCGTCGACCGGGAGCGGGGCACGTCGAAGATGTCGACCCGCATCATCGTGGAGGCGCTGCTGCTCGTCACCTGGTGGGGCGTCCGCGACTACCCAAGCCGGGTCCGGGCCCGCCGCTCCGCCAGCCGGGCGCGATCGGCCCGTCCCCATTCGGGAGTCACGCCGACCACGCCGTGAGCGACCCGCCGGCGACCTTCCCGCCTGGCAAGCTGCACCGGTGACAGACGCCCTCGGCCTGTCGATCCTCCACGTCGACATGGACGCGTTCTACGCCTCGGTCGAGATCCTCGACGACCCGTCCCTGGCCGGCAAGCCGGTGATCGTGGGCGGCACCGGCAACCGGGGAGTGGTCGCGGCCTGCTCCTACGAGGCCCGGGCGTGGGGCGTGCGCTCGGCCATGCCGTCGGTGCGGGCCAAGCGGCTGTGCCCCCACGCCGTTTTCCTCCCCGGCCGCTTCCACCGCTACATCGAGCTGAGCGCCCAGCTGCACCAGATCTTCCTCGACTTCACCCCCCTGGTGGAGGGCATCTCCCTCGACGAGGCGTTCCTCGACGTGGCCGGTGCCCGCCGCCTGCTCGGCCCCGCGCCCCTGATCGCACGCGGCATCCGGGCCCGGATCGCGGACGAGATGGGCCTTCCCGCCTCGGTGGGGGTGGCCACGTGCAAGATGATCGCCAAGATGGCGTCGGAGGCGGCCAAGCCGACGGCGTCGCCGGGAGGGGCGGTACCGGGACGGGGCGTGTTCGTGGTGGAGCCGGGGGAGGAGCTGGCCTTCCTCCATCCCCACCCGGTGCGGGCCCTGTGGGGCGTGGGACCGGCCACCCACCGCCGCCTCGAGCGCTTCGGCGTGGAGACGGTGGGCGACCTGGCCGCCCTGCCGGTGGACACGCTGGTGGGCGCCCTGGGGCCGGCCGCCGGCCGCCACCTGCACGACCTGGCCTGGGCCCGCGACCCGCGGGCGGTCGTGCCCGACCAGGTGGCCAAGTCGATCGGCCACGAGGAGACGTTCGGCACCGACCTGCGTGACCCCGACGCCCTCCACGTGGAGGTGGTGCGCCAGTCCGACGCCGTCGCCACCCGCATGCGCAAGGCGGGGGTGGCCGGGCGCACCGTCACCCTGAAAGTCCGCTTCCCCGACTTCCGCACCATCACCCGGTCCCGCACGGCCCCCGCGGCCATCGACTCCGGCCTCGGGCTGGCCCGGCTGGCGGCGGAGTTGCTGGCCGCCGTCGACTGCTCGGAGGGCGTGCGGCTGCTGGGGGTGAGCGCGTCCAACCTGGTCGAGCGGCAGGCCGAGCAGCTGAGCTTCGACGAGACCGGCCACCGGTCGGCCACCGGTGCGGATCCGGCGCCCGTGGCCCAGGCGATCGACGACGTGCGCCGCCGGTTCGGCGACGCCGCCGTCGGCCCCGCGTCGCTGATCCGGGGTGGGGCGCTCAAGCTCAAACGGCAGGGCGACCAGCAGTGGGGGCCGTCGGCCGGGTCCGAATCGTGAGCCGACGCGTTGTTGACGGGGGCTCGCTGTGCGAAGATGGCAGAGGCAAAGCTGGGTGTTTTGAAGGGGCTGTCGAGTGCCGCTGAACGAGGACGAACAGAGAATCCTCTCTGAAATCGAGCAGCAGTTCTACGAGAGCGATCCTGCTTTCGCGCGCGGCGTCGGGCAGACCACCCTCTACCGGCACGCCGGCCGCAACCTCAAGTGGGCCGGCCTCGGGTTCTTCGTCGGCTTCGCCATCCTGGTGTGGGCCTTCGCCACGTCGCTGGTCGTCGGCTTCGTCGGGTTCCTGGTCATGCTGTCCTGCGCCTTCGTCTTCGAGCGCAACCTGCGCAAGATGGGCAAGGCCGGGTGGGCCCAGGTCACCGGCAACTTCCGGGCCGGCAACCTGAAGGACTCGGTGGGCGACGTCGGCAAGAAGCTGCGCAAGCGCTTCAAGCGCGACGAGCAGTAGTCGTTTCTCCCCGTCGGCTACCCCCACGTAGCGGGCTACCAGCCAGAATAAGGGTTGACTAAGATCGTGTCTTAGGTCATCCTAACTTCATGGAACGCATCTGCGGGGCGACGAACGGCGAGTGCCTTCGAGACCGGCTGCTGGCCATGGTGGGGGAGCAGCCCGGTCACGGCTACGACCTGTGCGACCGGCTCGGCTGCGTCGCCCGCCGGACGGCGACGTCGGGGACGGCCGACACGGTGGCGGTCTACCGGGCGCTGCGGGCCATGGAGCGGGACGGACTGGTCGAGTCCCGTTGGGACGAGCCCGCCGCCGGCCCCGCCCGCCGCATCTACTCCCTGGCCTGCGCATGACCCTTCCGCCATCGGTTAGGAATACCTAAGTGATGCTGTTGCAGACCCCAACCTCCGGGGTTAGGGTCTCCCTGTGGCCGTCCGGCACCCCGATTCCGCCGCGGAGACGATCGTCCCTGCGGCCCTTGTCCCCGAATTGGGAATGCGCCGGGTGCGGTTCGTTCGGATCTCGGTGAGCGACGACGGTGTGAAGGCGGAGGTGGCCGGGATCGCCCACCGTTTCCCCATCGTCCGCCGGGTGCCGCTCAACTGGGCCAACGCCCTCATCAAGTCCGGCTGCCCGTACGTCGTGCGCCGTGACATCGGCGACCGCCCTGTGGCCGGCGAGGGCTGAGCGCCGGTGTACGCCTGCCTGTGCCGGGCCGTCACCGAGCAATCGGTGCGCGAGGTGGTGGCCGCGGGGGCCTCCACCGTCTCCCAGGTGCGGGCGACGTGCGGGGCCGGCACCGGCTGCGGCGGCTGCCTGCCATCGCTGCGCCGGTTGCTGCGGGAGTGCCGCGGCATCGACGGGCTGGCCTGCACGTCTGCCGCCACCCTTGATCCCTACGGCGGGTTCCTGGAGTCCACCTGCTCCGGCAACTGTGCCGACCACAGCGGCCCCCAGGGCGAGCCGCTGTGCGTGGCCGGGCTGGGCGGGCGGACCGAGGCCGACCTGCCAGAGGCCGGGGTGCTGGGCAGTACCATCGGTTTCGCCTGACCATCCGACGACGGAGGTAGACGTGCGCGGCAACCCGGCAGTTCTCGAAGTACTCAACGACGTCCTCACCGCCGAGCTGACGGCCATCAATCAGTACTTCGTCGACGCCAAGATGTGCGCCAACTGGGGCTACGGCGAGCTCGCCGAGCACATCAAGGCCGACTCCATCGACGAGATGAAGGACGCCGACAAGCTCATCGAGCGCATCCTCTACCTCGACGGTATCCCCAACCTCCAGCGCCTGGGCACGGTGATGGTGGGCGAGACGGTGGTGGAGAAGCTGAAGCTCGCCCTTGAGCTGGAGACGGCGGCCATCGCCCGCCTCCAGGCCGGCGTCGAGCTGTGCGAGCGGGAGAGCGACAACGGCAGCCGCCAGCTGCTGGAGACGATCCTCACGGGCGAGGAAGAGCACGCCGACTGGCTGGAGACCCAACTCGAGCTGGTCAAGCAGCTGGGCGAGCAGCTCTACCTGGCCCAGCAGGTCTAACCCTCACCGGACGGCGTCGAAGCCCGCCGAAGGGGCCCGGGCGCCGTCCCGTCCCCGGCCCCGTCTCGGCTGTCGACCTGGCCGGCTGGTTCCGCGACCACGATCTCGCGGGTCCGCCGTGCGTCGTGGGCATGAAAAGGTGCGTCTGGCACTCCTTTCATGCCCAAGAACCGAGTCTTCCGCTGGCCGGCCGACGCAAGCCTCACCCACCCGAACTGGAGTCGCGGACCTCGGGCGAGGGCGGAGCGCCCGGTGTCAGCGAGGGCGCCGGAAGTACCCGCGGCCGCGCAGCAGGGGGCGGGGGTCGAGGGCCCGGGTCGCCCGTTGGACGGGTGTGGCCTCGGCCCGCAGGGCGGTGCCGAGGGCGGCGGCGGCCTCTTCGGCCCGGACCGCCACTTCCGGCGCCACGCCCCCACCCGACCAGGCCGCGGCCTCGGCGTCGACGGTGAGCACGCCCAGGTGGCGGGCCACCGTGTCGCCCCCGACGGGTCCGACCCGCGCCGTGTACTCGGCCGCCGTCTCCCATCGCTGCTGGCCCAGGCCGGTGGCGGCCAGGTCCTCCTCGGCCTCGTCCCACGCCACCAGCACCCGTTGGGCGGGCGTGGTGGCCGCCAGCCGCCGCCGCTGACGGACCCGCTGGCGGACCAGGGGCACCGCCGCCACCGCCGCCACCGGCAGCAGGAGGACCAGGACGAGGGCGAGGCGCAGCAGGCGGCTGAGCACCGACGTCCCGGCCTCGTCGAGAGGTCCGGCCGCGGGCTGGTCGTCGGCCCTTGGCGTCGGGGTGGTGGCCCCGGGGGCCGGCGTCGACGCGCCCGGGACGGTGGTGTCGGGGGTGGCCGGTGTCTCGGCCTCGGCCGGGGCCACGTCGGTGTAGTCCTCCGCCCCCGGCTGGCCCCGCCCGGGCGTGGGCTCGAACGCCACCCACCCGTAGCCGGCGAGGAAGACCTCGGGCCAGGCGTGGGCCTCCCGGTCGGTGACGTGGAAGCGGCCGTCGGCGCCTCGGAGGCCAGGGGTGAATCCCACCGCCACCCGGGCCGGGAGGCCGGCGGAGCGGGCCATGGCCGCGTAGGTGCCGGCGAACTGCTCGCAGTACCCCACCCGCTCCTCGAGGAAGCGGAGGATGGCGTCGTCGCCGTGGCCGGGGGCCACGTCGAGGCTGTAGGTGAACTCCGACCGGAACCAGTCCTGGAGGGCGCGGGCCTTGGCGAAGGGGGTGTCGTGGCCGCCCATGACCTCGGTGGCCTGGAGGCGCACCGACACCGGGAACTCGTCCGGCAGGGGGAGGTAGCGCTCGGCGATCGCCCCCGGCACCTGGTCGGGGGCGGTGGCGAGGGCGTCGGCGGTGAGGGTGGGCAGTTCGGACTCGACGGTGTAGGCGAGCCCGTCGGCGGACTCCCGGTCGGTGAGCAGGCTGCCCGAGTCGCGCTCGTAGCGCAGTCCCGGGACGTCGCCCTCGACCCGGTCGGGACGGAACGCGGCCGGCAGCCAGATGGCGGACAGCGCGCCGATGACGAAGTCCTGGGCGAGCGGCTGCTGGGGGCCGCGGGTGACGATCCCGTCGGGCAGTGAGCCCTTCGCCCGCTGGTAGCTGCCCCGGGACGACCAGATGCTCCCGTCGAAGCGGTCGAGCGACGTCAGGCGCCAGTAGGCGGGCTCGGGGCTGCCCACGGTGAAGACCTCGGCGCCGGACGGGTTCACCAGCCGGCCCCGGATGTCGACCAGGGGGCTGACGGTGACCCGCGCCGATCCCCGGGCCCCGGGCCGGTCGCCGATGCCGAAGGCGCTGGGGGCGTCGGCGCCCGGAAGGCGGGGACCGAGCACGACCCCCGCCACCACCGCAGCCAGGCCGAGCACCGCCGCCGCCTTCAGCACCGCCCCGTCGCCCTGTGCCCCCCGGGTGCCGAACCACGCCCCCGACGTGGTGCGGGCGCCGGCGTCGGCCAGGACCACGAAGGCCAGGACCGCGGCCAGGTAGCCGGCGGCCAGGCCGACCCGGTGGTGAGCGGTGCCGAGCATGGCCCCGAAGAGGAACACGGTGAAGGAAGGGACGATGGCCTCGAACCGGGCCCGCACCCGGAAGGCGAAGAGGTCGGACAACGACGCCGCCAGCCAGACGCCGATGGCGCAGGCGAGGATGAAGCCGCGGTTGACGGGCGCGGGGGCCACGACCGCGCCGAACCGGTCCCAGGCGGTTCGCAGGTCGGACCCGACCGCGCCCAGGGTGTCGGGCCCGGGAATGCCCATGGTGGTCGTGTGGGGTTCGATCACCCAGACCACGTACAGGAGCAGTCCGAGCCCGGAGATGCCGGCCGCCACCAGCGGGTTGAGGCCCCGGCGGCGGGAGACGACGGCCACCGCGTGGCTGGCCAGGGCCGCACCCACGACCGGAGGCAGGAACGACCCGTCGGCGAACAGGCGGGTGAGCGACGCGATGGCCGCCAACGTCACCACCGCCAGCGACGCCTCGGCCAGGGCCGGAGCCAGCCCGCCGGAGATCGACGCCCGCCGCAACCGCCGCACCCGCCCGCCGCCGCCGTCCGCCGCCGGACCGCCCGCCCGCCCCGACCGACCGTCGTCCACTGCCCTCGGCACGGGCGCCGGACCGCGCTCGATCGTGGTCATCGGCCGGCCGTCCGGACCACGGCAGTCCTGGCAACGTCCGCCGGGATGGGCACGGCCGCCGGACGGCGCTGGATCGTGGTCATCGGGAGACCACCCGGACCACGGCAGTCCTGGCCGCGCGGCCGCCGGCTTCCGGGCGGCCGGCGTCACGGCCAACCGTGGTCATCGGCGGGCCGCGGGGCGGAGGCGGGTGGCGCCGGCGGCGAGGGTGGCGTCCCAGGCGGCGGCGAAGGGGCGGTTGGCGCCGACCGCCACCAGGTGGCCGATGGCGGGCCAGGGGGCGGACTCCGAGCGGGGCCGACGCCCGTCGAAGGCGACCAGGGTGACGGCCGACGGCGACCGCCCCAGGCGGGTGAGGCGGTCGAGGTCGGCGTTGTCGACGGCGGTCGTTGTGATCACGGCCACCGCCCCGTCGACGGTGCGGTTGGGGCCGAGGGAGTCGAGGCCGGGGGCACCCTCGCCGGCCGGGGTGAGGACGGCCAGGCGGCTCATGACCACCTCCAGGTGTCCGGCGTTGGACCCGAAACCGGAGTCCACGCCATCGGTTGTGACGAGGCGGACGACCGAGCCGTGCTGCCAGCAGGCGGTGACCACGCTGGCCGCGGCCGACACCGCCGCTTCGAGTGACCAGTCGGTGTGGAGCCGGGCCCGGTTGTCGAGGACGATGGTGGCCCGGCCCTGCCACGGGACCTCGTTCTGGCGGATCATGACCTCGTCCCGGCGGGCGGTCGAGGGCCAGTGGACCCGCCGCAGGTCGTCGCCCTGTTGATAGGCGCGCAGGGCGTAGAAGTCCTCGCCCGTGAGGCCCACGGCTGCCGCCCGGGGCGTGGTGTGGTGGCGGTCGCGGCCGGGGCTGTCGGGGAGAGGCCGGATCCGGTCGATCCGGGGGTAGACGGTGAGCTCGGTGACCGGCGCGATGGCCGACGCCCGCCGGGCCAGTCCGAAGGGGTCGGACCGCTCCGCCTCCAGCGGCCCGATGGCGAACACCCCCCGGCGGTCGGCCGGGAGCCGGTAGCTGGCCTGGTCGGACTGCCCGGGCGCCAGGGGTGGGAGCAGGAACCGGGCCTGGCGGGGACCCCCGGCGAGAGCGTCGCGCAGGGCGAGGACGGGGGAGCGGCGGCGGCTGCGGTTGCGGATGGACAGCTCGACCCGGCTGTTGTCGCCCACGTGGACCCGGGGCGGGTTGAGCTGCCGGGACGCCTCCAGGTCGGGGTGGCGGGTGACGACGTAGACGACGCCGGCCACGACCAGGCCCAGGCTGCCGGCGGCCAGCACATACAGCTCGACCAGTCCGAGGCCCCGCCCCGCCGCCACCAGCACGAACGCCCCGACCACCACCCCCCACCCCCGCCGGGTGAGCAACCCCCTCACCGCCGGGCCGGGCTGATCGGGGCGCGGCGGCTCACCGGGTGGAGGGGACCGACACCGAGCTCAGGACCGAGAGGAGCACGTCGGCCCGGTTGACGCCCCGGAGCTGGGCGTCGCCGGTGAGGGCCAGCCGGTGCTCGAGCACGGGCAGGGCCAGGACCTTGAGGTCGTCGGGGACGACGTAGTCGCGCCCCACCGATGCGGCCCGGGCCCGAGCCGCCCGCAGCAGCCCGAGGGCGGCGCGGGGCGACACGCCCAGCGCCAGCTGCGGGTGGACCCGGGTGGCGGCGGCCAGGTCGACGATGTAGCCCTTGAGGCTTGCGGCCACGTGGATGGCCGAGGCCAGGGCGGTCATGGTCTGGACCTCGGCCGCCGACGCCACCGGCCGCAGCGATGCCGCCGGATCGGTGCGGCCGTGGGTGTCGAGGATGCCGATCTCTGCCGCCCGGTCGGGATAGCCCATGCCGATGCGCATGAGGAAGCGGTCGAGCTGGCTCTCGGGGAGGGGGTAGGTGCCCTCGTGCTCCACCGGGTTCTGGGTGGCGATGACCATGAACGGGGCCGCCAGCCGGTAGGTGGTGCCGTCGACGGTGACCTGGCGCTCCTCCATGGCCTCCAGCAGGGCCGACTGGGTTTTGGGCGAGGCCCGGTTGATCTCGTCGCCGACGACCACGTTGGCGAAGATGCCCCCGGGCCGGAACTCGAAGGCGCCGGTGGCCCGGTTGTAGACGCTCACCCCGGTGACGTCGGACGGGAGCAGGTCGGGCGTGAACTGGATGCGCTGCCACGTGCAGTCGAGGCTGCCGGCGATGGCCTTGGCCAGGCTGGTCTTGCCCACCCCGGGCACGTCCTCGATCAGCAGGTGACCCTCGGCGACGAGGCACAGCAGGGCCAGGCGGATGGCCTCGTCCTTGCCCTGGACGACGGTGGCGACGTTGGCCACCACCGTCTCGAAGCTTTCGGAGAAGGTCTGGACGGCGCGGGCCGCGACGCGAGATCTGGACATGGTGGGGTGCTCGGTCAGGTTACCCGCCGTGCCCGCCGAAGCCGGCTCAGCCCGAACCGGCGAAGAGCTCGTCGACCGACAGGGCGAAGCCGTCGAGGAGGGGAGTGTCGAGGGTGTCGCCGGCGCCGGCCACGACAACCGGGCCGAAGCCCGTCGCGCCCGGTGGGCGGCGGTAGATGACGATCGTCTCCGCTGGCGGGTCGACCAGCCACAACTCGTGGACCCCTGCCTCGTTGTAGATCTCCCGTTTCCGGCCGAGGTCGTACCGCCACGTCGACGGGGATCGAACCTCGACGGCCAAGTCGGGCGGGGTGTCGCGGCGGTTGCCGGTTGGGATCACGGCCGACCACCACACGTCGGGACGAAGCAAGGTGTAGGGACCGAAGATCCAATTGCCACCGAACCCGGCCCGGCCCCGCTCCGGCCCGGCGCGACACCACTCGGCCAGCGCCCAATAGAGCCGCCCCACCACCTCCTGGTGATGGAACCCCGGGTCGTTCATCACGACCTCCCCGTCGATGAGCCAGGCATCGGCCGGCCAGTCGCCGGCGAGGAACTCCTCGACGCTCACTCGGCCAACCGGGGGCGACGTGGTGGTGATCGGAGCGGTCACGTCACAAGCGTACCGAGGGGGTGTGACACTGGCGCACGTGGAAGTGGTCCTGGCGGTCGACATCGGGGGCACGAAGGTCGCGGCGGGCCTGGTCGACGAGAAGGGCGAGGTCGTCGCCTCGGCTCGGGCGCCGACACCGGCCACTACCGCCGCCGACGCGCTCCTGGCGGTCGTGCTGGCGGTAATCGACTCGGTCGGGGGCAATGGCGACGTCGTGGGCTGTGGCGTCGGCTGCGGCGGGCCGATGTCGCCCGGCGGCGAGGCCGTCTCCCCCCTTCATCTCCCCGCGTGGCGGGAGTTCCCACTCCGCACCCGGCTGGCCGAGGCCACCGGCCTGGCCACGTTCGTCGACAACGACGCCAAGGCCCTCGCCCTCGGGGAGGGGTGGTGCGGCGCGGCCGCGGGCGAGTCCGACTTCCTGGCCGTCCTGGTGTCCACGGGCATCGGGGGTGGCATCGTCCTCGACGGTCGCCTGCTCGACGGGGCCGGTGGCAATGCCGGCCACATCGGCCACGTGGTCGTCGAGCCCGACGGCGCCCCCTGCCGCTGCGGCGGTCGGGGCTGCCTGGAGGCGGAGGCGTCGGGCGCCGCCATCGCCGCCGCCACCGGTCGCCCGGCCGAGCACGCCCCGCCCGAGGTGGTCGCCCGCACCGGCCGCCTGGTTGGGCGGGCGGTGGCGTCGGTGGCCAACCTCCTCGACCTCCGGGTGGCGGTCGTCGCCGGCGGGGTGGCGGCCGGCTTCGGCGAGCCGTTCCTGGTGGCCGCCCGGACCGAGATCGAGGAGCGGGCCCGCCTCGACTTCTCCCGGGGAACCGACCTCCGTCCCGCCGGCCTCGGCAAGCGCACCCACCTCGTCGGCGCGGGGGCGGTGGCGTGGCGGGGGCTGGGACGCCTGTGAGCCCGGCCTGGCTCGTCCCCGCCGCCCTCGCGGTGGCCCGCCGGCCGGGGCTGTGGCCCGTCGCCGTGCGCCAGATGTTGCGGCTGGCCCGGCCCGGCTGGTGGCGACGGTGGCCGCCTCTCCCGGTGCCCGACCCCTCGTACCTGCGCTTTCGGTTGCAGACTGCCTACGGCGACCCCGACCGCCCCCCGTCCACCGACGACGTGGTGGCCTACCTCGAATGGTGCCGCCGTTTCGGTCGCCTGCGCTAGCCTTCTGCCCCGATGGGCGTCCCACCACGACGACGAGGCTGAGGGCCGGACTGTGAGCAAGGCGCTCGTCCTCAATGCGACCTTCGAGCCGCTTTGCGTCGTCCCCATCCGGCGAGCCGTGATCCTGGTCCTCAAGGAGAAGGCCGAGATCCTCCACGCGTCCGACCGTGAGCTCCATTCCGAGCGCACGACGATGCCGGTGCCGTCGGTGATCCGCCTCACCCATTTCGTGCGGGTGCCGTTCCGGGCCCGGGCCGCCCTCAACCGGCGGGCCGTTTTCGCCCGCGACGACCACCGCTGCCAGTACTGCGGGGAGGCGGCCGAGAACATCGACCACGTGGTCCCCCGCAGCCGGGGTGGCGAGCACGTCTGGGAGAACGTGGTCGCCTCCTGCCGGCCGTGCAACAGCCGCAAGGAGGACCGAATGCTCCACGAGGTCGGCCTCGTCCTCCGCCGCCGGCCCATGGCTCCCAAGGAGCTGACGTGGATCATCGTGGCCGTGGGGACGATCGACCCCCGGTGGGAGCCCTACCTCCAGGCCGGGGCGGCCCTGTCGGCCTGACCTTCGCCGTCCACCACGAGCGGGCGACGACCGCGGTGGTGGCCGATCGGCCGTGGCCCGTGCCGGCGGTGCGGACGGTCTGGTTCGTCGACGTCGACCGGCCCATCCTCGTGCTCGGCAGCACCCAGCCGTCCGCCATTGTCGACCGGGCTCGGGCTGAGGCCGCCGGCGTCGAGGTGGTGCGCCGTCGGAGTGGGGGGGAGCCGTCCTCCTCCGCCCGGGGGAGACGGTGTGGGCCGACGTCCTCCTTCCTGCGGGCGACCCGTTGGCCGAGTCCGACGTGGGCCGAGCCTTCGGGTGGATCGGGCGGGCGTGGGCCCGGGCCCTGGCCGACGTCGGCGTGGAGGGGGCCGTGGTGCACGAGGGCCGGGCGCGGGCGGCGACGGCGTGGTCGGCCGCGGTGTGCTTCGCCGGTCTGGGGCCGGGCGAGGTCACGGTCGGAGGGTCCAAGGTGGTCGGGATCAGCCAACGGCGCACCCGGGCGGGGACGCTGTTTCAATGCGGCGCCCTGGTGGCGTGGGAGCCGGGCCCGCTGGTCGACCTGCTGGTGCTGCCCGGGCTGGACGGCGACCGGGCCGACCTCGTCGGGGTCGCAGCGGGTATCGGCGTTGAGCCGGCCCGGCTGACCGCTTCGTTCGAGCGCGTCTTGGACGACGCCTGATCGCACCCGGGGTCAGCCCTCGACCACTACTCGCTCCTCCACGCCACCGAGGAGGTGCCGGGCCTGTCCGTCCTCGGCCGGACGGCCACGGCCGTCCGCATGCGCCCGGTCTTCGGGCTGTGACCGGAAGGCAACGACGAAGACCCAGGCGTGGAAGGCGACCCCGGGGAGGATCTCGGCGAGGGGGGCGATCGAACGGGCCGACAGGTAGAGCCCGGCGACGCACGCGGCCGCCTCGACGAAGAACAGGCGGTAGGCGGTTCGTCGCCACGGGCCCGGGGCTTGGCCGGCGGCGAACCGCCACATGAGGAGGGGCAGGGAGATTCCGAGGATCAGGGCGAAGGTGGTGTGGACCCGGTGAGCGGTGGGGTCGCCCCCGATCGGGACGAAGGCCGCCACCATCTGCCCGGCCAGGCCGGTGAGCATGACGATGGGGAAGCCGGCGGGGAGGCGATAGCGCCGGCGGACGTCGAGGCAGAAGGCAGAAAAGAGAATGGCGGGGACGGCCAGCCCGACGGTGAACAGGGTCGCCACTCGTGGGTCGGAGCCCAGGTAGCTCAGCGGGTCGGGGCCGAGGAGGTCGAAGCCGCTGACGGCGCTGGCCGTGAGGAGGGTCGTCCACGCGGTGACCACCGCGGCGACGCCGGTGAAGCGGAGGAGGGGTCGGTACCGGTGCATCGCTCCTGTCTTCGGCGCGGGCGGGGGTGGTGGACGGGTTTCGGCGGGTTCCGGTTCGGCCATGGGGGTCGCGTCGGCCTACCGTAGGAGGGAAGTCGCCGTCCGCGTCGTCCCACGGCACCAGTCAAAGAAATGGCGGTGCGCCATGTCCTCCGACCTCGTCCAAAGCGACCAGTACGTCGACACCGCCCGTCGGACCGACGAGCCGGACCCCTTGGCCGCGGTGGTCGAGGTCGCCGCTCCCCTGTTGCGGGGCTGGCTCCACCTCGTCTGCTTCTTCCTCGCCTTCCCCGCGGGGGCCCTGGTGATCGCCAGCGCCGAGTCGACCCGGGCCCGGACCGCGGCGGTCGTGTATGCCATCGGCGTGTGTTGCCTGTTCGGGGTGAGCGCGACCTACCATCGGCGCAAATGGTCGGCCGCCGCCCGAGCGAGAATGAAACGGCTCGACCACGCCACGATATTCCTGATGATCGCCTGTTCGTATACACCGATATGCCTGCTGACTCTCGGGGGAACGATCGGGCCGAAGGTGTTGCTGGGGGCGTGGTTGGGGGCGGGGACGGGCATCGTGTTCGCGTTGACGGGCATCGCCGAGAAACGGGTGGTGGGCCTGGTCACGTACTGCGGGCTCGGGTGGGTGATGGTGCTGATGCTGCCGGCGTTGGCGAGCCGCATGACCGCCGTCGACCTCATGCTGCTGCTGGTCGGTGGGCTCCTCTACACCGTCGGATGCATCTTCATGGGCACCCGTTGGCCCGACCCCTACCCCACGGTCTTCGGCTACCACGAGGTCTGGCACGTCATGGTCGTCGGCGCCGCCGCCTGCCACTACCTGGTGATTCTCTCGGCCGTCAAAGGTGCCGTCACCGGCTGAGCTGGTCGAACG
Source organism: uncultured Acidimicrobiia bacterium (assembly GCA_963836205.1). GTDB lineage: Bacteria > Actinomycetota > Acidimicrobiia > Acidimicrobiales > AC-14 > JAXDMK01. The sequence goes on along the minus strand of CAWIIV010000025.1, from coordinate 40,427 downwards.
CTTGGGTCGCCGCCGGGCCACCGCCGGGCCGGCCGCGCCGCCGCCGGTGACGCCGGGCCGGCCGCGCCGCCGTTCCCGCCTGTTGCTCGCCGGGCCGTTGCAGCGGGCCGGTGCCGCCGTTCCCGCCGCTCGAAGTCCTCCCTCGCTTGCCTCAAGAGCGAGTCCCGCCCCGCCGGACCGGCGTCCGGGCTACGCGATGCGCTCCTCATTCGGGCCCGGGTCGTCCGGATCACAGCCCTCAGGCCCGCTCCGCCAGTCGAGGCTCCTTTCGGAGCGTCGTCCCCGCAGTACCGCATTGGGATTTCCCGGAGGAAGGGAACCCGAGTGCCCGATTGCAAGCGGCGTGGTGGTGCCCGCCATCATATCGTGCTCAGTGCATCGGTTCGCGTCAACAATATTACCTCACGGGGCTTGCATCACTGATCGAACACTAGTACGATTAGGACCGTGCTGGAGGACCTGGCCGAGGCGATCGAGAAGCTGCGGGTGCCGACCGAGGGTGCGGCGTTGGCCCAACTGCTGGCCCTGCGGGATCTCCTCGACGCCCGCATCGCCGAGGCCGTGGGCGACTTCGACGCCGCCGGGTTGTGGGACCTGGACGGGGCCACGTCGATGACTGCGTGGCTACGGGACAAGGCCTCCATGACCTCGAGGTCGGCTCATGGCCTGGTATCGCTCGCCGGCCGGCTGCGGAAGCTGCCGGTATGCGCCGCTGCCCTGCGCAACGGGACACTGGCCAAGGGCCACGTCGAGGTGATCGTGGCCAAGCTGGACGATTCCAGCATCGACGCCTTCGCCGAGGCCGAGTCGGAGCTGGTGCCCTACCTGGCTCCGTTGACCCTGGCCGGCTGTGCCCGGGCCATGGCCGCCTGGAAGGAACAGGTCGAGGAAGCCAAGGACTCAGCCGAGCCCGAGCGCAGCCTGCACCTGTCGGCGACGTTGGACGGCCGCCACGTCATCGAGGGCCATCTCGACGCCGAGGGCGGGGCCGTGGTGGCCACCGCCCTGCGCCTGGCCACGGTGGACGATCCCGGGCTCAGCCCGGCCCAGCGCCGGGCCGACGCCCTCGTGGCCGTGAGCCGGTTCTTCCTCGACCACCAGCAGTCGACCCCCGCAGGACGCCACCGTCCCCATCTCAACGTGGTCGTCGACCTCGACGCCCTCCAGGAGGGCCGGGGCGGACGGGTCATCGGCGGTCCCGGACTCGACGGGCCCACGGTGTCGACGCTGCTGTGCGACGCCGACCTGCACCGGGTCCTGACCAGGGGCCGCTCGGCCATCCTCGACTACGGCACGTCGACGAGGACCATTCCCGCCACCCTGTGGAGCGCCCTGGTCATCCGGGACGAGGGATGCCGCTTCCCGGGCTGCGACCGTCCCTCGTCGTGGTGCGAGGCCCACCACGTGCGCTGGGTCACCCACGGCGGCACGACGGAGATGAACAACCTCGTCCTGCTGTGCAGCCGCCATCACCACCGCCTCCACCAACCCGACTGGCAGGCCAAGCTCCTGCCCGACGCCACCTTCGAGGTCACCGACCCCAACGGCATGGTCCGGGCCACGTCACCACCGAGAGCGGAGCCGGGGTGGTGAGGCGACCGGAGCGGTGGTGGCGGAGGGAGGCAGAGCGGAGTGTGAGGACGCGAACGGAGCGCGAGGCCGAGATGGCGGCGCCGGTGGACTTGGCGCGGCGGCGGAGCGGACGACGTCGCCGGCGGCGCTTCCCGGGTTGGCCAGCCCGACTGGCGCGAACGCACACGGAAGTCATTCGTGGGCGCTGCGCACCGGAGCCGAGGGGGTCGGTTGCAGCCGGGAGGACAACCTGTCACCAGCGATGAGCGGGGCGGCCACTCCGAGCCTCGGACCGGTGGCCCGGGCCGAGTCGACCGGCTTACGCCGGCGGTTGGGCGTCGACGACCTCGATGACGAACCACAGGGTTTCCTGTGGTCCGAAGGTGCCGTTGGGGCTGCCGTCGTTGCCGTAGGCGAGGTCGGGAGGGATGCCGAGCAGCCGCTTGCCGCCGACGTTCATGCCGGGAATCCCCTCGCTCCAGCCCTTGATGACCCCGCTCAGCGAGAATGTGGCCGGCGTGGGGGGGTTGGTCCTGTACGACGAGTCGAAGATGACGCCGGTGGAGCACGAGATCCCGATGTAGTTCACGGTCACCGTGGCACCGGCGGGCACGGGCGCCCCGGTGCCGAGGGTGATGTCCTTGCTGACCAGGGCCGTCGGGGGCGGGCCGACTTCCACGTCGACCTCGGGTGCACCCTCGGGGAGGGGCTGCGAGCGGGGGACGCACGGTTTGCCCGCGGCCGACTCCGGCGTCCCGGGGAGCGTGGGCGTGGGCCCGGCGGTGGTGGGCGTGGCCGACGCCTCGAGGGTGGTCGTGGTGGACCCGGATTCAACCGTGGTGTCGTCGTCGTCGCCCCGGTTGACGATCAGGACGATGGCCGCCAGCACCGCGAAGATGGCTCCGCCGATGATCGCCTGCCGCTGCCGGGCGGCCCGTTTCCTGGCTGCCAGCTCGGCCTCGATCTTCGCCTGCCGGGCTGCCCGTTGCCGATCTCGCTTCGCGTCTGCCATGGCGGCCAGAGGATAGGAGAAGCGGCCACCGGGCGTCAGGCCGACACAAGATTCTCCGGCAATGCCCTTGTTTCGGCCCGACGGGTCGGTACTCTCCTACCCCCATCAACCCTCTCGCCGCCCTCATCACCGCCATCCTCCTCGCCCTCACCATGGGTTCGCCGAACGCGCCCGGCGGTTCGACGCCCCCCGGCACGCTCTCGCGAGCCAGGGCGATCGTGCCCTCGGGGTCAGTCGGACACGACATTTCCTGGCCGCAATGCGGCCTTCCGGTACCGGCTCCAGGCGCCTTTGGGATCGTGGGGGTGGCCGGCGGCCGGCCCTACACCCACAACGCCTGCCTGGCCAACCAGTTCGCGTGGGCCGAGGCCTCGCCCGGCGGGGCCGCGTTCTACATGAACACGTCGAATCCCGGCCCTGCCGCCCTCGCCCTCGACTGGTACGCCCAGCGTGCTCCCGATGCGGCCTGTCGTCCCCAGAACGACGGTGCCTGCGCCTACAACTTCGGCTTCAACGCCGCCGCCCATGCCTTCGCCCACGCCCAGTCCGCCACCGGCCAGGCCGCCGGCCGGGTGTGGTGGCTCGACGTGGAGCTCGACAACTCGTGGTCGGACACCGATGTGGTCGCTAACCGGGCGTCCCTCCAGGGCAGCCTCGACTTTCTCCGGCGCCAGCCGGGCGTGGTCGTCGGCGTCTACTCGACACCTCGGATGTGGGGCCGGATCATGGGCGACCTCCGCCTCCTGGTCCCCAACTGGATGGCCGGGGCGACGACCGCGGCCGAGGCGGTGGCCCACTGTGCGCCCGGCTTCTCCGCCACCGGAGGCCCGGTGGTGCTCAGCCAGTGGGTCGAGGGGTTCGACAACAATTACGTGTGCTGAGTGCGACTGCCGTCGCGTGGGCATGAGCCCACCATGCGCAGATCGACGATTGTCCTCCTTCTGGCCGCCACGCTCGGACTGGCCGGGTGTTCGGCCGGGGCCGACCACAAGGCCGATGCCACGATCACCGCCTGTACCCCGGCAGCCGACGGCGGCAAGCCGGTGGCCAACGGCCAGGTCACCAATCCCACCTCGAAGGTGAGCAACTACTCCATCCGGGTGTCGTTCTACGACAGCAGCGGCAACAAGGTCACCGAGGGCATCGACGCGATAACCGACGTCGAACCCGGCACCTCGTCGCCGTGGAACGTCACCGGCCTCCAGTCGGTGAACGGCCCCGTCGACTGCCGGCTGGGCAAGGTCACCAGGAACGTCACCCCCGGCGGCTGACCCCAGGCGCCAGCCGTTTCCGCCAGCGGCGCGTGACCATGGATACGGACAGCGGACGCGGGCGAGCCGTTGCCGCCAGCCGTCATGGCAGCCGCGGCGGCGATGGATTCGGTCGGCGGGCGGAGTCTCGGAGCGCAAGCCGCCAGCCGTCGTGCCAGCGGCGGGTGGTGGCGATGGAGGCGGCCGGTCGGGCGGCTCCGCCTCGGATCGCTACCGCCGGCGGCGGGCCCAGCGGCGGGTGGTGGCGATGGGATGCGGTCGGTGAGCGGCGGCGAGGCGCTCGTCGCGCAACGCGTCGACATCGGGATCGTCGAGGGAGCCGAGGGCACCCGCGCCGACCACCGACGCCAGCAGGTGGTCGGCCAGGGCCGGGTTGCGGGCCAGCACCGGTCCGTGGAGGTACGTGCCCACCACCCGGCCCGCGAACGCGCCCTCCGATCCGTCCCCCGAGTCGTTGCCGTAGCCGACCGTGACCTTGCCCAGGGCCCGAGCTTCCGGACCGAGGGCGGTGACGCAGGCGTGGTTCTCGTAGCCGGTGAGCTCGGGAAGGCCGAGGTCGGGGTCGGGGTCGACCACGATCTCACCCACCCGGCGCCCGTCCTCGCCCCGGGTGGTGGACACGTCGAGCAGGCCCAGTCCGTCGTGGGCGGTCCCGTCGGGTCCGACGAACGACGTTCCCAGGAGTTGGAAGCCGGCGCAGACGGCCAGCACCGCGGCCCCGCCGTCGACCGCCTGGTGCAGGGCTCGGCTGGTGAGCAGCTCGCGGGCGGCGAGGGATTGGGGGCCGTCCTCGCCCCCGCCCAGGAGGTAGAGGTGGCACGAGCGGGGGGTGGTCTCGCCCGCCGCCACCTCGACCACCTCGGCGGGGATGCCTCGCCACTCCAGCCGCCGGGCGAGGACGGTGGCGTTGCCGCCGTCGCCGTAGGTGCCGAGCAGCTCCGGGTACAGGACTGCGATCGAGAACGGTTCAGTCACGGCCGAGCGCCAGCCGGGCGTCCTGGAACGACGTGTAGTTGGCGGCCAGGTCGACCTCGGGCCCACCGGCGGCCCGCACCGCCTCGACGTAGCCGTCGACGTAGGTGTGGGACACGTCGGCGTAGCGGAGGCGGACGGCGAGGTCGCGGCCCCGCTCGCCGGTGGCCACCACGTGGCGCCCCCGGAGCTTCTCGAAGGGTACGTCCCAGAGCCAGGACGGGTCGTGGCCGTCGGCCACCCGGGCGTTGATCCCGATGACCACCGGCAGGGGAGCGGGGCGGATCAACTCCAGGGCCTCGGCCCAGCCGGCCGGGTTCTTGGCCAGCAGCAGCCGCACCCGCACCCCTTCGACGGTGACGCGCTCGTAGCGGCCGGCCACCGTCCCCACCCGGGCCATGGCCTGCACCGCCCACGCCGGGTCCTGGCCCAGGGCGACCACCCCGGCCGCGGCCATGGCCGCGTTGGCCAGGTTGCACCACCCCGGGAGCTGGAGGTTGACGGGCAGGCGCTGGCCGTCGAGGAGGACCAGGTCGCGGCCCTCCAGCCACAGCTCGGGCTTGGGCCGGCGCAACGAGCACGACGAGCACGCCCATTCGGCAGCGGCGCCGTTCACCGACGGCTCCCAGCGGATGCGGTTGCCGCACGCGGGGCAGGCGGCGGCGTCTTCCCGCCAGCGCTGGCCGGTGCCGACCCACACCTTGGCCGCCGCCCCCTCGGCCGCCCACACCACCAGGGGGTCGTCGACGTTGGCCACCACCGTGGTCGTGGGCTGGGAGTCGAGCATCTTGCGCCATGACAGGGCGTGTAGGCGGACCTCCCCGATGCGGTCGAGCTGGTCGCGACTGAGGTTGAGCAGGACCACCACGTCGGGCGTGACCGCGGCCGCCGCGTCGGCGAGGAGCCCCTCGTCGACCTCGAGGGCCACCACCGCCCCCGGCCGCTCGTAGGACAGGGCGCCCACCAGTCCGGGGAGGAGGTTGGACCCGGCGGCGTTGGTCTCCACCGGCCCCCGGGTGGACAGGGCCGCGGCCAGGAGCCGGGTGGTGGTGGTCTTGCCGTTGGTGCCCGACACCAGCGCCACCTTGTGGCCGGCGGACATCTGCTCGAGGGCCGACGGGTCGACGGCCAGCGTCACCCGACCCCCGATGACCGAGCCCGCACCCCGTCCGGCGCGGCGGGAGATCTCCGAAACCATGCGGCCGGCGAGGGCCGCGGCCCGTGTCCGCAGGGGGAGATCCACGGCCTGATCATCGCCCGAAAACGGCGCCGTCGAACCACGGCAGCCGCCGTGGGGTTGACCCGGTGGCGCGTGAGGGATTAAATGTGGCACGAAGTGGTGGGAAGTGGGGAGGGCTCCCCACTTCCGACCGCGATTAGTCGACCATCACGAGGGCGAGTGGGTGACGAATGTTCCTTGGGGAGTTCCTGCACTCCCTCGATCCCAAAGGAAGGCTGATCCTCCCGGCGCGGTTCCGGGACCTGCTGTCGCAGGCGTACGTGACCAGCCAGATGGACGGCTGCCTGGCGCTGTGGACGCCGGCCGAGTTCCAGGTCCGGGCCGAGGAGATGAAGGAGCGGGCCAAGGGTTCGGACGTGGAGCGGGCCATGGCCCGAGTCTTCTTCGCCGGGGCCCAGGAAGCCAGCCCCGACCGGCAGGGGCGGATCGCAATCCCCGGCAACCTGCGCCAGTACGCGGGGTTGGAGCTGGAGAAGCAGGTCGTGGTCACCGGTGCGTGGGACCACGTCGAGCTCTGGGACGTGGCCGCCTGGGAGCGGGCCAAGGGGGCGGGGGAGTCCGCCCTGCACGGAAGCACCGCCTCGTGAGGCAGTCCTCGTGAGGCACTACGGGCTGCGCCCATGCGCAACCCTCCGACCGGAAAGCGGGAAGACCCCCCTCTTCGCCCCTTCCACAGTCGAGAACGGATCTCGGCGATGCCCCGGTCGGGGGGTTGCGGATGAACGCAACCGGTACCGCACCCGAACACCTCCCGGTGATGCTGGACGAGGTGGTGGACGTCTTCCGGCCGGTGCCGGAGGGCGTGATCGTCGACGCCACGGTGGGGGCGGGCGGCCATTCGTCAGCCCTCCTCGCGGCTCGATCCGACCTCTCCGTGATCGGACTGGACCGGGACGAGGACGCCCTGAGGACGGCGAGCGTCGCCACCGCCCGGTTCGGGGGCCGCGTTACCTTGGTCCACGCACGGTTCGACACCCTGGCGGACGTCGTCCGGGGCCTCGGCCATGACCAGGTGTCCGGCGTCCTGTTCGACCTGGGCGTCAGCTCCATGCAGCTCGACCGGGCCGACCGCGGGTTCAGCTACCGGGGCGACGGCCCCATCGACATGCGGATGGACCGCACCGAGCCGTTCTCCGCGGCCGACGTCGTCAACGGCTACGCCTTCGAGCCCCTCGCCGAGCTCATCGCCCGCTTCGGCGGGGAACGGTTCTCGGCCCGCGTCGCCCGGGCCATCATCGCCGCCCGCCCCCTCACGACGACGGCCGAGCTGGCCGAGGTGGTGCGCTCGGCTATTCCCGCCGCCGCCCGCCGCACCGGCGGGCACCCGGCCCGGCGCACCTTCCAGGCCCTCCGCATGGAGGTCAACGCCGAGCTGGCCGTCATCCCCCGGGCCCTCGACCAGGCCCTCGACCTGCTGGTTGCCGGCGGGCGGGTCGCGGTCCTGGCCTACCACTCGGGGGAGGACCGGTTGGTGAAGGAGGCGTTCGTGACCGCCGCCACCGGTGGCTGCACCTGCCCGCCCGGGCTGCCGTGCGTCTGCGGGGCCGAGCCCACCGTCCGCCTGCTGTGGCGGGGTGTCCACAAGCCGACCGCGGCCGAGGTGGCCGCCAACCGTCGAGCCGAGAGCGCCCGCCTGCGGGCAGTCGAGAAGTTGAGGACAAGCACATGACCGCCACCCGTGCCGTCGTTCGGCCACCGCGAGACGCCCAGGCCCCCCGAAACCAGGCCCCCCGAAACCCCCAGGCCGCCCCGACCCGGGACCGTGTGACCGCCACTGCCGCCGGTCGCACGCCCGGGACGGCGGCCCCGGGGCCCCGCCGGACCGCTCCCACCACCCGGACCCGCGCCGAGGTCCTCACTGCCACCACGGTGGCACCGACCGCCCGCCGCCCCGCCCCCACCACCCGAACCGGCACGCGCGCCGCCACCACTGCCACCGCCGCGCCCGACCGCGCCGCCCCGGCCACCCGGCGCGCCTCGGCAACCACGGCCACCGCCAACCGCGTCGCCCCGGCCACGCGGCGCGCCTCCCGGGCGTCCACCGCCGCGCCCGACCGCGTCCCGGCAACTCGGCCCGTCGCCGCGACCCGGGCGTCCGCCGGAACTTCGGCCGCCCCCCGGCGCGCCACCTCGTCCCGGACGACCACCACCGCCCCCGCCGACGCTCCTACCGGCGCGGCCGCCACCGCCCGGCCGTTGCCCCTGACCGCGCCCCAGCCCCGGACGACGCCCACCCGGCGGACGCCCCTGCGGATCGTCGGACCCCCCGCCACCGAGGCGACCTCCCGGCGGCGCCGGCGGCTGTGGGTGGGCGCCTTCATCGGTCTTGCCTGCGCCGGCCTGTTCGCCATCGTGGGGGTGCGAGTCCTCCTGGCCCAGGGTCAGGGGCCGCTCGACACCCTCGAGTCCCAGGTGACGGCGGCCCAGGCCGAGAACCAGCGCCTACGCCTCGACGTGGCCCGGCTCGAGTCCCCGTCCCGGATCGTGGCCGAGGCCAAGTCCCGCCTGGGGATGATCACGCCCGCGGCCGTCGTCTACCTCCCGCCCCTGCCCCCGGTCTCCCTGACCGAAGCCCAGCCGCCCGCCCCGGCCGGCTGAACGTGACCGTCCCACGCCACCGCCTGGTGGCGCTCCTGGTGGCCATGGCCATCGCCTTCGCCGGCCTGGTGTGGCGGCTGGCCGACGTCCAGGTGGTGTCGGCCGAGCGGTACGCCGTCTTCGGCGAGTCCCAGCGCCTCGAGTCGCGGGTCCTGCCCGCCGACCGGGGGTCGATCCTCGACCGCAACGGCACCGAGCTCGCCATCTCCATCAATCGGCAGACGGTGTGGGCCGACCCGTCCCTCGTGAAGGACCCGGCCGCAGCCGCCATCGCCCTCGCACCCGTGCTCGACCTGCCCGAGGCCGAGCTCTTCGCCATGCTCACCGAGGACACCGAGTTCGCCTACCTGGCCCGCACGGTGGAGGACCAGGTCGCCGACGCCGTCCGCGCCCTCGACCTGGCCGGCGTGTTCCTCCTGGAGGAGCCGCAGCGCTTCCTGCCGTCGGCGACCCTGGCCGCGCCCGTCCTGGGCGAGGTGGGCAGCGACGCGGTGGGCCTGTCCGGCCTCGAGCTCCAGTACGACGAGCAGCTCACCGGCCATCCCGGCGAGCTGTTGGTGGAGAAGGACATCGCCGGCAACGACATCGCCGACGGCACCCGTCAGCTCCAGCCGCCCAAGCGGGGCGACAACCTCGTCCTCACCATCGACCAGGCCATGCAGTACGAAACGGAGCGAATCCTGGGCGAGCAGATCTTTGCCGCCCACGCCAAAGGCGGCATCGCCATCGTCATGGACCCCCGCTCCGGGGAGATCCTGGCCCTGGCCAACCTCGACGCGGGCAAGAACGGCGGCCCGCCCACGCCCAGCTTCGACAACATGGCCGTCACCCGGGTCTACGAGCCGGGGTCGACGAACAAGGTGGTCACCATCTCCGGCGCGGTGGAGGAGGGGCTGGTGGAGGGCGGCACCCGCCTGAGCGTCCCCGACAGCTACCGGGTGGCCGACGCCGTCTTCCAGGACGACGAGCACCACGAACCCGCCTACTGGTCCGTCGACGAGATCATGGCCGAGTCGTCGAACGTGGGAACGATCATGATCGGCCAGAAGCTGGGCAAGGACCGCATCAACCAGTACCTCACCCAGTTCGGCCTGGCCGACCAGACGGCCCTCGACTTCCCGGGCGAGTCGGGCGGCATCCTCCCCGCCCCCGACGACTGGTCGGGGACGACGATCGCCACCCTGCCCATCGGCATGGGAGTGGCCGTCACCGCCTTGCAGATGCTGGGCGCCTACAACACCATCGCCAACGGAGGCACGTACGTGGCCCCCCGCCTGGTGCGAGGCATCGTCGACGCCTCCGGCGAGCTGCACGAGCCCAATGTCGAGAAGGGCCGGCGGGTGGTGTCGGCCGAGACTGCGGCCGCCGTCACCAAGATGCTCGTGGACGCGGTGGCCGAGGGCACCGGCTCCGCGGCCGCCTTCCCCAACTACACGGTGGCCGGCAAGACGGGAACCGCCCGCAAGCCCAAGGACAACGCCCTCGGCTACCAGGACGGCGCCTACGTGGCCAGCTTCGCCGGGTTCGTGCCCGCCTCCGCCCCCCGCCTGTCGGCCATCGTCGTCCTCGACGAGCCGACTCCTTACTACGGGGGGCTGGTGTCGGCCCCCGTGTTCGCCAAGCTGGCGGCCACGGGTACCCGCCTGTTCGACGTCCCGCCCAAGCCGACGACCGACGCCCCCCTGGCCACGTCGTCGAGCCGGGACCCGGCGGCCGGTACGCTCGGGCTTTCGCCCACGAGAGCCTGAACCGTGATCCGACCCCACCAGGCGCCGCTCCGTTCGGCCCGGAGCGAGTGACGCCGCCCGTGCGCCTCGACCAGCTGCTGGGCGAGGTCGAGGTGCTGGAGCTCCGGGGAAACCACTCGGGGGCGGACGTCGCCGCCGTCACCTCCGCCTCCCAGGCCGTCGTTCCCGGATCGCTGTTCTGCTGCATCCGGGGCGGGAAGGCCGACGGCCACGACTTCGCCCCCGCGGCCGTGGCGGCCGGTGCGGTGGCGTTGCTGTGCGAACGGACGCTCGACATCGGCGGGGCGGTGGCTCAGGTGGTGGTCGCCGACACCCGAGCGGCGATGGCCCGGGTGGCGGCCGCGTTCCACGGGCACCCGTCCCGGCGGGTGGCGGTGGTCGGCGTCACCGGCACCAACGGCAAGACCACCACCACCCACCTGCTCAAGGCGGTGCTGGAGGCCGACGGCCGGCCGGCCGAGGTCATCGGCACCCTGTCCGGGCCCCGCACCACGCCCGAGTCCACCGAGCTGCAGGCCGCCCTGGCCGGGGCCGCCGACCGGGGCGTCGCCGCCGTCGCCCTCGAGGTCTCGTCCCACGCCCTGGCCCTGCACCGGGTGGACGCCGTCTGGTTTTCGGTGGCCGTGTTCACCAACCTCAGCCCTGAACACCTCGACTTCCACGCCGGCATGGACGACTATTTCGCCAGCAAGGCCGCCCTCTTCTCACCCGAGCGGGCTCGGGTGGCGGTGGTGAACGCCGACGACCCGTGGGGCCGCCGCCTCTTGGCCGCCGCCCGCCTCCCCACCCGCAGCTTCTCCCTGGCCGACGCGGCCGGGCTCGAGTTGGATCCCGACGGAGCCCGTTTCCTGTGGGACGGGCACCCGGTGTGGCTGCGCCCGGGGGGGACGTTCAACGTGGCCAACGCCCTGGCCGCGGCCACCGCCGCCCGCGAGCTCGACGTGCCCGCCGATGCGGTGGCCGCCGGACTCTCGTCGGCCCGGGTCGTGCCCGGCCGCTTCGAGTCCGTCGACCGGGGGCAGCCGTTCCGGGTGTTTGTCGACTACGCCCACACGCCCGCGGGGCTGGAAGCGTGCCTGTCGGCCGCCCGTGAGGTGGCCGGCGAGCGCGGGCGGGTGGTGGTGGTGTTCGGGTGCGGCGGCGACCGTGACCACGCCAAGCGGCCGCTGATGGGCGAGGTCGCCTCCCGACTGGCCGACCGGGCGGTGGTCACGTCCGACAACCCGCGATCGGAGCGCCCCGAGGCCATCGTCGACGAGGTGCTGGCCGGGGTCGAGCGGCCGGACGTCGTCGTCGTCGAGCCCGACCGGCGGGCGGCCATCGCCCTCGCCCTCGCCGGTGCCCGGCCGGGCGACGTGGTCGTGGTCGCAGGCAAGGGCCACGAGACCACCCAGGTCACGGGTGACCAGGTCGTGGCCTTCGACGACCGGGTGGTGGCGGCCGAGGAGCTCGAGCGCCTGGCCGTGGGGGCGGGGAGCTAGATGGTCGCCCTCCTCATCGCCGGCAGCGTGGCCCTCATGGTGGCCATCCTCGGGACGCCGATCCTCATCCGCTCGTTCCAGGTGCGCGGCATCGGCCAGCAGATCCGGGAGGACGGCCCCCAGGGCCACCTGACCAAGGCGGGCACGCCCACCATGGGTGGGATCGCGATCCTGGCCGCGGTGGTGGCCGGCTACGTGGCGGCCCACGTCAACACCGGTGCGGTGTTCACCGCCGCCGGGGTCCTCGTGATCACGGTGATGGTCGGGGCAGGCGCGGTGGGACTGGTCGACGACTGGATCAAGATCTCCCGCCAGCGCAGCCTGGGACTGAACAAGATGGCCAAGACCCTCGGCCTGACGATCGTCTTCCTCACCTTTGCCCTGCTGGCGGTGTACAAGGCCAAGGTCCGGACCGACCTGTCCTTCGCCCGCACCGTCGGAATCGACCTGAGCGACCCCGTCTACCTGGTGTGGGCGGTGCTGGTCCTGATGGCCGCGGCCAACGCGGTGAACCTGTCCGACGGCCTCGACGGGCTAGCCGCGGGATCGGCCATGTACGCCTTCTCCGCCTTCGTGTTCATCGCCTTCTGGCAGTTCCGTCACGAGTCCTGCTACTTCCTCGGGCCCGCCCTCGACCTGTCGATCGTGGCCGCCTCGGTCACCGGGGCGTGCGCCGGGTTCCTGTGGTGGAACGCGGCCCCGGCCAAGATCTTCATGGGTGACACCGGGTCGCTGGGTATCGGGGCCGGCCTCGGCGCGCTCGCGCTCACCACCAACACCCACCTGCTGCTCCCAGTCGTCGGCGGACTGTTCGTGATGATCACCATGTCGGTCGTGGTGCAGGTGATCGGGTTCCGGATCTGGCACATCCGGGTGTTCCGGATGGCGCCGATCCACCACCACTTCGAGCTCATCGGCTGGCCCGAGACCACCGTGATCGTCCGCTTCTGGATCCTGGCCTCGCTGCTCACGGCCCTGGCCATCGGCCTCTTCTACGCCAACTTCCTCTCCGCCGGGGTGTGCCGACTGATGGGAACGGGCGGATGAAGCCGACACGCCCGACGCGCTCGCGGCCGGGATCGCCGCTGGCGACGGTCGATCGCGGGATCCTCGACCCCGCCACCCAGGCGGCCCGGGACCTGGCCGCCCGCCTCACCCGCCGCCCGGCCACCGCCACCGCCCTCCTGCCCCTGTCGGCCCCCGCCCCTCGCCTGCGTCAGACGGGGCCCCGCCGCCTCGCTCCCGCCGCCCGTCTCGTCGCCCCCCCCGCCCGCCGACCCGCCCCCCCCGCCCCCCCGCCCGCCGACCCGCCCCCCCCGCCCCCGCCGCCCGGCGACCGACCCCAGCCCGAAAGGCCGCGCCCGCCGGGCGCGGAAGCGCCACCGCGGGCGGTAGCGGGACGCAGTCCAACCGTCGGACGTCGCCGTTCGCCCGCCACGTGGTGTTGCCAGTCCGACGAGCAGCAGCGGGTCGCGACCGACCCACGGGTACCCGCCATGATCGCCCCGCCGCCCGCCGACCCGCTCCCGCCACGACCGCCCGCCCCGCTGCGCCCCTCGCCCGGCAACCCAATCCCGTCGCCACGGCCCGTCGCGCCGCGCCATCCGCCCGTCAGTTCGATTCCCGTCCCACGTCGCCCGCGGTCCGTCGGCCGGCGGCGACTCGTACGGCGCGCCCCGCGGCCCCGGGGCGGTCCCCGTTCTCCAAGCCCCGGGGTTCCAAGCCGATCGGTGTGCGGGCGGCGCGTACGCAGGTCCTGGCGCCGCCCTTGGCGCCGACGAAGCCCTCCCGCACGGCCTTGCCCCGTGTCACCGCCCCCCGCCCCCCCGCTCGCCGGAACCGGTCGGCGGCGCGGCCTCCCGTCCCGCCCCGGCGGAAGGCGTTCACCCCGCCGCCCGATCGCCTGGTCGTGGCCGGGGCCCGGGAATCGGGATGGGTGCTGCTCGCCACCGTCACCGCCCTCCTCATCGTGATGGGCCTGATGATGGTCCTCTCGGCCTCGTCGGTGGAGGCCCTGCGCAGTTACGGCGGGGCGTGGGTGTTCTTCCAGAAGCAGGCGGTGTGGGTGGCGGTGGGTACGGGGGCGATGGTCGCCACCGCCCTGTGGGACTACCGACGGTGGGCCCGCCTGGCCTGGCCGTTGGTGGTGGCGTCGCTCGTCCTCCTGCTCGCCGTCCACATCCCGGGCGTCGGCATCAACGTCAGCGGGTCCACCCGGTGGCTGGGATTCGGGGTCTTCACGTTCCAGCCGTCGGAGATGGCCAAGTTCGCCCTCCTCGTCTTCGTGGCTGACCTCCTCGCCCGCCGCTCCGACCGCATGCACGAGTCCCACCTCACCCTGCGACCGGTGGTGGTGGTGGCCGGCGCCATCGGGGGACTGGTGATGCTCCAGCCCGACATGGGGACGGCCATGGTGCTCGTCCTCATCGTCCTGGTCGAGCTGTTCGTGGCCGGACTGCCGCTCCTCCGCATGGCCGCCGTGTGCGTGGCGTCCACCGCTGGCGCGGTGGTGCTGGCCATGGGCGCCGGCTACCGGCGGGGACGGGTCTCCGGCTTCCTCGACCCGTGGGCCGACGTGTCCAACACCGGCTACCAGGTCGCCCAGTCCCTCGTCGCCCTCGGCACCGGGCACGTGGCCGGCGTCGGCCTGGGAGCCAGCCGGGCCAAGTGGGGCTTCCTTCCGAACGCCCACACCGACTTCATCTTCGCCATCGTCGGCGAGGAGCTCGGCCTGGTCGGCACCCTGCTCGTCCTCGGCCTGTTCGCCGCCTTCGCCGTGCTCGGAATACGCGTCGCCCTACGGGCCCCCGACCGCTTCGGGATGCTCATGGCGGCCGGCATCACCACCTGGGTGATCGGCCAGGCCCTGGTCAACATGGGCGCGGTGACGGGGATGCTGCCCGTAACCGGCGTGCCCCTGCCGTTCCTCTCCTTCGGCGGGACTTCCTTGGTGGTGACGATGGCCTCGGTGGGCATCCTCCTCAACGTGGCCCGCCACGCCGTCGCCCCCGCCAAGTCCCCGACGCCCGGGTGAGCGCCAACGGGCAGGGGCCCGACGACCCAGCCACCTGGGCGATCGTGGCCGGCGGTGGCACCGCCGGCCACGTCGTCCCCGGACTGGCCGTGGGCCGGGCCCTCGTGGGCAGAGGGCACGCGGCCTCGTCGATCCACTACGTCGGCAGCGAGCGGGGGCTCGAGGCGGAGATGGTTCCCGCAGCCGGCTTCGGCGTCACCCTCCTTCCCGGTCGGGGTTTCGCCCGCCGGCTCTCGGCCCGGGGGATGGTCGACAACGCGGGCGCGGCGTGGGGCCTGAGCCGGGCGGTGGCCCGGGCGGGGGCGCTCGTACGCCGGCGACGGCCGTCCGTGGTGGTGGCGGTCGGGGGCTACGCGGGAGTTCCCTGCGGCCTGGCTGCGGCCGCGACCCGGGTGCCGCTGGTGGTGGTGGAGCAGAACGCGGTGCCGGGCTCCGCCAACCGGCTCCTCGGACGCTTCGCCCGGGCGTGCGCCGTCTCCTTTCCCGGTACCGACCTGCCCCGGGCGGTCGTCACCGGCAACCCGGTCCGACCCGAGATCCTCGCCGTCGACCGCTCCGACGCGGGTCGGGCCGCGGCCAGGATCGCCCTCGGCCTGCCCGAGGGCCGGCGGGTGATCGCCGTCACCGGGGGCTCCCTGGGCGCCCTGCGGATCAACCGGGCCGTGCTGGGCGCGGTGGAGCGGTGGGCTGACCGGCGCGACCTGGCTGTCCGCCACGCGGTCGGCGCCCGTGACTGGGAGCTGGTGGTGTCGGGCCAGCCCGCCCTGCCGCCCGACGGTGGTGGCCTCGTCTATCAACCGGTGCGCTACGAGGACCGCATGGGCCTCCTCCTGGCCGCGGCCGACCTCATCGTGTGCCGCGCCGGTGGCAACACGGTGGCGGAGGTGGCGGTGGTCGGGCTGCCGGCGGTTCTGGTTCCGCTGCCCAACGCGCCGGGTGACCACCAGACGGCCAACGCCCGGGCCCTGGCCGACGCCGGCGGGGCGGTGCTCGTCCCCGACGGCGAGCTCGACGCCGACCGGCTGGTGGCCGAGGTGGAGGCGTTGCTGGCGGACGACGCCCGCCTGGCGGACATGGGCCGGGCGGCGGCGACGATCGGACGGCGCGACGCCGCCGACCGGGTGGCCGCCCTCGTCGAGGAGCACGCTCGCCGGTGACCGCGGTCGACCTGCGCCCGCCCCGGCGCATCCACATCGTCGGCGTGGGGGGCAGCGGGATGAGCGCCATCGCCGAGGTCCTGGCCGGGATGGGCCACCAGGTCTCGGGCAGTGATCTCCGGCCGTCGCCCGGGCTCGACCGCCTGGCCGGGCTCGGCGTGCGGGTCTTCGTCGGCCACGACGCGGCCAACCTCGGCCTCGACGCGCCCCTCGATCTCAGGCCGCTCGACATTGTCGCCGTCTCGACCGCGGTTCCGGCCGACAACCCCGAGGTCGTCGCCGCCCGCGACCGGTCGGTTCCGGTGCTGGCCCGGGCCACGATCCTGTCCGCCATCTGCGGCGAGCGTCGCACGGTGGCGGTGAGTGGCACCCACGGCAAGACGACCACGTCGTCGCTCCTCGCCCTCGGCCTCGTCGGTGCCGGCCTGCGCCCGTCGTTCATCGTCGGCGGGGAGATCATCGGGCTCGGCTCGGGCGCCCGGTGGGACGACGGCGACTGGCTGGTGGTCGAGGCCGACGAGAGCGACGGGACCTTCCTCGAGCTGCCGTGCACCACCGCCCTCGTCACCAGCGTCGAGCCCGACCACCTCGAGCACTACGGGAGTTTCGCCGTGCTGGAGGAGGCCTTCGACGGCTTCCTTGCCCACGCCTCCGACGACCGGGTGGTGTGCGCCGACGATCCCGGCGCGGCCGCCCTCGGCCGCCGGCACGGGGCCGTCTCCTACGGGACCAGCTCGGCGGCCGACATGCGGATGGTGGCGGTGGTGGGCGGGCGCTCGTCGGTGCGCTTCGGGCTGGTCGACCACGGACGGCCGCTGGGCGAGGTCGAGGTGCCGCTCCCGGGGCTGCACAACGCCCGCAACGCGGCGGGGGCGGTCACCGCTGCCCTGCTGACGGGGGCGCCGTTCGGCCCGGTGGCAGCGGCGGTGGCAGGTTCGGCCGGGATCGGGCGCCGTTTCCAGCTGCGAGGCGAACGCCGAGGAGTGACGTTCGTCGACGACTACGCCCACCTCCCGGGGGAGGTGGCGGCGGCCCTGGCCGCGGCCCGCGACGGGAAGTGGCAGCGGATCGTCTGCCTCTTCCAGCCCCACCGCTACAGCCGCACCGCCGCCCTGTGGCGCGACTTCGGGTCCGCCTTCGCCGACGCCGACGTGGTCCTCGTGACCGACGTCTACGCTGCCGGCGAGGCGCCCCGGGCAGGAGTGTCCGGGCAGCTGATCGTCGATGCGGTCACCACGCGCCATCCCGACGCGTCGGTTGCCTACGTCCCCGGGCGGGCGGCCCTGGTGGCCCGCCTGCGCCAGTTGCTCCGGCCCGGCGACCTCTGCCTGACCCTCGGTGCGGGCGATCTCACCACCCTCGCCGACGAGCTCCTCGCCGAATGACAAGCGTGGCGGACACCGCGGCCGAGGTCCTGGGTGAGCGGGCCTTGCGGGACGTTCCCCTGGGGCCGTACACGACCTATCGGGTCGGTGGACCGGCCGCCCTGCTCCTGCGGGCCGAGGGTGACGACGACCTCGACCTCGCCCGGAAGGCGGTTGCGGTCTCGGGGATCGACGTTCTGATCGTCGGGCGGGGCTCGAACCTGCTGGTTTCCGACAACGGGTTTGCCGGCCTCGTCGTCACGCTGGGTGAGATTTTCGCGACGGTCGAGGTGGAGGGGACGGTGGCGCGGGCCGGCGGAGCGGTCAGCCTGCCGGTGCTGGCCCGCCGCACGGCCGCAGCCGGGCTCACCGGCCTGGAGTGGGCGGTGGGGGTGCCCGGGTCGGTCGGTGGGGGAGTGCGGATGAACGCCGGCGGCCACGGCTCCGACATCCGGGCCACCCTCCGGAAGGCCCGCCTGTTCGACCTCGACGGCACCGACGAGGGAGCAACCGAGGTGGATGCGGCCGACCTCGCCCTCGGCTACCGCCGCTCGGCGATCGGTCCTCGCCAGATCGTGGTGGGGGCGGAGTTCGGGCTGGCGCTTGGGGACCGGGACACTGCCGAAGCGGAGTTGGCCGCCATCGTCCGGTGGCGCCGGGAGCACCAGCCGGGCGGGGCCAACGCCGGCTCCGTCTTCACCAACCCCCCGGGCGACTCGGCCGGCCGTCTCATCGACGCCGCCGGTTGCCGGGGCCGGCGGCGAGGGTCCGCGTTCGTGTCGCCCAAGCATGCCAACTTCTTCCAGGTGGACGACAAGGGACGGGCGGCCGACGTGGTCGCCCTGATGGAAGAGGTTCGGGCGGCCGTCCAACAGAGCTCAGGGGTCCTGTTGGAGCCCGAAGTTCGACTCGTCGGGTTCCCTCAACCCTTGATCTCGCCTGGAGGGTCAGTATGAACACGCAGGTCAGACCGCCCATCGACCCCCGGATTCGCCAGCGCCGCATCGCCGTTCGCCGCCAAGAGGGACGCAGGCGGCTCCGGCTGTTAGTCGGGATCGCCTCGGTGAGCTGCCTTCTCGTTGGTGGGTGGGGCGCGACCCGATCGCCCCTGTTGGACGTCGACGGGATCGACGTGGAAGGTGCGTCCCGGACCTCGCGGGAGGAGTTGGTGGTGGCCTCGGGCATCCGGTTCGGCCAGGCCATGGTCGACGTCGACGAGCGGGGCGCGGTGCAGGCGGTAGCCGCCCTGCCCTGGATCCAGACGGCCTCCGTCGAGCGCCGGTGGCCCGACTCGGTCGTGATCACCGTCGTCGAACGCGACCCCGTGGCGGTGGCCCCCGCCGGCGAGGGGTGGGCCCTCGTCGACGCGACGGGGCAGGTCCTGGCCCTGTTGGCCTCGGCCCCGAGCAACCTGCTGGCGCTCGAGGGGATCGCTCCCGCAGGGCCGCCGGGCTCGGTGCTGGGCGGTCCCGCCACCGATCTGCTGGCCGTGGCGGCGGCCGTTCCGCCCGATCTTCGGACCCGCGTGAGCGCGGTGCAGGCCGGGGCCGAGGGCGGGGTGGAGCTCCGGCTGCGACCGGAGGGGACGGTGCGGCTGGGCGCCCCCGAGCAGTTGGACGAGAAGTTCCGGGCAACACTCACCGTGTTGGGCCGGGTTGACACCGCCGCCCTGGCAACCCTCGACGTGAGGATTCCGGAGAGCCCTGTCTTGACGCGCTCCAACCCGGTCGATAATGTCTCGCCCCTCGGGACAGGTTGACATAACTGTAAACCTCCTGTCAAACGTGAGACTTGTCCACAGGCGGAGGAACCGGGGAGTGAAGACCGTTGGCTCTTACAGCGTTGGCCGGTACGGCGATTCGTCGTCGGCCGGGTCAGGAGGATCGATCGATGATCGGCACACCGCAGAACTACCTGGCTGTCATCAAGGTGGTCGGCATCGGGGGCGGCGGCGTCAACGCCGTCAACCGCATGATCGACGCCGGGTTGAAGGGGGTCGAGTTCATCGCCGTCAACACCGACGCGCAGGCGTTGCTGATGAGTGACGCCGACGTGAAGCTCGACATCGGCCGCGAGCTCACCCGTGGTCTGGGTGCGGGCAGCGACCCGGAGGTCGGCCAGGAGGCGGCCGAGGCCCACCGCGACGAGATCGAGGAGGTGCTCAAGGGCGCCGACATGGTCTTCATCACCGCGGGCAAGGGTGGCGGCACCGGCACCGGCGGCGCACCCGTCATCGCCGAGATCGCCAAGGGCCTGGGCGCCCTCACCATCGGTGTGGTCACCCGCCCGTTCTCCTTCGAGGGCCGCCGGCGCACGGTGCAGGCCGAGGCCGGCATCCAGAAGCTGCGGGAGAAGGTCGACACCCTGATCATCATCCCCAACGACCGACTGCTCTCCGTGAGCAACGACAAGACCTCGGTGCTCAACGCCTTCAAGATGGCCGACGAGGTGCTGCTCCAGGGCGTCCAGGGCATCACCGACCTCATCACCACGCCCGGCCTGATCAACACCGACTTCGCCGACGTGAAGATGATCATGACCAACGCCGGCTCCTCGCTCATGGGCATCGGCTACGCCTCGGGCGAGGGCCGGGCCCTGGCCGCGGCCCGGGCCGCCATCTCCAGCCCCCTGCTGGAGGCCTCCATCGAGGGCGCCCGCGGCATCCTCCTCAACATCTCCGGCGGCAGCGACCTGGGCCTGTTCGAGGTCAACGAGGCGGCCGAGATCATCCACGAGGTGGCCCACCCCGACGCCAACATCATCGCCGGCATGGTCATCGACGACGCCATGGGCGATGAGGTGCGGGTCACCGTCATCGCCGCCGGCTTCGACCGGTGGGACGAGGGCACGCAGCGCTCGGCCGCCGCCACCAACCTGCCGCTCGCCGCCGCCGGTCGGCCCCGGGCCTACCAGGCCAGCGACGACCTCTTCGGCGGCCCGTCGGCCGACGTCGACATGGACGACGACGACTTCGACGTCCCCTCGTTCCTGAAGTGAGCTGGCCTGAAGTGAGCTGGCCTGAAGTGAGCTGGCCCGAAGTGAGCTGGCCCGCCGTGGGCCCTTGCCGGCACGCAGCCCCCGGCCACCAGCGCCCGCCCGGGCGTCGATGACGGGAGGGCCGAGCCCCCTGCAGCAGCGCCCCGCCACCCGGTTGCCCCGGCTGTGGTCGGCGCAGGGCGTGTTCACCGGGCGGGCCGAGGGCGACATGGGCCACGGCGGCGTGTACGTGCACGCCGTCACCCCCGAGGTCGAGGCTCGCCGCCGGGCGGTGGTCGACCTGCCCTGGACCTGGCTGCGCCAGGTGCACGGCAGCCGCGTCGTGCGCGTCACCGGTCCCGGAGACGGAGCGGGCGAGATCGCCGACGCGGCCGTGTGCGCCACCGCCGGGTGTGCCATCGCCGTCCTCAGCGCCGATTGTGCCCCGGTGGTGCTCGACAGTCCCGAGGGCGTCTTCGCCGTCGCCCACGCCGGGTGGGCCGGCCTCATCGGGGGCGTGCTCGAGCGCACGGTCGACGAGATGCGAGCGCTCGGCGCCACCGAGATCGGGGCCGTCCTCGGTCCCTGCATCCGGGTGGAGTGCTACGAGTTCGGACCCGACGACCTCGACCGGGTCGCCGACCGCCTCGGCGGCACCGTGGTCGGCTCGACCCCCTCGGGTGCTCCGGCTCTCGACCTGGTGGCCGCAGTCCGGGCCGCGCTCGCCGGGGCCGGCGTCCACCGCCTCGACGACCTCGACGTCTGCACCGCCTGCTCGCCCGACCACTATTCCTGGCGGGCGCGGGCCGAGCAGCAGCGCCAGGCCACGGTGGTGTGGCGATGATCGGCGCCCCGGCCACGGTCGACCCTGGCGACGTCGCCCTCCGCCTGTCCGAGGTGCGCCGGCGTATCGCGTCCGCCGGCGGCGGCGACCGTCCCATCCGCATCGTGGCCGTCACCAAGGGCTTCGGGCCCGACGCGGTGCGGGCCGCGGTGGCCGCGGGCGTGGCCGACGTCGGGGAGAACTACGCCGACGAGCTGGTGGCCAAGCACGCCGCAGTCACGCCCGACGCCGACGCCACCCCCCGTTCCGACTCCCGGTGGCACTTCATCGGCCGGGTACAGCGCAACAAGGTCAAGCGGCTGGCCCCCCTGGTCCACCTGTGGCAGACCGTCGACCGGGCTGCCGCCGGCCGGGAGATCGCCCACCGGGCGCCGGGAGCCCGGGTCCTGGTCCAGCTCAACGTCTCCGGCCAGGCGGGACGCAACGGATGCGTTCCCGCCGACGCCCCCGCCCTCGTCGACGAGCTGCGAGCCATGGAGCTCGACGTCGTCGGCCTGATGGCAGTGGGGCCGGCCGGCTCCCCCGAAGACGCCCGCGCCGCCTACCGTGACCTGGCCGCCATGGCCGACCGGCTGGAGTTACCCGAGCGTTCGATGGGCATGACCGACGACCTCGAGGTAGCGGTGGAAGAGGGCACGACCATGGTCCGCGTCGGCCGCGCCCTGTTTGGTGCGCGATCCGTCCCGACCGACCTGCGACGATAGGCTCGAAGGGCCAAGGAGGCACTCACGATGGCATCCATCTGGCGACGGACCATGGTGTACCTGGGTTTGGTCGACGACGACGAGTACGAGGAGTACGAGCCGTACGACGAGCCCCCGCCGCAGCCGGTGCAATCTCGCCGGGCCATGCGCCCCGAGCGGGTCGAGCCGGCGTACGAGCCCGAGCCCACCATGGCGTCGCCCATGGGCGGCGGGGTGCGCACCCTTCCCCGAGAGGACAGTGGCATCACCATCCAGCAGCGGCCGTCGGTCGTCCGTCAGATCGCCCCGGTGGCCAGCCCCCGCGTCCACCTGGTCGCACCCACCGGCTTCAACGACGCCAAGGAGATCGGTGACCGGCTCAAGAGCAGCCAGCCCGTGATCCTCAACCTCCAGGGCGTCGACCGGGAGCTGTGCCGGCGCTTGATCGACTTCGCCAGCGGCGTCACCTACGGGTTGGGCGGACAGATGGAGAAGGCGGCCGATCAGGTGTTCCTGCTCACGCCCACCAACGTCGAGGTCTCCGCCGAGGAGAAGCGCCGCCTCCAGGAACGCGGGCTCTACCGCGCCTAGGCTGACCCGATCGACATCGTCTGCCTCCTCCTCAACCTCTACGTCTTCATCATCTTCGGGCGGATCATCCTGTCCTGGTTCCCGGTCGCGCCCGACTCCGCCATGGCCACCGTCTTCTCCTTCTTCTACGCGCTCACCGAGCCCTTGCTCGGGCCGCTGCGCCGGGCCATCCCTCCGATCGGCATGGGTGGCATGGGTCTCGACCTCTCGCCCATGATCGTGATCTTCGGCCTGTTCCTTCTGACCAACACGATCTGTTAGTCCTCCGGCAGACGCGGCTGACGCGGCGGGACGCTGGGTATGGGCCGACGCGCGTACCCGGGGCGTTACCATCTGGGTAGCCGGGCCCTTACTCGAACGATTGGGATGGTGACGTGGTGGTCTTGGTGAGCTTTCTGCTCGTGCTGGCAGCGGCCGTGACGTTGGTCGTCGGGCTGCTGCAATCGGGCCTGACACTCATCTACCTGTCGATCGGATGCAGCGTGGTGGCCGGGCTGGTCCTGGCCGTCGCCGTGCTCCGAGGTCGGCCCGAGCCCAAGGCGGCTCCGTACGAGGCGCCGCGGCCGGTCAGCCCGCCGACGCCCGTGCCGAGCTACCGGTCCGACCCGGAGCCGGCCGACGAGTCGTGGCGTATCGACAGCACGCCTGCCCCTGCCGCCCGCCGCTTCGGCCGCCCCGCCTTCGAGCCGGAGCCGGAGCCGGAACCGGAGCCGTCGCCGATGGCCGGCTACGCCCGCCGGGCGGCCGGCGTCGGTGCGTCCACCGCCCCCGCCACCATCAGCGAGGAGATGCCGACGCCCGTGTCCCGGGGCGCCTTCCCCATCGCCGACTACGACACCCTCCGGGCGCCCGAGTTGCTGCGCCGGGTCGACGACCTCGACGACGTCGGCGCCCTGGAGGACGTGCGGGCGGCCGAGGCGGCCGGCAAGAACCGGGTGTCGGTCCTGAGTCGAATCGACGCCCGCCTCGAGACCCTCCGGGAGCCCGGTTGGGACATCGACGAGGCGGCGTGGGAGGGCGACGAGCCCGCGGCGGAGGCCGAGGCCGACCTCGACGCGGGCGACGATTTCGAGGACGACTTCGTGGAGGAGGCGGCGCCGGCCGCGGGCGACGGGTTCCCGATCGACAACTACGACGCGTTGCGAGTCGGCCAGATCCTGCCCCTGCTGCGCGACCTCGACGAGGCCGAGCTCGACGAGGTCCGCCAGTACGAGGCGTCCGGCAAGGCCCGGTCGGGCATCCTCGACCGTATCGATTTCCTGGCCTCCGGCGGCACCCGCCCGGCGGCCGCGGCGGCGAAGGCCGCCCCCGCCAAGAAGGCTCCCGCGGCCACGAAGGCGGCTGCGGCCGAGCCTGCGGCGACGGCCGCGGGGTCGACCTCGATCGCGGCGGCGGTGGCGGCGGCCAAGGCCAAGCAGGCGAAGAAGGGCTGAGCTGCTGGTCGGCGGCGGGTCCTCGGCCGGCGGCGTGGCCTCCGACGGGCGGCCGCTGCTCGTCTACGACGGCGACTGCGCGTTCTGCACCCGTGTGGTCGACCTCGCCGTACGGCGCATGGGCGTCGACTGCCGGGCGGTGGCCTGGCAACAGGCCGATCTCGCGGCCCTGGGGCTCACCGAGGAGCAGGTCACCGAGAAGGTGTGGTGGGTGGAGCCGGACGGCACCAAGGTCAGCGGCCACCGGGCGGTCGCCGCCGCCCTCCGTCACGGAGGCCCGGCGGTGCGGCCCGTCGGCCGCCTCCTCGACGCCCCGTCCCTGGCGCCGGTCGCCTCCGCCGGCTACGACCTGGTCGCCCGCAACCGTCACCGCCTCCCCGGGGGCACGGCCGCCTGCGGCATCGATTCGGGCCCCACCCCGGGAGACGACCGGGCCTGACCGAGCCGTCGACCCACGACGATTCGGCCGCACGGAACGCATCGTGCGCCGAAATGTGCGTGATCGAGCCCGAAATCGCCCGATTCACGTACATCCCGGCGATCGAAACCGGGACCGGGGCTTCGTGCGGCCCGGGGGTCAAACGAGGGGGGCGACCACCCGGAGGTCGACCCGGACGGTGTCGCCGTCGGACGGGTGGGTGGCCGCGTCACCGGAAGCGCTCCCCATGGCCAACGACGTGGCCAGCACCTGGCCAGCGATCCAGTCGCCGTGGGCGGCCAGCACCGCCGCCAGCCGGCCTCCGCCCTCGACGACGACCTCGATGCGGTCGGACAACGACAGCCCCCGTGACCGGCGCAGGTCGTTGACGTCGCGGGCGAGCTGCCGGGCCAGCCCTTCCAGCTCCAGGGCCTCGTCCAGGCCGAGGTCGAGGGCGACCGCCCAGTCGTCGTCGGTGGCGAGGGCGAAGTCGGCGTGGCTGGTGGCCCGGACCTCGACGTCGCCCGCCTCCAGCCGCTCGCCGGCCACCTCGACGAACCCGTCCGCGTCCAGACGGCGCCGGATCTCGGACCCGTCGGCCGCGGCCAGGGCCTGCTTGACCGCGTTCACCCGCGGCCCCAGGCGGGGCCCCAGGGCCCGGAAGTTGGGGATCACCGTCCACGACATGAGGTCGGACAGCGTCTCCACGTCCTCGATGGCCTTGACGTTGAGCTCGTCGGCGACCTGGGCCCGCACCTCGGGCGGCAGGTCGACCCCCGGGTGGAGCACCAGTGCCCGCCGCAGCGGCTGGCGGGTGCGGACGCCGGCGTCGGTGCGGGCCGACCGCCCCAATCCCACCAGCCGGCGGGCGGTGTCCATGTCGGCCAACAGGCCGGCCGCGGCCGGGTCCGGGTCGGGGAGGTCGGGCCAGTGCTGCACGTGCACCGACATCTCGCCGGTGAGGGTGACGTACAGCTCGTCGGCCAGGAACGGGCAGAACGGGGCCAGCAGCTGGCTCACCACCGTGAGGCAGCGGTACAGCGTCTCCGGGGCGCCGGGGTCGGGGCCGCCACCGGCCGGTCCCCAGAACCGGGGCCGGGATCGGCGCACGTACCAGTTCGACAGGTCGTCGACGAAGGCGGCCAGGGTGGTGGCCCCGCCCAGGGCGTCGAAGTCGTCGAGGGCGTCGGTGACGGCGGCCACCGTCTGCGCCAGCCGGGCGTCGGCCCACCGGTCGAGCACGTGGCCCGGCGGATCGTCGGTGGACGGGTCCCAGTCGCCCTCGGACACATCGGCCGGCCCGGCGCCGTCCCCCGCATCATCGGGCTGCCACCCGGCCAGGTCGGCGTAGGTGGCGAAGAAGGCGAAGACGTTCCACAGGGTGATGAGCGTCTTGCGGGTGGCCTCCCGGATGCCGTCCTCGTAGACCCGGCGGTTGATCCACGGCGACCCGGCAGAGAAGAAGTACCAGCGCAGGGCGTCGGCCCCGAAGGTGTCGAACACGTGCCACGGGTCGAGGACGTTGCCCTTCGACTTCGACATCTTCTGCCCGAACTCGTCGACCACGAAGGCCAGGCACACCACGTTGCGGTACGGAGTCGACCCGAACACGAGCGTGTTCACCGCCAGCAGGGAGTAGAACCAGCCGCGCGTCTGGTCGATGGCCTCGCAGATGAAGTCGGCCGGGAACGCCGACTGGAACTCGGCCCGGTCGCCGAACGGGTAGTGGTGCTGGGCCGACGGCATCGACCCCGAGTCGAACCAGGCGTCGAGCACCGGCGCCACCCGCCGGGCCACGCCGTCGCACCCGGCCGCCGACGGGCACGGGAGCTCGACGTCGTCGACCGCGGGCCGGTGCAAGTCGAGCCCGACCAGATCGCGCCCCGCCAGCCGGGACAGCTCCTCCACCGACCCGATGCACGTGTCGTGGCCGTGCTCGCAGCGCCAGATCGGCAGGGGCGTGCCCCAGTAGCGGTCGCGCGACAACGCCCAGTCGACGTTGTTCTCCAGCCAGTCGCCGAAGCGGCCGTGCTTGATGTGGTCGGGGTACCAGTTGACGTGCTCGTTCTCCCGCAGCAGGTCGCGGCGGTGGTGCGACGTGCGCACGAACCACGAGGTCTTGGCCCAGTAGATGAGCGGCGTGCCGCACCGCCAGCAGTGGGGATAGGAGTGGGCGTACGCCTCCTCCCGCACCAGCAGGCCCCGGGCCGACAGGTCGTCGATGATCGAGCGGTCGGCGTCCTTCACCCACACGCCCGCCCACGGCCCGACTTCAGGCCCGAAGGCCCCGTCGGGCCCGACCGGGTTGATCACCGGAAGGTCGTCGGCCCGGGCCGCGTCCATGTCGTCGGCCCCGAAGGCGGGTGCCAGGTGGACGATGCCCGACCCGTCCTCGGTGGTGACGAAGGCGGCGCCCACCACCCGCTGGCCCCGGTGGTCGATCGGCAGCAGGTCGAACGGACGCCGGTAGCGCCACCCGACCAGGTCCGCGCCCCGGTAATGCTCCACCACCTCCGCCCCCTCGGGCGCCCGGGCTTCGGCCACCACCAAATCCCGGCCGCCGACACCGTTGCCCGCCCGCACCCGCACATAGGTGATCGACGGGCCGACGGCGGCGGCCACGTTGGAGATCAGGGTCCACGGCGTGGTCGTCCACACCAGCAGGTCGACGTCGCGATCGACCACCGGAAAGCGCACGTACACCGACGGGTCGGCGACGTCGCGGTACACCCCGGGCTGGCCCAGCTCGTGGGACGACAGGGCGGTGCCGCACCGGGAGCAGTAGGGGATGACCCGGTGGCCCTCGTAGAGCAGGCCCTTCTCGTAGAGCTGCTTGAGCAGCCACCACACCGACTCGACGTAGTCGTTGGACAGGGTCCAGTAGGCGTCCTTGGCGTCGATCCAGATCCCGGCCCGCTCGGTGAGGGCCTCCCAGTCGCCGACGTAGCGCTGCACCGACTCCCGGCAGCGGGCGTTGAACTTCTCGATCCCAAAGTCCTCGATCTGGGACTTGTTGGTGAAGCCGAGCTCCTTCTCCACCTCGATCTCCACCGGCAGCCCGTGGCAGTCCCAGCCCCCCTTGCGGGGGACGTCGCGGCCGCGCATGGTCTGAAATCGGGGGAACAGGTCTTTGAACGCCCGGGCCCACACGTGGTGCAGGCCGGGTCGCCCGTTCGCCGTCGGCGGACCCTCGTAGAACACCCACGGCGGAGCCCCGTCCCGCAGGTGCAGCACGACCTCGGCCAGGTCGAGCTCCCGCCAACGGGCCAGCACGCGTTGCTCGAGCGCGACGAGGTCGAGCTGGGGATCGACGGGACCGAAGGCCATGGTGCCTACAGATTGGCACGAGTCCAAACCACCCGAGTTTGATTCCACCCTGGGTTTGATTGCACCCCGGGCGCCGTAGAGTACGGATACCGATGAACGTCGACGATCTCTTCACCACCAAGGGCGACGACGCCGTCGTCCTCCATGTCCACGTACAGCCGGGGGCGGGCCGTTCGGCGGTCGTCGGTCGTCACGGAACCGCGCTCAAGGTGCGGGTGGCGGCCCCGCCGGTGGGCGGCAGGGCCAACGCCGCCTGCGCCGAGCTGCTGGCCGAGGAGTTCGGCCTCAAGAGCGCCCAGGTGGCCCTGGTGGGGGGCGACACCAGCCGTTCCAAGACGTTCACCCTGTCGGGACTCGACGTCGACGAGTTCCGTCGCCACCTGGAGCAGGTGGTGTCGCCGGGACGGCCCGGGCAGGCCCGTCCGGGACCGGAAAACCCGCAAGTGGGGCGGCTGTAGTTTTCCCACCGTTGGTACACTCCGCTTCCGTCAATCCCCGAATCCCCCCGTGGGCCCAAATCCCCCCGTACATCGGAAGCCAGCGCTCATATGCCGAAAACCGCACCGAAGACCAGTCCCACCGACGACGAGGTCGTCACTACCTCCGGGGGCTCTGCCGACAAGTTCTTCGTCCAGCAACGGGAGCTGCTGCTGAGCGAACGCGAGACCTACGTCACCCAGGCCGACGTCCTGAAGGCGGAAGCCCAGGCGTTGGCCGAGGACATGGAACCGGGCGACATCCAGTTCGACGAGGAGTCGGGCGAGGGGGGGACGATGGCGGTCGAGCGGGAGCGCGACCTCACCCTCTCGGCCCAGGCCCGGGCCGCCGTCGACGAGATCGACCGGGCCCTGCACAAGCTCGACATCGGCACCTACGGGATCTGCGAGAAGTGCGAGACGCCCATACCCAAGGCCCGACTCAAGGCCCTGCCCTACGCCGCGCTGTGCGTCGGCTGCAAGAGCGGGGGTCTGTCGCGTCGCTGAGGGCCGCCCGGCACAGGGCTGACGAGGCTGAGCGGCAGACGCCGCCGCCGATCGGGTTCCGGCCCGGCGGGCGACTGCGGCTGGTGCTGGGGCTGGCGGCCGTCGTCGTGGTCCTCGACCAGCTGACCAAGACGTGGGCGCTGTCGGCCCTGGCCGACGGTCCCATCCACGTGGTCGGCACCCTTCGCCTCGCCCTCACCCACAACACCGCCGGCGCCTTCGGCCTGGGCGGGGGCCTGGTGCCCCTGCTCGCCCTGGGTGCCCTGGCCGTGGTCGTCTACCTCATCATCTCGGGCGCGGCGTCGTCCCGCCTGCCGGTGGCCATCGCCATGGGGCTGCTCCTGGGGGGAGCGGTGGGCAACCTCGCCGACCGTGTCTTCCGAGCCCCCGGGCTGCTGCGGGGGGCGGTGGTCGATTTCGTCGATCTCCAGTTCTGGCCGGTGTTCAACGTGGCCGACATGGGCATCACTGTTGGTTGTGTGATGTTGTTGCTCTGGACCTCCCGCTCGTCGCCCACCGCCGTTGAGTCAGGCCCCACCATGGATCGCACCTGATGGTCATCCCCGGCGCCCTCGACGGCGAACGGCTCGACCGCGTGGTCAGCCTGCTCTGCGACCTCACCCGCCGGGAGGCGGCCGCCCTGGTGGCAGCAGGAGGTGTCCGCGTCGGCGGCCGGGCCGTCACCCTGCGGTCGAGCCGGGTGGCCCAGGGCGACGAGCTCCAGGTCGACGCCCCCCCGCCCAAGGCCCCGTTCCGCCCCTGGCCCCAGGACGACGTCGAGGTGCCGGTGGTCTACTCCGACGACGACGTGATCGTCGTCGACAAGCCGGCCGGCCTGGTGGTGCATCCCGGCGCCGGCAAGTCCGCGGGCACGCTGGTCAACGGCCTGCTGGCCCTGTTCCCCGAGATCGCCGACGTGGGCTCACCCGAGCGGCCGGGCATCGTCCACCGTCTCGACAAGGGCACGTCCGGGCTGCTGGCGGTGGCGCGGACCCCCGCCGCCTACGACTCGCTGGTCGAGCAGTTGAGCGCCCGCACCGTCGAGCGCCGCTACCAGGCCCTGGTGTGGGGCCGCTTCGACAGCGCCGCCGGTGCGGTCGACGCCCCCGTCGGACGGGGCTTCGCCAACCCCACCCGGATGGCGGTTTCCGCCAGCGGCCGGCCCGCCCGCACCAGCTACCGGGTGCTCCAGCTGTTCACCCAGCCGGCCAAGGTCACCCTCGTCGCCTGCCGGCTGGAGACGGGCCGCACCCACCAGGTCCGCGTCCACCTGGCCGCCATCGGCCACCCGGTGGTGGGCGACGACCGCTACGGCGGCGCCCGCCCGTCGGTCGACCCCGGCCGACCCTTCCTCCACGCCAGCCAGCTCGGCTTCGACCACCCCACTTCCGGGGAGAAGCTGCGCTTCACCTCCGCCCTGCCCCCGGAGTTGGAAAAGGTCCTTGGGTCGCTTCGCTAGGGAGTACCAGGGCCCTCCCGCCGACCTCCTGCCACCCGACTCCACCCGGCGGGAGATGCTCGAGGTCCGGGCCGCCCGGCGCATCTTGCGGTTCTTCGCGGTGGCCGTGTTCGTGCTGGTGGTGGGGGCGGTCTTCGCCTTCACGGTGACCCGGGAGCGCGGTGACGAGCCCCCGGCGGCGGGGCGCACGGGCACCACCAGCGCCGCCGCCGCGGCCGCGGCCGACTCCTTCATCGGTCCCGAGGCCAACCTCGAAGTGGGGGCGTACCTCGAAGGGCGCCGGCTGGATCTGGCCGCGGCCACCGGTGACCGGGTGGCGGTGGTATCCCTCGACGGCTACCTTTCCGAGGCCGACGCCCGGGCCAAGGTGGGAGCGCTCAAGGTCGACGCCCTCCTGGCCGCCGCCCCCGGTGCCCACCCGTCGGTCGTCACTGCCGGGCTGGAGGCGTGGGCCAGGGGCCAGCGCCAGGCCGACGAGATCGAACGCAACGAGATCCGCAGGCTGCTGCCCACGGTCGACGATCCCACGTTCAAGACGTTCTACGAGTCGGAGGTGGCCCGCCTCGACGCGGCCATCGAGAACGCCTCGCCCACCAGCGAGGTCATCTTCGGTCTGGTCGTGCGGGGGCCGGCCGACAGCCTCCGGACGCTGGCGGCGACGGCCGGCGTGCGTCTGGTCGACGTCGGCGAGGCGCCTACGTCCGCGCCCGGGGCGGCCTTCCGGGGCCTGCGCCCGGAGGAGACCACCAAGGTCGGCCAACCCGCTACACGCCCGGTCTAGGGCCCTCAACCGCACCTTGGTGGAGGGGACGCGGCGGAAGGTCGCGCTGCTCGACTGGGACAACACCCTGCACGCGGGGTGGACGCTCGACCCGTGGGTCCGTTTCCTGGTCGACAGGGGCCAGGCCCCGCCCCGCCTGGCGGTCGACGGGGAGCGGCTCCTGCTCGACTACCTGGAGGGCCGGCTCGACGGCCACGACGACCTCACTCACCGCGCCAACTCGCTCTACGCGGCGGCGACCGCCGGTTGGCGCACTGCCGACGTGGCCACCTTGGCCGACTCCTTCCTCCACGAGGTCGACCGGCCCCTGGTGTTCGGCTTCGTCCCCGCCCTGCTGGGATGGCTGCTGGAGCACGACATCCAGCCGGTGGTGATCACCGGCGCCCCGATGGAGCTGGTGACGGGCTACATCGAGCCCTCCGGGGGACGGGTGATGGGGTTGACCCTGGCTCAGTCCGACGGCCTCTACACCGGCGCCGTCAACCACAACCCCGGTCTCGGCCACGAGAAGGCCCGGGTGGTGGCGGAGCTGGTGGGGGAGGGCTGCGACGTGGTGCTGGCCGCGGGCGACAGCGACTCCGACCGGCCCCTGCTGGAAGCCGCCCCACGTCAGTTGGTGATGGCCAACCCGGACCTGGCCCGGGCGTTCCCGGGCACGTCGCTGCTGGTGGAGCCCCGGTCGACCTCCGGTGACGATCTTCGCCGGGCCCTCGACGAGCTTTCAGGCGGTTGAGCGAGCGGGCTCGACGTCGTTGGCGGCGACGGCCGTGACCTGGGGGCCTCGAGCCCGGGCGACCATGTCGGCCAGGGTGAAGGAGTCGAGGTGGTCGCGCATGTGCCCGCCGACCTCGGCCCACACCGACAGCAGCACGCACTGGCCCTCGTGGTCGCAGGCGCCGTTCTGATGGGGCTCGCCGAAGTCGCCGGCGACGATGGGCCCGTCGACCGCGCTGACGATCTGGCCGAGCGTGATCTCCGAGGGGGGCCGGGCCAGGACGTAGCCGCCGCCGACGCCCCGTTTCGACCGCACCAGCCCCGCGCCCTTGAGGGCGAGGAGGATCTGCTCCAGGTAGGGCTGGGGCAGCCCGGTGCGCTCGGCCACGTCGCGTACCGAGGTGGGTCGGCTCCCGTCGGCGTGCAGGGCCAGGGAGAGCAACGCCCGGCTGGCGTAGTCGCCGCGCGTGGACACCTTCACGCCCCCATGGTAGGGCCTATCGTGCGTCTGACACCCGGATGGCGCCGGTGAAACGCGGGACTGTGGGAAAGGATCCACCATGGCTGACCAAGAAACCGACCGGGGACCTGACGGGGCGACCCGCAACCCGACCGATCAGACGCCGGTCGTGGTCGTCGACGACGGCGCCGAGGAACCCGCGGCCGAGACGATCTCCCAGCCGGCCAAGGTCCTCCGGATCGGCGCCATGACCAAGGAGCTGCTGGAGGAGGTGCGGCGGGCCCAGCTCGACGAGGCCAGCCGGAGCCGGCTGAAGGAGATCTTCGAGACGTCGGTGCGGGAGCTGGCCGACGGGATCTCGCCCGACCTGCGGGACGAGCTGTCGCGCCTCACCCTGCCCTTCGACAGCGACATCCCCAGCGAGGCCGAGCTGCGGGTGGCGCAGGCCCAGCTGGTGGGGTGGCTGGAGGGCCTGTTCCACGGCATCCAGGCAGCCATGTTCTCCCAGCAGGCGGCCATGCAGGCGGCAGCCGGGGGCGGCCGTGGCCTCCCCGCCGGTCCCGGGGGCGCAGGCCGTCCCGGGCCCGACATGACCCGCCCCGGCAACTACCTGTAGCGACGCCGGTCGGCGGAGGCCCGGACTTCGGATACCGGTCGGGACGCGCTTTCGCCCTGGAGGGCGGTGTGGATCACGTCCGTACGAGCGCGTGAAACCGGCGGCCGACTGACGCCTGGCCGCAGCCCTCAGCGGCCGACGGCCTTCTCCAACTCGGCCTTGGTCATCTTCGACCGGCCCTCGACGTTCTTCTTCCTGGCCTCGTTGTAGAGCTGGGCCTTCGTCCGCCCGCCGGGACCCTTGTGCGATCGCAGGCCACCCCGACGGCCGGAGGAGATGTCCTTCGTCGACGACCGGCTGGCCGTCTTGGCCTCGCCCGATCGGGCCCGTTCCTTGTTGACGGTGCGGGCCGCGATCTCCTCCGCCTTGTCCTCACTCTCGCCCCGCTCCTCGAGGCCTTCCTTGATGTGCTCGTACTGCCGTTCCCGCTTGTCGCTCCACGCCTGCTGGGGCATCGACTCCCTCCTTTTCTCGTTTGTCCCCTGCCAGCCTTCCCGGGTTCGGCGTCGGCCATGCGGTCGAGGTTTTCGCATTCCGGTTCCGGGTAGTCAGGCGTCAACAGCCCCACGACAAGGAGCGCCCAATGCCCGAAATGGACACCCCCAGCCACACCGAAGGCACCCCGCGGGGCGAAGACATGGCGGAGCCGGCGACGGAGACGCAGGGCGACACTGACCGCCCGGTCGGCCAGGTCGAGGGCGACCCGATGGAGCCCACCGAGAACGCGTCAGGCGCGTCCTAAACGACATGTTTCGCCGGCCCGGGGCGAGGCTCCCGGGCCGGCGGCGGAGCGAAAATGCGCCTGCGTATAGGGGGGTGGCAAGCCCGTCAGGCTCCGCCTCCCATTCCTGCGTTCAAGATGCGCCACCCAGGTGTCGAGGCTTCAGGGATGCGCCGCTTTGGTATCGCCGTCGCCGCACTGTCGATCAGCGGCCTCGTCCTTCCCGGGCTGCTCGCATCGAGCGCCCAGGCCCACGCTTTCGCACCCGCCAACCCCAAGGCCGCGACCGCGACCCGCTCCGTCCTGAACTGGCTCGGCCACCTGCCGAACCGCGCCGAGTCCCGCGCCGCCTCCGGGTACTTCGGCGGCTACACCAACATCGGCGACCAGAACTCGTTCTCCCTCGCCCAGGTCAACGAGCTCTACGCCCAGACCGGCCAGTACCCGACGCTGCTGGGCTGCGATTACGCCCGGGGATGGGACAGCGCCAGCGACCCGACCACGCTCATCAACTCGTCGTGCAACTCGTCGCTGACCGATTGGTGGACGGCCGGCGGGCTGGTGACCATCGACGTGCACCTCCCGAGCCCGGCGAACCCCGGTGGCGGCGGCCTGAACAGTCCCATGGGCAACTTCGCCGATCTGCTCACCCCCTCGACCACGGCCGGGACCCGCTGGCGGGCCCAGCTCGACAAGATTGCCCAAGGGCTCCAGCAGCTCGAGAACGCCGGGGTTCCGGTGCTGTTCCGGCCCCTGCACGAGATGAACGGGAACTGGTTCTGGTGGGGCGACCGCGACCCGGCCACGTTCCGGCAGGTCTGGCAGCAGATGTACACCTACCTGACCGTCACCAAGCAGCTGGACAACCTGCTCTGGGTCTTCTCGCCGGACGCGGGCCGAGGGAACCGGACGGCGTTCTATCCCGGTGCCGCCTATGTCGACATCGTGGGCGCCGATGCGTACTCCCCGTGGTCGGGCCCCGGGTCGGCCAACGCCGATTCGGCCTATAACGAACTGCGTGCGCTCGGCAAGCCGTTCGCCTTCACCGAGGTCGGTACCCAGTCCGGCCAGGGGTCGTTCGACTTCACCCAGTGGTCGGCCGCGCTGCGCCAGCGCTACCCGGCGGCGACGTACGTCTTCTCCTGGAACTCCGAGTACGGCCTGGCCCGCAACCCGGGCGCGTCCGGCTTCATGAACGACCCCTGGATCGTCAACCGGTCCGAGGTCAACCTCAGCCAGGTCACCGAGCCGGGATCGCCGACGACCACGACCACGCGGCCGGCCACGACGACGACCACGACCCGGCCGCCTCCCACC
The DNA here is from genome assembly GCA_963836205.1 of uncultured Acidimicrobiia bacterium. Lineage (GTDB taxonomy): Bacteria > Actinomycetota > Acidimicrobiia > Acidimicrobiales > AC-14 > JAXDMK01. The sequence goes on along the minus strand of CAWIIV010000025.1, from coordinate 5,655 downwards.
ACGACGACCACCCGGCCGACGACCACGACCACCCGGCCGACGACCACGACCACCCGGCCGACGACGACGACGACGGTGGCCCCGGCGCCGCCCGTGCTGCTCGCCGGCTTCGAGTCGAGCACCGAGGGATGGACCGGGGTGTCGGTCACCGGCGGCCCATGGCGGGTGAACGAGTGGGCCGGCCAGGGGAGTTGGTCGCTGAAGGCCGACGTCAGCCTGCACGGCGGCAACCAGATCTACCTCCAACGGACCGCCACCCGAAACCTGTCTGCATCCTCCACGCTGACGGCGACGGCGCGGGTGGCCCCGTGGGGGAACCACGGAGGGGGCACCGTGGTCCGCCTCTACGTCAAGGTCGGGCCGAGCTGGACCTGGTACGAGGGGCCGACCGTCGTCGTCGGCGCAGGCGGTGCCAACCTCACGCTGAACCTCGCCGCGGTGCCGAACCGGGCCGACGTCCGGGAGGTCGGAGTCCAGTTCATCGCCGCCGCCGGGTCGAGCGGCGGCTCGGCCGTCTACGTCGACAACGTGGTCGCCCGCACCTGAGGCGCGCCCACCGACCGGCCCGAAGTCTCGGTGGCGGTCAGGCGGTCCTCGATGGCATCGATTCGGGCGCAGGCCGCAGCCTGGTCGGACGCGGCCATCCGGGTGTGTTCGACCAGGGTGCGCTCGAGGTGGCGCCGCATCTCCAGCACGGCCCGTTCGAGCGTGCGCACCCGTTCCAGGCTCTGGGTGCCGGCGGCGTGGTGCGACGACACCAGCTCGGCCACCGCGTCGAGCTCGACGTAGAGGGGGGCCAGATCGGGCCCTCCGCCGCGGGCGGCGAGGTCGTCGGCCGCCCCGACCCGGGCCTTGTTCGTCAGGAGGGCGGCGTCGTGCTGCAAGCGGCTGACCGCCGGCGGGAGCGTCTCCAAACGACGAAGGCGCTGGTCGACGGACTGCAGGCGGTCGGCGGCCAGGCCCTCGAGCGCGCCCACCCTGGCGTCGAGGGCCTCGATGGCGGGCGTCCCCAGCCGAGGCCGGGTCGGCTCACCTGAGCCGGAGCGGGCGGCGGCGGCGATGGCCACCTCGTCGACCCGACGCTCGAGGCTGTCGAGGCGGTCGGCCAGGCTGGCCAGGGCCCGGGCGCAATCCTGCACCCCCCGGGCCAGGCGGGCGAGGGACTGGTCGGGCCCCGGATCGACCGGTTGGTCGGCGACGAGGGGCGCCGGCGGCGAGCGGCGTTCCACGGGGACGGTGAGGCCGGCGGGGAGGGGACCCCAATCGGGAAGGATGGGCGTGAGGGTGGCCTGCGCCATCGGCGGGACGGGGTCGGGCCGGACCGGGGCGGTGGTCGTCGCCATCGGCGCGGCAGCCGGTGGGCCAGCGATCGCGGACGCGGCCGCGGCCGGTGCCGAGGCCGCCCCTTCGGCACCGAGGGGGGTGGGATCGCCGACGAGCAGGCCGCGGGACGGCGTCGCCGGAGGCCGGAGCGCAGGCGGTGGGAGAGGAGCGGAGCCATCGGGCTGGGCGGCGTCCTTCGCCGTCGGCGCCCGGACCAGGGACTGGCCCCAGTGGCGATCGGCGACGTCAGTCACGACGAGGCCGAGTTCCTGAGGGTGCGGGGGAGGCGATCGCGGGACCATATCGGAGGCCTCTCCGCCCTTCAATGACCCTCGTTTGACCGCCCGGTTATCCCCAAGATGTCCCCCCGGCGCTTGTGGACAATCCCGGAGCGAGGTGCCGGCCGCGGTTCCTGTGGTCCACCCTTGACCGGGCGGCCGCATCGGCGGGTAGAATTACAGCCCTGTAAGTCCTCCACAGGTTACCCAGCCGCCTGTGGACAGCCGCCGGAGGGTGCCGTAGTGGGGAAGAGCTTCACCCATCTCCACGTCCACACCGAGTTCTCCATGCTCGACGGGGCCGCCCGGATCGACGAGGTCGTCGCCGCCGCGGTGGCCGACGGCCAGCCCGCCATCGGCATCACCGACCACGGCAACATGTACGGCGTCCTCGACTTCTACCGGGCCGCCCGCAAGGCCGGGATCACCCCGGTGCTCGGCATCGAGGCCTACATGGCCGGCGAGAGCCGTTTCGAGCGCCCCGTCCGCCGGGGCCGGGTCGACGACGGGGGCGGCGAGGGCGAGCGGGGCGAGAAGCTCTACTACCACCTCACCCTGCTGGCCGAGTCCACCCCCGGCTACAAGAACCTGATCAAGCTGTCCTCGGCGGCCTTCCTGGAGGGGTACTTCTACAAGCCTCGCCTCGACTGGGAGCTGCTCGAGCGCCACAAAGACGGCGTCATCGCCACCACCGGCTGCCTGGGCGGCGTGGTGTGCCAGGCCCTGCTGCGGGGCGACGTGGAGGGGGCGACGCGCAACGCCTCCCGCCTGCGAGACATCTTCGGACCCGAGCACCTCTACGTCGAGCTCCAGGACCACGGCCTGGCCGACCAGCGCATGGCCAACGGCCACCTGCTGGAGATCGCCAAGAAGCTCCAACTGCCCCTCCTGGCCACCAACGACAGCCACTACACCCACCAGTCCGACGCCGTGGCCCACGACGCCCTCCTGTGCGTGCAGACCGGCGCCCAGGTCGACGACCCCAAGCGGTTCAAGTTCGACAGCGACCAGCACTACCTGAAGACCGCGGCCGAGATGCGCAGCCTGTTCGCCGAGGTCCCCGAGTCCTGCGACAACACCCTGGCCATCGCCGAGCGGGTCGACGTGGAGATCGAGTTCGGCCACGTCGAGCTGCCCAACTTCGACCTTCCCCCCGGCGTCACCGACTCCGAGTACCTGCGCGAGCTCACCCTCGAGGGCGCCCGCCGCCGCTACGGCGTCCCGCTGCCGGGCGACGTCGTGCAGCGGGTCGAGCACGAGCTGGGCGTCATCGACCGCATGGGCCTGTCCACCTACTTCCTCGTGGTCTGGGACCTCATCAACCACGCCCGCCAGCGCAACATCCGGGTGGGGCCGGGCCGGGGCAGCGCGGCCGGGTGCTGTGTGGCCTACTGCCTGCGCATCGTCGACCTCGACCCCATCAAGTACGGCCTCATCTTCGAGCGCTTCCTCAACGAGGGTCGCCGGGAGATGCCCGACATCGACATGGACTTCGACGAGCGCTACCGGGCGGAGATGATCCGCTACGCGGCCGAGCGCTACGGGTCCGACCACGTGGCCCAGATCGTGACGTTCTCCACCATCAAGGCCCGGGCGGCCGTCAGGGACGCGGCCCGGGTCCTCGGCCTGCCCTACGCGGTCGGCGACCGCATCGCCAAGACCATGCCCCCCCTGGTCATGGGCCGCGACACTCCCCTCAACGCCTGCCTCGAGCTCACGCCCGGCCACGAGGAGGGCTACAAGATGGCGGCCGAGCTGCGGGCCCTGTGCGAGTCCGACGGCGACGCCCGCAAGGTGGTCGAGGTGGCCAAGGGCCTGGCCGGCCTTCGCCGCCAGGACGGCATCCACGCGGCCGCGGTGGTGATCACCCGGGAGCCGCTCACCGAGTACCTGCCCGTGCAGCGCAAGCCGGAGCCGGGCGGCGACCCCGCCGATGCCCCCATCGTCACCCAGTACGAGATGCACGGGGTGGCCGACCTGGGCCTGCTCAAGATGGACTTCCTCGGGCTGCGCAACCTCACCGTGATCGAGCGCGCCCTCGACCTCATCGAGCAGACCACCGGCCGCCGGCCCGACATCGACAACGTCGACCTGGAGGACGAGCGCACCTTCGAGATGCTGCGCCGGGCCGACTCCATCGGCGTGTTCCAGCTGGAGGGCGGACCCATGCGGGCGCTCATCCGGTCCCTGGCCCCCACCTCGTTCGCCGACGTGGCCGCGCTGGTGGCGTTGTACCGGCCGGGGCCGATGGCGGCCAACATGCACAATGACTTCGCCGACCGCAAGAACGGGCGCAAGCCGGTGATCTGCCTGCACCCCGACGTGGCCGAGGAGCTGGCCGACACCCACGGGCTGATGATCTACCAGGAGTCGATGATGCGGGTCGCCACCCGCTTCGCCGGCTACTCGTTGCTGGAGGCCGACAACCTCCGCAAGGCCTGCGGGAAGAAGAACCGGGAGCTCATCGCCCTCGAGCGGGAGAAGTTCGTGGCCGGGGCCGACGCCACCGGCTATGGGTCCGACCTCGGCACCAAGCTCTTCGACATCATCGAGCCGTTCGCCGACTACGCCTTCAACAAGAGCCACGCCTTCGCCTACGGGATGGTCGCCTACCAAACCGCCTGGCTCAAGGCCAACCATCCCGTCGAGTACCTGGCCGCCCTGCTCACGTCGGTCAAGGACGACAAGGACAAGACCGCCGTCTACCTGGCCGAGTGCCGCACCATGGGCGTCGAGGTCCTCGTCCCCGACGTCAACCTCTCCATCGCCGCCTTCGGCGCGGTCGACGGCAAGATCCCGTTCGGGCTGGCTGCCATCCGCAACGTGGGCGAGGGCCTGGTCGGGCTCATCGTGGCCGAGCGGGAGAACGCCGGTCCCTTCTCCGACTTCTACGACTTCTGCCGGCGGGTCGACCCGGGGGTGCTCAACAAGCGGTCAGTGGAGTCGCTCGTCAAGGCGGGGGCGTTCGACTCGATGGGCCACCCCCGGCGGGGCCTGCTGGCCGTTTTCGAGCAGGTCATCGATCGCACCCTGGCCCGCCGCCGGGAGCAGGAGTTGGGCGTGATGAGCCTGTTCGGGGAGATGGGGGATGCGTCGGCTGGGGGGCCGTCGTCGGTGGTCGACGAGCGGGTCCCGATCCCCGACGTCGAGTTCGACCAGCACCAGCGGCTGGTGTTCGAGAAGGAGATGCTCGGGCTCTACGTGAGCAGCCACCCTTTGTTCGGGGTGGAGGCGATGTTGCGCCGGCACGCCGAGTGCACCATCGCTGAGCTGCGGGAATGCCGCGACGGCGACACCAAGTGGGTGGGAGGGGTGGTCACCGCCCTCCAGCGCAAGTACACCAAGCGGGGCGACCTCATGGCCGTGTTCACCCTCGAAGATCTCCAGTCGGCCATCGAGGTGATGGTGTTCCCCCGCACCATGCTCGAGCACGGCGTCTACTTGGCCGACGACGCCATCGTGTGCGTCAAGGGGCGCATCGACCAGCGCGAGGAACCGGCCAAGATCATCTGCCTCGAGCTCAAGCGACCCGACCTCACGCCCGAGGGTACGGCCCCCGTCCGCATCAAGCTGTCGCCCGCCTCCCTCACCCACGGGCTACTCGAACGGCTCAAGTCGGTGCTGCGCGACCACCCCGGCCACCAGGTCGTCCACGTCCATCTCGACCCCCACATCCTGCGCCTCCCGGACGAGTTTCGGGTCGACTCCGGCAACGGCCTGGTGTCCGAGTTGCGCGTCCTATTAGGACCGAATGGACTGGTGACCTAGAATCGAGGCCAGGGGAGGTACGGGCGTCGATGGCACTTGAGGTCGAAACCAGGGACTGCACCGCACTGAGCGACTCCGATCTCTCGGAGATGGCCGACATCTGCGCCGACGGCACCGCCGGCTACGACGTCGGGATCCTCTCCAAGCACTCGGGCGAGTGGGTGCTGATCACACGGGTTTCCGAGGGCCCCAAGCTGGCCGGCTTCGCCTTCTCCACGCTGGAGCGCATCGGGGGCACGCCGTGCGTGCTGATCGGGCTGGCATCGGTGAAGCGGGCGGCCCGGCG
>CAWIIV010000024.1:0-284717 GCA_963836205.1 uncultured Acidimicrobiia bacterium | reverse complement strand
CCTGGTCGGCCGCCGCCAAGGCGTCGAGGCGGCCTGGGTGGGCCGGGGATCGGCCGGCACCAGCCACACCCCGGCGATGCGGCCACTGTTCCCCACCGCCACCTGGCCCTCGACGTCGCTCGCCCCGTCGCCGTCGGCTGCCCGCACGACCGCCTTGAGCACGACCGGCTCCCGGGTGGCCGGGAAGACCCGTCCGACGGCGCCCAGCAGCCGCCCGGCCTCGCCGAGGGCGAACACGAAATCGCCCGACCTGCCGCCAGCCCCGCGATCAGAAGGTTGCCCACCGCGTGGCCCTCGAGCTCACCGGCATTGAGCCGGTACTCGAAGGCGTCGACCGACACCGACCCGGGGCGGCGAGGGCCGCGAGGCAGCGGCGGATGTCCCCCGGGGCAGGGATCCCGAACGTCAGCCGCAGGCGGCCGCTCGAGCCACCGTCGTCGGCGACCGACACCATCGCGGTGACGTTGGAGGCTAGCGCGGCATGGCCGGCAAGGCTCACCGACAAACCGTGTCCGCCCCCGAGGGCGACGACCTTTCATGGCTGCATGCGCCGTCGACCCGCTCTACTTCCCAAGGTCGCGGTGGGTGACCCTCGGTTGGAAGCCCTGGTTCGCGCAACAGCTCGCCGATCGCCTCGGCGATGTCGACCGAGCGGTGCCTGCCGCCGGTGCACCCGACCCCGATCCAGAGGTACCTCTTGCCCTCGGTGACGTACGCGGGCAGCAGCAGGCCGAGCAGGTCGTCGAGCCGGGCGAGGAACTCCGCCGTCTCGGGCTGGCTGCCACGTAAGGCGCCGACGGGCGCGTCGAGGCCGGTGAGGGGCCGGAGGGCCTTGACCCAGTGCGGGTTGGGAGGGAAGCGGCAGTCGAAGACGAGTCGACGTCGAGCGGCAGCCCGGCTTGTACCCGAACGAGACGACGCTGGTCTGCATCCCGCCCTCGGGCTCCTTGCCGAGAGCTCGACGAGGTGGTCGCGGAGCTGGTGCACGTTGAGGTCGCTGGTGTCGACGACCACGTCGGCCTCGGACTTCACCGCTTCGAGGCGCGAGCGTTCCTTCGCGATGCCCTCGGCGACCCTCTCGCACTCGTCCATCGGGTGGCGCCGCCGGGTCTTCTCGTAGCGGCGGACGAGCGCCTCGTCGCTGGCCTCGAGGAACAGGATCCGCACCCGGGCCGGCCGACGCCCGCAGCTGCTCGAGGGCGGGCGGACCTCGCCGGGTAGTCGCCGCTGCCCACCACGAGCGCGACGCGCTCGGTGGCCGCCCCCGGCGCCTGGCGCAGCCCGCCCACCTTGCCGATGAGCTCAGCGGCACGTTGTCGATCACGAACCAGCCGAGATCCTCGAACGTGTCGCCGCCTCCGACCGCCCCGCCCCCGACACCCCGGTGACGATCATGAACTCGCTCATGCCAGTCCGCAGCCGAGCTGCGATGCCGAAGACGAGCCCGGCGATACCCATCATCGACCCGATGTTGGCCGCAGATCAGCCTCGGGACCCGAGCCCAGAACCTCGCCTCGGAGCCTGGCGATCTGGGCCTTCAGCTCGCCTCCCCGCTCCCCGACGTCAGCGCCTGACGTTTCCAAAATCACCCCCGCGCTCCCCCACCTCCCCCGAAGCTCCGCCATCGCCCCCTCTGAAATCGCCAGGCTGGTGCATTCATCCCCCGAATGGCGACGACTTTGGACTCGCGGGCGACATCGGTCCAGCCGGGCGCCGCAGGAGCATCCATCAGCGAGCCTGCAGGTCCTTGGCCAAGGCCTCCTCCAGAGCGACGAACAGTTCACGGCGGTCGTGGTCGGACAGCATTCGAATTCCCCGGGGTTCCGCGGACGTGGGCGGGGGAAGCGCACGTCGTCCAGGATACCGACCGCCTACGACAGGAGCTTCTCGACCCGCAGGAAGAGGAGGCGGGGGATGGTGGCCGCGTCGCGGTACTCCTGGGCCCGTTCGAGGAAGCCGGGGGGCGGCGGCGGCTCCTCCATCCGGCGGATCACCATCCCCGCGTCGGCGAGGGCGTTGACGTACCGGGAGAGCGGCCGGTGGACGAAGGGCAGGAAGACGTCCTTCTCCACCTCCTCCAGCGACGTGTCCTCGGTGAGGTAGGGGCCGATGCGCCAGTACTGCTCCTCCAGGATGTGGTCGTCGATCCATCCCGAACCCGGCGCCTGGAGCAGCGGGTGGTTGAGGAAGAAGAGGAACCGGCCGCCTCGGCGCAGGACCCGGCCCACCTCGGCGATGGCGCCGGCGGCGTCGTCGATGTGCTCGAAGACGAGGCAGGCGACGACCGCGTCGAAGGACGCCGCCGGGAACGGGAGGGCGCCCGCCGCGGCCCGGGCGAACGCGGGCCCGCCCGCCCGCCGCACGGCCACGGCCAGCTGGGCCCGGGCGAAGTCGACGCCGACCACGCGGGCCACCCCGTCGATCGTGGCCGCCAGCCGGGCCACCTGGCCCTCACCCGTCCCCACGTCGAGCACGTCGACCGCGCCCTCCAGGTGGGTCGCGGCCAACGGGAGGATCTGCTCGGTGTACTCGGCGTCGGCGCCGTCGGTGAAGGCGTCCTGCCACCACCGGGCGTGCTCCTCCCACAGGTTGGCGTCGGTCACTGGTCCTCGGCGTCCCGAACCGGTGACACTTTCGGTCGCCCTGCGCCCGAATTCGTCACCAGTTGGCCATGGACTCGCTGGTAGACGGCCACGCCGACCGCGTCCGGGAGCCACTTCAGGGAGAGCAGGTCCTCCAGCGACGCCTCCTTCACCGCCTTGATCCCTCCCAGCTCCTTGACCAGGCGCTTCTTGCGGGTCTCCCCCAGGCCCTTGACCCCGTCGAGGACGCTGGTGGTCATGCGCTTGCCCCGCAGCTCGCGGTGGTAGGTGATGGCGAAGCGGTGGGCTTCGTCCCGCAGCCGTTGCAGCATGTAGAGCGCCTCTGACTGCCTCGGGATGCGGATGGGATCGGCCTGGCCGGGCACGAAGATCTCCTCGAAGCGCTTGGCCAGGCCCGCCACCGAGATCTCCTCCTCCAGGCCGAGCGACTCGACCACCCGCTGGGCCACGTTGAGCTGGCCCCGACCGCCGTCGACCACCAGCAGGTTGGGAGGGTAGGCGAACTTCCGCGAGCGGCCCGGATCGCCGAGGGACCGGTCGCGCTCGGCGACCAGGGCGGTGAGGCGGCGGGTGAGCACCTCCTCCATGGCCGCGAAGTCGTCGTTGCCGGGGACCTCCTTGATCCGGAACCGGCGGTAGTCGCTCTTCTTGGGCAGCCCGTCCTCCATGACCACCATCGAACCCACGTAGTCGGACCCCTGGATGTGGCTCATGTCGAAGCACTCGATGCGCAGGGGGGCGTCGGGGAGGCCGAGGGCGTCCTGGAGGGCGGTGAGGGCCCGGGCCCGGGCGTTGTGGTCGGACGCCCGCCGCAGCCGGTGGCGCACGAACTCCTCCCTGGCGTTCTGGGTGACCGTCGCCTGCAGCTCCCTCTTGTCGCCCCGCTGGGGCACCCGGATCGACACCTTCGAGCCCCGCAGCTCGCACAGGAACTCCCGGTAGACGTCGGCGTCGGCCGGCTCGTCGGGGACGAGGACCTGGTGGGGGATGTCGGCCGCGTCGGCCTCGGCGTAGAGCCCTTCGAGGACCCGCCCCACCAGCTCACCGGGCGACACGTCCTCCACCAGGTCGAGGACGAAGCCCTTGCGGCCCACCACCCGGCCCCGGCGCACGAAGAAGACCTGGACGGCCGCTTCGAGCTCGTCGCCCGCCATCCCGATGACGTCGAGGTCCTCCGGGCGCTCGGTGACGATCGTCTGCTTCTCGATGGCCTTGCGGACGCTGGCCAGCCGGTCGCGGAGCCGGGCCGCCCGCTCGTACTCCTGGGAGTCGGCCGCCTCCCGCATCTGCTGTTCGAGGTGGTGGACGATGGGCTGGGTGTCGCCGTCGAGGAACTGCACCAGCTGCGCCACCAGCCGGTCGTACTCGACCTCGTCGATCTCGCCCACGCACGGTCCCTTGCACTTCTCGATGTGGAAGAGCAGGCACGGGCGGCCGAGGCGCTCATGGTGGGCGAACTTGTTGTCGCTGCACGTCCGGATCGGGAACGTGCGCAGGAGGAGGTCGAGCGTCTCCCGGATGGCGTAGGCGTGGCCGAAGGGGCCGAAGTACCGGGTGTCCTTGCGCTTCTTGCCCCGCATGACCATGGCCCGGGGCCACTGGTCGCCCTCGGTGATGGCCAGGAACGGGTAGCTCTTGTCGTCGCGGAGGCGGATGTTGAACCGGGGCCGGTGCCGCTTTATGAGGTTGTACTCGAGCATGAGGGCCTCGACGTCGTTGCGGACCTGGATCCACTCCACCGACTCGGCCGCGGCCACCATCTGGGCGGTGCGGGCGGGCAGCGACGACGTGGTCACGAAGTAGTTCGACAGGCGCGACCGCAGGCTGTGGGCCTTGCCCACGTAGATGACCCGCCCGTCCTTGTCCTTGAACTGGTAGGACCCGGGCGCATCGGGAATGGTGCCGGCCGGCGGACGCTGGAACATGCTCCGTCAATGGTACCGATACCGAAAGAGGTATCTTGGCGCCATGACGGCAGCATCACGGGTGAACCAGGCCAGGCGGGCGGCGGGCATCTCGCAGCGCGAGCTCTCTCGCCGGACTGGGGTGCCCCAATCGGCCATTGCTCGCATCGAGCGGGGCCAGCAGATCCCGAGGGCCGACACGCTCGACCGTCTTCTCGACGCGTGCGGGTTCGAGCTCCGGCTGGGACCGAGCAGGGGTGGCGGCGTTGACAGGAGCCTCATCGACCACTGGCTCGAGCTCAGCCCTGCCGAGCGAGCCGAAGGGACGTCTGACTACGGCAGAGCCCTCGACCGCCTCCGCGACGCGCGACCGGCGCCCGCGACCTGATGTACGACCCCCTCCGAGCGCTGAGAACGTTCCAGCGCCACGACGTCCGGTACGTGGTGATCGGTGGCTACGCAGCCGGCATCCTCGGCGCACCGATCATGACCAACGACCTCGACATCTGCTACGAGCGCTCGAAGCAGAACATGGATCGCCTGGCGTCGGCCCTCAGGGAGTTGGGCGCCAGGTTGCGGGTCGCACACGTCGACGAAGACCTGCCGTTCATCCTTGACGGCCTCACCCTCGGCGCCGGCGACTCGTTCGCGTTCCGAACCGACGCCGGAGACGTCGACGTGCTGGGGACGCCGTCCGGAACCGGCGGCTTTCGCGACCTCGACGCCAAAGCCACGACGTACGACCTGGGCGAAGGTCTTCTCGCTCGGGTGGTGAGCCTCGACGACCTCATCCGAATGAAGGAAGCGGCACACCGACCGAAGGACGAGAGTCACCTGCATGTCCTCACTGTTCTGAAGCGAACGATCGAGGAGACGGAACAGGCTTCGCTGGAACAGACTTCGCGGGAATGACTGGGCCGACGTAAGGTTGAAGGCAGTGCCGGCCTGGTATCCGGCAACATATCCGGCTCCGAGGCCGACAACCCCGTGTGAGGCGACCAGGCTGTCTCCACCGGTCACTATCGGAGCCCTCCATCGGAGGTCACCCATAATGCTCCGCATACAGGGAGCGCTGCCCGACCGCTACGCGGCGGCCAGCCAGGAACAGCTCGCGGGGTGGATCGGCGAGGCCAAGGCCACGCTTGGCGATCGGCTCCTCATCCTCGGACACCACTACCAGCGGGACGAAGTCATGCAGTGGGCCGACGCCCGCGGCGACTCCTACGGCCTGTCCCGGCTGGCAGCCGACTCCCCGGCCGACTTCATCGTGTTCTGCGGCGTCCACTTCATGGCCGAGTCGGCCGACATCCTCACCACCGACCGCCAGGTGGTCGTCCTTCCCGACCTCAACGCCGGCTGCTCCATGGCCGACATGGCCGACATCGACTCGGTGGAGGTGGCCTGGGACGAGTTGGCCGCGGTCACCGACATCGAGCGCGTCCTGCCGATCACGTACATGAACTCGTCGGCCGCCCTGAAGGCGTTCGTGGGACGCAAGGGCGGGGCCGTGTGCACGTCGTCCAACGCCAAGGCCGTCGTCTCCTGGGCCCTGGAGCGGGCCGACAGGCTTCTCTTCTTCCCCGACCAGCACCTCGGGCGCAACACCGCCTACCAACTCGGCTTCGGGGCCGACGACATGCGGGTGTGGAACCCCCGGCGCGACCTGGGCGGGCTGCAGGAGGTCGACGTCAAAGAGGCCACGTTCCTGCTGTGGAAGGGCCACTGCTCGGTCCACCAGCGCTTCACCGTCGCCCACGTGGCCGACTTCCGGGCCCAGCACCCGGACGGGATCGTGATCGTCCACCCCGAGTGCGCCCACGAGGTGGTGGAGGTGGCCGACCAGGTGGGGTCGACCGACTCCATCATCCGGGCGGTCGACGCCGCCCCCGCGGGCTCGACCATCGCGGTGGGCACCGAGATCCACCTGGTGCAGCGGCTGGCGGCCGAGCATCCCGACCTCACCGTCGTCTCGCTCGACCCGCTCATCTGCCCCTGCTCGACCATGTTCCGCATCGACGCCGCCCACCTGGCGTGGGTCCTGGAGAACCTGGTCGAGGGCCAGGTCGTGAACCAGATCAGCGTCGACCCGGAGACGTCGGAGTGGGCCCGGGTGGCGCTCCAGCGGATGCTGGACATCACGTGACATCCCCACCCTCGAACCGGTGACACTTTCGGGCGTCATGGCGCCCAAAACTGTCACCAGTTGGGCATGGGACCGACGGACGGTTGATCGCAGAGCACCGCTCAAGGGCAGGCCGTGGGGTTCCGACAACTGAGCCATGAGCGTGCGACCCGACGCCACGCTTGACGACCGCCGGCCCGGCCCCGCCACCCCCCGGGTGAGCATCGTCGTGCGGTGCCACCAGCACGGCCGCTTCCTGGGCGAGGCCATCGCCAGCGCCCGAGCTCAGAGCCGGACGCCCGACGAGATCGTCGTCGTCGACGACGGGAGCTCCGACACGACGGCCGCCGTCATCGCCAGCCTCCTCGGCGATGGCCCGCTGGTCGTCGTCCACCATGCCGTCCGGCGGGGGCCGGCGGTCAGCTTCAACGCCGGGGTGGCGGCCTCCTCAGGCGACCTGATCCTGGCCCTCGACGCCGACGATGCCCTCTCCCCGCGGTACGTGGAGCTCACCGAGCAGGCGATCCTCGCCGGCGCCGACCTGGCCTACGGCGGGGTCGAGCACTTCGGCTCGTTGACGTCGCACGACGGACCTCGTCCCTTCGACGCCGACGAGTTGGGCGTGGAGAGCTTCCTCCACGTCTCGACCATGTTCCGGCGGGAGATCTTCGACGCCACCGGTGGCTTCCGTCCCGACTTCGACGGCCTCGGACTGGAGGACTGGGAGTTCTGGCTCCACGCGGTGGAACAGGGCGCCCGGGGCCGGGCCGTCGACGGCTGTTGGCTCCGGTACCGCCGCCACCCGGAAGGGTCGCGCAACTCGATGCCGCGGGCCACCGTGCTCCGGGCCCACCTGCGCGTGCACCGCCTGCATCCGGGCACCGTCTCCCGGCGCCACCTGCTCCGTTGGGCCGCCCGCAGCGTCGGCCGGAACCTGCGCAAGCACCTGCACCCGCGGTGAGGGACCGTCCTGATGCCGGCCCGGCGGTGACCGTCGGCCGGGCGGAGCCGACGGCCGCCACTCGGGAGCCGAGGAACACCGCCGACGCTCGGAACCCTGCCAGGCTGGACCCATGAGCAGCCGGACCGTGGTCGTCGAGCGACGTCGCGGGCTCGGCCGGCTGGGCCTGGACGAGCTCTGGGAGTATCGCGACCTCTTCGCCGTCCTGGTGCAACGCGACATCCGCGTCCGCTACCAGCAGACGGTGTTCGGGGCGGCCTGGGCGGTGCTCCAGCCGCTGCTCCTGATGGCCGTGTTCGCCGTCTTCCTGGGCCGCCTGGCCGACGTTCCCTCCAACGGTGTCCCCTACGCGCTGTTCGCCTACGTGGGCCTCGTTCCGTGGACGTTCTTCGCCCAGGGCGTCGCCGGCGCCACCAACACCCTCGTCGAGAACGAGCGCCTCGTCACCAAGATCTACTTCCCCCGCCTGCTCATGCCGGCCGCGTCCTCGACCTCCTACGGCCTCGACTTCGCCATCGGCCACGTTCTCATGGTCGGCCTGATGCTCTCCTTCGGCTTCCCGGCCCGGGCCACCATGGTCCTGCTCCCGCTCCTCGCCCTCGCGCTCGTGCTGGTGGTGCTCGGGTTCGGCATCGGTCTGGCCGCGCTCAACGTGAGGTACCGCGACGTGCGCTATGCCATCCCATTCGGCATCCAGGTGCTCCTCTTTGTCACCCCCGTGGTGTACCCGGCCTCGCTCGTCCCGCGTCCGTGGCAGTTCGTCTATTGCCTGAATCCGGTGGCCGGGATCATCGACCTCTACCGGTGGGCCATCCTCGGTACACCACACCTGCCGTTTACCGCATTGTCGGCCTCCGTCGCGTCCGCGATCACCCTCCTCTGCCTGAGCGTCGTGTACTTCCAGCGCGTCGAGCGCAGCTTCGCTGACGTGATCTAGTGGGTACTCCGTGACCTCGGCCATCTCGGTGCAGGGGCTCTCCAAGCGCTACACGCTCGGCGCGGGTGGTGGCTACCGCCGTCTGAGCGAGGTCATCACCGACCGCCTCAAGCGCCGTCCGAAGCCGTCGCCGGATCACGAGGACCGCCACCTCTGGGCCCTCAAGGACGTGTCGTTCGAGGTGGCGGAGGGTGACGTCGTCGGCATCGTCGGTCGGAACGGCGCCGGGAAGAGCACGCTGTTGAAGGTGTTGTCGAGGATCACCGAGCCGACGAGCGGGCGGGCTGTCCTCCACGGAAGGGTCGGCGCGCTGCTCGAAGTCGGCACCGGGTTTCACCCCGAGCTGTCCGGGCGGGAGAACATCTTCCTCAATGGCGCCATCCTCGGCATGCGCAAAGCCGAGATCCAACGACGGTTCGACGAGATCGTGGAGTTCGCCGATGTCGAGCGGTTCCTCGACACGCCCGTCAAGCGGTATTCGAGCGGGATGTACGTTCGCCTCGCGTTCGCGGTGGCGGCCCATCTCGAGCCCGAAGTCCTGGTCGTCGACGAGGTGTTGGCCGTCGGCGACGCCGCCTTCCAGCGCAAATGCCTGGGCAAGATGGGGGACGTGGCCCGCAGCGGTCGCACCGTGCTCTTCGTCAGCCACAACATGGCCGCCGTCGAGGCCCTCTGCACCCGCGGCATCCTGCTGGATGCGGGCGCAGTGGTGCACGACGGCACCGCCCGGGAGTGCGTGGCGCGGTATCTCGAGACCACCGACGAGGCCACCGACGTCTCCCTGGCCGATCGTCCCGACCGCAAGGGCAGCGGCGCGGGAAGGATCACCGATCTGAGGATCACCCCGCTGCCCGCCGGTACGGTCATGCACTCCACCAGCCGCCTCGAATGCCGTCTCCAATATGAGGCCGACGCGAACCCCGACACCCTCGTCTTCGCCATCGGGATCTTCGACCAGAACGGGGCCGAGATCTACCTGCTCGACAGCGAGACCAGCGGTGGGATCGACGGGGAGGTGAAGCCGGGCGGGACGGTCGTGGTGTCGACCGGCCCGATCAACCTCACGCCCGGCCGGTGCTACGTCAACGTGGCCATGGTGCAGGGTGGGCTCGTGCAGGGGGGCGAGATCATCGATCACGTCGAGCGGGCCGCCGTGTTCGACGTGGAGGCCAGCGATTTCTACGGGACGGGCCGCATGCACACGCGGGACTGGGCCTTGGCCTTGGTCGAGCAGCGCTGGGCGGTCGACTAGGTGACGGACCCGACGGGGATCCCGATCGACGAGGTGGTGTGGCTGTCGTCCTCGGGCGCCGACGACTTCGGACGGCTCTTCGAGTGGCGTGGCGACCTCTACCGGCACATCCGGCCCCAGGTGAGCGAGGGACGACGGGCGGTCCTGTCCTCGCCGTCAGTCGGCCGTGCGCTCACGAAGGGCCTGCTCATCCCCACCGAGGTCGTGGCCCTGAGCCTCACCGAGGGTGACCTGGTGCTCAGGCACGAGCGGGTGTCGGTGGTGAGCTACCCGTCGGAGTGGAGCAGCTCCATGCTGAAGGATGCCGCCCACCTCATCCTCGACCTGGAGGATGAGCTGGCGGGCGACTCCCTGACGATCGCCGACGCCAACCCGTGGAACGTGCTCTTCATCGGTCCCCGGCCCGTCTTCGTCGACATCGGAGCCATCGTCCGGATCGACGAGCCCCGGCTGTGGATGATCTCGGGCGCCGACCCGCTGTTTCCGGCCCGGCAGCAGTTCGAGCGGTTCTTCCTCGAGCCCCTCCGGGTCATGGCCGAGGGCCACGACCGCCTCGTCCGGGCCCTCTTGTCCGACTACTGGGGGGTCAGCCGCGCGGAGCGGGAGGCGCTGACCGGCTCCCTCACCTTCGTCTCCAAGCGGGTCGCCAAGCAGGCGCGGGCGTCCGTCCTCCCGGCGGCCACCACCCTCGCCCGCCGGTGGCTTCCTGAGCGGGCGCGCGACCGCCTGCGGAGCCGGGTCCCGAACGTGGAGGTCGAGGTCCGCCCGACCTATGGGGTGCCCGCGAGCCTGCCCAGGCCGGCGGAGCGGAGGGCGGCGGTGGCGAAGGGCCGGGCCGATGTCGACCGGGTGGAGGTGACGTCGAGGAGCTTCTGGGCCAACTACTACACCGCGTTCCACGCGGGGGAGGTCCCCGACCTCGAACCGGGGCCCGGCTGGACGGCGAAGAACCACGCCGTCAACGACGTCCTGGCCAAGGTCTCGCCCCGCATCTGCCTCGACATCGGGAGCAACGAGGGATGGTTCTCCCGGCTCGCCGAGCGCCACGGCGCCTACGTGATCGCGGCCGACATCGACAACGCCACCATCAACAACCTGCACGGCATGGCCAAGCAGGAGTCGCTTCGGCTCCTGCCCCTGGTCTTCGACGTGCGGAGCCCGACGCCCGGCGCCGGCCCGTGCAACCGGTGGCTCATCCCCGGCCTCGAGCGTCTCCGGGCCGATCTCGTCCTCGCCCTGGCCGTCACCCACCACCTGGTCTTCTCCCAGGTGATGACCTTCGACCAGATCGCGCAGAGCTTCGCCGCCCTCAGCCAGCGCTGGCTGCTGGTCGAGTTCATGCCCCGCGACGACCAGTACGTGGCCGACCTCCTCGGCCCCCAGCACGACTGGTACACGGAGGAGGGCTACCTGGCCGCCTTCGGCCGTTCCTTCGTCCTCCGGGACCAGTTCGCCTCGTTTCCCGAGCCCCGGAAGCTCTTCCTCTTCGAGCGGCGGGAGGAGTCGGCGAACTAATGCCGTGGCAGGCAACGTATGCCTCGTTGGTGGCGTGACTTCCGAGCCGGCGATCAGGGCGACCCTGTCGGACCCGCCTGGCTCGGGATTATGTGGCACCTCGGACGCTCCGGGCCGCTACGCGAATACCGATCGGCTGCCAGTCGTCTCCTGCTGGCGCGGCGCACGGGAAGGATCGGCACGTTGCCGTCACCCAGCGTGTCTGGCGTGTCAGCCCGGGATCACAGAGTTACGCGTTCGCCGTCTTGTCGCGTGGCTCCGCCAAGGCAACCATCCGGTTCCGTTCCGGTGCGAGAAGCAGGCTCACGCTCCCGCACTCGGCTGAGCTTCACCGCGAGCTATCCAGCTGCCAGCGAAGGCGTTTCCTTCATCGAGCGCTCGCTGTACCGACGATCCGCTGAGACTGTTGGAGGCCACAAGGCGAACAGCAAAGGCTGCGAAAAAGGCATCGCCCGCCCCGGTGGCGTCGCCTTCGATGTTGGCCGTTTCTGACTTGAAGTATTCGTGAGTCGCATCGGCCTCGATGTCTCTGTCCGCTCCACGGGCCCGGGACAATTCATTGGCAGTTCTCAGCACAGCCGAAGCGCCAAGCCTCCCCTCTGTCACCACAGCACAGCGCGCACCAGCTCGTAGAGCGGCTACGCACCCGGTCTGAACAGTGCCAACTCTTGAACAAGCGCGCCATTCACTTGCGTTGCCTTTGATCACCGTCTCAGCCCCGAAAAGATTCATCTCGGATAGAGTGGGACGATACTCCTCAGCTCCATTTAGATCCATTAAGTGGAGCGCCCTAGGAGCAATACTTGCGACCCTATCGACATCGATCCAGCTCAGGCGGGGAGTCAAGCATGGGTAGCCGTGATGAACGATATCTGCGAGGCCAGCGCGTCCCGACGTTGCGGCATTTAGGCTATCAAACGACACGTTCTCGTTGCTTCCGGCTATG
Source organism: uncultured Acidimicrobiia bacterium (assembly GCA_963836205.1). Lineage (GTDB taxonomy): Bacteria > Actinomycetota > Acidimicrobiia > Acidimicrobiales > AC-14 > JAXDMK01. The sequence goes on along the minus strand of CAWIIV010000024.1, from coordinate 272,477 downwards.
ACGAGAGCGGTTCGCCACCCCTTGCCGGACTCGATGACGATGCTAATAGGTGTCTCCACGTCGGGCTGCGGGCTGCCCTCGATTAGCTCGATGCCAGCCTCCCCTATAAGCTGCCGAGCAAGGTCGGCGAGTCGGTCGGTGCTAATTAAGAGAGAGGCTACCACGTCGCACCCTAAAGCATGTGCGGCCACAGCAAAGCCCGCCGCTCCACCCAGCTGGAACGAGTGATGTGAAGGAACCATGATAGCGTCCTCGACAACACGATCGGGTATTCGGAGTCGCAGGTCCACGCACCAATGACCGAGCTGGATGATCGAGATCACAATCGATCTGCGTCTGCGGCCCGCGCCACTGTCCGAAGATACTGCTGGTTACCGCACAAATCGGCAGCTGTAACGTCGACGTGCACTACATGCCCAATTGCATCAGGTAACGGAACGGTTTTACCCCCGTCCCGGTGGACCCGCGTATCTGCTATTCCAGCAGCAATGATGTTGTCATCAATCGCTCTATAGATTGGAAGTCCGGCCGAAGCAATAGCTCGCAGCATACGTTGGCATGAGTCCCCGTCGAGCAAACCAAGCGCCCGCGAGGTCGCAATGCAAATCGCCATGTCCAACGCCACAGCGTCCCCGTGTGAGGGCCGCGGATCTAGACGCGCCTCAAGTTCTTTGCTTATCGAGTGCCCAAAGTCCGTTGCACGATTGAGATCGTCTTCCCAAAGGTCCGGCCAGATTGCTGCTGTCATTGATTCGACAGCCCTTAGGAGTACGTCGTCGTGCTCCGACGACGAGAAACCGCCGGCGAGAATACCGCGAGTGCCATGTTCAATTGCCTCGAATAGGTGCCGGTCGGCTGCGATGCCTAGCTTTAGAATTTCAGCAAGCCCATGTCCCAGTTCGTGTCTCGGTAGTGACCCGAGTAGCGCAGGGTCAAGCATGATCCCCTCAGGCGGCGAAAAGGTGCCAATTAGGTTCTTGCGACCGTGAAAGTTGATTGCTGTCTTGGCGGCCAATCCAGCATCGACCATCGCAAGCAAGGTCGTCGGTACTCGAATGTGCGGCACGCCCCGGCGATAGATGCTTGCCGCGAGACTAACCACGTCTAGGACGGATCCGCCTCCCAACGCCACTATCGGCTCACTCCTGCGTGCCACTCTCTTGGCGTCGAAGGTATCGACGAGATTCCAGAGTTGTCTGGTCGACTTGGCAGCTTCGCCACCCCGGATGAATTTGAGTGTACACAAACCAGACTCCGACAGCGAGCGGAGGATCGCTACCACTCGATTCTGGCTGACCCCAACTTGGCTGTCGATGACTACGTGAAATCTCGAGTACGACGGACTAACGAGCGCAACGAAGTCTTGAAGATGGTGAGCACAGCCACGCGAATAGAGACACTCTGTTGCCCTCGTTTGGCTGGCGGTGAGCGTAAAGCTCGTCATCGCTGTTCGCTGCAAGATCCGCGAATGTGCTAATTCGACGCGCGCCACTTATAGAAGCTCGTGAGCTGTTCAGAAATAACCCATGGGGCCCATTTCAGACGCCCACTTACGCGGGCTGCTGAAGGAACCTCAATGGCTGGGGAGCTTGCCGGAAGCTTGTACTTGAGAACCGATAGGCATCTGATCGAATCTCTCGGAACTCCGTAGGCTGTCAGGGCCTCGACCGCCATTTGCATCGAGCGGCCAGAAATGTACTGGTCATCGATTATTAGGACAGACCTCGCTTTGATTGAGTGTGGAAGGTCGAGGGCGGGCGGCGACGATGGTCGGAGGGCGGGTGGACCCACATAGGGCAACAGGTTAAGGAAGTGAACTTCTGAGAACCCGTAGTTCAGTGCAAGAATGCCAGCGGCCACTATCCCGCCATTTAGACCGATGAGGACGTCTGGGCGGTTCCCAGTCAGCTGGTGTAGCAGCTCTGGGGACTGCAATGCGCGTACGAAGGATCGCCAGGTAAGCCTCTGACGATACGATTGCAACAACTCGATACCAGGCCCGCTCACGAGTAGTGTTGTTCCGACTCCAATCGCAAAGAGGATCAGTGGACTCACGGTTCGCTCCTGTTGCTGCAGTCGTCGGGTACGGTTCTTTGTGTCCCCGACCCATCCGGCGAGATGTTGCCGAGTCTAGGAGGGTGGGGCGGCGGCGGTCGTTGGCTGGCGGTGATCGGCGGCCGGGCTGCGAGCGTGGTGGCGACGCCAGCGGGATAGTCGCCCGGTGGCATGCTGGGTTCAATCGGCCGGGATGGCGAGTCGCGCGACGGTTGTCGAGTTGTGCAGAGCTGGCGGGAGTCACGAGCCGCCGCTGGCTCGACGGTTCTCTGACGACCTGGCGGGTCCGCTTTCGCCGGGACGCATCAGGCGTATCCACCCCGGGTGGACGTTGCGCGCCCGCGGGTGCTGGACCCTTGCGGCCTATGTCTCAAGCGTGGGTTGCTGGCCTGGGGAGCTTTGGTGCTGCCGGATCTCGACGTCGGCGTCATGGGCGAGGGTGACTGATATCACCGCAGTGTGTCCCATACCGCTCGGTCTTTCGTTCCCCGCCTTGCCTGTGCGGACACGCCCTCGAAGTGCCGATTCGTCGCGGGCTGGTGGCGCGCCCCCGAATGTCGCCCCAGACCTTCTGCCCGGCGATCTCTATCGGTGGAGGTTGAGCCCCGGTGCGTCCTTGAAGACGGCGTCGGCGGTGAGGAGCGGAGCGCCAACATGGATCGCAGACGCCGCGATCCAGGTCGTTGGCATGGAGCGGTTCATGCAGCGCATGTCCGGCCTGTCGGCAGGCGTGGCGAAGCTCGGCGACGGCCGTCAGCAGGGCGTCACTGACGGGCACGACCGTGGTCGCGGCGATCGACTGCTCCAACCGCTGGCGGCGTTGATCTCCCCAACCGGCGACGAGCGCGCCATAGCGGACCTCGGCAACGGTGCCGGCGGCGAGGAAGGTCTGGTGGCCGGCCATGAGACCGACCTGGGTCTCGAAGCGGGCGCGGCGGCGTCGGCTGATGGACGCGCTGAAGACGCCGGTGTCGACGAGGATCCTCAAGACTCGAGCGCTGCGGCGAACGCGTCGTCTTCGGCCTCGGAGAGGTCCTCGATCAGCAGGGAGTCGATCGAGTCGAGCACCTGGGCCGCGTCGAGCTGATCGTCGGTCAGATCGGCTGGCAGCAACGATGTCCCGTGCGGGGCCTCGCCCGAGGGTCGAACGGCGTCACTCACGGCCACAAGCGTACGCCCCCAGGCGTCGTCAGCCTCCCGCGACGAAGGCGACGACGACGTAGGCGGCGTGGGGGTCGAAGTTCTGGCGACGCCGGTCGTAGATCGTCGTCGTTGTCGGGTCGGAGTGCCGGGCGGCGGTCTGCAGGTCCCGCAGGGGTACGCCGGCGTCGAGGGCGGCCATGATGAACGCGGCGCGCAGCATGTGCGGGTGGACGTGCCCGAGCCCGGCGCGCTTGCCGATCGAGCGCACCCACCGGTGCGCCGTGCGCCGGTCGAGCCGCTGTCCGTCGCGTCGGCGCAGGATCGGACCCTCGTGGCGTTCCCCGACAGCGAGATCGATCGTGCGGGCGGTGCGGGGAACCAGCGGGATTGTCGCGGGCTTGTTCCCCTTGCCAAGGATGCGCAGCGTCCGGTGACCTCGTTCGATCCCGAGGTCTTCGATGTTGGTGGCACACGCCTCGCTGACTCGCAATCCGTTGAGTCCGAGCAGCACCGCGAGCGCGGCGTGCTCGCGGTCGTACTGCTCGGCGGTGAAGAGGAACACGCCGAACTCGGAGCGATCCAAACCGCGAGCGTCCGAGGGGTGGACTGCGGCCGGCGGACGTACTGGGCAGGGTTCGATCCGATCCGGCCGTCGATATGAGCGAACCGGTAGAATCCGCACACCGTCGAGAGCCGCCGGTCGACCGTCGAGGCGGCCAGACCGCGATCTTCCATCGGGGCACGGAACAGCTCGATATGCGGGCGAGTGGCCCCGAGCACGACCACGCCGTTGTTGGACGCCCACTGGAAGAAGCCGCGCAGGTCATGGCGGTACGCCTCGAGCGTGCGTCCGCTGTACCGAGCCAGGAACGCCGCGGCAGCCAACTCGGCATCGTCAATCGGGTGGTCGGGCTCGCGGTACTGGATGGTCGTCATGGCTGGTCCTCCTGTTTCATGGGAGGCTCTGTTCAGCCCGCTGCCCAGCCGGCGATCAGGGCGACCGGGCATCACTGTCGATCGCTGTCCATATGGGACACCGCCTTGGAGGTGCCGTCGGCTCTGATCCGAGATCAGACCCGTTGAATCCGGACGGGAGTCGGCAACTGGTCGGCAAGATGGCGCAGGTCCTCGACGTCGGAAGTGAGGACCGTGGCCTGACGCCTGGAGGCGACGATGGCGAGGTGGGCGTCGACGACATCGGAAGTCGAGGCCTTGCCCACGAGAGCGCCGACGTCATGGGAGTCATCCGGGGCGAAACCGACGATGTCGCAGCCCCGCAGCATGCGCCGTAGCTGCACCTGTCGCGGAGAGCGGCTGACCTGGGCGACGACAGGTGCGGTCGTCCGCGGGATGAGCCCAAGCTCCAAACGAGCCCGATGATCGGCCCAGACTTCGCGGTCGTTACGCTCGGCGGCCACGAACACGCCGGCGTCGTAGACGAAGCTCACGCCGGTCGCGCCTGGGAAGCGGCGGCGACACCACTCGCGACACGACGGCGAGCAGCATCCAGCTCATCTGCGGTGAGGGGGCCATGTTCCTGCTCCCACTCCGAGACTGCCCGTAGGCCGTCGCGGAGGAGCAGCGCTCGGCGGGCCGCCTCGGTCATCCAGGCCGAGACGCTGACCCCCTCCTCGGTGGCGGCGGCGAGGACCCGCTCGTGCACACCGGCGTCAACGGTGATCGCCAGCTTCGGCGAGGGTCTCCCACGTGGCATGCTCATACTCTACTACTGCCGTAGTAGTGTTTGGCGAGCCCTTCAGGCGAGTCAGCCGGGTGTCCACCGGCCGGCGTTATGAGACAGTGCGGCGTATCTCGTCAGCTGGCGCGATGGCGGGCACGCAGCACGATGTCATCGACGTGGATCGCAGCGGTGGCGGCGCCAGCGGGACGGGGCCGTTTCTGGTGAATGTCGATAGTCCAGTCCGATGACTGCGCGAGCGCAGCCGCGATCTCGTCGACCCCCACGTACGCGTCCGGGTCGAATGGTCGGCTGTGGGCCAGCGTGTCGATCGGCGCGCGCATCGGCTCAAGGTCGTGGCTGACCACGAGCAGCGTGCCACCGCTAGCGACCGCGTCCATCAGGTTGCGGACACCGCGGCCGTCCGGGGTGCGCGGGATCGACGCGTAGTGCGCCGACACGAGGTCGAAAGCTCCAGACTCGAAGGCATCGAGCGCATTGGCGTCCGCGTGATGGCTCTCGACGCGCAGACCGCGGCGCTCGGCCGCGGCGTGGACCCGGTCCAGCGCTCGCTCTGAGATGTCGCTCGCCGTCACCTGCCAGCCCTGATCGGCGAGCCAGATGACGTCGCCGCCCTCGCCCGCCCCCACGTCCAGGGCGCGACCAGGGGCTAGGCCGCTGATCTCGGCGACGAGGCTGCCGTTCGGGTTCCCGCTCCACATCTGGTCGCCGCGGTAGCGGTGGTCCCAGTCGATCTCGTTGGCGGACGGTCGCGCTGCGGCTGCGATGTCGTCGTGGGCGAGGCTGAAGCTGATCATCCCGCCAATCCGGCTACCGGCGGCTGCGGCCTGCAACACCTGTTGGGTCGGATCGGTCACGTTGCCGGCGGCGTACAGGCCCGGTATGGCGGTTTCACCGGTCGCGTCCGTCTCGACGTAGTCCCCGAGCCCGTTCGGGTGCTCCGCCGGCTTCAGGCCGAGTGAGGCGAACGGTTGGGTGCGCACCCTGAACCGAGGGCCGATCACGACTGCGTCGGCGTCGATGCGGTTGCCATCGGCCAACGAGATGGCCGCAACGCGGCCGTCGTCACCCGTGACGACGCGCTGGACGGTCCCGTCGACGACGTTCACCCCGGCGACGCGTAGGGCCTCGACCTCGGCGCTGTCGGCGTCGACGCCGTCATGCAGAACCAGCGTAAACCGGCTACTCAGTTGGCGGAACAACCCGGCGGGATGAAGCCCCATTGGGTGGGTGACGATCTGGACGATGCGCCGGTCGCGGACCTCGAAACCGTGACAGAACGGGCAGTGGATGACGTCGCGGCCCCAGTGCTCGGCAACACCGTCGATGTCGGGGAGCTCGTCGACGAGACCGGTGGCGGCAAGCACTCGTCGGGCCACGAGCGAATGGCCACCGGTGAGCCCGACACGGAAGCGGTCGTCGTCGGTGCGGGTCACGTCGACGGCGCGACCGGCGATGACCTCACCCCCGTAGCTGCGGACCTCGTCGCGACCGATCGCGGCGAACTCCGACGGCGGAAGTCCCTCGTGACCGAGGTAGCTGTGCATGTGGGCGGCGGGTGCGTTGCGGGGCTCGCCGGAGTCGACGACGATCACCGACCGACGCTGGCGCGCGAGTTGGAGTGCGGCGGCGAGGCCGGCGGCTGAACCGCCGATGACGGCGACGTCGCAGTGGCGTTCGACGACGCGAGGTGCGTGTTCGCTCATGGATTTGACGATACGGTCCGGGCGAAGAAATGCAAGACAGTTTGCGATATCCGCAAGGGAACGGATGACGAAGTGATGGCCGAACTGAACGAGATCGAGCGGGTGGTGCGCACGCGGCTCCGGAGCCTCCGGAACACCCTGGGCCTGTCGCTCGACGAACTCGCCGCCCGTACCAACCTCAGTCCGTCCACGATCAGCCGGGTCGAGACCGGCAAGCGGACGATCAGCCTCGACGTACTGCTGCCACTCGCAGCAGCCCTCCAGGTCGACCTCGATGCCCTTCTAGACGTGCGCAGTGACGACGACGTGGTGATCCGGCCGGTGCCGAACAGCTCCGGGAAGCGCACGACCTGGATGCTGAGCCGACCAACGGGCAGCACGATCGCCGTCAAGATGCGACTCGAACCGACCCGTCGCGCCGCAGAGCAGCGCGTCCATCCCGGTCACGACTGGTTCTTTGTCATCGAGGGGCGGGTACGCTTGTCGCTCGGCGAGCGCGAAATCACCATCGAGACCGGCGAGGCTGCCGAGTTCGCGACGATGACGCCGCACGCCATCACAGCCATCGACGGCGCAGCCGAGCTCATCATGATCTTCGACCGCGATGGCGAGCGCGCCCACGTCCACCGCGAGGGCGGTGGCCGACCGCCGACGAAGACGACGTAACCGTCGCCCTGATCCGACATCGCCGTTGCACCGGTCGACGGCCGCTTGAAGACTGGCCTCCCGCGGCACCCGCCTGCCCTCAATGTGCCGATCGGGGGCGTTTGCCTGACGCAGCACTAGGTCCGGGCCAGGAAGATGTCACCTCGGACGACCGCTCGGGCCTGGCGCAGGCACCGCCGGTACCAGGGGATGTCGTCGGCCCGTCGGGGGCTGGCGGCGGCGACGCCCGCCGCGGTCCGCCGGAGGGCGGCGAGGTAGGTGCGGTAGAGGCGGCGGGCGGCCTTGTCGGCCCGGGCGCCGTAGGCGGCCAGGTTCGGGTCGACCATCGACGGGCCGATCGCCCTGAAGCGTTGGAACTTGAACCCTTGGAAGTGGAAGAAGACGAGCGGCCGATCGTTCACCAGGAAGGAGCCGTCCGCCCACCGCAAGGGGGGGTCGTCGATGTTCCAGGGGGCGACGTCGGCGCCCGGGTGCTGGAGCTCGTGGACCCGGGCGAACCGGCGGGGAAACTGGTCGAGGTACTTCTGGTCGGCGTAGCGATCGCCCTCGACGCGGTCGTGGCACCAGTCGATGCAGGCCGACCGCCAGTAGTCGAGACAGGCCAGCCCGTCGGGGTCACGGCGGAACGAGACCCAGGCCACGTTGTAGCGGCCGGTCTCCTCCAGGTGTCGCAGCCGGTCCGGGAACCGGTGGCCGACGATCACCGTCGCCGCGCCGGCGTCGTCCGCCTCCTCGAACAGCGGCTCCGGGCTGGAGAAGAAGTAGAGGTCGCTGTCCAGGTAGGTGAGCAGGTCGAGCGCGGGGTCCCGGTCGAAGAGATGGCGCATGAAGGCCGGCCCGGCGGTGAAGATGTACTCGATCCTGGACCGGGTGCCCTTGGTGGCGAGCAGCTCGGGATCGGCGCCTTCGAGGTCGGCCAGGCGGGTGAGCCGGACTCCCGAGAGCGCCCGATTCCGCAGCCGGCGCTCGGCCTCGTCGTCGAGGCAGAGGACGTCGAGGGTGAAGTCCCCCGCGGTGGTGGCGCACAACGACTCGTACAGGGCCAGGCCCCGCGACAGGTAGTTCACGTCGAAGTAGGTGCAGAAGGCGCGGGTCACGGCGCCACCGAGGGGTCGAAGGCGAGCACCGCCTCCACGACGGTGTCGGCCGCCTCCATGCTCACGTGCGCACCCATGGGCAGGCTGAGGATCTCCCCACACACCCGGTCGGTCACCGGGAGGCCGTCGCCGACGTCGAGGTGCCGGTACGCAGGCTGGCGGTGGACGGGCACCGGGTAGAGCACCGCCGTCCCGATTCCACGCTCGGCCAGGCGCGCGCGCAGCCGGTCGCGCTCGGGTGTCCGGACGACGTACTGGTGGTACACGTGCGCCGCTCCCGGCGCGGCGGGTGCGGGGGTCGCCACCGGCCCCGCCCGCCAGGCCCTGGTCGTACCGGTTTGCTACCGCCCGCCGGTGGGCGTTGGCGCCCTCGAGGTGAGGGAGGAGGACTCGGAGCACGGCCGCCTGCACCTCGTCGAGCCGGCTGTTGCGGCCCGGGACCGCGCTCACGTACCGCTCCTCCCAGCCGTACTGGCGCAGCCGGCGGACGCGGTCGCGGACGTCCTCGTCCGAGGTGACCACGATCCCGGCGTCGCCGATCGCGCCGAGGTTCTTGGTCGGGTAGAAGCTGAAGGCGGCGGCCCGGCCGAGCGAGCCGGCGGCCTGCCCGTCGAGCGAGGCCCCGTGGGCCTGGGCGACGTCCTCCACGACGTCGAGCCCGTGGACGTGAGCGATCCTCGCGATGTCGCCCATCGGCGCCGGGTTCCCGTAGAGGTGGACGGCGACGATCGCCCGGGGCCGCACCCCGCTCCCCTGCTTCGCCAGCTCGTCGAGCCTGGTCTCCAGGGCTGCCGCCGACATGGTGAAGGAACCGCCGTCGATGTCGACGAGGATCGGCGTGGCGCCGGTGGACTCGATGGCGGCGACGGTGGCCACCGCGGTGTGGGACACGGTGAGCACCCCGTCTCCCGCTCCGACCCCGCACCCTTCGAGGGCGAGGGCGACGGCGTCGGTCCCCGAGGCCACCCCGATGCCGAAGGCGGCCCCGCACACCGCCGCGAACTCCTCCTCGAAGCGGGCGACCTCCTCGCCGAGGATGAACCAGCCCGAGGCGATGACCCGCTCCACCGCGGCCCGGACGTCGTCGAGATGGGGAGCGAGGGCGGCGGCCGGGTCGACGACGGGCAGCCGGATGGCCGTCACACGTACTCGTGGAGGTGCTCGCGCAGGTAGGCGATGGTGCGGGCCAGGCCTTCGTCGAGGTCGATCGTCGGCTTCCAGCCCAGGGTCTCGCTGATGGCGGAGAAGTCGGCGTAGTAGTGCCCGATGTCGATGCGCTTGCGTTCCTCGGGGTAGGGCTTCACCGTGTACGACCCGGAACCGCTCACCTTGATCAGCCGGTCGGCCACCTCGGTGAGGGTGAGCGCCTCGTTGCCCCCCAGGTTGAAGGCCCGACCGTAGGCCTGGGGGTTGACCGCGGCGAGGAGCAGCGCCTCCACCGCGTCGTCGACGTAGGTGAAGTCGCGCAGCTGGCCGCCCTCCCAGACCTCGAACGCCTCGCCCTGCATCGCCAGCCGGAGCCAGATGCCGAGGAAGGTCTGGCGGGCGTCCTTGACCCTCATGCGGGGTCCGTAGGTGTTGGTGAAGCGCAGGGAGCAGGTCGGCAGGCCGTAGGCCTCGTGGTAGAGCGTGTGGTACCACTCGCCCGCCATCTTGTTGACCCCGTTGACGTCGACGGGGTGGAGGGGGTGGCGCTCGTCGACCGGGAGGTATTCCGGGCGTCCGTAGAACTGGCGGGTGCTGGCGAACACGACCGGCATGTCCGGGTTGTGGCGGCGGCAGGCTTCGAGAATGTGCAGCTGGGAGGCGCAGTTGATCTCGAGGTCGGTGAACGGGTCGTGCATCGAGTCGAGGTGGCTGGTCTGGCCGGCCAGGTTGAACAGGAAGTCCTTGCCCTGCACCAGGTAGGCCATGCTGTACTCGTCGCGTACGTCGGAGATGTTCACCTGGAGCCGGTCCTCGATGCCCTGCAGGTTGGCCAGGTTGCCGCCGTATTCGGGCACCAGGCTGTCGACGAGGGTCACCTTGGCCCCGAGATCGAGCAGGCGCCGGGCCAGGTTCGAGCCGATGAAGCCGACGCCGCCGGTGACGAGGACCTTCTGGCCCGTGAAGGCCGTACCGATGTCGGCGGCCGCGACCTCAACCATCTTCTGTCCTCCTGAAGAGGAATCCACGGTACTCGGGTTGCTCCGGCGCTCCCGGGGCCGGCGGGCGTTCGTCGATGAGGAGCTCACGGACCAGCTCGAAGCCGTCGGCCTCGACCGCGCCCACGAACCGGGCCCGGTTGAGGACCCACCCCGGGTACGACGCCGGGTACCCGTGACGGTGGGCGTGCTGGACGAGGACGTAGTCGTCGGCGGCGATGACCACGGGCAGGCGGGTCACGTAGAGCCACCGGGTGGCGGCCCTGCTCAACGACCGCAGCAGGTCGGGCCACGCCTCGGTGTAGTGCAACGAGCCGCTGGCCACGACCAGCGAGTAGCGCCCGGCCAGCACCCGGTCGGGGTCGGCGTCGAAGGCGACGTCGTCGACCAGGGAGGCTCCGGCCTCGACGAGGGGCTGGAGGTCGTGGCACGTGTAGGAGACGGCAACGTCCGGGAACAGCGAGCCGAGCAGCAGCCGGTACTGACCGAGGCCCCCTCCCCAGTCGAGAACGGAGACGGGCGGGCCGTCGAGCGCGGCCCGGGCGAAGGCGTAGGCGAAGGCGAGGTAGGTGTTGTGGGCCGCGTAGTCCGGGTCACCCGATACCTGGACCCCCGCCTCGGCCGAGACGCCCAGCGGCCGCGGCGCCGCGATCGCCTCGGCGAAGCCCCGGAGGCGCTTGGCCTGGGTCTCGGCGATCGCCGGCTCCGCCCATCCCGGGTCGCCGGCGACGGGCCACGACGGTCGGTAGCTCCATTCCTGCGGCGAACGGCCGTCGCGGAGCCGCCGCAGTCCCGTCGCCACGACCGGCGGGAGAAGGGCCTTGGCCCAGCGGCGGACGTTTCCCATCGTGGGCCCTCCCGTCCCGGCCTCGGGCTGCGGTTTCATCGGCTGCTTCCTCCGAAATCGACCCCTCGGCTGCGGGGCCGGACTGCCTTACCGGGCGGTGGCGGTGGTGGCAGCGGCGGCGGCGACCTGCCGCTCGATCCACGGGTAGGTGCGGGCGATCCCGTCCCGGAGCGAGAACTGCGAGCGCCAGCCCAGCGACTCGATGCGGGCATTGGAGAAGTTGCGGGACTGCACGCCGACGGGCCCGTCGACGTAGCGGATGTCGACCCGCTTCCCGGCGACCTCCTCGACCACCCCGACCAGTTGCTCCACGCTGACGTACTCGGGGCTGCCGATGTTGACCGCGCCCTCGAGGTCGGAGCGGGTGAGGCGCACGATGCCGTCGACCATGTCGTCGACGTAGGTGTAGGAGCGGATCGCCGACCCGTCCCCCCACACCTCGATCGTCCCGCCGTCGGCGGCCTCCGCCACCTTCCGGCACATCGCCGCCGGGGCCTTCTCGCGGCCGCCCCGCCAGGTGCCCTCGGGCCCGTAGCAGTTCTGGAAGCGGGCGATCCGGACGGCCATCCCGAACCGGCGTCCGTAGGCCTGGGCCACCCGCTCGGCATACAGCTTCTCCCACCCGTACTCGTTGTCGGGCAGGGCCGGGTAGGCGCCGGCCTCGGTCATCTCCGGCTCGCCGGGCTCCATGTCGCGGTAGATGCAGACCGACGACGAGTAGAAGTACCGGGGCGCCTGGGCGGCGGCGGCGGCGTCGACCATGTTGAGGTTGATGAGGGCGTTGTTGCGCATGATCTCGCACTCCGCGGAGTGGATGAAGCCCATGCCACCCATGTCGGCGGCCAGTTGGTAGACCTCGTCGAACCCACCGTCGACCGCGAGGGCAGTCCCGCAGGCGTCACGCTCCCGAAGGTCGAGCACCGCGAACTCGTGCGCTGTCGTGGGGCCGAATTCGGGGCGCTTGCTGTCGACTCCCCGGACCCAGTAGCCGTCGGCCCGGAGCCGAGTCACCAGATGGGTGCCGATGAAGCCACCCGCTCCGCAGACCAGCGCTCGACGCATGTGCCAACCCTCTCTTCGGTTCCTTCCCGGCGGTTGACTCTCCGACCGGGCTGCTCCCATAGTGGTTCGCCCATACGGGTCGGATGGAGGGGAACGTCTCCACTGTCTACATCGGCAGTTCGGACACCGGGGTTTAGGCTGGGGTCGCCCGCGCCCCGCCAGCGCGCCGACGCCGGCACCCGATGACACCGGCCGAATCCCCCCTGGTCTCGGTCGTGACCCCGACGTTCAACATGGCCGACCGCCTGCCCCGTTGCGTCGAGAGCGTGAGGAACCAGACCTACCCCAACGTCGAGCACGTGGTCGTCGACGGAGGTTCGCAGGACGGCACCACCGAGTTTCTCGCCTCCCAGGGGCACATCCGGTGGATCTCCGAGCCGGACCGCGGCCAGAGCGACGCCCTCAACAAGGGCTTCGGCATGGCCACCGGCGAGGTCGTGACCTGGTTGAACGCGGACGACGTCCTGTTCCCGGGTGCGGTCGAGGCCGCCGTCGGCGCGCTGCGCGCCGCGCCCGGCGCGGGCTGGGTCTACGGCGACCTCGAAGTCCGCCGGGGTGAGGAACGGTGGGTGACGAAGCCTCCCCCCCGCCTGACGGACGCGTCGTTCCGTCGGGGGAACGTCATCTCGCAACCGGGAACCTTCTTCCTGGCGGCCGCGCTCGAACAGGTCGGCGGCATCGACGAGGACTTCCACCTCACCATGGACTTCGAGTTGTGGCTCCGGTTCATGGCCGCGGGGGTGCGGGCGGTCTACGTGCCCGTGCCGTTGGCCGCGTTCGAGGTCCACGAGGGCTCGAAGACGGGGAGCGCGGGCGGGCTCGCCTTCGCCCTGGAGGAGTCACGGGCCCTGCTGAAGCACGGCCAGCCCCATGCCGCGGCGATGGCCGTCGACCGCTGGTACTGGGACGAGAACCTTACGAACGTCGTCGAGCTGCTCGGCGGCGGTCGCTACGGGGAGGCGCGCACGATCGCCCGCGACGTGGGCGCGCACCTCCACCCGGTGTTCGGGCGGCCCCGGCTGTTCCTCTGGTTGACCCGGTTGACGCCGCGGGTCGCCCGCCAGGCCGCCCGCCTGAAGCGGACCCGTCGGATGTGACCGGGGCCAGCCGGTCAGGCGGCGGCGCGGACCGTTTCGCGACCGCCCGTCGGCGGCGCGGGTCGGCCACCATCGCGTCGAACGCGGCTCGGGCGTGGCGGGGGTGTCGGGCCGCCAGCCGGGCCCAGCGGGTGATCGCTGCGACCAGGGCGACGGTCCAGGCCCAAGGCCCCCATCGGCCGGCGGCGAACTGCATTGTGCCCCGCCACCAGTTGGCTTCGCGGTTCCAGCCCGACTCTGCCGAACCTCCGCTCACGTGGGTGGCCCAGACGCCGGGGAGGGTGACCAGGGCCCACCCGGCGTCCCGCAGCCGGCGGCAGAGGTCGAGGTCCTCGCCGTAGAGGAAATAGGACTGGTCGAAGCCGCCGACGGCGTCGAAGGCCGCCCGGCGGACGAGGACGGCGGTGGCGGCCAGGCTCTCCACGTCGGTGGGACCGGTCGGCACCCGGTCGGCATGGTCGCGCAGCAGGCGGGAGCGGACGGCCAGGGCCCGGGCCCACCGGTGGCCCAGCAGGGCGCGAGCGCCCACGGCCCGGCCCAGCAGGTGCACCGGGCCCAGTTCGACGCCGGCGCTGCGCTCGGCCCGGCCCGTGGTGCGGTTAACCACCACGCCCTGCACCGCGGCCACGTCCGGGCGTCGGTCGAGCACGGTCACGCCCGCCCTGACCGCGTCCGTGGCGATGTCGGCGTCGGGGTTGCAGAGGAGCACGTACGGCGAATCGGTCATGGCCACACCCCGGTTCTGACCGGCGCCGAATCCGGGATTTCGGGGATCGTTGACGGCGACCGCGCCCACCTCGGAGGCGATCGCGGCCGAGGCCCCGTCCCCGTGGTCGACCACGACGACCCGCCCGCCGAGGACGAGGGCTTGGGTGACCGCCCGCCGGATCACGTCCTCGCTGCGGTAGGCGACGATGACCGTGTCGACCGGCGCGGCCGTCATGCGGGGACGCGCCGGCCGAAGTGCCGGTGCCGCCACAGGTGACGGACGACGGCCCGGCCGTGCTGGATCCCCCGCTTGGTGAGTAGTCCACGGTTCCGTCGCCGGGGCGGGTGTTCGCACCTCGCCGCCCCCACCTGCACCACCCGGGCCCCGCCTTCCCGCAGGCGGAGGCAGAGGTCGACGTCCTCCGGACCGTAGAAGTAGGACTCGTCGAAGCCGCCGGCCCGCTCGAACGCGTCCCGGCGCACGAGTTGGCAGGCCCCGATGGCGAAGTCGACGTCCCACGACGGCCCGCCCGTCCCGTCCAACTCGTACGTGCTGCGGAGGTCGAGCACGCGCATCACCTTGACGACCAGCGACGGTGCCCGGCCCGCGCTCTCCTCCGGCCGTTGCCCGGAGAAGACGGGCGCGGTCAGGGCCACGCCGGGCTGGTCGAGGGCTTCGGCGAGGGCGAGCAGGGTGGTCGGGAGGAGGCGGGCGTCGCTGTCGAGAAAGCAGATCACGGGCGCCGAGCCGAGGGAGGCGCCCTGGTTGCGGGCCGGCGCCACCCCCCGGTTCCGAGCGTTGCGCACCAGGGTGACGCGAGGGTCCGCAGCGACCGTGGCCGGCGGATCGGAGCCGTTGTCGACGACGAGGACGTTGACGTCCACCCCCTCCGACGCCAGCGCCGACGAGACGGCCCTTCCCAGCAGGTCACCGTCGTTCCACGTGAGGATGACCACGTCGACCTCGGGCCGGGTCACGTGCCGCCCCGTCCGATCACGCTGCGCACCGTGCGTCCGATGATGCGGAGGTCGAGGCCCAGGCTCTGGTGGCGCAGGTAGAAGAACTCGTACTGGAGCTTCTCGAGGGCGTCGATCTCGCTGGCGCCGTAGGGGTATTTCACCTGGGCCCAGCCGGTGAGGCCCGGCCGCACCAGGTGGCGGAGGCGGTAGAAGGGGATCTTGCCGGTGAGCTCCTCGACGTAGCGGGGCTGCTCGGGCCGCGGCCCGACCACCGACAGGTCGCCCCGGATGATGTTGAGGACCTGAGGCAGCTCGTCCAGGTGGGTGCGCCGCAGCCAGGCGCCGAAGGGGGTGATCCGGGGGTCGTCGTCGGAGGTCCAGGCGGAGATGCTCTCGGCGTCGTCCCGCATGGTCCGCAGCTTCAGGATCTGGAACTCCTTGCCCCCCTTGCCCACCCGGGGCTGCCGGTAGAAGAGCGGACCCCGGTTGGCGAAGCGGTTGCCGACCCACACCACGGGGAGCACGCCGACCAGGGCGACCAGCCCGGCCAGGGCGGCGGCGCCGTCGACGACCCGGCGGATGCGCCCGTACCGGGCCCGGTGGAGCTCGCCGATGTCGAAGAGGAGGGAGACCCGCTCCAGCTCCGACAGGGGGAGCTTGCCCAGCCACTGGTCGTAGAAGAGGGAGAGGGTGCGGATGCGGATGCCGGCCTCGTGGAGCTCGGCCGCCTGGGCCACGATCGAGTCGTCGTTCTGGGCGGCCCGGTCGAGCACGATGGCGGTGGCCCTGGCGGTCCGTGCCGCCTCGACGAGCGGCGACCGGCCCGACTGTCCCGTCGCGTCCTCGGGGGAGAGGACGCAGGCCAGCACCGCCGGCCGCTCGGGGTGGGCGTCGAGCTCGTCGCCCAGGTGGATCCCCTCGTCGAGGCCCGCCACCGCCACCACCCGGTCGCGCTGCCCGTCACGAGAGGTCCCGTCCCGGGACAGAGCGGAGAGCAGGACCAGGTAGGGCACCAGGAGGCCGCTGGCGCCCAGGACCACGAAACGGGGCAGCAGGGGGGCACCCAGGACCAGCTGGAAGACCGAGATGCCCAGGGCCGCCACCGTCGTGGAGGCGATGCTGGTGACCAGGGCCGACCGGACGGTGCGGGGCAGGTCGGGGAGGCCGGCGCCGTAGGAGGCCAGGAGCAGCAGGCCGATGTAGGCCAGCGACCAGGCGAAGCGGAAGGACTCGGTGTAGTCGTAGGCGTTGGCCACCGCGTGGGCCTTGCTCAGGCCGAGGACGACGAGAACCGTCCCCACGGTCATCAGCGGACGGGCCAGGCGGCGCACCTTGTACCTATCGACCATCGGCGCGGCCCGCTTGAGCCGCCGTCTGCGCGCCCTCGTGGGGGGCGGAGGCCGCCTACCGGGCGAGGACGGGGGCCAGGAACTGGCCGGTGTAGCTGTCGGTGGTCTTGGCCACCACCTCGGGCGGGCCCTCCACGATCACCATCCCGCCGCCGTCGCCTCCTTCGGGGCCGAGGTCGATGACCCAGTCGGCGCTCTTGATCACGTCGAGGTTGTGCTCGATGACCAGCACCGTGTTGCCCTGGTCGACCAGGCGGGACAGCACCCCCAGCAGGCGGCGGATGTCCTCGAAGTGGAGGCCGGTGGTGGGCTCGTCGAGGATGTAGATGGTGTGGCCGGTGCCCCGCTTCGACAGCTCGCTGGCCAGCTTCACCCGCTGCGCCTCCCCGCCCGAGAGCGTCGGCGCGGGCTGGCCCAGGCGCACGTAGCCCAGGCCGACGTCGGCCAGGGTCTGCAGGTGGCGGGCGATGTTGGGCTGGTTGGCGAAGAAGGCGGCCCCCTCCTCGATCGACATGTCGAGCACGTCGGCCACGTTCTTGCCCTTGAACGTGACGTCGAGGGTGTCGCGGTTGTACCTCGCGCCCTTGCACACCTCGCACGGGACGTACACGTCGGGCAGGAAGTGCATCTCGATCTTGATCGTCCCGTCGCCCGCGCACGCCTCACACCGGCCGCCCTTGACGTTGAACGAGAACCGCCCCGGCAGGTAGCCCCGTACCCGCGCCTCGCTCGTCTGGCTGAACAGCTTGCGCACGTGGTCCCACACGCCGGTGTAGGTGGCGGGGTTCGACCGGGGGGTCCGCCCGATGGGCGACTGGTCGATGTTGATCACCTTGTCGAGGTACTCGAATCCCTCGATCGTGTGATGACGGCCGGGAACCGTCTTCGACCGGTAGATGCGCTGCATGAGGGCCCGGTAGAGGATGTCGTTGACCAGGGTGGACTTGCCCGAGCCGGACACCCCGGTGACCGCGACCAGGCACCCGAGCGGGATCTCGACGTCGATGTTGCGCAGGTTGTGCTCCCGCGCCCCCCGGATCACCAACCACTCCTTGCCCGGCTCCCGGCGCATGGCCGGCACCGGAATGGTGCGGACGCCGGCCAGGTACTGCCCGGTGATCGACCGCTCGCTGGCCACCAGGTCGTCGAACGAGCCCGACACCACGATCTCACCGCCGTGCTCCCCCGCCCCCGGCCCGATGTCGACCACGTGGTCGGCGATGCGGATGGTGTCCTCGTCGTGTTCGACCACGATCACCGTGTTGCCGATGTCGCGCAGGCGGATCAGGGTGTCGATGAGCTTGTGGTTGTCGCGCTGGTGGAGCCCGATCGACGGCTCGTCGAGCACGTAGAGCACTCCCACCAGCCCTGATCCGATCTGGCTGGCCAGGCGGATGCGCTGGGCCTCGCCCCCGGCCAGGGTGCCGGCCGAGCGGTTGAGGGTGAGGTAGTCGAGGCCGACGTCGAGCAGGAACCGCATGCGGGCGTTGACCTCCCGCACCACCCGCTCGGCGATCATCCGGTCGCGGGGCGACAGGCTGTGCTCGAGGGCGGCCAGGTAGTCGGCCGACTTGGCGATCGACAGGTTGCACAGCTGGTTGACGTTGAGCTCGCCCACGGTGACGCCCAGCGACTCCGCCTTGAGGCGGGCGCCGCCGCACGTCGGGCACGGCACCTCCCGCATGTAGCCCTCGATCTGCTCCCGCATGTAGTCGGACTCCGCCTCCGAGTGTCGGCGCTGGAGGTAGGGGACGGCCCCCTCGTACTGGGTGTTGTACGACCGGGTGCGCCCGTAGCGGTTGCGGTACTGGACGTGGAGCTGCTTGGTGCCCGACCCGTAGAGCAGCACCTGCTGCTGCGCGGCGGTGAGCTTCTTCCACGGGGTGGTCACCCGGAAGGCGTAGGCCTCGGCCACCGCCGCCACCACCCGGTGGAAGTACTCCCCCTTCGCCCCCGCCCACGGGGCGATGGCTCCCTCGTCGACGGTGAGGTCGGGATTGGGGACCACCAGCTCGGGGTCGACCTCGTAGCGGGTGCCCAGCCCGTCGCATTTGGGGCAGGCGCCGTAGGGCGAGTTGAACGAGAAGTTGCGGGGCGCCAGCTCGTCGAACGAGGTGCCGTCGTTGGGGCAGGCCAGGTGCTGGCTGAAGGTGAGGATCTCGTTCTCGACCCCCAGCTCGCGGGCCACGATCTCGACCTCGGCCACGCCCTCGGCCAGCCGGAGGGCCGTCTCCAAGGAGTCGGTGAGGCGGCGCTCGATGCCCTCCCGCTGCACCAGGCGGTCGACCACCACCTCGATGGTGTGCATCTCGTAGCGGGCCAGGCGGCCGCCATTCTCACTGCTTGGGGCCCCCGCCCCGGCCAGGCTCGACAGCTCCACCAGCTCCCCGTCGATCCTCGCCCGGGCGTAGCCCTGCCCGGCCAGGTCGGCCAGCAGCGCCTCGTACTCGCCCTTCCGGCCCCGCACGACCGGCGCCAGCACCTGGAAGCGGGTGCCCTCGGGCAGTTGGAGCACCCGGTCGACGATCTGCTGGGGCGTCTGGCGCTCGACCACCGCCCCGCACTTCGGGCAGTGGGGCACGCCGATGCGGGCGTAGAGCAGGCGGAGGTAGTCGTAGACCTCGGTGATCGTCCCCACCGTCGACCGGGGGTTGCGGGACGCCGACTTCTGGTCGATGGAGATCGCCGGCGACAGGCCCTCGATGAAGTCGACGTCGGGCTTGTCCATCTGGCCCAGGAACTGGCGGGCGTAGGCCGACAGCGACTCCACGTACCGGCGCTGGCCCTCGGCGTAGATGGTGTCGAAGGCGAGCGACGACTTCCCGGAGCCCGACAGGCCGGTGAACACCACCAGCTTGTCGCGGGGCAGGTCGACGGAGACGTTCTTGAGGTTGTGCTCCCGCGCCCCTCGAATCACAAGCCTGTCAGACACCCTCCGAGGGTACCCCTGGGCCAAATCCAACCTGGCTACGCCAGTTCGAGGACGAGAACCCGCCATCCGACGCTCTGGGCCCAGGCGTCGGCGGAGACCACGGTGACGCCCGGGCCGAGCTGGCGGAGGAGAGTCTCGGTGCGCCGGCTGGACACCAGGGCGATGCGGTCGATGCCCGCGCCCCGCAGCCGGCCGACCACGGGCGAGAGGTCGTCGGAGAGGTCGAGCAGCCACCGCTGGCGGTCGAAGGTGGCCCACGCGGTGCGGGGAACGGCCCGCTCGGTGGTGAGGATGACGGGCCGGGCGTCGATCGTCCGGGCGGCGCGGTCGATGGCCACCATCATCTCGCCGGTGAGGCGGCGGGTCTCCCGGATGGCGCCGACGGACATGACGGCCATGCTGAGGGTGCACACCACGAGTCCGGCGGCCGCCAGCCGGCGGGTGGTGGGGGCCAGGCTCTCACCCACCTGCCGGAGGGCGAGCAGGCCGACGGGTACCACGAGGGGCAGGCCGATGGCGAAGTACCGGCCTCCCCACTCGAACGACCCACCGGTCGAGTATTGGGTGGCGAGCACGGCCAGGGCGAAGCCGGCGAAGGTCCCGGCGGCGAGAGTGGCGGTGGTCCCCGAGGAGACGAAGTGTGACCGGCGGACGGCGACCAGGCCGGCGAGGACGAGCGGGCTGGCGATCAGGAGGCCGGGCACGACAGTGGCCGGGACGATCACCACGGCGAGCACCGAGGCGGCGGCGGCGACCACGGCGAGGACCGTGATCGGGCCGTTTTCACCCGGGTGGCGGCGGGCGGCGAGCACGGCCAGGGCGACGGCCGCCGCCATGACCACGAGGATCAGGTCCCCCGTCCCCCCGTCGTACGACGGACGCAGCCAGGTGAGGGCGAAGGAGCGGACCCGTCCCGCCAGGTAGCCGGCGTCGCCGGCGCTGGACGGGCTGCTCCCGACGTGGAGCGTGGCCGCGCCCACGATCGCGGTCGACCACAGCCTCTCGGCCACCAGGGCCAGGCCGGCGCCGGCAACCGCAGCCCCGCCCACCAGGGCCGCCGTCCCCCGCTCGGATCCTCGGCGCCGCAACGCCAGCAGGCCCACCACGAGGGCGAGAGCGGCCGCCAGCAGGAGCGCCTCGGTGCGGAACAGGACCGTCACCGCGGCCAGGATGCCGACCGCGAACGCGAGGACAGGCTTCCGGCGTTCGACGGCCCGCGCCGCCACCAGCACGGTGGCGCCGGCCAGCGCCGCGCCGAGCGTGTGGGCGATCACCAGGTAGCCGTCGAGGAGGAGGGGCGTGCCCAGCCCCACGCCCCACAGGGCGGGACGGGCCAGGCCGGGGCCGCCCATGCGGGAGGCGAGGGCGGCCGCCACCGCCGCGGCCGCCACCGTCCCCAGGAGGGAGAGGGCGACCATGGCGTTGATCCCGCCCACCCGTGCCGCTCCGGCCAGGACGATCGCGTAGAGCGGGTGCTTGGCGAAGGGGGCCATCCCCCGTGAACCCCCGGCCGACAGCTCGAGCGGGTAGGCGACGCCGTCGGGGTCGGCCTCGGGCACCGGGTGGGGCACGATCCACCCGTCCCCCCGGGCCAGCGACCGGGCCTGGAGGATGACGGCTCCTTCGTCGGCCGAGAACGAGGCGCTCGTGCCCACGACCGCCATGAGGCCCACGAGGACGAGCCCGAGGACGGCCAGGTGGACCCGCACCGGAGCCCGCCACGCCCGGAGGTGCCATCCGGCCACCGACCCGGTCGGGGCGGGGGGATCGGTCACGAGCGTCACGGACGTACCCGTGCGCGCCGAAGCCATCCCGAGGTCACCCTGTAGGTATCGGCCTAGGCCGATGCCGGCCTGAGCCCTTCCTCCATCTCCTTCAGCTCCCGCTTCAGGTCGTGGACCTCATCCCGCAGGCGGGCCGCGTACTCGAAGCGGAGATCGGCGGCGGCCGACTTCATCTCCTCCTCGAGGGTCTGGATGAGCCGGGCCAGCTCCTCGCGGGGCAGCTCGGAGAAGTCGGACCGGGAGCGGTCACGCCGCCGGGACCGCTTGTCCTTGCCGGGCATCGGCGACTTGCCGTCGCCTTCCGGCCGCAGGGTGGCGAGGATGTCGGTGACCGCCTTGCGGATGGTCTGGGGGTCGATGCCGTGCTCGAGGTTGTAGGCCTCCTGCACCCCCCGGCGGCGGTTGGTCTCGGAGATGGCCCGCTGCATGGAGTCGGTGACCTTGTCGGCGTACATGATCACCTGGCCGTCGACGTTGCGGGCGGCCCGGCCCATGGTCTGGATGAGCGACGTCTCGCTGCGGAGGAAGCCCTCCTTGTCGGCGTCGAGGATGCACACCAGGCTGACCTCGGGCAGGTCGAGCCCCTCCCGGAGGAGGTTGATGCCGACGAGGACGTCGAACTCCCCCAGCCGCAGGTCGCGGAGGATCTCGATGCGCTGGACGGTGTCGACGTTGCTGTGCAGGTAGCGCACCCGCACGCCCAGCTCGAGCAGGTAGTCGGTGAGGTCTTCGGCCATCTTCTTGGTGAGAGTGGTGACGAGCACCCGGTCGCCCCGCTCGACGGTGACCTTGATCTGCTCCATGAGGTCGTCGATCTGGCCCTTGGTGGGCTTGACCACCACCTCGGGATCGGTGAGGCCGGTGGGCCGCACCACCTGCTCCACCACCTGGCTGGACTGGGAGATCTCGTACGGCGAAGGGGTGGCGGACAAGAAGATGCACTGATTGACCTTCTCGTACCACTCGTCGAAGCGCAGGGGCCGGTTGTCGGCCGCCGACGGGAGACGGAACCCGTGGTCGACGAGGGTCTCCTTCCGGGACCGGTCGCCCTCGTACTGGCCGTGGAGCTGGGGGACGGTGACGTGCGACTCGTCGATGACCAGGAGGAAGTCGTCGGGGAAGAAGTCGAGGAGGGTGTTGGGGGCCTCGCCCGGCCGGCGGCCGTCGATGTGGCGGGAGTAGTTCTCGATGCCGTTGCAGAAGCCGACCTCCTGCATCATCTCCAGGTCGTACTGGGTGCGCATCCGCAGCCGCTGGGCCTCGAGCAGCTTGCCCTCGTTCTCGAACCACTTGAGCCGGTGCTGAAGCTCCTCCTCGATCTGGACGATGGCCCGTTTCATGCGCATCTCGCCGGCCACGTAATGGGTGGCGGGGAAGATCTCGAGCTCCTTGATGTCGGCGATGAGCTCGCCGGTGAGGGGGTCGACCCGGCTGATGCGCTCGACCTCGTCGCCGAACAGCTCGATGCGCACGCCCATCTCGTCGTAGGCGGGGAAGACCTCGATGGTGTCGCCCCGCACCCGGAACTTGCCCCGGACGAAGTTCACGTCGTTGCGCTCGTACTGCATGTCGACCAGCCGGCTGAGGATGGCCCGCTGGGGATGCTCCTCGCCGGGTTGAAGGCGGAGGACCTGGGTGGCGTACTCCTCGGGCGAGCCCAGGCCGTAGATGCACGACACGCTGGCCACGACGATGACGTCCCGCCGGGCGAGGAGGCCGGACGTGGCGCGAGTGGCGGAGGCGGTCGATCTCGTCGTTGATCGACGAGTCCTTCTCGATGTACGTGTCGCTCGAGGGGATGTAGGCCTCGGGCTGGTAGTAGTCGTAGTAGGAGACGAAGTACTCGACCCGGTTGTCGGGGAAGAACTCCTTGAACTCGTTGGCCAGCTGGGCCGCGAGCGACTTGTTGGGCGCGATGACGAGCGTGGGCTTCTGTACCGCCTCGATGGTCCAGGCGATGGTGGCCGACTTGCCGCTGCCCGTGATGCCCAGGAGCGTCTGGAACCGGTCGCCCCGCTGGACCCCGCGCGTGAGCCCCTCGATGGCCTTGGGCTGGTCGCCCCCCGGCTCGAAGTCGCTCACAACCCGGAACGGAGGCATGCCCTCAGCGTACGACGACCCTGCGACAACGAGACCCCGAACTGGTGACGGATCTGGGGGCGGGGACCCCCGAAAACGTCACCGGTTGCCGACCGTCACCGAACTGGTGAGGGATCTGGGGGCGGGGACCCCCGAAAACGTCACCGGTTGCCGATCGTGCGCGACGTGTGGCATCGTCGCGAAATGGATCGAGAACTCATGGAACTTGCTGAAAGGCAGCACGGCCTCGTGAGCGGCGCGCAAATTGCGGGTCTCGGCTTCACCCGGGAGGCGACAAGACACCGGCTCCGATCGGGCCATTGGGAGCAGGTGGCGGTCAATGTGTACCGGATCCTGGGATCCCCACGGACCTGGGAGCAACGGCTTCACGGGCTTGTCCTGGCGGCCGGTCCGGCGGCGGCCGCCTCGCACCGGTCGGCGGCCGCGCTCCTCGGCATCCCCGGCTTCGAGCGCCGCGGGCTCGTCGAAGTGACCACGCCCCGGCCCCGGCGGCACCGGACCGACAGCGAGCTCGTCCACCGGTGGCGGCCATTCCCGGAACATCACCTGACGGTCGTCGAGGGCATCGTCACCACGAGGGTGGCCCGCACGCTCTGCGACCTCGCCGGCGTGCTCCACCCGGGGAAGACGGAGCGGGCGATCGACAACTGCCTGGCGATGGGCGTCGCCACTCCCGGGACCCTCCAGGCTGCCTTCTTCGACCTCGCCAGCCGAGGTCGCAAGGGCACGGCCGTGATGCGGCGTCTGTTGGCCGCCCGTGCCGAGGGCTACATCCCGCCCGCGAGCGAGTTGGAAGCCCGCTTCCGCGATCTCGTCCGAGACGCCGGCCTCGCCGAACCCGTCCGCCAGTTGGACGTGGGCGACGACGCCGAATGGATCGGGCGGGTCGACGTCGCCTACCCGCCCGCCCGCCTGCTGATCGAGCTCGACAGTCACCGCCACCACTCCGCCAAGCTCGACCAGGAGGCTGACGAAGCCCGTGACCGGCGGCTCCACCGGGCCGGCTGGCGGGTCGTGCGCTTCACGTGGGGCGACCTCGTCGAACGGCCGGCATGGGTCGTCTCCGAGCTCCTGCGCCTCCTCGGCACGGCGGTCGCCGCCTGAGCAACCGGTGACATTTTCGGTGGCCCTGACCCCCGGATCTGTCACCAGTTCGTCACTCGGGCTACCCCAACAGCTCCTGGATCCACTCCCAGGTCTCGTCGGCCTGGGCCTCGAGGTCGTCCATGGGGCCGTCGTTGTGGATGACGACGTCGGCGACGGCCAGGCGTTGCTCGCGGGACGCCTGGGCGGCCATCCGGCGACGGACGTCGGCCTCGTCCATGCCCCGGCGCTCGACCAGGCGGCGAACGGCGATCTCCTCCGGGCAGTCGACGACGACCACCGCGTCCACGTCGTAGGCGCCGCCGGTCTCCACCAGGAGGGGAACCGCCAGCACGACCACTTCGGCGCCCCGCTCCCGGAGCTCCGCCATCCGCCGGGCCACCTCCTCCCGGACCGCAGGGTGGACGATGGCGTTGAGGTCGGCCAGGGCCGACCGATCGGCGAACACCACCCCTGCCAGCGCCCGGCGGTCGGCGGCCAACGACGGACCGAACCGGCGGACCAGGGCTTCGTGGGCGGCACCCCCGGGAGCCACCACCTGGCGGGCGACGGCGTCGGTGTCGACCACCAGGGCCCCCCGGTCGGCCAGCAACGACGACACCGTCGACTTCCCCGACCCGATGCCACCCGTCAACCCGACCACGAGCATCCCAGGTCGACCGTATCATCGGCCCTATACGCACCGAAGCCCGCCGCCATCGGGGTGACACCAAGCTGTTCTCGATCAATCCCGAGGACCGCCTGGACTCGGCGCGCACCCAGAACCGGCGGGCCACCAAGGGCCTGGCCGACCGCCTGGGCGACTGGCCCCCCAACGCCCCCGGCAGCCTGAACCCCTGGCTCCTCCTGGTCACCACCAAGGAGCCGGTGTGGCGCGATCCCCTCATCCCGTGGCAGGAGCTGCCCCTCACCCTCGGCACGCCCCACCAGGGCTTCTACTACCCCGACCCCATGGGTTTCTGGGCCGAGGTCCGCCGGTGGTCGGTGACCCTCTTCCGCCTCCGCCAGCCCCGTTGGGGAGCCACCGAGGCGCTCTCCCTCACCACCCTCCTGCCCGCCGCCGGGCAGCCCGAGCGGGTGGCGCACGCCATCGACGCCTTCGACCCCCGGATCGTGCTCTTCCTCGACGAGCCGTCGTGGGCCGCGTCCCGGCCCGGCTTCGACCTGGTGGAGCAGGTGCCCCACTACATCACCGACCCCCACCGGCCCAAGCAGGCCTACGAGGGCTTCTGGGGCGTGCGGCGGGACGGAACCGTGGTCGGCAAGTCACCCCAGCACCCGGCCACGCACAACCTCTACCGGGCCGACGACATCACCGGGTACCTGCGGTCGGCGCCTATCCCTCCGCCGATCCCGGACGAGGAAGCGTGAACTGCACCGAGAGCCGCTCGGCCACGATCGGGCGCAGGAGCCGCACGATCACGTCCTGATGGGCCGGGTGTCCGGCGTAGGCCGCGTACCCGTCGGCGTCGTCGAAGTCGGCCACCACCGCGTAGTCGGCGTTGGCCGACATCCCCAGCCCCGCGTCCGGGCCCGAACCGGTACGACCGGATCTCCGGGATCACCGCCGGTAGCCCGGCCAGCCCCGATCGCGAAGGCCTCCACCGAGGCGGCCGGCGTGCCCTCCACCCACCTGAAGACCGCCACATGACGAAGCACCCGGGCAGGCTATCGAGCCGACCCGGGTGCTCCGTCAAGCGTGACGAGGTGGGGGGATCAGTGGATCAGAGTCGGCGTACCGCAGTCGACGCTCAGGGTCCGCACGTCGGCGCCGCCGACGGTGAGGCCGAGGGACTCGAACACCGGCTTGAGGATCTGGTTGTCGATGGCGTCGGTCACCGGCTGCAGCAGCGACAGGAGGTTCCCGAGGGGGATTCCGAGCAGGTTGAGCTGGCTGGTGAGCAGGGTGGCCAGTCCGAGGCCGGTGGCAGCGGTGGACTGGACGTCGGTCGGGTACTCGGGCCCGGGCACGGGTGCCTTGTTCTGGAACGTCAGCGTCGCCGACCCACCGCCGAGGGGCACGGAGGCGTTGGCGATCGACGGGAGCGGCAGGGTGATGCCCAGCAGCTTCACCTTGGCGGTGATCGCAGCCTGGGCCTGCGTGGCCAGGGTCGAGACCAGGATGTCGTCGTACTTGTTGGGCGCCGCGCACCGCACGTCGGTGAGCGAGCCGAACGCCTTGGCCCCGTCGATCACGATGGGCAGGTCGACCTCCACGCAGGTCAAGGCGAGGAACCCGCAACCGATGGAGATCTTGGTGGTCAGGGTGATGCCGATCTGCGCCGTCTTGGCCCACGTCTGCCAGCCCGTCGGGAAGAGCAACGCGTCCATCGGCACCTGACGGGCCGGGCCCGGCAGAGCGATCCGAGGCGTCTCGATCAGGTGCAGCTGGAGATGGGACGTCGCCAGGTTCGGGATCCCGAGGGTGAGGTTCGGGATGTTGAGGAAGTTGTGGCCGTTGGCGATCTGCGCCGCCTGGCCACCGGTGCTGATCAGGTTGAACACGCCGAGCTGGGCGCTCAGGGCCGACGGGTCGTCGGGTGCGTTGACGCCGAGGATCTGCCCCATGTTCACGTGCAGGTCGGACGGGATGTTGGTGGCGAACGTCCCCAGGGCGGTGGCGGCCGCGAGGGCCGCCAGGTCGCCGCCGGCGGCCTTGGTCTGGAGGGCCTTGAGGGTGGCCGTGGCCAGCCGCTTCAGCTCGATGTTGCTGGTGGCCAGCTGCTGAGCGGTGCCCAGGCCGAGGTCGGCGGCCGCGATCTCCGTCAGGGAGACGGTGCCGCTGGTGAGGCCCTGGTAGCTGACGAGGTTCATGTTGATCGCCGGGCTGGTGCCCAGGATCGCCGAGAACACCTGGTTCAGCAGCGTGTTGTCGCCGGGGTTCAGCGAGGCCAGCTTGGAGCCGAGGTCGAACGACGCCCGCTCCTGGAGGTTGGCCACCGCCCGCCGGGTGACGCTGTCGGCGCCGGCGACGAACGGGAAGAGGTCGGTGTGGGGCGAGGTCACGGTGACCTCGACATCCTCGCCGGCGCCATTGGGCACGAAGGTCGTGCCGTTCCAGGTGCCCCGTTGGGAGACGACGGTGTTGCCCGCCCCGGTGGGGAACTTGTTGCGGACGTTGGCGCTCTGGCTGGCGATCGCCTGGTGGTTGGCCAGGTCGCGCACCGCGTCGAGGGCGGCCAGGTCGGCCACCTTCTGGTTGCGGCGGGCCTCCTGGGCGGTGAAGCCGAGGTCGACGGCCATGGCCGAGAAGATCATGGCCAGCACGATGCCGACCGTCGAGAGCACCAGGATGGCGCCCCGCTCGTCCGGGGTGCGCCGGAAGAACACGTTCTGAAGTCGACCGGCGCTCATGAGATCTGGACGGTCGCCTCGGAGGCGATCTTGTCGACCGCCACGAAGTTCAGGCCGGGAGCCGCGGGGACCAGGGGACGGTCCTCCCACGGGTACTCGATCTTCACCGTGATGCACGTGCCGGCGCCGCCGACGCAGGGCGCGGGGAGGTCGACGGTGACGTTGTTCGGGTCGTAGTTGCTGCCCAGCCACCCCAGGCGGTCGGCGACGGTGGCCTTGGCCTTGGTCTGGGCGGCGGCACCGGTGAGGCCGACGGCGGACCGGGCCCCCTCTGCGGCGGCGTTGGTGACGCCCTGCTTGAGGGCGAGCATCATGCCGAACCAGATCAGCCCGTACAGGATGAACACGAACAGTCCCACCACCAGGGCGAACTCCACCAGGGCGGCTCCGGACTCATCCCCGCGGCGGCACCGCCGACGGGTGCCCGCGCCCGGCGCGGAAAGACGGCTGTTACTCACGGTCGGCTCCTCGATCCCCACTTGTAGGCCCCTTCTCGGTCGTTCGGGTGAGGTATCGGATGGAAACCGCCCCAGCTTGAGGGTGCGTTACGAAAAACCGGCTACAGGTCGGCAGGGAGCCAGCCGACAACTCAGTGGGCAATTCGAATCACTGCCCCTACGACTAACCCCGACCAGGAGCCGACAACCCAATGGCTAAGCGCTCAAACGTGATTGTTACCCTCGGCCTCGCCGTCTTCATCGTCGGCGCGATGGCCACCTTCCTGATCCTGCGCGACAACGGGGACAACTCCCCCGCCGTCGGATCCGGCAAGGTCGCCGTGCTCGTGGCCGCCAAGCCCATCCCCGCAGGCACCAACGGTGCCGACGCGGCCAACAACGGCTTTGTGAAGAGCAAGGTGGTGGCCGACTCGGTCAAGCCCGCCAACGCCCTCACCGACCCGACCCAGCTCGCCGGCCGCTCCGCCATCCTGGGCGTGCCCGAGGGCCAGATCATCACGGACTCCCAGTTCCAGGCGACCCAGACCCGCATCGGCACCCTCAAGATCCCCGAGGGCAAGACCGCTCTCGCCCTCGAGCTGGCCAACGTGCCGGGTGTTGCCGGGTTCGCCGGCGCCGGTGACCGCATCAACATCTACGCCGTCCAGAAGCCGGGCGCAGGCACCCCCGGCGGCGCGGTCAAGCTGATCATGCAGAACACCGAGGTCCTGAACGTCAACGGCACGAACCTGATCGCCACCCCCGGACAGCCTTCCGCTCCCGGCCTGGTGTTCCTGCTCTCCGTCAGCCCCGTCGAGGCCGAGCGCCTCGTCTACCTGACGAGCTTCGAGTCGCTGTACTTCTCCCTCGTGGCCAAGGACGCCCCCGCCGTCGGCGAGACGCCCGGTGCCGGTGTCGAGTCTGCCCTTCAGGTTCTGTAGGGGCCCCCTGTGCGAAACCCGAAGATCCTCGTAGTCGAAAAGGAACCGGACCTGGCTGACCAGGTCCGGGGGGTGGCCGGAGACCTCCGGCCCCGCCCCGAGGTGGTGCCGTGCGATCGGCTGGCCATCGTGAACGAGGTGATCGCCAGCAGCGGTCCGTTCGACGTGATGATCGCCGGGCCCAGCCTGGGGACCAAGGCCAGCCTGGCCCGCATGCAGGCCCTGCATGACGAGTCGCCGGCCATGAGCCTCCTCCTTGCCTTCGACAAGCGGCCTGACGCCGCCCTCCGTGACATCGTCCGCACCGGGGCGCTGGACCTGCTCCAGCTCCCGGTGTCGGACCGGATGCTCCACGACGCCATCGAGCGCGCCGTGGGGGTCAGCCGGCCCCGGATAAGCAGCGCTCCGGCCACCACGGTCGTCGCCGGCCATGGCAAGCAGGGTGCGGTCTTCACCGTCGCCTCTGCCACCGGCGGCTGCGGCAAGACCTTCTACTCGACCAACCTCGCCTACTTCCTCCACCAGCACACCGGCAAGCGCACCTGCATCATCGACCTCGACCTGCAGTTCGGCGAGGTCTCCACCGCCCTCCGCTTGCGGCCCCGGTTCACCATCTCCGACCTGCTGGCCCGTGAGGAACAGGACGAGGGAGACCTCGAGGCCCACATCCAGGAGTACGTGGTGGCCCACGACAGTGGCGTGCAGGTGCTCGCCGCCCCCAAGGACCCGTCCGACGCCGACCGGATCCACCCGGCCGACGTGGCCCGGGTGATCGAGGCGGCGCGGGCCAAGTTCGACTACGTCGTGGTCGACACGCCGGCGGCGCTCACCGAGATCGTCCTGGCCGCCTTCGACCTGTCCGACCAGCTCTACATCATGGCCACCATGGACCTGCCCAGCGTCCGCAACATGGGCGTGTTCCTCAACACCCTCGACAAGCTGAAGATCCCGTCCGACAACGTCAAGCTCATCCTCAACAAGGCCGAGCGCGACGTCGGCATCGACATCGACCAGATCACCAAGCTGTTCTCCCAGGGCTTCGCCTCGGTACTTCCGTACGCCCGGGAGGTCAGCAAGTCGGTCAACGTCGGTACGCCCATCCTGGCCTTCAACCCCAACTCCGAAGTCAGCAAGCGCATGGCCGCTGGCATGGCGCCCCTGCTGCCCGAGGGCATGCAGTCCAAGGTGCCCGCCTTCGCCGAGCCTGGCGCAAGGAAAGCCGGCCTGTTCAGCCGCATCTTCCACCTGACTCCTCAATCGACCGGCTCTTAAGGGAGGACCGTGAAACTCTCAGACAAGCTCGCAGCCCTGGAGGACCAGGAACGAGCGGCAACCTCATCCCGGTCGGCACTGTCGTCCGGCGAAACGGCCCGGAGGCGGGTGGCAGCCCGACCGACCGAAACCGGTCAAGCCGCAACCGCCCGGCGGGCGGGGGCGACGTCCGCCGCCTCGTGGCACGCGTCCAAGAAGAAGGTCCGGGAGCTCGTCCTGGCCGAGGTCGCGCCCAAGGTCCACGGGCTCACCCCCGAGGGCCTCACCAACGAGGTCAAGTCCGCCCTCGACCGCATCATCTCGCGGGAGGACGTCAAGATCTCCCCCCGGGAGCGGCGCACCTTCCTCCAGGAGATGATCCAGGACACCCTCGGCTACGGGCCGCTCGACCCGCTGCTCCAGGACCCGTCGATCACAGAAATCATGTGCAACAACTACGACGACATCTGGATCGAGCGCGACGGCAAGCTCCACCACACCGGCGCCGCCTTCGGTGACGACCAGCAGTACCGGCACGTGATCGAGAAGATCGTGTCCGCCGTGGGTCGTCGCATCGACGAGTCGTCGCCCATGGTCGACGCCCGCCTTCCCGACGGCTCCCGTGTCAACGCCATCCTCCCGCCGCTGGCCATCCACGGCCCGATCATGACGATCCGGAAGTTCGCCGCCGACCCCTACACGGTCAAGGACCTCATCAACTTCGGCACCTTCACCCTCGACCTCTCGGTCGTGATGGAGGCCTGTGTCCGGGGCAAGCTGAACATCCTGGTCAGCGGTGGTACCGGCACCGGTAAGACCACCAACCTCAACGTGCTCTCGTCGTTCATCCCCGAGGGCGAGCGCATCGTCACCATCGAGGACGCGGCCGAGCTCCAGCTCCAGCAGCCCCACATCCTGAGCCTCGAGGCCCGCCCGCCCAACGCGGAAGGTGCCGGCGAGGTCAAGATCCGCGACCTGGTCCGCAACGCCCTCCGTATGCGTCCCGACCGCATCATCGTCGGTGAGGTTCGTGGCGCCGAGTCCCTCGACATGCTCCAGGCCATGAACACCGGCCACGAGGGCTCGATGACCACGGTCCACTCCAACAGCCCCCGCGACGCCCTCAGCCGCATCGAGACCATGGTGCTGATGGCCGGCTACGACCTCCCGGTCAAGGCCATCCGGGAGCAGATCGCCTCCGCCCTGAACATCATCATGCACCTCGACCGTCTCTCCGACGGCCGGCGCGTGGTCACCTCGGTGACCGAGCTCCAGGGCATGGAGGGCGAGACGATCCTGCTGCAGGAGATCTTCAAGTTCCGGCAGTTCGCCCGGGGCGACAACGGCCGCATCAACGGCGAGCTGGTGGCCACCGGCCTGCGGCCCAAGTTCCTCGACAAGCTGGGCGAGAACGGCATCGAGGTCCCGGCCAAGGCCTTCCGGGCACCGACGGCGGCACCGGGAGCGGCCCCTGCGGCTGCCGCCCGGGGTGGTCGTAACGCCCGCATCCCGTCCCTGTCCACCCTGGCCCGGGCGGAGCGTGCCCAATGACCACGTTGATCGCCGTCTTCGCCGTCGGTGCCGGCCTGTTGCTGGTGGTCGTCGGCATGCTGTCCCGGTCCCGCGACCGGCAGCGCCAGCTGGCCGAGATCCTCGAGCTGCCCTACGGCGAGCGCGACGTCCGGGTCGAGGGTGTCACCGAGAACCTGAGCCCGCTCGTCGAGGGGACGATCCAGGCCGCCGGGCGCATGGTCACCCAGTTCGACAGCAAGGGCTCCATGGCCTTGTCGCTGGAGCGGGCTCGCATCCCGTTGCGGCCGGGCGAGTTCGTCCTGGTCACCCTCGCCGGCAGCCTGGGCCTGGCCGCACTGCTCCTGGCCCTGTCGTCGACATGGTTCTTCGCCCTCTTCGGGGCCCTCATCGGACCACTGATCGCCTCGGTGGTCGTCAAGCAGCGGATCGCCCGGCGCAAGAAGGCGTTCGAAGCGGCCCTGCCCGACGCCCTCGGCCTCATCGCCTCGTCGCTGTCGGCCGGGCACACGTTCCTGCGTGCCATCCAGATGATGTGCGAGGAGTCGCCGCCGCCGCTGTCGGAGGAGTTCTCCCGGCTCGTCTCGGAGACCCGCCTGGGCGACCCGGTGGTGGACGCGCTCGACCGCATGGCCAAGCGCCTCCAGATCCGCGACCTCGACTGGGTCGTGCAGGCCATCCGCATCCAGCAGCAGGTGGGTGGCAAGCTGGCCGACCTCCTGCACACGCTGGCCGACTTCATCCGGGCCCGTGAGGAAGTGCGCCGGGAAGTTGCGGTGCTCACCGCCGAGGGCCGGATCTCGGCCTGGGTGCTCACCGCGCTGGCTCCCTTCATGCTCTTCGCCATCAACTTCGTCAGCCCCGACTACATGAAGCCGATGTTCCGGGGGATGGGGCTGGTGGTGCTCATGGGCACCGCGGCCATGGTGGCGATGGGCTCCTTCATCATCTTCCGCATGACAAAGATCGAGGTATAGCCATGGACCTCATGCTTCTCCTTCCCGTCTTCCTCGCGGTGGCCGGGGCCACCGCGGTGGCCGTCGGGCTCACCCGGGCCCGTCCCGCGGGGAACGTCGGCCAGTACCTGCGCGACCTCGACGAGAACGTCACGTTCACCGACGAGTTCGAGCGGAAGCTGCAGGAGCCGTTCATCGTCCGGGTCGTGCGCCCCTTCGGTGCCGGCCTGGCCAACTCGGTGGGCCGGCTCACGCCCCGCAACTACCTCGACCAGACCCACCGCAAGCTCCTGCTCGCCGGCCTCACGGGGACCATGCGGGCCGAGGAGTTCGTGGTCGGGCAGCTGGCCGCCACCGCCGCCTGCACCCTGGGCGCGGTGATGTACGTGACCCTGGGCGCCCCGTCGCCCCGCGTCGCCCTGCTGGTGCTGATCATGGCCCCGCTCATCGGGATCCTGCTGCCCGCCTCGTGGCTGGCCCGCAAGCTCCGCGAGCGGCAGGGGGCGATCCTGAAGGACCTTCCCGACACGCTCGACCTGCTCGCCATCTCGGTGGAGGCGGGTATGGGCTTCGAGGGGGCGCTGGCCATCGTGTGCCAGCACTTCAACTCCCCCCTGGCCGAGGAGTTCGCCCGCACGCTCCACGAGATGGAGCTGGGCCTGCCCCGCCGGGACGCGTTCCAGAACCTCAAGCGCCGCACCGAGGTTCCGGAGCTGTCCAACCTGGTCCTGGCCCTGCTCCAGGCCGACGCCCTCGGCATCCCGATCGGCCGGGTCCTCAAGACCCAGGCCGGCGAGATGCGGATGAAGCGCCGCCAGTGGGCCCGGGAGAAGGCGGCCAAGCTGCCGGTCAAGATGCTGTTCCCGCTGGTCCTGTTCGTGTTCCCGGCGATCATGGTGGTGGTCCTCGGTCCCGCCGCTTCGGGGATCTCGCAGGCCCTGAAGTAGGACGCGAAAGATGCTCCCTCATGCCGCTCTCCCCGTGACGGCAACCGGGGAGCCGCCAGCAACCGGACCCCAGGGGATCGGGCACACCGGGCACCAGCCGTCGTTCGCGGCGCTGGTGCCCGGTGTCCGCTGGGGGATCCTCGCCCTCAGCGCCTTCGTGGCCGCGGTCAACGGGCGCTTCACGACCTCCGTGGTGGTGTGGGGCGTGGTGCTGGCGGCCCATGCCGCCTGGCGGGCCCGCCACCCGGTGATCGACCCCGCGAGCACAGGCGCCGGCGCCGGCGCCGAACCGACGTCGGCCATCCCCCCGCTGGCGATCATGGTCGAGCTCTTCCTCACCATCCTCGCCGTCGACAGCACCGAGTACTGGGCCTCGCCCCTGGCCTTCTGCCTGCTGAGCGTGGTGGTGGCCGCCGGCTTCGCCCAGGGCTTCCGGCTCGGCCTGCGGGTGGCGGCCGTGGTCATCCTGAGCGTCGGCATCCCCTTCCACCTGGAGCGTTCCAACTTCGGCATCGAGCCCCTCGGCCTCACCGGTCAGTGGGCGCTCGAGCTGGTGTTGGTGGCGATCCTCGCCGGCTATGCCCGCCGCCTCTTCGGGGAGGCCGAGCAGCGCCATTCCCAGGCCCTCGACCGGGTGTCGCAGCTGGCCGAGGCCAACGACCTGCTGGTTTCGCTGCACCGGGTGGCCCAGAGCCTCCCGGCGTCGCTGAACATCGACCAGGTGGCCACCTCCACCATCGAGCGCATGCGCAGCCTCATCGACTGTGACGTCACCGCCCTCCTGCTCCGCGACGACGTGACCGGCCGCTGGATCGTGGCCGCCAGCGAGGGCGCGGTGGCGTCGCGGCCCCTCGTCGACGAGACCCTTCCCGTCCCCCTGCGGGCCGCCACCACCAGCAGCGTGGCCTCGCTGGTCGTCAGCCTGGCCCCGGGCGAGGGATTCGGGCCGACGCTGGTGTCGCGGTCGGGCCTCTACGCCCCGCTGCGGGCCCGGGGGAACCTGGTGGGACTGGTCGCCCTCGAGCACCACGAGCCGGGCCGCTACGGCCGCCGGGAGCTCCAGCTCCTCGACGGTTTCATCGACTCCGCCGCCCTGGCCATCGACAACGCCCGCTGGTTCGGCCGGCTGCGGGGCATGGGGGCGGACGAGGAACGCACTCGCATCGCCCGCGACATGCACGACCGCATCGGCCAGTCCCTGGCCTACGTGGCCTTCGAGCTCGACCGCCTCACCGGGCAGGCGCCCGACGCGCTCAAGGAGTCCCTCGACAGCCTCCGCTCGGAGGTGCGCACCGTGCTCGGCGAGGTGCGCGACACCCTTTCCGACCTGCGGGCCGAGGTCTCCGACCAACGGGGGCTGGTCGACACCCTCGAGGCGTCCCTGGAGCGGGTGGCGGCCCGCACCGACCTACTCGTCGACTTCCGCCACGAGAGCACCGGCCGCCTGCCCCTGGTCCAGGAACGCGAGCTGTGGCGGATCGCCCAGGAGGCGATCACCAACGCCGAGCGCCACGCCCGGGCCAAGCACCTGCGCGTCCGCTGGAAGTGCGACGGCCAGTCGGCCCAGCTCACGGTGGCCGACGACGGGATCGGCTTCGCCGTCCAGGCCCCCCACCGGGCCGACTCCTTCGGCCTCACCGGCATGCAGGAGCGGGCCAACGCCATCGGCGCCACCCTGCTCGTCGAGTCCGAGCCTTACGTCGGCACGCTCGTCGAGTGCCGGGTCGACGCCCCCGCCGGCATTTCGGCCCAGTCCCACCCTCCCACCCGCACGGCGCACCCTCAGAGAGCTGCCTCATGACCCGTTTGCTGCTTGCCGACGACCACCGCATGCTCCGCGAAGGACTGCGCCGTTCACTCCAGGACCACGGCTTCGAGGTGGTGGGGGAGGCCTCGGATGGCCAGGAGGCCTTCCGGATGGCCTCCGAGCTGGTCCCCGACGTGGTGCTCATGGACGTCACCATGCCGGTACTGGACGGGGTGGAGGCCACCCGCCTCATCCACGGGGCGCTGCCGTCGATCGCAGTGGTGATGCTGACCATGCACGCCGACGGCGACGTGATGTCCCGCGCCCTCCAGGCCGGGGCCGTGGGGTACCTGGTCAAGGACTGCGCCATCGAGGAGGTGGTGGCCGCCGTCCGCCTGGCGGCCCAGGACGACGGTGTGCTGTCCGCCGGGCTGGCGTCGTCGATGCTGGTGGAGATGCAACGAGGGGACGGGGAGCGGGAGCTCAACGGCCACAACGGGGCCGCGGTGTCGGTGATCAGCGCCCGGGAGGAGGAAGTGCTCCAGCTCTTCGCCGACGGCCTTTCCCTGCCCGAGGTGGCAGCCCAGCTCTTCATCAGCGTGAAAACGGTGAAGAACCACCTGGCCTCGATCTACGCCAAGCTCGACGCGCGCGACCGCACCCAGGCCGTCCTGCGGGCGGTCCGGATGGGCATCATCCGCCTGTCCCCGTCGGAGCCGTAACCCCCGCCGGGCGGGCGGAAATTGGGCTCTCCTGACCCAAGTGTGGATGGGATCGGAGCCGGCAGGCGTGTAGTGGCTGGCTGAGCAGGTCTTCCGGTATCCGTGTGACGCGGCACGGGCCGGGCCAAGGTTCACGGACTTCTCACACCCCTGAACCGGGAGGTCCTCAACCCGTGCGCGTCACCACCGCATTCAAGCGCCTCCTTCGGCTCGACGACGTCAACGTCGTCGCCGTGGAGTTCCTGACCACGATCGTGATCGTCACCGTGGCCCTGCGCCGGCGGCGGCTGGTCTGCCCCCATTGCGGGTTCAAGACCCGGTTCCGCTACGACACCCGGCCGGCGCCGTCGTGGTGGCGCCACCTCGACCTGGGCACCTGGCGGCTGGAGGTCCGGGCCAGCCTGCGCCGTCTTCGTTGCCCCGACCACGGCGTGGTGGTGGAGGCCGTCCCCTTCGCCCGGCCGGGGGCGAACCTCACCCGGGACCTCGACGACCTGCTGGCGTGGCTGGCGACGAGGATGGACCGCACGGCGGTCGCTCGTCTGTGCCGGGTGTCGTGGCGGACGGTGGGACGGGCCTGCGAACGGGTGGTGGCGAGCGAGCTCGACGACCATCGCCTCGACGGCCTGTTCCGCATCGGGGTCGACGAGATCTCCTGGCGCAAGCACCACCGCTACCTGACGCTGGTGGTCGACCACGACCGGGGCAGGGTCGTCTGGGGAGCCAAAGGCAAGGACGCCAAGACCCTCGACGCCTTCTTCGACGAGCTCGGGCCGGAGCGATCGTCCCAGCTCAGCGCCTTTTCCATGGATCTGGGCCCGGCCTACCTCAAGAGCGTCAAGGCCGAGGGACACGCTCCCCAGGCCATCGTGTGCGCCGATCCGTTCCACCTCGTGTGCCTGGTGGGCGACGCTCTCGACGAGGTCCGCCGGGACCTGTGGAACCAGCTGCGCCGGCTTCCCGACGACCGCTGGGCCAAGGACTTCAAGGGAGCCCGGTGGGCCCTGCTGAAGAACCCCGAGGACCTGACCACCACCCAGGCCGCCCAGCTCAAGCGCATCCGACGCAACCGGGGCGGGATGTGGCGGGCCTATGAGATGAAGGAGCAGTTCCGGGCCATCCTGGCCGGCGACCTCACCCGCGACGAGGCGGGCGAGCTTCTCGACCGGTGGTGCGCCCGAGCCCAGAGATCGCGGCTGGCGCCGTTCGTCAAGGTGGCCAAGACCATGCGCCAGCGTCGGGAGATGATCCTCAACGCCGTCGAGCACGGGATCTCCAACGGCCGGGTGGAGGGCTTCAACACCAAGGTCCGCCTCATCATCCGCAGGGCGTACGGGTTCCATTCCGCCGACGCGGCCCTGGCCCTCGTCATGCTCGCTGCCGGGCCCATCGACATCAAGCTGCCGCACGAGCGGGTGGTCTGGAAAGAGGCGTCCTGATCCACATCGTGGTCAGGAGAGCCGGAAATTGGATCGAAAGGCTCATCCAGCATCCCGAGGGTGCGTCCGATACCTCCTTTGAGGCCACTGATCCCCCGGTCGGCCGAAACTGAGAGGAACATCACCCCTGCCCCGGTCGGGCAACGATGAAGGAGCGAGCTCACCGCTCGCTCCTTTGTCGCGTCCGGATTTCGGCGTTTAAGACGTGAATGGGTGATGGGCCGAACAACTCATCAAGAATGTGACAACCGGCACCGATACATCTCTTGTAACCAGAAAGCCCCGGGACGGGGGCCAACCAGAACCGGAGAAACCACAATGAGCCTCAACATCGTCACCTACTGGCAGAAGAACTGCGCCCCCTACCTGCGGGCCGTGTTCGGTCGCAGCGAGCGGGGAGCGGCACTCGTCGAGTACGCCCTGCTCCTCGCCCTCATCGCCGTCGTCTGCATCATCGCCCTGACCGCCCTTGGCAACCAGGCGTCGGACAAGTTCTCCACCGTCGGCCAGTCCATCGAGGACGCCGGCTAGCGGTACCAACCCTCCCGACCAGCCCCGGTCGGCAACCGAAGAAGGAGCGAGCCTGCGGGCTCGCTCCTTTTCGCGTCCGCCCCTGTTCATTTGCCTCAGCTTTGTCCCTGGTATTGAGACAAATGACCTATACGCCATCCCTCATCGCCCACCGATACATCTCTCGTACCCAGACAGCCCCGGGACGGGGGCAACCAGAACGGGAGAAACCACAATGAGCCTCAACATCGTCAGCTACTGGCAGAAGAACTGCGCCCCCTACCTGCGGGCCGTGTTCGGTCGCAGCGAGCGGGGAGCGGCACTCGTCGAGTACGCCCTGCTCCTCGCCCTCATCGCCGTCGTCTGCATCATCGCCCTGACCGCCCTTGGCAACCAGGCGTCGGACAAGTTCTCCACCGTCGGCCAGTCCATCGAGGACGCCGGCTAGCGGTACCGGCCCTCCCGACCAGCCCCGGTCGGCAACCGGAAGAGGGAGCGACGCCACGGTTCGCTCCCTCTTCCGCCCTCTTGTCGTTCGAAGGCGAGTCGTCGGAAGCGAGTTGACGGAAGCGAGTTGACGGAAGCGAGTTGACGGAAGCGAGTTGTCGGAACTTTGTGGAATTAGGTCGAAAGACCTATTCAGTCCCGGCGACGGGCGCCGATACCTGTACCACGAGTCGAGTTCCTGCACCCCAGTGGTGCCCGAGCCCCCAAGAAGGAAGAACCGTGGCCCTCATCGCTTACTGGCAGAAGAACTGCACCCCCTACCTGCGCGCCGTCCTCGGCCGCAGCGAGCGTGGTGCGGCCCTGGTGGAGTACGCACTCCTCCTGGCCCTGATCGCTGTCGTGTGCATCATCGCCCTGACCCAGCTCGGCGAGCAGGCCGCCGACAAGTTCTCCACCGTTGGCGGCTCCATCGCCGACGCCGGGGAGTAGGACCGACACAACAGACCTGACCCCCCCCGGTCAGCGCAAGAGGAGCGGAGCCCTTCGGGCCCGCTCCTCTTGCCTTTCCCGGGTCAGGTTGGTTCCGCCAGGGGTGGCGGACGGGTAAGGAGAGCGAACGAAGCCCGAACCGACCGGAGAACCGGACCCACCCATGGAGCGAGCTCCCCACCCGCCGACTCTTCCCCGCAGGCGTCGGCCGCGGCGGCCCGGTGGTGCGCAGTGAGGATCCAGATGGAGGTCTGCCTCCCCCGGGACTCGTCGACCCTGCCCGTGATCCGCCACATCGCCGTGTGCGCCCTCGACGAGCTGGGCGTCGCTCCGACCGACGTCGACGACGTGGCCCTGGCCCTCACCGAGGCGTGCACCAACGTGGTGCAGCACTCGGGCGTCGACGACGAGTACGAGGTCCGCCTGGTGGTCACCGACCAGATCTGCGAGATCACGGTGGTCGACGCCGGCCGGGGCTTCGACGACTCGTCGGTGCTGTCCCAGGGCATGGCCCCCGAATCGGCGGAGGACGGGCGAGGCCTGGCCATCCTGTCCGCCCTGGTCGACGGGGTGAAGTTCGAGTCCCGCCCGGCGGAAGGGACGGTGGTGCATCTGGTCAAGGAGCTGGCCATCGTCCGGGACAGCCCCCTCGACCGCTTCCTCGGCCCCCCGCCCGACCCCGACGGCCCGCCCGACCCCGACGGCCCGAAGGGCCGCTGACCGCCGTCAGCGGCCGGGCTGCCAGTCCAGGAAGACGAGGGTGGCGTCGTCCTCCAGCTCCCCGCCCCGGTGCTGGCGGAGCCGTGCCGCCAGCCGGCGCAGCGTCTCCGAAGCCAGGACGCCCGCGCCGATGAACTGCTCCACCTCGCTGATCAGCCGCTCGAGCCCGAACTGCTCGCCGGCGGTGGGCCGGGCCTCGATGGCGCCGTCGGAGTAGAACAGCACCCGGTCGCCGGGCTGCAGCCGGCAGTGGCCGATCTCGGTGATCGAGATCCCCAGCCCGAACGGGAAGCACGGCTCACAAGCCAGCTCCGACACCACCTTCGGCCCCCGGAGCAGGAGCGGCGGGGGGTGGCCGGCGTTGACCCAGAGCAGGTCGCCGGTGGCCACGTCGAGGCGGGCCAGGTGGCCGGTGACGAAGCAGTCGCCGTGAAAATGCTCGGCCACCGCGTCGTCGACGTGCTCCGCGATCACCGACAGGTCGAGCCCCCGCCGCCGTCCGTAGCGGAAGGCCCCCAGGGCGAGGGTGCTGGCCAGGGTGGAGTGCACCCCGTGGCCCATGGCGTCGATGATGGCGAAGGCGAGGATGTCGCCGTTGAGGGAGTAGTCGAAGGCGTCGCCGGCCACGAAGTACGCCGGCTCGAGGAGGCCGGCGATGGCCAGCTCAGGCGACGAGAACGACAGCGGGGGCAGCAGGTCCCACTGCATCTCGGCAGCCAGGTTCATGGGTCGACGGCGGCGGCGCAGCTCGATGAGGTCGGTGTAGCGGCCGGCGGTGTGGGTGAGGTGCCCGACCAGCAGGCCGAGGTCGTCGCACAGGGCCAGCAGCTCGTCGTCGACCGTGGGAAAGCCCAGCTCGAGGACCCCGATGCGCTCGGCCCGCTCCCGCACCGGCGCCCACACCCGCCACCCGGCAGGCGTTTCCGCGGAGAGGACCTCCTGGGACTGGAACGCCCGCCCGGCCATGGTTCCCTCGATGGGGACGCCTTTGGGCCGTTCGGAGAGCAGGTCGCCGGCCAGCGCCACCGGCTGAAGCGTCTCCTGCTCGTAGTCCACCACGTAGAGGACGAGGTGGTTGCCGCCGGCGTCGTGCAGCGCGTTGGCCACGTCGGCCGCCAACAGGTCGGGCGGGGTGAGCGAGGCCCGCCGCAACAGGTCCCCGATGATCTCACTGCGATTCACACCGACCTCATAGTCGCCGCAAGACCACCCAGTCGCCGTCGGCGAAGATCTCGAGCCACTGCCCGGTGGACTTGAGGAGGGAGGTCAGGGGCAGATCCCGGTCCCACAGAACGACGTCGATCTGGCGGGCCTGGAGGATGGCCTGCCACTGCGGACGGCCCCGGAGCAGGTTGGAGTAGTCCTGGGACACCTCCACCGGGTACATGTCGTAGCGGTCGTCGATGAAGACCTTGACCCGGCGGCCGAAGCGGAGCTCGAAGTAGTTGCCCACGAAGTCGAGGTGCGCCAGCCGGTGGGGCGCCGCCAGCAGGCCCGACTCCTCCAGGAAGTCGGTCGCCGCGATCGGGTAGCCCGACAGGCGCAGCGGGTCGTTGGTCCGGATCGAGAGTCCGAAGACGACGAAGGCGGCCACGAGCGCCACCGCGAAGACCCGGTTGAGCCGCTCCCGGCTGGCGGGAACGGGGGGCAGGGGCGGGAGCGAGTCGGGGCGCTTGAGCACCCGGCCCAGCACCGGGGCCAGCACCACGGCCGCGATGGGCAGGTTCCTGACGGCCAGGAGACCGGCGGCCATGAAGGCGACCACCGGCACGACGTCCCGCCAGCTCAGCCGGGCCCGCACCAGCAGCAGCAGGGCCAGCACGAGGAAGATGAGGGCGACGCGTGCTGGCGCGTGCTGGAAGTCGGGCGACATCCACTCGACGATGCGCTCGAACGTCTGGCGCTTGTCGCCCAGGGTGAACGGGAACGCCAGCAGCTTGGCCCCGAGCGGGTTGACCACCGCCACCACCAGTCCGACGACGAACCCACCCACGTAGCGGATTGCATCGCGGGGCCACGCCCGCCAGTCGAACGCCTCCCCCACCGCCCGGGCTGCCAGCCAGGCCAGGCCCAGCGGGAACGAGCCGTGGCTGCTGACCCAGAGCCACACCACCGGCACCAGCCACCAGTGCGAGCGCCGGCTCTCCACGATCGTGACGGCGAGGGCCATGCAGACGGCGCCGAACAGCAGGGGCCGGGGCGACCAGAACGGCGCGCCGATCCCGACCACGATCAGGGCGCCGAAGGCGGTGCGCAGGGGCGAACCCGCCCGCACCAGGCGCACCACCAGCCAGGCCAGGAGGGCGATGACCACGGCCTGTTCGAGCACCACCAGCCGGAACCCGCCCAGCCGGTAGGCCCACCCGTAGGTCCACTCCGGCAGCCAGCTCTGCACCACCCAGTCGTGGCCGGGGGCGGTGAAGGAGTAGGGGTCCACCCGGGGGATGCCGAGCCCCCGCACCATGTCGATGCCGGTGCGCACGTGGGTGAGCATCGAGTTGTCGCCGATCGGGCGCACGCCGAGGCGGAACCCGAAGAGCACGAACGTGGCCACGAACAACGACTCGAGGCGCGGCGAGGGGAGGGGGCGTCTGACGCCCCTCCCGGTCGGAGCCCGGCCCTCGCTCAACGTCCCCCTCCCGGAGGCATCCCCGGGACCTGTGTTGCCGATTAGGAGGCGGGAGAGTCGGGGTCGGCCGGCGCGGTGGTGGGCCCGGCCGCGGTTTCGGCTCCGGCGTCCGCGGCGGCGGGTTCACCGGCCCCGGGTTCACCGGCCCCGGGTTCACCGGCCCCGGGTTCACCGGCCCCGGGTTCACCGGCCCCGAGCTCGACGACGTAGTCGGCCCAGGCCGCCTGGGCCTCGGTCTCAGGCGTGAAGTCGACGGCCGCGTACTCGCCGATGTAATTGCCCTCGGCGTCGTAGGCGTGCTCGCCGAACGCCTCCTGGTACTCGGCGGCGACCACGCCACCCTCGGCCGCCTGCTTGATCGACAGGCTGATGCGGCGGCGCTGGAGGTCGAGGTCGATGATCTTGACCCAGAGCTCCTCGCCGGGAGTGACCACCTGCTCGGGCAGGTCGACGTGATGGGCAGCCATCTCGGAGATGTGGACCAAGCCCTCGATACCCTCGCCCACCTGCAGGAACGCGCCGAAGGGCACCAGCTTGGTGACCCGGCCGTAGACCAGCTCGCCCACCCGGTGGTTATTGGCGAACTCCTGCCACGGGTCCTGCTGGGTGGCCTTGAGCGACAGGCTGATGCGCTCCCGCTCGAGGTCGACCTCGAGCACCTGGACCTCGATCTCGTCGCCCACGGCCACGACCGACGCCGGGTGGTCGACGTGCTTCCACGAGAGCTCGGAGACGTGGACCAGCCCGTCCATGCCGCCCAGGTCGACGAAGGCGCCGAAGTTGACGACCGACGACACCACGCCCTTGCGGATCTCGCCCGGCTTGAGGTTGTCGAGGAACTCCTCCCGCTGCTCCTTCTGCGTCTCCTCCAGCCACGCCCGCCGGGACAGCACCACGTTGTTGCGGTGCTTGTCGAGCTCGATGATCTTGGCCTCGAGGGTTCGGCCCACGTACGGGAGCAGGTCGCGCACCCGCCGCAGCTCCACCAGGGAGGCGGGGAGGAAGCCCCGCAGGCCGATGTCGAGGATCAGGCCGCCCTTGACCACTTCGATGACCGGGCCGGTGACGACGCCGTTCTGCTCCTTGATGCGCTCGATCGTGCCCCAGGCCCGCTCGTACTGGGCCCGCTTCTTGGACAGGATCAGCCGGCCTTCCTTGTCCTCCTTCTGGAGGACGAGGGCCTCGATCTCCTCGCCGAGGGAGACGATCTGGCCGGGGTCGACGTCGTGGCGGATGGACAGCTCACGGGCCGGGATGACGCCTTCGGACTTGTAGCCGATGTCGAGCAGGACCTCGTCCTTGTCGACCTTGACGACGGTGCCGGTGACGATGTCGCCGTCGTCGAACTCGACGATGGTGCCGGCGATGGCATCCTCGAAGGAGATCCCGTCGTCGTCGCCGACGATCTGCCGAAAGACGTATTCACCTCCGTCGTCGGCGGGAGCGTCTGTCGTGGTCGCGGAGGCGGGGGTCTGGTCGGACATGGATCTGGATGGGCCTTTGTGGGGGAGTTGGGCGAGGACGCGGGACGCGCCGCCGGGCGCGCACGGCTCGGCTGATTCATGGTACCCCCCGTCGGGCGGGAAGACTTCGGCGACCTACCTTCGTCGGGTGGAACGGGCCCCCGTCTCGTCGCTGCGCCGCCCGCCCGCGGGGAGCGCGTTGCTCCTGGTCGTGGGCGTTTTGGGGACGTCGACCGCGGCGCCGCTCATCAAGTCGGCCGCCGCCCCCGCCCTGGCCATCGCCTTCTGGCGCATGGCGATGGCGTCGGGCGTGGTGGTGCCGTTCGCGCTGGCAGGGTCCGGCCGGCGGGCGGACCTGCGGATCGGGATGG
This sequence comes from uncultured Acidimicrobiia bacterium, assembly GCA_963836205.1. Lineage (GTDB taxonomy): Bacteria > Actinomycetota > Acidimicrobiia > Acidimicrobiales > AC-14 > JAXDMK01. Next base: position 228,071 of record CAWIIV010000024.1, on the reverse strand, counting down.
GTCGGACCTCGAGGCGGTTGTCGGTGCTGGCCGGGCTGCTCCTGGCCGGCCACTTCGCCTGCTTCATCCCCGCGGTCACGTTGACGACGGTGGCGTCGGCCGTGGCCCTGGTGGCCATGCAGCCGGCGTGGGCGGCGTTGATCCTGCGGATGCGGGGCGAGCGCATGGCGGGCCAGGCGTGGCTGGGCGTCGGGTTGGCGATCGCGGGCGCGTTCATGCTCTCGGGGGTCGACGTCACGGTGTCGGGACGGGCGTTGTTCGGCGACGGGCTGGCCCTGGTGGGAGGCGCGCTGGCGGCGGCGTACCGGGTGGTGGGGGCGGACGTGCGCAAGACGGTTTCGACCACCGCCTACACCGCCGTCTGCTACCCGGTGGCGGCCCTGGCCCTGCTGGCGGTGTGCGTGGTGTCGGGACAACGGCTGGGTGGCTACGACGCGACCACGTGGCTCCGGCTGGCGGCGCTGGCCCTGCTGGCCCAACTGCTGGGCCACTCGGTGTTCAACCTCGTCTTGCGGACGGTAAGCCCCACGATCGTGTCGGTCGCGCTGCTCTTCGAGATCGTCGGGGCGGCGGTCCTGGCCGCCGTGTTCCTGGGCCAAAGCCCCCCACCGGCGGCCTTGCCGGCCGCCGCCGTCATCGCCCTCGGGACGTTCCTCGTCATCCGGTCGAGCGAGACTGCCCCCGCGGTGAGCGGCGCACCCCCGGTCGACTGAGGGAGTCCGAGCGTTTTCGTGCGCCCCAATCGGGGTGGATCCGTCGAGCGCGGCCCAGTTCACCCCGCCTCGGGTGCACGGAACGGGCGGCGGCGAGCCTGGTCGACGATCTCACCCAACCGGCGGGCGGTGGAGATCGGCACCCGGACAACCTCGGTCCACGTGAAGCGACCGCACAACCAGCCCGTGGCGGCGACGATCGCCGTCTCCCGCCGGGCGTCGTAGACCGGCTGGCCGAGGTGCTGTTGGCCGTCGAGCTCGACGAAGACCCCGACCTCCGGCCATGACAAGTCGAGCAGGAACGGGCCGATCGGCAGCTGGCGAACCGCGGCTGGCAGGCCAGGGACGGTTCTGGCCAGCTGGACCATGAAGGTCTCGAGCAGGCTTCCGGTGGGTGCCGCCCCCGGCGGGCGGAGCGCCAAGATCCGCCTGATGCGAGCTGCGCCCGGCACCCGAGCCCGGCCGAGTTCCGGCAGCGAACGTTCGAGGTCGGCGACCGAGACGAGGCCCTTGCGCAGGGCCGATTCGAGCGCCTGCTCCCAGACGAGGTCATCGACAACGGCGGCGAGGTCGACCAGCGTTTGCAACCCGCTCGTGCAGCGGATGCCACCGATGAACACAAGCCCGTCGGCGGAGAGCGGCCGGCGGCGGACGGGGTGCCCGTCGGCGGCCACGCTGTCGAGGCCGAGGAGGACACCGGCGATTCCACCCGACGCCACCGCTCTCCTCGCCAGTACCTCGGCCAGCTCGAGGTCGAACGCCGTCGGGTCGTCGGGCCCCATGCCGTACACGCCCCGACGGAGCCGCCGCCAGCGTCCGGTGGCCTCGCCCCAGCGCAATGCATCCGACGTCAGTCCCGCGGCTCTGGCTTCCTCGGTCGTGAACAGCCTTCGCATCCCCAACCCTCCCGGTTTGCTGCGGCCGTAGAGGGGTGGAACCGGCAAGACAAGGCCGTTTCACCCCGCTACGGGCGCACGAAACATCCAGGGGGAAGAGAAGGGAAGGAGATTAGCCCTTGGCGGTGGCCCAGGAGTCGCCCCAGGCGAGGTTGACCTCCAGGGGGACGCTCAGCTCGGCCGCGCCCCGCATGGCCTCGAGGGTGACGGCGGCGGCCCCGTCCTCCTCGGATGGAGGGACTTCGAGGATGACCTCGTCGTGGACCTGGAGGACCAGCCGGGCGGCCAGGCCGAGGTCTTCCAGGGCCCGGTCGAGGCGGACCAGGGCGACCTTGAAGATGTCGGCGGCCAGGCCCTGGATGCCGGCGTTCATGGCCTGGCGCTCGCCCGCCTGGCGCAGGCGGTAGTTCTGCGACTGCAGCTCGGGGATCTGCCGCCGCCGCCCGAACAGCGTCTCCGTGTAGCCCCGGTCGCGCGCCTCCACCACCGTCCGCTCCATGTAGGCCCGCACGCTCGGGAAGGCCTCGAAGTAGGCGCCGAGGATCAAGGCCGCCTCCTCGGTGGGGATGCCCAGCCGTTGGCCCAGCCCGTAGGACTCCATCCCGTAGGCCAGCCCGTAGGAGACCATCTTGGCCTTCGACCGCTGGCCGACCGTGACCGCGTCGGGGTCGACCGAGAACAGGCGGGCGGCGGTGGCCTTGTGGATGTCCTGGCCGGTGGCGAAGGCCTCGATCAGCCCCGGGTCCTGGGCCAGGTGGGCGATCACCCGCAGCTCGATCTGGTTGTAGTCGGCCACGAGGAACCGGCACCCCTACGGCCGGCAGGAAGGCCTGGCGGATGCGGCGGCCCTCGTCGGTGCGGATGGGGATGTTGTGGAGGTTGGGCCGGTCGGAGCTCAGGCGGCCGGTGCGGGCCACCGTCTGGTTGAACGTGGCGTGGATGCGTCCGTCGGGGCCGACCTCGGCCAGCAACGACTCGCCGTAGGTCGACCGCAGCTTCTCGACCTCGCGGTACCGGAGCAGCGGCTCGATGATCGGGTGCAGGCCCCGCAGCTTCTCCAGGGACGCGGCGTCGGTGGAGAAGCCGGTCTTGGTCTTCTTCTGCGGCTGGAGCCCGAGCCGATCGAACAGGACCCGGCGCAGCTGCAACGTGGAGTTGACCAGGAAGCGCTCGCCGGCCAGCTCCTGGATCTCCTCCTCGAGGCGGGCGCCCTCGGCCACCAGGCCGTCGTAGATCGACCGCAGCAACTCCACGTCGACCCGTACACCGGCCGCCTCCATCCGGGCCAGCACCCGCACCAGCGGCCGCTCGACCTCGTCGTACAGCCGCCGCAGGCCCCGGGCGTCCATCGACGCGGCCAGCGCCGGCACCAGCAGGCCCACCGCCACTGCCCGCCGGCCCGCCTCCTCGGCCGGGTCGGGCGTGGTGCCGGACAGGTCGAGTTGGCCCGCGGGTGGGGCGTCGGGTGCGCGGACCTCGAGGCCCAGGAACCTGGCGGCCAGGTCGTCGAGGAGGTACTGCGACTCGGCTGGTTCGATGAGGTAGGCGGCGATGGCGGTGTCGATGTCGAGGCCGCGCAGGTCGAGTCCGAGGCCCCGGAGGAGGGCCTTGGCGTTGTGGGCCCGGAAGGGCACGTCGGCCAGGACGGCCGCGACCGGCGGCGAGGCCAGCAGGTCGTACGGGATCCAGACGGCCTCCGCCTCGCTCCCATCCGCAGCCACCGCCAGTCCCTCGGGCCGGCTCCGACCCTCGATCCCGCTCCACGAGGCGGCCACGCTCACCGGACCGGGAGCCAGCAGCGCGGCCACCGCCTCGTCGACCGTCGCCGCCCGGGCCACGTCGACCGCCAGCGGCCGGACCTCGGCCTGGGCCGCGGCCGCCGCCGTCACCGCTTCCGCCGTCCCGATGGCCTCCATCAGCCGGGGGTGGAGGGTGTTGAACTCGAGGAAGTTGAACAGGTCGCGCACCGCGGTGGCGTCGAACGGGCCCATGCGCAGGTCGCTGACGTCGGCCTCGAGGGGGACGTCGCGCACCAGGGGCGTGGCGGTGGCGTTGCGCCGCACCACCGGCTCGTGGGCGATGAGGCTCTCCCGCAGCTTGGGCGTGCACTTGTCGACGTTGGCGAACACCCCGTCGAGGTCGCCGTAGGTGTTGAGCAGCTTGGCCGCCGTCTTCTCCCCCACTCCCGGCACGCCCGGGAGGTTGTCGGACGGGTCCCCCCGGAGAGCGGCGTACTGCGGGTACATCGGTGGCGTCACCCCGGTGCGCTCGAGGATGCCCGCCTCGTCGTAGAGGACATAGTCGCTCACGCCCCGCCGGTTGTAGAGGACCTTGACGTGGGGGTCCTCGACCAGCTGGTAGGCGTCGCGGTCGCCGGTGACCACGATCACGTCGTCGCCCCGGTCGCGGGCCTGGGTGGCGAGGGTGGCGATCACGTCGTCGGCCTCGTAGCCGGCGGCGTCGACGATGGGGATCTTCAGGGTCTCGACCACCTGGCGGACGAGGCCCATCTGCTGGCGGAGGATGTCGGGGGCGGCGGCCCGTCCCGCCTTGTAGTCGTCGACCAGGTCGTGGCGGAACGTGCGCTCGGGACGGTCGAACGAGACCGCGATGGCGTCGGGGTGGTGGTCCTTGAACAGGTTGATGAGCATCGACGTGAACCCGTAGACCGCGTTGGTGACCTGCCCGGAGGCGGTGGCCAGGTCGGTGGGAAGGGCGAAGAAGGCCCGGTAGGCCATGGAATTGCCGTCGAGGAGGAGGATCTTGGCGATCCCCGGATGCTACGACCGCCGGCGTGGGTAGTCCTCAGCCATGACCGACACCCTCCGCCACACCACGGAGCGCGTCAGCCGGGAGGTGGACGCCTACCGGGGCGATGCCGACCTGCCCATGGAGTCCTTCGCCGGGCTGCTGGCCGTCTACGGCGCCTTCGTGGCCGCGGGGGCGGTGGCGGTCGGCCGGCGGGGCCTGCCGGAGCGCCCGGCGTGGTCGGACGTGGCCCTGGTGTCGGTGGCCACCCACCGCCTGAGCCGGCTCATCGCCAAGTCGCCCGTCACCAGTCCCCTGCGGGCGCCGTTCACCCGGTTCGAGGGCACCACCACCGGCCCCGCCGAGCTCAAGGAGAAGGTGCGGGGGACGGGCGCCCGCAAGGCCATCGGCGAGCTTGTGACCTGCCCCTTCTGCATCAGCCAGTGGCTGGCGACGGCGTTCACGTTCGGGCTCGTCCTCGCCCCCCGGGGCACCCGGATGACGGCCGCCGTGCTCACATCGGTGACCGTCGCCGACTTCCTCCACTTCGCCCGGGCCGCGGCCGAACAACACACCTGACGGTCGAGTCGGCCCGTTCGCCGGCCCCGGGGACTACGATGACCGGCCATGGCCGACGGCTTCCACCCCCCCCTCGAGGAGTACCTGGAGGCGATCTGGGAGTTGGAGGAAGAAGGCGTCCAGGTCATCCAGGCCCGCCTCGCCGAACACCTCGGCCACTCGGCTCCTTCGGTGTCGGAAATGGTGCGCCGGCTGCGCACCGACGGCTACGTGGCCCTCGACGGGCGGTCGCTCAGCCTCACCGACAAGGGCCGCACCCGGGCGGTGAGCGTGGTCCGCAAGCACCGGCTGGCCGAGCGCCTGCTCACCGACGTGATCGGCATCCCCTGGCACAAGACCCACGAGGAGGCGTGCCGGTGGGAGCACGTCATCTCCGACGAGGTCGAGGAGCGCCTGGTGGAGTTGCTGGGCAACCCCGCCACGTGTCCCCACGGCAATCCCATCCCGGGCGCGGGCGGTCCGCTGCGGCAGCTGTCGGCCCTGGCCGACTCGGAGCCGGGCGACCGCATCCGGCTGGAGCGGGTCACCGAGCAGGTCGAGGTCGACATGGACGCCCTCGTCTACCTCGACGACCACGGCTTCGTGCCCGGCACCGGCGCCGAGGTCCGGTCCAAGGCCCCCGACGGCACCCTCACCCTCACCCTCGAGAGCGGCAGCATCGCCCTCGGCCCCGCCCTCGCCAGCCAGCTGTTCGTCGCCAAGGTCTGAGTCGGGCCCGGAGCCCGGGTAGCGCGGACGTAGCCTCGTCGCAGTCATCGAGCGCGGAGGGCGGCCCATGAAGCTGGGCATGGTCGGGTTGGGGCGGATGGGCTGGGGGATGACACAGCGGCTCCGAGGGCGGGGCCACGACGTGGTCGGCTTCGACTTCTCGCCCGAGCACCGCGACGCGGCCTCGGTCGCCGACCTGATCGCCGCCCTGCCCGCGCCCCGGGCGGTGTGGGTGATGGTGCCGGCCGGTGCCCCGACCGAGGGGACGATCGCCGAGCTGGCCGATCTGCTGGAGCCCGGAGACCTGGTGATCGACGGTGGCAACTCCAACTACCACGACTCCATGCGCCGGGGGCAGCTGCTGGCCGACCGAGGCCTGTTCTTCGTCGACGCCGGCGTGAGCGGCGGCATCTGGGGCCTCGAGGAGGGCTTCTGCCTGATGGTCGGCGGTGAGGCGGAGAAGGTGGCCGTCATGCAGCCGATCTTCGACGCCCTCGCCCCCGAGGGGGGGTTCGTGCACTGCGGGCCGGTGGGCGCCGGCCACTTCACCAAGATGGTCCACAACGGGATCGAGTACGGGATGATGCAGGCCTACGCCGAGGGGTTCGAGCTGCTGGGGGCGAGCGAGCTCGGGATCAACACCACGGCGGTCGTCCAGGCCTGGGGATTCGGCAGCGTCATCCGCAGCTGGCTGCTCGAGCTGCTCGCGGTCGGCCTGACCGACGACCCGAAGCTGGAGCGGATCAGGCCCTACGTGGAGGACTCTGGCGAGGGCCGGTGGACGGTCGAGGAGGCGGTCCGGCTGGGCGTGCCGGCGAACGTCCTGTCGGCGTCGCTCTTCGCCCGGTTCACGTCCCGCCAGGACGACTCCCCCGCCATGAAGGTGCTGGCCCTCCTCCGCCACGGCTTCGGCGGCCACGCGGTGAAGTCGGCCGGGGCGTCGCCCGACTGATCCAACTCCCGGCGGGTGCATGATGGCCCCGTGATCCTGATGGTGATCCTGGGCGTCCTCCTGCTCGTCGGGATCACGCTGACGCTCCGTTGGGGCGCGACGCCTTACCGGCCCTGGGTGCCCGACCCCGACTCGGACGCCAACCCGTCCCCCAAAGTGGCCGCCCTCAGCTACCTCCGGGGCGTGGCCGTCGCGCTCGTCGGCGGCTTCTGGGCCGGTGCCCTCGTGACCGGCCCTGCGGTCCGCCTGATCATGCGGCTGCTGGCCGCCAGTGCGGGCGACGGCGCCCAGGGCGCGATCACCGAGGCGGAGGAGGTCGTCGGGGAGATCAGCATCGACGGCACGATCGGCCTGTATCTCTTCGGTGGCGTACTCCCCGGTCTGCTCAGCGGCGCCATCTATGTCACCTGCCGGCGGTGGCTGCCGAGCGGCCGGCTCGGTGGACTCGCCTTCGGCGCGCTGCATCTGGTGGTTGCGGCCACGAGAATCGACCCCCTGCGTCCGGGCAACCCCGACTTCGACATCGTCGGGCCGGGATGGCTGGCGGCGCTCACGTTCGGCCTGGCCGCCATCGCCCACGGGATGGCGGTGGTCGCCATCGCCAACCGCTTCAGCACCCGATTCCCGATGGTCGAGGCGTCGAGACGCGAGCGCGTCCGCTCGCTCCTCCCCCTGATCCTCCCGGTCCTGCTACTGATCCCCGCCGTGTTCCTCATGATCCCGCTCGTTGCAGCGCTGATCATCGTCGTCGTCGCCTCGCAGGTTCCCCCGCTCGTTCGTGCCCTGCGGAGCCGGACGGTGGTGCTCGGCGGGCGCATCGTGATCGCCGCCATCGCCGTCGCGCTCCTGCCGGGCGCAGTGGTCGACCTCGCCGACGTCGTCGGGCGCGACGCCCCGGTGGCTTCGGCCCCCGGGACGCCGGACTAAGCCGACGGAGGAACGAGCTCGCCGTCGATGATCTGCTGGGCGACGGCTCGCATCTTGGCACGCTGGCGCATGGCGGTCTGCTGGATGAACGAGAACGCCTCGCCCTCCGGCATCTTGTGGCGGTCCATGAGCATCCCCTTGGCCCGGTCGACCAGGCGGCGGGTGACGAGTTGGTCCTCCAGGCTGTGGACCTCGTCCTCCAGCGCCCGCAGCTCCTTGAACCGGGCGATGGCCACCTCGATGGCGGGGATCAGCTCGCTCTTCTGGAACGGCTTGACCAGGTAGCCGACGGCGCCCGCGGTGGTGGCCTTCTCCACCAGGTCACGCTGGCTGAAGGCGGTGAGGATGAGCACCGCCGCCCGGCGGGCGGAGACGATCTCCTTGGCCGCGGCGATGCCGTCCATGCCCGGCATCTTGATGTCGAGGATGGCCAGGTCGGGACTGAGCTCCTTGACCAGGGCCACCGCGTCGTCGCCCCGCCCGACTGCGCCCACGACTTCGTAGCCCTCCTCCTCGAGGGTCTCCTGAAGGTCGAGGCGGATCAGGGCCTCGTCCTCGGCGATGACGATTCGAATTGCCACTAGTTGTCGGTCATCGGGGTCAGTCGAGCTCGCGCGCCAGGCGGTCGAGGAGATCGTCCTGGGACTCCTGGAGCATGCGGACCTCGGCTTCGAGCTCGGAGCGGTGGCGGGCCATGGCGTCGGCGTGGCGTTGGGCCTCGCGGTGCTCCTGCTCCGCCCTGGGCGTCTCCGACATGAGCGCCCGCAGGCGGGCGTCGTCGGCCGTGTCGGCGAGCGAACGCAGCTGCTCGTCGGCCACCACGATCTCGGCCCGCAAACGCTTGAGGCGCTCGGCCGATTCGGAGAGTCTGCGCTCGACCAACCACTTGGACATGGGACGCCGAGTCTACCGCCGACGCCTCGGGCGCCCCTGGAACTTCCCCGGGAGCAGGGTCGTCCACTGGATGACGCACGACGAGGAGGAACGTGATGGCACGGGTTCGGATCGGTGGGAACCGGGGGCGGACGGTGGCGGCGGCGGTCGTGGCGCTGGTCGTGGCCGGCGCCCTGGTGGCGGCGCTCGGCAGCCTGAAGTCCGACGACGACCTGGCCACCGGGGGGACGGTCGTGCCCGGCCGGGAGAGCGCGGCGGGCGGGGTCGCCGATGCCGGCGCCGGCGCGTCCATCGCCGCCCCCGGGATGGACGCCGACTTCAAGCAGATCGGCCCGGTGCCGCCGGACGGAGGGTCGACGCCCGTACCCGGGTCGCCCAGGATCGTCCGCAGCGGCGAGCTGCGGGTGAACGTGGGCAAGAACGGCTTCGACGTCGCCTTCGACCGGGTGGCGTCCATCGCTGCCGCCCACGGCGGATTCGTGGCCGGGTCGTCCACGTCGTCGATCGAGAAGGCCCGGGCCGGCGAGCTCACCGTGCGGGTGCCGTCCGACCGCTTCGACGCCGCCCGCCGTGACCTGGCCGCCCTCGGCAAGGTCGAGTACCAGGCCCTGCGGGGCGAGGACGTGAGCGGCCAGCTGGTCGACTACGACGCCCGGCTCAGGAGCCTCGTCGCCCAGGAGGAGGCCCTGCGGGGCCTGCTGGGTCGGGCGACCGCGGTGGGCGAGGTGCTGGAGGTGCAGAACTCGCTCTTCAACGTGCGGCAGCAGATCGAGCAGCTCACCGCCCAGAAGCAGAACCTGGAGCAGGCGGCGTCGCTGGCCACCATCCAGGTGTCGGTCTTCGAGCCGGGCGCCGGCTTCGAGCCCCGACCGGTCGACGACGACGAGGGCCTGGCCAACGCCTTCCGCCGGTCGGTCGACGGGGCGGTGGCGGTGGTCGGCGGGATGATCATCGTGGTCGGCTGGGCGGTACCGATCGTCGTCCTGGGCCTCGTGATCTGGGGGCTGAGCCGCCTCTTCCGTCGCCGGCCGCCCACGGCCACGCCCACGCCGAGGGCCGATTCCCCGGCGCCCGCGGCCCCGTAGCTACGGTAGGCGCCGATGGGGGACGGGCCGCTGCGGATCGCCGGGATCGCGTCCCACAACGGCACCAACCTCCGCCACATCGACGCCGCCTGCCGGGCGGGCACCCTCGACGGTGAACTGGTCGTGCTGGTGAGCAACAACGGCGACGCCACCATCCTCGACTACGCCCGGGAGCACGGCATCGACCGATGCCACCTGAGCAGCCGCACCCATCCCGACCCGGGGCGTCTCGACCAGGCCATCGCCGGGGTTCTGCTCGAGCGGGCGGTCGACCTGGTGTTCCTGTCGGGGTACATGAAGCGCCTGGGCCCGGCGACGGTGGCCGCCTTCCGCAACCGCATCCTCAACATCCACCCCGCCCTGCTGCCGGCCTACGGGGGCGAGGGGATGTACGGCGACCGGGTCTACGAGGCGGTGTTGGCCGCCGGCGAGAAGGAGACGGGCCCGAGCGTGCACCTGGTCGACGAGGAGTACGACCACGGGCCGGTGGTGCTGCAATACCGGGTGCCGGTGCTGGCCGACGACACCCTTGAGAGCCTGCGGGACCGGGTGCGGGCGTGCGAGCCCCGCCTGTCCCTCGACGTCGTCGGACTGGTCGCCCGGGGCGAGGTCGACCTCGACGTCGTCGCCCGCGGCGGCGTGCCCGCAACCGCCCCGTCCCGGGGGTAACCGGCGCCCGCGATCCGAGCGATCGCCACGAGACCCCCCTGCTGAGGGGCTTCCGCGCCACTCGCTCGCCGGACCACGGGGGCGGGACGCCGGGCGTCCGAGCGGATGGCAGTACCGGTCCCTCCAGGGGACCACTCGCGCCACTCGGTCGCCGGACCAGGGGGGCCAGCGCTCGGACGTCCGAGCGGGTGGCACTACCGGTCCCTCGAGGGACCACTCGCGCCACTCGCTCGCCGGACACGGGCGGCGGCGGGAAACTCGGGTGGAGGTCCGACGTTGCGCCCCTACGATCGGGGGATGCGCCGCCTCTTTCTGTTGGCGGGCATCTGGGGCTGGTCGTTCCTCCTCATCAAGGTGGCGGTCGGAGGGATGCCACCGGCGGCGGTGTCGTTCACCCGGGTGACTCTGGGCATGCTCGTCCTCCTGGCCGTAGTGCGGGTGAAAGGGTTGCGCCTGCCCACGGGACGGGAAGCGTGGCGGCATTACGCGGTCGTGGGCCTGTTCGGCAGCGCGGTGCCGTTCACCCTCCTGGCCTGGGGTGAGCAGCGCATCCCGTCCGCCCTGGGGGCGGTGCTCAACGCCGCCACCCCCCTGTTCGCCGCCCTCCTGGCCGCCCTCTTCCTCGGCCAACGCCTCCGCCAGAGCCAGTCCCTCGGCCTGCTGCTCGGCTTCGTGGGCGTGGGTGTGGCCGCGGGACTGGGCGCGTCCGAGCTCACCGGGGCGTCGCTGGCGGGCGAGGCGGCGGCCGTCGCCGCCGGCGCCTGCTATGCCATCGCCATCGTCTACGCCAAGCGTCACCTCGGCCACCAGCCCCCGCTGGTGAACGCCGCCGGCCAGCTGGTGATGGCCAGCATCCTGGCCCTGCCCGTGGCCGTCGCCACCACCGCCCGGGAGGGACTCGACCTCACACCCCGGCGCCTGCTCGCGGTCTGCCTGCTGGGCATCCTGGGTACGGGGCTGGCCTATGTCCTCTTCTACCGGATCATCTCCGACCTCGGCCCGACGATGGCCGCGGCTGTCACCTACCTGGTACCGGTGATGGCCGTCACCGTCGGACTGCTCTTCCTGCACGAGCCCTTCCATGTGCGGCTGGTTGCGGGCGGGGCGCTCATCGTCGGCGGCATCGTCCTGCTCAACGGCCAGGGCGTCCGTCCCCGGGAACGGGCCGAGGCGGTCCCCCACTGAGGCCCGACCCCGCGGCCTGGGGCGTCCATCAGGGCTACCACGACGCCATGGGCCGGTGGCGGGAAAGCCCCCCCGCAACCGTCGAAGCCATCCTGCGGACGATGGGCGCGTCCGCCGAGCGCCCCGACCCGCCCGGGGGCGAACCTGTGCTCTTCCTCCGGCCCGGTACGACCCCGGCCGTCCGTGGCCCGTCGATCCTCCACACCGAGGACGGGGGCGAGGTCCGGGTCGACGACCGCCTGCCAGCGGATCTCCCCCTCGGCTACCACGTCCTCGTCGGCCTCGACGACGGCGCCCGGACCACGGTCGTCGTCAGCCCCGGGCGGTGCCCGCTCCCGGTGGGCGACCCCACATGGGGGTGGGCGGTGCAGCTCTACGCCATGCGCTCGGAAGCGAGCTGGGGGATGGGCGACCTGGCCGACCTCCGCCGGCTGGCAGCATGGTCGGCCGACGACCTGGGCGCGGGCATGGTCCTGGTCAACCCCCTCCACGCGGCCATGCCCGGCTTCCCCCAGGCCGCCAGCCCCTACTTCCCGAGCAGCCGCCGGTTCCGCAACCCGCTCTACCTCCGGGTGGAGGACGTCCCCGGCGCGGCGGCCGCCCTCGGCGACCGGCTGGACGCACTCGCCCAGGCCGGGCGGGCCCTCAACCGCCGGCGCCTGATCGACCGCGACGCGGTGTGGCGCCTCAAGCTCGACGCCCTCGGCCAGGTGTGGGACGACTTCGCCGGCGACCCCGTCTTCGACCGGTGGCGGCAAGGCCCCGGCGGTGGCGGCCCCCTCGACGCCTACGCCACCTTCTGCGTGCTGGTCGAGGACCACGGCGCCGACTGGCAGGCGTGGCCGGAGTCGTTCCGCCACCCCGACCAGCCCGAGGTGGCGGCCTACGGACGCAAGCACGAGGACCGGGTCCGGTTCCACCAGTGGTTGCAGTGGCTGCTCGACCTCCAGTTGGAGTCGGCGTCGACCGCGGGAGTGGCGGTGATGCACGACCTGGCGGTGGGGGTCGACCCCGGCGGCGCCGACGCCTGGCTGTGGCAGGACGTCTTCGCCCTCGACATGGCCGTCGGCGCCCCGCCCGACGAGTTCAACACCCGGGGCCAGGACTGGGGCCTGCCGCCGTTCGATCCCTGGAAGCTGCGGGACGCCGGGTACGGGCCGTTCGTGGAGACCATCCGGGCCGGCCTCCGCCACGCCGGCGGGCTGCGGGTCGATCACGTGATGGGCCTGTTCCGGCTGTTCTGGATCCCCCGGGGCCAGCCGGCCGCGTCCGGCGCCTACGTCCGCTACCCGGCCACCGAGTTGCTCGACATCGTCGCCCTCGAGGCGCACCGGGCCGGCGCCTACGTGGTGGGCGAGGACCTGGGGACGGTGGAAGACCACGTGCGGAAGGAGATGGCCGACCGCGACCTGCTGTCGTACAAGTTGCTGTGGTTCGAGGACCGGCCGCCCCCGCAGTACCCCGAGCGGGCCCTCGCCGCGGTCACCACCCATGACCTGCCCACCGTCGCCGGGTTGTGGACGGGGTCCGACCTGGACGACCAGCGCCGGCTCGGTACCGAACCCAACGTCGAGGCCACCGAGGCCATGTGCCGGCGGCTGCAGGACATGACCGGCGTGGCCGCCGACGCCCAACCCGACGAGGCCGTGGCCGGCCTGTACGGCGCCCTCGGCACCGCCCCCTGCCTGCTCCTGGCCGCTGCGCTCGACGACGCGGTGTCCGTGCCGGAGCGACCCAACATGCCCGGTACCGTCGACGAATGGCCCAACTGGTCGATCGCCCTGCCCATGCCGTTGGAAGAGATCATGGCTGACCCCCGCCCCCGGGTCATCGCCGACGCCCTCGACCGTCGAGGGGAGGCGACGTGAGCCCGGTCATCGAGGGGCTCCGGCTGTGGTTGGCCGGCACCAACGTGTGGATCGTCGCCCCCGACGGCCCCGGCGGCGAGTGTGTGCTGATCGACGCCCCGCCCGAGCCGCGCGTCATCCTCCACCGGCTGCGGGAGAACGGGCTGCGGCTGGTCGCCCTCCTCACCACCCACGGCCACGTCGACCACGTCGGCGGCATCGGCGAGGTGGTGGCCCACGCCCACGACGGGATGACGGAGATGGAGGGCTCCGCGGCCACCATCCCCGTCCACCTCCACGACCGCGACCGCCACATGCTCCTCGACCCGGTCGGTGCCGGCGGCACCCTGGCCCAGATGCTCGACCTGGAGAACCTCCGCATCCCCCCGCCCGAGCTCGTCTTCGGCCTCGACGACGGCCAGAGGGTGTCGGGCGCGGGGATGACGTTCACCGCCCTCCACACGCCCGGCCACACCCAGGGTTCGGTGTGCTTCCTCCTGGAGATGGAGGGTGAGCCGCCCCGGCTGTTCAGCGGCGATCACCTGTTCGCGGGGTCGATCGGCCGCACCGACCTGCCCGGCGGCTCCTACGAGCAGCTGATGGCGTCGATGGCGGAGAAGGTCCTCCCGCTCTCCGACGAGGTGGTGGTCTTCCCCGGCCACGGGGCCACCACCACCGTCGGCCACGAGCGGCGGACCAACCCCTTCCTCCTGCGGGAGTTCGGAGTCCGGGAAACGCCCGACCCGGCCTGAGCCGGTTTCAGGCGGCGCTGGCGATCTCGGGATCGGGGCGGCGCTCGACGCCCACACCCCACCGGCGGCGGCGCGGCGTTCGTGTCGAAGAGGCGCACGGCATCGCCCTCCCCTGGGCCCGTCGGCGTTCCGTCATCGTCGACGACGGTCGCGAGACCGGACTGCTGCGGGGTGGGTGGCACCCAGCCGGCCACCAACCTCGTCGGCGATGGCGTCGAGCACCCGCGCCTCCAGGCCGGCCGGCGGCTCGGCCCAGATACACGGGTCGGCGAGGAGAGCGGCGAGGTCGTCCACACCGGTGGTACGGCGTCGGACTGCCCCCGGTTCAGCCCGCCTGGCGGAGATAGTCGAGGCGGGCGGCCAGCCGCCGGTGGGCCCGGCTCGAGCGGGACTTCACCGTCCCGACGGGGATGCCAAGGCGGGCCGCGATCTCGGTGTGGGTGTAGCCGTCCAGGTGCTGGAGGCGCACGACGGCGCGCTCGTCGGGAGGGAGCTCGTCGACCGCGTCCCGCACCAGCCCCACCTCGAGCGCCCGCTCGGCCCCGTCGGGAAGGGTGAGCACCCTCACCTCGGCCAGATCGAGGTCCTCGATGGAGCGATGGCTCCGCACCGACTCCCGCCGGTGGAGGTCGATGGCCGCCCGCCGGGCGATGGTGGCCAGCCACGGGGCCAGCTCACGGGACGGGTCGAACGAGCGGGCCGCCCGCCAGGCCTGGACGAACGCCTGGTGCGACGCCTCCTCGGCGAGGGCGCGGTCACCGAGCACCCGGTGGGCGACCGCGAAGACGAGGCCCCCATAGGCCCGGTACACGGCCCGCACCGCGTCGGGATCGCCTGCTCGGAAGCCGATTGCGGTCGCCCGGTCGATCACGGGACGGGTCCGCGGGCGGGTGACGTCGGGGGTCTCGGTTGCCATGACCGCAGACTGACGACCGGCCCTCGTCGCCACATCGGGGAAATCCTTGATCCCTGTCCCTGAACCGGACCCCGCGCCGGCCCGTACCGGGTTTCGACACAGTCCCGATACGGAGGTCCTCCGATGCGTCTGCCCACCCGCCCCCAACGGCTCCTGCTCGCCCTGGTCGCCGCCGGCGTCATCGCCGGCGCGTGTGGCTCGGGCTCCGACACCACCACGTCCGCCCCGCCCGCGGCCGACCCCGCGCCGGCCGTCACCGCTCCCGCGGGAGCGGCGGTGAAGCTGGGCCAGGCCGACCTGGGCGAGATCCTCGTCGGCGCCGACGGCCGAACCCTCTACGGGTTCACCAACGACGTCGACGCCCGCAGCACCTGCAGCGGGGCGTGCCTCCTGGCCTGGCCGGCGGCCACCGTGGACGCCACCTGGACCGTCGGCCCCGGGCTCGACACCGGCGTGTTCGCCACCACGACCCGCGACGACGGCAGCCTGCAACTGGTCGCCGGCAAGTGGCCGCTGTACTACTTCGAGGGAGACGCCACCGCCGGCGACTCCTACGGCCAGGGCGCGGGCGACGTGTGGTTCGTGGTCGCACCCGACGCCAAGCTGGTGAAGGAAGGGGCCGCGACCACGCCCGGGTACGGCCGGGTCCCCGGTCCGGTGGCGGCGCCGGCCGAGGCGTCGGTGTCGCTGACCGACTCCGCCCTGGGCGACATCGTGGGCGACGCCGAGGGGCGCACGCTCTACGCCTTCACCAAGGACGTGGACGGGACCCCGACGTGCGTCGGCGGCTGCGCCACCGCGTGGCCGGCGGCACCGGCCCCGGCCGAGCCCGTCGCCGGTGACGGCGTCGACGGGTCGAAGCTCACCGTCGTGGCCCGGCCCGACGGCGGCCCCGACCAGCTCAAGCTGGGCAAGTGGCCGCTGTACTACTTCGCCGGCGACGGCGGGCCCGGCGACGTCAACGGCCAGGGCTCGGGTGGCGTCTGGTTCGCGGTCAAGGGCGACGGGACGCTGGTGAAGTCGACCTGACCCAGTCGTTCGTGACGGGAGCCGGCGCGCAGGATTCGTTCCTGCCGCCGGCTCCGTCGCGTCCGGGCCGCGAACCGCTCGGGCCCGCGGGCCGTATCCCGGGACATGAAGAGATCACTCACCGGCTCGCTCGTGGTCTGTGTCGCTGCCGCTGCGTTCACCGCCGGCGCCTTGGTCCTCAACGCCGACTCACCGGGCCCGGTGGCGGTGCCCGCGCCGGCTCCGGCCAGCGGCTCCGGCCAGCGGCGAATACGCCAACCCGGCCGGGGGCGGCACCGGGACCGCGGCCGCCGCCGCCCCGGCGACCCTCGAGATCCAGGGCCTCAAGTTCGGACCGGTCACCGCCGGCCGTGGCGGTCGGGTCGTCGTCCAGAACCGAGACAGCGTCGCCCACACCGTCACCGCCACCGGCGGGGAGTTCGACACAGGCGTCGGCCCCAAGGCCACCGTCAACCTGGTCGCCCCTACCGCTCCCGGCAGCTACCGCTTCACCTGCCTCATCCACCCCCAGATGTCCGGCAGCCTCGTCGTCCGATGAGCGCCGACCCCACCGCCACCGCCCCGGCCCCCCCGGCGTCCCCCGCCCCGGCCACCCCATCGCCGCCGACCCCCTCGGCCCTGGTGGTGCCGGCCCTGGCCGGCGGGGCGGTCGCGGTTTCCCTCGGCGTCTACGGACGGGTCCATCAGGCCACGTTCGACCCCATCTTCGACCTCGGCTTCCCGTCGCTCCAGGCTATGAAGGCGTGGCTGGCGACCGTCGCCTTCGCCTTCGCCGCCTTTCAGCTCGTCTCCGTCCTGGGCATGTGGGGGAAGCTTCCAATCTGGCGGCCGGCGCCCCGGTGGCTGCCGTTCGCCCACCGGTGGTCGGGGACGTGCGCCTTCCTGGTTTCGCTGCCCGTCGCCTACCACTGCCTGTGGGCGCTCGGCTTCCAGGCCGATGCCGGTGTCCGCCCGCTCGTCCACTCGCTGCTCGGCTGCGCCTTCTACGGCGCCTTCAGCACCAAGCTCCTGGTACTGCGGTCCGACCGCCTTCCCAAGTGGGGCCTTCCCGTTGTCGGCGGAACATTGGTGGTCCTGCTCACCGGGCTGTGGCTCACGTCGGCGCTGTGGTTCTTCACCACCGTCGACTTCCCCGCCTTCCGCTGACCGCCGCTACCCGAGCACCCACCGGTGCTCGCGATACCAGTCGACCGTCCGGCCGACGCTCGCGGGCACATCGGTCTGGGTGAACTCGAAGCCCGTGCCCAGCAAGGCGTCGACCGACAGCCGGTTGTTGCGGTTGGCCTTGCCCAGGAACCGGAACCGCTCCTTCGACAGGAGGATTCGAGGCTCCATCCCCGCCTCCACCATCCGCCCGTGGGCCTCGGCCCGGGCGTCGTAGGACAGGCCCGCGTCGGGGACGTCGACCAGCTCCACCGGCAGGCCGAAGGCGTCGGCCACCATGCCCGCCACGTCGTGGCTCGACGGGTACTCGGGCAGGACGACGTTGAACGCCCGCCCCTCTGCCCCGTCGGCGGTGGCCAGGTGGATGGTGGCCGCCACCACGTCGTCGACATGGACCAGCCGTTGCTCGATGGGCGTGGCCGGCACCGCGATCCGGTCGAGGCCGGCGAAGCGCTCGATGGCGACGTCGAGGATGGCGCTGGCCAGCAGCTTCACGTTGCCCGGGCCGTAGACGGTGACCGGCCGCAGCACCACCGTCGGCATGCCCCCGGCGGCGAACTCCTCCACCACCCGCTCGGCCCCGTCCTTGGCCTTGCCGTACCCCCGGCTCGGGTGACGCTCGACGTCCTCCGGCACCGGCGACGGGAGCTCGACCTCCTCCCCGTACACCGACGTCGAGCTCATGTGCACGAAGCGCTCGACGGGCCACGGCTTGGCCGCCTGCAGACAGCCGCCGGGTGCCGTCGACATTGACCTGCTCCATCTCCTTCTGGTCCGACAGCGAGCTCGACGCCCCCGCCAGGTGGAAGACGTGGGAGATCCGCTCCATCAGCCCGGAGAAGACCCAGGGGTCGTCCTTGACCAGGTTGACGGAGGCGTAGTCGACGCCCGCCAGGTGGGACGGTGGCTCCCGGCGCCGGCCGGTGGCCAGTACGTCCCAGCCGGAGTCGACCAGGGCCGGGATCAGGTGGGACGCGATGTAGCCGGTCGCCCCGGTGACCAGCGCACGACGGGTAGCAGTCATGGCCGTAGGATCGCATCCCATGGACGTGTCGGTGTGGTTCAACCCCGCGTGCAGCACGTGCCGGACGACGCAGGGCATCCTGGCCGAGCAGGGCGTCGACGCCGAGCTGTTCGAGTACCTGACCGAGAAGCCCTCCCGGGCCGAGATCGAGCGGGTCATGACGCTGCTCGGCACCGACGACCCGCGGGACATCGTCCGCACCAAGGAATCCGTCTACCGGGAGCTGGGCCTGGCCGGCGCCGACCGCGACCAGTTGCTCGACGCCATGGTTGCCAATCCCGTCCTGATCGAGCGGCCGATCGTCATCCGGGGCGACCGGGCAGTGGTGGCCCGGCCCGCCGACCGGGTGCTGGAGCTTCTTGGCGACGAGTAGGGGCGCCGGGCGGCGGGTAGGCCCCTCACGGTGAGAAGCACCACGCCGACTCTGATCGCCGGCCGCTACGAGGTCGGCGAGCTGCTGGGGCGGGGCGGTATGGCCGAGGTGTACGCCGGCGTCGACCTCCGCCTCTCGCGGCCGGTCGCCATCAAGCTCCTCCAGGAGGCGATGGCCGCCCGCGACGACGTCCGGGTCCGCTTCGAGGCCGAGGCCCGGGCCGCGGCCGCCATCACCCAGCCCCACGCGGTGGCCGTCTACGACACCGGCGAGCACGAGGGCGTGCCCTACATCGTCATGGAGCGCCTGCCCGGCGACACCCTGGCCGACCGAATCGCCACCGGCCCCGTGCTGAGCCCGGCCGAGGCCCGCGCCTTCGGCCGCCAGGTGCTGGGCGCCCTCGACGCGGCCCACCGGGTGGGCATGGTCCACCGCGACGTCAAGCCGGGGAACATCCTGCTCACCGGCGAGGGGTCGGCCAAGATCGCCGACTTCGGCATCGCCAAGAGCCTCGACCTGTCGGCCGCAGGCGGCGACCTCACCGGCACCGGCCAGCTCATCGGCACCCCCGCCTACCTGGCCCCCGAGCAACTCGGCGGCGACCCCGCGTCGCCCCTGTCCGACCTCTACGCCCTCGGCGTCGTGCTCTACGAGGCCCTCACCGGGCGCAAGCCGTTCGAGGGCGACAACGCCATGGTCGTCGCCCGGGCGGTGGCCAACGGCGTGTACGTCCCCCTCGCCACCCTCCGCCCCGACCTCGACGACGCCCTGGTCCGGACCGTCGAACGGTCCATGGATCCCGACCCCGGCGCCCGCTTCCCCTCGGCCGCGGCCATGGGCGCGGCCCTCGTCCCGCCGGCGGTTCCGACGGTGGTCCCCGCGGCCACCGGTGTGATGGCGGCGCCCGACGCCACCCAGGTCCTCGACGTGGACGAGATGGCGGCGACCGCCCCCGCGGTACTCGGCGTCCCGCCGGTCGCCGATCCCTCTCGACTCGCCGGCCCCGGCCCTGCCTTCTACTGCCCCGCCGCCGCCGCCCGATCCCGGTCCCCCACTCGCCGGCCGCCGGCCGCCCTCACTCCGGCTCCGCGTCGCCCTGGTGGCGCTGGCCGCGGTCGCCGTCGTGATCCTGCTGGCTCAGATCGTCCCCCGGCAGTCGATCGACGACGTGGCGGCCGAACGGGTCCGGTCGGCGTCGACCTCCACCACGGTGGCGTCGACCTCGACCACGGTGGCGCCCACCGCCACCGCCCCGTCGCCCGCCGCCGCCCTGGCCGCCGAGCTGCGGGCCGGCGCCGCCCGCTTCGGCCCCGGCGACGGCGCGGCCGCCCCCGACCTGGCCACCCGCCTGCGCGCGGTCGCCGACCAGGTGGAGCGGGGCGAGCTGAACGGGGCCTCGTCGGCCACCAATCTCATCGTCGACGTGGCCCTCTGGCGCCAGGCGGGCCAGCTCACCGACGGCGCCACCGTCGCCGCCATCCAACTCCTCCAGAAGGTCCCCGGGGTCGCCATCGCCGGGTCCGCCCCCGCCGTCACCGCCGCCCCCCCGGCCCCCACCGGCGGGTCGCCCGAGGTCTTCGTCCCCACCGGCGACGACCTCAAGGGCAAGCCCGACAAGGACAAGGACAAGGGGAACGGGCGGGGCGACGACGATTGATCCAGGGTCAGCGCACGAAGCGTTCAGATCACTCCAAACGTCGTGAAATAGCCCGTTTCGGCTCCGATCACGTCCATTCCGCCGCACGGAACATTCGGATCACGGAAAGCGTCGTGCCATTCCGCTGACGTCGCCCGGCCCCGGCGCCGGCGCCGCCTACTTCTCCTTGCGGACCAGCCAGCGCAGCTTCCTGGCTCCCTCGAATGCGGCCTCGCCGGCCAACTGGCCGATGTGGGTCGACAGCGTCGGGTAGACGTGGATGAGGCTGGCCACCTCGGCCAGCTTCAGCCCCTCGTTGATGGCCAGGGCCAGCTCGTGGATCATCTCCCCGGCCGACGGGGCCAGGATGTGGGCGCCGACCACCTTGCCCTTGGCCGTCACCACCACGATGGCGCCCTCGGTGGCGTTGTCGGCCCGGGCCCGGTCGGAGTGGGAGAGGTCGAGGCGGTAGACCTCGACGTCGTCGCCGTACTTCTGCTCCGCCTCGGCCACGGTGAGTCCGGCGTGGGCCAGCTCGGGGTCGGTGAACGTGCACCACGGCACGAAGTCGGTGACCTTGCCCTTGCCCGGGTAAAAGGCGTCGCGCACCGCCCGCACCGCCTCGTAGCCGGCGGAGTGGGTGAAGAGGAAGCGGCCGGCCACGTCGCCGGCGGCGTAGATCGACGGCACCGCCGTGCGCATGCGCTCGTCGACCTCGATGCCCGTGCGCCCGACCTTCACCCCCACCTCCTCCAGCCCCAGCCCCTCCACGTTGGGGCGGCGGCCGGTGGCCACCAGCAGCTCCTCGCCCTCCCACCGGGCGGGCACGCCGTTCTCGCTGCCGAAGACGATCTTGCGGTTGCCGGACACCGCCACCCGCTCGATCTCCACGTCGAAGTGCAGGTCGACACCCTCCGACCGCAGCTTGGCCACCAGGATGTCGACCAGGTCGGGCTCGTCCCGGGGCAGGATCCGGGGACCCTTCTGGAGGACGGTCGTGCCGATGCCCAGCCGGGTGAAGGCCTGCGACATCTCGGTGGCGATCGGTCCGGCGCCGATCATGACGATGGTGGCGGGCGCCCGCTCCAGGTCCCAGAGCGTCTCGCTGGTGAGGAAGCCGGCCTCCTTGAGGCCCTCGATGGGAGGGACCACCGGCCGGCTGCCGGTGCAGACCAGGATGAAGCGGGCCTCGAGGTCGCGGTCCTGGCCGGCGGCGCCCTCGCCCATGACCTGAACGGTGTTGGGCCCCACGATGCGGGCCACGCCCCGCACGATCTCCACCCCGTCGACCGCGAAGCGCTCGGGGTCGTCGTCGGTGGACGCGATCTCCTGCTGGATGGCCCGGATGCGCTTCCACACCAGTGACGTGTCGATCTCGGGAACCACCGACGGCAGGCCGTAGGTGTCGGCCACCCGCATGATGTGGGCGGCCTTGGCCGACGCCAGCAGGGCCTTGCTCGGCACGCACCCGGTCCAGAGGCAGTCGCCGCCGACCCGGTCCCGTTCGACCACGGCCACCCGCAGGCCGATGGTGGCCGCGAACTCGGCTCCGATCATCCCGCCCGAGCCCATGCCGATGATCACCAGGTCGTAGCGCGCCATGTCCGGACCAGCCCCCTCAGTGCTCCCCTGCCGGTCGACTGTACCCGGACGCTCCTAGGCTCGGAAGGTGCCCTTCGACCCCCAGTCGACCGCGGTCGACGTCCTCATGGGACTGGCCGCGCTGGCCACCTTGGTCGCCCTGGTCCGCTCGCGGCATACCTTCTTCGACCGAGACTTCACCGCCGAGGACAAGCGGCTAGCCACCCGGGCAGGGGTGTTCCTCGTCCCCCCGGTGGTGGTGTTGATCCACGAGCTGGGACACGTGGGGGCGGTGATGGCGGTGGGGGCCCGGGTCACCAGCTTCCACTACGGGTTCTTCGAGGGCTCGGTCGGCTACGTCGGCGAGATCACCGCCGGCCAGGCCTGGTTCGTGGCCTTGGCCGGCAACGTGCTCGGTGCCGCCGTCGGAATGGGCCTGGCCGCCATCGGGCTGGCCCGCGGGCGAATGCGTCCCGGCGTCCGGTACGTGCTGATCCTGGGGGGGACGCTCCAGGTCGGCTACGCCCTGGTCGGGTACCCGCTGCTGTCGCTGTCGTCGAACTGGGGCGACTGGGTCGTCATCTACGACTTCGCGGCCGCGCCCACCCTGGCCTGGGCCACCGCCGTCGGCCACGCCGCGCTCCTCGCCGGGCTGTGGCGGTGGTGGCGGGGGACGGTTCGCCACGCCCTGTTCGCGGTGGCGTCGGGCGAGGGCGAACGAGTGGCGGACCTGCGGCGGACGGTCCGGGAGTCGCCCGCCGACGAGCAGGCGTGGCTCGAACTGGCCGCCCTGTACGGCCGCCGGGGCGACCTGGGCCTGGCCCGGTCGACGCTCGACGAGGCCGCTGCCCCTGACGCAGCCCCCACCGCCCGCATCCACCTGGCCCGGGCCCGGCTGGCGATCATGGAGTCCCGGTGGTCGTCGGCGGCCATGGCCACTGAGGCGGGGGTGAAGGCCGCGGGACCCGGCGACGTCGAGGTGGTGCAGCGGCTGTGGGCCAACCAGGGCCTGGCCCTGGCCTCGATGGAGCGCCCGACCCACGCCCTGGCCGCCTTCGACCAGGTGCACGCGCCGGTGGTCGACGACGCCCGGGTCCGCTACGGGCGGGGCCTGGCCCGCCTGGGCGCCGGTGACCCGGAGGGCGGCCGGGCCGACCTGGAGGCCGTCGTCCGCGCCCTCCCCCCGGGCAACCTGCTCGGCGTCTGGGCCGCGGCCCGCCTCGCCGGCCGCCTCCCCGACCCCCCCGACGACACCGACCGCCCAAACTACCTCCGCCGCACCAGTCCCCCGCCGGCCCCGATCGGGGGGGTCTGACCGCCCCACCCCAGCCCGCCAACCGGTGACGTTTTCGGGTGTCAGAGGACCCGAAAGTGTCACCGGTTCGGCCCGCCAACCGGCCTCGGCCGGACCTACGGCAGGACGGGCAGAGCCTGGAGGAGAGGCTCGAGCTCGGCCCGGGTCGCGACGTTGTCGAAGCGGGCGGTCACCGTCCCGTTCGAGTCGACGACGAAGACCCAGGGCTCGGTGATGTCGCCCGTGCGGCTCTGGTAGATCCACTCGGCCGCGGACTGGTTCATCACCGTGTTCTGGAAGTCCCGCCACACCTCGATGTGGACGAACGTGGCCCGGTCGCCGTAGACGTGGGACAGCTCCTGCACCATGTCGGTGATCGGTCCGCAGAAGCGACTGGTGCAGTACACCGGTGTGGCGATCGCGAGCACCACCGGCCGGCCCGCGTCGAGGGCGGCGGCCACCGTCGTCGCGTGGAGCTCGGGGTCGGTGATGGGTTGGGAGCCGTCGCTCCCCGCCCGGGAGTCGATGGCGCCCCGGGGGATGTCGGCGGGCGAGTCCATGGTGAGGTTCTGGGTCCGGGGGGCAGGCCCGCCGGGGGCGGGGACGACGTGCTCGGGGACGACGGCGAACGCACCCGTGCCCCGCCGATCCTCGCCGTCGAGGGTGACGGTGACCTCCGCCCGCCAGAACCCGGCCTTGTCGAACCCGACCGATGTCGCGTAAACACCCCGAGCCTGGGCCCCGCTCACCAGTTGGGGCGCGGTCACGCCGACGGGAGCGTCCGCAGTGCCGGGAATGGGCAGGTAGGTGGCCGTGACCGGCGGGCCCGGCACGGGCGACTCTATGGGCGCCTCCCGCGTGCCCAGGTAGCTGAAGCGGACGGCGACCGACCCGAAGGCCACGACCCGCATGTCGCCCGCCTGGACGCCGACGATGACCCGCGCCGGTGGCCCGACGGCCAGGTCGTAGCTGGCCACCTGCACGACCAGGTCGTCGGCGTCGGGCGGGGGTTCGGTCTGAGTGGTGACGGACGAGCCGTTGTCGGACGAGCCGTTGTCGGACGAGCACGCGGCCAGGACCAGGAACAGGCCCAACACGCACGCCGCGACCGGGCGCCGGAACGACTGCATGAGGCTCATTTGGCGCAGGGCGGCCGGGGAACCGCAAGTCGGTCGAGGCCGTCGCCGGTGACCGCCACCAGCGCGCCCAGGTCGTCGCGCACCCGCGCCCCGCTGGCCAGGCCGGAGAAGTCGGCCTCCACCTTCTGCTTGGCCTCCAACAGGCGGCCGGCCAGGGGCCGGTCGACGTCCTCCAGGGCGGCGGCGACGACGTGCAGCGTGGCGTGCGACCGGTCGAAGAAACGGGCCTCCGCCGCCTGCTGCCGGTCGGCAGCGTCGTCGCGCGCAAGGCACAGGTTGGCCAGGGCGTCGGTCATCTGGGCGACGGGCACGGCGTCGCCGGCGACCACGATCGTCGCCCCGGTGGTGTCGGTGGACGAGGACGAGCCGTCCGATCCCGACCCGTTGCACGCCGCAGCCAGGGCCAGCACGAGAAGGGCCACCACCAGCCGGGGAGTCAGCGGAGCCGGGGTCAGCTCAGGTGACGGGTTCGGGCGGCGGGGCCGGGTGACCGGGGTGGGCGAACAGCACCCGGTTGAGGATGACGAACTTGCCGATCCAGAGCACGCCGAAGGCGGCCAGGGCGGCGAAGTTGACGACCAGCTTCTGGCCCAGCGCCGACGAGGTGATCGAGGCCGCGTGGCTCTCGGCGAAGTCGGCCGACCAGGTGGACAGGATGAGCCCCAGCAGGGCCATCCCCCAGAAGGGGACGATCTCCTTCATCAGGTGGGAGCGGCCGGTCTTGCCCCAGGCCCACGCCCGGTTGAGCTGGTACGACGGCACCGCCGACAGGCACACCGCGATGATGTTCGACGACCGGGCCGACCACTGGAACTGGGCCACGAACAGTATGACCTGCGACACGACGACCGAGACCACCGAGACCAGGCTGTAGCGGACGAGCTTGCGCCCGCCCGGCGTGCGCGCCCGCTCAAGCAGGCTGCTGGGGGAGAGGTGCACCATGTCGATCCTATCGGCAGAAAACCGGCGCCGGTGGAGCGCCCCGGGTAGGTCGATCGACCTGATCGCCGGGTCCGACCGCAGTCCGGATGGGCCTCCAGTTTGCTCCCGGCCCCGGGAGTGGTGACACTCGATGGCTCCCTCTCGCAGCCCGCAAAGGAACCACGACCACGTCCACTCCCGAGATTCAGGCCGAACAGGCAGTCGTCGACCGCGCCTACTCCCGCCTGGAAGCCATGCGGGACGCGGCCCGCGCCGTGTCCGCCGACGTCCTCGAGACCACCCCCGGCGGCACCCACCAGGCCCGCCTCGAACGTGACGTCCGGGTCCAGCTGACCGAACGGCGGCTGGCGACGCTCCAGGTGGGCGAGGCCGGGCTGGTGTTCGGGCGGACCGACGCGTCCGACGGCGACCGGCGCTACATCGGCCGGCTGGCCATCTCCGACGAGGACAACGAGCCCCTCGTGGTCGACTGGCGGGCACCGGCGGCGGAGCCCTTCTACCGGGCCACGCCGGGGGCGCCCATGGGTCTCGTCCGCCGCCGCCACTTCATCCTCCGGGGCCGCACCCTCACCGGCCTCGACGACGAGCTGCTCACGGCCGAGCCCACCGGCGACGACCTGGTCCTGGTGGGCGAGGGGGCGCTGCTGGCCGCCCTCGAACGGTCGCGCTCGGGGCGGATGGCCGACATCGTGGCCACCATCCAGCGGGAGCAGGACGAGATCGTCCGGTCGCCGCTGCCCGGGATCGTGGTCGTGCAGGGCGGCCCGGGGACGGGCAAGACCGCGGTCGCCCTCCACCGGGCCGCCTACCTGCTCTACACGTTCCGCTTCCCCCTGGAGCGGGCGGGGGTCCTGCTCATCGGGCCCAGCCGCATCTTCC
This sequence comes from uncultured Acidimicrobiia bacterium, assembly GCA_963836205.1. Classification (GTDB taxonomy): domain Bacteria; phylum Actinomycetota; class Acidimicrobiia; order Acidimicrobiales; family AC-14; genus JAXDMK01. Next base: position 202,139 of record CAWIIV010000024.1, on the reverse strand, counting down.
TGCGCTACATCGAGCAGGTCCTGCCCGCCCTGGGCGAGCACACGGTCAACCTGGCCACGCCCGCCGACCTGGTGCCCACGCCCGTCCGGGGGGTCGACACCCCCGAGGCGGCCCGGCTCAAGGGTGACGCCCGCATGGCCCGGGTGATGGCCCAGGCCGTCGGCGACCGGGAGCGAGGCCTGCGCGAGGCCGTCAGCCTGCTGTGGAACGGCCAGCGGGTGCGGCTGCCGGTGCGCGACTCCCGTCGCATCGTGGAAGGGGTCAAGCGCCGGCGGGGCACCCACAACGAGCGGCGGTCGCAGGTGGAGCGGTCGGTCGTGCGCCACCTCATGGGCCAGCTCCAGCTGGAGGACGACGACACCGGCCAGGAGGGACGGGATGCCATCGGCCGGACCCTGCGGGCCGACCGGACGGTGGTGACGGCCCTCGAGCGGATGTGGCCGTTGCTCACCCCGGAGGAGCTCCTCCACGACCTGTTCGGCTGGCCCGCCCTCATCCGCCTGGCGGGACGGGGTGTGCTCGACGACGGCGAGGTCGCCCTTCTCCACCGGCCCCGGTCGGAGCGGGTGGCCGACGTGCCCTGGACCGAGGCCGACCTGCCCCTTCTCGACGAGGCCGTGGTCCACCTCGGTACCGTCGCCCGGAAGCGACGGGTGGGCCCGCGCGACGGCGACGGGCCCGCGGGCTGGGAGCGGGAGAAGGTGGTGGCGGAGATGGGCGATCTCGACGCCCAGATGCGCCGCGACGTCCTCCGCCATCTGGAGGCCATCGACCCTCGGGAGACGAATGGCGAAGAGGAGGGCCTCGAGCTCTGGAACCGCACGTTCGGCCACGTCCTGATCGACGAGGCCCAGGACCTTTCGCCGATGCAGCTGCGGATGGTCGGCCGGCGGGTGCCGAGCGGGTCGCTCACGATCGTGGGCGACCTGGGCCAGGCCAGCGGCTCGTGGGCGCCGGGCTCGTGGGACGAGGTGGTGGCCCACCTGCCGTCGTCCGATCGGCGCCCGGCGCGCCGGGCCGAGCTCACCGTCAACTACCGCACGCCCTCGGAGGTGATGGACGTGGCCGCCCGGGTGCTGGCCGTGGCCGCCCCCGAGCTCACCCCGTCCCGATCGGTCCGCCAGGCGGGAGTCCACCCGGTGTTCACCGCGGTGCACGCCAGCGGCCTCGATGCTGACTCTCTCGGGGCGGCCATCCGGGAGGCGGCCCGGATCGAGCGGGAGGCCGTCCCCGACGGGAAGGTGGCAGTCCTCACGTCGCCGTCGATGCTCGGGCTCGTCCGTTCGGTGTTGGCGTCTGCGGGGAAGGGTCCGGAGATGCTCGACGCGCCGCTGGCGGTACTGCCGGTACAGCAGGCCAAGGGCCTGGAGTTCGACTCGGTGGTGGTGGTCGAGCCGGCCGCGATCGTGGCCGAGTACCCCCACGGCTGGCGGGCGCTCTACCTGGCCCTCACCCGCACCACCCGCCGGCTGCGGGTGGTGTCGTCGCTCCCCCTCCCGGCCGGCCTGGAGCCGTCGCCGGTCGAGGACGGCGACCACCCGGTGCCATGATGGCCGCCGTGCCCGAGCCGGTGAACCCCCACCAGCCCCCGCCCAGCTCCCCCGGCCACGTCACGTGGGGGATCGACCCGGTGGGGCCGCTCCGGGGCGACGTCCGCATCTCGGGGTCGAAGAACGCGGTCACCAAGCTCATGGTGGCGGCCCTGCTGGCGGATACGCCGAGCGTCGTGCGCAACGCCCCCCGGCTGGGCGACGTCGACATCACCGCCGGCATGCTGCGTTCCCTGGGTGCAGGCGTGGAGATCGACGGCGACTCGGTGACGGTCGACCCGGAGTCCACCACCGGCAGCCGCATCCCGGTGTCGTACACCGGCCTCAACCGGGTTCCCATCCTCATGGTCGGTCCCTTGCTGCACCGCATCGGCGAGGCGTTCGTCCCCCTGGTGGGCGGCGACCGCATCGGGGCCCGACCGGTCGACTTCCACGTCCAGGCCCTGCGCCAGTTCGGGGCCGAGGTCGAGCTCACCGACGAGGGGCTGGAGGCCAAGGCCCTCCGCCTCCACGGGGCCCACTTCGCACTCCCCTTCCCCAGCGTGGGCGCCACCGAGACGGTGCTGATGACGGCGGCCGTCGCCGAGGGCCGCACCATTCTCGACAACGCCGCGGTCGAACCCGAGGTGGTCGAGCTGGCGCTGTTGTTGCAGCGCATGGGCGCCCGCATCGAGCTCCAACCCGACCGCCGGTTCGTGATCGAGGGCGTCTCCCACCTCACCGGCGCCACCCAACGGCTGGGCGGCGACCGCATCGAGGCCTTCTCCTACCTGGTGGCGGGGCTGGCCACCGGCGGCCGGGTGCGCATCTCCGGCTGCGGCCAGGACCGGCTGGTGACCGCCATCTCCACCCTCCAGCGCATGGGTGCCCGCTTCGAGATCGACGACGACACCATCACGTGCGAGGCCGACGTCCTGCGCCCGGCGGCGGTGCAGACCAGTCCCCATCCGGGGTTCATGACCGACTGGCAGCCGCCCCTCGTCGTCCTCTGCACCCGCGCCGCGGGGATGTCGGTGATTCACGAGACGGTGTTCGAGGACCGCCTGGGCTACGTCGACGCCCTCCGCTCGATGGAGGCGGAGGTGGAGCTGTTCGAGCAGTGCCTGGTGGGCGAGGCGTGCCGGTTCCAGGAGAGCGGGTCGTCCCACTCCGCACTGGTCCGGGGCGTCCGGCGGCTACGGGGCGCCGAGGTGGAGATGCCCGACATCCGGGGCGCCTTCGCCTACGTCATCGCCGCCGCCGCCGCCGAAGGGCCGTCGATCCTCCACGGCGTCCACCACCTCGAGCGGGGCTACGACCAGGCCCTGGCCAAGTTCTCCGAGCTGGGCCTGCGCATCACCCCGACCTGAGTGTCATCCGGGCCTGGGCTCGCCGCGCGGTCGGCTCAGCAGCGCCAGCCGTTCGCCCGCAGGAGGGGCTGAAGCTTCTCGGCGTCGGTCGTGATCACGACGTCCCAGTCCCGGGCCAGGAGGGCGACATGGGCGTCGACCACGTCGCTCGAGGCCGCCGCGGCACACAGCTCGCCGGCCGCCCGGGACGCGGCGGGATCGAGGGTGCGTTCGTCGACGCCGCGGAGCAGTCGTGCCAGCAGCGCCTCCTGCGATCCCCCCCGCCAGACCTGAGCGACGCAGCCCGACGAGGTGACGACCTGGTCCCGCCGCCGACGAGAGGCCTCCACCAGGGCCGCGATCTCCCGATCACCCCGCTCGAAGGCGAGCAAGCCGCCGGAATCAAGGACGAGGCTCATCTACGGCTCGCCCGGACGCTCGCCGGCGGCGTCCTCCAGGACCTGATCGGCGGTGGCCACCTCCGCATCGGTGAGAGGGCCGTACACGTGCTCCCACGCCTTCACCGCCTCACCCAATGCCTCCAGGCGGAGTCGGTTGCGGGCCGCTTCCGCCAACCACGCCGAGACGCTCTGACCGGCGCCGGTCGCGGACGTCCGGATGGCCGCTCCCAGGTCGTGTTCGAACGACACGCTCAGCTTTTCGACACCCATGGCGCCTCCCCCCGACGTACTGCGGTAGCACCTACCAGGGTACGACCGGTGTCAAGCCCGGATCTCGACCGGGACTCCGATGGGCAGGGTCTCGGCCAACCTGGTGATGGCGTCGTTGTTCATGCGGATGCACCCGTTGCTCACGTCCGACCCGATTCCCGACGGGTCGCTGGTCCCGTGGATGCCGAACTGGCCGTCGCCGCCGCCGAAGTCGTAGAACACCTCCGAGTACCCCGACAGCCCGTAGGCGTAGGGCCCGTAGGCCGCCTTCTGCGACGCGAAGAGCTCCACCGTGAAGAACCGCCCGCCGGGCGTGGGCGTGTTGGACACCCCCACCCCCACCGGCTCCTCGGCCCACACCGCGTCGCCCTCGTACACGGTGAGCTTGTGGGCGCCGAGCTCGACCACGATGGAGAAGTCGTGGCCGGCGAGGGAGACGTCGGCCGCTCGGATCCACCCCGTCGACCCGTTGGGCCGCACCGGCACCATGACGTTGAGCCACCCCGCTTGTCGGCCGATGACGAGGAAGACCTGCTCCGAGCCGGACGCCCGGGGGTTGGGCAGCGTCCAGGCCGGCGGCGCTGCCGGGCCAGCGTCGGGCGATTCGAACACGTCGATCGACGCACCCTTCACCGTCGCCACCAGGTTCCGATGGGCCGGGGTCGTGGAGGTGGTCGGGAAGGCCGGGGGCAGGGGCAGGGTCGTCGGCGGCCCCGAGGTGGGCGGGAGGGTCGGCATCGCCACCTCGACCGCCCCATCCCGACCCGGACCCGACCCTGCCAAAGCCAGAAGCAGAGCCGCCGACAACAGGCCCAGAGTCAAGGCCCCCCGACGCATGCCCGGATGCTACGGCCCGACAGAGTCACGAACGTGGTCACCACCCTCCGCCTATCCGATCCGCCGGTGGCCTCAGGCGTCGGCATTGGCCTTCGCCAGGAAAGGGGGCCCCCGGACCCCACGCGTCTGATTTACCGGCGATCGAGCGAAAGGAGACCGCCGCCATCCTCAACTCTAGGAGGGGGCAGTTGCCATGGGCGGGCGTCAAGTTCGACAGGAGCGGCGCGACATCGACGACTGTGGCTCCGAAGAGGACCTCATCTCGGCAGCCCGAGTATTCGGCATGTCCGACTCTTGCCGAACTGGCTAATCACCACCCGTAGGTTCAGTTGCGGGCGCTAAGGATTCGGACATGATCCATCCGGCAAACTGTGTTTTCGTCGTGCGGGTCTACATTTAGCGACCGATACAAGAATGACGCACACCAGGGGGTCGCTCACGCGGCCGGCAGATGGCATCGCCGCTAGCCAACATCTATTGACCATTACTCCGGGCAAGGATGTCCGGCAACTTCCGCAAGAGGTGCGTCTCTAATAACGAATGGCGATCGGCTGATCGCCCTTTCCTTGAGGTCGATGTGCTTCGGCCGTAACACCTAAACTACTGATCGCAGGACACAAATCGAGGGGGGTCGTAGTGAAAACCGAGAGTCAGCTCAGGCATCGCATCTCAGCCGACGGAGCTGGTATTCCGCTCTCGTCGTCCCACACGAGCCACAAGACAGAAGCGTGGCATCGGCCGCCGCATGCGGTTTGGAGACGATCAGTCTCGCGGGGCCGGTACCAACACTCTTTCGCCGAGGCAGGGGTCGCAGGGAGATGGGCGCAAGTCGCTCTCACGCTATAAGGTTAGTCACAAAGGGTTCAGCGACGAGACGCGAAAGGTCTGCGCAGAGTGGCCGAGAACGAATCTCCTTGGTGGAAAGCGTCTGCGATCATTGCAGCACTGATTACGGGCGTCGTGAGCGTTGTTGTCGCCATTATTGTCAATACCAATGGCACTGAACGCGGTGACCCTTCTCCACCAAATTCGCGAACTGAGCCTTCGACCACCCCATCACTCATCGACCAAACCACTTCTACGCAGCAGAGTGTCCCCCGAGCCACGACGCGTTATCTTGCGCCGGCCGCCGATTTGGTTAAGGTCCTTCTTACCCGAGAGGATCTCAATACACGCATGAGTTCAGTCGGATCTGGTCCGGCGATCGAAGGCGAGGGCGGGATCAAAGACAGCCTCTTTGGTGGTCTCGCGAGAATGGACTTATGCGGACAGCGCGTTCCGGCTACTGGCCTCACATCCGACGTTAGCGGTGCCTACTTCAAGAGCGCATCATTCGGCGCCGGTTGGGTCGGCTTTGGCAGTAGCGCAGGGGCATTCGCCGAGGACGGGGCGACGGTACTGTTCTCGGTGGTAAAGGAAGCTGCCGAAAGATGCGGCTATCGAATATTGCCTGGACCCACCCTTGGTGACGAGACTCTGAGAATCACAGCTGACAGACCTTCGGACTCGTGGGGTACTCCTCACGTTGACGGAGTCTTCATCCGCAAAGGCAATGTAGTCGTACTCGTCGGCACCTATAACTACAGCGGGAGCCATTCGGTGAAGGTCGAGGAACTTGCCATGTTGTGCGCGGAGCGCCTCAACAGTGTGCAAACGGGATAGGGACCCTCAGTATTGCCGACGTGCCTACTCCATTGTGGGACACACAAATCAGTTCGTCAGGCGGACTGAATGGAATAGTCGTGACAATTCAACGCCGAGGAGTCCGCCCCCAGGTCCGTTGCGAGGGGGCTGGCCACCCAGGTAGTTGAGTGGCAACAGGGTGGCTCGTCTCCCTCGGCGCCGAACGACGGCCCGACGTGCCGACCTCGCCTGATCGCAGGGATCGTCGGCGTCCGGGCCGAATAGGCCCGCGCACCGATCCCCACCGACGCGGGAACCGCGGCAGGTCAGGCGCCGGGGGCGGGGGGTTGGGGCGGTGTGCCGGGCTCGGGGTACTCGCCGCCGCCCTCGGTGGTCTCCGCCGCCCCGCTGTTTTGCTGGGCGATGACGTACTCGTTGCCGTCCTCGTCCTCGAGGGGGACGCTGGTGACCGCCTCGTCCGTGGGGGCAGTGGTTTCGCTCACCTCCGACCCGTCCCCCGCCCCGGCCCCGGTGAAACGCTCCAGGTCGGGTTCGGGCGGCGGCTGGCGCAGCTCGAGGTACACCACCTTCACCGAGGCCACCACCGGCACCGCGAGCAGGGCGCCGACCACGCCGCCGGCGGAGACACCGATGAGGGCCGCGGTCATGGTGGCGGGGGGCGACAGGTGCACCGACTTGCCCACGATCAGCGGGCCGAGGATGTGGTTCTCGAACTGCAGGTACAGGATGAAGAAGCCGGCGCAGATCAGCCCGGTGGTGACCCCCTGGGTCAGCCCGAGCAGAACGAATGGGATGCCGCCCATCGCCCCCCCGATCTGGGGCACGAGGTCGAAGATGGCGACCCACAGGGCCAGCAGCGGGGTGAGGGGCACGCCCAGGATCAGGCCCATCACCAGGATGCTGAGCCCGGCGATGCCCGCCACCAGCACCGATCCGGCCACATAACGACCGACCGTCTCGTAGGCCAGCCGGCCGATGCGGTCTGCCTGCTTGCGCCGCGGCGGTGGCACCAGCCGCCGTAGCCCCCGGACCAGGCGTTCACCGTCGAGCAGGAGGCTGATGGTGACGAGGAGCGTGAAGAAGAAGGCGATGAACCCGTCGGCCACCCGGACGGCGGCGTCGCCGATGGGCGTGTCGTCGCCTTCGAGGCGGTTGGGCAGGTCCTCGATCCACGTCCGGACCTTGTCGGCGGTGCCCGCCTCGGCCAGATCGTCGCCGATCACGGGAAGGGTCTCGATCTGGCCCACGACCTCGTCGAGGTCGCCACCGAGCTGGCGCCCCTGACGGATGGCGGGGGGGACGAGGAGCGCCACCGCGGCCACCGCCAGCAGCACCAGTCCCGCGACGACCGCGGCCACCGCGCCCGGACGGCCCAGATGCAATCGGCGCTGGGCGGCGGTGACCACCGGGGTCAGGGCCAGGGCCAGGAGCGTCCCCACGGCCAGGACGGTGAGGGCCCGGGGCGCGACCCGGATGAGATTGGTGAGGGCGAGCAGGGCGACGAAGGCGCCCAGCACCCAGGCCACCGAACGCCAGTCGAGGTCGACCTCCCGGGTGGGCGGATCGACGCCCCGCCACCACCGTCGCCTGCGCTCGCCGCCGATGGGCCCCGCGGTGACCGCGGGCTGTACCACCGGGGGGAGGCCGGAGTCCGCCACCGTCGGTACTGTACCGACGTGGCGGTGCCCAGGGAGCGGCTGTCGATCAGTCCCCGGTCGGCGGTGCTGGCCGTCGCCATGCTGGGCGCCACCCTCGGGGGGCTGGCCATGCTCGCCGCCTCCCGCCGGGTGATCGGCTGGATCCTGGTGGCGGCCACCTTCGCCGGCCTCCTGCACCCGATCGTGTCGTGGCTGCAACGGCGCATGCGCCGGGGGCTGGCCGTGCTGCTGGTCATGGTGGTCCTGGTGGGGACGGCGGGGGTGGTGATCTACGGCCTGATCGACGACGTCCGCGCCGAGACCACTCGCCTCCAAGCAGTGGCGCCCGAGCGAGCCGAGGAGCTGGAGCGCTCACCCCGCTTCGGGGAGATGGCGCGCGACCTCCACCTGGCCGAGCGCACCCGCAGCTTCCTCGACCAACTCCCCGAGCGCCTCCGAGGGGGATCGACGGCCGACGCCATCCGGGCCGCCGCCACCCGGGGGGTGGCCTTCCTGGCCACGGGCGTGCTCACCATCTTCTTCCTGCAGCACGGACCCCGGATCGCGGCGGCCGCCGTCCGCCAGTTCTCCGATCCCCGGCGCCGGGAGCGGCTGCGGGAACTGGGTCCGGTGGTCTACGGCCGGGCCTTCGGTTACGCCGCCGCCTCCCTCACCATGGCCGTGGCCGCGGGGCTGTTCGCCTTCGCCATGGCCCGGGCGGCCGACGTCCCGGGACCGGCCGCGCTCGGCATCTGGGTCGGCCTGTGGGACCTGGTGCCGCTCGGGGGCGCCCTCGTCGGCGCCATGCCGATCGTGGCCCTGGCCGCGGTGAGCTCGGCCGCCGACGCCACCTGGCTGGCGGTGGTGTTCATCGCCTACCAGTTGGCCGAGAACCTGCTGGTGGAGAACCGGGTGGAGCGGCAAACGGTCCATGTGGGACCGTTCCTCACCCTCGCCGCCGGCCTGGTCGGGCTGGAGCTGGCGGGCGTGCCGGGGGCGCTCCTGTCGGTGCTGGCCGTCACCATCGCCATCGCCACCGCCGACGAGGTCGCCGCCGCCTAACCGATCGCCAGCCACCCTCCACCCGCGGGTCAGGCCGCAGGCCATCGAGCTAGCGTCGATAGAGCCAGGGCGCCTTCTCCCGGAGGACCGCATGAGCTACCTCAACGGCACCCGGATCACCTTCTCCGGCCGGTTCTTCGCCGACGTCCCGACGGTGAACAACGATCCCGGGGCATTCGAACCCGGACCCATCGTGGACCCGTTGTGGAACCGGGGGGGAGGCGGGACCTTCGACTTCCTCGGCTGCCGCGTGAACGGCGGCGAGCATCCCGACGGCAACCCGATCGGCGACCAGGACCCGGCGACCGGCCTGGCGGTCGTCGGTGCCGCCGACCGGCCGGGTGCGAAGCTGGTCGACCTCGATCCGCGATGGCAGATGTCGTCGGAGATCTGGGCCCTCCAGGTGCGTCTCGTCGACCCCGGGTCCGGCGAGGAGCTGGTCTCCGGCTCGTTCCGGGTGTCGGGCTTCCGCGACGTCTGGACTCGGCAGACGGTGGAGGGCGGAAACGGCCAGCAGGCCGGCGCATCGTTCGTCTCGGTGCTCGACGACGTCACCTACGGCCCTCGAGCGGCGACGTCGGCCGCGCTGTCCGCGATCCGGGCCGAGAGTGACGCCAACCGGCTCTCGATCGTCCTCAACACCTTCGGCTACTACTACGCACACGTCGATGCCCTCTTCGGGACCGGGTCGCTCACCGGGTGCATCGGGCCGTGGCGGGACGGGGAGCCGGCCAGGTTCGCCGCCGGCCGCCGGATCGATGCCGGCGTGCTCGCCCGTCCTGGCCCCGACCCCATCCTCCTGGCCTGGTCGGTCGCCTCGGTGGACGAGGCGGAGTCGCGGATCGTCCTCGACCTGGGGAACGCCTACCCCATCGTCGACCCGGTGGGGACGCCGGCCACGCTCGCGGCCCTGTCCACCCCGCAGGAGCGCATGGTGGCCTTGGAACTGGCCATCCTCGCGTCCGAGACGGTGACGGCGGGGGCGATCATCGCGGCCGACGACGGGGCGACGGCGATCATCGGCACCGTCGACTTGGCCGACGCGCCCGCGCAGTCCGGCGTGTATTCGTTCGCGCTGGCACCCGCCGTGGCCGCGGTGGTCGCCCAGCGTCCACTCGGGCTGGTCGTGCGACGCCAGGACGGGACCCGCCGGGTGGTCGGCCGGGAGACCGCCGACGGCCTCTACGTGCGGGTCGACGACTTCGTCCACCGGATCGAGGCCCGCGGGAACGCGAAGGCCACCGTCTACGCCCTGCGGCGAGGGGTGCCCGCCCCCGAGGTCACGATCCACCTCGCCCCCGTCGGCACGCCGCCCCTGCTCACTGTCCCCAGCCCGGTCCGTACCGGGCCCGCCGGCAACGTCGAGATCCCGCTCACCGCGGGTGTGCCCCCGGGCGCCCAGGACGCAATCGACGGCGAGATCGCGAGGGTCAGGTACTCGCCCCGGCTGCGCAACGGTTCGCCCGACCCAACCGGCACCGGGCTCACCGGCCTCGACGTGATCGTGGCCCATGTTCGAGATCCCTTCGTGGTGCCCGACCGTCCGGACTGGGACCGCCACGTCAAGCCGATCCTGACGCAGTACGCCCGGCTCTACCCGATCATGAGCGAGCACCTGGTCGACCTCGGTGATCGGGACGCGCTGCCGCCGTGGCGTCGGGCGCTGCTGTTCGCCATGACTCGCAAGATGGGCGACCCCAACTACATGCCCGTCACCCGCGACCTCTCGGAGCCCAAGCAGGCCACGATCGTCCGCTGGCTCGAACAGCTCCCGGCCGCCGGAGGTCGTCCCCCCGACAGACCCGGCGACCGCAGACGACTGGGGCTCGCGCCGAGCGACAGCGGGTCGCCGCCCGCCGATCGAGACGTTTCACCCGTGCCCGACGCCAAGAGCGCGGCTGCCGCCGAGATCGGACGGCAGGTGGCGGCGCGGCTCGGCACCGAACCCGAGCCCGAGCCCGAGCCCGAGGACTAGGAGGCCGTCATGCTTCGGATCGATCGAGCCGCGGTGGACGCGGCCAACGAGGCGACGTCGGCCGACGACCTGGCCCCTCTCGTGCAAAAGGCGGTCGAGCTCGAGTTCTCCACGATCCCGCCGTATCTGACCGCCATGCTGTCGCTGAAACCGGGCCGCAACCGGGAGATCTGGTGGGACATCCACGACATCGTCGTCGACGAGATGCTGCACATGGCGATCGCCTGCAACCTCCTCAACGCGCTGGGCCGGCGACCGGTGATCGCGGATTCCGATTTCCTGCCCGACTACCCGTCCCGTCTACCGCTCGGCGTCACCGACGAACTTCTCGTCGGCCTGGAACCGTTCTCCCACGAGCTTCTGCGGAAGGTCTTCATGGAGATCGAAGAGCCCGAGAAGGTGCTGGTGATTCCGGGCCCGAGCCTCCGGGAGGCGCTCCCGACGTTTGCCACGATCGGCGAGTTCTACCGGGAGCTGCGCAACAAGTTCGCCGACCTCGGTGATACCGCGTTCGCCGGTGATCCCGCCCGCCAGTTGGTAGTACCGGAGTGGTACCCGGCCGAGCGATTGTTCGCCATCACCGACGCCGTCTCGGCGGTGCGGGCGATCGAGCTGATCATCGAGGAGGGCGAAGGAACCCCGACCAAACCGCTCGACCCGGACGGCGACGTCGCCCACTACTACCGGTTCGAGGCGATCGTGCGGGGCAGACGGCTGGTCCGCGACCCGTCCGTCGCCATCGGCTTCTCGTACACCGGCGACCCCTACCCCTTCGACGCCGAGGGTGTCTGGCCGATGACCCCCAACCAGGTTCTCGCCGCCCTCGATCCGAAGACCGAGGCCCGACGGCGGGCCAACCAGTTTCAGATCACCCTCAGCCGACTCCTCAACGCCCTGCAACGGGTTTTCGACGGTGAGCCCGCCCATTTCGACGCGGCCATGGGCATCATGTTCGAGCTCAAGCTCGCGGGGCAGGTCCTGGCGGGCACGCCGGTCGTCGTCAACGGCCAGCCGACCGGTCTCACCGCCGGCCCCGTCTTCGAGTACGTCGTCGTCAACGTGTGAGGATCACGCCGGCCGACCGCCGGCGTCCGAACCGGAGCCCGGGGTGGCCGCGGCCCGTTGCTCCAGCCAGCGGCGGATGCCGGCGGCGTTGGAGTGCACGCCGTTGAGGGTCTCCAGCCGGGCCTGGTCGTCGGCGCCGACACCGGCGAGATCGGCGCCGAAGGCGGCCGACAGGGCGGCGGGGATGTCGCGACCCTCCCGCCACGCCGCCTCCGCCACCTCCGCCCACCGGCGCAGCACCTCGGCCGCCTCGGCCAGCGACTCCGACGGGTCGCCCGGGATGATCCCGAAGTGGGCCAGGGCGAGGGCCGAGGGGCGGCGGGCGGCGAAGCGACCCAGGGAGTCGAGGGCGAGGTCGAGGTCGAAGTCGGGCGGGGGGGTCGCCGGCCGGAGCACGCCCACGTCGGGGAGACGCACGCCCACCGCGTCGCCCACGAAGAGGATCCCCGACTCGGAATCGTGCAGGCCCAGGTGGTGCTTGGCGTGCCCGGGGGAGTCGACCGCGGTCAATGTCCGCCCCGGTCCGACCACCACCTGGTCGCCGTCGCCGAGCACGGTGATGCGGTCGGCGGGCGTCGGCTCCAGGCGGCCGTAGAGAGAGTCGAGGAGGTCGCCGTAGACCCGGGCGGCCGACGCCACCAGTCTCGACGGGTCGGCCAGGTGGCGGGCCCCCTTCTCGTGCACGTACACCCGCGCCCGGGGGAAGGCGGCGGCCACGTCGCCCACCCCACCGGCGTGGTCGAGGTGGATGTGGGTGACGACCACACCGGCCAGGTCGGACGGCCCCAACCCGTGGTCGGCCAGCGCGGCGAGCAGCGACGGCACCGACGTCTGGCTGCCCGTCTCCACCAGCACCGGCTCCGGGCCCTCGACCAGGTAGCCGGCGGTGACCCGTTCCCACCCGCCCAGGAGGGTGTCGATCTGGACGACGCCGGGGCCGATCACCGTCACCGGGTCAGTGGCAACCGGGATGTCCGCAGTTGCAGTCGTGGGCCTGGTGACCCTCGCGGGTGGCGTGGCGCTGGCAGTAGTCGCTGCAGAACCCGTCCTCCCGGGGCTCGCAGTTGCATCCCTCGTGTCCACACGTCGTAGCCATGCGTCCAGGCTAGAGGCGTCTGAGCCCTTCCCGGGCGGGCCGTAGCCTGGCGGCCGTGGAGCGCCGGACCAAGATCGTCGCCACCGTCGGCCCCGCCTCGGAGGACATCGTCACCCTCCGGGCGATGGTGACCGCCGGCATGGACATGGCCCGCCTGTCCCTGGCCCACGGCCCGGTGGCGGAGACGGTCGAGCGCATCGCCCTCGTCCGGCGGGCGGCGGCCGACGTCGGCCGCACCGTGGGCGTGCTCGTCGACCTCCCCGGCCCCAAGGTGAGGGCGGCCAGCTTCCCCGACGACGGCGCCGTCCTGACCGAGGGCGACACCACCGAGCTCGTACCCGCCGGGGCGGGCGCGGAGATGAGCGTGGCCTGGCGCATCGCGGTCGACGACCCCGACCTGCTCGACCACGTCCAGTCCGGCGACCGGGTGGCGCTGGGCGACGGCGGCATCCAGCTCTCGGTGGTGTCCGTCGGCAGGGGCCGGGTGGTGGCGAGCGTGGTGGCGGGCGGGCTGGTGCGGGGCCGGCCGGGCGTGAGCTTCCCCGCGGGACGGCCGGCACCCGCCACCCCCACCGCCGAGGACCTGCGCCTGCTCGAGGTGGTGAACGCGGTAGGCGTCGACGCGGTGGCGGTGTCGTTCGTGCGCTCGGCGGCCGACGTGGAGCGGGTGCGGGACGCGGTGGGTCCCGACGGCCCCATGGTGGTGGCCAAGATCGAGACCCAGGAGGCGGTCGACGCCATCAACGACGTGATCGCCGCGTCCGACGGCGTGATGGTGGCCCGGGGCGACCTCGGCGTGCGCTGCGACCTGGAGGACGTCCCCCACTACCAGAAGCGGATCATCCTCACCGGGGTGAGCTACGCCCGCCCGGTGATCACCGCCACCCAGATGCTCGAGTCCATGATCTCGGCACCCACACCGACCCGCGCCGAGGTCAGCGACGTGGCCAACGCCGTGTTCGACGGGACGAGCGCGTTGATGCTGTCGGGGGAGACGGCCATCGGCCACGACCCGGCCGCCGCGGTGCGGGCGATGGCCCGGATCGCGACCCGGGCCGAGCGGGAGTTCGACTACGAGACCTGGGGCCGCAACCTGGGCCTGCAACAGCTGGCCGGGGTCAAGGGCGGGCCGGCCCTCGACCGGATCAGCGCCGCGGTGTCGGCCGCTGCCTGGCGGGCCGCGCTCGACTCCGACGCCGCCGCCATCATCGCCTGCACCAACAGCGGGGCGACGGCCCGAGCCATCTCCCGGTTCCGGCCGCGGGTGCCGATCCTGGCCGCCACCCCGTCGCTGCGCACCGCCCGCCAGCTGTCGGTGGCCTGGGGCATCACGCCGATCGTCACCGAGCGCCAGGGCACCACCGACGACATCGTGTGGTTCGCGGTCATGGCCGCGGTCGACCTCGGGATCGTCAAGACCGACGACGTCGTCGCCGTCCTCGTCGGATCGCCCAAGGATCCCGACCCCGTCACCGACGTCCTCCGCCTGGTCCGCATCCGCCCCAACTGGTGACGCCGATGCGCCCGCCTGCGAACTGGGGACACTTCCGGTGGCCCCAGGCACCGAAAATGTCACCGGTTCGGATGTCGCACCCTCCCGGCATACTGGTCGCATGGCCGACCACGATGCCTACATCGCCCTCGACACGCCCATGGGGCCCGCCTTCGTGGCGTGGAACGACCACGGGGTGTGCCGGGTGGAGCCCGGTACCGACGCGGCCCGGTTCGAGGCTGGGTTCAAGGAGCAGTTCGGGCGCCCGGTCACCCGGGCCGAGCAGCCGCCCGAGCTGCTCACCCGCCAGCCGGTCCCGATCGACTGGCGGGGGGTGCCCGAGTTCGACCGGGCCGTGCTCACCGCCATCCGGGCCATCCCTCCGGGCGACGCCTGGACCTACGGCGAGGTGGCCGAGGCCATCGGCAAGCCGGGGGCTGCCCGGGCCGTCGGCGGCGCCCTCGGGCGCAACCGGGTGCCGGTGATCGTCCCCTGCCACCGGGTGGTTGCGGCCAACGGGCTGGGCGGGTTCGGCCTCGGGCTCGACGCCAAGCGGGCGCTCCTGGCCGCCGAGGGCTACCCCGCGGTCGAGCAGGGCCGTTTGCTCACCTGAGCCCCCGGGTAGCGCCCCGACCGTGGCCGAGCCGACGCCGCTCGACGGGCTGCGCACCGACGCCGCCGGCTGCCAGGCGTGCGACCTGTGGCGGACGGGCACCCAGACCGTCTTCGGCGAGGGGCCCGAACACGCCAGCCTGATGCTGGTCGGTGAGCAGCCCGGCGACCGGGAGGACGTCGAGGGCCACCCGTTCGTAGGTCCCGCCGGCGCCCTTCTCGACAAGGCCCTCGACGAGGCCGGCATCGACCGGGCCACGACCTACCTCACCAACGCGGTCAAGCACTTCAAGTGGACGGCCAAGGGCAAGCGCCGCATCCACCAGAAGCCGAACGCGGCCGAGGTCGAGGCCTGCCGGCCGTGGTTGGAGGCGGAGATCGCCGCCGTCCAGCCGAAGATCGTGGTCGCCCTGGGCGCGACCGCCGCCCAGGCCCTCCTGGGCAAGGACTTCCGGGTCACCAAGCACCGGGGCGAGTTCTTCGAGCAGGCCGACCGGCCCACGATCACCGCCACCGTCCACCCGTCGTCGATCCTGCGGGCCCGCGACGACGACGCCCGCCACCGGGAGATGGCCGCCTTCGTCGACGACCTGCGCACGGTGGCAAAGAGGCTGACCGAGGTATCGGCCGGATAAGGTCCGCCCCCATGCAGGACGGCAGCCGCAAGGCCATCATCGCCGCCTTCTTCGCCAACGCGGGGATCGCCATCGCCAAGTTCGTCGGGTTTCCTCCTCACCGGGGCGACGTCGATGCTGGCCGAGGCCGTCCACTCGGTGGCCGACAGCAGCAACCAGGGTCTCCTGCTCCTGGGCGGCAACCGCGCCCGGCGGCGGGCCGACGTCGAGCACCCCTTCGGCTACGGCCGGGAGCGGTACTTCTGGTCGTTCGTCGTGGCGCTGGTCATCTTCACCCTGGGCTCGCTCTTCGCCCTGTTCGAGGGTGATGAGAAGATGCGCCACCCGCACGAGATCGGATCGGTGCCGATCGCGGTCGGGATCCTCCTCGTGGCCATCGCCCTCGAGACCTACTCCCTGCGCACGGCCATCAAGGAGAGCCGCCACACCAAGGGCGACCAGTCGTGGTGGAGCTTCATCCGCCACTCGAAGATCCCCGAGCTGCCCGTCGTGCTGCTGGAGGACATCGGCGCCGAGGTCGGCCTCTGCTTCGCCCTCGCCGGCATCGGTCTGGCCGAGATCACCGGCAACGCCCGCTTCGACGCCGCCGGCACCCTCGCCATCGGCGTGCTCCTCGGCGTGATCGCCGTCATCCTCATGATCGAGATGAAGGGCCTCCTCATCGGCGAGTCGGCGACGCCCGAGATGGTGGCCAAGATCCGCGCCGCCATCGAGGGCGACCCCGGGGTACGACGGGTGATCCACATGCGCACCCAACACCTCGGCCCCGACGAGCTGTTGCTGGCGGCCAAGATCGAGCTCGACACCGACCTCGCCTTCCGGGAGGTGGCGGACGCCATCGACCGGGTGGAGACGTCGGTGCGGACCTCTGTGCCCGAGGCCCGGATCATCTATCTCGAGCCGGACGTCACCCGCCCCGCCTGAGTCGATCCGGCCGAGACGATCCGGCCTGAGTCGATCCGGCCTGAGTCGATCCGGCCTGAGTCGATCCGGCCTGAGTCGATCCGGCCTGAGTCGATCCGGCCTGAGTCGATCCGGCCTGAGGCGATCCGGTCAGCCGCTGCTGGCGGCGACCGCGCCCCCGGCCCCGGTGGCCGACGCGGCCGCAGCCGCCTCCGCGATCAGCTTGCGCACGGTCTTGCCGAAGATCTCCAGGTCGGTGCCGTCGAGCCCGTGGTCGATGCGGCGGCGGGCGTGCCTCCGGATACCCCGCTCGGGCGCCACCACCTCCAAGAGGTTGGCCGGGCCGGCCATGTTGAGGACCAGTGCAGTGCGAGGGTCCATCGGCGCGTCGCTGTTGGCCGCGGACTGCAACCGGGCGACCACACCGTCGCGGCGGCGGGCGTCGAGGACGTCGGTCCTGGGCCGGATCGAGCCCTCGGTCGGGGCCAGGGCGCCGTCGGCCACCAGCCCGGCGACGATCACGTCCCAGGTGCCGAGGCCGAGCTGGCCCTCGAGGCCGCGGCTCATGTGCTGAAGAACCGCCTTCAGCTTGGGCGCCTTCTCGGCCACGACCTGGGCCGCGGCGGCCAATGTGGGCGAGTCGGGGGCCTTCCGGCTGGTGACCACCACCTGCCCGGCGGGGTCCCCCGGAGCGACCGCCCCGTCCAACACCAGCTCGGCCACGAGGAGCCCGGCCAGGCAGGCGTTGAGGTGGGATCGGTTGCCGGTGGCGTGGCGTCCCGTGTCCGGGTTCACGGCCACCAACGCCAGCTCCTCGGCCAACAGCATCGTCACCTTCCTCCTCGTCATCCTCCGGCTGGTAGCTGTAGTGGAACCAGGAGTCGATGGGCAGCAGGGCCGCGCATTCCACGCACCGCACCCGGGAGGCGAAGCTGAACTGTCCGCCGCAGGCCCCGCACTTGCGGAAGGCGCTGGGCAGGATCTCGTCGAGGGCGGCCAGCTCGGCCTCGGCCGCGTCGTCCCAGTCGTCGACCTCGTAGCGCAGGCGGAGGCCCCACAGCTTGCGGATGACGTCCTCGTTGTCCCACCCGTTGACCGCGTCCCGCCACGGGGTGGGGCACGAGTCGCACGTGATCCACCAGCCGGTGACGTTGTGGCCGATGGCGGTGGGGCTCACCAGCTGCACCTCGTGGCACCACTCGCACTCCTGCTGCACCCGGAGCGTGCGGAGCGTGACCTGGCGGTCGAGGAGGGGGTGCGCCGCCCGCTGGCCGGCGAACCACTCCGCCCCCTCGGGCGTGGCCATGCACTCGTAGTGCCAGCCGATGTCGGGGAGGGCGGGCCAGCTGACCAGCCCGTATTCGGACTGGCCGGCCTCCCCGCCGCAAAGGGCGCACGTCTCGGGCATCTCGTTCAGGCCTCCTGGGGGCGGTAGATCTCGGCCCCCCCGGCCACGAACTCCGCCGACTTCTCCTTCATTCCCAACTCGATGGCCTGCTCCTCGTCGACCCCGTGGGCTGCGGCCCAATCACCGAGAGCGGCACGGTCGCGGATGTCGTGGCTGATCTTCATGGAACAGAACTTGGGGCCGCACATGGAGCAGAAGTGGGCCGTCTTGGCCGGGGCTGCGGGCAGGGTCTCGTCGTGGAAGGCGCGGGCCGTGTCGGGGTCGAGGGCGAGGTCGAACTGGTCCTCCCACCGGAACTCGAAGCGGGC
The DNA here is from genome assembly GCA_963836205.1 of uncultured Acidimicrobiia bacterium. Classification (GTDB taxonomy): domain Bacteria; phylum Actinomycetota; class Acidimicrobiia; order Acidimicrobiales; family AC-14; genus JAXDMK01. The sequence continues at coordinate 183,916 of CAWIIV010000024.1, read as the reverse complement.
CTTCGACAGGGCGTTGTCCCAGTCCTGGGCGCCGGCGTGGCCCTTGGCCAGGTCGGCCGCGTGGGCCGCGATCTTGTAGGCGATCACGCCCGCCTTCACGTCGTCGCGGTTGGGCAGGCCGAGGTGCTCCTTGGGGGTGACGTAGCAGAGCATCGCCGTCCCGAACCAGCCGATCATGGCCGCCCCGATGGCCGAGGTGATGTGGTCGTAGCCGGGGGCGACGTCGGTCGTGAGCGGGCCCAGTGTGTAGAAGGGCGCCTCGTGGCACAGCTCGAGCTGGAGGTCCATGTTCTCCCGGATCTTGTGCATCGGGACGTGGCCGGGCCCCTCCACCATCACCTGGACGTCGTAGCCCCACGCCACCTTGGTCAGCTCGCCCAGGGTGGCCAGCTCGGCCAGCTGCGACTCGTCATTGGCGTCGGCGATCGAGCCCGGGCGCAGGCCGTCGCCCAGGGAGAAGGCCACGTCGTAGGCGGCGAGGATCTCGCACAGCTCCTCGAAGTGCTCGTAGAGGAAGTTCTCCCGGTGGTGGGCCAGGCACCAGGCGGCGTGAATCGAGCCGCCCCGGCTGACGATGCCCGTCGTGCGGGTGGCCGTCCCTGGGACGTAGCGCAGGCGCACCCCGGCGTGGACCGTCATGTAGTCGACGCCCTGCTCGGCCTGCTCGATGACCGTGTCGCGGTAGACCTCCCACGACAGCTCCTCAGCCTTGCCGTCCACCTTCTCCAGGGCCTGGTAGATGGGGACGGTGCCGATGGGCACGGGCGAGTTTCGGACGATCCACTCCCGGGTGGTGTGGATGTTGGCCCCCGTCGACAGGTCCATGACCGTGTCGGCGCCCCACTTGGTCGACCAGGTGAGCTTCTCGACCTCCTCGGCCACGGATGACGTGACTGCGGAGTTGCCGATGTTGGCGTTGATCTTCACCAGGAAGTTGCGGCCGATGACCATGGGCTCGGTCTCGGGGTGGTTGACGTTGGCCGGCAGGATGGCCCGCCCCCGGGCGATCTCGGAGCGGACGTGCTCGGGGTCGCAGTTCTCCCGCAGGGCGACGAACTCCATCTCCGGGGTGATCTCGCCCCGCCGGGCGTAGTGGAGCTGGGTGACGATCCTCCCCGGCTTGGCCCGCAGGACGATGGGCCCGCCGTGGTGGACGCCCTTGCCGTTCGTGTTGCCGTTGCCGATCGTGGCCGCGGCCCGCGCCTGGCGGGCGGCGGAGCGGCCGTCGTCGCGGGCGGTGGGGACCCGGCCGTCGTGCTCCTCGACGTCGCCCCGGGTGAGGATCCAGTCCCGGCGGAGGGGAGGCAACCCGTCCGCCGGCTCCGACCCGGGGCCGGAGGTGTCGTAGAGGCGGATGGACGAGCCGTCGGTGAGGTCGACCTGGTGGAACGGCACCCTGGCCCCGTGCGGGCCCTCGACGTAGACCTTGCGCCGGCTGGCCATCGAGCACTCCCTTCGCCGGCATGACCCGGACAGGTTCAGACGGTCGGCGCGGCCCGCGCCCTCTCAGCCCCGACGGGCTCCCGTGGTGGTCCCAGCTTGGCACACACCGGCTGCGGTCCCGGAGGCCTGCCTCGGCCCCGACGCAGCCCGGCCCCGCCTCCCGCTTGAGAATCAGTTTCGTGTAACGCGGCCCCACCCCCGCCGGACGACAGCCCGTCAACCCGAGGAGTGAAGTGGAGGCGACGTGTCCGATGCCACGGTGTACGTGCAGACGAACGAGCAGGAGAACCGGGTGGTCGCGTTCCGCCGGGAAGGCGACGGCAGCCTGACCGTGATCGGTTCCTACCCCACCGGCGGGTCCGGAGACGACAAGCCCCACCTCACGTCGCAGGGCTCGGTGGTCCTGTCCGGGGACGGACGGCACCTCGTCGTCACCAACGCGGCCAGCGACGACGTCACCGTCTTCACGGTGGGCGCCGGCGGCGAGCTGGAGGCGGCCGGGCGGACCCCCTCCGGTAGCGCGCCCAAGAGCGTGGCCGAGCACGGCGGCCTCGTCTACGTCCTCAACACCGGCACGGCCATGGTGACCGGCTTCCGGCTGGGCGAGGGTGGCCTCAAGCCGATCGCAGGCGGGGAGACGTCGTTGTCGGCGCCCGACGCCGACGGTGCCCAGGTCGGGTTCACGGCGGACGGGTCCACGCTCGTCGTCACCGAGCGGGGGGCGAACTCGATCTCCTCCTTCGCCGTCGGCACCGACGGGACCCTCGGGTCGCTCCACGCGGTGGAGTCGTCGGGGCCGACGCCCTACGGCTTCGCCATCACCAGCGACGGCACCCTGGTCGTCACGGAGGCGTTCGGCGCCCGGAAGGGGGCGGCCGCGGCCTCGTCGTACTCGGTCGACGGCGCGACCATCACCCCCGTGACGCAGTCGGTCGGCAACGGGCGCAGCGAGATCTGCTGGGCGGTCGTGACCGCCGACGGCCGCCACGCGTTCACCACCAACTTCGCCGACGGGGCCGTGTCCCGGTACCGGATCGACACCGACGGCAGCCTCACCCTGGAGGACGCGACCGCCGGCGTCACCGTCGACGGCCGCACCGGCCTGCGCGATCTCGGCCTCACCGGCGACGGGGCGTTTCTGTACGCCCTCGACGCCGACTCGGGCAGCGTCTACGGCTGGGCGGTCGACGGCGACGGGTCACTGACGCCCGCCGGCTCGACGGCCGAGGGGGGCCTACCGGCGACGGTCGGCGGCCTGGCCGCCGGCTGAAGCCGGAGCGATGCGCCTCGAACCCCTGTACCGGGCCACGTTCGCGCCCACCGAACGGTGGAGCGTCGAGCTGGCCGGGGCCCACGGTGTGGAGGGACAGGGCTTCCTGCTGGTGGAGGGGCGCTCGGAGGGACGACTCTCCGGGCGCCTCCGCGCCGCCAACTACCCCCGCAAGCGCACCGACGGCACGCTCACCCCGGACTTCCGGGGCGTGATCGAGACCGACGACGGCGCCACGGTCCTGTTCGCCTGGCACGGGTACGGCTCGGCGGTGGACGGCGGGCCAGGACGGCTGGTCGGCAGCCTCACCCATCTGAGCGACGACCCCCGCTACCGCGGGCTGAACGACGCCGTCTGCACCCTCGCCGGCGAGGTCCGGCCGGCCGCCGACGGGAGCGGCTTCGTCGTGGCCGTCGAGGTGGCCGAGCTCATCTGGGAGCCCGCCGGCTGAGGTGCCGCCGGACCCGACCCTCTCGCCGCTCGCCGGGCAGGTCGCCCGCCTGACCGACGTTAAGGTTGGCGATCGGGCCGCAGCCCTCGCGTCCAAACCACATATCCCTTGACGAGTACTTGTGGGCGGGTATTCTGTCCGAGTGTCGTTCCGCGGCGCCCGCTCGAACCCGCTGGCCCTGGCCGTGCTCACGTGCTTCCTGGAGAAGCCGATGCACCCCTACGAGGTGGCCCAGACCCTCCGCCACCGGGCCAAGCACGAGAGCATCCGCCTCAACTACGGCTCCCTCTACGGCGTGGTCGAGGCCCTCGAGAAGCGGGACCTGATCCGGGCCCGGGAGACCGTCCGGGCCGGGCGGCGGCCCGAGCGCACGATCTACGAGATCACCGACGCCGGAATGCGGGAGATGTCCGACTGGCTTTCGGAGCTGCTGGCGGCGCCGGTGAAGGAGTACCTCCAGTTCGAGGCCGCCCTCAGCCTGCTCCCCGCCCTGCCCCCGGACGAGGCCCTCGACGCCCTCCTCCAGCGGGCCAGGGCCCTGGAGATCGAGATCGCCCTCCTCGACGGGGCGGTGGCCGCGGCCCGGTCCCACGGCCTGCCCCGACTGTTCGCCCTGGAGACGGAGTATGTGCAGGCGCTGCGCCGAGCCGAGCTCGACTACGTGGAGCGGCTGGCGAAGGACCTCGAGTCGGGCGAGCTGAGCGGCCTCGACGAGTGGCGCAGCTGGTATGCCCCCGGCGGCGAGCGGGCCGACGACGCCGACCGCGCCGACCGCGCCGGACCCCCGCCCGACCCGAAATGCCCCACCGACCTCACCAACCCCGAACCCAGTCAGGAGCGATGACGATGCCGCCCATCATCGAAGCCCACGGGCTCACCAAGCGGTTCAAGAAGACCGAGGCCCTGGCCGGGCTCGACCTGGTGGCCGAACGGGGCCAGGTCACGGCCATCCTCGGTCCCAACGGGGCGGGCAAGACCACCTTCATCCGCATGGTGGCCACCCTTCTCCTGCCCGACGCGGGCACGCTCACCGTGGGCGGCATCGACGCCCTGGCCGAGCCGGCCAAGGTCCGCCGGGTCATCGGCCTGGCCGGCCAGTCGGCCGCGGTCGAGGGGGCCATGTCGGGACGGGAGAACCTGGTGCTCATCGGCCGTCTCTTCGGCCACGACACCAAGCAGGCCGAGGCCAGCGCCAAGGTGGTGCTCGGCCGGCTGGGGCTGGCCGACGCCGCCGACCGCCTGGTGCGCACCTACTCCGGCGGCATGCGCCGCAAGCTCGACCTGGGCGCCAGCCTGGTGGGGGCACCCGCGCTGCTGCTGCTCGACGAGCCCACCACCGGCCTCGACCCCCGCAGCCGCAACGAGCTGTGGGAGATCATCCGCGATCTGGTGGCGTCGGGCACCGACGTGCTGCTCACCACCCAGTACCTCGACGAGGCCGACCACCTGGCCTCCCACATCGCCATCATCGACCACGGCAAGGTCATCGCCGAGGGTTCCTCCGACCAGCTCAAGTCGCTCGGCGGAGTCGACGTGGTCCAGGTCCACGTCACCGACCCGGCCGACCTCGAACGGGTGGTGGCCGCCCTGGCTCCCCTCGGGATGGAGCCGCCCCGGGTCGACGTTCCCACCCGGTCGGTCGCCATCCCCGTCGCCGAGGGCTCCGCCCAACTCCTGGAGACGGTGCGGATCCTCGACTCGCTGGGGGTGCAGGTGGCCGACGTCGGCCTGCGCCGGGCGACCCTCGACGAGGTGTTCCTCAAGCTCACCGGCCGTCGGGCGGAGGAGACGCCGGACGAGTCGGCCCCCACCACCGGCCGCAAGCGCGGCCGCCCCGCGGCATAGGAGGACGAGACGACATGACTGCCACCACCCCCGCCGTCACCGACGGGCTCGAGCCCGGGATCGATCTCCCCCGTCCGGCCAAGCCGGCCGGTTTCCTGGTCACCACCTTGGGCATCGCCCGGCGCACGGTCCTGCGCAACGTGCGGACGCCCCAGGTCTTCGTGATCGGGATGATCCAGGGCGCCATGTTCCTGCTCATCTTCCGGTACGTGTTCGGCGGCGCCATCCCCATCGGCGGGATCCGTTACGTCGACTTCCTCGTCCCCGGCTTCGTGGGCACGGGCGTGCTGTTCTCGGGCATGACCGCCTCCATCGGCGCGGCCGAGGACCTCAACGAGGGCCTGTTCGACCGGCTGCGGTCCTTGCCCGTGCCCCGCCTGGGCGTCGTCTCCGGGCGGGTCGTGGCCGACACCTCCCTGGGCGTCATCGGCCTGGCGGTGACGACCGCGGTCGGCTTCGCGGTGGGCTTCCGCACGTCGGCCGCCATCCTCAGCCTGCTGGCCGCGGTGGCCCTGTGCGTGATTGCCGCCTTCGCCTTCACCTGGCTGTTCGTGTGGCTGGGCATCATGGCCGGCACCCCCCAGGCGGCCCAGAGCATCGGCCTGCTGGTCTTCCCGTTCACGTTCGTGTCCAGCGCCTTCGTGCCGGTGGACTCGATGCCGGGCTGGATGCAGCCCTTCGCCGAGCAGCAACCCCTCACCCAACTGGTCAACGCGGTGCGGGCCTTCTCCCTGGGCGACAAGGCGGAGGCCGTCCTCGGCCATCCCGCGGGGTACTTCGCGGTGCGGTCGCTGCTGTGGTCGCTCGTCTTCGCCGCCCTCTTCGCCCCCCTCGCCGCTCGCCGGTACCAGCGGGGGTGACGGTAGGGTCGGGGCGGCATGCCCGCCTCGACCTCCACCTTCGTCGACACCTGTTGGGGGAAGCCCGCGGCCCGCACGCCGGTCTGGTTCATGCGCCAGGCGGGACGGTCGCTGCCCGAGTACCGGGCCATCCGGGAGCAGCACGGCATGTTCGACGTCATCCGCACGCCGGAGCTGGCGGCGGAGGTGACGATGCAGCCGGTGCGGCGCCTCGGCGTCGATGCCGCCATCCTGTTCTCCGACATCGTCGTGCCGTTGACCGCCATTGGGGTGGAGATCGACCTGGCCCCGGGCCCGGTGGTGGCGGAGCCGTTCCGGACGGCCGCCGACCTCGACCGGCTGCGGCCGTTGGAGCCCGAGTCCGACATGCCCTACGTGTTGGAGACGGTGAAGCTGCTGGTCGCCGAGCTCGACGTGCCGTTGATCGGGTTCGCGGGGGGGCCGTTCACCCTCGCCACCTACCTCATCGGGTCGTCCAAGGAGCAGACCAAGGCCAAGGCGTTCATGCACTCGCAGCCCGCGCTGTGGGCCGACCTGCTCGATCGATTGGCCGACATCGTGCTGGCCTCGCTGCGGGCCCAGGTGGGAGCGGGGGCGGCCGCCGTCCAGCTGTTCGACTCGTGGGCCGGCGTGCTCAGCCCGTCCGACTACCGCCGCCACGTGCTGCCGGCCTCCCGCAAGGTGCTGGGCGGGCTGGCCGACCTGGGCGTGCCCCGCATCCACTTCGGCGTGGGGACGGGCGAGCTGCTGGAGGTCATGCACGAGGCCGGGGCCGACGTGGTGGGGGTCGACTGGCGGGTGCCGTTGGCGCAGGCCCGGGCTCGACTCGGCCCCGACGTGAGCGTGCAGGGCAACCTCGACCCCACCGTGTGCCTGGCCGACTGGGACACGGCCGCCGCCGCCACCCGGGCCGTCCTCGACGCCAACGGCGGCCGCCCCGGCCACGTGTTCAACCTCGGGTGGGGCGTCCTCCCCGAGACCGACCCCGACATCCTGCGGCGGGTCGTCGACCTGGTGCACACCACGACCGGTGGCTGAACCGGCGGCCCACGGTGGGCGTGCTGGTCATGGCCTACGGCACGCCGGCCACCACCGCCGACATCGAGTCGTACTACACCCACGTCCGCCGGGGCCGGACGCCCCCCGCCGACCTCCTCGACGACCTCACCCGCCGCTACCAGGCCATCGGCGGCACGTCCCCCCTCCTCGAGCGCACCGCCGCCCAGGCGGCCGGGATCGCGGCCCGCCCTGGGACCGGAGTTCACTGTCGAGCTGGGCATGAAGCACGCCCCGCCGTTCATCGAGGACGGCGTGGCCGCCCTGGCCGCTCGGGGTGTCACCCGGGCAGTGGGGCTCGTCCTCGCACCCCATTACTCGTTCCTGTCGGTGGGGCAGTACGCCGAGCGGGCGGCGGCGGCGGGCACCACCCACGGCGTCGAGGTCCTCATGGTCGACTCGTGGCACACCGCCCCCGGCTACCTCGACCTGCTGGCCGGGTTCGTGGCCGACGCCGTCGCATCGCTCCCCCACAAGAAGCTCGACGTGGAGGTCGTCTTCACCGCCCACAGCCTGCCCGCCTTCATCGAGGCGTCGGGCGACCCCTACCCGACCCAGCTGCGGGAGACGGCCATCAGCGTGGCCATGCGGGTGCCCCATCCCCGGTGGTCGACGGCCTGGCAGAGCGCGGCCCGCACCGGGGGGACGGAGCCGTGGCTCGGGCCCGACATCCTGGCCGTCCTGCCGCAGCTGGCGTCGGCCGGGGCCCGGGGGGTGGTCGTGTGCCCGTGCGGGTTCACGTCCGATCACCTCGAGGTCCTGTACGACCTCGACATCGAGGCCCGCAAGATGGCGGAGGCCATGCGCATCGACTTCGCCCGCACCCCGTCGCCCAACGACCACCCGGCCCTGTGCGCCACCCTGGCGGACGTGGTGCGGGCCCGTGCCGGCATCGCCTGAGTCCCCCCACGTGGTCGTGGTGGGGGGCGGGATCACCGGCCTGGCCACGGCCTGGTTCCTCCGGGACCGGGCCCGGGTGACGGTGCTGGAGGCCGACGGCCGGCTGGGCGGCAAGATCCGCACGTCGTCGCTCGGGGGCGTACCGGTGGAAGAGGGCCCGGACACGTTCCTCGCCCGGGTGCCCCACGCCCGTTCGTTGGCGGTCGACATCGGCCTGGGCGACGAGCTGGCGGAGCCGGCGACGAGCAAGGCGTTCGTGTGGACGCGGGGGCACCTGCGCCGCCTGCCCGAGGGCCAGGTCCTGGGCGTGCCGGTGGCGCTGCGACCGTTGCTGCGCTCGGGCGTGCTCCCCCCGGCGGCGGTGGCGCGGGCGGGACTCGACCTGGTGCTCCCGCGTCGCCGTCCGGGCCTGAGCGCCGACCCGTCGGTGACCGACGTGATCGGCGCCCGAATGGGCCAGGGCGTGGTCGACCGGCTGGTGGAGCCGCTGGTGGGGGGCATCAACGCGGGCCGGGCCGACGATCTCAGCCTGGCCGCCACCGCGCCCCAACTGGCCGAGGCCGCCGCCGGCTCCCGCAGCCTCATCCTCGGCCTCCGCCACCGTCCCTCGTCCGCGGCCGGCACCGGGCCGCTGTTCCTGGGCGTCGCCGGCGGCCTCGGACGGCTGGTCGAGCGGCTGGCGACGGCTCTCGTGGAGGCGGGCGTCGACATCCGCACCGGCTCGCCCGTAAAGGCGGTCGAACCCGATGGGGGCGGGTACCGGGTGGTGACCGCCGACGGGACGGTGCTGGAGGCGGCGGCCGTGATCGTCACCGTCCCCGCCTTCGCCGCCGCTCCCATGCTCCGGGGGGCGGTGCCGGCGGTGGCCACCGACCTCGAGCGCATCCGGTACGCGTCGGTGGCGGTGTCCACCCTGGCCTACCGGCCGGACGACGTCGGCCACGACCTCGACGGGGCCGGCTTCCTCGTCCCCCGGGTCGAGCGGCGGATGATGACGGCGTGCACGTGGTCGACGTCGAAATGGCCGGCCCTGGCGGAGAGCGGGTTGGTCCTGGTCCGGGCCTCGGCCGGCCGGGCGGGCGACGACCGCTTCGCCGACCTCGACGACGACGAACTGGTGGCCCACCTCCACCGTGAGCTCTCCGACGTCATCGACGTGCGCCGACCGCCCGTCACCAGCCTCGTGTCCCGCTGGGCCAACGGCTTCCCCCAGTACCAACCCGGCCACCAGCGCCGGGTCGACCGGCTGACGGCCGCCCTGGCCGCGGCCATGCCGGGCGTGGTGGTCGCCGGTGCCGGCTACCGGGGCCTGGGCATCGCCGCCTGCATCCGCCAGGCCCAGGAGGCGGCCGCGGGCCTGCTAACCCCGTGACGGTGGGAAAGTAGGAGGATGCTCCACCGCAACCGGGAAGAGCGGCTCGTGGTCATGCGGCCCCGGTCCCGCTCGGGATGGGTGGTCGTGGGCGCGATCCTCGTGTGCGGCCTCCTCGCGTTCACCGGCGCCCTGGGCAAGCTCCTGCCGTCGATTCCCAACCCGTTCTCCAGCCGCACCGTCGACCGCACCCAGCCCGCCCTCCTCCAGGCGATGGAGGACCTGAGCGAGTACCACGCTGCGGCCGGCAACTTCCAGGTCCTGGTCGACACCGAGAAGGACGCCAAGTTCTTGCCCTCGGTCATCCGGGGCGAGCGCACGACGTACTCGGCCGCCGGGTCGGTCGACGCCTCGGTCGACTTCTCCAACCTCGACGCCCAGTCGATCGTCGTGTCCGAGGACCGGCAGTCGGTCACCATCTCGCTCCCACCGCCGACCCTGGGCGAACCCAAGCTCGACCTGGCCAACAGCCAGGTGATCAGCCGCGACCGGGGCCTCCTCGACCGCCTGGGCTCGGTGTTCTCCGACTCCCCCACGGGCGAACGCGAGCTCCAACTCGCCGCCCTGGAGAAGATGCGCACCGCGGCCGCGGCCAGCGACCTCGCCACCCGGGCGGAGCAGAACACCCGCCAGATGCTCGAGGCCCTGCTCGGCACCCTCGGCTTCACCACCGTCACCGTCACCTTCGTCCCCAGCCCCGCCTGAGCCCGCCCGGTCGCCCGCCGGTTCTGGAGGAAAAACGACACGTACTGTCGTTTTGGCTCCAGAACCTACGCTCGGGGTCATGACGGCTGACCAGATCGTGGTTCGCTCGCCGTACGACGGCGCCGAGGTGGGGCGGGTGCCGAAGTGCACGGCCGAAGACGTCGACCGGGCGGTGACGGGAGCCGGGGCGGCGCTCGCCAAGGGGCCGCTTCCGCCCTGGCGGCGGGCGGAGATCCTCGACGCCGCCGCCCGCCTCCTGGCCGAGCGGGTGGACGACTTCGCCCGCACCATCGCCCTGGAGTCGGCCAAGCCCCTCAAGACGGCCCGGGTGGAAGCCAAGCGGGCGGTGTCCACCTTCACCTTCGCCGCGGTCGAGGCCCGCCGCCTCACCGGCGACATGGTGCCCATCGACGCCACCGAGATCGGCGAGGGCCGCCTCGCCTTCACCCTCCGGGTGCCGATCGGCGTGGTCGGAGCCATCTCCCCGTTCAACTTCCCGCTCAACCTGGTGGCCCACAAGCTCGCCCCGGCCATCGCCGCCGGCTGCCCCGTCGTCCTCAAGCCGGCCAGCCAGACGCCGCTCACCGCGGTGGCCCTGGCCGACCTGCTCGTCCACGACGCGGGCCTGCCCGCCGACCACCTCCACGTCGTCACCGGCAGCGGGGCCGACGTGGGCGAGGCCCTCGTCCGCCACCCCGACGTCGCCTACCTCACCTTCACCGGCTCGGGAGAGGTCGGGTGGGCGATCAAGGAGCGGGCCGGGCGCAAGAAGGTGGCCCTCGAGCTGGGGAACAACTCGCCGGTCGTGATCGAGGCCGACGGAGACTGGCGGGCCGCGGCCAAGGCCGTTGCCACCACCGGCTTCGCTCACGCCGGCCAGTCGTGCGTGTCGGTGCAGCGGGTCCTCGTGCACGACGAGGTGGCCGACGGCTTCACCGAAGCCCTGGCCGCCCACGTCGCCGACCTCGTCGTCGGCGATCCCCTCGACGAGGCGACCGACGCGTCCGCCCTCATCTCCACCGACGACCGCGACCGGGTGGTGGCGTGGATCGACGAGGCGGTGGCGGCGGGAGCCCGGATCGTCACCGGTGGCCGCGTCGGCGACGACGGCATCCTGAGGCCTACCGTCCTGGCCGACGTGACTCCCGACATGCGAGTGTGCCGGGAGGAGGTCTTCGGCCCGGTGGTGGCCGTGCAGGCGTACCCGTCGACCGACGAGGGACTGCGCCTGGCCGACGACACCCGCTACGGCCTCCAGGCCGGCATCTACACGTCCAGCCTGGCCACGGCCATGCGGGCCGCTCGCGAGCTCCACTTCGGGACGGTGCTGGTCAACGAGGTCCCGACGTGGCGGGCCGATCAGATGCCCTACGGCGGTGTTCGGTCGAGCGGCAACACCAAGGAGGGGCCGGCCGCCGCCGTCCGGGAGATGACCGAGGAGCGGCTGGTGGTGCTCAAGGCCTGACTGGCCCCGGACGCGGGCGAGGCCTGCGACCCGCCGGGACGAACCCGGTTGGTCGCAGGCCCCACGCTCGCCGCCGTCAGGCCGGGATGCCCGTGAAGGACAGGAGGTCCCGGATGGTGGTGATGGGGTCGCCGTTGGGCAGGGTGACGCCCTCGGACGGGTCCCAGCCGGTGGGCACGTTCAGGTACGAGTCGGGGTCGTTGCGAAGCACCCCGATGAGCGTCTCGCAGACGATGCGGCTGCCGACCTCGCCCAGCGAGTTGCCGTTGGCCCGCACCTCGGCCTCCTTCAGCACGTAGTACCAGAGGGGCGTGTGGTCGAGGAACCCGCCCTGAGCCAGAGCGGCGTTGACCTCGGCGCTGTTGCCCTGCTGGAGCTCGGCCGCCGAGAGCGGGACAACGCCCAGCTCGGCCGCCACTGCCTGGCCGGTGGGGATGCTGAGGAGGTAGCCCCGCAGCAGGTTGCGGTTGGCCAGGTGGCGGAGGAGCTCCCGGAGGGGCTTGTTGGCGTCGTCCTGGATGTCGCCCGCGGTGCCCTCGTTCACCATGCGGGTGATCGGCGGCACCAGCCGGGTGTCGATCTTGCGGGCGAAGTGGCCCTCGTTGGGGTCGGCCTTGTTGGTCATGCGGTCGAACTCGAGGATCCAGTTGAAGGGCAGCGTGGGCAGGCCCAGGAACGGGTTGCGGGTGCTCTTGCTCGGGTCGGTCGGGTTGAGCTCGAAGCCGTTGCCGGTGAAGAGGAACAGCTCGTCGAAGGACGCGAAGCCCTTGACGACGCCCGGGCTGCCGAAGTTGCGGTTGTGGTCGTAGCCACCCCTGACCATGCTGTGCCCGAAGCGGAAGGCGGCCACCGAGTACTCGAGGGGCATGAACAGCTCGTGGCCCTGGAGCGGGTGGTAGTGCTTCGGACCGCCGGTGAGGACCTTGTCGACCACGCCGGGGGCGGTGACGGTGCGCAGGTAGTCGTTCACCACGAGCCACTGGTAGTGGTACCGGGTGAGCTTCTGCGCCCGCCGGAAGAGGACCTTGGCCCCGGTGTTCTTCTTGGCCAGCCGGTCGACGATCTTGTTGTGGAAGCGCAGCATGGCCACGTGGAACTGGGCCACGAGCAGGTTCTCGTCGTTGCGCAGGTCACCCACGAAGGCCCGGGTGCGCAGGTTGGGGTCGGTCCGTAGGCTCGGGGGCAGGTCGTCGAGGGTGATGACGCCGGCGTCGAGCAGGGGGCCGATGCGGGGCAGGTCGCGGCTGAGGTCGGCCACGGGCGGGATCTTGTCGCCCGGGATTCCGGGCGTCTCGTCGTTCTTGCCCAGCCGGAAGCGAGGCCCGTCGTACAGGCCGTCGTCGTTGTGGTGGGGATTCATGAACGCAGGCCCGTTGCCGTACAGGCTGTCGAGGTCGAGGGTCGGCCGGCGCAGGTTCTTGAGCAGCTTGGTGACCTGGGCCGGCGGCACCGGCTTCAGGTCGGGCCGGGTGATGTCGCTGACCTTCGAGTCACGGTCGGTGTTGGCCGTCGTGTCGTGGTCGATGAACTGGCCCCAGTAGGTGTAGACGGCCGGGATGATCGAGTTGACCGGGACCTTGGGGTCGGTCGCCGAGGCCGGTGCGGTGTCGACCATGGCCGAACCGAGGGCCTTGAGGGCGGCCACCACCGTGGCCGGGGCACCCGGCAGATGGGCGTCCGGCTTGCCCTCCAGCTGAGGGAACAGGTAATCGAACGGAGTTGCCGTCGGCTGGTCCTTCTTGCCCAGGAAGGCCGCGTCAGTCTTCTTGTCCACGGCCCCGGCGCCTTTGGTGTCGATCGCCGGGACGTGCCCGCCGTGCTTCAGGTTGAGCATCAGTCTTCTCCTCGAAGTGTCGTGCCGTCGAGCCGCCGCGGCCCGATTGCCTTGACTGCATGCGGCGAGGAGGACGTGCGTCGCTGGTGCTTCCAAACGATGCTCATCCCGCCGCACCCCATTTAGTTCCGAGTGGGGGATCCGTTGAAAGGGTGCTAGCCGCCGTTCGCCGGGGGGTGGGTACCACGTCGAATCCGCGCCATCGGGGGCGGCTTACAGCCCGAACAACTCCCGGGCCGCGTCCGACAGGCGCTCGCCCCGCGGCGACCCCGCCGCCTCCTTGAGCTGCACCGTCGGCTGGTGGAGCAGCTTGCCCAGGATGCCGCGCGTGAGGGCGGTGACCGCCTCCTGCTGGCGGGCGTCGAGCCCGGCCAGGCGGCTGCGGTAGCGGGCCACCTCGGCCAGGCGCAGCTCCTCGGCCCGGGCCCGGAGGGCGCTGACGGTGGGCGCAGCCCGGCGCTGGGCGGCCGCGTCGAGGAACCGGGCGGTCTCGTCGACGACGATCGCCCGGGCCCGCTCGACCTCCAGGCGCTGGTCCGCGCCCGCGTCGACGTAGGCCCGCAGGTCGGCCAGGTCGAGCAGGGTGATGCCGGGAAGCAGGCCCACGCCCCCGTCGACGTCACGGGGCATGCCCATGTCGACGACGAGCAGGGGCCGGCCGTCCCGCCGGTGGACGAGGTCGGCCATCTGGGCGGTGGTGACGACCACCGACGGGGCGCCGGTGGACGTGACCAGCAGGTCGGCGTCCTCCAGGGCACTGTCGAGGTCGGCGAGCTCGATGGTGCGGGCGCCCACCTGATCGGCCACCGCCTGCGCCCGGGCCCGGCTGCGGCTGGCCACCACCACCTCCACCGCCAAGCCGGCGAGGCCCGAGTGGCCCGAATGGCCCGGGTGGCGAGCGGCCACGCCGGCCACCACGCCCTGGCCCATCTCCCCGGCCCCGAGCACCACGATGCGGCGCCCGTCGAGCGAGCCCAGCCGGTCGGCAGCCATGGCCACCGCCGCCTGGGACAGGGACGAGATCCCCTTCCCGATGGCCGTCTCCGAACGGGCCCGCTTGCCCGTCTCCATGGCGTGGCGGAAGACGGCGTCGAGCCGGGGCCCGCAGGCGCCGAGCTTGCGGGCCTGCTCCCACGCGTTCCGGACCTGGCCCTGGATCTGGCTCTCACCCCGCACCACCGACTCGACCCCGGCCGCCACTGCGAACAGGTGGGCCACCGCGGCTTCGTCGTGGTAGGTGACGAGGTGGTCGGTGAAGTCCTCCGGCGCCACGAAGGCGAGCTCGGACAGGAATGTCCGGATGGACTGCATGCCGCCGTGAAAGCCCTCGGTGACGGCGTAGACCTCGGTGCGGTGGCAGGTCGAGAGGATCACCGATTCGCTGACGTACGGCCGCCCGGACAGGTCGTCCAGGGCCTTCGGCAATCGGTCGGCGGGTACCGTCATGCGCTCGAGCAGGTCGAGCGGCACGCCCCGGTGGCTCAGCCCCACGACGAGGAGCGTCATCGCGCCACCGCCTTCACGACGACCGGCTCAAGGTTGGAGCCCGGGCGGAGCCGGGCTGGCCGCCACCGCCACCGCCACCGGCACCGCGTCCGCGGCCGCGGTGGCGGCTCCGCGCCACCCGCCGGACGACGAGGACCGAGGCCAACGTCAGCATCGAGTAGGACGGGATGCCCACCGCCACCTGGAGGACGCCCTCGGTGAACGCCGAGCGCTCGGGGGCGTGGGCGTGCTGGCGGGCGATCTGGGGGTCGTGGCCGAACACGTCGGTGGCCAGGTCGGCCAGCGGGGTCCCCGCCCCCGCGACCACGTTGTGGAGCAACGGCCCCGGCCCCGTGACCAGGGCGAAGAGGGTGCCCACCACGAACACGTAGGCGCCGACCCGCACGCCACCGCCCTTGCGGCCCTGCCAGCCGAGGGTCCACAGGACGGCGGGCAGCAGGAGCAGGACCACCGGCGTGAGGGCGATGAACCCCAGGGTCGAGTCGAGGAACCAGTGCTGCCAGTAGTCGATGGCGGGGCCGTGCTCGCCCCGGTAGACGGCGTGGAGCCAGAACATGATCCCGCCGCCGGCGTAGGCCAGGGTGGCGGAGACGAAGAGGGCGGCGCCGTAGGCGAGGGGCCGGGAGTAGAAGGCCCGCAGGACGCGCCGCCAGGTGCGGGCCGAGTCGCCGACCCGGGCCGCGAGCGACGGGCTCACTGGGCCTCCCGGGTGTCGACCACGTAGACCGAGCACGGGGAGCGCTGGAGCACGGCGTTGGGCACGCTGCCGAGCAGCCACCGGCGGCGGGCATGGGTGCCCCGGTTGCCGACGACGATGACGTCGACGCCTTCGGCCTGGGCGACGTCGCAGATGGTGGCGGCCGCGTCGCCGGACTCCTTGCGGGTGCGGAAGTTGAGGCCCGAGAGCCGCTCGGCCAGCCCCGCGAAGTGACCGTCGACATCGGGGACGGCGGCGGGGTCGAACACCTCCCGGGCGTCGACCGGGGGACGCACGTAGAGCACCACCAGCTCGGCGTCGTGGGCGCGGGCCAGCTGGCCGGCCTCCTCGACGGCCAGGGTGGCGGCGGCCGACGTGTCGGTTCCTACGAGGATCGAACGGATCATCACGTTCCCTTCCGAGGTGCGAATGCCGGGGAGCGAACGCCGTGGGGCGGCGCGGCCGGCGTGTCGTGGGCAAGGAGGACGAGGATCGGCGCCGGGCGGGACCCGTCACCACCGCGCCGGTGCGCAGATCGCTGCCTGGTGTCCGCCATCGGTTCCCCGCCTCTTCGCTTCGCTCGTGCTGGCCTCGTCCGCCTTGCACGGTCGATTGGACCAGTCCGGGGGCAGTCGGATCAATGGTGGTAGCGCCCCCGTTTGGGCGCAGGCGGCCGGTCAGGGATTGATGCGCAGGTACAGGCGGACGCCGTCGACCACGTCGACCAGCCGGTACCGGCGGACGACCTCGTCCCACAGGAAGGTCTCCTCGAGGGGGTGGAGATCGGACTTGCGGATCGACGCCGGGCCGGTGTCGACGATGAGGTCGGGGGGCGTGGCCGCGATGTCGGCCGCCAGGAACTCCCACGCCCCGGGCACCCCGTCGGACTCCTCCACCGCCGTCGCGTCGCGGCCCCCGGAGTTCCCGGTGACGAACCCGGTGTGGATGAAGCGGGTGGCCGGTTCCCGGTTGGCGGCCCAGTAGATCTCGGGGTACTCGCCCCACACGAAGATGCGGTCGGCGGGCGTGGTCAGCTCCCGGACCCGTTCGGCGACGGCGCGGTAGGGGATGATGCCCCGGGAGTTGGGCGGCGAGAAGCTGAACAGCCACATCCCCACCACCGGCAGGGCCAGGCCCGCGGCCGCCCTCCGCCAGTGCCTGGCCACCGCGGGCAGGCCCCTGGCCCCGATGAGGGCCAGGGGTGGGACGAGCTGCAGGTAGTAGTGCCCGAAGAACCGGAACCCGGCCAGCACCGCCACCGCTCCCCCGGCCAGCCACAGCCACAGGTCCCAGTCGACCGCCCCCCGGCGGTGGGCGACCACGCAGCACCAGATCACCACCCCGTTCAGGACCACGAAGGCGGTGGTCATCCCCACGCCCCTGAGGACAGATGCCAACAGCGAGCCCCGGAGGGCCAGGTAGCCACCGTTGCCGGTGACCGTCCACAGGAGGAAGTCCCGGGGGCCGAAGAAGGCGGCCGTGACCCCCACCACCCCGGCCGCGGCGATGGCTGCGCGTGCCACCGCCTGCCACCCGCCCGCCCGGTACAGCAGGAACGCCACCGGCAGGGCGGTGAGGAACGCGGTCTGCTTGCACAGGCAGGCCAGGGCCAGGCCCAGCCCGGCCAGGACCGCCTTCCCCCGCCCGGCGGCCACCACCGCCGCGGTCATGGGCAGGAGCATGAACATCTCGAAGCCGGCGGCCTGGGAGTCGGCCGGGAAGTTGGCCGCCGTGCCGGCCAGGAGGAACACGCCGGCGGCGACGGCCGCGGTGCGGCTGCCGGTGCGGCGCTTCGCCTCCAGGGCCAGGAGGAGGGCGGTTCCCGCGAGCACCAGGGACGCGAGGGCGCGCACCGGGCGGATGTCGCGCCGGCCGGTGGCGTCGAAGACCAGGGCGTACAGGTAGGGGACCGCCGGCGGCTTGCGGTCGGCGGTCTCGTGGTAGAGGGTGCCGCCCCGCTGGATCTCCATGGCCATGGTGGCCAGGCTGGCCTCGTCGGAGTTGAACAGGCGCCCGACCAGGCCGGGGACGTGGAGCAGGAGGGCGGCGGCGGCGAAGCCCACCGCCAGGCGCACCGCCCACCGGCGGTCGCTGGTGGTCGGCGCCGGCCGGCGGACGACGCTCACGCGGCAACCGGCGCGCGGTCGGGGGGCCACGGGCGCGGGTCCTTCGGCGCGGGCGCGGCCGCCGCCGCGCCGACCACCAACGCCGCCGGCCAGGCCACCGCGAGGACGGCGGCGGCCACGTTCAGGCCGGAGTCGTTCAGGAGCGAGCCCAACACCGCCGCGACCAGGACCGCGTAGGCCCCGAACCGGAGGGCGGGCCGGGACCGGGGCGACCACCGGGTCAAGATCAGGGCGGCGGCCGAGATGACCACCAGGTTGGCCATCGGCGCCTTGATCGTCTGGACGGCCCGGGTGGCCTTGCGCACGATCTCGTCGCCCAGCCCGTGGCCGGCGACCCCCTTGGCCAGGTGGGTCTGCGAGCCTGCGTCCCGGGCCAGGTCGACGGCGGCGAACAGGGCCACCGCCACCACCGCGGCCGCGCCGAGCAGCAGCACGTGGCGCAGGGTCACCCGCGCCCGTTTGGCACCGAGGAGCACCACCCCGTAGGCGGGCACGGCGAAGAGAATGCCGCCCACATCGGCCCCGAACTGGGGGGCGCCCCCGGCCACCACGCCTGCGAACAGCGCCCCCGCCACCCACGGGATCGCCCGCCGGCCCCACCGGTCGATGGCCAGGGCACCGGCAACGATCAGTCCGGCGGCGAGGAACCCGGAACCGATGTTCCCGACGCCGAAGAAGCGCCCCGCCACCACCGGCGAGTTGCCGAAGGGGGCGTCGACCTGGAGGGGGCTGGCGAACAGGGCGTCCACCGCCACCACCGCCGCGGTCAGGGCGGCCAGGGCGCCCACGGCGAGGGCCGGGCCGCGCCGGGCGACGGCCAGGCCCCCGGCCGCGATCACCGCCGACACCAGTCCACCGACCGCCAGCCCGGCCCCCGCCCCTCCCCGCCACCAGGGGACGATCATCATGAGCAGGCTGGCCGGCGGGATCGCCATGAGGACGCAGGCGACCACCGTCCGGGCCCGCCGCCGGCGCACGGCCACCACCGCCCCCACCAGGTGGAGGAGGACGAACAGCCACACGAAGGCGGTGCGCGAACGGTCCGACGTCCACGTCTTCCGGTCTCGCTCGACCAGGGTCTGACGACCGATGGCGGAGGTCGGTTCGACGACGGCGCCGCCGACCGAAGCCGGCGGGATCACGCCCACCAGGTGGAGGAACGTCCGGCTCACGTCGGGCAGGGTGGCCAGGTGGGCGTCGTGGGTCGAGGGGGAACCGAGGCCGGCGGTGCCCAACCCGCACCGGGGGGATGCGGCGAGGACGCCGAGGTGCCGGCCCTGGTCGGGCGTCGACGCGCTGGCCACGAGCGTGCACCCGCCGTCGAGGACTTGGAGCGTCTCGAGCAGCCGGTCGGCCGGGATGGCCACCACGAGGGCGTCGAGACCGGTCGCGAGCGCCGCCTCAACGCCCGCAGGTGTGCCCGGGTAGGTCGGCGGGAGGACACCGTCGGTGTCGGCCACGACGGCCGCCGCCGCCCCACCGCCGCCGGCCAGGGCCCACCGCCGGCCGGCGTCACCCAGGGCGCCGCCGACCGAGCCCAGAGCACCGCCGTAGCGCAGCCCCCGGTCGTGATCCTGGAGCGACGCCCAGTCGGCCAGCCGCACGCCGCCTCCAGGGACGGGTTCCAGCCGATCCACGGCCGCCACGTCGGCCGCGGGCGCGCCCGACCGGGCGCCCTTGCCCAGGGTGAGGTAGACGTCGGCCGCGGTCGGCTTGGCGTCGGCGGTGCGCAGCGAGAGGCTGGCCCGGGCGTAGCCGTCGATCGCTGGCGGAGCCGTCGCCCACGTGAGGTCGGCCACCAGGACCAGCGCCACCGGGAGGATGGCCTTTCCGGGGGCGGCCCCCGCCGCCGGTGCCGGCCCCAGGAACCCGCCGGCGACGAGGACGGCCACCATCCCGGCGCGGCATCGTCCGGCTCCCGTCATCCCGCTGCGGAGCGTAGCGAGGCGGACATCCGGGATACCGTCGACCGGTGCCCAACACGGCGCCCGTCCGGGCCGACACCGCCACCGCCGCCGCCGCCGCGGCCTGAGCCGGCCCGATGCCGGACGACCCGCCGCCGCACCTGCTCCCGATGCTCGCCGGCGGCACCGGCGCCCCGGCGAACCCCGACGGCTGGATGTTCGAGCCCAAGCTCGACGGCCAGCGCATCATCGCCACCGTCGACGGCGGCCACGTCACCCTCACCAACCGGCGGGGCCTGGAGGCCACCGCCACCTTCCCCGAGGTCGAGGGCCTGGCGGCCGCCCTCGACCCCCACCGGGCCGTCCTCGACGGGGAGGTGGTGGCGTTCAACGAGAGGGGGCAGACGAGCTTCCAGCGGTTGCAGCGGCGGATGCACGTCGTCCAGCCGAGCGCTCGCCTCCTGGTCGACACGCCCGTTTCGTTCGTGGCCTTCGACGTCATCTGGCTCGACGGCGAACTGCTCGTCGACCGGCCGCAGTCGGAGCGGCGGCGCATCCTCGACGGGCTCGCCATCAAGGGCCGGGCCTGGCAGACGGCCCCCGTCCTCGACGCCACGCCCGCCGAGCTGATCGATGCCTGCCGCCAGGCCGGCCTGGAGGGCTTCATGGCCAAGCGGGTCGACGCCCCCTACCTGCCCGGGAGGCGGTCCACCGCCTGGTCAAAGGTCAAGTGCGGCCGGCGGCGCGAGTTCGTGGTCGGCGGGTGGTCGACCGGCAGCGGGTCGAGGGAGACAAGCATCGGCTCGCTGGCCCTGGGCGTGTACGACGTCGCCTCCGAGGAGGCCGACGCCGCCGGCCGCCCGCAACGTCTCTTCTACACCGGCCAGGCCGGCTCCGGGCTCAACGAGGACATGATCCGCCAGCTCACCCGGCTCTTCGCCCAGATCGAGGTGGAGTCGTCACCGTTCGTGAACCCGCCCCGGGCCCCCCTCCACTGGGTCCGCCCGCTGCTCGTGGTCGAGGTCGCCTACACCGAGGTGACCGACGGCGGAACCCTCCGCCAGCCGTCGATCAAGGGCCTGCGCACCGACGTGATCGCCACCGACGTGACGTGGGACGACGAGATCGCGGCCTCCTTCCCCGCCGGCTGACCGACGCCCGCCGGCGCCCGCCGGTGGTCGATTGCTGACGCGAAGCGTTTTTCGACCGCGCCCACGGGGGTAGGAAACCGGCCAGCACGGCGGGGATCACGAAGGGAGCACCTGTGACGAACGGCGCCCACGAACTGAGTCTCGAGGACCTCGAAGCGGAGGAGGCGTTGGCCTTGCCCGAGCGGCAGGCCATGTCGAAGGTCGACCTCGGGTCGGGCCTGGGGATCGACAACTTCGCCATGCCGATCAACGAGGCGACCGCCATGAACATCGCATCCACCAACTCGGTCGCCGTCGCCGACGCCGACCAGATCGTGATCATCACCCAGGTGGACGAGGACTAGGAGAACCGAACATGACCACCCAGAAGCCCGAACTGTCGCTGGACGAGCCCGAACTGTCGCTAGACGAGCCCGAACTGTCGCTGGACGAGATGGACGCCGAGCGCGCCGCCGCCCTCCCCGACCGGGAGGCGATGTCGCTGCTCGACCTCAACCTCAATCTCGACCTCGCCCTCGACCTGGCCGCACCGGTCGACGCCGCGGTGGCGGCCAACGCCAACGTGGCCGCCCCCATCGACGCGGCCGTGGCCGCCAACATCGGCTCGGTCGGGTCGGAGGCCACCGCCGTGGCCGACCAGGACTCGATCATCGTCCAGGACCTCGACGGCACGGCCGTCGCCAACGCCAACCAGGACGCGACCGTCAACCAGTAGCTCGCCCGAATTTCCGAGGAGAACGCCATGAAGGAAGCAACCGCCGGCATCACCGACGCCGAGCTCGAGTCCCAGGACGTCACCGCTGTGCCCGACCGGGAAGCGATGTCGGTGCTGGGCGATGCCCTCGACCCGTCGGCCCTGCTGGGGACGTCCCTGCTGAACGTCGACGTCGACCTCGCCGTCGACGCCGACGTCGCCGCTCCCATCGACGCCGCGGTGGCGGCCAACGCCAACGTGGCCGCGCCCATCGACGCCGCCGTCAGCGCCAACGTCCTCTCGGTCGACTCCGAGGCGGGCGCCCTGGCCGACCAGGACTCGATCATCTCCCAGGACCTCGACGGCACGGCCGTGGCCAACGCCACCCAGAACGCCGACCTCGACCAGTCGGGCGGTGGCGCGGTCGCCGGCTGAGGCTGACCGCCCCGCGACACCGCCTCCGACCCGGACCTGGCCATGGCCCAACAGCTGGACGACACCCGGCGCATCCCCCGGGTCCGGGGGCGGGGCCGCCGGCCCGATCGGAGGCCGGCCGAGAACGGGACCGCACCCGCGGCTGGGGACGGCGCCGGGGGCGACGTTCCCCGCCTGGCCACGGGCGTCGAGCTCATCGGCGACTACGAGGCATCCGGTTACAAGGAGCCCCCCTGCCTCGTCCGCCGGGCCGACGGCCAGACCATCCAGCTGACCCCGCTCCTGTTCGCCACCCTCGAGCAGATCGACGGCCACCGCGACGAGTCCCGGATCGCGGCCGCCCTCGGGGAGCGCATCGGGCGGCGGGTCAGCGCCGACAACGTTCGCTATCTGGTGGTCGAGAAGCTCCGCCCGGCGGGGCTGGTCAAGAGCCCCGACGGGAGTGACCCGCAGGTCCGGAAAGCCAACCCGCTCCTCGCCCTCCGCCTGCGCCTCCAGCTCACCAGCGAGCAGTGGACGAACCGCCTCACCGCCCCGTTCGCCATCCTGTTCCGGCCGTGGGTGGTCCTCCCCGTCGTGGTCGGGTTCGTGGCCGTGGTGGCGTGGGTGATCGGGGCGAGGGGTGTCGGCGCCGGGGCCCGCCAGCTGCTCTATTCGCCGGGGCTCATGCTGGCCACGTTCGCCCTCACCATCGCCTCGGCCTCGTTCCACGAGTTCGGCCACGCCGCCGCCTGCCGCTACTCGGGCGGGCGCCCGGGAGCGATGGGCTGCGGCCTCTACCTGGTGTGGCCGGCCTTCTACACCGACGTCACCGACGCCTACCGCCTCGACCGGCGGGGTCGGCTGCGCACCGACCTCGGCGGCCTGTACTTCAACGCCATCTTCGCCCTGGCCACGTTCGGGGCGTGGGCCGTCACGGGCGTGGAGGCCCTCCTCCTGCTGATCCCGGTGCAGGTCCTGCAGATGGTGCACCAGCTGCTGCCGTTCATCCGCATGGACGGCTACCACATCCTCTCCGACCTGGTTGGGGTGCCCGACCTGTTCGCCCGCATCAAGCCCACCCTCCTCGGCTTCGTGCCCGGCCGCCGGGTGGGCAAGGAGGCGTCGGTGCTGAAGCCGTGGGTGCGGTTCGTGGTGGTCCTCTGGGTGCTCACCGTCGTGCCCCTGCTGCTGTTCAGCCTGCTGACAGTGGTGATCTCGGCCCCCCGGATGATCGCCACCGCGTGGGACTCGGTGGGCCTCCAATGGCACGCCGTGGGCGTGGCCCTCGACTCCGGGAAGTGGCTTACGGTCGTCGTCGGTGTGCTGGGCGTGATCGCCATCGCCCTGCCCGTCCTTGGTACGGCCTACGCGCTGAGCCGCTTCGGCCGCAAGGCGGGCTCGTGGGGCTGGTCGCGGGCGGGCGAGGTCCGGTTGGGACGGCCGCTGCTGGCCTTGCTGACGATCGGGTTGGCGGGCGCGCTGGCCTTCACCTGGTGGCCCAACGGCGAGTACCGGCCGATCCAGCCCGGCGAGCGGGGCACCGTGGCCGATGCGGTCGCGGCCGTCTCGGAGGTCGGCACCGGGCGTCCCGGCCTCACCCCCGACACCGAGGCCGAGTTCGACGGCGCTCCCAGCCAGGCCTGGGACCTGAGCGAGGGCCCCACCGAGCCCGAGCCCCCTCCCGCTCCCGCACTGGGCGACACCGATGGAGTCGACGACGGCATCGAGTCCACCGTCCCGACCGACGACACCCCGTCTACCACCACGACCGTGGCCGCCTCCGACGACGACGAGCCGTCGTCCGCCACATCCGTCCCCCCGACCACCACCGCCAGCTAACCGATCACCAAGGAGAAGCCGATGAACCGCCTGGCCCGGACCCTTCTCAGCTCCGTCATCGCCGCCAGTGTCGTGCTCGCCCCCTCCGCCGCCGGGGCCAGCGACGACAACGTCGTCGTCGCCGTCAACCGCAAGGACAACCGGGCCATGGTCCGGGCGAGCGTCGACTACCGGAAGGCGGCCAACGGCGTCGTCGACGAGGAGAACCGGGCCTACGCAGTGGCCAGGTGCACCGACTGCCAGACCCTCGCGGCCGCCTTCCAACTTGTCCTCGTGACCAAGCCTCCGTCGACGTTCGCTCCCCACAACGAGGGGCTGGCCACCAACATCGAGTGCGACGGGTGCGTCACGTGGGCCTCGGCCAAGCAGATCGTGGTCGAGACAGGTGGGCCGGCGGCGCTGTCGGAGGCGGGGCACGACCGGCTGAAGGCGGTGGAGGACAGCCTGGAGGCGCTGAGGTACGAGATGCCCTCCATGACCCTCCTGGACCTGCAGGCGGCGGTCGACGCCGCCTTCGCCGAGTTTCTCGACGTCGCCCAGACCGAGATCGTCCGCACCGACGACGGTCCCGACGACGACCGGGTCATCGCCACGCAGTCGTCCTGACGGCTCAGGGCCCGCCGACGGGCTCGATTCCCAGGTCGGCGTAGGTGAGGAGGGCCCGGTAGGGGACGCCGAGGCCGGCGAAGACGGCGGCGGTGGCCGGGCCCCGGTCGACGAGGGTGGTCACGCCCACCACCTCGGCGCCCGACTCCTTGACCGCGTGGTAGGCGTCGAGGATCGACCCGCCCCGGGTGACGACGTCGTCGACCACGACGACCCGGACGCCGGAACCCAGCGCCGCCCCTTCGATCCTGCGCTTGGTCCCGTGGTCCTTCTCCGCCTTGCGGACCACGAACCAGGAGCGGTCGGCCACGATGGCCACAACGTGGGAGAAGTGGTCGGCCCCGAGGGTGAGCCCGCCGACGGCGTCGAAATCCCATCCTTCGTCCCGGGCCAGCGCCACCAGGCCCTCGCCCGCCAGGCGCAGGTCGGAGCCGAGGGCGAACGCCCGCTTGTTGTCGATGTAGTCCCTGCTCCAGTCGCCCGACGCCAGCTTGACCGGCTCGTCCAGCTGCAGGTGACCCTTGGCCAGGATGATCTCGACCAGGGCCCGCTTGAGGTCGGCGAGGGCGGGCGGCGTCGTCGGCTCCGGCATGGTCCGTAGTCTGTCTGGCGCAGACGGAAACCACGATCCGACGGGCGAAAGGGGGTGCGGCACGACCGAGCGGGTGCGCATCCCGGCCGTCATCGGCCAGAAGGCGGCCGGCCTGGTGGGCCGGGAGTGGGCCCTGCACCAGGTGGCGGAGTGGCTCGGCACCGGGTCCGAGCGTCTCTTCCTCCTGACCGGCGAGCCCGGATCGGGCAAGTCGGTGCTGGCCGCCTGGCTGGCGGGAGCGGGCCCGGCCCCAACGGCGGCCGACGACGCCGCCGCCCTCGAAGGGGTGCGGGCGGGGTGGTCGGCCGCCTGCTTCTGCATGACCAGGGGCCAGGACGGGGCCGACATCACCCCCGCTTGGTTCGTCACCAGCCTGGTCAACCAACTGTCCGCCCGCCACCCCGAGTTCGCCGACGCCTTCCTCCGGGTCAACCTGCCCGAGCTCGTCCACCAGGAGGTGGGCGTCAACCAGGGCACCGTCGTCGGCCATGTGGGTGACCTCGACGTCAAGATCCCCGACGCCCGCGACCGCTACGCCCAGGGGGTGGTGGAGCCGCTGCGGACCATGGCCGAGGCCCACCCCGACCGCACCTTCGCCGTCCTGGTGGACGGGGTGGACGAGGCGTTCGGCGGCCCCGAGCCCACGGTCGTGTCGCTCCTGGCCCGCTCCGGCAGCCTGCCCGGCAACGTCCGCTTCCTGGTCACGAGCCGCAACGAGCGGGCCCTCGTGACCCGGCTGACGGACGGGTTCGGGGGCGACGTCCGCCACCTCGACCTCTCCTCCGGCGACGGGGCGGTGGCGAACGAGGCCGACGTCCGCCGGTTCGTGCGCACCCGGCTGGACGCCGACGGCCTGGCCGCCCGCATCGAGGCGCCGGCCACCGTCGACTCGGTGGTCGAGCGCCTGGCCCGGCAGGCGGCCGGGAACTTCCTGTTCATCGACTTCCTGCTCGACGAGCTGGCCAAGGGCACCCGTCCCCTCACCGACACCGCCGACCTGCCCACCGGCCTGTTCGACCTCTACCGCCAGTACCTCCAGCGCATCGTCCCCGGCTTCGACGACCGCGACCGGGGCCCAGCCTGGGGCGAGCGCTACCAGCCCCTGCTGGGCAGCATCAGCGTGGCCCTGCCGGCTGCCCCCGCCGACCGCCTCCTGGGCTGGCTGGAGTGGGAGGACGACGACCTCAGCCGCTTCCTCCAATCGGTGGAGCAGGTCACCGAGTGGGAGCCGACCCCCGAGGGCGGCACCGCCGGAGGTGGAGGCAGCGGCGGCGGGTGGCGGCTCTACCACCGGTCGCTGGCCGACTTCCTGGCCACCCGCTACATCGACGACCGCGGCTCCGACAACCGCTTCTACGTGGCCCCGCCCAAGCAGCACGACCGCATCGTCCGCCACTACCAGCGGGCGCGGGCCGACCTGTGGGGTGGTGACTGGGCCAACTGCGACGACGGCTACTGCCTGCGCAACCTCGTCCGCCACATGGCCGCCAGCCTGGGCGCCCTCGACCGGCCCGCCGACCGGGCCACCCGCACCGGCGAGCTGTTCGACGTCGTGCTCGACCCCGGGTTCCGGGCCCGCCAGCAGGAGGCGCCCGGCGGCCCGGCGGCGATCTACGACGACGTCCGCACCGCGGTCGAGGTGGGCCTGGCCCCGCCCCCGCCCGGTGGGCCGGACCGGCTGGTGGGGCTGGTGGAGACGATGGCGGTGGCAGCCGAGGTCGAGCTGCGGGGCCTGGCCACCGAGGCCCTGGTGCAGCTGGCGGCCAAGGACGGGGGGGCGAACGGGCGGCGGGCGCTCGACACCATGCTCCGCCTGCTGGCCACCCAATCGGCCGACGCCTGGAACGTGGCCCTCAAGGCGGCCGCCGCCGCGGGGGCGCTCGACGTGTTCCGGCGGGCGGCGGTCGACAGCCGCGACGTCGTGCGCCAGGCGGCCTGCCTCTACGCCTACCTCCGCTGGCGGCCGGACGACCCCGGCTGCCTGCCGGTGCAGCTCCTCACCGACCTGGCGTCGACGGTCACCATCAGCGGCCAGATCCTCCGCAAGAACGACCGCCTGGTCCTCGACTTCCTGGCCGGGCTGTCGATCCTGATCTACGTCAACCACCCCGACCGGGCCGACGTGGTGGCCCAGACCAGTGCCCTCTGGCACGAGGTGCTGCGCAACCGGCTCAAGCTCCACCTGCTGAACGTGAAGGCGCTGGTGAAGGTGGCCACCCCGTTGGTGGCCCAGGTCTACGCGAAGCGCCTGCTGGAGACGTTCCTGTTCAGCAGCCCCGACGAGGCCCGCCGGTTCTTCGCGTCGGACCGGAAGGCCATCGGCCGGGTCGTCCCGCTCGTCGACCCCGCCACCGACGTGGGGGCTCGGGCCGACGACCTGGCCGCCCTCCTCCAGTCGCCCTTCTCCCAGACCCGGATGGTGGGCGGGATGGTGATTGCCATCCACTCGTTCCACGACCCCGCGGGCACCGACGCCTTCGTCCGGGGGCTGTTCGACCGGCTCGACGACAACGGGCGGCGGTGGGCGCTGTGGGCGTTCGCGGTGCTGGTGGAGAAGGCACCGACCGGGTGGGTCGGGTTGCTGGAGGACCTCACCCGTACGTTCGTGGACGAGAACCGGCCCGCGTTCCTCGCCGCCGACGGGGGGACGAGCGTCCCGTTCGAGATCGACCTCCTCCCCCTCGGGCTGGCCTACGGCAAGCGGGGCGGGCCCATGACCTACCTGGGGACGCTCCTGTCGGGCGCGGCTGCCGGGGGCGATCCGGCCCTGCTCGACCGGGTCATCCGGGGGCTGGCGCCGGTCGGCTTCTCGTATCCCCAGGCGGTGCTGGAGACGTTGCGGGAGTCGGTCCCCCAGCTGCTCGACCCGGCCGTGGAGGACAGCCTGGCCACCACCCTGGCCACCATGAGAGTCCTCCACCCCGACACCGTCGACCTGTTCCTGCGCGACGTCGGCGCCCCCGACCGGCTGCGGCTGCTGGTGGCCCAGCGGGGCGACGTGGAGGTGGTGCGGCGCTACGTGGTGTGGGTCGGGTTCTACAACAACGGGGTCCACCAGGCGCTGTTCCATCCCAAGATGCGGGTCGGGCTGCTGACCGGGATCCTGGGCGCCCTGGCCACGGCCAAGGACGCCAAAGCCTTCGTGCGCAAGATCACGCCCGGCCCGCTGGACATGCTGCGGAAGGCCGACTACCGCCTCGAACGGTGGACCGACGCGTGACCCGGACCACGTGGGCGCCGGTGGTGCGCCGCCACCGGCGGTTGCAGGCGCTCGGGCTGTTCGTGCGGCTGTCGGCCCTCGGCGGCACGCTCGCCATGCCCCTGCTGGGGGCGGCGTCGGTGTCGCCGTCGTTGCCGTGGGGGACGGCCGGCGTGCTGGTGGCGGTCGCCCTCGGCTACCACCTGTTCGCCTACCTGCTCAACGACGTGGTCGACCTGCCCATCGACCGCCACGAGCCCCGCCGGGCGGTCAGCCCCCTCGTGCGGGGCTCGGTCGGTCCAGGGGTGGCGCTGGCGCTGGCGTTGGCCGGGGCGGCGGCGAGCCTGGCGGTGGCGGTGGCCTCGGGGGACGGGGGCGGACGGGCGTTGGCCGCCCTGGTGGTGGCCTTCGCCCTCATGGCCGTCTACGACGGGTGGGGCAAGCGCTCGCCCGTGCCGTGGCTGCTCGACGTGGCCCAGGGCCTGGGGTGGGCGTCGTTGTTCCTCTACGGGGCCGCCGTCCGGGGGCCGTGGACGGCGCTCACGTGGTGGCTGTTCGCCTTCTGGACGGTGTTCATCGTGCTCGCCAACGGGGTCCACGGCGGGCTTCGCGATCTGGCCAACGACGCCCGCTGCGGGGCCTGGTCGACCGCCATCGCCATGGGCGCCCGGGCCGATGACGACGGGCGGATCTCACTCCCGCAGCTGACGGTGGTCTACGCGTGGGTGCTCCACGTCGGGCTGGTGGCGCTGGTCGTGGGGGCGTGGGCCGGAGGCGGGCTCGCATACGGTTTCGGGGCCCGGGCGGCGACGTTGCTGGCCGTGCTCGGGCTGGGCGCGGCCGGGGGCTGGGCGTTGTCGGGCGCGGTGGCTGCCGGCGGCGAGCCGGAGTCACTGCGGCTGGCGGGCACCCTCCACCTGCTCCTGCTCATGGCCCTGCCGGTGGCACTGCTGCTCCCATGGCTGCGGCCCGGGTTCCGCGTGGTCATGGTGGTCGGCTTCGTCGCCCCCCTGGCGGCCCTCGGGTGGCTGCCCGACGTCGGTCGATGGGTTCGGGCCCGATGCCGCTGACCCGCTACCTCGACTTCGTCGTCCTCGCCGACCAGGTGAAGCGGCGGAAGGGGCTGATCGCCTCCTTCGGGGTGCGGGTGTTCGAGTCGCCCGCGGGCGAGGGCGAGCGCGAGGAGCGGGTGAAGATGCCCGCCGACCTCGCCCCTCGCATCGGCTGGCTCGACCGCCGCCAGATCGACGACGACCTCGGGGCCCAGATCGAGCTGGGCGCGATCCTCGGCGGCCTGCTCCTCCCCGACGGTGCCCGGCGCCTGTTCGACGCCAGCCTGGCCCGGCTGGCCGACGACGAGGGCCTCCGGGTCCGCCTCCGGCTGGCCGACGAGCTGGCCGACGTCCCCTGGGAGCTGGCATGGGTCGCCCGGCACACGGGCGAGCCCGACGCGACCGGGTTCCTGGCCCTCGACCCCCGGATCTCGATCGTCCGCCACCAGGCGGTGGCCACGCCGTTGCCTGCGCCGGCCGAGGCGGCCGCCGGTCGACGGGTGGTGGTGGCGACCGCCAGTCCCGAGGGGTACCCGCCCCTGCCCTCGCTGGCCGCCGAGCGGGAGGCCCTGGCCGCCGCCCTCGACGGCGTGGCCGGCGTCACCGCCGACTTCGTGGCCGACGCCGGGCAGGCCTCGGTGCTGGAGGCGCTGGCGGCGGGGGCGGACGTGTTCCACTTCGCCGGCCACGGCACCCCCGACGGGGGGCTGGTGTTCGCGGGGGGCGGCGGTGCCGGCGGCCCGGCCGAGGTGGTCCCGGCGGCGCGGGTGGCGGAGATGGTGCAGGCCAAGGGCGTCCGCCTGGCAGTCCTCGGCGCCTGCGACACCGGCCGTCGCGACGACCACAACGTATGGGCGGGTGCGGCGGCGGCCCTCGTCCAGCGGGGCGTCCCCGCGGTGGTCGCCATGCAGTTCACCATCGGCGACCGGCGGGCGGCCGCCTTCGCCGGCGGCCTCTACCGGGCATTGGTGGCGGGACTCACCGTCGACGAGGCCGTCGCCCTCGGCCGCACCGCCATCCGCACCGTGTCCACCGGCGACCACGCCGACGACCGCGACTGGGCCGTCCCCGTCCTCTACCTGCGGGATCACGGCGGTCGGCTGTTCGAGCCGGTTTCGGCGCGGGCCGCCCGGGAGGAGGCGGTGGCGGGATCGGCCCGCCTCTACCGCCAGCGGGTCGGCAACGTGTCCGCCGGCGGCCTCGTCCTGGGCGCCGTGGTCGAGCCGGGGGCGACCGGGGCCGTCGCCGTCGACCAGGACGCCGACCGCGTGGACGGGACGATCATCGGCGTTGTGGGTGGCGACAGCGTCCGCGTCGACCAGGACGTCGAGGAGGTCGGCGAGGGCGGGACGGTGGTGGGCGGCGCCGACTCACCGGAGGCCTTGGCCCGGGCGTTGGACGCGATCCGCCGTATGACTCCGAAGGAGAACGGTTGACCCTACGATCTGTGGGCAGGAGGTAACCGTGGCCCGTTCGATGTGGTCCGGCGCCATCAGCTTCGGGCTGGTGAACGTGCCGGTGAAGCTCTACAGCGCGGTGTCCCCCAAGGACGTCCGGTTCCACCAGATCGACGCCAAGAGCAAGTCGCGGGTGAAGCAGAAGCGGGTGTCGGCCGCCACCGGCGAAGAGGTCCCCTACGAGGACATCGTCAAGGGCTACGAGCTGGGCCCCGACACCTACGTGATGATCTCGCCCGAGGAGCTCAACGCCCTCGACCCCAAGGCCACCCGGTCGATCGACATCGAGGATTTCGTCGACCTCGACCAGATCGACCCCATCTACTACGACCACCCGTACTACCTGGCGCCCGACAAGGGCGGGGCCAAGGCCTACGTCCTGCTGCGCCGGGCGATGCAGGAGACCAACAAGGTCGGGATCGCCCGGGTCGTCCTGCGCACCAAGCAGTACCTGGCCGCCATCCGGCCCCTGGGCCGGGCCCTCGTGCTGGAGACGATGCTCTACCCGGACGAGGTCAACCCGCTCGACGAGCTCGACGTCCCCGGCGACGAGATCGAAGTCACCGAGCGGGAGGAGAAGATGGCCCGCCAGCTCATCGACTCCCTCACCACCGACTTCGACCCCGACAAGTACAAGGACGACTACCGGGAGCGCGTCCTCCAGCTCATCGAGCAGAAGGCCGCCGGCCAGGAGATCGTGGTCGAGGAAGCCGCCGACGACGCGCCGAAGGTCGTCGACCTCATGGCCGCGCTGGAAGCAAGCCTGGCCGCGGTCAAGAAGGGCAAGTAGGGGTCGCGGGGCGAGCGAGTGGCATGGGCCGAGCGTTCGCCACGACCCCGCTTCAGAGGGGGTACTCGTGGCATTCGCTCGGCGCAGGGCGGCGCCGGTTCTCCGAACGAGCGGCGCTACTGGGCCCCGGCAGGGACCACTCGCGCCATTCGCTCGTCGGCGGCCGGTGTGGGCGCGCCACCCGGCTCCGTGGGATCCATGGCACCGCCCACCACGCCCACGGCGACCTCGACGCCTGGCTCGAAGGAGGCCGGTTCTGCCCGCCGGCATCGACCGGAATGGCCTGCGCCGAAGCTAACGGAGGGGCTAGGACCCCAGGAGGGTCAGCGGATCAGCAGTCCACGCGCCGCGAACCCGAAGATGGTGTCGAGCCGGTTGGTGAACCGGTCGGCGCGCCGCTTGCTGCGCTCCATCTGCTCGAAGATCTCCTCCGCGCTCTCCCACGCCACGTCCCGGGCCTTGTCGACGACGAAGTGGCTGACGCGGTCGAGATGGCGCTCGACCTTGCCTTGGTCAATGTGCTCGTAGCGACCCTGGGTGAACTCCGCCCGGAAGATCGCGAACAGGTCGCCGAAGATCTCGTTGATCTTCTCGTACTCCGCCCGCTGGTCACCGGCGCCGAGGGGGACTCCGAGCTGGTTGCAGGTGTGCACCAGTGCGATCGCGAGGTCGAGGTTGATGTGGGCGTTGACGCCCGCCGCCGCGAACTGGATCGACGCGATGTCGGGCACGTCCCGACGGTCGAGCAGCACCCCCCAGACCCGAGGCAGGTCGTCGACCCGCCGGGCCTCCCACGCCGCGATCGCCTCGAAGTAGCGGTTGGCGAAGGCCACGTCGAGGGCGGTCATGAACTTGCCGTCGCCGAACCCGCCTTCGTTCACCAGATCGTCGACCCTTTTGGTGACCTTGGTGTAGAGGTGGTTGAAGCACACCAGCCCGTCCTGGGACCCGGGAGGCCCGGGGTCGTCCGGGTCGAACTCCACCAACACGCCGATCTCCGCCATGCGGTCGAGCGCTTCCGCGATCGTACCCACATGCTCCACAACATCCGCCGTAGTTGTCATGGGCGGGCACGCTAGCGAGGCGCCCGGCTTCGCGCCACCGCTTTCCGGCAATACTGGCATCGTGCCTGGCCGAGTCCTCAGCGCACCGTTCCTCGGGCGGACGCAGGAATTGGAACAGCTCTCGGCCGCCCTCGACCGAGCCGCGGCGGGGGAGCCCAACGCGGTCATCGTCGGCGGCGAGGCGGGCGTGGGCAAGAGCCGGTTGGTCGGCGAGCTCGCCCGCCGTGCCTCCGCGGCGGGGGCGTGGGTCCTCGTCGGGAGCTGCATCGAGGCCACCGAGGACGGGCTGCCGTACAGCCCGATCGCGGAGGCCCTCCGCAACCTCATGCGGGCCACCTCGGGCTCCGAACGGGCCGACGTGCTCGGGCCGGGCGCCCATGAGATCGCCCGCCTCGTCCCCGAGCTGCGGCGGACGCTCGAGCCGGAGGAGGACAGCGGCCCCGCGGGGCCGACGTCGCGGGCGCGGCTGTTCGAGACGGTGCGTGACGTCCTCGGCCGGCTCGGGGAGCGGGCGCCCGTGCTGCTGGTGGTGGAGGACGCCCACTGGGCCGACAGCTCCACCCGCGACCTGCTCACCTTCCTCCTCGTCAACCTCATGAACGAACCGGTGCTCGTGGTCGTCACCTATCGCAGCGACGAGCTGCCCAGCCGGCATCCCCTCCGGCGGTACCTGGCCGAGCTCTACCGGCGGGGTCGGGTCGACCGCTTCGAGCTCGGCCGCTTCGACCGCGACGAGCTGGTGGCGCAGCTCACCGGCATCCGGGGCGAGCCGCCCCGGCCCGAGCTGGTCGACGCCATCTGGCGCCGAAGCGAAGGCAACCCGTTCCACGCCGAAGAGCTGCTCGCCACCGCCGAGCAGGGCGACGAGCAGGGTCTGCCCCTGACACTGCACGACATGCTCACCGCCCGCCTGGGCGTGGTCTCGCCCGCGTCGCAGCGGTTGTTGCGGGCCGCCGCGGTCGGTGGCGGGGAGGTGGCCCACTGGCTGGTGGGAGCGGCCACCGGCATCGCCGACGACGCCCTCGACGACGCTCTCCGGGAAGCAATCGACCACCAGCTCCTGGTGTTCGACTCCGACCGCCGCACCTACCGCTTCCGCCACGCCCTGCAGCGGGAGGTGGCCTACGGCGAGCTGCTGTTCGAGGAACGGGCCCGCCTCCATGCCTGCTACGCGGAAGCGCTCAGCCTCCACCCCGAGCTGGCCGACAGCCCCGGCGAGCACGTGGCCGAGGTGGCCTACCACTGGTACGCGGCCCAAAACGCCGACCGGGCGGTGCCGGCCGCGGTCGAGGCCGCGGTCGTCGCCCAGGGCCTGCACGGCTTCGCCGAAGCCCAGAGCCACTATGAGCGGGCCCTTCAACTCTGGAGCCGGGCCCGCGATCCCGAACGTCTCGCCGGCTGCGACCGCACCACGCTGCGGGCCCGGGCCGCCGAAGCCGCCCACCTGGCGGGCGACGACGACCGGGCTCGCATCCTCGTCGGCAAGGCCCTGTCCGGCGTCGACCCCACCGTCGACCCGGTGGCGGCCGGCCTGCTCCAGGAGTCCCTCGGCCGCTACCTGTGGGCCGCGGGCGAGACCGAGTCCGCGCTCGTGGCCTACGAGGAGGCGGTCGCCCTGGTGGGCGCGGGGGCGGGCCAGGTGGCGGAACGGGCCCGGGTGGTGGCGTCGGTGGCCCAGGCGCTCATGCTCGCGGGCCGGTACCGCGAGTCGCGGGTCCAGGCCGAGGAGGCGGTGGCCCTGGCCCGCAGCCTCGACTCCCGCCCCTACGAGGGCCAGGCCCTGGCCACCCTGGGCGCCGACCTGGTCCTGCTCGGGGAGGACGAGAGCGGCATCGCCCACCTCCGGGAGGCCATCCGCATCCTCGAGGACGACGGGCGCCCGGACGACGTCGGCCGCGCCTATCTCAGCCTGTCGGAGCTGCTGTCCGGTCCCCTCAACCGGGTCGACGAGGCCGTCGCCACCGCCACCCAGGGCCTGCGACGGGTCCGCTCCCTGGGCATCGACCGGGTCCACGGCGTGTCCCTGCTGGCGGCGGCAGCCAACGGTCTGTTCCGGCTCGGGCGGTGGGACGAGGCCGACGCTCTGCTCGACGAGGCCATGGCCCTGCGGCCGAGCGGGACGGCGGCCATCGACCTGTACCTGGCCCGGGGCCGGATGTCGGTGGGACGGGGCCGGTTCGCCGACGCCGCCGCCGACCTCGACACCGCCCGGGCGCTGTCGGCCCGGGCCCTCGCGCCCCAGTACCGGGCGCCGCTGAGCACCCTCACCGCGGGGCTGGCCATGTGGCAGGGCGACCTCGACAAGGCCTGCGACGCGGTGGAGGACGGGCTGAAGGCGCTGGGCGGCACCGACAACCCCTGGTTCGGGGCCCCGCTCCTTTGGCACGGCCTGCGGGCCCACGGCGACCGGGCCGAGCGGGCGCGGGCGCGGCACTCGCCGGTGGAACTGGCGTCGGCCCTGGCAACCGCCGCCGACCTGATGTCCGACATGGCCCAGATGGTGGCGGCGTCGTCGCTGTTGCCCTTCGCCTACGCCGGCATCATCGACGCCTACCAGCGGCTGGCGACGGCCGAGCACGCCCGGGTGGAGGGCACCCCCGCCCCCCACCTGTGGGTCGACGCCGCCGCCGCGTGGGACGCGGTGGGCCAGCCCTATCCGGCGGCCTACGCCCGCTACCGGGGGGCGGAGGCGACCCTCTACCTGCGGGAGGGCGGAGGGGTGGCCGTCGCCACCCGCCTGCTCCGGTCGGCCCACGCCACAGCCGTGGCTCTGGGCGCGGCGCCGTTCCAGGCCGAGATCGAGCAGCTGGCGACCCGGGCTCGGATCGCGGTGGTCGAGTCGCCGGCGGACGACGCGGCCGGGGACGGGTCGGGGGCCGCCGCCGCCGCGCCGGCCGAACCCGCCCCCTTCGGCCTCACGTCCCGCGAGCGGGAGGTGCTCGACCTCATCGCCGAGGGGGCGTCGAACCGCCAGATCGCCAACACCCTCTTCATCAGCGAGAAGACGGCGAGCGTCCACGTCTCCCACATCCTGGCCAAGCTCAACGTCGTCAGCCGGGTCGAGGCGGCGTCGGTCGCCCACCGGATGGCGCTGCGGAAGTGAGGGGCGGAAGTGAGGGGCCGAAGTAAGGAGTCGCGGCCGCCGACATAAGGCATCCTCCCGATGCGCCGGCGGGGACGGGCGACGAGGCTGTGGCTCAGGCGGGTGTCCGACACTCGACCAACCAGGGTGACGGTGCCAACCACCTGATCGCAGACCGGAGGACACGGCGGAGGTCGAATCCGGGCGGCGGGCGATCAGGAGGCTGGATTCAACGTCAACCCTGGTTGGTCGGGCCGGACGCTGCCCAGTCACTGGGGTGTTGCGATCGGGGGGTCGCTCGACATGACTCGTTTTCGACGTTGCCGGAGCACGAAACGCCTGGCCACCAACCGTCTGAGCGCTCGGCCCCACGCCGGCACGACGCGCCGCCCGTGCGCATCCTGCCCCGGCCTGCCACCCCCGCCGCACACGACGTTCCGGACGTCAGGGTGCCGGCCCCTCGGCCGCTCCCCGACAACCGTCGTGTAGCACGCCGTGCCGGGGCCGACGGGGCACTGACGCGCGAAGGTCCGCGGCGGGATCTTCGAAGTCGGTGTCCCGTCGTTCCACGTCTACGGGGAATCGTTGAAGTACACGGCCCGGGGGTCGTGGCGCTCGCCGGATGGAGGGCTCCAGCTTGGTTCGGGGATGCCCAGGTGGCGGGCGGCGTCGGTGAACGAACCATTCGGCGGTATCGGCCGACCGTTGGTGGCAAGCCGCCGCCCGCGATGATCGGCGAACATCAGCCCGTCGGGCTCGTCGGCATTCCCCGTTATCCTGAGGCCGCCCCGGTGGAGAAGCCGGTGATGGAACGAGCACAGGGCCAGAAGATTGGGAGTATCGGATGGCCCGCCATCCTCCCAATGGCGAATGTGGTGGACGTGCAACCACCGCCTACGATCGCAACCGGGCACCCGGCACCCGCGGTCTCGTTCCTCGATGACGGCACGCGTGCGATCGGGCACCGTGCGATACGACCGGCCGACGCTGACCGGCGTGCCACTCGCCTCGAAGACGGCCCGCACACGCCCGTCGCAGCTGATGTACTGCCGCAGACCGGCAGGCAACTCGGGGCCGAGGTGCAGATGGCCCCCGACAGCACCGCTGGGGCTCGCTCCGACGTGGACCATCACCAGATGCCGGTCGCGGTGGGGCCGCACGGCGGCACCCTCGGCCAGGCTCCGGTCGGCAACCGCCACGAGGGCGTCGGCCCACCCCACAGCGATCCGCCGGTCGTGCTCGTCGGACTGCTGCGCCCGGAACAACGACTCCCTCGCCTCGGTCAGCGCCCGTTCCCAGAGCGCGCCCTCGTCGGCCGGCAACACCGCTGACAGCCGCCATCCGCCGTCGTCGTCGTAGCCGAAGCTGACCCGCCGCTGCTCCTCGGGCACCTCCGGAGCCGGCTGCTCGGCCGCCGGCTGGGCCTTGGTCGTCTCGGATTCCTCGGCGAAGCGGTATCCATTGAGGACACGCCCGAGTTGGCACACGGTGGCCTGCCGGGCGAGCTCGGCCACCTCGGCATCGGTCGACGCAGGTGCACGACGGGCGATGACCGCCACTTGGTCCTCCGTCAGCTCGCCCGCCTCGAACGAGGTTCGAGTCTCGGGCAACTCCGGGAGCCGCCGGGCCATCGCCACCAACGACCGTGCCCGAGCCGGACCGACCCCGCACTTCCAGGCCACCCATTGCTCCGGCGAGCGAATGCCCGCACCCTCCCACGACCCCGTCGCCAAAACCTCACCCAGAAGCCGAACCAACCGAGCGGTAGCGGCATTGATCATCCCGCACACCTCGGCGATCTCGGCCTCCAACCGGACCGCCTTGGCCTCACTCTCTGAGCACTCGCCCATAGGTACGATTATAGTCGAACACACGTTTGCTTCGCAAGTCGATTTCCTCAATTCTTGAGCAGATGAAAGACAGACACGCCGATTGAGCGCCTAGTATCAAGTCGTGATCGGGGCGCCCCACCGTCCTAGGGGAGCGGGAGTCATCGAAGACACCCTTGTGAGACAAGGTTCCGAACCTCGGCTGGCCTCGGCTCTCATCTGGTGACGGATCGGACCAAACAAGGTTCTCCGCTCCTGGAGGAACGGGTCGCCGAGAAGGCTCCTCGGACCTGGAGCGGAAGGAGGGAGGGCCCGCGCCATAGGCTCCCTTACCTGCGTCTTTGTCGGTTGCCGGGCGACGCGGATCCCCTCTCTCCACTCAGACGAGATCCCCCAAACGGGTCCGGATGCGGGCGCCCTGGAGAAGCGGTCGAGGGAACCTCGGAACACGGCTAAGCAATGGCCTCGACGATGACTCCGACAACAACCACGATCCCACCTAGGGCTGTTTTTCCCGCAGATGAGTGCGATCTGTTTCGTGCCCGCTCTGAAACGGCGTCGCCATACCGTATATCGACCGTCAACTTCCGACCCGGCGGATCCACGCGTGCCAGGAGCTTGTAGCAGTGGCGCGAAACCGATGAGGAGTAGGAGCATTCCCCTTCCTGCTATCAATAGGCCCGTTCCTCGATCGGCCATGCCCGGAGGATCGCCGTCCCCCCACGAGTCGTAAAGGCTGCGCTCCTGCACCTAAATCTTAGGTTCGCCACGAGCCCGCCCTTGGCGGGCGCATTCGCTATGTGCCTCGTGGCGCGGGGAGACCCGGCCACCCTGTCCCCGCCATCCACCTGCCCTCGCCGTAGCATCGAGTCTCATGAGTCCGTCGTCGAGCGGGGGCAAGACGGAGGTGGTGGTCGAGGTCGGGGGGCGGCAGCTCTCGCTCTCCAACCTTGAGAAGGTGCTGTATCCCGAGGCCGGATTCACCAAGGGCCAGGTGATCGACTACTACACCCGCATCGCGGACGTGCTCGTGCCCCACCTCCAAGGGCGGCCGCTGACGCTCAAGCGCTATCCGAATGGCGTGGCCAGCCAGTTCTTCTACGAGAAGAACTGTCCGAAGCACCGGCCACCGTGGGTGGCGACCACGCCGGTGTACGCCGGGCGCAAGAACGAGCTCATGGACTATTGCGTCGCCGACGACCTCCCCACCCTCGTGTGGATGGCCAACCTGGCCGCCCTCGAGCTCCACCCGTCGTTGTCGCGGGCGCCCGAGAACCAGCGGCCGACGATGTTGGTCTTCGACCTCGACCCCGGCCCGCCGGCCGCCCTCCTCGAGTGTTGCCAGGTCGGGCTGCTCCTCAAGGAGGCTCTCGACGGGCTCGGACTTCAATCGTTCCCCAAGACGTCGGGGTCGAAGGGGCTCCAGATCTACGTGCCCCTCAACACCACCGTCACCTACGACGACACGAAGCCCTTCGCCCACGCCCTCGCCCGCCTGCTCGAGGCCGAGCATCCCAAGCAGATCCTGTCGCTGATGAAGAAGGAGCTGCGCACGGGCAAGGTCTTCATCGACTGGAGCCAGAACGACGAGCACAAGACCACCATCTCGATCTACTCCCTCCGGGCCCGTCCCCGCCCCACGGTGTCGACGCCCGTGACGTGGGACGAGGTGGCCGAAGCCGCCACCAGCGGCGACGCCGACTCCCTCGTCTTCGAGGCCCCCGCGGTCCTCGACCGGGTGACCGAGCACGGCGACCTGTTCGGGCCCGTCCTCACCCTTGAGCAACCCCTCCCGGACCCGCCGGCGGTGTGAGGAAGTCGAGGGTGGCGGCAGCGATCGCACCCAGGGCCTGGCAAGTCGGGACCGTCCTCGGGGGTGGCGATCCCCAGGACGTAGCGCTCGCCGGTCGTCGGATCGATGACGACGGACGCGTCGACGCACGCGTCGCCAGGTACGTATCCGGGCTTGTCGTAGACAAGGGCGTCCGACCCAGGACCTAGGCGGCGGCGGGACCGACGAACCCGTTGGCGTGCAGCAGGGCCGCGGACAGGCCGGCGATGTCGGACGGGTCCAGGTCGAACCGCTCGGCGGCCGGGAGCTCGGCGTCGAGCACGACCCGGCGCACGGACTCCGTCAGCTCGAGGAGGTTCGAGCAGTTGCCGTCGTCGGAACAGTCGTAGGTACCGGTGGCGGTCCGGGCCGCCACCGTCCGGGAACGGGAGCCCTCGACGATCCGCATGGCCGGCGACCAGGGCACGCCCAGGCCGGTGTACGACCGCTGGATCACCGTCCTCGGAAAGCCGTTGGCGGCGGCGAGGAACCGGGTGTTGAGCCAGTCCACGCCTGCGATCCGGACCAGGGTGTCGTAGGCCGCGCTCTCGCCGTCGACGATGGCCGCCCGGTAGACGTCGGCGACGGTGAAGGTCTCGCCGTCCATCGTCACCCTCGCCTGCCCCGAGAACCCGAGGTCGTGGAGGTACACCAACGCACCCGCCGCGGCCAGCACCTTCACCGACGAGGCGGGTCGCGGCCGGCGAGCCGGTCGCAGCCACCTGGCTGACGGCTACGGCGACCGCGGCCGGCCGGCTCCCGCCGGTCGATCCCGAGGCCGCTCCGATTCCCACCGCCGCCACGATCAGGGTCGTGGCCAGGACGATTCGCGTGCGCATGGCCGCATCCTCGGGGTCCGGCCTGTGACGATCCTCGGGGGTTCCCGGGAGGATGCCCTGAGCCACGGGCGTGGGCCGCGCCACCTCATCGGACGGGCGGCCCGGTACCGTCGGGGCCTATCCGGGAATCCGGCCGCGGGCCGGGAACCGGGCGTGGCCAGCCGACGTCGTACCTGCGGGTGGCGGGAGAAAGCCGAGGAACGGACGTGCGAGATCGCTGGCCCGATCGAGGCTGGCCCAATCGAGGCTGGCCCAGGCGGCTCGGACTCGTCGCGCTCGCGATCGTCCCCCTCCTCCTGACCCTCGGCCCCGCGGCCGGCCCGGCGGCGGCGGCCACGTCGCTCAAGGTCGTCGGCGCCTACGACGGGTCCTACGTCCCCGGCCGGCCGCTGGCGGTGCGGGTGCAGGTGACGGCCGACCGCCTGGTGCGGGGACGGTTGGAGGTCGGGACCGCCGGCGGCACTCCGGTGGCCATCCCGGTCGAGGTTCCCGGCGGCAGCACCAAGGAGTTCCTCGTCGTCATGCCCGCCTGGCAGTCGTTCCGGTTCGACGGGGCCATCGGCGTCCAGGCCCTGCTCCGGGACGGGTCGGACGAGATCGCCACCGGCGACGGTGTGCTGCAGAGCTCGACCGGGCAGGAGCTGGTCGGGCTGCTCCCGGGGGCCCTCGGCGGGCGCAGCGTCCCCGGCCCGGCCCCCCTCGCCGTCGACGCCGGCACCGCCCGTTTCACCGCCGTCGGCGCCGCCGAGCTGGCCCAGGCCCCCGGCAGCCTGGGCCCGGTGAGCACCATCGGGGCCGCGGCCGACGAGCTGGCCCGGATGCCGGTCGACACCCGCGCCGCGGTGCTGGCCTGGGTCGAGCAGGGAGGCCACCTCCTGGTCGACGCCGACCGGGGCCAGTCGGTGGAGGGTCTGCCCCCGAGCTGGCAGCCGGGCACCGACGGGCGGTCGGCGGCAGGGCGGGGCGAGGTCCGGCTCACCGGCGGCGCCATCGCCGGCGGGCAGTGGACGGGGCTGGTGGAGCCCACCGGCTGGGCCGTCACCGGTGACCCCTCCATGCGCTTCGGCGACACCCTGGTGGGCCAGACCCTCGCCAACGAGGCCGGGCTGCAGGTCCCCCGGCTGGGCTGGCTGGTCGCCTTCCTCGTCCTGTATGTGCTGGTGGCGGGTCCGATCGCGTTCCTCGTCGTCCGCCGCCGGGGCCATCCCGAGCTGGCCTGGGTCGCCGTCCCCCTGGTGGCGGTCATGTTCACCGCCGGCAGCTACGTCGGGGGACGTGACCTGCGGGCCACGACCCGTCAGGTCCACACCAGCGTGGTGTCCACCGGCGTGAACGGGGCGACGGCGTCCACGTGGACGGGAGTGTTCTCCGCCGGCGGCCAGACGTCGCGCATCCGCCTCGGCCCGGGATGGGCCCCCGGCGGCGAGTCCGACATCGGGAGCACCAACTCGTTCTCGTCGGTCACCGTCACGCCGGACGGTCTCGAAGGCTCACTCCCCCTCGACGCCGGCCAGTTCGGCATCGTCCCCTCCACCGGGCCGGTGGCGACCGAGGGCATCCTCGAGGTTTCGGCGGTGGCCATGGCCCCGGGCCAGGCGTCGGGCCGGGTCAAGAACGCGACCTCGTGGGTGCTCGACGAGGTGGGCGTGTTCGTCGGCACCGGCGGCACCCTGGTCGGCCGGCTGGAGCCGGGTGAGGAACGGGACTGGCGCATCGCCGAGACCGACGCCAACTTCCTCTTCGGCGGCGAGGGCGGCGTGGAGGGACGGGTCTGGAACCTGTTCGGCGGCTTCGACCCCGACTCCGACAGCACCGTCGACTGGAGCCTGTGGCAGACGGCGGAGGCCATCAGCGGACCCGAGTTCCGGGGACCGGGCGAGGTGCTCGCCGCCGGCTGGACCCGGTCGTTCGCGCCGCCGGTCGAGGTCGACGGCCGCGACGCCGGCGGCGGGCGCTCCGTCGTCCTGGGCCGTAACCGGGTCGAGGTCCCGGCCGACAGCACCGCCCTCGACGTCCGCCGGGAGGTCGTGCGCGCCGCCGACTTCCGGAAGGGGCAGGCCGAGTCCTACGTCACCCGCTTCGTGCTCCGCGACGCCGACCGGGGCGGACGCACGCCCGACCTGACCCGGCTCACCACCCGCGTCCCCGGCCCCGAGGTGGAGGTGTGGCAGGACGGGGGCTGGCGGACGCTCACGCCATTGGCCGGCGCCGGTGGCAACGGCGGGTCGGCCGCCTTCGCCCTCCCTGCCGGCGCGGTCCAGGGCGACGTGGTGTGGCTGCGCTTCCCGGCGTTCACCTCGCTCGTCGACGTCAACGGCCTCTTCACCGTGCGGGAGGGCACATGACCGACGTGGTGGCGGTGGACGAGGTCGACGAGCCGTCCGAGGTCGGCCCCGCCTTCGCCGTCCGCACCGTGGGCCTGACCAAGCGCTTCGGCGACCTGTTCGCGGTGCGCGACCTGAGCCTGGAGGTGCCGGCGGGGAGCGTGTTCGGGCTCATCGGTCCCAACGGGGCGGGGAAGAGCACCACCCTGTCGATCCTGGCGTCGGTGCTCACGCCCACCTCGGGCACGGCCCGGGTGGCCGGCTGCGATCCGGTGACCGACCCCCGGGGCGTGCGCCGGAAGGTGGGCTACATGCCCGACGTCCTCGGCGTCTACGACAACCTGTCGGTGCAGGAGTACCTGGAGTTCTTCGCCGCCGCCTACTCGCTGCCCCGGCCGGGGTGGAAGGGCCTGGTCGACGGCCTGCTGGAGCTGGTCGGGCTCGAGGTCAAGCGCACGGCCATGGTGGAGTCGCTGTCGCGGGGCATGAAGCAACGCCTGGCCCTGGCCCGGGCCCTCGTCCACGACCCCGAGGTGCTCCTGCTCGACGAGCCCGCCAGCGGCCTCGACCCCCGGGCCCGGGTGGAGCTGCGGGGGCTGCTGGCCGAGCTCCAGTCGATGGGCAAGACCGTCGTGATCAGCTCCCACATCCTCTCCGAGATGGAGGAGATGTGCAGCCACATCGCCATCATGGAGGCGGGCCGGCTGCTGGCCGTCGGGCCGCCCAAGGAGATCGGAGCCCGGCTGACGGCGGTCGCCGGGCGCCAGGTCACCGTGACCCTGGCCGGCGGCGAGGTGCGCACCTTCACCGTCGCCGACGAGGACGAGCAGCAGGCCCTCCTGCGCCGGCTGGTGGTCGACGAAGGCCTGGCCGTGGTCGAGTTCCGGGTCGACGGGTCGGGGCTGGAGGACGTGTTCATGCAGGTGACGGAAGGCACGCTCCAATGAGACCTACTGGGACAGCTTCGTTG
The DNA here is from genome assembly GCA_963836205.1 of uncultured Acidimicrobiia bacterium. GTDB lineage: Bacteria > Actinomycetota > Acidimicrobiia > Acidimicrobiales > AC-14 > JAXDMK01. The sequence continues at coordinate 140,746 of CAWIIV010000024.1, read as the reverse complement.
GCCTCCCTTCGACGCGCCCTGCCGCCCCTCAACCCGGTGCTGGCCCGCGAGCTCAAGCAGCGCATGCGGGGCCGGCTGACGTGGCTGGTCGTCACCGCCTACCTGGCCATCCTCGCCCTCATCCTGCGCTTCGTGTACCTGGGCGCGTCGAACTCGTTGTCGGGCTCGGGGTTCGCCGACCCGTTGGCGTCGGCCTCGGTCGGGCGCTCGATCTTCCACTGGCTGCTGTTCTTCATGCTCATGCTGGTGTGCTTCATCGTCCCCGGGCTCACCGCCTCGGCGATCTCCGGCGAGCGGGAGCGGCAGACGCTCGTCTCGCTCCAGGTCACGCTGCTGCGGCCCCGGTCGATCGTCCTGGGCAAGCTGCTCTCGTCGCTGGCGTTCACCGCCTTCCTGGTGGTGGCCAGCCTGCCCCTGCTCAGCGTCCCCTTCCTCGTGGGCGGGGTGTCGGTGGCCGAGGTGCTCAAGGGCGTGGCGATGGTCCTGCTCACGGCAGTGGTGCTGGCCTGCCTCAGCGTCGCCTGCTCCGCCCTCCTCCGCCGCACCCAGGCCGCCACCGTCATCGCCTACGGGCTCACCGCCGCCCTCACGGTGGGGACGTTCATCGTCTACGGCGGGCAGCGGGCCATGGACGGGCCCATCGACCGGGCCTCGCCGGCGGTGCTGGCCCTGAACCCGTTCGTGGCAACCGCCGACGTGGTGCAAGGGCGAACCGCCACCAATTCCATCGACTCGCCGTTCACCGCGCTGGCCGATCTGGTCCGGCCGGACAGCTTCGGGTTCGCCACCGACTCCGGGATGGGATTCGCAGGCGTCGACGTGCGGCCGGTCCCGATGCCGGTGCCGGCGACGGCCATGGCCGAGCCCTTCCTGCCGGCACCGCCCATGACCACCATGCCGGTGCCGGCGCCCGACCTCCCGGCGGACGCAGAGATCCGCAGCCAGATCGCGATCCTCAACGCGGCGGGTGGCCAGGTGATCATCGACCCCGGGGACGGGATCGGTGACGGCATCCCGCTCGGGCAGTTCGACGAGCCGGTCCGGCCCCAGGCGGAGGTGGCCGGCGTGCGCCTGTGGGTGGCGTGGCTGCTGGCGTCGATCGTGATCGGCGGGCTGGCCCTGTTCGTGGCCGTGCGCCGGGTGAGTCTCCCGTCGGCCCGGGACTTCTCGTGACCGAGCTGCTGGCCGGGGTGCGGCGCCGGCTGCGGCTGGCCTGGGGGGTGGCCACCGCCCAGTGGATCGCCCCCGCGGTGGCGGCCCTGGCCCTGGCCCTGGTGCTGGCCGGGCGGTTCCGGCCGTGGGCGTGGCCCGAGCCGGTGGCGGTGGGGCTGGCGGTGGCGGCCGTGGTCGCCCTCGTGGTCGCGGCCCTGGTGGTGAAGGTGCCGCCGCTGGTCGCGGCCCGGGCCGCCGACCGGGGCCTGGGGACGGGCGACGTGTTCGCCACCGCCCTGGAGTTGGAGGCACGGGGGCCGGGGTCGGGCGGTCCGTTCGGGGAACGGGTGCGGGCGCGGGCGTCCGACCTGGCTGCGGGACGGAAGCCGTCGGAGGCGGTGCCGGTGCGGCTCGACGGGCGGCGGATGGGCGTGGTGGCGGGGCTGACGGTGGCCGCCGTCGCCCTCGGCCTCATGGCCAACCACCAGGACACGGTCCGCCGCCGGCAGGCCGCCGACCAGCAGGTTCTCGACGCCGAGGCGGCCAAGCTCCAGGACGCGGCCGAGGAGCTGCGCACCGCCACCCCGCCGACGCCGACGCAGGAGGAGCTGGCCCAGCGGCTGGAGGAGCTGGCCCGGGAGCTGGCCACCGCCGCCGACCTGCCCAAGGGCCAGGAGGCGCTCGACGCCGCCGCCCGGGAGCTGGCCGGCCAGCTGTCGCCGAACCTGCTGGCCCAGAAGGCGGCGGCGCGGGGCCTCGACCGCAGCCTGGCGTCGTCACCCTTACCCGGGGCGACGGCCGGGGGCGACGCCGCCAGCCAGTTGGAGTCGGCGGCGTCGGCCCTGGCCGCGCTCAGCCCGGAGGAGCGCCAGGCGCTGGCCGAACGGCTGGCCGCCCTCGCCGCCACCCAGGCCGCGGGCAACACCGACGCCGCCTCCGCCCTGTCGGCCGCGGCCGCGGCCCTGGGCACCGGCGACCTGACCGCGGCGGCCACCGCGCTCGGTGCCGCGGCCGACGCCCAGTCCGCCGCCGCCGGGTCGGTTGCCGGCCAGGAGGCCACCCTCGGCGCACTGTCGTCCATCGCCGCCGCCCGCGCCGCCCTGTCGGCCACCGGCCAGGGGCAAGGCCAGGGCCAGGGCCAGGGCCAGGGCCAGGGCCAGGGGCAGGGGCAGGGGCAAGGGCAAGGGCAAGGGGGCGGGCAGGGGGGCGGGCAGGGGCAGCAGGCGCAGGGTGGGGCGTCGGGGCAGGCCGGGGGGACCAACGCCCGCACCGGTAGCGGCCAGGGCGGGCCGGGCGTCCCCGGCGGTGGAACGGGCAACAACCCGTCCGGCGGACTGGAGACGGCCACCGTCTTCGACCCGGCCGGTGGCACCGACGGCGAGGTGCTCAACACCACCGGCCAGCAGGGCGAGGGTCCGAGCCAGGTCGTCGGCAAGGGCGACGGACTCACCCTGCAGAACGGGGCCCAGGTCCCGGTGGGCAACGTCCTCCCCCGCTACTCGGCCGAGGCCACCGCCGCCCTCGACCGGCTCGACATCCCGCCCACCCAGCGGGCGCTGGTCCAGTCCTATTTCGCAGCGCTCGCGGAAGGCCAGTGATCTCATCATCACCCTGAGGAGTACGTCGAGCGGGCGGCGGCCATCGAGGAGCAGATCGGGCGGGTGATCGTCGGCCAGGCCGAGCTGGTGCGCGACGTCCTCGTCTGCATGCTGTGCGAGGGCCACGTCCTCCTCGAAGGCGTGCCCGGGCTGGGCAAGACCATGCTCCTCAAGACCTTGTCGTCGGCGGTCGACCTGCCCTTCAGCCGCGTCCAGTTCACCCCCGACCTCATGCCTGCCGACATCCTCGGCACCCAGGTGCTGGAGGAGGACGAGGCCGGGCGGCGCAGCTTCCGGTTCCGGGCGGGGCCGATCTTCGCCAGCCTGGTGTTGGCCGACGAGGTCAACCGGGCCACGCCCAAGACCCAGTCGGCCCTGCTGGAGGCCATGCAGGAGCGGGCGGTCACGGTGGCGGGCGAGACCCGGCCCCTGCCCCGGCCGTTCCTGGTGATGGCCACCCAGAACCCGATCGAGATGGAGGGCACCTACCCCCTCCCCGAGGCCCAGCTCGACCGCTTCCTGCTCAAGGTGGTGGTGCCCTTCCCACCCGCGGCCGACCTGGTGGCGGTGGTCGAGCGCACCACCGGCGATGCCCGTCCCACGGTCGACAAGGTGGCCGACGCAGGGGTGCTCACGGCCATGGTGGAGCTCACCCGGGCGGTGCCGGCCGCGTCCCACGTGGTGCAGCACGCGGTCGACCTGGTGATCGCCACCCACCCCGCCCACGCGGAGGCGCCCGACGCGGTGCGCCGCTACGTCCGCTTCGGGGCCTCCCCCCGGGGAGCGCAGGCGCTCATCCTGGCGGCCAAGGCCACCGCCCTCCTCGACGGCCGGCCCAACGTGGCCACCGCCGACGTCCGCCGGGTGGCCACCGCCGCCCTCCGCCACCGGCTCGTCCTCGGCTACGAGGCGGTGGCCGACGGGGTGTCGGCCGACGCCCTGGTGGCGGCGGTGCTGGCCGCGGTCCCCGAGCCGGCGGCGGGGATCCGCGGCGCCCCGTGAGACCCACGTCTCGTGCACTCGTAGCGTGGTGAAATCACCCGTTTCCGGCGAAATCACCCCTCCCCGAGTGCATGAAACCGGCGCCCGCCTGCTCGACCCCCGGCTGCTGGCCCGGCTGGAGGCGTTGCAGATTGGCACCCGCCGGCGGCTGGCGGGACATTTCGCGGGGGAGCACCGATCGACCCGCCACGGGTCGTCGACCGACTTCGCCGACTACCGCCAGTACCACCCGGGCGACGACTTCCGGCGCATCGACTACTTCCTCTACGCCCGCCTCGACGTCCTCCTGCTCAAGCTGTTCGAGGCCGAGGACGACCTCCACCTGCGCCTGCTGGTCGACACGTCGGCCTCGATGGCGACCGGCGGGAAGCTCGAACAGGCCACCCGGGTGGCGGCCGCCCTCGGCTTCGTGGCCCTCACCCGGCGCGACCCGGTGAGCGTCCACACCTTCCCGCTGCAACGGGCGGCGCCCCGCTTCACGGGACGGGGGGCGGTGCCGCTGCTCTTCCGCCACCTGTCGAGCCTCGAAGCCACGGGCGACACCGCCTTCGCCGCCGCGGTGTCGTCGCTCCTGGCCCGTCCCGGCCCCGCCGGCCTCACCGTGGTGATCTCCGACCTCCTCACCGAGGAATGGGAGGGCGCCCTCAGCCGGCTGCCGTCCCGGGGGGGCGACGTGATGGTCGTCCACGTGCTGGCCGCCGAGGAGCTCCACCCCACGCTCGTCGGCGACCTCGAGCTGGTCGACCGGGAAGGAGGGGGACGGGTGGTCGTCAGCCTCGCCTCCGACTCCATCAAAGAGTACGAGCGGGCCGCCGAGGCCTGGCTGGAGCGGGTGCGGGGACGGTGCGCCCAGGTGGGCGCGGCCTACGTCCGCATCCTGGCCGACGACGACCTGGAGACCGCCCTCCTGGGTGCGTGGCGCCGCGAGGGCGTCCTGCGATGACCACCGCCGGCCTCGAACCGGTGACACGAACGGTGGTCCTGGCAACCAAAACCGTCACCAGTTCGCAGGGTTTGGCGTGAGGTTCGCCAACCCGGCCGGGCTGTGGTTGGGACTGCTGGCCATCCCGATCGTGGTGCTCCACATCCTCCGGCCCCGGCGGCCGCCGGTGGAGGTGAGCTCCACGTTCCTGTGGCGGGCGGTGGAACGGCCGGTGTCGGTGGCGGCGCCGTGGCAGAAGCTGCGGCCGAGCACGCTCCTCGCCCTCCAGCTGCTGGCCGTCGCCCTGCTGGCCGCCGCCGTGGCCCAGCCGGTGCGGCCCACCGCCGCCCGCCTGGCCGAGCACACCGTGTTCATCCTCGATGCGTCGGGCTCCATGGCCGCCACCGACGGCAGTCCAGACCGGCTGGACGAGGCCAAGGACAAGGCCCGCGACCTGCGCCGCCAGCTCCCCGGGGGCGGTGTGGCCAGCGTGGTGGTGGCCGACGCCCAGCCCCGGGTGGTGCTGTCGGCCAGCCCCGATTCCGACGCCTTCACCACGGCCATCAACGCCATCCGCACGACCCCCGGCCCGGCCGACTTCGCCACCGCCTTCACCCTGGCCGAGAGCGTGGAGACGCCGGGGACTCCCGTCGGCTTCGTCCTCCTCTCCGACGGTGGGCTCACCGACGAGCAGCAGAAGCTCCTCCCGCCCGACACCGACTACCGCCGCACCGGCTCCCGGTCGACCAACCGGGCCGTCACCCGCCTGACCGTCGAGCCCCGGGGCAGCGGCCTCCACGCCCGGGTCAGCCTGCGCAACACGGGAGGGCCGGCCGCCACCCAGACCCTGCGCCTCGACGTCGACGGCCGCACCGCCCACACCGAGCAGGTGCAACTCGACGCGGGCGCGGCGGTCGAGCGGGAGATCGACCTCCCCGGGGGCGACCGGGTGGAGGCCTTTCTCGAGGGCGAGGACCTCCTGGCGGCCGACAACCACGCCTTCGCCACCGCCCGCCGCCGCCGCCCGCTCAAGGTCCTCCTGGCCGGCCCCGACAACGTCTTCCTCGACCGTCTCTTCGCCAGCCTGCCGGCGGTGACCGTCGAACGCAGCCCCGACGCCCGCCCCGCCCCCGGCTTCGACCTCGTCGTCTACGACGGGGTGGCCGTGCCCGCCGACCCCGGCGCCCCCTTCCTGGCCATCGCCCCGCCCGGGGGCGCCACCGCCGCGGGCGTGGCCGTGACCGGCGAGGTGGAGAACCCGGCCGTCACCCTCGTCCGCAGCGACGACGCCCTCCTCGCCGGCCTCGACCTGTCCGAGGTCGGGATCGCCACGGCCCAGAAGCTCGACGCCCCGAGCGCCGACGTCCTGGTCGGGGCCGAGGGCGCTCCCCTCCTCCTCCGGGGCGCCCACGGCGGGCGGCCCTTCGCCTACCTCGCCTTCGCCCTCAACCAGAGCAACCTCCCCCTCCAGGTCGCCTTCCCCCTCCTCGGCGACCGCCTCCTCACCGAGCTGGCCGGCGCCGCCCTCCCCCCGGCCGACCTCCGCGTCGGCCAGCCCCTCCCGGTGAGCCTCGCCGGCCCGGCCACGGTCGACGCCCCGGCCGGGGTCCAGCTCAGCCTGGCCGCCGGCGGGGCGGCGCCCGTCACCGACGCCATCGGCTACTGGACCGTCCACCAGGAAGGACGCCCCGACGTCACCTTCGCGGTCAACGCCGACCCCGGCGAGTCGGCCCTCGCCCCCGCGGCCAGCCTGCCCGTGCCCGAGCGGGCCCTCGCCCCCGGCGAGCGGCGGGCCACCGGCGAGCGCCCGTGGCTGCAATGGGTCATCGCCGCCCTCCTGGCCACGCTCGCCGCCGAGCTCCTCCTCAGCCGCCGGCGCCGGGGCGTGAGCCGTCGCCAGTGGCGGGCCGCGGTCGCCCTCCGTGGTGCGATCGCCCTCCTCCTCATCGGCGCCCTGGCCGGCCTCGCCATCCCCCGCACCTCGAAGCGGGTGGCGGTGATGTTCCTCGTCGACGGGTCGGACTCGCTCGGTGCCGGCGGCCAGGCGGCGGCCGTCGACTGGGTGCGCGACGCCCTCCGCCACCAGCCCGACGGCGCCCTCGCGGGCGTGGCCTTCTTCGGCGGCGACGCCCGCCTCGAGCTCACCGTCCAGGCCGACGCCAGCCTGGTCCAGCCGGCGACCAAGGTCGACGCCTCCCGCACCAACCTGGCCGGGGCCCTCCGCCTGGCCGGGGCCGTGCTCCCCTCCGACGCCCGCCGGCGCATCGTGGTCGTGTCCGACGGGCGGGCCACCGAGGGCGACGCCGCCACCGAGGCCAAGCGGCTGCGGGAGCAGGGCATCCGGGTCGACGTCCACGCCGTCGACGCCCTCGGCGGGGCCGACATGGCCGTGTCCCGGGTCGACGCCCCCAGCCACGTCAAGGAGGGCGAGGCCTTCACCGTGCGGGCCACCATCACGTCCACCACCGCCCAGACCATCGCCCTGCGGTGGACCCGAGACGGCGAGACGGTGGAGGAGCGGGTGGTCGACGTCGCCGCCGGGCAGACCGTGGTCGAGCTCCCACAGACCGCGGGCGCCAGCTCCAACCCCCTGGCCAGCTACCGCCTCCAGGTCACCGGTCCCGACGACGCCCGCCTGGAGAACGACGTCGGGTTCGCGGCGGTGCAGATCGAGGGCCCGGCCCGCATCCTCCTGGTCGAGGGGATGACCGGCGAGGGCGCCACCCTGGCCGCCGCCCTGCGGGCCGGTGGGCTACCGGTGGACGTGGTGGGGGCGGCCGAGCTGCCGCCTGTCGACCGCCTGGCCACCTATTCGTCCACCGTGCTGGTCGACGTCGACGCCCACAGCCTGTCGGCCGACCAGGTGGCCAGCCTCACCGTCGCCACCCGCGACCTCGGCCGGGGGCTGGTGGCCGTCGGCGGCGACCGCTCGTTCGCCCTCGGCGGCTACCTCGACAGCGAGCTGGAGAAGCTGCTCCCCGTCATCAGCGACATCAAGGATCCCCTCCGCCGGCCGTCGGTGGCGGAGGTGCTGGCCATCGACAGCAGCGGGTCGATGGGCGCCTGCCACTGCTCGGAGGGCGGGGCCAACGGGCTCATGGGCGGCAACCAGGTCAACGGCGGGGTCAACAAGACCGACATCTCCCGGGCCGCGGCCGCCCGCACCATCTCCGCCCTGGCCGCCGACGACCACGTCGGCGTGCTCGCCTTCAACACCGAGCAGGCGTGGATCGTCCCCCTGCAACAGCTGCCGGCGGAGGAGGTCGTCACCAAGGGCCTGCGCCAGCTGTCCCCGGCCGGCGGCACCAACCTGGCCCTTCCCCTGCTCACCGCGGGCGAGGCCCTCCGCAACGACAAGGCCAAGCTCAAGCACATCATCCTGTTCACCGACGGCTTCACCAACGAGGGCAACCTTTCGGCGCTGGTCCAGCAGGCGACCGACCTGGCCGCCGAGGGCATCACCGTGTCGGTGGTGGCCACCGGGGAGACGGGCGCCGAAGTCAGCCTGGCCGCGGTGGCCGAGGCCGGGCGGGGCCGCTTCTACAACGAGACCGACCTCAGCCAGGTGCCCCAGATCATGATGCAGGAGGCCATCCTCGCCTCCCGCCAGATCGTGAACGAGGGCGAGTTCTTCCCCAAGGTCGTCTCCTCGGCGGCGCCGGTGCGCGACCTGCGGGCGTCGCCCCCGATCCTCGGCTACCAGGGTGCTACCACCAAGCCGACGGCCCAGACCCATCTGGTCGTGGGCGAGGAGAGCGATCCCCTGCTGGCCTCGTGGCAGGTGGGGCTGGGCCGGGCCACGGCATGGACGAGCGACGCGTCGGCCCGCTGGTCGCAGGCGTGGACGACGTGGGACGGCTACACGTCGTTCTGGGCGGGCGTGGTGAAGGACACGTTCCCCCTGGGCGGGTCGGCCGGCGCGGGGGCCCGGGCCGAGCTGGTGGACGGGCGGCTGCGGGTGACGGCCGAGTCGGCGGACGGGTGGCCCGACGGGGCGACGGCGGTGGCCAGGGTGGCCGGCCCCGACCTCCAGGGCCGGGAGGTGGCGCTCGAGCGGACGTCGGACCAGACCTTCGTGGGTGAGGTGGCCGCGTCCGCCGCCGGCACCTACGCAGTGGGCGTCTCGGTCACCGGTCCCGGCGGGGAGACGCTCCTGGCGGCCACGACCACCGCAGTCCAGTCGTACTCGGCCGAATACGCGGTGGGCTCGGTCGACCCCGACGCATTGGCCCGGGTGTCGGCCCTCGCCGGTGGACGGGGCTTCATCGAGCCGGCCGCCGCCTTCGACGGCACCGGCCTCCCCGTGGGCCACGGCCGTCTGGCCCTGGCCGGGTGGATGCTGCTGGCGGCGGCGTCGCTGTGGCCGGTGGCGGTCGCCCTCAGCCGGGTGGCCCTCCACGGCTCGGGCGTGGCCGCGCTCCAGGCCGGCCGGCGCCGCCTGGTCGACGAGCTCAAGTCCCGCCTGCCGGCCCGTCCGGGCGTCGAGCGTCCGCCCCGGCCCAAGAAGCCCCCGCCCCCGCCCCCGCCGGCCGCGCCCGTCCCCCCGCCCACCATCGACCGCCTCCTCAAACGCAAGCGGGGCGACACCGACGGTGGGAGCGACGAGGCCGCCTCGTGAGCTACCGCTCCGGCAGGTAGTCGCGGAACACGCCCATCGCCTTCCACTCCGGGTCGGGCGGGACATGGCCGGGGGCCGGGGCGTACACCGACAGCTCCTCGAGCTTCATCCGGTGGATGTACCGGGGGCAGTTGGGGAACGCCTGCACGACCGTGACCCGGACGACGGCTTGGGCGCCGTCCCACGCCGCGAGGAGGGGGTCGTCGGAATCCGAGATCGACGCCGTGCCCTGAATCCGCAGCCGGTCGGGATGTTCGAAGTCGACAAAGAGGAGTGACACCCGCTCGTTGACCACGACGTTCCCCAGCGACCGGAACATGCCGTTGCCGTCGTAGGACGGGAAGGCGATCGTCCGCCGGTCGAGGCAACGGACGAACCCGGGGCGGCCGCCCTTGTACGACACGTCGGGCCACCCGTCGGTGTCGGCCGTGGCCAGGAAGAACATGGGGCTGCGCTCGACGAAGGCGACGTCGCCGTCGGACAGCTCCTCGTGCACCGTCACCTCCTCCAGGCGGTCGGCGATGCGGCGGCTGCCGAACCGGTCCTGCAGCTTGCGGTGACCGTCGTGGTACATGGGCAGAGAATGCACCTCGGGGCCGTGGTTCTGCTAGCACTCACGGTGGGTAGGGCACCCGCACGGTTCGACGAACGAGGAGTACGGCATGCGCAAGGCACTCGGTTCCGCAGCATTGGCCGCCATGCTCAGCATGGGGATCGGGACGTCGGCGGTGGCCCACGCGGCCGTCGCCCAGGAGGCCGAAGTCGAGGACTCCGACGACGAGAGCTGGATCGAGGAGAACCTCGGCCTGTTCGGCCTCCTTGGTCTCCTCGGCCTGGCCGGGCTCGGTGGCCGCGGCGGCGGAAGGAGCAAGGGTGGTGGCAGCTCGGGCGGGCGGGGCTACACCGCCCCCCGGGCCCCCAAGGGCGGCCACACCACCGACTGGAGCTCGCGCTAAGCCTCCAGCGGTCTCGCGCTGACGTCGGGGGACTCCTCGGTCGCCCGGAGGCGGCCGAGGAGCTCGTCAGTGGATCGCCGACCGCGACCCGGATGCGAACCTTCAGTTCGGCGGTGAATCGGTCGAGCCTGAGGATGCACCTGCGGCGGGCCGTTTCACTCGTTGGCCGCCATCCCGGCAGCCGCCGGCGTCAACGGGATCCCCGACCCCGCATTCGGCGCGGCCGGGGTGGCCCGGGTCGGCCTCAGCCGTCGCCGGCCCGCGCGCCTCCTTCGATGCCGCCCCCGCCGGAGGCGGGAGGCCAACTGCCCCGTTTCCCGCTCGAGGATGCGGCGGCGCCGACGGAGGTCGTTGCGCGGCTTCCCGCTTCTCTTGCTTGCCTGTGCGGGCCCGGTCGGGGTCCGTGGGTCTCGGCCGGTCGGCGGGCGGTGGCTCAGGAGAGCCAGAGGTGGACCAGGCCCCGGAGGCGGGGGATGCCGGTGCCTTTGGCCGCGCTCACCCACACCACGTCGTCCGGCATGAGTCGGCAGGCGGCGGCCACGTCGCGCTGGCGGCGGCCCCGGAGCGACGACCTCACCTTGTCGTGCTTGGTGGCGACCACGGTGTGGGGCAGCTCGTTGGCCCGCAGCCAGTCGAGGAGCTGGAGGTCGAGCGGGGTCGGGCCGATCTCGCCGTCGACGAGGACGATCACCATCGACAGCTGCTCCCGGCTGAGCAGGTAGCGCTCGATCATCTTCTGCCACGCGTTCCGGTCCGCCTTCGACGCGGTGGCGTACCCGTAGCCGGGGCAGTCGACCAGGGTGGCCCCGTCGGCCACCTCGAACAGGTTGAGGAGACGGGTGCGGCCCGGCGTCTTCGACACCCGGGCCAGGTCCTTGTGGCCGCCGAGGGCGTTGACCAGCGACGACTTGCCCACGTTCGACCGTCCCACCACCGCCACCTCGGCGCGCGAGGGGGGAAGGTCCTTGGTGTCGTCGACCGATTTCACGAACCGCATCCGGCCCCCACGGCCCCCATGGTCCCCCATCCGCATACGCTCCCCGGCCATGGGACTCGTCGTGACCTCGCTCGTCGCCGGCCTGGTCGGCCTGGCCGCGGGCGTCGTCGTCACCCGCCACTCGCACCGGTCGCCGTCGTCGCCGAAGTGGGCGCTGCGGGTCGGCCGTACCCGCCTGCGCCGGTCCGACCTCCCCGTTGGCGGAACCCTCGCCGTGGTGGTGGCCCTGGTGTTGGCGCTCGCCGGGCAGTCCGGCCCGGCCAAGGTGGTGGCGGCGCTGGGCGTCGGCGCCGCCGCGGGCGCCGTCGGCACCGGCCTGGCCGACCCTCTCCCGCCCGCCTGAACCGGCGCTTTTGGAGGAAAAGCGACATCACGGGTCGCTTTTCCTCACAAACCTCCGGACACCGCCGGGAGGACGGTGAGCTCGGCGCCCTCGGGCACGGGCGTGTCGGCGGCGGCCTTCTCCGAGCCGACGAAGACGTTGACGTGGCGACGGAGCGCCCCCGCCTCGTCCCGGACGCGGCGGCCGACGCCGGGGTGGGCGGCCGCGACCGCGTCGATCACCTGGCCGACGGTGGCCGGCGCCTCGATGTCGACCTCGACCGACGACGCCCCGCCGGCGTGGGGCCGGAGCGCGGCGGCGAGCCGCACGGTGACGTTCAGCGCAGGACCGCGGCCTTCACGCACAGCACCGGCGGCAGGTGGCGGGCCAGCTCGGTCCACGTCTCCCCGCCGTCGGCGGACGCGTACACGTCGCCCGTCCGGGTGCCGAAATACAGCCCGGTGGGGTCGAGGGTGTCGGCCCCGAACCCGTCCCGCAGCACCGACAGGTAGGCGTCCTCCTGGGGCAGACCCTCGGCCAGGGCCATCCACGTCGCCCCACCGTCCATCGTGCGGTAGACCCGCAGCCGCCCGTCGGGGACGACCCGGAACCCGTCGGACGTGAGGGGCAGCACGTAGGCCGTCCCGGGCCGGTTGGGGTCGGCCACCACCGGGAAACCGAACGTCGACGGCAGGTCGTCGGCGCCCACCTCCGTCCAGCGCCCCCCGAAGTCGTCGGACCGGTAGACACCCCAGTGGTGCTGGAGGAAGAGGGTGTCGGGCTCGGACGGGTGACGGTCGACCTTGTGGACGCACTGGCCGAACTCGGGCGTCGGCTCGGGGAGGAACGGGGCCCGGATGCCGACGTTGGCCGCCTCCCATGTCTGCCCTTCGAGCGTGCGGTAGAACCCGGCGGCCGACACCGCCACCGCCAGCCGCGGTCCGCCCGCGGGATCGGGCAGGACCGTGTGCAGGCACAGCCCGCCGCCGCCCGGATTCCATTGCGGACGATGGGGATGGTCCCACAGGCCACGGTCGAGCGCGAACGACTCGCCCCCGTCGTCGGATCGGAAGAGCGCCGCCGGCTCCACGCCCGCGTAGACCACGTCGGGTTGGGAGTCGCCCGCCGGCTGCAACTGCCACACCCGGGCGACGGCCGCGCCCGCGTCCGACGGAAAGGCCAGCGTTCCCGCCGACGGCTCCACCCACGAATCGCCGAGGTCGTCGGACCGGTACACCGACGGTCCCCAGTGGGAGCTGGTGGCGCCCACCAGCAGCCGGTTGCGCCCGCCCCGCCCGTCGACGACCGCCGAGTAGATCTCCTCGCCCGGGAACGACGGCCCGGCCAATGTCCACGAGTCGCGGGCCGGCCCCGACGACAAGCGTGAACAAGCCCCTTCGACGTGCCGACCAGCACCAGCACGTCACCGGTGGCGGTCACGAGGAGAAGTCCGGCCGGTTGCCCCGGGCGTCGACCGCCCGCCCTTTCGGCTCCTCCCACGCCTCCTGCCGACCAAGTGCCGTCTCGTCGAGCATGTAGTACGAACCTCCGATCGTCTCCGTCCCTCGGGCGAAGACGGAGTAAGTGTGGAAGATGTCCTCCCCCTCGCGCAGGAAACTGCTCCGGCCGGGACCCTCGACCGGCCACCCGCCCTCGACGTACCCGGCCGTGCCCGCAGCCTCGTGCTCCTCCGGCGTGCGGTAGTTGTACATGACCGGGGCGACCGACGGGTCGAGGGTCACGTGGAAGTCGTAGTTGAAGTCGCTCCCGTACGACGAGTGCCAGGGGAACGTCCACCCCCGCCGCCGCTTGTAGTCCTCGATCTTGGCGATAGGCGCCCGGGAGACGTAGGTGAACGACGTGTCCCGGATCCGGAGGTGCTCGAGGAGTCCCTCCGACATCTCCATCGCCCCCGCCGAGCAGCTCGAGCAGCCGTCGTCCCAGGTCGGGTCGAACATGAAGTGGCCCACGATGAGCTGGCGCCGGCCCTCGAACAGGTCGAGGAGGGTGGCCTTGCCGTCCGGCCCCTCGAAGACGTACTCCTTGTCGATCCTCACCATCGGCAGCCGGCGCCGGTCGGCGACCAACGCATCCCGTTGGCGGGTGAGCTCCTTCTCCCGGATCAGGAACGCCTTGCGCGCCGCCAGCCATTCGTCACGGGAGACAACCTCGGGAAGGGCCATGTCCATAGGACGATCCATTCCCCCGAAACTCATCGGTTAGGCGACCACCCTGAGCGCATGCGTATCGCCCAGGCGCAGCACGAGGCACTCGCTCTCGTCAGCGTCGATGGCGGTTCTCCGACGACGACGTCGACCTCCTGCCCTTGACCTGTCCATCGCCAGGAACGCCGACGGACTCACGTATGACACGGGCGCCCTCGTGGCCGCGGCGCGCGATGACCGCCTCCTGTGGTCGCTCCACCGAGCACGTGGCGGACGCTGTGGGCCAGCGGATCGTGATCCACCCCGTGCAAGTCCCCTGCCCGGCGCCTACCCGAACCAGCCGGCCACGTCGGCGATCAGGTTCGTCGTGCCCGTGCGGTTGTAGAGGTTCACCACGCCCCCGGGGCCCACGGGCACCACGACCAGGTTGGGGACGGTGTCGCCGGCGGTGAAGTTGAGGCTGGAGGAGTTGGGGCGGGCCCCGCCGAACGGGTAGGCGGTGACGAAGCCGGCCTGGGTGGCGTCGGTCACGGTCACGTTGAGGACCACCGCGGTCACGCCCGTCGCCGGCAGGCCCCCCCGGCCGGTGACCTGGAGGGCGAGGGTGGCCCCCGAGCCGACCTTGGCCAGGGAAGCCCCGTTGCCGACCCGGGTGTCGAGGATGCGGGTCGGGCTCACCACCGCGTGGAGCGGCCGGCCGTCGATGTCGGCCGGGCTGCTGAACCAGCCGGCGACGTCGGCGATCAGGTGGGCCGACCCGTTGAAGTTGTAGAGGTAGACCCTTCCGCCGGCACCGATCGGCACCATCACCAGGTTGGCCCGCGTCTGCCCGGCGACGACGTTGACGTTGGACGCGTTGGGCAGAGCCTCGCCGGCCGGCCACACCGTCACGAAGTTCCCCGCGGTCGGTTCGGTGACGGTGAGGTTCATGACCACCGCGGTGGCACCGCTGGCGGGCACGCCGCCCCGCCCCGCGACCAGCAGGCTCACCACGCCGCCCGGTCCCACCTTGGCCGCCTGCGCCCCATTGCCGTCCCGGGTGTCGAGGACCCGGCTGGGCGCCACCGGGTGGAAGGTCTGGCCGCCGACCTCGGAGCCGTCGCCATACCACCCGGCCACGTCGACGACGAGGTGGACCGCGCCGGCGGCGTTGGCCAGCCGCATCGACCCGTCGTTGTCGACCAGCACCACCGCCAAGTTGGCCACCGTCTGGCCGGCGGAGAAGTTGAGGTTCGATGCGTTGGGCTGGGCCCGGTTGCCGGGCCAGAGGGTGACGAAGCTGCCCGCCGTCGGCTCGGTGGCGGTGAGGTTGAGCGCCACTGCGCCCACGCCTGAGATCGGCACGCCGCCCCGCCCCGCGACCTTCAGATACAGCATCCGCCCGGCCGCCAGCTTGCCCGGCCCTGTGGGGTGGATCATGCCCAGACCCGTGCGGGTGTCGAGGATGCGGGTGGGCGGAAGGGGGTGGAACAGGCCTCCCACCGGCACCCTGGTGGTGATCACCACGAACCCCGGCGGGTGCGAACCGTTGCGGGCGGAGCCGACGCTGACGACGAACCCGCCGGCGACGAAGGCGGCGACGGCGTCGCGGTCGCCGGGGAGGAGCAGGGCCTGGCCGCCGCCGCCGAAGCCGGGGTCGGGGGAGCCGTCGGACCGGTAGCGGGAGATCCCGGCCCCGCCCACCGCCAAGACCCCGCCGTCGGCCGCGGGGAGCAGCGTCCGCAGCACGTCGACCCGGCCCGAGCCGCCGTTCTCCTCCGCGAACTCGGTCCGCACGGTTGTCCACGACCCGTCGATCACCCCGTTGGGGAGGAGGCGGACGATGGCAAAGCCGTCGCTGATCGAGCGGCCACCGACGAGGATGCGGCCGTCGGGCTGGAGGGCGAGGGCGGAAGCGTTCCGCAGGACGTGGGGCTCGAACGTGGTCGTGCCCGCCGTGCCGAACGCCGTGTCGGTCGAGCCGTCGGCGTTGGCCCGCCGCACGGTGTTGGAGCCGGCGGCGACGAGCTTGCCGTCGGATTGGCGCACGACGGCCTGAGGCAGGCCCCCACCCGACGCCGAGCGAGCCCATGACCACGCCGCCCGTGCCATACCCCGGGTCCGGCTGGCCGTCGGGCAGGTAGCGGGCGAGGAAGCTGCCGTCGGAGGTGGTTCCGGCGACCAGCAGCCCGCCGTCGGGGAGCACGACGATGGCGGTGGGCGTCTCGTAGCCGGCGAGATCGGTGAGCGTGCGGGCATTGGTCCCGAAGGTGGGGTCGGGGGAGCCGTCGGGACGGAAGCCGACGAGGGCCATGGCGTCGTCCCGGTGGCCGGCCACGACGATGCGCCCGCCGGCCTGGACGGCCACCGCGCTCGGGAACCAGGCCAGGTCGCTCACCACCCGTCCCCCGATGCCGAAGGCGGGATCGCGGGTTCCGTCGACCAGGTGGCGGACGAGCCCGATGGAGCCGCTCGTCTCACCGGCGGCGAGGATGCGCCCGTCGGGCAGCCGCACCGCGCCACGGGCCAGCTCGACGGGGGCGCCGAAGTCTGGTCCCGACAGGAGGCCGGTGCTGACCCACCCGTCCGATCCGGCCCGGGCCAGGAGAAAGTCCTGGTCGTAGGACCCGGTGCGGGTTCCGGCCACGTACCATCCGCCGCCGATCACGGGCTGGATGGCCCGGAGCGGCTGCGTCCGCCGGAAGCCGCCGGCCATCGACGTGTCCAGCGCTCCGCTCGGCAGGAAGGTGGCGAAGAACCCCGACCCGCCGGCGGCGTCGCCGACCACCCGCAGCCGGCCGTCAGCGTCGACCGAGATGCCCCGGGCGGTGTCGTCCTGGCCGAAGTCGGGCGCAGCCACGAGGCCGTTGATGCCGAACGTGGGGTCGGGGAGCCCGTCGGGCAGGAGGCGGGCGAGGACGACGTTGCCGGCGGCGCCACCCGCGACCAGCAGCCGTCCGTCGGGGAGGAGGGCGAGGGCGCCGGCCGTAGTACCGGCGGCGCCGAGGCGAGCCACACCGACGGACCCGAAGGTGGGGTCGAGCGTGCCGGCGGCGGTGAGCCGGGCGACGCCGATGCCGGACGGGCCCCCGCCGGCCACGACGAGCCGGCCGTCGGGCTGGGTGACGAGGGCCCGGGCGGGTGCGCGAAGGGGACGACGGCCCGGCCGGAGGCGCCGAACGAGGCGTCGGGCGAGCCGTCGGTCGCGAGGCGGAGCACGACCATCGAGCCGGCGTTGCCCCCGGCGACGACGACCTGTGCCCCCGAGGGGGGCGGTGACCGCGTAGGCGGCGTCGTCGGAGCCGCCCAGATCGACGACGACCCGTCCTTCGGTGCCGAAGGCGCGGTCGAGGGCGCCGGAGGGGTCGTAGCGGGCGACGGCCAGGTCGCCGCCGGTCGTTGCCCGCGGCCACGGTCGTCCGGGAGGGGCCGGAAGCGACGGCGTTGGCCACGTCCGGGCGTCCCCCGAAGTCGGTGGTCACCTGGCCGTCGCCGCCGAAGGACGGGTCGGCCAGGCCGGCGGCGAAGTTGACCCGGGTGACGCCGAAGTCGCCGCCCGCGTCGCCGGCCACGACCACGTACCCGTCACCGGGGTCGGCGAGGGCCCGGGCGGCGTCGTCGGCGCCCGGCCGGAACGAGGTCAGGACGGTACCCACGACGGGCGTGGCCGCGGCCGCGACCGCGGCCGTCGAGATCGCCGTCGCCACCGCCACGACGGGTAGCCCGGTGACGGCCACGAGCGCGCCGATCACCGCGCCGCGGAACAGGGGCATTCTCGACTTCGCCAGCACGCCGTCCTCCGATCAGGGTCTCGTCTGGCATCGACCCCCGCGGACCCCGCCTTGAGCGGAATGGGTCAAGTCGGGGGCGGCGACGACCGATAGGCGACGGTGTGCGACAACGGCGGAATCGCCAGGTGATGTCTGTCTGGACGGCCCTCGCCGTCCTCGTCGCGGCCCTCGGGCTGGTCGGCGCCCCCCTCTCGCCCGCGGCCGCGGCCGAGGGCGAGCTCGTGGTCCACGCCGGATCGTTGGGGTCGGGCCCCGGTCCGAACGTGGCCCAGGACGCCTACGGGCTGGCCCAGTGGGACGGTCGTCTCTACCTGGCCGACCGGGCCAACCACGTCGTCCGGGCCATCGACCTCGCCACCGGCCACGAGGAGGTCGTCGTCGGCACCGGCCGTCCCGGCACTCGACGGCGACGGCGGGCCGGCCGTGGCCGCCACCCTGAACGACCCGTTCAGCCTCGCCTTCGACCCCGCCGGCAACCTGTTCATCGGCGACTACTACGGGGGGAGGATCCGGCGGGTCGACACCGCCGGCTTCATCACCACCGTGGCCGGCGGTGGATCCACCCGGGACGACGGGGTGCTCGCCACCGAGGCGTGGGTCATGCCCCTCGGCGTGGCCATCGCCCCGAACGGCGACGTCTACTTCTCCGACTACCCCACCCGCGTGCGCAAGGTCGACCACCTGTCGGGACGGGTCGTGGCCGCGGTCGGCGTGGGCGGGTCGTCGGCCTTTGCCGGCGACGGCGGCCCCGCCACCGAAGGCCCGACTCTCCGGCCCGGGGGCCCTCGCCTTCGATCCCGCCGGGAACCTCTACCTCCAGGACGGCGGCCGCATCCGCCGGGTCGACACCTTCGGCACGATCACGACGATCGTCGGCAACGGCAACCGGGAGTACGGCGCCGAGGGTCCCGGCATCCAGATCCCGGTGGCCGGCTCGGGGATCGTCGCCGACGGCGCCGGCAACCTCTACCTGAGCGACCACCGCTGGGTCCGTCGGCTCGACCCCTCCGGCTACCTGTCGACCATCGGGGGCAACGGTCAGTGGGTGGTCACCCAGGCCGGCACCGAGGTCGCACCCCACGACGGCGACCAGGCTCGGGGCGTTGCCCTCCAGCCATGGGGCGTCGCCCTCGACGGGGCGGGCAACCTGTACGTGGCCGAGGCCGGCCGTCGTCGCACCCGCCGCATCGCTCCCGACGGCGTGATCTCCACCGTTGCCGGCAACGGGACCATCTCTCTCGGCGGCGACGGCGGTCCCGCAGTGCGGGCCCAACTCTCCGGCCCGCGCGGCCTCGCCTTCGGCGAGGACGGCAACCTGCTCGTGGCCGACACCGGCAACGGCCGCGTGCGCCGCGTCACGCCCGGCGGGACGATCCGGTCGACGGCCGACGGCCGCGTCCAGGGCATGCTCGATCGCGACTTCCGACCCCAGGCGGTCACCTTCGGGCCCGACGGGTCTCAGTACGTCGTCGTCGGAACGCAGTGGAACACCGTCCGCCGGATCGACCCCGACGGGGTGACCTGGCCGTGGGCGGGCGCCGGCTGGTACGCCCCCGACCCGGAGGACGGCCGGCCCGCCACCGACGTCAGCATCGCCGTCTCGGGCATGGCCATCGACGCTGACGGCGTCGGCTACCTGTCCGACATGGCCCACCAACGCATCCGCCGAGTCGGCACCGACGGCGAGATCACGACCATCGCCGGCGGCGGGACGAGCTTCGACGACGGGATTCCCGCCACCGAGGCGGCCATGCAGCCCGTCGCCATGGCCCTCGACGGCACCGGCGGCGTGCTCGTGCTCGACTCCCTGTCCCACCGGGTGCGGGTCGTCTCCCTCGCCGACGGCACCATCTCCACCCTCGCCGGGTCGGGGACCAAGGGTTTCGCGGGCGACGGCGGCCCCGCCCTGGAGGCCGACCTCGACCTGGGATGGGAGCTGCACGCGCCCGTCTCCACGGCCACGGTCGACGGTGCCGGCAACCTCTTCTTCTTCGACTCCGCCAACCGCCGGGTGCGCAAGGTCGGGACGGACGGGATCATCTCGACCGTCGCAGGAAACGGGGAGTTGGGCCAGGGGCCGGGCGGGGCGACGGTCGACCCCACGTCGGTACCCGTGTACGCCTCCGGCCTGGCCGTCGACGTCGACGGCGACCTGTACCTCTCCGACCTCGTCGCCAACCGGGTGTGGCTCCTCGAGGGGGCCGGCGAACCCACGCCCCCACCGCCGGTCACCACGTCGACATCGACGCCCACGTCGTCCTCCTCGACGACGACCACCACGAGCACCACGGTGCCGGTGCCGGCCCCGGCCCGGGCATGGGGGTTCAACGGCTACGGCCAGGTGGGCGACGGTTCGACGACGGCCCGGCCGGCCGCGGTCGCCGTGGGGCCGACCGGGGCCACGTCCGTCGCCGCCGGCGGGTTCCACTCGCTGGCCGTGGTGGGCGGCGGGGTCTGGTCGTGGGGCCTGGGCCACGTCGGACAACTGGGGACGGGCGCCACGGCCAACCGGTCGTCGCCGGCGGCCGTCCCCGGCCTGACCGGCGTGGAGGCGGTGTCGGCCGGCGTCTTCCACTCACTGGCCCTCAGGTCCGACGGCACGGTGTGGGCATGGGGGTGGAACGCCTACGGGCAACTGGGGACGGGCACCACGGCCGACAGCGCGGTCCCGATCAAGGTGGTCGGCCTCACCGGCGTCGTGGCGGTAACGGCGGGGGCGACCCACAACCTGGCCCTACGGTCCGACGGCACGGTCTGGGCGTGGGGCTACAACCACGTGGGCCAGACGGGCACCGGTGGTCCGATCGTGGTAGCCACGCCCACACCGGTCCCCGGCCTCATCGGGATCACGTCGATCGCCGCCGGTGGCTACCACTCCTTCGCCGTCCGCGCCGACGAGACGGTCGCGGGATGGGGATGGAACGCCCTCGGCCAGGTGGGCGACGGCACCACCACCGACCGGCCCGCCCCGGTCACCGTCGTCGGCCTCACCGGCGTCCGGTCGGTCTCGGCGGGCATCGGCCACACCGTCGCCGTCCGGTCGGACGGGACGGTCTGGTCGTGGGGCTACAACAACGCCGGCCAACTCGGCCGGGCCGGGACGACCTCGTCTCCCACCCCCGCCGCCGTGCCCGCCGCGGCCGGGATCGCGTCAGTGGCGGCCGGCGGCTATCACTCCCACGCCGTCCGGCAGGACGGTTCGGTGGTCTCGTGGGGATGGAACACCTTCGGCCAACTCGGCGACGGAACGACGATCGACCGCCACACCCCGGTCGCGACCCCCGACATCACGGCCGTGCGGTCCATCTCCGCCGGCGTCGCCCACGCGTTGGTCATCCCGGGCTGACGAAGTTCCGTCAGCGAGGTAGCACCTCGGGATCGGCGGCTCGTCGCAAACTGTCGGTCGCGTTCGATGGCTCGGTGGCGATGGCCGGGCATCGCATGCACGCGGCCCGGCCCTCCTGTCCCCACCAGCGGCAACGCGACCGGATCGCGCACGGCGGAAGCACCTCGACCACGGGTGGGAGGAGGTCGACGATCTTGCGACCGAGCCGGCAGTCGGCACCGTCTCGGTGAGCGCACGCCGCCTGGCATGGCGCCGCGAACCGGAACACCGACTGCGGCCGGAGCGGACCGGCGTGGGCCAGGAGATCGGCGGTGACGGGCTGGGGTTCGGCCAGGTACGCCACGACACCGGGCTCCCGGGACCCGCCCACCACGCCGATGAGGACGCTGCCCTCCAGGTCGGGCGGGGCGCTCGGGCACAGCGGGATGTGCGGCTGGCCCATCGTCCTCAGGCTTTGTGGGCGCGGGGCTCCGCGATCTCGGAAGGCATGATGGTCAGCCCGATGGTGATCGGCGGTAATGGCTGCGGATTGAGACGGGTCAAGCCGGACGCCTCCCCGCCCTCTCCGGCCAGCGGCGTTCCCTTCGGAGGGAGCGGCTGCGGGTTGAGTTCCGATGTCAAGGCCCTCAGGACGGCTCGTGTGGCGCCCTCGATGAACTCTTCCATCGTGATCTTGTCCGCCTTGGGCGGCGGCAGGGGGAGGGTGGGAGAGCGGACCTCTCCTCCCGGGGCCGCGGACGAGGTCTCCATCGGGACAGAACCTCCTTGCTCGTGCATGAGCCATCTCACCAGCCGCCCGGCGAGGGGTCAAGGTCTGGTGCACGACGCCGCGCCAACCCTGGCGACCTGAAAAGTTGCGGTTCTGAAAGACCGTAGCCGCCGCCGGACAGCTACTCCCTCAACAACCCGCGATCTGACGGGACCTGGTCGCAGCGTAGTGCGATGTCCAGCACTAGCCACGCCTAGGCGGGGGAACCCAACACCGACGGTCGGTCAGGGGACGGCTCTCCGGCCTCTAGGACGCCCGGCACCATTCAGTCGGAGGTTGACGCCCGGGCGAGGCTCATCCGTGGCGCCAGCGAACGTCACCCACCCTGCTCGCGGATCGCGACCTCCGCGGCTGCTCCTATCTCTCCCAGCGCACGCTTGACGCTGATGATCTCGCTCGCCTAGAACTTGCCCAACCGGGCGGGGGTCTCGGCGGCGAGGCAGGAAACGGCGTGCCGGTTGACTACAGCTTCCGCAATTGGATCACGAGCCGCGCCCGCTCGTCCACAGTTGCGCTAATGGCAACGATGTCCAAGGCCGCCGTTCCGAGGTCTGTGCCTGAATCGCTGACCGGCCTAAATGCTAGAAGGGTGTCGTCTCTAACGCTCTCAATTCGCCACCCGGCCGCCTCCGCCGCGATTGCAGCCACATCGACAATGCCCTCGACGGATTCGACAGCCATTGTTCGACGGATCTTGGCTAAGCGTGGCTTTAGTAGCCCTTGCTCAGCTCCTTCTTCCGTCCTCGCCTCCGAGCCGGCTACGACCCCTGGTGGAGTCCAAGAGGCCATCGGGTCGTTCTGCAGCACCCGCAGCTCGGGCCCTGCCGGGCGCTCGCGAGCGATAATCGCGAAACCGATCGCACCGGCCGTACCGATCGCGATAAGTGCGGCCAAAAAGACGCCTACGCGGCCAAACTGCTGCTTCATAATTGTAATCAGCTTACCACAAGTCACCCTGACTACCTTGCAACGAAGGGAATAGCCCGATGGCCCTCTGGCCGGTGAAAGGCTTGCGCTCGATGAAGAATGTCTACTATAGGCGGCCATTAGCTTGGACAGCCATTGCTTGTTGCTTGACGCTCATCTTATCTACCCTGGCCTCAACCGTCGTTGCCGAGGAGGCATCCGCCGAGCCGAAACAACCTCTTAGGCTGCATCTAATTGGAGATTCGTACTCTGCTGGAAACGGAGCCCGCTCTGGTATTCGGGGCGAGGAGTACTATGGCCCGGGGAAATGCTTCCGAAGTACAGCGAACTGGTTCGCACAGTACACTGACTCGCTAAAGTCAAAGTTCAGCGTAAGCGCACTCAATCATGCATGTAGCGGCGCCGAGTCGGTTCACGTCCTACAGGAGCGGGACATGGGCGTCGAAACCTTTCTGCACCTAGGTCTCGGCCATACTTGTCCTTCGCCGGGATACCCCGAGGAGGAGCGACTGGTCTTTGTTGAGCGCCTCAATGTGACGACTGTTCGCTGCCGACGATTGCTGAAAGCTCAGATCGACCTTGTGAGTAGGAGCGACGACATTGTTCTCTTCACGCTGGGCGGCAGCGATATCGGTTTCGAGAGCATTGTGAAGCAGTGTTTCATTATTGGATACCGAGACCCAGGCGGTTGTCGTGAACAAATCACGAAAGCCAATGACACGCTCAACTCAACGTTCCGGGCCAATCTCGTCTCCGTCTTAGAGCGCATCATCGGTGCGACTCGCTCTGATACCAAGATCGTTATGCTCGGCTATCCCTACCTCGAAAGGTATGAGGACTTAACTATCGCGAATCTCCTGACGGGCGACAGCTATGACGTTGGGCGAGAGGTGCGCCGCCTTGGCGAACGAGGAGATGAGATTCAACGGTCGGTCTTCAATAGCGTGCTTGGAAGTGAAGTCGGCACACGCGGCTTCTACCGTCTTTCGGAAGTGAAGGCTGCATTCGCTGGCCCGCCTTCTCATGAGCCAGAGGCGAGCGGTAGTAACCCTGACCGATGGGTTAATGAGGCTCTTGATACTCGGATCACTTCAGAGTGGTATCACCCGAATCCGCGTGGACATGAGGCTTACGCCGACATACTTCGCAAAATTGCGGCCCTGGAAGAACCGACGCCGCGAGGCACACCCGAGGGGAGCATTGACGTCGTATTCGTGATCGATACCACCGGGTCGATGGGTGATGACATCGACGGCGTAAAAGCGTTCTCGTCACGGTTCGTCGATGACTTATCGCTCCGAACGTCAAGTTATCGAGTTGCGGTTGTCGACTACCGCGACTTTCCGGAGCGGACGGGCTCATCTGGAGATTACCCAGCGAGAATTCGCCTGAACTTCTCGAACGACAAGAGTTCCATTCAGCGCGCTATCCAGGGACTTGATCTTGGCGACGGAGGAGATACGCCCGAAACTGCCTGGTCCGGCCTGAAGACGGGTATTGATTTGCCCTGGCGCCCGGGGGTCAAGAAGGTCATTATCCAGCTGGGGGACGCACCACCGCTTGATCCGGAGCCCATTACCGGGTTAACTGCGTCCGACATAGTTGCTGCAGCACGAGCGGTCGATCCGGCCAACGTATATGTAGTCGACGTATCGTCCAGCGGGCAAGCGGGCGGCCCGGAGCTGGAGCGTGTAGCGCGGGAGACGGGCGGTCGGGTGATCCCGTCTGCGTCACCAGAGGATATTGAGGCAGCACTGACGGAGATAGTGAATGATGCCGTTAGTCGGCCCTTTGCCTTCCTCGATGGCCCGTACCTAACGACTGTCGGTGACACCGTTACATTAGATGGCAGTGGATCCTTCGACAATGATGGAGCGATTGTGAAGTACGAGTGGGATGTCGATGGTGATGCTGTTTACGACCAGACAACCACTACGCCGACGCTTTCACATGTCTTCACGAGCCCGTTTGACGGGATGGTTGGGTTGTTCGTAACAGATGAGGCTGGCCTAACCGCTGAAGCTACGGCAATTGCTCGCGCTACGATAGACGGCGACGAAATACCTGAGGAACTGGATAATTGTCCGAACGATAACAATCCAGACCAAGCAGATGATGATGGAGACGGAACTGGTGACGTCTGTGATCCGACGCCATTTCCTGTGGTTGACAAGGAAGGCGTCCAGGTATCTCGGGGACTCCGTCCTGTGCCCTTCACTATCGCTGGCCACACCGACGAGTCGGCGCTCTACGCGACCGGTTCCCCGAATACCACAGGTGGAACGACCGGCACCGTGACCGGCGTCGTCCGTGGCCAACCAATTCCTTCGACGGCCATCACAGAGGCTGGCCTGACTACTATCGCCGGTCAGGAAGTACTTGCTGTGCGGTTCTCTGCCGGCGGTCAGCCATGGGAACTTCGGTATCGAAGTGGTCTATTCGGATTCGGATTCGTGGGCAGCCTTGAGCTATGCGGACCTCCCGGATGCGAAACTGGCACAGGCGTCAAATTCAGCACCGCTGGCGTGCCTATCCAGGGCTTCGGTAGTCCGCCGCCGGGGAGCACTACGTCGACAACGGTTGCTACCAGCCCAGGCAGTTCGACAGCAACGTCCATCCCGGCGGGTCCCACCACTACCCTCTCAACGACTACAACAACAACCACACCGCCCGTTGCCACGTCGGTGAATACGACGACGCCGACATCCCGTTGTACACGACTGCAGAAGCAGTTGGAGCACAGTGACATCCGAACACGGGAATCGGCTTTGCGTGCTGTGGGGTGCCCAGTATAGGCCAACGACCCAGTTGACGACGATGCGACCCCTGTGCCCGGCCTCTATGGTTGGGCACAGGGTCTTGGGCCGGCTGCACCCCCGAGACCGCGCGGCGCCGGAGGGGAGGACCTGATCCCTTCCGGAGGTCGAGGTTAAGAACCGCTGTCCCTCGGTCACCCACCTATCCGATCCGTCTGATTCGAGACCTAGATATCAGAAAGCGCGGACCATCGCCGCGTGGCCGAATTGGATAGAGGATGCTTCACTGCCCCTCCATCGAGTAATCGTCGTCACGGTGGGCGCCGCCAGCTAATCTTCTTCTGATCGTGAAATGCCCATAGCACTGTCCACCATTCATACGGGCGTCCATATCATGTTTCTGTGCGGTGACTTGGCTAGGCAACGTCGGTCTGTGGGTCACGCGCAACAGCCCCGGTACCGGATCACGTGGACCGAGGCCGTGCGCGGCCCGGGGCGGAACGGCGTTCGGGTCAGCAGCGAGTCTCGAAGCCGAGCGTGGTCGCGACCTGGCACTGCGCCGCCCGTCGCTGTGACCGAGGCACCCCGACTGCGACGGCACCGGCGACAAGGGCGCGGCCCACGGCCCGTCGCCAGGCCGAGTCCCGGGCCTGGCGGCGGGCGGCCCGGGCGCCGCCATCGGCCCGGGCCAAGTGCCTGAGCGCCTGCTGCCGCTCCTCGACCAGCTGCTCGACCACGTAGGGGTGCATGGCACTCATGCTCCGCCTAGCCGGTCTGGCAGACAAGTGGCAGGAAAGACATCTTCCGCTAGAATCATGCCAATGCACCGCGTTGTGACCGTGATCGGGCCGAAAGTGGCCATGTTCGAGCTCTCGGTGGCCTGTGAGGTGTTCGGGCTCGACCGATCGGAGCTGGTCGACCCCTGGTACCGCCACCGGGTGGCGGCGGCGGTACCCGGACCCCATTTCAGCCCCGAGGGCGTCGTGATCGACACGCCGTACGGCCTGGAGGAGGTGGCCGAGGCCGACACCGTGATCATCCCGGCCAACCCCTTCCCCGGCGCGGCACCCGAGGAGCTGCTGGATGCGCTGCGCGCCGCCCGGGACCGCGGTGCCCGCCTGCTCTCGGTGTGCACGGGTGCGTTCGTGCTGGCCGCCGCCGGCCTCCTCGACGGCAAGCGGGCCACGACCCATTGGATGCACGCCGACGCGTTCGCCCGGCAGTACCCCAAGGTTCATGTCGACCCGAAGGTGCTGTACGTCGACGCCGGCGGGGTCATGACCTCGGCTGGCACCGCGGCCGGGATCGACCTCATGCTCCATGTCGTCCGGCTCGACCACGGGGCGGAGGTGGCCAACGCCGTCGCCCGGCGCATGGTCGTGCCGCCCCACCGCGACGGCGGCCAGGCCCAGTTCGTCGACCTGCCGATCGCCAGCGCCAACGGCCACGAGCCCCTCGCCGCGGTGCTGGGGTGGATGCTCGAGCACATCGGCGACGACCTCAGCGTCGAACACCTCGCCCGCCGGGCCGGCACCAGCCCTCGCACCTTCGCCCGCCGGTTCGGGGCCGCGACGGGCACGACACCGCACCAATGGATCCTGAGCCAACGGATCCTGCTCGCCCAGCGCCTCCTCGAGACCACCGACGATCCCGTCGAATGGGTGGCCCACCGCTGCGGGTTCGGCTCGGCTGCCGGCCTGCGCCAACACTTCACCCGCGCCGTTTCGGCGTCGCCCCAGGCCTACCGGCGCACGTTCCGCGCCTCGTGATCCGCCGCACCGGACGCAGAGGGAGTGGCAGCGGGTCAGCGCCTCCGTGCTCGGACGACGGCGACGTAGGGCAACTGCTCGTCGACGAAGTACGTCACGCGGATCCCGATGGCAGTCGATCGTCAAACAGCTGCACACCGGCGATGCGTTGGCCCCTTGTTCGGGGCGGCCCGGTCTCCACCCAGGCGAAGAGGTCCTCGGTGAGCGCGGCGCGGTCGGCTGCGGTGAGCGTCAAGGTCCGGCTGGGACGAGTTGGTGAGGAAGATCCGCCAGGTCACGCCGAGCGACGGCGTAAGCCCTCGAGGTATTCGAGGAACTCGACCTTGCTGGAAAAGCCCTTGAGAGAGCCGTCGGCGATCTCGGCGCGGGCAGCCTCGACCGCCGCCGCTACGGCCTCATCCCCCACCTCTGCCCGCCACTCGTCGAGCAGTGGCGTCTGGCTGGAGCTGTCTTCCGCCATGACTCTTAGCGTAGGTCAGATGCGCTTGACCGCACCTTCGACCCGGCGGCTGTCGAGGTCCAGCCCCGGTCCTGGTCGTGTCGAGACAGGCCGATCCCGGCGGCGACCAGCAGGGCTCCCCACCACACCCATTGGGCCAGGGGGACCACGAAGACCTCCACCACCACCGCCCCACCCCCGCCCGACACGGTGCGGAGGGCGACCTGGAGATCCTCGACCGGTGTGGAGCGGAGGGCCGCCTCCGACACCCGGTCGCCCGACCTGGCGATGAGGGCGACGGGACGGAGGGTTGCGACGTGACGGCCGTGGCGCTCGACGGCCAGGGTGGCCTGGGCCGCCCGTCCGCCGTCGGGGGCGGGGACGGGGACGACTTCGTCAAGGCGGAGGGTGTAGCCGCGGAGGGCCATCGACTGGCCGGGGACGAGGCTGGCGGTGCGGTGCGCGCCGGTGGCGGTGCCGGCGACGCCCGCCAGGAGGACGGCGACGCCGAAGTGGGCGAGGAGCCCGCCCGCGTGCGCCCGGGCGCGACCGCTGGTTGTTGCCCCGTTGGCTCCAAGGGCGCGGCGACGACTGCGCCACTCGGCGACGGTGAGGGCGGCGGCGGCTCCCGCCAGGCCGACCATGGCCAGGGAGAGCGGGCGATGGTCGTCGAGGGTGACGGTGGCCAAGGCCAGAGCCGCGGCCAGTCCCCACCCCGCGGGACGGAGGCGGGCCCGGACCTCGTGCCACGGCCGGGGGCGCCATCCCAGGCGGGGGCCGACGCCGACGGCGGCGAGGACGCCCAGGGCGAGGGGGGCGGTGACGATGGCGAAGTAGCGGCCGGTGACGACCAGGTCGTCGCCGGTGAGGACGGGGTAGAGCAGCCCGAACCCGACCACCACGATCACGGCCAGGAGGAGGACGTTGTTGGCCCGAACCGCGCCCGCCTGCGTCAGGGGCGCGACCGGCGATGGCGCCGGCGTCGGCCGGGGGGCCCGTCGGCGGACCATCAGGGTGACGAGGGCGACCGCCGTCACCGCCAGCGCGGCGAGGAGAACCCGGCCCACGGCCCGAGCCTCGGCGAAGGCGTGAACCGACGCGGTCGTCCCCGACCGGGTGAGGAAGGCGCCGAGGAGCGACAGCCCGAAGGCGAGGAACGCCAACCCGTGGGTGGACGAGGCGGCCGTGCTGTCGGCGCGGCGACGAGCCACCATGGCCGAGTGCAGGAAGGCGACGCCCGCCAGCCATGGGATGAGGGCCCCGTTCTCCACCGGGTCCCACGCCCAGTAGCCGCCCCACCCGAGCTCGACGTAGGCCCAGTGGGCGCCGGCGACCATGCCCACCGCCAGCAGGACCAGGCTGGCCACCATGAATCGGCGGGCGACGGCCAGCCAGTCCCCCGCCGCTCGCGACACGAGGGCGGCGACGGCCATCGCCGCCGGCACCGCCAGCCCGACGTAGCCGCTGTAGAGGAGTGGTGGGTGGTAGAGCATCGCCGGGTGGCGCAGGATCGGCGTCAGGCCGCCACCGTCGATGGCGGGCACGGCGAGGGTGGCGAACGGGCGGGACACCGTCACCAGCAGTCCGAGGAACACCGCCGCCTCCAGGGCCAGCACCGCCTGGGTCCCGCCCGCCAGCTCGGGCAGGCGCCGCCGCACCGACGTCGACGCGAGGAGGGCCCAGCCGGCGAGCATCCACGTCCAGAGCAGGAGGGAGCCCGCCATCCCGCCCCACAGGCCGGCCAGCCGGTAGGGCCAGGTGGTGTCCCGGCTGGCGTGGTCGGCGACGTAGACGAGCGAGTAGTCCTGGCCCACGAGGGCCCAGGCCAAGGCCGCCACACCCACCGTGACCAGCCCGAACACGACGGCAAGCCCCCGCCGGCCCCAGTCCACCGCCCCCGTCCACGAGGCGGCGGCGGTGCCACAGGCCGCCACCAGGGCCAGGACCAGCGCCCACCCCCCGAGCGCCGTCAGTCCCACGGAGGGAGCGTACCGACGCCGCCCCCTGCGCCGGCCGCGGCGCCTCGGGCTAGAGCTGGCCGAGGTAGAAGGGCGTGCCCTGGTCGTCGGTGCAGTCGGACGTGAGGCCGTAGGGCATGGTGGCGGCCGCGGTGGCCGTCCCGCCGGCGGACCGAACCCGGCGGACGGCGGCCTCGACGTCTTCCACCCGGTACATCGGCACCGCCGACGCACGGGAGGCACCGCCGGCGACGCCGGTCATGGGGGTGGGGCCCTCGACGTTCCACCCGTCGTCCACCCGGCCGG
This sequence comes from uncultured Acidimicrobiia bacterium, assembly GCA_963836205.1. Classification (GTDB taxonomy): domain Bacteria; phylum Actinomycetota; class Acidimicrobiia; order Acidimicrobiales; family AC-14; genus JAXDMK01. The sequence continues at coordinate 110,974 of CAWIIV010000024.1, read as the reverse complement.
GCGTGAAGGTCCAGCCGAACAGCTGTCCGAAGAACGACCGGAACCGGGCCGAGTCGACGACGTTGAGGGTCAGGTAGGCGATGTCGGGCTGGGCGGCGGTGGATGCCGATCCCTCCGGTGGCTGCCACAGGTAGAAGGCCATGCCCTGGTCGTCGGTGCAGTCCGCCCTCTGGCCGTACGGCATCTCCGCCGGGTCGGAGGCGGCGCCGCCGAGGTCGCGCACCGTCTCGACCGCGGCGGCCAGGTCGTCCACCTGCCAGGCCAGGACGAGGTTGGCCCGGTCGTGGCCGCCGAACAGCGCAGTCTGCGGCAGCGAGCCCACGACCCGGCGGCCGTCGGGGCGCCCCGCGGGAACGAACGTCCACCCGAGGACCGCGCCGTAGAAGGCCTGGGCCCGGTCGAGGTCGGGGACCAGGACCGACACGTGGCCGACGTCGCCATGGCGGCCGCGGGTCTGCTGCTCCGAAGGGACTGCCGCCTCCGACAACAGCCAGCGGTGGCCGAAGGGGTCGATGATCGTGGCGTTACGACCGTACTCCTGGTCCTGCGGGGGCCGGTCGAGCGTGGCGCCCTCGTCGACCGCCCGGGACACGAGGCCGTCGATGTCGGCCGCCTCCAGGTGGAGGGTGACGGGCGAGCCCGCCCCCGCCCGGGGCGCGGTGTGGCCGATGTCGGGGAACTCGTCGGCCAGCATCACCAGCGACCCGCCGAAGTCGAGCTCGGCGTGGCCGACGCGGCCGTCCGGCATCACGATGGGCTCGCTCCGGGGGCGGGCGCCGAAGACGTCGGCGTACCAGTCGATCGCCCGGCGGCCGTCGGCCACGGCGAGGTAGGGGGTGAGGGTCATGCGGGCGGTGGGCCGCTCGGCGGAGGTGGTGGCGGGTGCTGCGAGCGTGGTGATGGTCACGTCGACTCCTTCGGGGAGGGTGAGGGCGTCCTCGAGGCGGGCCCGGAGGCGGGTCTCGAAGGCGGGGTCGGGTCGGGTGGGCACGACGGGCGTGCGCAGGGTGGCGAACGGATCGGCCATCAGTCGGCCTCCCCTTCGACTTCGGTGTACGCCCGGCGGAAGGCGGCCCGGGCCCGTACGAGCAGGGCTTCGGTGGCGTGGAGGGTCCGGCCGATGAGGTCGGCCACCTGGGGAACGGGCAGGTCGTCGAGGTAGCGCAGGGTGAGCACCATCCGGTGGTGGGCCGACAGCCGGGCGAGGACGGCCTGGGCTCGCAGGTGGTCGAGCTCGGCGTCCCACGGGTCGTGGAAGCTGGCCTGGTCGGCGGCGACGGTGCGCAGGCCCCGCTCCTCCCGGGCCAGGCGGCGCCAGTGGTCGACGAGCTTGTTGCGGGCCACCGTCATGAGCCATGCCGTCGACAGCCGGCGCTGGCGGTCGTTCCGCACCGCCTGGACCGCGGCGAGGAACGTCTGCGTGGTCAGGTCCTGGGCCACGGCCACGTGTCCACCGCACCGGCTGAGGAGGTACCCGTAGATGTGGGGCAAGGCGTCGTCGTAGAGGGCGAGGAAGGCGGGCCCGGGATCGTCGACGACGGCCGTGCTCTCTGTCCCCACACCCCTACTGTCGCCCGCCGGACCCGTCCTCCGACGGGTAGGACGGCTATTTCTTGGTGATGAGCGACACCGGGCTGCCGGCGACGGCGGCCTCGAAGGCCACGTTGAGGGCCTCCTGGGCAGGGGCGGAGCTGGCCGCGAGGAGGCCCTTGATGTCGTCGGGGTCGGCCTCGTAGCCGTCGCCCGGGGCGCAGTGGGGATGCCTGTAGCGGGTGGCGTAGTTGTGGTTGGCCGCGGCCAGGGCCAGGTGGAAGGCCTTCTCCCGTCCCTTGGCGAAGCGCTTGAACCGGCTCGCCCGGCGCTTGCGGGAGTAGAAGGCCCGGTAGGCGGTGGCCAGCCCGTCCTCGAGCTGGGTGGCCGTCATCCGGGCCGGCTCGTAGACGCAGGAGTACATGTTGTAGCGCTTCCAGTCGAAGCTGGTGATGCGCCCGTCGGTGAGCATGCGGGCGTAGGTGGCGGTGCCGGGGTAGGGCGTGAGGATCGAGAAGTGGGCCACGTCGACGCCGATGTTGTCGACGAAGGTGGCCGTCTCCTCGAAGCAGTCGGGGCCCTGGCTGTCGAAGCCGAAGATGAACCCGCCCTCGATGCCGGCGCCCGACTGGTGGATGCGGGCGACGAGCTCGCCGTACTCGCCGGGACGGTTCTTCTTGTTGCACTCGAGGAGGGACTCGCGGTCGATGCCCTCGAAGCCGACGAACATCGTCCGCAGGCCGCTGCGCGTGGCGAGGTCGAGGAGCTTGGGGTTGCGGGCCAGGCCGATGCTCGCCTGGGCGCCCCACTTCACCTTCACGCCGGAGCTGAGGATGGCCTCCGACAGTTCGCCGCAGAAGTCGAGGTCGGCGGCGAGGTCGTCGTCGAGGAAGAAGACGTAGGCCCACTCGCCGAGGTGCTGTCCGATTCGTTTGAGGACCTTGAGCTCCTCGACCACCCGGTCGGTCGGGCTGTGGCGGGAGCCGCGGCCGTTGATGCGGATGACGGAGCAGAAGTCGCAGTTGAAACGGCAGCCGCGGGTGGTCTGGAGGGTGTTGAGGGGGGCGTACCTCGTGATCGGGAACGACTTGAGGATGTCGGCCCACTCGTGGTTCATGGGGACGTCGTCCATCGACTGGAAGCTGCCCTTGTACAGGCGTTGGAGGGTGTCGGCGGCCGCGTCTCGGAGGACGGTGGCGAAGACGGTGTCGGCCTCGCCGGACACGACCGCGTCGGCGTGGCGGAGGGCCTCCGTTGGGAGCAGGCTGGGGTGGACGCCGCCGAGGACGACCTTCACGCCCTTGGCTCGGTAGTCGTCGGCGATGCGGTAGGCCTGGGGCGCCATCATCGTCCACACGGTGAGGCAGGCGAGGTCTGGCGTTTCCTTGGGGATGGGTTCGTAATTCTGGTCGATGACCTTGGCGTCCCACCCGGCCCGACGGGCGTGAGCGGCGAGGACGAGGAGCGCCATCGGGGGCATGCGGTGGCCGAACGTCTGGTGCAGGCCGGTGCCGCCCCACCGTGGGATCACCAGGTGGACGAGCGGCTTCTCACGCACGCGCCGCACGTTACCGGTCCCGCCCGTCGCCCGCTCGGGCGACTGCCTGGCCCTCCTCCGATCGCAGTCTGTGGAGGAAAAGGGGCGCCTCCCGCCCCTTTTCATGCCACAGAGCGTTTCCTGTCTCAGCCCGCTGCTTTCCTGTACCCGTGCCCCTCGATGCGACGGTCCAACGGCTGGCGGCAAAACGATGCGGCATCGTCACGCGCCATGAACTCGTCCACGTAGGTCTGAGCGCCGACCAAATCAAACGCCGGCTTCGAGCCGGGCTGCTGATCCGCCTCCACCCCGGCGTCTACGCAGTTCCTGGCGTGGCTGCGTCATTCGAGCAACGGGTGATCGCGGCGTGTCTGGCGGCCGGCGACGGTGCGGCGGTCTCACACCGGAGCGCGGCCAGGTTGTGGGGCCTTCGAGGCGCCAGCAGCACACGGGTGGAAGTCTCGGTGCCGATCGCCAAGCGGCCACAACTCGTTGGCGCAACAGCTCATCGCAGCCGCATCCTGGCGCCGGTCGACATTCGGGTTCACCAGGGGATCACGGTTACTCGGCCGGAGCGGACGTTGGTCGATGTCGCCGGCGTCGTTCCGATCGACGTGGCCACGAGCATGCTCGAGAGCGCCGTCCACCTGGGGCACACCACTCCCGAGCACATCTGGCGCTACCTGAGCCGGTACGGCGGGCCGGGGTGTCGCGGTGCGGGCGGCGTGCGGTCGATCCTCGAGGCGCGGGGGCCAGCGGCTCCACCAACTGAGATCGGGCTGGAGGACTTCGCCCTGCGGATGCTCTTCCGCTACGGGGCGCGGCCGCCCGTGCGCCAGTACGTCATCCATGTGCCCGAACGGCCGCCGATCCGGCTCGATATGGCCTATCCGCCGCCGGTGAAGTTGGCGTTGGAGGTCGACAGCGCCTTCTGGCACTCCGACAGCGAGAGCTACCGCCGCGACCGGGCCAGGTGGAACCTCCTCACCGCCCTCGGCTGGACGCTTCTCATCCTCACCGACTTCGACCTCCACGAGCGGCCGGAACAGGTGGTGGCCGACGTGGTCGCTGTCCACACCCGCCTCAGCCAGGCGGCGGCGTGATGCGCACCTTCAACTGGTTGAGGCCACGGACGACGAAATGGTCACGGAACGTCGGGCGTTCGGTGGCCAGTTCGAGGTACGGGAACCGGCGGAGCACGGCGCCGAATGCGACTTGGGCCTCGATCCGGGCAAGCGTCGCGCCGAGGCAGAAATGAGGTCCGCCACCGAGGCCCAGGTGACGGTTGGGCGTGCGCCCGACGTCGAGCCGGTCGGGGTCGGGGAACTGGTCCGGGTCCCTGTTCGCCGCGCCCAGGGTCACCGCCACCTGCTCGCCCTCCCGGATCCGCTCGCCGCCGATCTGCAGGTCGGTGGTGGCGATCCGGGCGGTGACGTGCACCGGCCCGTCGTAGCGGATGAGCTCCTCCACGGCCAGCCGCACGAGCGTCGGATCGGCCCGCAGACGGTCGATCTCCGATGGGTTGCGGAGCAGGGCCAGCATCCCATTGCCCAACAGGTTCATGGTGGTCTCGAAGCCGGCCACGAAGAGCAGGACCACCGTGTTGAGCAGCTCGGCGTGCGTGAGCCGGTCGCCTTCCGCCTCGGCTGCCAGCAGGGCACTGAGCACGTCGGTGCCGGGCCGGGCCCGGCGCTCCTCCACCAGATCGGTGATGTAGCGGAACAACTCCATCCCCGCCACCATGGCCTCGGTGCGGGCCGCGTCTTCGAGGTAGTTGTCGAGCAATCGGGAGACGCCGGAAGCCCCGTTCTTGAAGTTCTCGCGATCGGCCACCGGCACGCCGAGCAGCTCGCAGATCACCACCGTCGGCAGGGGATAGGCCAGGTCGGCCAGCACGTCGAGCTCGCCGTCGCCCCGGTCCACCACCGCGTCGAGCAGCTCGTCGACCAGCCGCTCGATCCGAGGCTTGAGGCTGTCGACGGTGCGAGGGGTGAAGGCCTGGCTCACCAGGCCCCGGAGACGGGTGTGGTCGGGCGGGTCGCTGAACAACATCACGTTCGCCCCCGCCTGGCGCAACGGGCTCGCCAGCTGGTCCACCCCGCCGGCCAGGCGGGCCGGGTTGCTCGAGAACCTGGGGTCGCGCAGCACGGCGGCGGCGTGGTCGTAGCGGGTGAGCACCCACGTGCCGTCGGGGGAGTGGTGAATGGGCTCGTGGCGGCGGATGAACGCCCACGTGGGGTACGGGTCGTCGCGGTTCTCGGGCAGCATGGGGCTGGTGAGCCCCGCCTCGGCCATCTTCGTGGCCAGGTCGGTCATACACCCCAGGACTACCACGGCAAGGAGGCCATCGTGAGCGCGCTCGGCACGCTGGCGACGGCCGCGCTCGGCGGGCTTCTCCTCGCGCTCAGCCTGCCGCCGTGGCCCGGGTCCACCGGCACCTGGGTGCTCGGGCTGGCCGGGGCGGCCCTGGTCTTCGCCGCCGTCGACGGCCGCCGGCTGCGGGCCCGCCTGGGAGCGGGGATGGCCGCCGGGCTCGGCCTCTACGTCCCCGGCCTGTGGTGGATGCGCGACTTCAGCGTGCCCGGCTTCGTGGCCGCGGCCGGGCTGGAGGCCGCCATCCTGGCCGGCGCCATGGCGATGATGCCGGGGTCGACGAGCACCGCCCGAGCCTCTCCGGTCGGCTGGCGAATGGCCGCCTTCCCCGCCGCCGTGGTGCTGGCCGAGGCGGTGCGGGGGGTGTGGCCCTTCGGCGGACTGCCCCTCGCGGGTATCGAGTTGGGCCAGGTCGCCGGTCCGCTGGCCCCCGCCGCCCGCCTCGGTGGCCGGCTGCTCCTGGTCGGCCTGGTCGCGCTGGCCGGCGCGGCGGTGGCCACGGCCGTGCGCCGAAAACGCGCCGGCCTCGTCCCGGTGGCAGTCGGGGCGGCGCTCGTGGTGGCCGCCGCCCTCGGTGGGTCGGTCGCGCCAGCCGGGCGGTACGACGGGGAGATCACGGTTGCTGCCGTCCAGGGGGGCGGCGAGCGGGGTCTGCGGGCGGTCGAAAACGAGGCCGCGCCTGTCTTCGAGGTCCACCTGGCGTCCTCGGCCGCGGTCGGTCCGGGGGCGGATGTCGTCCTGTGGCCGGAGGACGTGGTCGACGTGGCCTCGTTCGCCGGCTCCCCGGAGGAGCAGGCGCTCGCCGCGCTGGCGAGGGAGTTGGGCACGACCCTGATCGTGGGGATCACGGAGGACGTCGACGACGACCGCTTCCGCAACGCCTCCGTCGTTTTCGCCCCCGACGGGCGGGTCGTCGACCGGTACGACAAGGTCCACCGGGTGCCGTTCGGCGAGTACATCCCCGCCCGCCCGTTCTTCGCCCGCCTGGCCGACGTGTCGGCCGTGCCTCGGGACGCGGTTGCGGGCACGGGCCCGGGCGTCGTCGACACCCCCGCGGGACGCTTCGGCGTCCTCATCTCCTACGAGGTCTTCTTCGCCGACCGGGGCCGGGCCGCGGCGCGGGCGGGCGGCCGGCTCCTGCTCGTCCCCACCAACGCCTCGTCGTACCGCGACGCCCAGGTTCCCGCCCAGCAGGTGGCGGTGGCCCGGCTCCGGGCGCTGGAGACCGGCCGGTGGGTGTTGCAGGCGGCGCCCACCGGCTACTCGGCCGTCATCGACCACGACGGGCAGGTCCTCGCCCGGAGCGCCCTGGGCGGGCCGGCCGTCCTCCGCCACGACGTCCAGCTGCGCACCGGACGCACCCTCTTCGTCGCCCTCGGACCGGCTCCGGTGCTCCTCTTGGCGGTGGCGATCCTCGTGGGCGCACATTGGTGTCGTCGAAAACGACCGGGCGCCGGATGAACGGCATGCCCATCGACGCCGACCGACCGGGCGAGCCCTTGGCCAAGGTCTAACCGGCGTCGGCTGTCGGCCGGTCCCGCATGAGCCGGCCGCGGCCCGTACCACCTCGCGCCTGGCCTCACCGACATCGACGGCGACGGCGACGGCGGGGCCCTGCCCTTCCATCCGACCGATGGCCCGCCTGGACGCCACCGGTTCGGCGGGATGGGCGAGGGTGACAGCCGGCCGTCCTCTGGCTAGCCTGCGCGACCGGGGAGGGGCTCCGATGGACGACTTCAGCGTGCACGCTCGGACGTCGGGGACGCAGGCGACGGTCTCGGTCCGCGGGGATCTCGACGCCTCGACCGCCCCCATGCTCCGGCAGAGGTTGCAATCGGTGATCGCCGACGGCGCCCGGCGGCTGGTCCTCGACCTGCGCCGGGTGACGTTCATCGAGTCGGTCGCGCTCGGCGTGATCATCGCCGCCCGCAAGCAACTCGGTTCCGGCGACAAGAGCCTGTGCGTCGTGCTCGACCCGGGCCAAACGTCGATCCGGAAGGTGTTCAGGGTCACCGGCCTCGACCAGGTCCTCCCCGTCTACGCCACCGCCGAGGCGGCCGAGGAGGAATGCGCCGACGACCCGCCCGCGGCCTGATCAGGCGAGGTCGAGAGAGGGTTCTGCGGAAAGGTCGAGGTCGACGATCTCCAGTCCGAGGACCTTGTCCTTGGCCAGATCGGTGATGACCCGCCGGTGGCAGCGACTCGACTCCCGTTCGACGCACAGCACGGCCACGTCGCGGTACCGGGCCTCCCGGATGAGCTTGTCGAGCGCCACCTGGCCGTTGCGCTCCACCCGTTCCCGCACCACCTGCACCGCCGCGGGATCACCCTGCCGGTACGCCTCCCGGTTCTCCAGCGGGTTGCCGAACAGCGGCTCGTGGACGTACTCGATGCCGGCCATCGCCAGCGCCACCGACAGCGGCTGGCGGGAGAACCCCGGGCGCCGGCTCCACGGCTGGAGGCGGACGTCGACCAGCAACGACACCCCGTGGTGGGCCAACCGGTCGGCCAGCTCCTCGACGGTCGTGCCTTCGTAGCCGACGCTGTAGATGCGGCACCGGGGCCGCACCAGCGTCATCGGGGGAGCGTCGCCGACTGCGTCATGGCCGAATTCTACGGGCGGGACCGTCCTTACCCGGGCGTCGGCGGAGGGGTGGGCGACCGCGGGTCGAAGCGGTAGACGTTGGTGTCCCGCTCGACGAACCCGACGCGGCGGTAGAGCCGGTTGGCGGACTCCCGGGCCGGGCGGGAGGTGAGATCGACGGTGCGGGAGCCGGCGGCCACCGCCCGGCGGACCGCGTCCCGGATGAGGGCCTCCCCCATCCCCTGGCCCCGCGCCGACTGGTCGACGACGACGTCCTCGATCCACGCCCGCACACCGGTGGGGATGCGGAACAGGACCAGCGTGAGCAGCCCGACGATGCGGCCGCCGTCGGACCGGGCGGCCAAAAGCACGGTGGCGGGTGACGAGACGAGCTCGGCCAGCTCGTCGTCCGTGGGCACCGGTGCCGTCCGCGACAGCTGCGGCACCAACCGGGCCATCGCCTCCACCACCTCCGTCGTGACCTCGGTGATCTCCTGGACTCGACCTTCCGGGGCTCGACCTTCCGGGACTCGACCCTCTGGCACGTCAGTCGGCGTCGGGCACCGGCTCGGGCGGCGGCGGGCCCTCGTAGTGGGCCGAGGGTCGGATGAGGCGGTTGTCGGCCGCCTGCTCGAGCACGTGGGCCGTCCAGCCGATCACCCGGCTCGACGTGAACGTGGGCGTGAACAGGCTGCGGGGCAGGCCCACCTTGTCCATCACCACGCCCGCGTAGAACTCGACGTTGGCGTAGAGGGCGCGCCCCGGCTTGAGCTCGGCCAGCACCTCGACCACCGTCGTCTCCACCTGCTTGGCGAAGTCGACCATCGGCCCGCCCAGGCGCTCGGCCACGCCCCGGAGCATGAGCGAGCGGGGGTCGTCGGTCTTGTAGATGCGGTGCCCGAAGCCCATGATGCGCTCGCCTCGGGTGATGGCGTCGCGCACCCAGGCGTCGGTCTTGTCGGGGGTGCCGATGGCGTCGAGCATGTCGAGGGCCCGGCTGGGGGCGCCACCGTGCAACGGCCCCGACAGGGCGCCGATGGCACCCACCACCGCCGAGCCCAGGTCGGCACCGGTGGACGTGATCACCCGGGCGGTGAACGTCGACGAGTTGAAGCCGTGGTCGGTGGTGGAGATGAGGTACTGCTCGATGGCCCGGGCGTAGCCGGGGTCGGGGACCTCGCCGGTGAGCATGTAGAGGTAGTTGGCCGCGTAGGCCAGGTCGGGGTGGGGGTCGATCGGGTCGAGGCCCTGGTTGAGGCGGTAGAGGGCCATGATGAGCGTGGGCATGACCGCGCTCGTCTGCATGGCGTTGGCCCGCAGGGTGGCGGCGTCGATGTCCATCCACGACTTGAAGTCGGCCGCGTAGGCGAGGGCGGAGTAGGCGGTGCGGAGGGCGTCGAGGGGGGTGAAGTGCTCGCCCGCGTTGGCGATGATGGGGAGCATGTCCTTGACCGCGTCGGGGATGGCTCGCAGCGAGCGGATCTCGTCGGCGAACGCCTCCCGCTCGTCGTGGGAGGGCAGGTGTCCCTCGTAGAGGAGGTGCCAGACGTCTTCCAGGCTGCGCTTCTCGGCCAGCTCCACCGCGTTGTACTGGCGGTAGTGGTAGAAGCCCTCCATCCCCCGGACGTCGCCCACCGACGTCTCCGCCACCACGATGCCCTCCAGGCCCCGCTTGGCCTCGATGGCCCCCGGGTGCTGGACGGGGAGAATCGGCGCCAGCTTGAGCATGTCGCGCATGGACACGATGCCGACCAGGAGGTCGCCGTCGACCACCGGGAAGTGGCGGTAGCCGTGGGCCTTGAGGCTCTTGAAGGCGTCGTCGATGTCGTCGGTGGCCTTCACCGTGTCGGGGTCGGGCGTCATCCACTCCGACACCAGGGCACTGGCCGGCTCCGCCCCCGCGCCCGCCACCCGCACCAGGTCGCGTTCGGTGAGGATTCCGACCGCCCGGTTTCCGTCGACCACGATCACCGAGCCCACGCCCCGTTCGAGCATGCGCCCGCACGCGCTGGCCACGGTGTCCGACGCCGCCACCGTCAGGACGTCCTTCGTCATGAGGTCGGCCACCGACCGCACGCGCGTCTTCTCAGCCATCCGCGTCACCCACTGGGCTCCCCTCCACGGCCGCATCGTACCGGGACAATTCCGGCACCCATCTCACCAGCAGCAGCACGCCGAGCATGCATGCCAGACCCCCGGAGACTACCGATATCCGGGGGGTGGTCAGCGCGGCGGCCGCTCCCGCCTCGGCGTCGCCCAGGGCGGGGCCGCCGGTGACCACCGCGATGTGGACGGAGTTGAGGCGTCCCCGGAGGCCGTCGGGGACGCTCATCTGAAGGATGGTGTTGCGGAAGACGGCGCTGACCACGTCGGCCGCGCCCGCGACGGCGAGCAGGACGAGGCCGAGCGGCAGCCACGGGACGAGGCCGAAGGCGGCGATGGCGGCGCCCCACAACAGCACCGAGACGACGACGACTCGGCCCTGGCGGCGGACGCCGCCGACCCAGCCGGTGAAGAGGGCGCCGAGGAGGGCGCCCGCCCCGGGGGCGGCGTAAAGGAGGCCGACGGTGGTCGCCCCGCCGCCGAAGAGGCCGGTGCCGAGGGCGGGGAAGAGGGCCCGGGGCATGCCGAAGACCATGGCGTTGATGTCGATGAGGAAGGTGCTGAGCAGCAGGCGGCGGCCCTTGAGGAACGCCAGTCCCTCCTTCACCGAGGCCAGGCCGGCCTTGGTCCCCCCGCCGGCCGGGGGCTGGGGCTGGATGAGGATCAGGGCGACGAAGGCGGCGCCGTAGCTGACGGCGTCGAGCCAGTAGGCGGCGGCCAGGTCGACCTGGGAGATCACGATGCCGGCGAGGGCCGGTCCCGCCACCTGGCCCAGCTGGAAGACGAGCTGGCCGAGGGCGGCCGCGGCCGGGAACTGCTGGCGGGACACCATCCCCGGGATCATGGCGTTGCGGGTGGGCAGGTCGATCCCCCACAGGCCGGCGTTGAGTGCCCCCAGGACGTAGAGCGGCCACAGGGCGGGGTGGTCGAGGGACGCGTTGACGGCGAGCGCCACGCTGGTGGCAGCCTGAGCCACCACGTTGAGGAGGAGCAGCTTGCGCCGGTCGAAGGCGTCGGCCATGGCCCCACCGACGAGGGACATGACGACAAGGGGTCCGAGGGAGGCCAGCCCGGTGAGTCCGACGGCCAAGGACGAGTTGGTGAGCAGGTAGACCTGGAACGGGATCGCCACCACCGTCAGCTGCCGGCCGAGGTAGGAGACGGCGTTGCCGATGAAGAGCAGCCGGAAGTCGCGGGATTCCTTGAGCGGCGAGATGTCGGCCAGGAGCCGGCGCCGGGGTTGCCTCAAGTGGCAACGGCCGGTGGTGCGGGGCCGGCCGGTGCGGGAGCCGGCCGGCCGGCGGGGGCCGGTGCGGCCGATGTTGCCGGTGCGGGGGCGGGGGCGGGCGGTCCGGCGGGGGCGGGCGGTCCGGCGGGGGCCGGCGCGGGCTGGCAGGTGGGGCACCAGTAGGCGGTGCGGGCCTGCTCGCCCTGGCGACGGGACTTCACCGGGGTTCGACAGCGGTGGCACGGCTGGCCCGCCCGGCGGTAGACATTGCGGACCTCGGGGACGCCGGTGCGGGACGTGACGCTGGCTCGCATGAGCCGGCCGGCGGTGGTCACCAGGGCCGTGAGCTGCCCGTCGGTGATGGCCGAGACCGGCATCCACGGGTTGTGGGCCTCGACGAAGAGGGCCTCGCACCGCCAGATGTTGCCGATCCCGGCCACCACCCGTTGGTCGAGGAGGAGCTCGCCCAGGGGACGATCGGGCGGGCCGGCCCGAGCGCGGCGGAGGACGTCGGCCACGTCGAGGGGCTCGACCAGGACGTCGGGGCCGAGATTCCCGAGCGCCGGGTGGCGGGTCTCTGCGCCGGGCTGGAGGAGCTTGACGACGGGTGCGTTGAAGCACACCGCCACCCGGTCGCCGCACGTGAGGACGAGCCGCGCCTGGCGCTCGGGCCGCCGCCACGGCTGCCCCGCCGGGTAGACGTGCCACGACCCGGTCATGCGCATGTGCGTATGCAGGATCTGGCCGCCGTCGAGGCGGATCATGAGGTTCTTGCCCCAGGCGTCGACGGCATCGATCCGGCGTCCGACGAGCCGGTCGGCCGGGAAGCCCTCCACCCGGGTGGTGGCGGCGGTGATCTCCCGCCCGGCCAACCACCGGTGGAGGGTGGCCGACGTCCGGGCGAGGGTGTCGCCCTCAGGCACGCTCCCTCCAACCGGTGACGGTAAGGGTCGCCAGACGACCTCGCGCGTCACCAGTTCGCCGCTCCCTCCAACCGGTGACGGTAAGGGTCGCCAGACGACCTCGCGCGTCACCGGTTCGAGGGTCAGGCATAGCGGACCAGGCCCCGTGGGGACGGGACGAAGCCGGCGGCGCGCAGCACCGGCGCCAGGGCGTCGTCGAAGCGCTCGACGGCGAGGCGGCGGACGCGGCCGCTGGCCACCAGGCCGTCGAGGGCGCCCACGGCGAGCTCCTCCCACGTGTCGTCGAAGGGGCGGAGGGCCACCAGGGACTTGGCGCCCTTCTCCACGTAGAGCGAGGCCAGCCCGTCGACCAACACCACGTAGGCGCCCGCCACCCGCCGGGGGCCGGGCACCGGCCACGGCAGGGACACCCCGTAGGCGTTGGCGGGGTCGGTGGCGGCCAGCACGAGCACCTCGCCGGTGGCCTCCCGGCGGGCGCGCAGCCGGTCGACCGCACCCGGCAGGGCGAACTGGGCTCCGCCCAGGCCGGCCACGAAGTAGCCCCGCCGGGCCCGGCCCGACTCTTCCATCGTCCGCAGCACCGGGTACACGGCCGCGAACCCGCCGCCGTGGCCCTCGCCCCGCACCGCCTCCCGGGTGAGCACGCCGTGGCGGTCGAGCAGCGCGGCCGACAGCGCGTACGACCGCTCGGTGGGGGTGACGTCGCCCAGGGGCAGCTCGGCCTCCACCAGCGCCCACCGGCCCTGGGCCTTGGGGGGGCCGAGCACGGTCAACGAGCCGGGACGGGGACGCTTGTTGGCGCTGCCCGTCCGCCGGGCGGTGCCCGACACGAACGCCCGGAGGGCGGCGAAGGAGTCGTTGGTGACCTCGCCCGCCCACACCAGATCCCAGAGGGCGGTGAGTGACGCCTTGTCGTCGGCGCCGGCCAGCTCCCGGAAGAAGCACGCCCCCCGCCGGGCGAGGAACTCCCGGATGCGGTCGTGCTCGGGGTCGGACGGGCGGTCGCCCCCGCCGCCGCCCCCGACCGGTCGCAGGGCCGCCGCCTGGCCCCGGAGGAAGAGCAGGACCTTGCCGTCGTCGCGTCCCAAGGGCCCCGCGCCGACCCACGCCACCTCGCCCGCGGCGGCCAGCTCGTCGAGCAACCGGGGGGACCAGTCGGACACCCGGGCCGACAACACGTCGCGCTCGAGGACTGACGCGGGGATCGAAACCCCCTGGAGCTGGCGGGCGACCTCGACCAGCCGGTCGACGCCCCGGGCGTCGGAGCCCACGCCCTGCCACTCGGGGAGGAAGCGGGCCAGCACCGGCGCCTCGACCGGCTCGACCTCCTTGCGCAACGCGGCCAGCGACCGTTGCCGCAGCGACCGCAGCACCTCGGGGTCGCACCACTCCCGCTCCCGCCCCTCGGGCCGGAACTCGCCCCGCAGCAGCACACCCCGGTCGGCCCGGGCCGCCAGCAGCCCCTCCACCACGCCCACCGGCAGGGCGAACCGGGCCGCCGGCTCGGCCGTGAGGAAGGGCCCGTGGGTGCGGGCCCACCGGCCGAGCAACGAGCCCAGAGGGTCGTCGACGGGCAGGAGGAAGGCGTCGGGCAGGCCCGGAGGCGGCTGGGCGCCCAACGCGTCGCGGTAGCGGCCGGCGTCTTCCGCCGCGATCAAGCGCAGCTCCCCGCCGATCTTCAGCTCCACCGCCCGCCGGTCGCGCAGCAACGAATCGGCGAAGTCGGCCGTCGACCGGGCTCGCAGCTCCTCCCGGGTGAGGTCGCCCAGCCGCCGTAGCAGGTCGGAGGCCTCGTCGGCCGAACGGGCCCAGTAACGATCGTCGAGGCACTGGAGCTGGTCCTCCAACGAGGCCAGCGCCCCCGGGTCGACCAGCTCCCGCAGCTCCTCCGCACCCAGGAGGTCGGCGAGCATCTCCCGGTCGAGCGTCAGGGCCTGGGCCCGGCGCTCGGCCAGGGGCGAATCCCCGTCGTACAGGAAGTTGGCCACGTAGGCGAAGGCCAGCGAAGCGGCGAAGGGCGACGGGGCGGCCGTCTCCACCGACACCAACCGCACCGTTCGCGACCGGATCCCGGCCAGGATCTCCGTCAGCGCGGGCAGGTCGAAGACGTCGCGCAGGCACTCTCGGTAGGTCTCCAACAAGATCGGGAACTCGCCATGCTTCGACGCCACCGCCAGCAGGTCGGCCGACCGCTGCCGCATCTGCCACAGCGGCGTGCGTTGGCCCGGGCGACGACGGGGCAGCAGCAGCGCCCGGGCCGCGTTCTCCCGGAACCGGGAGGCGAACAGGGCCGAGTTGGCCAGCTCGCCCACCACCAGCTCCTCAACCTCGTCGGGGTCGACGACCACCATGTCGAGGGGCGGGGCCTCGTCGGCCTCGGGCAGGCGGACGACGATGCCGTCGTCGCTCCACATCGTCTGCACCTCGAGCCCCAGCCGGTCGCGCACCCGGGCCTCGATGGCCAGCGCCCACGGGGCGTGCACCCGTCCGCCGAACGGGGAGAGCAGGCACACCCGCCAGTCGCCCAGCTCGTCGCGGAAGCGCTCGACCACGATCTGGCGGTCGGTGGGCAGCACGCCCCCCGTCACCGACCGCTCCTCGTCCAGGTAGGCCCGCAGGTTCTTCACCGCCAGCCCGTCCAACGAGCACTCGTCGGTGAGCCGCGAGTCGGGCCAGCCGTCGACCTCCCGCAGGAACGCCCCGATGGCCCGGCCCAGCTCGACCGGCCGGCCGACGTTGTCGCCGTGCCAGAACGGCATCTTCCCCGGCTCGCCCGGGGCGGGCGTAACCACCACCCGGTCGCGGGTGATGTCCTCGATGCGCCACGTGGAGGCGCCCAGCACCATCGTCTCCCCCGGCCGGCTCTCGTAGACGAACTCCTCGTCGAGCTCGCCCACCCTCGACCCCTCGGGGGTGAAGACGCCGTACAGGCCCCGGTCGGGGATCGTCCCCCCGCTCACCACCGACAGCATCCGGGCCCCCGGCCGGGCCCGCAGCCGACCCTCCACCCGGTCCCACACGATCCGGGGTCGGAGCTCGGCGAAGGCGTCGGACGGGTAGCGCCCGGCCAGCATGTCGAGCACGTTCTCCAGCAGCGGCCTCGAAAGATCACTGAACGGGTAGGCGCCGGCGGCCATGTCGGCCACCTCGTCGACCGTCACGTCGTCGACCGCGCACATGGCCACGATCTGCTGAGCGAGCACGTCGAGCGGGTTGCGGGGGACCTTGGTCTCCTCGATCAGCCCCCGCTCCATCCGCCCCGCGGTCACCGCCGCCACCACCAGGTCGCCCCGGAACTTGGGGAAGATCTTGCCCTCCGACGGCTGGCCCACCTGATGCCCGGCCCGTCCGATGCGCTGTAACCCGCTGGCCACCGAGGGCGGCGCCTCCACCTGGATGACCAAGTCGATGGCGCCCATGTCGATACCCAGCTCCAGGCTCGACGTGGCCACCAGCGCCGGCAGCTTGCCCGCCTTCAGCTGGTCCTCGATGTCGAGGCGCTGCTCCCGGGCGATCGACCCGTGGTGGGCCCGCACCAGCTCCTCGCCCGCGAGGTCGTTCAACCGGGCCGCCAGCCGCTCGGCCAGGCGGCGGGAGTTGACGAAGATCAGGGTGGAGGTGTGCGAGCGGATGAGGTCGAGGAGGACGGGGTGCATGGCCGGCCAGATCGAGTGGCGGACCTCGGGATCGCCCGCGGCCGGCCCCGACAGGACGTCGGGGATGACCTTGCCCAGCTCGCCCATGTCGTCGACGGGGACGATCACCTCCAACACCAGCTGCTTGCGCACCCCGGCGTCGACCACGCTCACCGGCCGGGCCGCCCACTCGCCGCTCTCCGGATCGCGGTGCCGACCGCCCAGGAACCGGGCCACCTCGTCCAACGGCCGTTGGGTGGCCGACAGCCCGATCCGTTGCGGCGGCCGATCCGTCAAGCGCTCCAGCCGTTCCAACGACAGGGCCAGGTGGGCCCCCCGCTTGGTGGCCGCCACCGAGTGGATCTCGTCGACGATCGCGTACTCGACCGACCGCAACACCTCGCGCGCCCCCGACGTGAGCATGAGGTAGAGCGACTCGGGCGTGGTGACCAGCACGTCGGGCGGGTGGCGGACGATGTCGCGCCGGTCGGACTGCGACGTGTCGCCGGTGCGGATGCCCACCCTCACGTCGGGCGCCGGCATCCCCCGCCGACCCGCCTCCATGGCCATGCCCGCGAGGGGCGCCCGCAGGTTGCGCTCGACGTCGTAGGTGAGCGCCTTCAGGGGGGAGACGTAGAGGACCCGGAGGCGGCGCTTCTCGTCGGCCACCGGCGGCTCGCTCGCCAGCCGGTCGAGCGCCCACAGGAAGGCGGCCAGGGTCTTGCCGGAGCCGGTGGGGGCGAGGATGAGCGTGTGGTCGCCCCGGCTGATGGCCTCCCAGCCCTGGGCCTGGGCGTCGGTGGGCGCCTCGAAGGCGGACTCGAACCAGGCCCGCGCCACGGGCGAGAATCGGTCGAGCGCAGCCATTCGATCCAGGGTAGAGACTGCCAGGGACAATGACGTCGGCGTTTGGGAGGCAGGCGTGGCCAGCGACTACCACTTCGTGACCGTCTGGCGGGTGCCGGGGACGATCGCCGAGGTCAAGGACGTGCTCGGCAACGCCGACACCCTGCCCGAGTGGTGGCCGTCGGTGTACCTGAAGGTCACCCGCCTCGACGACGGCAGCGGCCCGCCGGACTGGGTCGGCAGCGTCAACCGGCTCCACACCAAGGGCTGGCTGCCGTACACCCTCTCGTGGGACCTGAAGCTCACCGAGCCCATCACCGACACCGGCTTCACCATCGAGGCCATCGGCGACCTCAAGGGCCTCGGCATCTGGACGTTCGTGCAGGAGGGACCTGAGGTCGTCATCACCTACGACTGGCGGATCGAGGCCACCAAGCCCCTGCTCCGGCGGCTGGCCTTCGTCCTGAAGCCCGCCTTCGCGGCCAACCACAAGTGGGCCATGGCCAAGGGCCAGGAGAGCCTGGAGCTGGAGATGCGCCGGCGGCGGGCGACGTCGGACGAGGAGCGGGCGGCCGTCCCGCCTCCCCCGCCGGCCACCTTCCGCCGAATGCTCCGCACGTAGCCGACGCGGGGCATGGCGGGCCGGCACCGGAGAGGCCCGGCCAGGGCTTCGTCAGGGCTGCGGGAGGACCTGCTCGCAGGACGCGGTGGAGGTCGGGGTCACGAAGCACTGATCCGCACCGCCCTCGCCGAACAGGGCGTTGTTCCCGGTCCCACCGAGCAGCCGGTCGTTCCCGTTACCTCCGAAGAGGCGATCGTTGCCGACGCCGCCGTCGATCTGATCGGTGCCATCGCCGCCACAGATCCGGTCATTGCCACCACGGCCCTGGATCGAGTCGTTGCCGGCCAGGCCCACGATCACGTCGTCGCCCGCCGTGCCGACGATCGTGTCGCTCCCCGGGGTGCCGACGATGGTCGCCACCAGGCCGTCACACGTCGGCGGGCCGACCGTGGTCGAGGTGGTGGACGAGGTCGTGGTGGACGAGGTCGTGGTGGACGAGGTCGTGGTGGACGAGGTCGTGGTGGACGAGGTCGTGGTGGACGAGGTCGTGGTGGACGAGGTCGTGGTGGACGAGGTCGTGGTGGACGAGGTGGTCGTCGACGTGGAGGTCGACGAGGTCGACGAGGTCGTCGTGCCCCCGCCCGCGAACGAGACCGGACTCTCCTGCTGGCCGAAGACGTTGTTGAGGACCGCGACGACGCGGCACGGATTCCCCGGGTCCGTCTGGCAGTTCACGTTGGTGATGTCGGAGGAGACATAGGTGCTGGTGACGGTGACCGGTACCGGTCCGAATGTCCCGGACGAGTTCGTCGTGAAGGAGCCGATGTCCTTGCACTCGTCGGACCCGAGGCCGGCATTGAACCTGCACTGCTGCAGCGTGCCCGGCTGGTTGGCGGCGAAGCCGTTGCCGCTGACGTTCACGTTCGCGGAGGCGGGCAGGTTGGTGCTGGGGCTCACCGCGAGTGCGGCCAAGGCCTTTTGCGTGTAGGCGAAGACGAGGACAGCGACGAGGAGGACCACGATGCCGGATCGATACCTGCGAAGCACAGATCCCATGGGCGCACCAGCCTCCTTTCCCAGTGGAGCAAGGTAACGCTTCCACCAAGTCCGATCAACGCCCGAGGCCGGCTTTCAGACGCACCGGACGGCGGCCGCCTTCCGCGTCATGCTGTCGATTCGGCGCCAACCCGTCCGTCGTAAGGGCAGAGAACCCCACGAGGAGGAGACACCTGATGCGTTACCTGCTGCTGATCGCCAATGACGAGTCCGTCCTGGCCGCCCTGAGCCCGGAGGAAGGCCAGGAGATGATGGCCGACTACGGGAAGTTCGCCGAGGAGATGGTGGGCCGTGGCGTCCTCAAGGACGGCAACCGCCTGCGGCCGACCACCGACGCCACCACCGTCCAGGTCCGCAACGGCGAGGTCCTCGCCTCCGACGGTCCCTTCGCCGAGACCAAGGAGCAGATCGGCGGCTACTACGTGATCGACTGCGCCGACCTCGACGAGGCCATCGAGGTGGCGTCGAAGGTCCCCGCGGCGGCCAACGGCACCGTCGAGGTCCGGCCCATCTGGGAGATGTAGTTGGACGAGGTCGAGTCCGCAGTCGCCCGGGCGTTCCGTGAGGAGTGGGGTCGTGTCCTGGCCACGCTCATCCGGACGACGGGCGACTGGGACCTGGCCGAGGAATGCGTCCAGGACGCGTTCGCCCGCGCCCTCGAACGGTGGCCGGCCGACGGCGTCCCCCGCAATCCCGGCGCCTGGCTCACCACGACCGCCAGGAACCGGGCTTTCGACCGGCTGCGCCGGGACGCGGTGGGCGCGGCCAAGGTCCAGGAGGCAGTGATGGCGGCGTCGTCCGACGACGGTGGCCCCGACGAGCCAGATCATGGGGACAGCGGGATCGGCGACGACCGGCTGCGGCTGATCTTCACCTGCTGCCACCCCGCCCTCGCCCTCGACGCCCGGGTCGCCCTCACCCTGCGCACGCTCGGCGGGCTGACCACGGCCGAGATCGCCCGGGCGTTCCTCGTCCCCGAGGCCACCATGGCCCAGCGCCTGGTGCGGGCCAAGCGCAAGATCCGCCACGCCGCCATCCCGTACCGGGTGCCGCCCGCCCACCTCCTGCCGGAGCGGACGGCGTCGGTGCTGGCCGTGCTCTACCTGCTCTTCAACGAGGGCTACGCAGCCACGGCCGGGGCCGAACTGGTGCGGGGCGGGCTGTGTGCGGAGGCGATCCGCCTGGCTCGCACCCTGGCCCAACTCATGCCCGACGAGCCCGAGGCGCTGGGCCTGCTCGCCCTCATGCTCCTCCACGACGCCCGCCGCCCGACCCGGGTCGACGCCGCCGGCGACATGGTGCCCCTCGAGGACCAGGACCGGACGGGCTGGGACCGGGTTGTCATCGACGAGGGCGTCGCCATCCTCGAAGGCGCCCTCCGGCGGGGGGAGCCGGGGCCGTACCAGGTGCAAGCCGCCATCGCCGCCTGCCACGCCACCGCCGCCCGGGCGGCCGACACCGACTGGGCCGAGATCGCCGGGCTCTACCGCCAGTTGGCGAGGTTCCTGCCGTCGGCCGTCGTCGAGCTCAACCGGGCGGTGGCGGTGGCGATGGCCGACGGTCCCGCCGCCGGCCTGGCCCTGGTCGAACGGCTGGACGCGTCGGGCGCCCTGGCCGGCTACCACCACCTGCCCGCGACCCGGGCCGACCTGCTCCGCCGCCTCGACCGGTTCGCCGACGCCGCCGCCGCCTACCGCGAGGCCCTGGCGCTGACGACCAGCGAGGCCGAGCGCCGGTACCTCACCCGCCGGCTGGCCGAGGTCTCGCCGGCGCCTTGAATCGGCATTTGGAGCCGTGCACGGGTACGCCCTGCTTTCAGGCTTCTGAACCGGGCCGGTGAAAACGAGTTCGTCGGCACCGCTCTGACGGCAGGACGTGAGGTCCTGATTCATCATTGTGAAGCTGCGCCGCGATCTACACTTGCAGATATTGAGTGCCAAACACCATTACGTCTCGAAATTTCATCTCTCGCAATTCATAGATCTCAGCTCAGTTGAGTCAAGAGATCCGTGGCTATGGCAGGGATTTGTTCCCAACGGTCCAGTAAAGCGACGCGCCCCGAAGAATGTGGGCACATCGCACCTTCTGTTCGCTGGGCCGGGCGGGCTTGCCGATCGTGATTCGACACTTGAGACCTACCTGGCAAATGAGGTCGAGGGACCTGCATCACGGGCGTTGAGAGAGGTGTCCGGGTGGCCTCCCGGTTCCGGCGGCGATTTACCACCGCCGCTAACGCGCTACCTGGCGTGGGCAGCAGCACGATCCCTCCCGATGCAGTCCCTGGCTCAGTCCTGGGCCGAAATGAGGTCTGGCCAGGAAAGCGACGTCGTCGAGCCACCGCCAGAAGGATTGCTTAAGGCCAGCGTATTATAGCCGCGACATCTTGATGTGCCACTCGGTTCTTGGTAGCAGACTCTTCCGAGCAGAAAGCGACTTCGTCCGGGCTCAAGTCGAGGGATGGTTTCCGGACATGCGCGACCGGGCGAACTTCCTTGAAGGTGTGCACGTCCAGGCATACTATTTTCAGGAACGGTTCTTTCCGCGCCTCAAGTGGTCCTGCCTATATGCTCCGAAGAACGAGTACTTCGTGATTGCCGATCGCGCGGTCGGCTGGGCCGCAGACGGATACATAAATGCGCCCCCAAGTTGTCTCCGCGACCCGTCGGCGTATGTCCTTGCTCCGCTCTCGCGGGGGCTGACACTTGTGGGGAAGCACTCGGATAAGAAATGGCAGGTGAGTCCCGGAAAGATCAATGCAGTACTTGCCTGCTGGGCACACGAATGGATCGCCGGCCCAACAGAGGCAACCGTCCAGTCTGCTCTCGTGGCCCGCAGAACTGCGCTGAGGTAACTGACATCTCCACGCTGAAGCGTCATGAGATTTGTCTGATGATCGGCAGTCGAGCGGCTCCCGGCGATCTTCCCGGAGTGCTGGACCAGAGCCATCGTTTGACCATACCTGGCTAACGCCGGCTCTCCATCGCTTCCCAAACAAGCACTGTCGTTACTCGCGCTAGCGGTCGCCCCGAAACCGTATCAAAGATTTGGCCATGAAGTATGCCCACGCTACTGGCCGTCGAGTAGGTCATAGAGTCGATAGATGCGCCGCTGGAGGTCGCGAAATATTCGGGCCTCCGCGGGAGCCCGGGTCTCATCGAACCTAAGCCCTGGTAGCCTATCCGATGGTAGCCGATGTCGCTCCCGAATCTCTCAGCCTCCGCCTTCCCGAATAGGCGGGCGATCGTCTCTTGAGCCTCAGTGTTCCATTTTGTAAAACCCCGTCTTGTTTCCTTGAACAACCCTCTCGGCGTCTGTGTGCTGAATATTGTTCGCGACAGTCAGTCCTGCAAAGTTGGCCATCATTAGTCGAAGCTCCGCCTGCGCCATGAGTTGGGCCAATTAGTCGATTCGTTGATGATGTTCCGCTAGCTTGTCTAGCCGCCTCTGTAAGTCAACCCCGGTCAAGGTAGAAACTACGAGCAGGCTCATGAGCAGCGCCGCTATTCCCCATGAAACGCCAAACCGCCAGCCGGTCAGAACGGAGCCCAATAACGCAACTAGACCTAGCAGGACCTGGACAGCGTCGTGGGCAGCGACGGCCTGAACAAGTATCGATGACCCGTATTTGCGCAGGCTGCCCGCGTCGTTGTCGGTCAGGCGGATTCCATTGTCGGCTCCTCCTCCTGAAGCGGCGCGTCCCCGGCGTTCAGACGCCATCGCTAGGCTTCCTGCAGGTCGTCCGTCTCGCCCGGATCGGGAGCGGACGTTCGTCGGTCATTCCCACAGGCTAGGCACGCCCAACAGAAGGCGGACCAACCGGGCACCTGTCTTCTGCGCCGTTGGTTTCGATGTTGCGCCAACTTCGACGGCCGTTTCTGAGAAGCGATCGCCGCCGCTCACGCTCGGCTCGAATACGGCCGTGACGGCGCCCCTAACTTCCGCATCGTCTCCATCGTCCGTTCACAATTGGGGCCGATCCTGAGGTCACGAACCTGACCAAGGAGCGAGACATGAACAACCGGAAGGTGTGGACGGGCGTGCTGGCCGGGGTGCTGGCCGCCGGACTGCTGATCAGCGTGGCCTTCGGGGCCTTCCGGGCGGGCGAGCGCCGGGAGGTCGTCACCCGGGTGGCGGGCGACGGCGAGGTCGTGCGGGTCATCGACGACACTCATCGGGGGGGCGGCCACTGGGGCTACGGACCGGGACCGGGCTTCTTCCTCTTCCCCCTGCTCGGCATCGGCCTGGTCGTCCTGCTCGTCGGCCGCGGCCGGCGCGGGTACGGCGGGGGCGGGTGGTGCGGGCCCGGGCCCGGCGACGGTCCCGAGTCGAGGATGGAGGACTGGCACCGGCGGGCCCACGAACAGGCGCCGGCCGCGCCGGCCGCGCCGGCGCCGCCGACAAGCTGAGATGGTGGGGTGACCAGGACCGTGCTCGTCGTCGACGACGAGCCCAAGATCCTCCAGGTGGTGCGGGACTACCTGGCCGACGCCGGGTTCACGGTCACCACCGCCAGTGACGGGACGACGGCCCTGGCCCAGGCCAGGGCCGTCCCGCCCGACCTGGTCGTCCTCGACCTGGGCCTGCCCGGCATCGACGGGCTCGACGTGGCCCGGGAGCTCCAGCGGCGGGGGCCCGTCCCCATCATCATGCTCACCGCCCGCAGCGACGAGGTCGACCGGGTGCTCGGCCTGGAGCTGGGGGCCGACGACTATCTGGTGAAGCCGTTCAGCCCCCGGGAGCTGGTGGCGCGGGTGCGGGCCGTGCTGCGCCGCACCGAGCGGGCGGCCACCGGGGCGGATGGCGCCGGGGTGGGCCCGTTCGCGGTGGGCGACGTGGCCGTCGACCCCGAGCGACGGCGGGTGACGGTGGCCGGGCGGGTGGTCGCGCTCACCGCCACCGAGTTCGAGCTGGTCGAGCACCTGGCCCGCCAGCCGGGACGGGTCTTCACCCGCTCCCAGCTGCTCGACGTGATCCACGGGCTGGCGGTGGAGTCCTACGAGCGGGCCATCGACGCCCACGTCAAGAACATCCGGCGCAAGCTCGAACCCGATCCCCACCGGCCCCGGTACCTGCTCACCGTCCACGGCGTCGGCTACCGGTTCGCCGAGGCCTGATGCGAGGCCGCGGCCGTCCCCCGTGGTGGCCGGAGGGGGAGTCGTGGCCACCCGCGGGCGGGCCGCCGTGGGCTGGGCACGGGGGGCCTCCCCAGTTCCGCCGCCGTTTCCTGGTGGTGGCCCTCGTGGTGGTGGCGGTGCTGGTGGGTCTCGGGTTCGCGGTCGGGACGGCGGTGGACGGGTGGCACTGGGCCGGCGGGGGCCGTCCCGGGCCGGGGCCGGGGCCGGGGACAGGTCCGGGGTCGGGTCGCAGCGGCGGACCGTGGTGGCCGCTCGGGATGATCGCCTTCGTCCTCCTCGTCGGCGGGATCGCCACCCGGCGGGCGTACCACCGGCTGGGCGGTCCGGTGGCCGACCTGCTGGGTGCGGCCGAGCGCCTGGGCCGGGGCGACTACGACGTGCGGGTGACGCCCGCCGGGCCCCGGGAGCTGCGGTCGCTGGCGGAGACGATCAACGACGTCGCCGGCCGTTTGGCTGCGACCGAGGAGCAGCGACGGCGGTTCCTGGCCGACGTCACCCACGAGCTGCGCACGCCCCTGGCCGTCCTCCAGAGCGGCATCGAGGCCCAGGTCGACGGCATCCACCCCCGCGACGACCGCCACCTGGCCTCGCTGCTGGAGGAGACGCAGGTGTTGGGCCGGCTGGTCGACGACCTCCACACCCTCGCCCTGGCCGACGCCGGCCGGCTGGCGCTGCATCGCGAGCTCACCCATCCGGCGGCGCTGGTGGCCGACGCGGTCGAGGGCCACGCCGCCCTCGCCACCCGCCAGGGCGTGCGACTGGAGTCGACCGTGGCCGATGGCCTGCCCGAGATCGACGTCGACCCCACCCGCATCCGCCAGGTCCTGGCCAACCTCCTGTCGAACGCGGTGCGCCACACCCCGGAGGAAGGGACGGTGGGCGTGGCCGTGACCAGGGACAATGCGTCGGTCTGCTTCACGGTGACCGACTCGGGACCTGGCTTCGCGCCCGACCAGGTGGCGACGATCTTCGAGCGCTTCACCCGTTCGTCCGACTCCAGTGGAAGCGGCCTGGGCCTGTCCATCGCCCGCGACCTCGTCGTCGCCCACGGCGGCGCCATCCACGCGTCGAGCGAGCCCGGCCACGGCGCATCGGTCACCTTCACCCTGCCCGCGGAGACCTGACGCGCCCGCGACCAGGCCAACTGGTGACAAAAATGGGTGTCTGGGTCACCGAAAACGTCACCGGTTCGGCCGGGGGCGGGCGGTCCGGCGTCGCCATCGGCTTCACTGGTCCGATGGACGCGGAGGCCGAGGAGTTCGACACCGGGGAGGTGGCCGCCGTCTTCGGGCGGGCGGCCGCCACCTACGACACCGTCATCCCCTTCTTCACCACCTTCGGCGCCCGCCTGGTGGCCACGGCAGCCCCGGCCCTCGGCGAGCGGGTGCTCGACGTGGGCTGCGGGCGGGGAGCCACCCTCCTGCCGGCGTCGGTGGCGGTGGGACCCACGGGCCGGGTGGTGGGCATCGACCTGTCCGAGGAGATGGTGGCCCTGCTCGCCGCCGACCTGGAGGCCGCCGGCGTCGACAACGCCACGGTCCGGCTGGGCAACGCCCAGGCCCTCGACATGGAGGGCGCCACCTTCGACGTCGTCCTGTCGCAGATGGTGCTCCACCTGCTCCCCGACCCGCCCGCGGCCGCGGCCGAGTTCTTCCGGGTCCTGGTCCCAGGCGGCCGGTGCGTGACGTCCGTCCCGGCCGGAGCTCGCGGGTGGGAGTTCATGGGCTCGCTGTTCGAGGCGTTCGGGTCCCGGGCGGTGCGGCCCATGACCGTGCCGTTCCGCCCCGACTTCGACCTCCGGGCCACAGTGTCGGGTGCCGGCTTCGAGATCGCGAACGACCAGGAGGTGGAGGTCGAGTTCCACTTCCCTGACGAGCAGGGGTGGTGGGACTGGGGCTGGGGCAACGGGGTGCGCGCCCTCTACGAGATCCTGGCTCCCGACGAGCTCGAAGGACTCAAGGCCGCCGCCTTCGCCGAGCTGGCCACCCGCCGGACGCCGGAGGGGATCCCGATGATGCAGCGGGTCCGCATGGTGGTCGGGACGAAGCCGGCGGCCTGACGCCGCGACCGGGGCGCGTCCCCGACCCCTACTCCACCGCCCGCTCGGGCGCGCGGTTGACACCCACGCTGACCGCGACCAGGCCCGCCAACAAGAGGCCCGTGACCAGCACCGGCTCCGGCGACGCGGCGGAGGCCACGATGAGGACGGCGGCCACGGGGACGGCGAAGGTGCGGTGCCAGCCGGGCTGCTTGTCCCGGTAGTGGAGGGCCCACACCATCGTCACGTAGACCGCCACCGGCACGGTGGCCGCGAATCCCGCCTCCAGGTCGGTGAGCTCGGAGTGGTGGGTGGCCTGGTCGACCGCCACCGCCAGGCCCGCCCCTGCGGCAGCCGCCGCCGCGAACACCACGTAGTGCCCGTACCCCCACAGGAAGGGGCCACCGAGCTTCTCGGCGAAGGCGGAGCGGGCCCGCTCCACCACGTGCTCGGCGGGCAGGTCGAAGTAGATCCACCACATGGAGAAGACCACGAGCAGCCCACCGACGACGACCGCGGCCAGGTCGCCGAAGACGGCCTCGTCGTCGAGGGCGGCCTGCACCCCGACGGTGGCCGCCAGCAGCGTCTCCCCCAGCACGATGATCGTGAACAGCTGGTAGCGCTCGGCGATGTGGCGGGGGTGCCACGACGTCCGCCCGACCGTCTCGGCCCACATCGGCACGGCCAGCTCGGCCGCCACCAGCACGAGGAAGGACGGGACGGCGAACCCGTCGGGCAGCGCCAGGCGGGCCAACCACGCGACCTGGAGGACGGCGATGCCTGCCGCGTATCTGAGGGCGCACGCCCGTCCCTCCGGGTGGGAGGCGGCGGCCCGCAGCCACAGCCCCACCATCGCCGCCCGCATCACCACGTAGCCGGCCACGATGACCTCGAAGTGGCCGCCGTCGAACGCCCGGGGGACGCCGGCGGCCAGGATGAGCACCCCCGTCATCATCACCAGCACCGCCAACCGGTAGGTGGCGTCGTCGGTGTCGTAGGCGGACGCGAACCAGGTGAGGTTCATCCACGCCCACCAGATGGCGAAGAACACCAGGGGGAATCCGACCAGGGCGTCGCCGGCGTGGCCGTCGACCAGGCCGTGGTGGAGGCTGGCCGCGGCCTGGGCGACGGCCACCACGAAGGTGAGGTCGAAGAACAGCTCCAGCGGGGTCGCCGCCCGGTGTTCCTCGAGGGGGTCCCGGGACGACATGCGCACGTGCAATTGCATCCCGCCATCCTGTCCCGCGCGCCCCGCCACCGACAGGCCCGGCAAATACGACTTGTTTGGTCGGCTTTATCGACATAGTCTGTCGGACATGCGGTCACCGGCCACGTCGAACGACACCTGGGGCGAGGCGCCCCGGCTGACGTTCGACGAGTGCTGTCGCTGACCGGACCTCCCGCCCATCCCCCGCTCGTCCCTGGAGGTCGTCCGTTGTCCCTCACCGCCCTGCCGGTGCGCGTCCCGTCCGCCATGCTCACGTCCATCGCCACCGGCCTG
This sequence comes from uncultured Acidimicrobiia bacterium, assembly GCA_963836205.1. GTDB lineage: Bacteria > Actinomycetota > Acidimicrobiia > Acidimicrobiales > AC-14 > JAXDMK01. The sequence goes on along the minus strand of CAWIIV010000024.1, from coordinate 83,923 downwards.
GCCGCGGTGGTGACACCGGCCGACCTCGACCTCGACGACGACCGGGCCTACCTCCGGCTGCTGACGACCGACGCCTACGAGGCCTGGCTGATCGCCTGGGCCCCGGGTGGGTCCCTCGACCTCCACGACCACGGCGGCTCGGCGGGGGCGGTGGCGGTGGTGGACGGCGAACTGCTCGAGCGCTACACCGACCGGCTACGCCCGCTCCCCCTGCGGACCAACCGGGTCCGGGCCCGCGAGACGCTCACCGTCGGGCCCACACGGGTCCACGGCATGTGGAACCCTGGTCCGACGAACGCCCTCTCCGTCCACGTGTACTCACCGCCGCTGTCGACGATGACCTTCTACGACCCCCGGCTGCTCACCCCCGTCCGCACCGAGCGGAGTGATCTCGCGGTATGACGGCGTGACCGCCCGCATCGACGAGCTGTTGGCCGAAGTCCGCCGGCAGCTGCCCCACCGGCCGACGGCCGCCGAGGTGCCCGCACTTCGCCGGCGGGGCGCCCTCCTGGTCGACATCCGACCGGTCGAGCAACGATCCCGCGACGGCGAGATCGAGGGCGCCGTCGTCGTCGACCGCAACGTCCTCGAGTGGCGTCTCGACCCGACGTCGCCCCACCGCATCCCCGAGGTCACCGACCTCGACCAGGAGGTGGTCGTCGTCTGCAACGAGGGCTACGCCTCCAGCCTGGCCGCCCTCAGCCTCCAGCAGCTCGGGTTCCACCGGGCGACCGACCTCGACGGCGGCATCCAGGCCCTGCTCGCCGGCTGAGGTCCGTGGGGCCGGCGACGACCCCCACCCGGGTACCCTCGACGTGATGGACCACCTGCTGTGGGAGTCCCGTCCGAAGCTGCGGCGCCCGGTGCTGCTGGCCGCCTTCGAGGGATGGAACGATGCCGGCGACGCGGCCTCGTCCGCCGTCCGCTACCTGCGCGACCGCTGGCAGGCCAAGCGGTTCGCCACCATCGACCCCGAGGACTTCTTCGACTTCTCGTCGACCCGGCCCCACGTCCGCCTCAACGACGACATGGCCCGGGAGATCGCGTGGCCGTCGAACGAGCTGTCGGCGGCGTCGCTGCCAGGCACGTCACGCGACGTGATCGTGCTGTTGGGCACGGAGCCCCAGCTCAAGTGGCGGACGTTCACCGAGGAGCTGGTGGGCGTGGCCACCTCCATGGGCGTGGAGCTGGTGGTCACCCTGGGCGCGCTGCTGGCCGACGTGGCCCACACCCGTCCCGTCCGGGTGACGGGCACCGCCGCCGACAACGAGCTGGTGCAGCGCCTGGGCCTGACCCGGTCGACGTACGAGGGCCCCACCGGCATCGTGGGCGTCCTGCACGAGGCCTTCAGCCGGGCCGAGATCCCGTCGGCGTCGCTGTGGGCGGCGGTGCCCCACTACGTGGCCGCCACCCCGTCCCCCAAGGCGTCGCTGGCCCTGGTCGAACGGGCCGCCCGCCTGCTGTCGACGTCGCTGTTCACCGCCGACCTCCAGGTGATGGCCGCCGACTACGAGCGCCAGGTGAGCGAGGTCGTCGACAGCGACGACGACGTGGCCGCCTACGTCCGCCGCCTGGAGGACAACGCCGACGACCCCGATGAGAGCGGCCGCCTGGAGCTGATGTCGGGCGACGCCCTCGCCGACGAGCTCGAACGCTTCCTGCGGGAGCAGGACTAACCCGCCGGCCGGCGCCGGGCCGTGCGGGCCGGTTACGGCTCGATGCCGAAGACGGCCAGTTTCTTGGCTGCGTCGGGGAAGACCGCCGACGCGGCCGCGACGAAGTCGGCCGGCGTGGCGATGTCGTAGGCGTTCTGGGCGACGAAGACCCGCAGGGCGCAGTCGACCAGATCGGGGGTGCCCAGGGCGCCCAGGGCCTGGGCTCCCTGGGTGTAGACCCCGTCCTGATAGGCGTCGGGCTCTTGGGTCCAGAACGACATGGGCTCGCCCAGCCGGCCCTGGGCGACCCGGGGGACCTGTAGCCCCTCATAGAAGGCAAGGATGTGGTCGTAGCGCGCCTCGACGTACGTGGCGAGGCCCTCGTCGAGCCACGGGTCGCGGCCCTGGTCGTTGCCCACCAACCCGTAGAACCATTGGTGACCGACCTCGTGGGTGGTGATCTCGCCCTCGGTGAAGGGCCCCAACATGATGTGGGACGGGTACTCGATCCCTCCGCCCAGCCCAGGTGTGAGCGCGACGGTGAGGGTGCTCCACGGATAGGGGCCGTAGCGCCCGGCGAAGGCTTCGAGGACGTCGACGGTCTGGTCGAGGAAGAACTGGGCGTTGCCCGGCATCCCGGGATGGCGGCCGACGGTGACGGTCACCGGGTCGGGCGCCAGGGCCACGGCGGTGACGAGGTCGGTGAAATGGCCGACGGACAGGGCCACGTCCCGCACCGCGGTGGCCAGGAACCGGTTGGGGTTGTCGGCCGTGGGCGCGCCGCTGGCCAGGACGTCGTAGCCGGCGGGGACGGTGACGGTGAGGTCGAAGTCGGCGGTGGGCGCGGTCGACGCCTCCGCGAAGTCGCCCACCGCCGCCTCCCGGGCCCAGCCCACGCCCGTCTCCCACGGCAGGATCGGGAAGAACGAGCCCAGGCGCATCGAGTCGGCTTCGAGGGCGAGGCGGTCGTTGGCGGGGCCGGGAACGGCGAGCGTCCATGGCATGGCGATCTCGACGGTGGTGCCGGCGGCGATGGTGCGGCCGGGATCGACGACGAGGGTGGTGTCGTCCGGCTGGGTGGCGGGCGCGGGCTGGCCGTCGACCGTCACCGGCCCGGGGTCGAGGCGGATGCCGGCGTCCGCTGGGCGGGGGCCGTTGGGCCACAGCCGGAAGACGATCTCGTTGGTGGGCAGGTCGGGCGTGAACGCCACCCGCAGGTCGCCGTCGACCGCGCCCTCCGCCGGCCGGATGTCGACGTGGAGGACGTACCGGGAGCGGTCGGCGCGGGGTTCGGCCCGGGCGGGGATGGCGGGGCACGACGGGTCGGTGGCGACCGGCAGGGACGACTGAGGGGCGCTGGTGTCCGGGGCGGTGGACGGGGTGGCTCGCCCGCTGCCACCGCCTCGGTCGCCGCCGTCGTCGCCGTCGCCACGGCAGGCGGCGAGGACCAGGGCGAGGACGACGCCCACCACCAGGCGGGAGGGGCGCCGGCTCACCGTCCCATAGTGACAGGCGCTCGCGGGCAAACTGGGGGCATGGCCTCCCGCACACCAACGTGTGTGTGGAGTGTGTCGGAAGAATTGGTGGTGGCCCTCGACACCCGCTTCGGTCCGCCGGTCGACGCCTACGTCAACGGGTCGCAGGTGTGGCTGCGCGACGACGGGCCGGGCGGGATCACGGTCGAGTGGCGCCTCCACCCGGTGGCCGGGTACCAGCGGCCGGCGGGTATGGGCACCTACGAGGTCTTCGACGAGATCTCGGCCGCTCTCGGCGCGGGGTCGGCGCCGGTCGCCTCCGTCGACACGCTGTGGGACGGGTTGGAGGCGTTCCCCGCCTACGGCGACGAGGTGGAGCCGGCCACCCTGGCCGCAGCCTGCACCGACGCCCTGGGCCGCCCGCCCGACGCCGCCGGCCTGGCCGACCACCAGGGGATCGGCGACGCGTGGGAGCACTCGGGAGGCCAGGTGTCGATCGTTTCCGCCCTCCTCGAGCAACTCTCGCCCGGTCCCGACCCCGCCAATTCGGACCGTCGGTAGGGCGATGAATCCGCGCCGTTCGGGCGAACCCCGGGATCAGCGGCGGCGGCGGCCGCCTCGACGCCGGCCCGAACGCCCGTGGGACGGGTCGTCGCCGTCGTGGTCGTCGGTCCGCCCGCCGAGGTCGACCACCAGCGCGTCCTCGTCACCGGTGGGAGCGGCGTCGCGACCCGAGCGGCGCCGACGCTGCCGGCCGCCGATGTCGTGGACCTCCCCCTCCTGCCAGAACAGGTCGGAGTCGCTGTAAGGATTGGGCGCCTCCGCTTCGGCCGCCCACCGCGTCCTGCATGATGGCCGCGTCCCCGACGGACTCGTCGTCCCCGAGCCCGCCGGCTCCAGGGGCGCCGATGTCGCCAGCCCCTGAGACACCGGGATCGCCGGCCCCGGAGTCGCCCTCGGAGACGCCAGCTCCGGAGTCGCCGACGACGTCGTCCGCGGCGGCGTCGCCAAGGGACGCGCCGGAGTCGCCACCGGAGGAGGCATGTGCGACGGCGGTGACGTCCCCGGAGTCGCCGTCGGACTCACTGGTGGCGGGGTCCTTCGAGTCGCCTTGCTCGTCGGAGTCGTTCTCCTCCGAGTCCTCGTCCTCGTCGTCGCCTGAGTCGTCGTCGTCCGAGTCGTCGTCGTCCGAGTCGTCGTCGTCCGAGTCGTCGTCGTCCGAGTCGTCGTCGTCCGAGTCGTCGTCGTCCGAGTCGTCGTCGTCCGAGTCGTCGTACTCATCGTCGTCGTACTCGTCGTCGTCGTACTCGGAGTCGTCGACAGCCTCGGCGGGCTCGGAGTCGTCGACAGCCTCGGCGGGCTCGGCGGCGGGCTCGGCGGCGGGTACGGCCGGCTCGGCGGGCGAGGGCTCGTCGGCAGCAGCCGCAGCGGCGGCGGCCGCGGCGTCGGACTTCCGGCCGGCGTCGATGAGCCTGCGGAGGGCCTCGGCCTCTTCCCGGACGCTCGCTGACTCCTGGTCGCCGGTAGCGGTCTCCGGTCCTTGCGCGGCCATCTTGGGGGCCGGCTGCTCGACGACGGCGCTGTACACGCGGGCCCAGCGCACGAGTTCGTCCTCGACGCCCATGATGAACACGCCCGCCACCTCGACGTCGCGCCCGGCGCCGTGGAGCTCGACCCACACCGTGCCCTCGTTGGACGCCGAGCGCACCAGGCTCAGACGGAAGCCGGGCTCGCTCTCGAAGATCGCCTGCCAGTTGCGCTTGACCTGCATCGATCCCCGGAAGTTCCGGCTCGGATAGATGGGCTGGATGCTCTCGAAGTCGGGGTGGAGGCACTTGGCGATGGCGTCGGCGTCGTGGCGATTGGCCGCGTCGACGAAGCGGCTGACCACGGTGACCGGATCGGACACGACCTTTCGACGACGAAAACGGCGCAGCAGCAAGAAGACGACCTCCTGAGGACCGGGGTTACGGTAGTTCGTCGTTCCCGGCGCCGCCGGTAGCGGCGGTGCGCCAGAGGGGTTGCCGGGGCTGGTCGAAGAGCACTTCCACCGGCTCCCCCCGGATGGCCTCGAAGGCCGGCACCTGCCACCGGCCGGCTCCGGCAAGAGGGGTCGGCAGGGCGTCCTCCGCGAAAAAGCCCACATCGCGGCACTCGAGCGGGTGGGCCTGGAGCTCACCGCCCACCAGCCGGCAGTGGAACACCAGGGAGTACAAGGGGATGCGGGTGAAGCCGAGCCGCATCCCATCGAGGACCGCGATGAGGCGCACCGGCTCGACCATCATCCCCGTCTCCTCCAGCACCTCCTTCACCGCCACCTCGGCCGGCGAGTAGCCCACGTCGGCCCATCCCGTCGGGTACAGCCACATCCCCGAGTCCGACCGCTGGACGAGGAGGATCTCGCCCGCGTCGTTGCCGACGACGGCGCCGATCGCCACCTTGGGCGTCACGTAGCCGGCCACGCCCTGGCCGACGTGGGCCAGCCACTCCTCCACCCGGGCCACCGGGTCCGACCGGTGGCCGGCCGCGACCCCGATGTCGGCAGCTACCCGCAGCACCTCCTCGAACCGCTCCCGCTCGTAGAGGCTGTCCGTGAACCCGAGGCCGGTGCGGGCGATGGCGGCCAACGCCTCGCTCCATCGCAGCAGGTCGTGACCCGAAACCCCGCGGCCGGCATCCGGATCACTCACCGCAGCCGACCCTACCGTCCGGCTCTCGATCTGCGAAGATGGCGGGCCGTGAGCGTCAGGGCGGACTGCCGCCACTACTCCCGCCGGTCGCTCCCCACCGGCGACTCGGTCGAACGCTGCCGCCTCGACGTGGCCGAACAGGCCCCCTTCGCCTGCCCCGACGACTGCCTCTTCTTCGAGCCCCGGCCCATCAGCGACACCGGCTGGCAGCGCCCGGGCGACCGCCGCTGACTCGCAGTCTTCGAGGCCGGGGGTCGCAACTCGAGTCCTGCTGTGGGTACTAACCGCAGGGCCACGGCACGAGCAGAGCCACCAATCGAAATGCGCAAACCACAGAGCGCGGTCGAACGCTTTCGTTGCGTAGTGAGGACGTGGCGCGGCGAGCCGCTGCCTTCCCCGCGGCAAGAGTTTCGTGCCCCATCTCTCCGCCCGGTCGAGTGTGCAGAAAGGTACGAGATATGTCCTTTTCTGGGTGATTAGTCACCTGGCGCCACCACCGTTCGGAATGACTGTCTCATCCCCCTCGTATAATTGGAGGCATGGAGAAGCTGAACATCTCGGTACTTTCAAAGAAGTTCTCGGATGAGTCAGCCGCCTATGAACTGCTCGAAGAAATGCGTTGGCCCAGCGGTCCCGAGTGCCCGCACTGTGGCTCGGTCGATAACGCCTACTTCCTTTCCAGCGCCCGCCGTACGTCAACCGGCAAGGTGTCGAACCGCCGTTTGTGGAAGTGCGCCGAATGCCGCAAGCAATTCTCGGTTCTCGTCGGAACCATCTTTGAGCGTTCGCAGGTTCCTTTGTCCAAGTGGCTCATGGCTCTCTACATGATGGCGTCCAGTAAGAACGGCGTTGCCGCTTTCGAGTTGCACCGCACGCTCGGCGTCACCAACAAGACGGCATGGTTCATGCTCCACCGAATTCGCGAAGCGATGAAGCGGGGCGAGTTGTCCGAGACGATGACCGGAACGATCGTGGCCGACGAGACGTGGATCGGCGGCAAGCCCTCCAACCGCCACGCATCGGCCAGCAGTACGCCCGTTCGGGTCGACAAGGTGACTGGCAACATGAACACGGACAAGACGCCCGTCCTCTCGCTCATCAACACCACGACGGGCGAGGCCCGGTCTGCGGTGGTCCCCAACGTCACGGGCGCCGTGCTCCGCAAGGTGATCGCTCAGCAGGTCGATATGGCCGCCTCCACCCTTCACACGGACTCCGGCGCCTGGTATCCCCAGATCGGCCAGGAGTTCGCGGCCCACGAGAGCGTCAACCACAACGCCGGGGAGTACGTCCGGGGCACGGTCACCACGAACCACGCGGAGGGGTACTTCTCGCAGTTGAAGCGGTCCCTTGACGGCACTCACCACCACGTTTCGGTCGAACACTTGCCCCGCTACCTCGCAGAGTTCGATTCCGCTACACGACCCGGAAGATCAGTGACACGGCTCGCATGGAGAAGATGGTTAGCCAGGCTGGTGGACGGCGATTGACCTACCGGGCGACTCGCTAAAGTTCGATATCAGAGCCATACGCCACAACGGAGATCGTCGCACGCGTGAGGTTGACGGCATAAACGATGGTCGTCCGTAGGAACCCTGCTCGAAGTTCAACGACTAATGCTTCTAAATGTTCATTGCCGCGCCAGTACAAGGCGAACCGTTTAGCGGGGTGGCGGTTGTATTCGAGGGTTACCCACTGGCGCCAACGTCGGACCTCAACTTGGAGTTCAGACGGTAGGGAGCGAACCCACTCGTCAAAGCCGCCTAGTGACTCCTCGTCAAACTCTAGGAACTCCGCCAATCGAAGCGGTCAATCGCCAAAGAGGCGACGGTCAACTTCCTCACCCGAGATCGTCGGGATATTTCCTTCGTACCGTTCGTACCTCTCAAAGTAGGCAGCTAGTCCGGCTTGAATCCGTGGGTTAGCGAGCAATGTTTCGGACTCCTCGCGGCTGGTAACCCTGACAGTCTCAGGTAGCCACTTCGTGGCAGTGTCGCTCACTTTTCTGCCTCCGGTTCGTCGTCAGACTTGCTCTCGTGTCCCTCAGAACGCCCACCAGCGAGCACCAGCCGAAGCGAGTCCATAAACGACCGGCCGCCAGTGTCGAAGCGTTCCTCGGTCTGCTCGGGGGTCAGGGCGGCGGTTCGCCGTCTGCGGTGCTCGGTCATGCGGTGACCCCTTGTGATCGGGGGAAGGGTGCTGCTAGGCGTCGTAGTGCCCTACATGGTAGCCGGTTTACGCCCAGGGATGTTGACAGGATGCTTGCGCCGTACCCCTTCTGACCTGCGGGTTTGTGGGGAATTCACCGAAGTTCCTCTTCCATGTGGTGGCGCCAGGTGACTAATCACCCTTTTCTGCACACTCGTCGGCGGCCGGGCCGGGCGCCGAGAGGTCAGCCGGCCAGAAGGGCGTCGAGTTGGGCGAAGAACGACGATCGGGAGAGGACGACGTCGCAGCCGGCGGCCTGGGCCGCGGCCATGAGGGCGGGCTCGGTGTGGCGGGCGAAGCCGATCACGCGGGTGGACAGGCCGGCCAGCGCCTCCAGGACGCCCGGACGCATGAGGTCGACGACCACCAGGTCGGCCTCGACACCGGCCAGGCCCTCCGGCCGGCTGACGAAGGTGACGTCGCCGGCCGCGGCCACCTTGGACCGGTCCATCAGGTCGGGCACGTAGGCGGCGATGCGCATGGTCAGTTCACGTCCTTGTCGGGCTTGTGGCGGCGGAGGTGCTCATACGCCTTCGACGCGCCCCACACCAGGCCCGGCTCGGTGAGGCGGGGGTCGACGTCGGCGAAGGCGGCCGGAGACAGGTCGTACACGTCGTCCGGGAAGAGTCGCACCTTCACATCGTCGCGCCTCACCGGCGGAACGCCCGCGTTGCGGAGAATCTCTGTCGGGTAGAGCACGGCTCCGCGCAGCAGCGTGAGGGGCGTGGTCGGCTGCTCGTCGATATCGAGGGACAGGAGCCGACGCACGGCCGAGCCGATGTCGTCCGCGGCTCGCGTGCCCAGCACCTCGGCGTGGGACAGCGCCTGGTCGTCCTCCATTCCGGCGGCAGCCAACACCGTGGCGACAGACCGCACGACCCAGCCGGGCAGGACCTGCTCGATGGCGTCGGCCAGCGCCGCCGCGTGTTCGTCCACCCCGCCATCGTGCCGGATACTGGTGGCCGATGAAACCGAACCCCGTCCCCCCCGGCCCCGGCCAGGAGTCCGTCTGGGACTACCCCCGGCCGCCCCGCCTGGAAGCGGTGGAAGAGGACGTGGAGGTCTACTTCGCCGGTCGCTCCATCGCCTACACCGACGCCCCCCTCCGCGTCCTGGAGACCAGCCACCCGCCCGTCTACTACGTCCCCCCGGACAGCGTCGACGAGGGCGTCCTCGAGCCCAACGGCAACACGTCGTTCTGCGAGTACAAGGGCGAGGCCCGGTACTTCGACCTCGTCGTCGGCGCCAAGCGCTCGAAGGACGCGGCTTGGGCCTACGACAAGCCGTCGCCCGGCTACGAGGCGATGGCCGGCTACATCGGCTTCTACCCGGGCCGGGTGGAGTCCGCCCTCCTCGACGGCGAGGCGGTGCAGGCCCAGCCGGGCAACTTCTACGGCGGCTGGATCACCACGGCGGTCGTCGGCCCGTTCAAGGGACTCACCGGCACCGCCGACTGGTAGACGAACCCCTTACAGCTGCACCTGCAGCGAGCGGCCGGCCAGCTCCACCGGCACCTGGTCGACGTCGCACGTGAGGCGGACTCGGCCGGCAAGGATCTCGGTCCCCGTGAGGCACGACACCAATGGCAGCGGCGGGATCTCGATCGCCGGCAGCGTCACGCCCCCCGCCTCCACGAGCAGCGACGAGCCCTCCACCCGGGCCGACACGTCGACCAGCACGCCTCCCACCCGAGCCCGGGCCCGGCCCTCCTCCAGCACCACCGGCACGCCCACCAGCCGGGAGATCTCGGCGCCGGTGATCTCGACCACCGCCGTCCCCCGGCCGATGCTGGCCAGCGCCACCCGCCGATCGTCCAGCAGCGAGTCGCGGTCGATGCGCACCGACCGCAGGCGCACGCCGACCGACGCGAACGTCACCCCTCTCACGGTGAGGTCGCGCACCGACACGTCGACCTGGGAGATGGTCCCCGACGCCAGCAGCCGGCCGAGGAAGGGGAACGACGAGATCGACGCCGACACCGCCCCGCCAAATTCCTGATCGGCGGGACGGATCCGGTCGAGCACCCGCGCCCGCAGCTGGTCCTCGGCCACGCCCCGCGCCGCGAAGTCGGCGACCACCAGCAGGCCGACGACGCCGACGACGAAGAGGAGGAAGAGCTTGCGGAGAACGGTGTTGGTCTAGCCCGAAACTAGGACTCGACCACGTCGCCCAGGTGGCTGACCTCGACGCCCTCTTCCTCCAACCAGGCCAGGGCCTTGTCGACGGAGTCGGGCTCGCCGGTGAGCTCGCAGACGATCCAGCCGAAGTCGTCCTCGATGTTGGCCCGTCGGATGTTGGGCAGCACCTCGAACATCCGCTCCAGCCGGCCCAGGAGCGGCTGCTTGATGAGCTGCTCGGGGAAGGTGAGCTTGACCCGGATGTTGGCCATGAGCGGGAAGCATGACATCCCGCGGCCGAGCGTGCCGCGCCCAACTAGGCCCCGCACCCGGAATAGCCTGCGACCGTCAGCCCTTGATAAGGATTGACTCAAGTTTGTTACTGTCAGGTGTTTACAGACTCCGTACGTTCCGGGAGGAAAGATCTCATGCCCAAGGCCGTCGGTATCGACCTCGGTACCACCAACTCGGTCGTCTCCGTGCTGGAGGCGGGCGAGCCCACCGTCATCGCCAACGCCGAGGGCGGCCGCACCACCCCGTCCGTCGTCGGGTTCTCCAAGACCGGCGAGGTGCTGGTGGGCGAGGTGGCCAAGCGCCAGGCCATCACCAACCCCGACCGCACCATCCGCTCCGTCAAGCGCCACATGGGCACCAACTGGTCCGTCAACATCGACGGCAAGAAGTACAACCCCCAGGAGATCAGCGCCCGCATCCTCCAGAAGCTCAAGCGCGACGCCGAGTCCTACCTGGGCGAGTCGGTCACCCAGGCCGTCATCACCGTCCCCGCCTACTTCGACGACTCGCAGCGCCAGGCCACCAAGGAGGCGGGCGCCATCGCCGGCCTCGAGGTCCTGCGCATCATCAACGAGCCCACCGCCGCCGCCCTCGCCTACGGCCTCGACAAGGAGGGCGCGGAGCAGACCATCGTCGTCTTCGACCTCGGCGGCGGCACGTTCGACGTCTCGATCCTCGAGATCGGCGACGGGGTGTTCGAGGTCAAGTCCACCAGCGGCAACACCCACCTGGGCGGCGACGACTGGGACCAGCGGGTGATCGACTGGCTGGTCGAGACGTTCAAGAACGAGCACGGCGTCGACCTGTCCAAGGACAAGATGGCCGTCCAGCGCCTCAAGGAGGCGGGTGAGAAGGCCAAGATCGAGTTGTCGACGGTGCAGGAGACCACCATCAACCTGCCCTTCATCACCGCCACCGACGCGGGGCCGCTCCACCTCGACACCAAGCTCACCCGGGCCAAGTTCCAGGAGATGACCAAGGACCTCCTCGACCAGTGCCGGGGACCGTTCGAGCAGGCCATCAAGGACGCCGGCCTCACCGCCGCCGACCTCGAGCACGTGATCCTCGTGGGCGGCTCCACCCGCATGCCCGCGGTGCAGGAACTGGTCTACAAGATCACCAACAAGGACGCCCACAAGGGCGTGAACCCGGACGAGGTCGTCGCCGTCGGCGCCGCCATCCAGGCCGGCGTGCTCAAGGGCGACGTCAAGGACGTCCTCCTGCTCGACGTCACCCCCCTGTCCCTGGGCATCGAGACCCGGGGCAGCATCATGACCAAGCTCATCGAGCGCAACACCACGATCCCCACCCGCCGCACCGAGGTGTTCACCACCGCCGAGGACATGCAGCCGTCGGTGGAGATCCACGTGCTCCAGGGCGAGCGGGAGATGGCCAGCTACAACAAGACGCTGGGCAAGTTCCAGCTCGTCGGCCTGCCGCCGGCCCTCCGGGGCATTCCTCAGATCGAGGTCACGTTCGACATCGACGCCAACGGCATCGTCCACGTGTCGGCCAAGGACCGGGCCACGGGCAAGGAGCAGTCGATGACCATCACCGGTCAGTCGGCGCTGAGCAAGGACGACATCCAGCAGATGGTCCGCGACGCCGAGGCCCACGCCGAGGAGGACCGGGTCCGCAAGGAAGAGGCCGAGGCCCGCAACCAGGCCGACACGATGGTGTACCAAACGGAGCGCATGATCCGGGAGGACGAGTCCGAGGCCAAGCGCCTCACGGCCGACGAGAAGGAGCGCCTGGAGGAGGCCATCAAGCACCTCAAGGACTCCCTCAAGGGCTTCGACCTGGCCAAGGTCCGGGCCGACACCGAGGCCCTGGCCCTCGTCACCCAGACCGTGTCCGCCCGCCTGTACTCGGAGGCCACCGCGGCGTCGGCCGACGGTGCCGGTGCCGGTGCCGGTGCCGGCGGGCCCAACGGCGGCAGCGGTGCCGGAGCGTCCAACGACGACGAGGTTGTGGACGCGGAGATCGTCGACGAGGCCCGATGAGTTGGGGCCCGACGACGGCGACGAGGTGAGCGACGTGCGTGACGACCCCCAGGTCGATCAGGCCCAGGCCGCGCCGGCGGCGGCCGCCCCGGCGGCGGCGGCGCCCGACGCGGGGGGCGCCGCGCCCACCGACAACCAGCTCGGTGACGAGCTGGCCGAGGCGGTGATGAGCGACCTCGACACCCTCGCCGCCGAGCGCGACGACTACTACGACCAGCTCCTCCGCACCCGGGCCGACTTCGACAACTTCCGCAAGCGGATGATCAAGCAGCAGACCGAGCACCTGGAGCGGGCCAACGAGGGCCTGATCGTCAAGCTGCTCGAGGTGCTCGACGTCCTCGACGGGGCCCAGGCCCACGGCGAGGGCTTCGAGCAGGTCGGCGCCCGCCTGGTCGGCGTCCTCTCCAAGGAGGGGCTCGAGCGCATCGACCCCATGGGGCGGGCGTTCGACCCCAACGAGGCCGACGCGGTGGCCCACGAAGACGGCGACGGCACTCAGGTGGTGTCGGCGGTCCTCCGCCCCGGCTACCGCTGGAAGGGCCGCGTCGTGCGCCCCGCCATGGTGAAGGTCAAGGGCTAGGCCGAGGTCCGCCGTGGCCGCCACCCCGCCGCAGCGCGAATGGTTCGAGAAGGACTATTACAAGGCCCTGGGTGTGCCGCAGGCGGCCACCGAGGCCGAGATCCGGCGCGCCTACCGCAAGCTGGCCAAGCAGTTCCACCCCGACGCCAATCCCGGCGGCCCGAGCTCCGGCAAGGACGAGCGGTTCAAGGAGATCTCGGCCGCCTACGACGTGCTGTCCGACCCCGAGAAGCGCACGTCGTACGACGAGGTGCGCCGGTTGGGGCCCATGACCGGTGCCGGCTTCGGGGCCAACGGCGGCGCCGGGCGACCGGGCGGGGCCGGCGCCCCCGGCGGCTTCAGCTTCAACAGCGACAACATCGGCGACCTCGGCGACCTGCTCGGGGGCCTCTTCGGACGGGGCCGGGCCGGCGGCAGCCCGTTCGGGGGCGCGGGGGGCCCGGGCGCGGGCCGGTCCGGTGCCGCCTCCGGCGCCCGGCGGGGCGACGACTACGAGACCGAGCTCCACCTGTCGTTCCTCGACGCTGTCAACGGGGTCACCACCACCGTCAACCTCACGTCGGAGGCCACCTGCTCCACCTGCCACGGCACCGGTGCCGCCCCCGGCACCAGCCCGGTGGTGTGTCCCCGGTGCGCGGGACGGGGCGTGCTCGACGACAACCAGGGCCTGTTCTCCTTCAGCCGGGCCTGCCCCGAGTGCGGGGGGCGGGGGATGAAGGTGGAGACTCCGTGCCCCACCTGCCGGGGAACGGGGTCGGAGGTGCGGCCCCGCCAGGTGAAGGTCCGCATCCCGGCCGGTGTCGACGAGGGCCAGCGCATCCGGCTCAAGGGCAAGGGAGGCTCAGGGGGCATCAGCAGCACGCCCGGCGACCTGTTCGTCACCGTCCACGTGGCGCCCCACCCCCTGTACGGCCGGAAGGGCCGCGACCTCACCCTCACCGTGCCCATCACCTTCACCGAGGCGGTGCTGGGGGCCGACGTCACCGTCCCCACCCTCGACGGCACCGTGGTCGTGCGCATCCCGGCCGGCACCAAGTCGGGGCGGACGTTCCGGGTCAAGGGCAAGGGCGTGCCCGTTTCCAAGGGCGTGGGCGACCTGCTGGTCACCGTCGAGGTCGCCGTCCCCACCCACCTGTCCACCGCCGAGCGGGACGCGATCGAGGCGCTGGCCCTGGCGTCCAAGGAATCCCCCCGTTCGCACCTCGGGGTATGACAACCTCGTCCGACGGGAGGATGACGCATGGCTGAGCCAGGGTCGGCACGGGGCGTCTACGTGATCTCGGTCGCGGCCGAGCTGGCCGGGATGCACCCCCAGACCCTGCGCATCTACGAGCGGCGGGGCCTGCTGGATCCGGCCCGCACCGGAGGGGGCAGCCGCCGCTACTCCGAGTACGACATCGCCCGCCTCCGCCGCATCCACGAGCTCACCGAGGCCGGGCTCAACCTGGCCGGCGTCAAGGCGGTCATGGAGCTGGAGGAGGAGGTCGTCCGCCTGCGGCGAGAGCTGGCCAAGGCGGTGCAGGAGAGCCGGGAGACCGCCGAGCGGGTCCACCGCCAGTACCGGCGCGACCTGGTGCCGGTGCGCCAGGTGCCGGCGCCGTTCCGCGGCCCCCGCTGACGCCGGGGCTCCGGCCCCGAGTCCGCCCTCCCGGGACGGATCAGATCATCTCCCTGTCAGCTTTCGTCTGCGTGACCTGAACCTGTATTTGACCTGAATGAGAGCTTTCTTCGACTGTCATTTGGGGTCTCATTCGGGGTTCACGTTGCGTTAACCAGGGAGAACAGGCGCTCACAGCCCGCCGCCGACCGGGGTGCGGGGCTGCTAACGAGTCCTTCACCCACCCGAAGTAACGTCCGAAATTGGCCTCTGTTCAGATCGGGCCCACGGCGGCACTCCAACGGAGGTCGGGTCATGGTCGGGGTCATCGGGGGCAGGCGGGCGGCAGCGGCAGCCGCGGCAGTCGCGGTCATCGCCAGCATGGCGCCGTTCGTGGGTCGGGCGGCGGCGGCGTCGGCGAGCGTCGACATCCGGGGGTCGGCGTTCCTTCCGTCCGAGGTCCACGTCGGCGTGGGCGACTCGGTCACGTGGACGAACTTCGACGCCGACCGCCACACCGTCCACGGCGGCCCGATGGCGTCGCCCGAGTTCTCCCAGGGCGGTTCCTACTCCTTCACCTTCGGCGAGGCCGGGGTGTTCAACTACATCTGCCGCCTTCACACGTTCATGACCGGCTCGGTGGTGGTGGACGGCGGAGGCGGCGCACCCGCCCCCGCGGCGCCGGCGGCGGCCGCGCCCGACCCCCTCCTCCCGGCCAGCCCGGCGCCGGCCCCGGCCGCCCCCGCGGCGCCGGTCACCCCCGCAGCCGTGGCCGCCAGCCCGGCACCGGCGGCACCGGCGGCCGCCTCCGGGGGAGTCCCCCTCGTGCTCGCCCTCGGCCTCGACGGCGAACCGCTCCCCCAGGTGGTGGTGGTGCCCACGACCGTCCCCTCGGCCCCCCGGCCGGCTGCCACCACCACCCGCCAGACCGCGACCACCACGGCCCCCTCGTCGGTGCCCCCCACGACGGTCGCGGCCCCCACCGCGGCCCCGACGTCGTCGTCGCTCGAGTCGGCCGGCAAACCCCTCGGCGACGGGACGACCCTCGCCCCGTTCCAGACCGTCGGCGACGTCAAAGTCTTCGACCTCGCCATGGTGGAGGTGATGCAGGAGGTCGAGCCGGGGGTGGTGAAGCCGGCCTACGCCTTCAACGGGGTGATCCCGGGACCCGTCCTCCGGGTGGACGAGGGCGACAAGGTGCGGATGGTCGTCAAGAACGACCTGCCCTTCGACACCGGGGTCCACTGGCACGGGATGGTGCTACCCAACTCCCAGGACGGGGTGCCGGGCATCACCCAGCCCGCGATCATGCCCGGGGAGACCTACACCTACGAGTTCACCGCCGTCGCCACCGGGACCCACTGGTACCACACCCACTCGTCGGGCCGGCACATCGGCAAGGGCCTCTACGGGATGTTCGAGGTGGTGCCGAAGAAGGGCGACTTCAAGGCCGACCACGACTACCGGGTGATGATCGGCGACACCGACCTCGGCTTCACGTTCAACGGCAAGTCCTACCCCGCGACGACGACGCTGAAGGCGGAGGTGGGCCAGAAGATCCGTATCCGGGTGGTCGACACCGGCGACCAGGTGCATGCCGTCCACCTGCACGGAACGCCGTTCGAGGTGGTGGCGCAGGACGGCATCCCCATCAAGGAGCCGGATCGGATGGACACGGTGACGATCTCGCCGGGCCAGACCCTCGACCTGATCGCCACCTTCACCAACCCGGGAAAGTGGCTGCTCCACTGCCACATCTTCGGGCACTCCCACAAGGACGGCGACACCCACAGCATGAGCGGCGCCGCCGCGGGGGCGGACTCCACTGGCATGACCGGCATGGTCACGATCGTCGACGTCTCGGCGTCGGGCCACGGCGAGTCGGCCCTCGGGCTGGGCGGCGGCTCGGGCGGGAGCGCGGCATCCACGTGGTGGTTGGTGGTGGGGATCATCGCCGGGCTGGTGCTGGTGGCCGGCGCAGTTGGGTTCTTCGTCGTCTTCAAGTTTTGAAGTCTTCAAGCTCTGACCGAAAGGGACTGGCACACACACTCATGAACCTGACGCGAACCCACCGACCCCTGACGGCCGGGCGCAAGGCCGGCATCGTCCTGCTCGCCATGGCCTCAGTCCTGCTGCTGCTCCCGACGGCGAAGGAGGCCCGGGCCCAGCAGAGCGTCATCCCGGGGGTGCCGCTGGGCGAGATCGACCTGCCCAAGCTGCCGACCTCCGCCGACCTGGCCAGCCTGCTCGGCCTTCTCCCGGTCGGCCTCGACCTGAACAAGCTCGACCTGCTCAAGGGCCAGGGCGGGACGAACGGGCTGAGCCAGCTGCTCGGCACGCTGCCGATCAACCTGTTCAGCCCCACGTTCAAGATCACCGACGAACCCGGCTCGTGGTTCGACACCGGCCTCACCCTGTTCGGCGGGAAGTCGCTGGCCCCCGTCCTCAAGCTGCCGGGCATCCAGACCAAGGCCACGTTCATCGTCGGCCCCGAGACGGGGGCGGACACCAACCACTCGGTCACGTCGCTGATCCGGCCGGTGGGGGCGCCGATCATGGACCAGACGGCGGGCTTCGTCGGGACGAGGGAGTACGAGTTCACCGAGCCCGGCCTCTACGCCTTCACCTGCAAGATCCACCCCTACATGCTGGGGGCGGCCGTGGTCGACGACCCCCTCTCCGTCGGGCTCGACTTCGGGAAGCAGTCGATCATCAACATGTACGACGGGGCCACCGTCGTCCCGACGTTCTCCGACATCATCTTCCGGCTGGTGCGGACCTTCTTCACTGCCACCGTCCCGTCCAACTGGCAGACGTTCAGCGCCACCGCCCCGGTCACGTGGGACCCGTCGTACCCGGCGGCCCCGATCCTCACCTACAAGGCCAACGGCACGCCGTCGCTGCTCCCGACCCTCGACGGCTTCTTCCAGAAGTACTTCAAGGAGCCCAAGGTCCTGCCCCCCGCCAACCAGAAGCCGGCGATCCCCGGCGTGGGCGAGGTGTGGATCGACACCCAGTTCGAGAAGACGGCGGGCAAGACCAAGCCGGGCACGGCGACGGCGGTGGACGTCGAGAACTGGACGGTGTCGAAGAAGGTGGCCCTGCCCGGGATCAACATGAACAACCCCCACAACATGTGGACCGACAAGGACCAGCGCTTCATCTACCAGACGGAGTGGTTCAGCGATCACCTCGACGTGTTCGACCGGGAGACGCTGCAACTGTTGCGGCGGGTGCAGGTCGGCAACGCCCCGTCGCACGTGATGACCCGAACCGACACCGACCAGCTCCACGTGGCCTTGAACGGAGCGAACGCGGTGGTCGAGCTCGCCCCCTACGCGGCCAAGATCGACCGCCGCCTGCTCGCCCAGCGGGAAGGTGAGCCGGTGGCCCATCCCCACGCCCACTGGATGAGCGCCGACGGCCAGCTCATGGTGGCGCCCGACCCCAACACCGACGAGGCCACCCTCTGGGACGTCCCTTCGGGGCGGATCATCCAGAAACCGCGGCTGGCGAGGCTGCCGATCGCGTCCTCGATGACACCGAACTCGTCGAAGTACTACGTGGCCAACCTGCTGGCCAACAGCATCTCGTGCGTGTCGATCGACGTGACCAAGCCCGCCTGCGTCGAAGGCGGGGTGCCCGTGATCCGCAAGACGATCCGCCTCGACACCAACTACGACCTGGTCACCGGCGCCCACGGCGACATCGGGCTGCTCCCCATCCAGCTGCCGGTGAGCCCGGACGGGAAGTACCTGCTGAGCGCCAACACCATGTCGGGCACGGTCGCGGTGGTCGATGTCGGCACCGACACGGTCATCAAGAGCCTGCCGTGCGACCCCGGCTGCCACGGCATCAACTTCGGGGCCAAGGCGGGTGGCGGGTACTACGGCTACCTGTCGAACAAGTTCTCGAACACCCTGATGGTGCTCGACGGTGACCCCAACGGCGACGGCGACGCCTCCGACGCCGCCATCGTCGGCAAGATGGTCCTCGACCCCGCCCCCGCGACCCGGGCCGACGACGCCGTCGTGCAGTACGCGGGCATGGGCGGCCAGGGCGTGCTCGCCATCCCTCTCGTCTACAACGGCTGGGTCCAGAAGCTCCCGCCCGCCTGGTCGGCCCGTCTCACGTGCAAGCAGCGCAACCCGATCGGTCCCCCCTGCTGATGAGGTTGCCGTCGCTTCGAGCGGCACGCCTGCACGTGACCCCACGCTCGTGCAGGCGTGCCGCCGGCACGTGGCTCCGCCTCGGCGCGGCCACGGGGCTGGCGACGCTGGCGTCGCTCGGGGTTGCGCCCCCCGCCTCGGCCCACACAACCGACGTGGCCAGCGAGCCCCGCCCGGGGCAGGTGGTCGAGGTCCTCGACCGGATCGTGCTGCGGTTCGGCGAGCCGGTGGAGCTGGAGGGCAGCGCCATCTGGCTGGCCGACGACGGCGGGGCGTTCGGGCTGCCCCGGCCGACCCATCCCGGCGGTGACCGGCGGGTCTTGGCCGCGCCGGTGCCGGCCGTTGGTCGGGGGACGTACTCGGTCGGCTGGCGGGCAGTAGGCGAGGACGCGTCGGTGATCTTCGGGACCTTCGTGTTCGACTTCGGGGAGGCCGGACTCCACCGGGCCGACGGCGCCACTGCCTCCGGCCCCATCGCCGAGTCGCACCTCGACACCCGGCTCGGTGTGGCCCAGGTCGTCGCCCGCATGGCCCTCGACCTCGGAGTGGCGGCCGCGGTGGGTGCAGTCGTCTTCCTGGTGGTCGTGTGGCCGGCGGGCACCTCCGACCGTTGGGCCCGCACGTTCGTCTGGGTCGCGCTCGCGGCCGCGGCCACCGCCGGCCTCCTCCTGGCCGTGACCCAGCTGGCGGTGGCGAACGGGGCGCCCGTCACCGATGGCATCGTGCCGGCGGGAGTCGGTGACCTGCTCAAGTTCCGGTTCGGCCGGGTCGCGGCCACCCGCCTCCTCCTGCTCGGCGTGGCCGGCGCCCTGGTCTGGGGACTGCTGGCCGGCGGCGCCCGGGTGGCGGCCTCGTGGGCCTGGCGGATGGCGGGGGTCGGCATCGGGCTCGGGGTGCTGCAAACGCTGGGCGCGGTGGGCCACAGCGCGGGTGCCGGGCCGCTCGGGATGTCCGCCCGCCTCGTCCACATGGCATCGGTGAGCGTGTGGCTGGGAGGCCTGTTCCTGCTGGTGGCGGTGGTGGCGCCCCGGAAGGGGGCCCGGCCCCTCGACGAACTGCTGCCCCGGTTCTCCACCGTTGCCGGCGGGGCCGTCGTCACCCTGGTCAGCTCGGGACTGGCCATGGCGCTCGATCTCGTCGGTTCGCCCGTCAACCTGATGACGACCCCGTACGGGCGGACCCTGGTCCTCAAGGCGGCCGTCGTCGCCGCCGTGCTCGTCGTCGCCCAGCGGAGCCGGGCGGTCGTGCGGGAGCGGATGGTGCCGGCGCTCAGCGGCGGCGGTCATGCTCGCCCGGGCGGGTTGGCCACCGCCGCCCGCACCCCCGTGGCGACCCGTTCACCCGTGGCCACCTGGATCGTGCTGGAGGTCGCCGGCATGGTGGCCGTCGTCGGGATCTCCGCCCTGTTGACCGCCCAGCCGACGCCGGCATGAGCACCCTGGCCCACACCCTGGAAGGCTCGGCGATCGCCCGCTGGGGGTCGGCCGCCTGCATCGCCGTCGTCCTGGCCGCGGGGCTGGTGTCGGCCGGCCTCAAGCCCGGGGAACGGACCGGGCCGGGGCCCGCCCCCCCGACGTCGATCGTCGCCCCCCGGCAGGCCTCGGCGACCGGGTCGCAGACGACCTCCGTGACCGCCGCTGCCGACGACGATCCCGACGCCAACGCCCACCACCACCCTGCCGCCGCGGGTCACGCCGCCGTTCCAGGTGGTCCCCGACGACCCGAGCGCCACCGTCCCGCCCCCGGTGAGGGGCATCGACCCCATCTCCGGGGACTGACGCGCCGCCATTTCGGGCTCCCCTCCCGACGGGGGGACACTTACGGCATGGAAGAGATCGATTTGCTGCGCGGCTTCCTGGCCGGTAGCGAGGACCTCATGGCAGGCGTCAAGGACGATCAGTGGGAGTTGCCGACGCCCTGCCCCGAGCGCATCGTGGCCGGCTGGGAGGAGCACGGTTTCGACCGCCAGGTGAGCCTCGGCGGCGGGGAGTCGCCGGGGGCGATGGCCTTCAACATGACGGTGATGGAGTCCCTCACCCACAGCTGGGACCTGGCCACCGCCACTGGCCAGCCCACGCCGTGGTCGGAGGAGCAGGCGGCCGACGTCCTGGCCCGGGCCGAGCAGACCCTTCCTCCGGAGGTCCGGGGTGACGGGATGCCGTTCGGCGACATCGTCGAGGTTCCCGACACCGCCCCCGCCGCCGACCGGGTCGCCGCCTTCCTGGGCCGCACGCCGCCCTGACGGCCCCGCCGGGCCGCCCGCCCCGCCGGGGCGAGGCTCAGCTCCGCTGGCGCAGGTATTCGACTTCGAGGTGGAACCGAGTGGAACGGTTCTCCCAGTTGCCCTCGGCGGATGGGGTCGGCATCCCCGGCGAGAAGAGGACCGTGCCGCCGGCGGGGGTGATCTCGCCCGCCATCCCTACGGCATTCTCCAGGTCGGGAGCGCGGTAGGTCGTGGCCCCGGCCCGGGCCAGATCCGGTTCGAGGGGGACGGCGTCGTCGATGCAGATGACGTTGGTGGGTCCCGTGCGCGCCTGGATGGACAAGAAGACGGGGTCGAAGCTCGCGCCCCGGCTGGCGCCGCCGACGATGAGCGTCAGGGGCTCCGAGCCGACCTCGCCGATGCTGATCGCCAGCCCGAGGGGGTTGCTGGCCAGGGCGTCGTCGATGTACACCACCGAATTGACCGTCTCCACCGGGCGGAAGCGACCGGGCAACTCGGGATACTCGCTCAGCAGGTAGGCGGCCACGTGCTCGATCTGGGCCACATCCACGTCGTCGGCGTTGAGGGCGAGGGCGAGGGCGGTCGCCGCCGCCAGATGGGCGTTCCTCGCCCGGACCCCACCACCCTCGGGCGCCGGCACCCGATGGAAGTCGATCGAAGCGAAGGGCTCCGGCAACATCACGTCGGCGAGCACCCCCGCCCAGCGCCGGTCGCCGAGCACCGGCGCGGTGAAGACCCGGGCCTTGTCGCGGAGGTACTGGTCGAAGGAGCCGTGCCAGTCGACGTGATCCTCGCCGATCGACGTGAGGGACGCGATCGACGGCGCCACGCCGAGGTCGGCCGCCTGGTAGCTCGAGATCTCGATGACCACCGTCTGGGCGACGTCCGGGGAGTGCGTCCAGGGCGGCACACCGATGTTGCCGAGGGTGAGGGCCGGCCGGCCGAGGTGCTCGAGGGCCAGGGTCGTCAGGACAGAGGCACTGCTCTTGCCCTTGGTGCCGGTGACGGACGCCGTCGGTCGGTGGCCCCGTTCCGCCAGCCACAGGCCGAGGGGGGTGACCGTGACCAGACCCGCCTTGACCCGGTCCTGGAGCTCGGGCGAGTAGAGCGGGAAGCCCGGGCTCCGGATGGCGACGTCGGCCGCGGGCAGGTCGGCCACCGTGTCCAGGATGGGGACGGTGACGAGGTCGGCGTCGGCCAGGATCTGGCGGGCCCGGCTCCGGTCGGCGTCCACCACGTAGATCAGGCTCGGTTCCACCTCCACGATCGCGGGCAGCGCCGCCTCCATGTCGATGCCCATCCCCAGCAGGGCAACGACCTTGCCGGTGAGATCCGCCCGGATCATCGGCTCGCCGCCCCGGTCACGACCGCCAAGAGATCCGGCGGGATCAGATGGGGCCCGCCGACGGCCAGGACGCGGGCCAGGTCGGCCCCCAGTCCCTCCGCCATCGACTCGGCGTCGACCGCCAACGACGCGACCACGGGCATCTCCTTCCAGTCGGGGAACGTGCTGAGCCAGGCCATAGCCACCGCCGACTCCGTGCGCTCGCCGACGCAGTCGAACGGCTTGGATTCCGGCCGCCAGAGGTCGCGGAAGGACTCCCGCAGCTCCAGCCGGCCGAGGGGGTTTCCCCCGAAGATCTCCTCCGCCTCGGCCACGGTGAGGAAGGGGGCGAAGCAGAGGAACGTGAACAGGCACTTCGGGCATTCGAGGCACCACACCTGGGGCGCACCGGGATCGCGGGACCGCACGAAGGCCCGGTTGCACGACAGGAAGCTGCCCCGCAGGCGCAGGTCGCGGGCGACGAGCCCGGCGATCGTCAGCTCGGAGAGCTGGCGCAGGAGGGAGAAGTAGGTGATGCCGGTGGGGGCGATGGCGTCGTGCAGGAGCTTCTCGAACTCGAACGACTTGGAGTACTGGTGGTTGACGGCAGTCGTCCCGACCATGCGGGTGGGCTCGCTAGCGGAGCGCTCGTTGCCCATGACGACGCCGTCGAAGTCGAACAGGTAGGCCACCAGGCTGCTGACGGCCGAGTTGACGGCCGTGATCGGGATGTGGCCGTTGAAGCCCGTCGGCGTGAGCCGGGAGAGCTTCTCGTCGATCGTCCGGACGACTTCGAGCAGCTCGACGCCGGCGGCTGCGGCCAGCCGCCGGTGGACCCCGGTGGCCGACACCGAGATCCCGGTGGCGTCGGGAAGCAGCCCGAGCACGGCTGCCGAGTCCTTGCCCCCACCGACGGGGACGAGGGGCCGGACGCAGGTCGTCGGCGTCGTCGGTGTCGTCGCCGCCGGGCCGCGGCGGGCGGAGAACGCACCGTCGTCGACGTCGGTGACGAGGGGCAGCGGCAGCCCGTTGGTGTAGGCCAGCTCGCGCAGGCCGTCGTCGTAGGTCCGCCGGCACAGCTCGAGGAGGTCGGCCGACAGGGGATGGCGGCTGGTGAGGCGGGTCGGGGCCGAGAGCTTGTAGTAGCTGGTGCCGATGACGACGTGGCAGAGGTCGAGGAGGAGGTCGAGGGCGCCGGGATCGGCCACCCCGCCACCCGGCGGCAGGCGCAGATCCTCCCGAAACGTCTCCCCGTCGAGGTCGTAGGAGAACGAGGCGTGGCCCCGCTCCACGTCGATGGTGCGCTCGCCGAGCACGAACACGCCGCCCCGGGCCGGCGGGACGACGGCGAGGGCGCTGCTCACGAGGAAAACGGGCCGACCGGAGGACAGCCCACTCGGACGACTCCACTGCCGGGCACCCGTCCAGGGTACAGGCGTCGGCCCCCGGGCTCGGCGGTCAGCCGCCGGTGACGGTGATGGTCATGTCGCCCGGGGAGGTGCCGTCGTCGGGGGTGCAGGTGGGCTCAGAGGTGCCCGCGGTCGCGAGCGGATAGGGGCCGGACGAGCCTCCGGAGTCAAGCGAGATCGTGGTCCCGCCGATGACGATCGTCAGGCCGACGTCGGTTGCGTTCCGGAAGGCCACGGTCGAGCCCACGACCACCGTGATCGAGGCCGGTTGGAACGCGCACCCGCGCGGTCCCTTCACCACCGCCACCACCACGTCGGTCGGGGGGTCGACGACGACCGTCGACACCGTCGTGGGCGGCTCCGACGTCGGCGGTACGGTCGTCTCCGGCGGGATGGTGGTGGCGGGGTCGGTGGCGGGGACGGCGGTGGCGCCCGCCGTCGAGCGGGGGACGAGCGTGGGCGCGGCCGTGGCCACCGGCGTCGTGGGCGCGGCGGTAGAGGTCGGATCGGCGCTTGTCGTCGAGGCGGGAGGGGTCGTTGTCCGCCGGACCACGGTCGGCGGCGGGACCGACGGGCTGGTGCGGACGTCGACCCCGGAGTCCCCTCCACCGGCGATCACCACCGCAACCGCGGCCGCAGTCCCGCCCAACAGCAGGCTGAGCAGGGCGACGAGGACGCGGACCCGTCGCCGCGGCCGTGCCTGTGCGGCTCGGGGTCGTGGGCGAAGCGTGGGTTCGACCGGTGGGACGCCGGCGGGGACCGGCGCCGCCGGGGACGGCGCCCGTTCGACCGCGGAAGGGACCTGGAGGGCGTTACGAGCCGTAGGAACCGTGTCCGCTTTGCGTACGATCGAGTCCTCGGCGGGTTCGCCGGCCTTCGGTGCTCCGGCCGGTTCGGCGACAGGCGGTGACTCAGGCCTCGGTTTAGGTTCGGCGGCGACGAGCGCCGCCGAGGCCGACTCGGCGGGGACGAGCGGCGGCCGCGAGGCCGGCTCGGCGAAGAGCGGCGCGGGTGGGCCGGGAACGCGCCCGAGCTTCCCCGGACGGGCGTGCAGTGGCGACGAACCCCGAGGCACGCCTTCGTCCGCCGTCCGCTCGTCGGGGAGGAGGTCGGGGCCGATGACGGCGTCGTCCCACAGACCGGGCTCCCGGGTCTGGTCGTGCACGCGCAGCACCCTTCCCGACGATCCGCCACCGAGGAAGTCGGCGAGAAGTCCGTCGAGGGCGCCGCCGTCCAGGCCGTGCAAGAACCGCTCCAGCCAGGGCGTGGGGACACACGCGTAGGCCGTTCGCCGGGCGTGGTCGAGTCGGAAGACGGTGAAGTCCCAGGTGGCGGCCACGGCCGCGACCCCGACGCCCGCCTGGCCGCGATCCCGGAGGATCTCGCCGAATGGCGACCAGGTGGGTGGCGGTGGTGCGGGGTGACGGTCGTCGTCGCCCCTCGTCTCGATCCCGAGGGGGCTGGACCCCGCCACCATCCGATCGCCGGCGTCAAGGTCGTCCGGGCTCGCGGCCGGGCCCAAAGCGGCGCGGGCCGCCTCCCACGCCCGTTCGAGATGGGCCTGAGCGGTGATGACCCCGCCCCCTTCCAATGGCAGCCGGGCCCGGCGGCCGGCGGCGTAGAGATCGAACCCGAACGCGAGCCGGCGCCCGACGAACAGGCCGAAGCGTCCCGTGGCCGGCCGGACGTCGACCGCCAACGAGGGCGGCAGGTCGTGGCCGCATGCCCGTCCCGCGTCACCAGGGCCTCGGCGCACGCCCTGGTCCCACCGGCGACGAGGGCGGCGGCCGCGCCCAGCCGGGGCCCGTGGCGAACTCGCCGCAGAGCTCCACCCGGCCCGGTCGGGGCCGCAGGAACAGGCCGTGCGAGTCGGCCCGGTCGAGGACGAGCATCAGGGCCGGTGCGAACGTCTCCGCGAACAGGGCGCACAACGGTCCGACCAGTCGAGGAGGCATGGACGCGCT
This sequence comes from uncultured Acidimicrobiia bacterium, assembly GCA_963836205.1. Classification (GTDB taxonomy): domain Bacteria; phylum Actinomycetota; class Acidimicrobiia; order Acidimicrobiales; family AC-14; genus JAXDMK01. The sequence goes on along the minus strand of CAWIIV010000024.1, from coordinate 58,214 downwards.
CAGGTGGGTGGAGAAGCCCCGCGCCGCAACGCCGGCCGGGAGGACGCGACGGAGCTCGTCGGCCCCTCGCACGGCCCAGTCGGCGATGTCGGCGGTGAAGCCGGGGCGCACCGGCACCGGGGGGGAGACGACCTCGGCCTCCTCGTCGTCGCAGGTGATGACCAGGCCCGACCGGCAGCGGTAGGCGTTGGCGTCGCCTGGGTCGAGGCGCCGTCCGGGAAGGTCCAGCCCCCGGATCACCTGCCGGAAATCGAGCCGCTCGCCACCGCTCGTCAGGGCGTACTCGTGCTCCAGTCCGACGAGCGACGCCGGCCCGGGGGCGGCGGGTCGGGAGCCGAGGGCGGTGGCCAGGCCCGACGGAGGGATGCGGGGACGTGTCGTCGCCGGCGCTCGGAGCGTGCCGGCGGACCTGTCCCCGCCGGAAGGGTCAGCCTCCCCGGGCGACGCCGGACCGCCGTCATCGAAGCCGATCGAGGGCTCGCCGATGTCCTGAGGGTACGCCGCCGATCCCCTGTCCATTCGGGTGGGACGGGCGTACTCTCACCCCATCGGCGAGAAACCCCTGCCCAGCGACGAAGAAGCCCCGGAGGGGGCGGATGCCGCCGACGGCGCGTCAGCTCCGCCTGGTCGAACATCGAGAGCGTCGGGACGGCCCTCGGGGGCGGTGACCCGGAAGTCACGGGTGGCGAGGCCGTCGAAGGCGACGTGGCCGACGAGGGAGACACCACCCGGTCGAACATCGAGCATGCAATTTCGATGGTGACCGGCGACGACCCGCCGGAAGGTGACGCTTCCGGTGGCGATCTCCCGGAGGCTCCCGCGGCGGCGGGGGCGGTCGCCGACGGTGACCCCGTCCCCGGCCTCGGAAAGAACTCCGGCGGGGCGGCGGCGGTCGAGCCGATGCCGGGCGACCCGGGCGACCCGGGCGACCCGTCCCCGCCTGGCGGCGAACCGGCGGGTGGCGGTGAGGCGACGGCCGGGAGCGAGCCGATTCCGGGGATCGACGTCATCGTCAAGCAGCACCCGCCTCGCTGAGCCGCCGCCCCGGCGCGACGCGGTGACACCGGCTCGGACGGCCCCCCTACACTCGACTCCGTCGATGAACAAGGATGAAGGGATGCGCAGGCGTCCCGCCGCCGTCCTCGTCGCGTCACTCGTCCTCCTGGTCCTTTCCGCGGGAGTGCCCGGGTGGCTCACGGGGCCACGACCCTCCGAACCGGCCGAGGCTCCCGCCGCGGCCGCCGTTCTCGACGCCCTGGCGTCGCTTCCCCTCGGGTTCGAGCCCAACGTGGGCCAGGCCGAGGCAGGGGTCGACTACGTGGCCCGCGGCCCCGGCTACCGGCTCGCCCTCTCCGCCACCGGAGCCGACGTCACCCTGCCCGAGACCGACGACATCCTCCGCCTCCGCCTGGTGGGGTCGAACCCGGCCGCGGTCGGCACCACCGTCGATCCCCTCCCGGGCCGCACCAACTACCTCACGGGCGCCGACTCCGTCCGCCTGGCAGACGGGCGTCCCCACCTTCGCCCGGGTGTCGTACGCCGACGTGTGGCCGGGCGTCGACATCGTCTTCCTCGGCGACCAGCGCCGCCTGCGCCACGACTTCGTGGTCGCCCCCGGCGCCGACCCGTCCGCCATCGCCGTCGAGTTCGGGGCCGAGCCCACCGTCGACCCCTCCGACCGGCGACCTCGTCGTGGGCGGCGCCCGCCTGTCGCGCCCCGTGCTCTTCCAGGACGTCGACGGCGACCGGCGGTCGGTGGACGGCGCCTTCCGCCTCCTCGGCGGCGGCCACGTCGGCTTCACCGTGGGCGACTACGACCGCTCCCGGCCGCTGGTGATCGACCCCACCCTGGTGACGTCGAGCTACCTCGGCGGCAGCGGGATCGACAACGCGGCCTCGGTCGACGTCGACGGCGGGGGCAACGTCTACATCGCCGGGTCCACCGAGTCGGCCGACTTCCGGGCCACCAACCCCTTCCAGAGCGCCCTCAACGGCGACGGCTCGGCGGGCCGGTCCGACGCCTTCGTGGCCAAGCTCAACGCCGAGGGCACGACCCTCATCTACGCCACCTACCTGGGCGGCACCAACCGGGACGCGGCCGGAGGGGTGGCGGTCGCCGCCGACGGCACCGTCTACGTCACCGGGGTCACCGAGTCCGACAACTTCCCCAAAACGGCGGGGGTGGCCCAGGAGAACTTCGGCGGCGGGCCCAGCGACGCCTTCGTCACCAAGCTCAACCCCGCCGGGTCGGGCCTGGCCTGGTCGACCTTCGTGGGGGGGACGCAGACCGAGGCCGCCCGGGCGGTGGCGGTGAACGCGGCCGGCGAGGCGTTCGTCACCGGCTCGACCAACTCGGTGGAGTTCCCCACCGCCAACCCGCTCCAGCAGACCACCCCCCGGGTCGACGACGTCGACGCCTTCGTCACCAAGCTGTCGGTGGAGGGCAACGCCTTCGTCTTCTCCACCCGCCTGGGGGGCGACAACGACGACCGCGGCCTCGACGTGGCCGTCGACGCCACCGGCAACGCCTACGTCACCGGCGACACCCGGTCGCCCGGCTTCCCCACCGCCCGGCCCCTCCAGGCGGGCGCCGGTGGCTCGGCCAGCGGGGTGTCCGGGAGCTTCTCCGACGCCTTCGTGTCGAAGTTCGGACCGGCAGGCAACAACCTCGTCTACTCCACGTTCCTGGGCGGCAGCGACACCGACCAGGGCGCCGGGATCGCGGTCGACATCGAGGGCGCGGCCTACGTCACCGGCACCACCAACTCCCCCAACTTCCCCATCAAGGGCGCCCTCCAGGAGCGCAAGGACAGCGACACCGACGCCTTCGTCACCAAGGTGAACCCGGCGGGGTCCGACCTCGTCTTCTCCACCTACCTGGGCGGGGGCGGTGCCGACGCGGGCACGGGCATCCTGGTCGACGGCGGGGGCGGCGTCACCGTGGTGGGCGTCACCGGGTCGACCAACTTCCCGACGGCCAAGCCCCTCCAGGGGGTGAAGGGCGGAGGCGCCACCGACGCCTTCATGTCCACCCTGGCCCCGGCGGGGGCGACCCTGGTGTCGTCCACCTACCTCGGCGGGCGGGAGGACGACCAGGCCGCGGGCGTCGCCGTGGGGCCGGGGGCGGCCACGCCAGTGGTGGTCGGCACCACCAGCTCGGCCGACTTCCCGACGGCCAAGCCGCTCCAGGCGGCCCGGGCGGGCGCCACCGCCGACGGCTTCGTCACCCGCGTCTCGGCCGCCGACGACGCGTCGCCGGCCACGTCGATCGGCACCGGAGGCGCCGTCACCACCGTCCCCGCCGAGTCGGGCACCCACGACAAGCGGGTGCGGCTGCTGGTGGCCACCACCGCCGCCCTCTTCCTCGTCGCAGTCCTCCAGACCGCCTACCTGCGGCGCAAGGCCAACGCCGAGTCCGACCAATGGGGGCCGGAACAACCTGCGCCCCTGGTCCCCCCGCCACCGGTGCAGACCTGGGGGGGAGGCGTCCGCGTCATCGAGGAGGACGACGGCGACGACACCGCCTTCGCCGGCGTCATCGACGGCGACCGGTCGGCGCAGGCGCCGGCGGACTCTCGCTCCGAGGTCGCCGTCCCCGACCTGCTGGGGGAGGAGGGCTGGGCGGCCCAGGTGCCCGCCGCGCCCCCGCTCCGCCCGGCACCTCGTGTCCCCCTGGAGGAGCTGTCGTTCTGGGACCTGTTCCCCGAGGACCTTCCCCCTTCCCGGCGGCCGGGCGCAGTCGACGACGCCGACTGGGCGCTGGAGGACCGGGACGTGATGGTCGGTCCCGACAGCGAGCCGCCGCCGACCACTCCGGCACCGCCCACCCCCGACCGGTGGGCCGACCTGGTCGACCCCATGCCCTCCCCGGCCCCGACCCCACCGCCCCCGGTGACGCCGGCCGCCGGTGGCCCGGACGACAATGTCTTGCTCACCGAGCTGCTCGACCTGTCGCCCGCGGCCACCCAGGCTGCCAACGCGGCCCACTACGGCAACCTCATCGACGCCGGGGGTGGCGACGTCGGCGCCGGCCGCGATGACGAGGACCAGGACGACGACGACGAAGGCGACGACGACGTCACCCGTCCCGCACCGGGAGCGGGCCAGGCCGGGTCGGGGTCGAAGGCCGGGTCGGGGTCGGGCACCCGCAAGCCGAGGTCGAAGCGGGGCGGCAAGCGGCGGCCGAAGCCGGGCGGGGGCTCGGGCGGACCGTCCGGCGGCGGGGGCGGCGGGGGCGGGGGCGGGGGCGGGGGCGGGGGCGGTGGCGGTGGCGCGGGCGGGAGCGGCGGCGGCGGCGGCGGCGGCGGCAACCCGGGGAGCGGGGGGACCGGCACCCTCGGCGGCTGATTTCGGGCCGGAAACCGGGAATCCCCGGGCCTCCCCTCAGGGTTGATACGGGTACACTCAAGTTTCCTTCCCCGTGAGGTAGGCCCCATGGCGATCAACCCCAATCGCTGGACCGTGAAGACCCAGGAGGCGGTGCAGGCCGCCCTCGAACTGGCCGGCACCGGCAACCATCCCGAGGTCACCCCCGACCACCTCCTGCTGGCCCTGCTGAGCCAGGAGGACGGCGTGGTGCTGCCCGTCCTCCAGCGGGCGGGGATCGCCCCCCTCTCCCTGCGCAACCAGGCCCGCGACCGGCTGGCCAAGGTGCCCAAGGCCTACGGCTCGTCGGAGCCCCAGCTCGGCCGCGACGTGCGGGTGGTGCTCGACGCGGCCGACCGGGAGCGCACCGACCTCCACGACGAGTACCTGTCCACCGAGCACATCCTCCTGGCCCTGGCCCAGCCTGATGGTCAGAGACTTGGCGGCGTGGCCCGGGAGGACCTCCTCACCGTGCTGCGCGACGTCCGGGGCAGCCACCGGGTCACCAGCCAGACGCCGGAGGACAGCTACCAGGCCCTCGAGCGTTACGGCCGCGACCTCACCCAGAGCGCCCGCGACGGCAAGCTCGACCCCGTCATCGGCCGGGACGAGGAGATCCGGCGGGTCATCCAGGTCCTGTCCCGCCGCACCAAGAACAACCCCGTCCTCATCGGCGAGCCGGGCGTGGGCAAGACCGCCATCGTCGAGGGCCTGGCCCGCCGCATCGTGGAGGGCGACGTCCCCGAGAGCCTGAAGAACCGCCGCATCGTGGCCCTCGACCTGGGCTCGATGGTGGCCGGCTCCAAGTACCGGGGCGAGTTCGAGGAGCGGCTGAAGGCCGTGCTCAAGGAGATCGCCGACGCCGAGGGCCAGGTCATCACCTTCATCGACGAGATGCACACGGTGGTGGGCGCGGGCGCGGCCGAGGGGGCCATGGACGCCTCCAACATGCTCAAGCCCATGCTGGCCCGGGGCGAGCTGCGGATGATCGGCGCCACCACCCTGGACGAGTACCGCAAGCACGTGGAGAAGGACGCCGCCCTCGAGCGCCGCTTCCAGCCCGTCCACGTAGGCGAGCCGTCGGTGGAGGCCACCATCGCCATCCTCCGCGGACTGAAGGAGCGCTACGAGGTCCACCACGGCGTCCGCATCCAGGACGCGGCCCTGGTCGCGGCCGGCGTGCTGTCCGACCGCTACCTCACCGGACGATTCCTCCCCGACAAGGCCATCGACCTGGTCGACGAGGCGGCCAGCAAGCTGCGCATCGAGATCGACTCCATGCCCACCGAGATCGACGTCGTCGAGCGGCGCATGCGCCAGCTGGAGATCGAGAAGGTGGCCCTGGAGAAGGAGACCGACACCCCCAGCCGGGAGCGGCTGGCGGCCATCGAGGCCGAGCTGGCCGACCTCCAGGAGCGCTCGGCGGGCATGAAGGCCCACTGGACGTCGGAGAAGGAAGCCATCGCCCGCATCCGCGCCCTCAAGGAGGAGCTGGAGGCGGTGAAGGCCTCAGTCGAGCGGGAGCCCGACCTGGAGGCCGCCGCCCGCCTGCGCTACGGCCGCATCCCCGAGCTGGAGGCGGCGCTCAAGGCCGCGGCCGACGGGCTGGCCGACCTCCAGTCCACCAAGCGCATGCTCAAGGAGGAGGTCGACGCGGAGGACGTGGCCGAGGTCGTCAGCCGCTGGACGGGCGTGCCCGTGTCCCGGCTCATGGAGGGCGAGGTGGCCAAGCTCGTCCGCATGGAGGAGCTCCTCCACGAGCGGGTCATCGGCCAGGACGAGGCCGTGGCCGCGGTGGCCAATGCCATCCGCCGCAGCCGCTCGGGTCTGTCCGACCCTCACCGGCCCACGGGCTCGTTCCTGTTCCTCGGCCCGACGGGCGTGGGCAAGACCGAGCTGGCCCGGGCCCTGGCCGAGTTCCTGTTCGACGACGAGCGGGCCATGGTCCGCATCGACATGAGCGAGTACCAGGAGAAGCACACCGTCTCCCGCCTGATCGGGGCGCCCCCCGGCTACGTGGGCTACGACGAGGGCGGGCAGCTCACCGAGCTGGTGCGGCGGCGCCCGTACGCGGTCGTCCTCCTCGACGAGATCGAGAAGGCCCACCCCGAGGTGTTCAACGTCCTCCTCCAGCTGCTCGACGACGGGCGGTTGACAGACGGGCAGGGGCGCACGGTCGACTTCACCAACGTGGTCCTCATCATGACGTCGAACCTCCCCGGCGACCCGACCGCCTTCTTCCGGCCCGAGTTCCTCAACCGGATCGACGAGATCGTCCGCTTCCGGTCGCTCACCGAGGCCGACATCGAGCGCATCGTCGTCATCCAGGTCCGCCACCTGCGGGAGCGGCTGGCCAAGCGCCGGCTGGGCCTGGAGGTGTCCGACGAGGCCGCCGCCTGGCTCGCCCGCACCGGCTACGACCCCGTGTACGGGGCCCGGCCGCTCAAGCGGGTGATCCAGCGCCACATCGCCGACCCCCTGGCCCTGGCCCTGCTGGAGGGCCGCTACGCCGAGGGCGACACGGTGCGGGTCGAGGTGGCGGGCGACGAGCTGGTGCTGAAATAGCAACCCGCGGGGGTGCGAGCCGGCCCGATTCTCCGACCCGGACATGCTTCAACTGCTCGGCGGGGATGCTGGTTCCGTTAGAGGTTGCAAACAGGCCATAGTTGACGGGTCAAGTTTTGCCGAGGAGGAACTGTCGATGACCGACGAGCAAGGGACCGATGCACCAGGGACCGACGAGCCAGCGACGCGTCCTGAGGTGTTGGCCGGGCCGACGTCCGGCCGCCTGCCCGCAGGGAGTGGCGACGCCACCGGCGCCGAGGGCATTCCCGACCCCCGCAACCAGAAGTCGGGACCGGGCCAGAAGGGCTACGGACCGGGCGGGCCACAGATCGGCTCCAGCGATGCCCCCCTCACCGAGGTCGACATCTCAGCCCTCGAGGAAGCCCTGGGCGAGCTGAAGAACCTCCGCGAGGGCATGGAGCAGGCCGACCACACGCCCACGATCATCCGCCAGAAGTAGGGCTCCAGGCGGGGGCTAGCGACCGACCGACCGGGGCGGACTCAGCCGGGCGTGGACGCCCGGCGAGTACTGCACCCGGGGCGGTGATCCCGGCGGGGGCAGCCCGGCGTCGGCCAGCAGGGACTCCTCCAGGCGGACGACCTCGGCGTCCCACAGGGGCCAGGGCTCGTGGTGCACCGACGTCGACACCCGCCGCCCGGCCACCGTGGAGTACCCCCGCCACCTGCCGGTGAGCCAGTGGTCGAGGGCCGTCGGCGACGGGCACGGCCGGCCGGGTCGGACGACGATGTCGTGGCCGACACCAGGATCGCCCCGCCGGCGGCTGCGGTAACGGATGGTCTCGTCGCCGTCGACGGTCGTGCTCTCCACCGACATGTCCGCCCACCGGTAGGGAACGCCGTACAGGGTCGATGCGGCCACCACCAAGGGCAGGCTGGCGGCCTCGAGGGTCAGGAACCACAGGCCGTCCCGCCCGTCGGGGCCGCGGGCATAGGTGCGCACATTGGTCTCGGGGAACGTCGACAACCGGCCCGCAGGCGGTAGGGAGCCGAGGCGGACGTCCACCATCCGGAAGGCGGTGAGGCTCACCCACGCCGCCCCGTCCCAGGTGTCGAGCTCGAAATCGGGCGGGACGAGAGGCCGAACGTGCTCGATGTCGAACGGCCAGTGGAAGAAGCTCATCGTCCGCCACTGCTGACACGTGGCCGGCCACGCGACGTCGTCCTCCGGATCGGGGCCCGCCATGCGTCAGGCGCGACCTCCGGGGCGCTCGGTCGGGGGTGACGGGCACAGCTGCCAGTCGACCCAGATCTCGGGGGTGTTCGGGGTCTCCGCTGACGAGGGCGCCTCCGGGCGTCGACCCTGCTCAGCCGGCATCGGCGTTCAGTCCCGGCCCCGTGCGTCCCCATTTCGGGCGACGACGGCGGCGGCGGTCTCGTTCCTGCCCACGTTCGCTCCTTCCGACTGCGGCTCCCGTGCGCCGTTTTCTTGCCCCGCGATCGTCGAAGGAAACCATTCCGACAGGTGCCCGCCGCTTCTAGAGTCTCGGTCCGTGAGCGTGACCCGTGTCTCCCGCCACATCGACGCTCCCCCCGCCCGCGTCTACCGGGCCCTCCTCGACCCCGACTCGGTGCGGCAATGGATGGTGCCCGACCACATGACGAGCCGCGTCCACTCGTTCGAGGGCCGTGAGGGGGGCATGTTCCGGATCTCCTTGACCTACGACCAGCCCACCGCCGCCGGCAAGTCGACCCCGCAGACCGACTCCTTCCACGGGCGGTTCGTGCGACTCGTTCCCGACCGCGAGGTCGTCCAGACGGTCGAGTTCGAGACGGACGACCCGGCCATGCAGGGCGAGATGACCATCACCTACACGCTCGCGGGGTCCGGCAACGGCACCGACCTCGTCGGGCTCCACGAGAACCTGCCCCCGGGCGTGTCACCGGCCGACAACGAACTGGGCTGGACCATATCGCTCGACAAGCTGGCCGCCCTCGTCGAACAAGCCCACTGAACCGCCGTCTCCGTCCAACTGGTGACACTTTTGGGGGCTGGGGCCACCGAATACGTCACCGGTTCGATCGGCGCGTCCAACTGGTGACACTTTTGGGGGCTGGGGCCACCGAATACGTCACCGGTTCGGCGGGGCGGGGGTCAGGCCGATGGGGAGGCCGTCCGGTGGCCGGTACCGACCAGGGTCAGGGGCTCGCCCGCCTGCAGGCGCCCGTCGTCCACCGTGAACCAGCGGCCGGAGAGGTTGGCGATGGGCACCGGTGACGCCCCCGCGGCCCGCTCCAGGGCCCGGATCACGCCGCCGTGGGTGACGACGACCAGCACCGAACCGGGGTCGGCCTCGGCCGCCACCCGCAAGACCGCCCCCATCACCCGCCGGTCGAACGGCACCCGGCCTTCGCCCCCGGGCGTCGTCGGCAGCCGGCCGCCGAACCACTCCGCCTGCTGCCCCGGCCACCGCTTCTCGATCTCGGGCTTGGTGAGACCGCTCCAGTCGCCCACGTCGTACTCCCCCAGGTCGGGGCAGACCGTCACCGGGCCCAGGCCGAGGGCGTCGACCACGATCTCGCCCGTTCGCCGGGCCCGGACCAGGTCGGACGTGACCACGCCGGTCACGCCGGTGTCCCGCAACTGCTCGGCCGCCTCCGCCGCCTGCTCCTCGCCGAGCGGCGACAGCGGGGGGTTGGCCTGGCCCTGCCACCGGCCGACGGCGTTCCACGTCGACTGCCCGTGGCGCACGAGGGCGAGGCGGGTGGCGGGCGAGCCGGGCGGGCGGACGTCGGGCACAGTCCCGTCCTAGCAGGCCGGTCGGGGCGGATGTCAAAGAGGTGGAGCCGGGTGGCGTCCCCCCGGCGGGAGGGGGTGCGCACTGCCCGGCCCCACCTTTGAGCGGCCTAGGCGAGGAAGCCGCACCCCAGATGTCGGCCTGATCCGGACGGGCCTTGAGCAGTATCTAGGGGCAGGGGACGACGTCGAGCACCTGGTACGGGGCCTGGGACCGGTTGCCCTCGGCGTCGATCGCCTCCACCCAGAAGTAGGCCTGGCCGGCGGTGTCGAAGTCGCCGAAGGACGCCCGCCACCGGGCCCCGTCGAAGAGCATGTCCATCGACTCGTCCACCCCGTCCGGGCGGCGCACGAGCAGGGCCACCGACACCACCGGCGACCGGTCGCTCACGTCGGCCGTCACCTCGGTGCGGCTGTACGGGCACGGGTAGACGTAGGCCGAGGCGGCGTCGGCGCCGAACGAGATCCCGGGCGGGTCCCGGTCGGGGTCGACCGGGACCGGCCCGGGCGCGGGAGTTGGCGGTGGCGACACGGCCTCCACCGTGGTCGACGGGAGGGGCGAGGTGGTGGCGGTCACCGCCGTGGTCGGGGTGGTGGGCGTGGTCGCGGCGACCGCGGTGGTGGCGGTCGGAAGGGTCGTCGTCACCGGAGGTCGGGTCGACGTCGACCCGCCCGAGGCGCTCACCGTCGACCCACCCCCCCAGTCGCGGGTGACGAGGAACACCCCGGCCACCGCCAGCACGAGCACCGCCGCCGCCACCAGTGCCGTCCGCTTCCCGCTGACCCCGGGGCGCCCGCTGCGCCCGACGTGCCCGGCGGTCGCGGCCCCCGCCACCCCCGGCGGGAAGCCGTCCTCGTCCCAGCCGGGCAGGATGCGCGACGACACCGCCAGCTCCATGCGCAGCAGCACCTCCGGCCGCAGCCACGCCGGCGGGGCGGCGAAGGGCAGCGAGGCCATGGCCCGCAGCCGCTCCAGCAGCATCGTCCGCCGCGCCTGACAGGTCTCGCACCGCCGGGCGTGGCGGTTGACCCGGACGCCGATGGCGGGCGTGAACCGCCCGTCCCACCCGTCGAGCACCTCGGCCAACTCCTTGCACGGCGACCGGTCGGCGCCTCCGTCGGCCCCGGTGAGCAAACGGGCTCCAACCGACGTCTCCGCCATCTCCCGCAGCTTGGCCGCCTTGGCCTGGGCCACCGCCGGCCGGGCGCCGACCACCGTGCCCAGCGCCTCACCCTCCAGCTGGTGGCGCAGGTGGAGGTGGAGGACGGCCCGGTCGCCTTCCGACAGTGTCTCCGCCGGGTCCCAGTCGGCGGCCGCCCCGTTGGAGTCGGGCACGCCCTCCTCCCGCCGGCGCTCAGCCCGGGACGTGGCCTCGTGGCGGGCGACGGCCAGCAGCCACAGCCGCAGTCGTGACCGGTCCTGGAGGTTCACCAGCTCCCGCGCCGCCCGCAGGAAGCTGTCGAGGGTGGCGTCGGCCGCCTCGTCGTGGTTGCGGAGGATGGCGGTGCACAGGTCGAACACCGCCCCCGAGTAGCGGTCGTAGATGGCGGCGAACGCGTCCCGGTCGCCACCAACGGCCCTCGCCACGAGGGTGGCGTCGTCCATAGGGATGCGGCCCATCACTCTTGAGCATCGCACGAACCGCCATCCGGCAGCAGGGGTACACTGTTCGGACCGCTGCAAGGATTTTCTCTAGGAGACGCGCGTGCCCGGAACGATTGTCGTCGGCACCCAATGGGGCGACGAGGGCAAGGGCAAGCTCACCGACCTCCTGGCCGGGGAGATGCAGATGGTCGTCCGCTACCAGGGCGGGCACAACGCCGGCCACACCATCGTGGTGGCGGGCGAGAGGTTCGCCCTCCAGCTGGTCCCCAGTGGCGTCCTCCACCCGTGGGTGACCCCGGTCATCGGCAACGGGGTGGTGATCGAGCCCGGCGTGCTCGTCTCCGAGATCGACGGCCTGGAGGCCCGGGGCATCGACTGCAGCAAGCTGCGGGTCAGCGGCAACGCCCACCTGATCATGCCGTACCACGTGGAGCTCGACCGCCTCATCGAGCGCCGGCTCGGAAAGAACCGCCTGGGGACGACCAAGAGCGGGATCGGCCCCGCCTACGCCGACAAGGCGGCCCGGGTCGGCCTGCGGGTGCAGGACCTGCTCGACCCCAAGATCTTCCGCCAGAAGCTCGAAGTCGTCCTCCAGGAGAAGAACCTCATCCTGGCCAAGGTCTACAACCGGCTGCCGCTTTCGGCCGACGAGATCGCCGACCGCTACCTGGGCGAGCTGGCCCCCCGGCTGGAGCCCCTCATCGGCGACACCGTGGGCCTGGTCCACGAGGCGCTGGAGGACGGCCAGAACGTGCTCTTCGAGGGCGCCCAGGCCACGTTCCTCGACCTCGACCACGGCACCTATCCCTTCGTCACCTCGTCCAACCCGGTGTCCGGGGGGGCCCTGGTGGGCGCCGGGGTCGGCCCCCGCCACATCCAGCGGGTCATGGGCGTGGCCAAGGCCTACGTCACCCGGGTCGGCTCGGGGCCCTTTCCCACCGAGTTGGTCGACGAGACGGGTGACACGCTGGTCGACCGGGGCGAGGAGTACGGCACCGTCACCGGTCGCCGGCGCCGTCCCGGTTGGTTCGACGCGGTCATGGTCCGCCACGCCGTCCGCCTCAACGGGCTCACCGAGCTGGCCATCACCAAGCTCGACGTCCTCGACGCCTTCGACACCCTCAAGGTGTGCGTGGCCTACGACACCAATTCGGGGGACGCCGATGGCGACCGCCACTACCACCTGCCCTACCACCAGTCGGTGCTGCACAAGTCGGTGCCGGTCTACGAGGAGCTGCCGGGCTGGAACATCGACCTCACCGCGGTCACCGAGCTCGACGACGTGCCCCAGGCGGCCCAGGACTACATCGCCTTCCTGGCCGAGCAGTGCGGGGTACCGGTCACGCTGGTGGGCGTCGGTCCGGGACGTGACCAGTTCGTGCGCTTCGCGCCCACGCCCACCGATGTGGTGGCGAGCGCCACGGCCGACGATGACGACGACGATTGGGACGACGACGATGACGACGATGGCGACTGGATCGTCGGCCCCGGCGTCCTCGTGATTTGACGGGTTCCGGGTGAAGGTCTGCGTTGTCGGAGCGGGGGGGCGGGAGCACGCCTTGGCGTCGGTGCTGGGACGGACGGCGTCGGTCGTCGTGACGCCCGGCAACCCGGGCATTCCCGGGTCGGTGGCGACGCCCCCCGAGGAGATCGACGCCGACCTTTTCGTGATCGGGCCCGAGGTGCCCTTGGTGGACGGGTTGGCCGACCGGCTGCGGGCATCGGGCCGGCTGGTGTTCGGACCGGGGGCCGGCGGCGCCCGCCTGGAGGGCTCCAAGGCGTGGATGAAGTCGATCCTGGCCGACGCGCAGGGTGCCGACGGCCCGCCACGGGGTGTTCTCCGAGGTGTCGGCCGCAGCCGTCTTCCTCCGCTCGCTGGCGCCGCCCTACGTGGTCAAGACCGACGGCCTGGCCGCGGGCAAGGGCGTCCTCGTCACCGAGTCGCTGGAGGATGCCATCGCCGACGTGGCCGCCAAGCTGTCGGGCGCCGCCTTCGGGGCCGCCGGTCGGCGGGTGGTGATCGAGGAGGGGCTGGTCGGTGCCGAGGTCTCGCTGCTGTGCCTCTGCGACGGGCGGCGAGCGGTGCCGCTGGCGCCGGCCCAGGACCACAAGCGCCTGGGCGACGGCGACACCGGGCCGAACACGGGCGGGATGGGCGCCTTCTCCCCCGTGCCGGGCGTCGGGAAGGATCTGATCGAGGAGATCGTGGAGCGGGCGGTGGAACCCACGCTGAACGCCCTCCACCTCCGGGGCATCGACTACCGGGGCGTGCTGTACGCGGGACTGATGCTCACCGCCGACGGGTTCAAGGTGCTGGAGTACAACGTCCGCTTCGGCGATCCCGAGGCCCAGGTGGTCCTTCCCCGCCTCGACTGCGACCTCGCCACCCTGCTGGCCGAAGCCGCCGCCGGCCGCCTGGAGTCGGAGCCGTCCTTCGTCGACAACGCCGCCGTCACGGTGGTCCTGGTCGCCGAGGGCTACCCCACGGCCCCCCGTACGGGTGATCCGATCGAGGGGTTCGAGGTGGCCTCGGCCCTGCCCGACGTCGAGATCTTCTGCGCCGGGGTCGGCCCCGACTTCTCCACCGCCGGCGGCCGGGTGCTGGCCGTCACCGGCATCGGCCCCGACATCGCCGCCGCCCGCGACCGAGCCTACGCCGCTGTGGCCGAGATCTCCTGGCCCGGCATGCAGTTCCGCACCGACATCGCCCGATCTCCCGCCGGTCCCGAGCAAATGGCAGTCGTGGTCCGCTGATGGGACCACAAGTGGCATCCGCTCGCCCGCCGACGCCGGGAGTCGGGAGCAGGTGGCACCAGTGGACCCTCCGCGGGACCCCAAACGGCATCCGCTCCTCCGGCGAATCCGGGCAGCCGACCAAGTGCCAAGGGCGGGTCCCCCAGGCGACCCCGAGTGGCATCCGCCCCCCCGGCGAGCCGGCGAGGCCAGCCCAGAGCGATTGGCGCGAACACCCCCGTGGACGGGGCACTCGTGGCGATCGCTCGGCGGGCGTGCCGGCGACCGGGAGCGATTGGCGCGAACACCCCCGTGGACGGGGCACTCGTGGCGATCGGTCGGGGGAGGCGGCGGTGGCGACTCGGACAACGTGGCCCAGATGGGGCCTCCCAGGAACCACGCGTGATCGATCGACAGGGCGATGCGACAAGGGGGACGGCCGGTGAAGGTCGCGGTGCTGATGGGGTCGGAGTCGGACAAGGGGAAGATGGCGCCGGCGGCCGCGACCTTGGCCGAGTTCGGCATCGAGGTCGACGAGAGGGTCCTCTCGGCCCATCGCACGCCCGACGACGTCGCCGCCCTCGCCCGCGGCGCCCGGGACGCGGGGTACGTCGCCTTCATCTGCGGGGCGGGGATGGCGGCCCACCTGGCCGGCGCGGTGGCGGCCAACACCACCCTCCCCGTGGTGGGCGTCCCCCTCAGCGGCGGCGCCCTCAACGGGGTCGACGCCCTGTACGCGACCGTCCAGATGCCCCGGGGCGTCCCCGTAGCCACCGTGGCCATCGACGGGGCCATGAACGCCGCCCTCCTCGTCGTCCAGATGCTCGCCATCACCGACGCCGACCTCGCCCGCCAGCTCGACGCCCGGCGCCGGCCCGACCGATGATCCCCCGCTACTCCCTCCCCGAGATGGCGGCCCTCTTCTCCGACGAGGCCCGCTTCGGCCTGTGGCTCGACGTCGAGATCCTGGCCACCGAGGCGTGGGCCACCATCGGCGTGGTCCCCGAGGACGACGCCAAGGCCGTCCGCGAGCGCGCCCCCCACGTCGACCACGCCTTCGTCCATGCGGTCGACGAGCGGGAGGCCGTCACCGACCACGACCTGGCCGCCTTCGTCGACGTCGTCCAGGACGCGATCGGCCCCCCCGCCGGCAATTGGGTCCACTACGGCCTCACGTCGAGCGACGTGGTCGACACCGCACTCTGCGCCACCCTCACCCAGGCCGCCGACCTCCTCGTCCAGGCCTCGACCACGCTCATCGCCGTTCTCAAGACGAGGGCCGAGGAGTTCCGCCACACCCCCATGGCCGGACGTACCCACGGGATGCACGCCGAGCCCACCACCTTCGGCGTCAAGCTCGCCCATTGGGCCCTCCAGGCCGACCGCGACCGCGACCGCCTCCGGCGAGCCCGCCACGCCATCGCGGTGGGCAAGCTCTCCGGCGCGGTCGGCACCTACTCCAACATCGACCCCCGGGTGGAGGCCCAGGTCTGCGCCGCCCTCGGCCTCACGCCCGTCCCCGCCACCCAGGTCGTCCCCCGCGACCGCCACGCCGAGTACCTCTACGCGTGCGCCGCGGTCGGGGCGTCGATCGAGATGATGGCCACCGAGATCCGCCACCTCCAGCGCACCGAGGTGGGCGAGGCGGCCGAGCCCTTCCGGGCCGGGCAGAAGGGCAGCTCGGCCATGCCCCACAAGCGCAACCCCATCACCTGCGAGCGCCTGGCCGGTCTGGCCCGCGTCCTCCGGGGGAACCTGGGCGCGGGCCTGGAGGACGTCGCCCTGTGGCACGAACGTGACATCTCCCACTCCAGCGTGGAGCGGGTCATCCTCCCCGACTCGTCCCTCCTCGCCCACTACCTCCTCGTGCGCATGGCGAGGGTGATCGACGGCCTCAGCGTCAACGCCGACCGGATGATCGAGAACCTCGACGCGTCCTACGGACTGGTGTTCAGCCAGCCCGTCCTTCTCGCCCTGGTGGCGTCCGGCCTCACCCGCGACGACGCCTACCGCACCGTCCAGGACACCGCCCGCACCGCCCACACCCAGCGCCAACCGTTCCGCAAGGTCCTCGAGTCCGACCCCCGGGTCGACCTGACCAAAGCCCAGCTCGACGAGGCGTTCAGCCTCGAACGGGCCCTGGCCGGCACCGGCCCCATCTTCGACGCCCTGGAGGCAATCGACGCATGAACCTCGTCCACTCGGGCAAGGTCCGCGACGTCTACGACGCGGGCGACGACCTCCTGCTCATGGTCACGTCCGACCGCATCTCCGCCTTCGACGTGGTCCTCGACGAGCCCATCCCCGACAAGGGACGGGTACTCACCGCCCTCACCGCCTTCTGGCTCGACCGGCTGGCCGACATCGCTCCCAGCCACCTCGTGCGCATCGAGGACGAGGGCGAGCACGCGGGTCGGGCCATGCTCGTGAAACGGGCCAAGATGCTCCCCATCGAGTGCATCGTCCGGGGCTACCTGTCCGGCTCGGCGTGGAAGGAGTACCAGCGCTTCGGCACCGTCCACGGCCAGCCCATGCTCTCCGGCCTGCAACAGAGCGACCGCCTGCCCGAGCCCGTCTTCACCCCGTCGACCAAGGCCGACGTCGGTCTCCACGACGAGAACATCTCGGTGGAGCAGGCGGTCGTGATCGTCGGCAAGCGGACGGCGGACGAGGCCGCCGCCATCAGCCTGGCCGCCTACTCCCGGGCCGCCGACGACGCCGCGGCCACCGGGATCGTGATCGCCGACACCAAGTTCGAGCTGGGCTGGATCGACGGGAAGCTTTCGATCTGCGACGAGGTCCTCACACCCGACTCGTCCCGGTTCTGGGAGGCGGCCGACTGGAAGCCCGGCACCATCCCCCCGTCGTTCGACAAACAGCCGGTGCGCGACTGGCTGGAGGCCACCGGTTGGGACAAGAACCCGCCGCCGCCGACGCTCCCCCCGGAGGTGGTCGCCACCACGTCCGCCCGTTACGTGGCCGCCTACGAGCGTCTCTCCGGGAGGTCGCTGGCCGACTGGCCCGGCGTGCAAAGGTGACGGCAATGACCTCGTTTCCCGTGCTCATCGAAGTGACCCTCCGACCCGATGTGGCCGACCCTCAGGGCGCCACCATCGAACGAGCCCTGCCCGCCCTCGGATTCGGCGAGGTGGCCGGCGTGCGGGTGGGAAAGGCCATACGGCTCACGGTGGAGGCGTCCGACGAGCCCGCGGCCCGGGCCCGGGTGGAGGACCTGTGCCGGCGCTTCCTCACCAACCCCGTCATCGAGGACGCCGCCATCACCATCGGATCGGGAGCCGGATGAGGGTCGGGCCATGAAGGTTGGGGTCGTCGTGTTCCCGGGCTCGAACTGCGAGCACGACGTGGTCGAGGCCGTCACCCTCCTGGGGGGTGGGGCCGAGCTGGTGTGGCACGGCGATCACACGCTCGGCGACGTGGATGCGGTGGTGTTGCCGGGGGGGTTCGCCCACGGCGACTACCTCCGACCGGGAGCGATCGCCCGCTTCAGTCCGATCATGGAGGCGGTGGTGGAATTCGCCAACGCCGGAGGCCCGGTGGTGGGCATCTGCAACGGCTTCCAAGTGCTCACGGAAGCAGGACTGCTTCCAGGTGCCCTCCAGAAGAACCGGGGACTGAAGTTCTTGTGCACAACCGTGGGGGTCCGGGTCGAGAGCACCGAATCAGCCCTTACCGGGCGCGCCACAGTGGGCGCCGTCCTCCGCCTGCCGATCAACCACTTTGAGGGCAATTACACCTGTCCCCCCGACGTGCTGGCCCAATTGCAGGCCGACGACCGGGTCATCCTGCGCTATCTCGACAACCCCAACGGGTCGGTCGACGACATCGCGGGCATCTGTTCCGAGGGACGGAATGTATGCGGCTTGATGCCGCACCCAGAAAGGGCGTGCGACATCCTGCTCGGGTCCGCCGACGGACGGCCGCTCCTCGACAGTGTTCTGGGGTACGGGGAACGGCTGGCTGCGTCCCCCGTGGCTACTCGGCGCCCCGCTTGATGCCGGCCCGCCGCAGGACACCGGGGTCGACCCCCGCCTGCCGCCAGGCCGCGTACGTGATGCCCTTGCGCTTCCCGTACTCGGACGCGGCCACCACAAACTCCTCTTCCAACGCCCCGAGATCGACGGCATTGTCGGTGGAGGACAGCTCGGCCTGGAGGTTCATTCGCTCCTGGGAGAGGTGGAGCCGGGTGAGGGGATCAGCGTCGTTGAGCTTCTCGTCGATGGCTGCGAGCCGCCGCTCCACCGACTCCTGCGTGCGCTTGCGCCCACGCTTCGGCCGATGAGCCTCCAGCGCTTCGAGATAACGCCGCACCGCTCTACCTTGCTCACGTCCCTCGGCCAACGCCGCCTTGTGGCTGTCGGACATCGGAGCTCTGGATCGTTTCGCTTCGGTAGCCATTTGTCCCATTGTGGCGCGTTCGCAACCGGATTTCAACTTCTGTTGGCAAGCTATTTCGCTGTTCCGGCCAGTCGATAGCGTACGACCATGGCTCAGGACCCCTCCGCCGCCCCGCCGACCGCCCCATTGCACCGCGCCCTGGGCCTCACCGACGACGAAGCGAACCGTATCGAGGAGATTCTCGGCCGCGCTCCCAATGAGCTCGAGCTGGCCATGTACGCGGTGATGTGGTCGGAGCATTGTTCCTACAAGTCGTCCCGCGCCCACCTCGGCCGGCTGCCGTCGGAGGCCCCGTGGGTGATGGTCGGCCCCGGCGAGAACGCCGGCGTCGTCGACTGCGGCGACGGGGTGGCGGTGGCGGTGCGCATCGAGAGCCACAACCATCCGTCCGCCATCGAGCCCTACCAGGGGGCGGCCACGGGTGTGGGCGGCATCCTGCGCGACATCTTCACCATGGGCGCCCGGCCCATCGCCCTGCTCGACTCCCTCCACTTCGGCCCCCTGGAGAACGCCCACAGCCGGTGGGTCGCCGAGGGCGTGGTCAGCGGGATCTCCGGCTATGGCAACTCGGTCGGCGTGCCCACCGTCGGCGGCGAGCTGGCCTTCGCCGACTGCTTCGCCGACAACCCCCTGGTCAACGTCATGGCCGTCGGCGTGCTGCGCCACGAGCACCTCGTCCTGGCCCGGGCCACCGGAGTCGGCAACCACGCCGTGCTCATCGGGTCCACCACCGGGCGCGACGGCATCGGCGGGGTCAGCGTGCTCGCCTCCGCCGGCTTCGATGCCAGCGGTGACGGGGAGGGTGAGGAGGCCAAGCGGCCCAGCGTCCAGGTCGGCGACCCCTTCGAGGAGAAACGGCTGATCGAGGCGTGCCTGGCCCTGTACGAGGCCGGGCTGGTGGCCGGCATCCAGGACCTGGGCGGGGCCGGGATCACGTGCGCCACCAGCGAGATCGCGGCCCGGGGGGGCATGGGGATGGACGTCGACCTGCGCACCATCCCCCTGCGCATGACCGGGATGGTGCCGGCCGAGATCATGACCAGCGAGTCCCAGGAGCGGATGCTTGCCATCGTCGCCCCCGGCGACCTCGACGCCGTCCTGCGCCTGTGCCGGCGGTGGGAGGTGCGGGCCACGGTGATCGGCACCGTCACCGACACCGGCAAGCTGCGCATCCTCGACGGGCCGGGCCCGGACGCCGAGGTCCTGGCCGACGTGCCCGCCCACTCCCTCGAACAGGGCGCCCCCAAGTACCACCGCCCCCTGCGGGAGCCGGCCGACCGGGCCGCCCGCCAGGCCGACGACCCGTCCCGCCTGCCGGCGCCCGCGGGCAACGACTGCGGCCCCGACCTGCTGGCCATGCTGGCCGACACGTCGGCCGTGTGGTCGCAGTACGACCACCAGCTGTTCCTCAACACGGTCGAGGGGCCGGGCGGCGATGCCACCGTCCTGCGGCTCAAGGCCCCCGGGCTCCCGGTCACCGGCAAGGGGATCGCGGTCAGCGCCGACAGCAACAGCCGCTGGTGCGACCTCGACCCCCGCCGGGGGACGGCCCTGGTGGTGGCCGAGGCCGCCCTCAACCTGGCCTGCGTGGGAGCCCGACCCCTGGCCCTGGTCGACAACCTCAACTTCGGCAACCCCGAGCACCCCGAGGTCATGTGGCAGCTGTCGGAGGCCATCGACGGGATGGCCGAGGCGTGCCTGGCCCTCTCGCTCCCGGTCGTCGGGGGCAACGTCAGCCTCTACAACGAGTCGGGCGGCCGCGACATCCACCCCACGCCGGTGGTGGGCACGGTGGGGCTGATCGACGTCCTCGACCGCCGCCCGCCGGGTGTGGGGCTGGTCGACGGCCACGACGTCTTCCTCCTGAGCGCAGGTCACCCGTCCGCCGCCACCGGCCTGGGCGGTTCGCGGTGGGCCGCCATCCGGGGCCATCTCGGGGGACGGCTGCCCGACCTCGACCTCGAGGCCCACGCCCGCCTGTGCACGCTCGTCCGGGAGCTGGTGGGCGCAGGTCTGGTGGCGGGTGTCCACGATGTCTCCGACGGCGGGTTGGGGGTGACCCTGGCCGAGATGGCGATCGCCTCGGGCGTCGGCTTCCAGGTGACCGGGGTCGGGACCCACGGCGCGTTGTTCTCCGAAGCCCCCTCCCGGGTCGTCCTGTGCGTGGCCGACGGCGACGTCGCCGCCCTCGTCGAGCGCACGGCCGAGGCCCGGCTCTCCGTCGGCCGCCTGGGCCGGGCGGGCGGCGATCGGTTGGTGGTCGAGGGCCTGGTCGATCTCCCGCTCGACCAGGTGAACGCTTCCTGGCGGGCCGTCCTGCCGGGCCGGCTGGCGGGACTGGTGGGCTAAGGTTCGACCGGTGGGCAGGTGGCCGGGTAGCCCTCCCGGCTGACGGCGTCTCTGCTCAGGGGAGCTTCTGTGGCCATTCCGGCAGGAGAGATGGAAAGCGACAGCTCCCTCGTGCGGGCTGTCCAGGCGGGCGACCTCCAGGCCTACAGCGAGCTGTTCCGCCGCCACTACCCCGCCGTCCAGCGGGCCTGCGCCCGGCGCCTGGCCTGCTCCCTGGAGGCGGAGGAGATCGCCCAGGGCGCCTTCGTGCGGGCCCTCGAGCGCATCGAGCAGTGCCGGGGCGAGCGCCAGTTCGGCGGATGGGTGCAGATCATCGCCCGCCACATGTGCGTCGACGCCCTCCGGGCCCGATCCCGGGTGGTGCCGACGGAGCGGCCGATGTCGGAGGACCACGCCGACGGCACCGAGCCCCACGACTCGCTCTTCGACCGTGAGCGCACCATGCAGGTCCGCCGGGCCCTCGACAGCCTCCCCCCCGCCAGCGCCAGGCGGTCACCGCCCGGGCCCAGGGGACGGGGCCGAGCGAGATCGCCGACGACCTCGGACTCTCGGTCGGCGCGGTCGACTCCCTCATCCTGCGGGGCCGGCGCAAGCTCGCCCTCGCCTACCAACGGGTGGCGGGTGAGGGCGGGTCCACCGCCACCGCCACCAGCGCCCGCGCCGCGGCCGCGATCCTGGCCGTCCTGTCCATCGGCTCCACCCGCCTCCTCGGGGGGGTGTCGGCGGCCGCCGAAGCGGGCCGCGACCTGGTCGCCCCCGTGGCCAGTGGCGTCGCCGGGGCGGTCATGAGCGTGGCCGTGGCCATCTCCGGCGCCGGCCCCGCGACGGCCCCGGAGCCGGCCCACGTCCCGTCCGCCCGGCCACCGGCCGTGGTCGTCGCCGCCCCCACGCCCGTCCCGGCGGGCGCCCCGACCGGTCCCTCCGCCGCTCCCGGCCCGGCCGGCGTCGGCACCGGCATCGGCGCCGGCGCCGCGGCCCCGGCCGGCAGCACGGTCGCCGCTGGCGGACCGGCCGGGAGGGTCGCAGTCGGCCCCGCGCAAGCCCCCGTCGCCACCACCGGGCCTGCCGCCGGGCCCGCCGCCGTCACCGCCGACCCCGGTGCCGTCGCCGCCCCGCTCGACTCCGTCGCCGCCCCGGTGATCGAACCGGTCGCCGAGGTGGTCGACGCGGCCGTGCCCGTCGTCACCGACGTGGTCGACGACACCCTCGGTGCCGTCACCGACCTCCTCGGAAAGTAGGGCTGATCGCCGCGCGAAGATGGAGCGTGCAGCAAGACGGGTTGTCGGGTGCCGTCGGCTGTGACGTCGTGACCGGCGAGGTCGAGGTCGAGCATCCCAAGGAGGCGTGCGGGGTCTTCGGGATCTACGCCCCCGGGCACGTCGTCGCCCAGCTGACGTACCTCGGCCTCTACGCCCTCCAGCACCGGGGCCAGGAGTCGGCCGGCATGGCGGTCAGCGACGGCGACACCATCACCGTGGTCAAGGACATGGGCCTGGTCGCCCACGCCTTCGACGAGCGCAAGCTGGCTCCCCTCCAGGGACACCTGGCCATCGGCCACGTCCGCTACTCCACCACCGGGTCGAGCACGTGGGGCAACGCCCAGCCCTGCTACCGCAACGTCGGCGACGCCGGCATCGCCCTCGGCCACAACGGCAACCTGGTCGGCACCGACAAGCTGGCGGCCGAGGCCGGCGTCCTCCCAGGCACCGTCGGCAACGACAGCGACCTGGTGGCCGAGCTCATCAACGTCGCCATGTGCACCGCCGGGCCCGGGCGCAGCGACGGCCGCGACCTCGAGCGGGCCCTCCAGGAGGTGCTGCCCAAGCTCCAGGGCGCCTTCTCCCTCGTCCTCATGGACGACTCCCACGTGATCGGCGTGCGCGACCCCAACGGCTTCCGCCCCCTGTGCCTGGGCTCGCTCGGCTCCGGGTGGGTGCTGGCCTCGGAGACGCCCGCCCTCGACATCGTCGGCGCCCAGTTCGTCCGCGAGCTCGACCCGGGCGAGATGGTCGTGATCGACGCCAGCGGCACCCGTTCGCTGTGGCCGTTCGACCCCGAGCGCATCGACCCCAAGCTGTGCCTGTTCGAATTTGTCTACTTCGCCCGGCCCGACAGCCGCCTCTACGGCCAGACGGTGCACACCGCCCGCCAGCGCATGGGCGAGCACCTGGCCGACCAGGCCCCCCTCCCGCCCGACACCCAGATCCTGGCCCGGGAGGCGATGGTGATGCCGGTGCCCGAGTCGGGCATCCCCGCAGCCGAGGGCTACGCCCGCCGGAGCGGCATCCCTTTCGGACACGGCCTGGTGCGCAACCGCTACGTGGGGCGCACGTTCATCGCCCCCGCCCAGGCCCAGCGCAGCGCCAACGTCCGGGTCAAGCTCAACCCCATCCGGGAGAACATCGAGGGCAAGCGGCTGGTGGTGGTGGAGGACTCCATCGTCCGGGGCACCACCATGCGGGCACTGGTGGCCATGCTGCGGGAGGCGGGAGCAGCCGAGGTCCACCTGCGGATCTCGTCGCCGCCCTACCGCTGGCCGTGCCACTTCGGCATGGACACGGGCGTGCGCTCCGAGCTGCTGGCCGCCGACAGGACCATCGACGAGGTCCGCGACTACCTGGGCTGCGACACCCTCGCCTACCTCGAGCTCGACGCCCTGATGACGGCCACCGGCTCGCCCCGGTCGGGCTTCTGCACCGCCTGCCTCACCGGCGTCTACCCGGTCGAGGTGCCCGGGATGCCGACGACCCGCGGCGAGGAGCTGCCCGGCGTCGACCTCGTCGGTCCCCGTGGCTGACGGGCCCCGCCCGCCGGACCCGGCACCAGCACCAACAGCCAAGCTGAGCCCCTTCGACGATCCGCCCGGCGGCGCTCCGGGGGTGCCGTCGCCCGATGGGGCGGGGACGGCCGCTTCCGCCACCTACGCCGCTGCGGGCGTCGACATCTCCGCCGGCGAAGCGGCCGTGGAGCGCATCAAGCGCCTGGTCCGATCCACGTTCCGGCCCGAGGTCATCAGCGACATCGGCGGCTTCGGAGGGCTGTTCGCCTTCGACCCGACCAAATACCGCAGCCCGGTGCTGGTCTCGTCCACCGACGGCGTCGGCACCAAGGCGCTGGTGGCCCGCCAGGCCGGCCGCCTCGACACCATCGGCATCGACCTGGTGGCCATGGTCGTCGACGACATCGCGGCCCAAGGCGCGGAGCCTCTGTTCTTCCTCGACTGCATCTCCGTCGGGCGGTTGAAGCCGGACGAGATCGAGATCCTGATCGGAGGCATCGTCGACGGGTGCCGCCAGGCGGGATGCGCCCTCGTCGGGGGCGAGATGGCCGAGGTGCCCGGGATGCTGGAGGAGGGTGCGTTCGACCTGGTGGGCTTCGGCGTGGGGGTCGTCGAGCGGTCGCGCCTGGTCACGGGCGACGACGTCCAGCCGGGCGACCGCATCATCGGGTTGCCTTCACCCGGGCTGCGCAGCAACGGGTACTCGCTGGCCCGCCGGGTGCTGTTCGACCAGGCGGGGCTCACCCTCGACGGCCCGGCCTGGCCCGGCGCCGGCCACACCCTGGCCGACGAGCTGCTGCGCCCGTCGGTGATCTACACGCCCGCCCTGGTCGACCTGTGCCGCCAGGTGACGGTGCGGGCGCTGGCCCACATCACCGGCGGCGGCCTGCCGGGCAACATCCCCCGCGTCCTGCCCGACCACGTCGACGCCGTGCTCGACCGGGACAGGTGGGACGTCCCCGAGATCTTCAACCAACTCCGGCAGCTGGGGCCGATCTCCACCGAGGAGATGGCCGCCGTCTTCAACCTGGGCATCGGGATGGTGGCCATCGTGTCCCCCGCCGACGTGGCCGGCGCCCTGGCCATCCTCGCCGCCAACGGCGTGTCGCCGGTCGTGATCGGCGAGATCGTGGCCGGATCGCGACAAGTCCGGTTCGCCTGACGCGGGCGGACGGCGGGCGGCGCCGTTACGATCACGGCCGATGGCGTGACGGACGAGTGGCGAGGAGGTTGGCGATGGGCGAGCGGGTGAGTCGGCCGGGCCGAGTGGGCGTGATGGCCGGCCTGGCCATGCTGTGGGTTGCGGTGCTGAGCTCGGTGGCGTACGGACTCACGCCCCCGTCCGTCCCGCCCGCCATCGCGGTCCCGCAGGGCAACGTGCTGTTCCTCGTCGCCCACGCCCAGGGCACCCAGATCTACCGCTGCCAGCCCGCCGGTGAGAGCTACGCGTGGACGCTCGTGGCGCCGGCGGCCGTCCTCAGGGACGACTCCGGACGTCTGATCGTCTGGCACTACGCGGGGCCGAGCTGGCGGGCGCTCGACGGGAGCACGGTGGTCGGGGCCCGGGTCGACGGCGTGCCCGCGCCGATCCCCAACGCCATCCCCTGGCTCCTGCTCAAGGCCACGCCGACCGTCCCCGGGCCGACCCTCGGCGCCACGACGTACCTCCAGCGGATCAACACCACCGGCGGAGTCGCCCCCGCCACCGGCTGCGACGCGGCCCACGTCGGCGCGTCGACCGCCGTCTTCTACACCGCCGACTACTACTTCTACCGAGCCGCCTGACCCACGCGGGGATCGCGGCCATACCGCCGCCCCCGGCCGGTACATCGACGACCGCCTGCCTCTTGCCGCCGGTAGCCGTTCGATCCGCCAGATCGCCGTGAACGGGGCGAGTTGGGCCGCATCACCATAATCTGCGATCGTCAATCGTTGGTTGGGCCCAAGCGTTACGCCGTCGCGCCCGGCCACGACGATTTCGGCGCACGACGTGTTCCGTGCGCCCAGAGCGTCGTGGTGTCTGGCCCCGAACACGACGATTTCGGCGCCTGAAGTATTCCGTACGCGCCGAGTATCGGGGTCTCGGCCCCTGCCGCGACGCTTCGGCGCACGAAGTATTCCGTGCGCCCGGAGCGTCGTGGTGTCTGGCCCCGAACACGACAATTTCGGCGCACGATGTGTTCCGTGCGCCCTGAGCGTCGTGAGCCCGACCTCGGCCACGACGATTTCGGCGCACGAAACGACGTTCGCCGTTCGATTCGGCCAAATGGTCATGAATCGGGCGATTTTGCGCCGAATCACGGCGATATCGGCGCGTGAATCGTTTCGTGCACCGGAATCGTCGTGGGTCGCGGCTCGATCGGGCGGCGCTTGGCCTGGTAGGCCAACTCGCCCAGCCGGCGAGCGGTGGAAAGCGGCACCCGGACCACCTCCGTCCAGGTGAAGCGCCCGCACAGCCAGCCGGTGGCGGCCACGATGGCGGTCTCCCGACGGGCGTCGTACGCCGGCTGACCGAGGTGCTGCTCGCCATCGAGCTCGATGAAGAGCCCGATCTCGGGCCAGGACTGGTCGAGGAACATGGAGCCGACCTGTAGCTGCCGCACCGGCTCCCCCAGCCCGGGCACGGTCCTGGCCAGCTGGATCATGAGCGTCTCCAGCAGGCTCCCGGTGGGCGGCGCCCCGTCCGGCCGCAGGTTGAGCACCCGGCGGATGCGACCCGTGCCCGGAACCCGAGCCTGCCCCAACGCCGGCAGCACCCGCTCGAGGTCGGCCACCGAAAGCAGCTTCCTGCGCAATGCCGACTCGAGCGCCTGCTCCCACACGAGGTCGTCGAGGCACCCGGCGAGGTCGATCAATGTCTGCAGCCCGTCGGTGCACCGGATGCCGTCGACCACGACGACGCGCTCGGCGGGAAGCGACCGCCGACGGACGGGACGGCCGTCCAAGCCGACACCGTCGAGCCCGTGGAGTACGCCGGCGAGCCCGCCGCTCGCCACCGCGTTGGTCGGCAGCACCTCGGCGACCGCCCGTTCAAGATCAGTCGGGTCGTCCGAGCCAACGACGTAGACGCCGTGGCACACTCGCCGCCACCGCCCTTTGGCCTCGCCCCACCGCAACCCGCTGGGAGTCAGGCCGCCAGCCATAGCCTCCGCGGTCCTGAACATCGTCCGCATCCACACCCCTCGCGCCATACCGCTGGGCCATTGGAGGAAGCGTCGTACCTTTTCAGGATATCCTATAGGATACCAGACCGGCCAACCACGCGTCGGTCTGGGAAGTCGACGGTACCGGCTGGCCCCGCCGAGCCCTCACCCGCAGGGGGTGTCCACTCCGCGAGGAGTGGAGGGTTCAGTGTTCGATCAAGTCCCGGGCGGCGTTCTTGATGGCCTCGACCCCGATCGTCAGCGCCGCTTCCAGGGTGACCTCGTAGGGCATGGCGGGGACGTCGGGCATGGCCAGGCGGCGGACGGGGGCGTCGAGGTCGTAGAACGCCTCTTGGGCCACCATGGCGGCCACCTCCGCGCCCACCCCGTAGCTCACGTTGTCCTCGTGGACCACCAGCAGCCGCCCGGTGCGCGAGACCGACCCCAGCACCGTGTCGCGGTCCAAGGGCGAGATCGTGCGCAGGTCGATCACCTCGACCGAGTACCCCTCCTCGTCGAGGGCCTCGGCCGCCTCCAGCGACAGATGACGGTGCAACCCGTAGGTCACCAGCGTGAGGTCTTCGCCCGGACGGGCCACCTCGGCCAGGCCGATGGGCACCCGCCAGTCGCCCCCCGGCACCAGCCCGGAGATGCGCCGGTACGTCTTCTTGTGCTCGAGGAACAGCACCGGGTCGGGGTCCTCGATCGCCTCCCGCAGCATCCCGGCCACGTCGGCAGGGGTGGACGGGCACACCACCTTGAGCCCGGCCACGTGGGCGAAGAAGGCCTCGATGGCCTGGGAGTGGTACGGCCCCCGGTGCCCACCGCCGCCCCACGGCGCCCGCACCACCAGGGGGACGTGGAAGTCGCCGTTCGACCGGTAGTGGATCTTGGCCGCCTCGCTCACCAGCTGGTCGAAGGCGGCGTGCATGAAGTCGGCGAACTGGATCTCCACCACCGGACGCAGCCCGGCCAGGGCCAGCCCGATGCCGATGCCCACGATCGACGACTCGGCGAGGGGCGTGTCGATCACCCGTGACGGCCCGAAGGCCGAGTACAGCCCGTCGGTGGCCCGGAAGACGCCGCCCAGCACGCCCACGTCCTCGCCCAGGACCACCACCCGCTCGTCCTCGTCCATGAGGTCGTGCAACGTCTGGCGGACGGTGTCGAGGACGGTGCGCACGACCCCCGTGGCCGGGCGCAGCGGCGGCGCCGGCCCCCGCGCCGGCGCCTCGTCGAGCGCAACCGGCACCCCCGGGGTCGGCCGCAGCGGGCGGGAGTAGACCCGCCGGTACGCAGTCTCCGCCTCGGGCGGCGGGGCCGCTTCCGCCCTCCGGGCCGCCTCCTCGATCTCGGCCCGAACCCCCAGCTCCAGCCCGTCGGCATCCTCCGCCGACAGCAGGCCCCGTCCGAGCAGGTACCGGCGCAGGCGGGGCAGCGGGTCACGCTCCCGCCACTCCTGCACCTCCTCCGGACTGCGGTAGCGGCGATCGTCGTCGTCGGACGTGTGGGGCAGGAGGCGGTAGGTCTTGCACTCGACCAGCGACGGTCCGCCGCCCGCTCGGGCCCGGGCCACCGCCGACCGCACCGCCCCGTAGACGTCGAGGGTGTCGTTGCCGTCGACGATCGCGCCCGGCATGCCGTAGGACGAGGCCCGGGCGGCGACGTCGGGCACGGCCGACTGCATGTCCATCGTCACCGAGATGGCGTACTGGTTGTTCTCGCACACGAACACCACCGGCAGGCGGTGCACGCCGGCGTAGTTGAGCGCCTCGTGGAAGTCGCCCTTCGACGAGGCCGCCTCCCCGAACCAGCTCACCGCCACCCGGTCGTCGCCCCGGATGACGGACGCCTGGGCCAGCCCCGCGGCGTGGGGTAACTGGGTGGCGATGGGCGACGACCCGGTGATGATGTTCAGCCGCTTGCACCCCCAGTGGTTGGGCATCTGCCGGCCGCCCGAGTTGGGGTCGTCGGCCCGGGCCAGCACGGCCAGGAACACCTCGTAGGGGGTCATCCCGAGGGCCAGCACCACGCCGAAGTCGCGGTAGTAGGGCAGGGCGATGTCGTAGCCGGCGCGCAGCGCCCACGCCGAGCCCACCTGGGTGCCCTCCTGGCCCTGGCCGCTGATCACGAACCGGGCCCGGCCCTGGCGGTTGAGGCTCCACATGCGCTGGTCGAGGGTGCGGGCCAGCAGCGCGGTGCGGTACATGGCCACGACGTCTTCGCCCGAGAGCCCCAACTCCGTGTGCCGGTCGGGAACCGGGTTGCGTGACGTGCGCTCCTCGTCGAAAACCTTCGCCATCAGTACCCGCCTCCGTTACCCGAAAGTCCGGATCTCGTGGACGTGCCGCAAGCGCTGGATTCGGCCCTCGGCGAAGCGGTCGGCGGCGGCACCGGTGGGGATCCCCTCGGCCGCAGCGGCGTCGAGCACCGTTCCCACCGTGTCGAAGATCCGCCGGACCTGTTCGTAGGCTCGCCCCGGGTGGTAGCCCCGGTGGGAGAGCTCGCTGGCGATGTTGATGACACCGCCGGCATTGACGACGTAGTCGGGGGCGTAGACGACCCCCAAGCGGTGGAGCAGCTCGTCGCCGTCGGGCGTCGCCAGCTGGTTGTTGGCCGAGCCGACGACCGCCGCGCAGCGCAGCTCGGGGATCGTGGTCGAGTCCAACGCCCTACCCATGGCACACGGAGAATAGATGTCGGCGTCGAGGGCGTGGATCTTCTCCACCTCGACCGACTCCACGTCGTAGTCACCGACGACGCGAGCCACCGCGGCGGCGTCGACGTCGGCCACCGTCACCCGGGCCCGTTCCTCCACCAGGTGGCGGACGAGATGGGTGCCCACCTTGCCCACGCCGGACACGGCGACGTGGGCGTCGGCCAGGGTGGTGTGGCCCCACAGCCGGCGGGCCACCGCCTTCATGGCCCAGAGCACCCCGTACGCGGTGGCGGCGGACGGATCGCCCGAGCCACCCAGCTCCTGGCTGACGCCGGTGACGAAGGGGGTCTCCCGGCGGATCGTGTCCATGTCGGCCTGGGTCGTGCCCACGTCCTCGGCGGTGATGTAGCGACCGCCCAGGGAGTCGACGTAGCGGGCGTAGGTCCGCAGCAGGGCCTCCGACTTGTCGACCGAGGGGTCGCCCACGATGACGGCCTTGCCGCCACCGAGGTCGAGCCCGGCGGCGGCCGCCTTGTAGGTCATCCCCTTGGCCAGGCGGAGGACGTCCTCCAGGGCCTCGTCCTCGCTGCCGTAGGGGTAGAAGCGGGTGCCGCCGAGGGCCGGCCCGAGCGTGGTGGAGTGGATGGCGACGATGGCCCTCAGGCCGGTGTCGCCGTCGTGGCAGAACACCACCTGCTCGTAGTCGTCGACGGCGATCCGGTCGAAGACGTTCACCGAAGCTGAGGCTAACGGGGTTCGGATTCGCCCGCGCTGGTCACCCCACGGCGAGGGTGGCCGTCTCATGGTCGGGGTGCAACTGGCAGTACACCTTGTAGGTGCCGGCGTTGGTGGCGGTGAACTTCACCTCGAGCGGCTCCCCCGGCTTGACCTCTTCCTGGATGCCATAGCCCTCGATGCTGAACCCGTGGACCTCGGAGGTGGTGTTGCTCACGTGAAGCTCGACCCGGTTCCGCTTGACGACGGAAATCGTGAGGGGGGTGAAACCGATCCCGCCGTCGACGACGGCCACGGTCACGGTGCGGTCCACTTCCTTGGTGCCGCCGCACGCCGAGAGGCCCACCGCCACCACGGCGGCCAGGGTGGTGGACAGGGCGACTCGGGCTGCACGTCTCATGGCGCGGGACGATAGAAGATCTACGGGTGACCGACGACATTGGAGGGAACGGCCCGGGCCGGCGACGGACCCTGGACCGGCGTGCGGCGGAGGGTGAGTCGTGACTGCGCTGGAGCCGATCGAATCGCACCTGCGCCGAGGAGCTCCGGCCGACGGTGCCGTCCTCCTCCTCCGAGGAGGACCGATCACCGGCGAGGCGATCACCCGTCACGCCGCTCGGCAGATGCGGGAGTTCAGCTGGCGAGGCGTTCCAATGGCCTCGATCAGCGTCGATGGGACGGTGGCGGGTTGGACTGTCGAGCTCTTTGCTTCGGGAGCGGATGTGGTCACGTTCGACGTTCGCCACCGCGACGATTGCCGAGGTGCGCGCTGGCGGCTTCGAGATCCTGCCTACGCACGCGGCACCACACTTCGACATCGTCCTGGCGGACGCGACACTGACCGAGGCTGCCAGACTGGTCAGGGTCCTCGGCACGCCTGAGGACAATCCGTTCAAACACGGGAGGAAGCGATCCCCATGACCCGGGGCGTCGAGATCGATATCCCCTGCGACGTGCAGCAGGTCGACGGCACCGGCTTTGTCTGGACCTTCCTCGACGAGGCGCGTGACCCGACCCGGATCACCGCCGGAGCGATCGTGGTGACCGGTGACGAAGTCGATCCCGTGCTGGCGCGGATCGTGTCACTGACGGAGCGACCGAGCGGTATCAAGGTCCACCTCGATCTCCTCCCGGGCGATCCCGTCGAGTACGCAGACGCGCTCCGGCGGGCGCACCTTCTCTCGGCCTGATCGGTTTAGAGCCGCCGACGTTCTTGCCATGAGAGCCGTCATCTACAGCGAGACGGGGGGGCCCGAGGTGTTGCGTCTCGTCGATCGGGCCGAGCCGGAGGCGGGGCCGGGCGAGGTGGTGGTGCGGGTGGCGGTGTCGGGCGTCAACCCCACCGACTGGAAGGTGCGCAAGGGGTCGAAGCCGGGCGAGCCCACCCGGTCGCCGGAGACCGTCCCCAACCAGGACGGGGCCGGCACCATCGTGGCCGTCGGTCCGAGCGTCGAGTCGACCCGGGTGGGCGAGCGGGTGTGGCTGTGGGAGGCGGCCTACCGGCGGTCGGAGGGCACCGCCCAGGAACTGCTCGCCATCCCCGGGGACCACGCCGTCACCCTGCCCGCGGCCACGCCGTTCGAGGTGGGCGCCAGCCTGGGCATCCCCGCCATCACCGCCCATCGGGCCCTCACGGTGGCCGACGGGGGGCCCCGCAGCCTGGGTCCGGAGACGCTCGGGGGCGGCACCGTCCTGGTCGCGGGCGGGGCGGGAGCGGTGGGCCACGCCGCCATCCAGCTCGCCCGGTGGTCGGGCGCCACCGTCGTCACCACGGTCAGCTCCCCCGAGAAGGCCGCCCTGGCCCGGGCCGCGGGCGCTCACCACGTGGTCAACTACCGCGCCGACGACGCCGTCGAGGCCATCCGGGCCGTCGCCCCCGACGGCGTCGACATCGTTGTCGAAGTCGCCCCGGTGGCCAACGCCGACCTCGACGCCGCCGTCGTCGCCCGCCATGGCACGGTGGCCATCTACGCCAGCGAGGGCGACGATCCCCTTCCCGTCCCGGTGCGGCCGTCGATGACGGGCAACGTCCGGTACCAGTTCATCCTCGTCTACACCATGCCCGACGAGGCCAAGCGGCGGGCGGTGCGCGACGTGTCGGCCGCGGTCTCGGCCGGCGTCCTCGGCGTGGGCGAGGACGCGGGCCTGCGCCTCCACCGCTTCCCCCTCGAACGGACCGCCGACGCCCACGCCGCGGTCGAGGCCGGCGCGGTGGGCAAGGTCCTCATCGACGTCGAGGTCGACGTCACACCTGCGACGCCTTGAGCTGGGCGTCGGGGGCGGGCGGCGGCGCCTGGAGGTTGTCGCTGGCCACCGGGTTGAGGGTGCCGATCGGCTTCTTGCCCGACTTGCCCTTCACCGCCCGGCCCAGCTTCAGCAGCCCGAGCATGGCCACCTCGAGGGCGCCGTAGAGGAGGAGGCCGAAGACGATGGCGAGGATCGGCAGCAGGATGACGACCACCTCCACGGTGCCGAAGATCCCCGCCGCGATCAGCTTGCCCCACGCCAGGATCCCCACCACGAGGGCGACGGCCGCCACCAGCCAGCCGTGGTCGGCCACCCACTCGATGTGCCCGACCAGGCTGACGAGGGACACGACCGCCAGCAGGCCGATGAGTCCGGTCACCACCTTCCGGCTGATCCCGGCGATGGCCTTCGAACCCAGCACCCAGGCCAGCGTCGTTCCCGCGGCCATGATGCCCGCCACCAGCGCCACCCAGAGGGGCACCTTCCACGACAGGACGATGCCGTGGGCCGCCAGCGGGGCGGTGGCCGCCTTCACGAGGGCCAGCGCCCACACCCCCACCCGCAGCCGGCCGCTCCCCGACTTGGTGAGCATTCCCAGGGTGACCGCCGTCCACATGAACCAGCGCCGGACGAAGGGCACGTCCGATTCCCACATCGCGTGGCGGAAGGCGGTGTTGGCCTTGCGCAGCTCGGCCTGGGTCTTGGTGTTGTCCCAGTAGACGTCGTGCACGAGGGCGGCCATGGTGTGCTTGCCGTAGCTCAGGACCAGCCACTGGAGGAAGAAGGGCACCGACGCCAGGTCGGTGGGCCCGAACTGGTCGGGCACGGTGAACGCCTCCCCGTCGGCGTACTGGTCGGCGTAGGTGAACCCGTGCACCACGCTGAACGACTTGGGTCCCTCCACCCGCAGGGTGAGCTTGGTCTCTTTCGGG
The DNA here is from genome assembly GCA_963836205.1 of uncultured Acidimicrobiia bacterium. Classification (GTDB taxonomy): domain Bacteria; phylum Actinomycetota; class Acidimicrobiia; order Acidimicrobiales; family AC-14; genus JAXDMK01. Next base: position 24,930 of record CAWIIV010000024.1, on the reverse strand, counting down.
TCCTTGAACTCGAACGGCATGGCGACCCCTCCTCCGCCCGGTCCGCCCGAGCCCGGTTCGGAGCGTAGGTTCAACACCACGCCCACCGCCGCCCTCCGCTCGCTCTTCCCCGCCGGCCTGCCCCCGGGCACCCCCGGTGACCCGGGCGTCGTCGGTCCCGACGGGCCGGTGTGGCAGGTCGGTCGGGAGAAGGCGATCGTGGTCGGAGGGCCGGCTGCGCTCCTGCTCCAGGTGGCCCACCCGGCGGTGGCGGCCGGCGTCGTCGACCACAGCGACTTCGAGTCCGATCCCCTCGGGCGCCTCCGTCGCACCCTCGACACCATGCTCACCGTCGGCTTCGGCGACCACGACCAGGCGGAGGCGGCGGTGGCCGGGGTGGCCGCAAGCCACGTCCACGTACGGGGCCCGTCGTACCGGGCCGACGACCCCGAGCTGGCCCTGTGGGTGCACTCGACCCTGGTGCTGGCCGCCATGCGCTCGTTCGAGGCCTTCGTCGGCCCCCTCCCCGACGAGGTCAAGGCCGACTACTACGAGCGCTACAAGGTGGTCGGGCGGATGTTCGCGGTGACCGACGAGGTGCTGCCGCCGACCTACGCCGACTTCCTGGCCTATGTCCGCCACATGGTGGACGAGGTCCTGGCCGTCGGCGACGACGCCCGGGCCATCGCGGCCGGGATCTTCGGGGCCAAGGTGGCCGGTCCCCGGTGGCTCACCCGCCCGGCCATGGAGCTGGCCGCGGGGGGCCTCCTGCCGCCGTCGGTGCGGCAGGCGTACGGTATCCCGTGGGGACGGGGGCGGCGGGTGACGTACGGCGTCGTGCGACGGGTGGTGCGGCCCACCCTCCGACTGCTCCCGGGCCGAGCCCGTTACTGGCAGCACTACCGGGTGGCCCGGGACCGCCTCGGTGCATGACTGAATAGGGTGCGCACGGTGGAAGAGCCGGCGTTCGACGTGGTCGCGGTGGTGGGCTCGACGGGCGGCGTCGACTCCCTGGCCGCCGTCCTGCGCAGCCTGCCGCCCGACTTCCCGGCGCCGGTGATCGTGCTCCAGCACCTGTCCGACCAGGGCCGGGCGTTGGCGTCGATCCTCCGCCGCCGTATCCGCCTTCCCGTGGGCTGGGCCGCCGAGGGCCAGCAGCTGGCACCGGGCGACGTGGTCCTGTGCCCGCCGGCCAGCGGGCTGGTGGTCCTGCCCGACGGGACGTTGTCGATCGTCCCGTCCATGCGGCCCCAGGACCGGCCGTGCGACGTCCTCCTCGAATCGCTGGCCGAGACCCACGGCGGCCGGACCCTGGCGGTGGTGCTCGCCGGCAGCGGCCGCGACGGCGCTGCCGGGGCGCGGGCGGTGAAGGCCGCCGGGGGGACGGTCGTGGCCCAGGGGGAGGCGGTGCCGACCGCGGCGGTGGCCGCCGGCGCGGTCGACCTGGTCCTGGCCCTGGACGAGATCGGCCCCCTTCTGGTCGATCTGGTGGGCGGAGGCGGCCGGCGACCGGAGTCCTCCGACGCGGGCACCGGCGCGACCCTCGACCAGGTCTTCGTGGGCGGCAGCGAGGCGGCGGGCTTCCTCCGCACGGTCGACTGGTCGGCCACGCCCCTCGGGCCGGTCGGCACCTGGCCGGCCAGCCTGGCCACGGCGGTGCGGACCATGCTCGACAGTCCCCTGCCGGTCATCGTCCACTGGGGCCCGGAGCTGGTCGTGCTGCCCAACGACGCGTCCCGCCGCCTCCTCGGCGCCGACTTCGCCCGGGTCGTCGGACGGCCACTTCGCGACGCCTGGCCCGACGCCTGGGCGGTCAACGGCCCCGCCCACGCCGACGTGCTCGAGACCGGACGGCCCCGGATGGTGGAGGACGCCCCCTTCACCGTCGAGCGCCGGGAGCTGTTCCTCACGTCGGCGTTGACCGCGCTCCGGGGGGACCAGGGGGGACTGGCCGGCACCCTGTCGACCGCCCTCGACACGACCGAGCGGGTCCTCGGCCGGCGCCGGGACGAAGTCGTGCACCGGTTGCAGGCCGATGCGGCCGGGGCCGCCACCGTCGCCGACGCCGCCGAGCGGGCGGTGGCCGTCCTCGAGGCCGACCCCGGCCTGGTGCCGTTCGCCCTCGTCTACCTGCTCGACGGCACCCGCAGCCGGGCCCAGCTGACCGCGTCCACCGGGCTCCTGCCGGGAACGGTGGCCGCGCCCCGGACGGTGGCCTTGGCGGACGACGACACCGTCTGGCCCCTCGCCACCGTGGCCCGGTTCGCGTCGCCGGCGGTGGTCGACGACCTGGCCGACCGCCTGCCGGGACTGCGGGCCGGCCCCTACCCCGAGCCCCCGCCGGGCGCCGTCGTCCTCCCCCTGCGCCCGGCCCACGACGAGCGGCCGGCGGGCGTGGTCGTCCTCGGACTGAGCGCCCGCCGGCCGCTCGACCCCGGCTACCGCGGCTTCCTCGACCAGGTCGCGGCCCGGCTGGCGGAGGCCCTCACCAGCGCCCGGGCCCGCCAGCACGAGCGGGGCCGCCAGGAGGCGCAGGTCGAGGTCGAGCGGGCCAAGACAGAGTTCTTCGCCAACGTCAGCCACGAGTTCCGCACCCCCCTGACCCTCCTCCTCGGTCCCCTCGAAGCCGCCCTTGCCCACCGGGACGACCTGCCCCCCACCGTCGCCGACGACCTCCAGCTCGCCCACCGGGGCGCCGTCCGCCTGTTGCGGATGGTGCAGTCCCTTCTCGACTTCTCCCAGGTCGAGGTGGGCCGGCGACGGGGGTCGTTCGAGGCCACCGACCTGTCCGCCCTCACCCGCGACCTGGTGGGCGTCTTCGGCAGCGCCGCCGACGCGGCCGGGCTACGGCTGATCGCCGACTGCCCGCCCCTGCCCGAGCCCATCTGGGTCGACCGGGTCATGTGGGAGCGCATCGTCTCCAACCTGCTCTCCAACGCCCTCAAGTTCACCCTCCGGGGACACGTCACCGTCACCCTCCGCCTCCTCCCGTCCCACGCCGAGCTGGTGGTGGCCGACACCGGTGCCGGCATCCCCGAGTCCGAGCTCCCTCACGTGTTCGAGCGCTTCCGCCGGGTGGAGGGGGCAGTGGCCCGTACCCGGGAGGGAACGGGGATCGGGTTGTCGCTGGTCGACGACCTCGTCCGCCTCCACCACGGGCGGGTGCGGGTGCGGAGCCAGGAGGGAGAGGGCTCGACGTTCACCGTCTGGGTGCCCCGGGGCCGGAGGGTCGACGCCGGCCCACCGCCCGACGCCGACGTCGACCCCTTGAGCCTGGCCCGGTCGCACGCGGAGGAGGCCCGCGGGTGGTCGGCGGAGCCCGGCCACGACCTCCTCGACCTCGATGTCGGAGGGGTGGCGCCGGCCTCGTGGGCCCGCGTCCTGGTGGTAGACGACAACGCCGACCTGCGCACCTACCTCCGGCGCCTCCTCGGACGTCACTGGAAGGTCGACGTGGCGTCCGACGGGGCCGAGGCGCGGGCCCGCCTGGCGTCGTCCAGCCCGCCCGACCTGGTCGTGGCCGACGTGATGATGCCCGGGGTCGACGGCCTGACTCTCCTGCACGAGATCCGGCCCGAACCCCGCCTGCGCGACCTGCCCGTCATCCTCCTCTCGGCCCGGGCGGGCGACGACGCCACCGTGGCCGGCCTGGAGGCGGGCGCCGACGACTACATCGTCAAGCCCTTCTCGGCCCGCGAGCTGGTGGCCCGGGTGGGAGCGCACCTGGAGCTGTCCCGAATGCGGCGGCAGCGGGACAAAGCCGTGCGCACCGGTGACGAGCGGCTGGAGCTGGCCATGGCCGCGTCGGGCTTGGTCGCCTTCGAGTGGGACACGGGCGCCCGCCGCCTCGCCTTCCTGGGGGGCGACGGCCGGGCCCTGTTCGGCCTCACCGGCGACGGGCCGGTCGACGTCGCCGACGAGGACGAACTCGCCGCCCACCTGGACCGCCTCGACCGCACGCTCACCGACGGCGAGTCCGCCACCGACGAGTACTCCGTCCGGAGCGCGGCGGGCGCCGTCCGGTGGATCCGCTCGGTCGCCCGCCCGTTCCCGGACGATCCACGCCGGCTGTTCGGTGTGGCCATGGACGTCACCGACCGCCGCACCGCCGACGAGCGGCTGACCGTCGCCACCGACCGCCTGCTGGCCGACGTCCAGGCCCTGGCCCGCTTCCAGGAGCTCACCGCCCGGCTCCCGGCCGCGTCCGGACGCGACGAGCTACTGACCGAAGTTCTCGATGCCGCCGTCGAGCTCCACCGCGCCGACGGCGGAACGGTCTGCCTCTATGACCCGGCCACGGGCGAACTCGAGGTCGTCGCCCGCCGGGACACCCCCGACGTCGACGCCGCCGACGGCCCCGACGTCTCCTACCGCGTCCTCCAGCCCGACAGCGCCGGCACCCAGTCGACGCCCCTCGTCGACCGCGCCGGCCGGCCCGTGGGCGTGCTCACCACCCACACCCGCCACTCCCACCACCGCTCCGACCTCGAGCTGCGGCTGGCCGAGCTCTACGTCCGCCAGGCGGTGGCGCTGGTGGCGACGACGTCAGGCGGGGCAGGAACCGCCGCCGCCGCCACCGAGGAGGCCGCCCAGCAGCCCGCTGACCGTGTTGAGGAGGGTGACGACCAGGCTCTGGCAGACGCCGACGAGCCGTGAGTTGATGGCCCCGATCTGACCTCCGATGACGGCGGTGTCGGCCCTGACGGTGCTGAGGTTGGCGGGTGACGCACCGAACGGACCGGGCGTGCCTCCCGCCGTCGCCGTCCCCACCCCCGGGGAGTTGGCGCCGTTGATGCGGGCGATGCGCTGGTGGATGTCCTGCACGCCCAGGTTGTCGCCCGGCTCGTCGGCATCGATCAGGGTGGTGCCGATGTCGCCCACGCTGCCCAGCACCGTCTGCAGGGCGGCGGACGTGTCGGCGAGGGACGCATCGGTCTGCGTGAGCTTGTCGTTGACCGACGTGAGGGCGCCCACGATCTCGCCCGCCTGGCCCGGGATCGGCTTGAGGGCGCCGTCGATCTGGGTGAGGGAGCTGTTGATCCGGTCGACGTGGCTGGGCAGGTTGACGGTGTTGGTACCCGCCCCGCCCACCTGGCGGGAGACCGTGCCCAGGTTGCCGTTGACGTTGGCCAACGAGTTGGTGATGAACGTCAGGTAGACGACGACCACCAGGGTGACGATGCACAGGAGGCTGACCCAGATCTTCATCCACCGGGCCAGGTAGGCCCGCTCGGAGTCCTGCGGCTTGGCCCGGGGCGCCGGGCTGGCCGCGGTCGACGTCGACCGTCTGGTTGAGGTGACGGAAACCACGGCTGGCTCCTCTCCTACAGGCCAACTTCATGGGGTGCTGGCCAGACGGGGAGAAAGATAGCCGCGCTGGGTGCTGTCGCGCTCGTCCAACCGAAGCGGGCGACCGCGGTGGGTGGCAAATCGCGGGATATGCCCGTCGGACGGCCGTTCACGGACGCCGGTAGCCGGCGATCTCCTCCAGGAGGGGGACGGCGTCCGCCGCCGGCGGGAGGCGGGCGACCTGCTCCGCCATCCGCCGGGCACCGGCCCGGTACCAGTCCCCGTCGAGCACTTGGCGGAGGGCGCCGGCCAACCCGTCGATGGCCGCCGGCCCGCCGCCGAGGACGACGCCCGCGTTCACCGCCTCCACCCGTAACGCGTTGTACGGCTGGTCGGCGAACAGGGGGACGACCACCATGGGAACGCCCGCGGCCAACCCGGCCAGGGTGGTTCCGAAGCCGCCGTGGCTCACCATCGCCGCCGCGTGGGCCATGACCTCGGCCTGCGGCCACCACCGCTCGACGTGGACGTTGGGAGGCACCGGCCCGAGCGCCTCCGGGTCCCCCGCCTGGCCCAGGGTGAGCAGGACTCGGACGGGCAGGTCGGCGACGGCCCCACCACCCCTTGGTAGAGCGTGGGGAGCAGTCCGATGCCGGCCGCGACCGTCCCGAAGGTCACGTACACCAAGCGGTCGGACGAGCCCGGCCACCAATCGGGCAGGGGGTCGCTCCCGGCGGCGACGGCGGTGTCGTCCCGGAAGCGCCTGGTCGTGCCCGACACGAGCGCGGCCGCGCCCTCGAAGGCGGGCGGGAGCAGCGACAGGCGGGGTGCCGACCGCAGCCCGGCCACTCCACGGCGGGCGCCGAGGTCGGCCAGGGGACCCTCGAACCCGGGAAGGAACCCGTCCTCGAACGAGTCGAGGCTGATGCCGACGGTCGCGTGGGGGATCTCGTCGACGTCCGCCACCACGTACGACGCCAGCTCCCTCGCCTCCCGCAGGACCAGATCGGGCCGCCACCGGTCGGCCAACTCCCTCACCCCCGGGAGGGCGGCCCGGGCGTCGATCCGCCCGAAGACCTCGGTGACCACGACGACGTTGGCGTCGTGGTTGGACAGTCCGGGAGCCGGGCGAAGGCGGCCGCCAACTCGTCCTCCGGCCCGTCGGCGAACGGGTGGTGGGTGAAGCCGGCCTGCTCCACCGCCGGCCCGAACGATGCCGGGGCAGCCATGACGACCTCGTGGCCGGCGTCGACCAGGGCCCGGGCGAAGGGGACGAGCGGCCCGAGGTGGCCGGCCCCGGCCGTCGTCGACGCCAAGACCCGCATGGCGGTGCACGGTAGTTCGGGCGCCTGCCGTCGAGGACGGGAAGCGCGCCAGGCGGCCCTGGTTAGATTCCCGGCGTGACCATCGCCGGACGCCGGGCCACGGCCCTGGCCACCGCCCCCGTGGTCGTGTGGCTGGCGGTGGCGGCAGCCGGGATCTGGTGGACGAGGGGCTTCTACTACTTCGTCGCCGAGGACCGGGTGTTCGAATGGGTTCAGGTGGGTGCGTTCGCGGTGGCGGGGGCCGGCTGCCTGGCCATGGCCGTCACCCTCCGGCGGGTGAACGTGGCCGCCGCCGGCTTCGCCGCCCTCTGGTGCGCCCTGTTCGTGGTGGTGGTGGGCGAGGAGCTGGCCTGGGGCCAGCGCCTGTTCGGGGTCAGCGTGGCGGCCGTCGAGCGGGCCAACGACCAGGGCGACGTCTCCCTCCACAACGTCGGCCCCGGCCTGGCCCTGTCCAACCTGGGCATCCTGGCCATCTCCCTCGCAGGGGCGCTCAGCCGACCGGCCGCGAGGTGGGTGGCGGTCCGGCGGGGCTGGACGCTGCGATCCGCGCTCCTGCCCCCGCCCTTCGTCGTGCCCTGGTTCGCCATGGCCGCCGCCTTCACCGCGGTGCGCCTGGTCTGGCCGTCGCCCCCCGCCCGGGTGGCCAAGTTCAGCGAGGTGGCCGAGCTCACCGTCGCCCTGGCCGCCGCCATCACCGCCGTCAGGCTGGCCCGGGCCACCTCCGCCTACCGGCACAGCCCGGTGTAACCCCGCGGTCGCCGGTCGCAGTCCGGGGATGAGACACGATAGGGGCCAGTTGAGTCCCGCCGACACCCGCCGCACGCTGACCGCCCACCTCGCCACCTGGGACGCGCCCCAAGTCGCCCGCCTGCTCCTGCGCCGGCCCGACCTCGGGCGCCCGTCGCCTCCGTCCGATCGGGCCGAGCTGGCCCAGCGGGCGCAGCAGCACACCTCGGTCGTGGCCGCCATCTCGTCGACCACCCTGCCCGAGAACCGCCTGCTCCAGCTCCTCGTCTGCTCCCGGCCCGATGCCCCCCTGGCCGAGCTGGCGGCCGCCCTTCCGGAGGGGGTCGAGCCGGCCGACGTCGAACCCGTGCTCGACTCCCTCGAGGCGGCCGCGCTGGTATGGCGGTACGACGGGCGGGTCCACGTCTCGGGCACGTTGCGCCAGGCCATGCCCACCACGCTCGGCCCCCCGGCCCAGGTCCTCCTCCGCGACCAGATCGTCGACTATCTCAAGAGCGCCCTCCACCTGCTGCGCGGCGTCGCCTCGGCGGCGGCGCTGGCCCTGCCGCCGGCGTCGATCGGTCCCGACGGACGCCCGCCCCGGAAGGCAGAGCTGGTCGACGAGCTGGGCGCGCTGCTGGTCGTCCCCGGTCTGGTCGAGGCGGTGCTGGCCACCGGCCCCGAGCCCGCCGCCAGCCTGGCCCGGGCCATGGCCGGCGGGAAGGCCCTCGTCACCGTCGGCCACCCACTGGACTACTCCCGCTACTCGTCGTACTACATGAGGGAGCCTACGTACTGGCTGTACGAACGGGCACTGCTGCTCCCGACGGGCGACGGGCGATCGGCCGCCCAGCCCCGTGAGGTCGGGGTCGCGCTGCGGGGCGGGCGTCCGGTCGCCGACCTTGCCCTGCGGAAGCCGGCCCTGGACACGGGTGCCGCCGACCCGGCCGTGGTCGACGACACCGCCGCGGCCCGGGCGGTGCGGACCGTCGAACGCCTCACCGACCTGCTGGAGGCGTGGGCCGAGGCACCGGTCACCACGCTGAAAAGCGGAGGTCTGGGCGTCACCGTCCTCAAGCAGGTGGCGGCGAGGCTCGATACCGACGTCTCCGAGGCCGCCCGCCTGGCCGAGCTGGCGAACCTGGCCGGGATGCTCGACACCAAGGTCGTCCACCACGGCACCGGTCGCAAGGCCACCTACGACACCGTCGTCACCACCACCGCCGCGGCCCGGGCGTGGTCGGCTCGACCGGCGCCGGCCCGGTGGGCGCAGCTGGCCCGTGCCTGGCTGCGGGCCGACCATTGGCCCAGCGCCACCGGCCGGAAGGAACCGGGGACCAAGACGACCCCTGTGCTCAGGTTCGTCTATGCCCCCGCCGCCCACGAACGCCGGCGGGAGGTGCTGGCCGCCCTGGCCTCGTTGGCCCCGGGCACGGCGACGACCGCTCCGGCCCTGGCCGCCACCGTCTTCTGGGACCGACCCCAGCCCTGGCTCCACGTCGATTTCGGAAGTCCGGCCACTGTCATCGGCTGGGTCTACGAGGAAGCCGAGCTACTGGGCATCGTCGGGGCGGGGTCACTGTCGTCGTTCGGCCGGTCACTGGTGGCCGGCGAGGCGTCGGCGGCGGAGAAGGCGCTGGCCGACGCCATGCCCGAGCCGGTGCGGTCCTTCACCCTCCAGGCCGACCTGACCGCGACGGCCCTGGGCGCGCTCGAACGCGACGTCCTCGTCGAGCTGCGGCTCCTCGCCGACCAGGAATCCCACGGGGCCGCCACCACCTACCGGTTCTCGTACGGCTCACTGCGCCGGGGATTCGACACCGGACGCGACGCCGACGGCATCTTGGCCTTCCTGGAGGCCCACGCCGACAAGGGCGTGCCCGGGCCCCTGGCGTACCTGGTGGCCGACGTCGCCCGGCGCTACGGGCACCTCCAGGTCGGGAGCGCGGGCTCGTTCGTGGTCGCCGCCGACGCCGCCGTCCTGGCCGACGCCGTCTCCCACCGGCAGACCCGCAAGCTGGCCCTCCGCCTCCTGGCCCCCACAGTTGCGGTGAGCGCCCACGGTTCGGGCAAGGTGATCGAGGGCCTCCGGGAGGCCGGATTCCTCCCCACCGGCCACGCCCGTGAGCCCGGGACAGTGTCGGTCGAAAGGCGGAAGGACGGGCCCCCGCCGAAGGCCGGTGGCCGGAGGTCAGCCGTGGGTGCCGACGACGTCCTGCCGGAGCCGTTCCGCCCCGGCCGCGGCCTGCGACCCTCGCCGGCGGCACCGATCGACGAGGAGACGGCGGCGAGCCTGGCCGCGGAGATCGTGAGTGGTGGTCCACCGCCCGAACCGCCGCCGGCGGTCAAGGCCGGTGAGGTCCGGGTCGTGCTCGACGACGAACTGGAGGATGCCCTCGAAACCGCCTACCGGGAGACCCACGTGCTGGCGATCTCGCTGGGCGACCCCACCGCCGAGTTGGCCCCACCGATCATCGTGATCGTCACCTACTGGGAGCGGGGACGGATCGTCGGTACCGACCTTCATGACGGCCAGACGGTCTCGATCCTCTCCGAGCACATCGGCGCCCTGCTCGACCTCGGCCCCGTCGCCGACTTCGAGCAGGCGACGCCCCGGCGCGGCCCGTCCCGCTCCACCCCCCGTCGGCGTCGTCGCTGACTGACCGGCAGGACTACGGGTTTGCGGTGGACGCCTTCCGGTTCGCCTTCGATCGGTACATTCCCGCGTCCGCCGTCCGCCACGCCGCTTCCAGCCCGCCGCCGCCCGGTCGACGAACTCCGAAGCCGATGGAGGCGTCGATACCACCCTCGCGGAATGCGTCGGTGACGCGGGTCACGAGTGCGGCCACATCCTCAGGTGCACACTCGGCGGCGAGAAGGGCGAACTCGTCGCCACCCGTGCGGGCGCAGGTGTCATGGGTTCGGATCACCGAGTGCAGCGCCCTCGCCGCTCGGCGGAGAAGTGCATCCCCGGCCTCGTGGCCATGGGTGTCGTTCGTGTATTTGAGTCCGTCGAGGTCGATGGAAACGACCGCCGCCGGATGGCCGAATCTTTGGCACCGCTGCTCCTCTCGCGCCAAGGCGCCGTCCCACGCCCGACGGTTGGGCAGGCCCGTCAGGCCGTCGAGCATGGCCAGATCTTCCAAGTGCTGGGATCGACGCTCGATCTGACCGACCAGGAGGTCGCGTTCCAACACTGTGCTGAGCAGCTGCGCCAGGAGCTCGACCATGGGCTGCTCGGCGAGGATCTCGTCCTTCTGCTCGTCAGGATCGACGGCGCACAGCGTGCCGAAGAGGGTTCCGTCCGCACGTGTCAACGGAACGCCGATGTACGCCCTGATGCTGATCTGGTGACCGATCGGTGCGTCGGCGTAGCAGGGCACCTCCTGGGAGCGGGGGGCGACTCTCGGCCCCACTCCGGCCACCATCCGCGAGCAGAAGGAGTCGGACCACCTGAAGACGTCGCCGCTCTCGACGCCATAGCCGGTGTCGGCCGCATTGAGGATCACCCAGTCCTCGCCGACTGCCCGCGTCACCATCCACAGGTCGAAACCGAGGCGACCCTGGAGGAACTGGAGGACGGCGGTGGCCGCCGACGGAAAATCTGAGAAGGCAACCTGATCCATGAGCCCTTCTTTCATCGGCGGGCGGTGCGGGTCGACTTGACGACGAATATGGATGACAGCCGGATTTGCGCCCCGCGCCCCCGCGTGGGAAGACGAAACCACTTGTCGGCCGCGCCTGCTGCCCGGGGGCAAGGCCCGTGACGGCGGACCGAGAGAGAACCGGCTTCCGCCGTCACGGGAACGCGACGAAACCGGCACGACGTACAGGCCGTCGTGCCGGTTCCGAAACTTTGGGCCTCTAGCCTGCGGAGGCCACCAGGTGGACCACACCCAGGGGCAGCCCGGCGGTGAAGGCGCTGACCCCGAAGGTGCCGTTGAGGGCATCGGCGCCGGTCTGGGTCAGCTTGGCCACGGTGCCGTCGAGGACGACGTCGGAGCCCTGGCTACCCACCTTGACCGCGGTGCCGTCGAGGAAGAGGAGGGGGATGCCCGCCTTGCCCCCGGCGGAGGCGGTCAGGATCGAGTTTCCGGGGTCGACCACGAAGTCGGTGACCTCGATCGACGTGGTGCCCTTGGAGAAGCGCAGGCCGCTCTCCTGGTGGATGACCGTGCCTGCGATGTAGCCGGGCTTGTAGCCCAGGTCGGAGTGGATGGCGGCGAAGCCACCGGTGATGGGGAAGCTCACCGTGGAGGTGGCGGCGTCGAAGCTGGCCGAGCCGACGGGGGCCACGGCCACGCCCAGGCTCTGCAGGGCACCGGCGGTGCCGGCGTCGAGCGTCACCGAGGTGGACGTGCCGGCCAGGCGGCTGATGACGGCCGTCTTGTCGGTGGAGGCGTCGTAGGTCGTGGCCTCGCCCTTGGCCACCAGGTGCACGACGCCGAGGGGCGTGCCCGCCTTGATGGCGTCGACGTCGAAGGCGTCGTTGAGTGCGCCGGCGGCGGTGTCGGTGAGCTTGGCCACGGTGCCGTCGAGCACGACGTTGCCGTCTTCGGTGCTGACCTTGACCGCGGTGCCGTCGAGGTCGAGCAGCGGGATCATGGGCGTGGCCCCCACGGTGCCGTAGAGGACCGAGTTGCCGGGGTCGACCACGAAGTCGCTCAGCTCGACCTTGGTCGAGCCCGCGGTGAGGGTGAAGCCGCTCCCCGCGTGGTCGATGGAGCCGAGGATGTAGCCGGGCTTGAAGCTCAGGTCGGAGTGGATCTCGGCGTAGCCGGCGGTGATGGGAAAGGTGATGGTGGAGGTGGCGGCGTCGAAGGTGGCGCTGCCCGAGGGGGCGATGGCCACGCCCAGCGAGGTCAGGGCGGCGGCGGTGCCACCGTCGAGGGTGACCGACGTGCCCACGCCCGACAGGCTGGGGATGGCGGTGACCATGTCGGCGGAGGCGGACGAGGTACTTGCCGAGTCCGACGAGCTGTCGTCGCCGCACGCAGCGCCGAACAGGGCGAGGGCGGCAAGGAGGGCGGACGCAGTTGCTTTTGATTTCATTCGCACGGGTTCTCTTCTCTCTCTCTGGCGTTGATCGGTCTACGGATCTGGCAGTCGGAACGGATGACTCGTCAGCGGCGTCTCAAATCCGTCGAGGCGCATATCCCTTGAGGTGGCGAAGATCAGGAACCACACACGCGGATACGGACCGCAACCGGGAGGTTGCGGTCCGTATCGACCTGCGGTGCGAGTGCGCTCGCCGGGCGGGGGCTACCGACCCTGCTGGCGGGCCACCTGCGGGCTCCACGAGCTGTAGGCGGCTGCGGGTGCAGCAGCGGTCCGGCCTACCGGCCCGGACCAGTCCGTGGTCGCGATGGCCTTGGGGCCGTACTGGTAGTTGGTGATCAGGCTCACGGCGAGGACGGCGATGCCGGCGGCGACGTAGAAGGCGGTCACACCCGAGTCGGTCTGGTTGAACCCGAGCGCGAAAGGAGCCACGAACAGCAGGATGACCGCTGCGTAGTCGCCGATGGAGTGGATCCGGAAGGGGAGCACCTTGACGATGCCGAGGGGGTACCTCGTCAGCATGCTGACAGCCAGCACCGTCGCGCCGACGACGACCCCTGCGACGGTGGCCTCGGTCGACATGTCGACCGTGAGGGCGACGGCAATGAGCAATGCACCCACCGCGTAATCGGCAATCGCGTGCAGCCAGGCGGGAAGAAGCTTGATCAGTGACATGAGTTGGGTCTCTCTTTCGGGGGAGATGTCACCCCATCTACGCCGCCGACGAGATGTTGGATCAGTGTCCGCCTGCTCACTTCGTGGTCACCCACGATGGCGCGTCGACTGGCGGGCACGGGATTCGACACGTCGCCGAGGACGGCGCGGGGGTTCCAGCGCTCGTTCCGGCGGGGTGAGTCCCGCCCCCGTGCCGCCTGACACGGGCGGAGTGGCTTTGGCCCCGCCGCGGTAGCCCGGACCGGATCATCCCGACGGACAGTCGTCGGCTCCGTCCCAGCCTCCACGTGGCGCCGTCTCGCCCAGTCGTACGAGGTCCGCGGGGCTACCATTTCCTCTCGCGTCGGGGCGGGAACGGCCAAGCATCCGGCCGTCGCATGAAGGGAGCACGCCGTTTGCTGGGGCAGCGGATAAGGGCGGCGGGCGAGGTAGCCCACGCCCTCACCCGCTCGACGGGCGATGCACCATCCTTGCGGCGACCCCGGCCGAGGCCGGCGGTCGTCGCCGTCCTGTTCGTGGCCGCCGGGCTGGCGGCGATGATGGCAGGCGTCCGGCCGGCGGCCTCGACGCAGACGACGTGCCCGCCCGCGTCCCCGACGGGCTGCGTCAACGTCAACGGGTCGGTCACCGGCGGGCCGGTCGTCGGCCCGGGCACCACCCTCACCTACACCTTCACCTCGAGGAACGTCGGCGGCACGTCGGTCGGCACCAACGTGAGGGCGAGCATCGTCGGCCAACCGGTCACCTATGTCCCGGAGAGCGTCGTGATCGACGGCGTTCCCCGTACCGATGCCGCCGACGCCGACGGGGGGTTCTCCAACGGCACCGACGAGATCGGGATGGACGACTTCACGACCCATGCCGCCGCCCCGGGCCCGGGCGCGAGCCACGTGGTTTCCTTCCAGGCGACGGTGAATCCGGGCAGCAGCGGAAGCCACGTCGTCGTCAGCGCCACAGGCGCCTACCAGGCCGGTGGACCCTCCGCGGTGAGCAACGACGTCCGCTCCAACGTGGGGCCCATCCTCCTCAGCCAGGTGTCCGGCCCCGACCCGGCCCCACCCGCGTTCGCCCCCCCTGTCGACGCCGACGTCGGGTCGGAGCCGTTCAAGTGGATCACCGGTGACCTCAACAACGACAACAGCCTCGACTTGGTGGTTGTCATCGCCGGCGCCGTGTCGGTCGCGCTCAGCGACGGCGCAGGCGGGTTCGGCCCGCCGACATCCCTTCCCATCTCGCTCCCGTGGGGGGTCGCGGTCGGCGATTTCAACAGCGACGGCTACTCCGACGTGGTCGGGGTCTCGGTGAGCAGCGCCCTCCTCGGGAAGCTCGCCGTCTGGCTGAACGACGGCAGTGGCGGCTTCGGCCCGAGGGTCGACTTTCCGGCGGGAGGGTCCTCGAGGGACGTGGTGGTGGCCGATTTCAACGGCGACGGAAACGCCGACCTGGCGGTAGTCCTGGCTGACGGCACTGCCACGCTGATCTCGGTGTTGGCCGGCGACGGCAACGCGGGCTTCTCGAGCCCTTCGACCTTCCCCCTGGAGCCGGGCGGCGACCCCTTCGACATCGACATCGGCGACTTCAACGCCGACGGCAGGACCGACCTCGTGGTGGCCAACACGATTCAGAGCGGCGGGTTGTCTGGCGACGACGTCTCGGTGCTGCTGGGCAACGGATCGGGGGGCTTCGAACCGTATGTGAGCTTTCCCGCGGGCTCCTTTCCGTTGGAGGTCGCAGTCGGGGATCTCAACGGCGACGGCAAGGCCGACCTGGCGGTGGCCAACGGTGGCTCGCCCAACCGCGCCTCGATGCTGCTGGGCGACGGCGCGGGAAGCTTCTCCCCGGCCGTGAGCATCCCGCTGACGCGGGCTCCCAACTCGGTGGCCATCGCCGACCTCAATGGGGACGGCGCCATGGACCTGGCGACGGCCTCGGGGCATGCCTACGTCTCTGTGCTGTTGGGCGACGGCAGTGGCAGCTTCGGCGCGGGCTTCGATTTCCCGACCGGTGGCGTGCCCAGCATAGATCCGGGCGTCGTCGCGGCCGACTTCAACCATGACGGACGCACCGACGTCGCCTCGCTCACGTCCGGCGTCGCGATCCAGTTGGCGGTGCCCCCCTCGATCTCGCCCACGGTCGGCGACGCCCTCTCGGACACCGTCACCCTCACCGGGGCGGTCTCACCCACCGGCACGCTGAGCTTCAACGGCTACGGCCCCGGCGACTCCGGGTGCGCCGGCCCCCCGGTTTTCACCGCCACTGCCGCCGTCGATGGCAACGGCTCCTATCGGTCTCCTCCCTTCCCGACCACCGACCCCGGCACGTACCGTTTCATCGCGACCTACGGCGGGGATGCCAACAACCCGGCGGTGGCCTCCGCCTGCGGTGACCCGTTCGAGACGGTGGCCGTCGCCAAGGCGGTGCCCGTGCTCTCGACGCAGGCGGCCGGCCCGATCGCCGCACCGTCGTTCGCGCCCGCCGCCGACTTTGCCGTCGGGTCAGACCCTCAGGGCAGTGTCGTCGGTGATTTCAACGGCGACGGCAGGGCCGACCTGGCGGTCGCCGAGCTTTCCGGCCACGTGTCGGTGCTGCTGGGGGACGGCGCGGGCGGCCTGGGCCCGCCGGCCACCTTCGCCACGGGAGACAACCCGTTGCTGCTGGCGGCACACGATCTCAGCGGCGACGGCATACTCGACCTGGCCGTGACGAGCGGTGGTAGCAGTAGCACCGACGTCTCGGTTCTGCTCGGCAACGGCGCCGGCGGGTTCGGCTCGGCCGTCAACTACCCGGTCGGAGGCCTATCGGGCGCCGTCGTCGTGGCTGACTTCAACGGGGACGCCCGTCCCGACCTGGCTGTCACCGTCCCGGTGTCCAACAACGTGTCGGTGCTCTTGGGGGATGGGTCGGGCGGTTTCGCGGCGGCGGTGTCGTTCACCGCGGGGACGCTCCCGTACGGGATGGTCACGGCTGATCTCGACGACGACAGCGACTCGGACCTGGTGGTCGCGAACTACGGGGCCGACGACGTATCGGTGCTGCTGGGGGACGGCGCCGGCGGGTTCGAGCCGGCGGCGAACTTCCCCGCCGGCCCGAGCCCGGCCTTCGTCGCCCTGGCCGACTTCGACGGCGACGGAATCGACGACCTGGCGGTTGCAAATATCGGCGCGACCGGCGGAGTCACGGTGCTGGCCGGCAATGGCGGGGGCTTCGAGGCCCCCCGTACCGTCGATGCGGGCAGGGTTGGCCCTATCCTCGCGACCGACCTCAACGGAGACGCCAAGCCCGACTTGGTGTCCGCCGACTTTGTCGCCCGCAGCGTCCTGGCCCGGGTGGGCGACGGCACCGGCGCCTTCGGCCCGCCGGTGACGATTGCCGCCGGCACGCAGCCCACCTGGTTGGGGACCGGAGACTTCAACGCTGACGGCAAGGCGGACGTGACGATGACCTCCGCCGAGTCCGCCAGCGTCTCCCTCCTCTTGAACCAGACCGTCACGGCCCCGCCTTCGCCTGAGGTCCGGATGGGCGAGCCGATCAGTGACATCGCCACCGTCGCCGACGCCTACAACGCGACGGGCACGCTCGTGTTCCGCGTCTTCGAGCCGGGCGACCCCACGTGCGCCGGCACGCCCGCCGCCACCTCGATGGCCACCGTCAGCGGCAACGGCGCCTACCCGTCGGCGTCCTTCACCACGTCCTCGGCGGGCACCCACCACTGGATCGCCTCCTACAGCGGCGACGCCAACAACGAGGCCGTCAGCGGGGCGTGTGGCGACTTCAACGAGTCGGTGTCGGTGGCGCCGGCGACGATCCCGACGCTGGTCACCCAGTCGTCGGGCCCGTTGATGGCGGCCGCGGCCGCGCTGCCGCCCGGGACAGGGCCGGTGAACGTCGCGGTCGGCGATTTCGACGAGGACGGCCAGGCCGACCTGGTCGTCGCCAACGACGGGGCGAACACGGTGTCGATCAAAGTGGGCGACGGGGCCGGAGGCTTCACCCAAGGCGGTGAATACGCCGTCGGTGCCAATCCCGACTCGGTGGCGGTGGCCGACTTCGACGTCGACGGCCATGCCGACCTGGCCGTCGCCAACACGGGCTCCGACACCGTCTCCGTGCTCCTCGGCAACGGCACCGGCGGATTCGGGCCGCCGATCGACACAGCTGCCGGTACGGCGTGGCCCTCCTTCCTCTCCGTGGGCGACTTCGACGGTGACGCCAAACCCGATCTGTTGGTGAACCCGTACAACTCGAACACCGTGACGATCCTGTCGGGCGACGGCACGGGAGCCTTCACGTCGACCACCCTCATCCTCGCCGACCAAAACCGCAAGGTCACCACGGTGGCCGACTTCAACGGAGACGGCCGGTCCGACTTCGCCACCGACAGCGTCCGGGTGTACCTCGCCAACGACACCGGGGACTTCGACCCGGGGCCCATTGTCTACCCCGGCGGGTCCGCGCAGTCGATCGTCGCCGGGGACCTGAACGGCGACGCCAACGCCGACCTGGTGGTGTTTGTAGGCGGCAACCTCATCGTGCTCCTGGGTGATGGCGCCGGGGGCTTCATGGCGGCGGGCAGCGTCACTTCCGATCTCGGGAGGGCCATGGCGATCGGCGACTTCAACGACGACGGCCTGGCCGACGTCGCCCTGAACGGCTTTTTGCGGCCGGACTCCTCGTTCGCCACCGACATCCTGGTCTTTCTGGGTGACGGTCAGGGGGGCTTGGCGCCCCGGGTGGGTCACCCGGGGGCGACAGGGTCGGGCGGGCTCGCGGTCGGCGACTTCGACGGCGACGGCAGATCCGATCTGGCCACCGAACGCGCGGTCCTCCTGGCCCGTTCGCCGGTGACGGTTCTTGTGGGGACCGCCATCTCGGACGCGGCCCTCCTCGCCGGCGGATCGGCGCCCACGGGGACCATCGACTTCCAGGCCTTCGGCCCTGACGACGCCACCTGTTCCGGCAGCCCTGTCTTCACCGACAGCCAGGCGGTCACGGGCAACGGCCGGTACCAGTCGGCGTCCTTCACGCCGGGAGAGGGCACCTACCGTTGGGTTGCCAGCTACTCGGGCGACGGCGCCAACGCCCCGGTGGCGGGCGCCTGCAACGACACCAACGAGTCCGTCGTCGTCGTCAGGACACAGCCCACGCTGAGCACGCAGGCCTCGGACTCGGTGGCGGTCGGAGGCATTGTCACCGACAGCGCCAACCTCAGCGGTGGCCTGAGCCCGACCGGCACCATCACCTTCAACCTGTACGGCCCCGCCGACCCCACCTGTACCGCCGCTCCTGTCTTCACGTCGACCCAGGCGGTGACGGGCAATTTCGGCTACCCGTCTGACCCCTACATCGCGCCGGTGATCGGCACCTACCGATTCGTCGCCAGCTACTCGGGTGACGCACTCAACGCCCCGGTTGCGGGCGCGTGCAACGACCCCGACCAGTCGGTAACCGTCGTCAAAGCGCTTCCGCGGCTGACCACCTTGGCGTTGGGCCCCGGCTCGGCTGTCCCCGCCTTCGGATCGCGCCAGACCTTCGGCGTGGGCTCGACGTCCGTTCTCCGCTAGAGTCGGCCGACTTCGACGGCGATGGCAACCAGGACCTGGCGGCGGCCAACTTTGAGTCCTCCAGCGTGTCGATCCTCCTCGGGAACGGCGCGGGGGGCTTCTCGCCGACCGTCGACTACCCGGCACCATCTCCGATTTCGGTCGCCGTCGGCGACTTCGACGCCGACGGCATACCCGACCTGATCACCGCCAGCTAGGAATGTCGAGCACCTGTCGCTCCTTCTCGGGTCGGGCGCCGGCGCCTTCGACGTGGCGGTGGACATCCCGCTCGGCGTCGGGCAGTTGTCGGTGGCGGTCGGCGATCTCGACGGCGACGGGAAGGACGACGTGGTGACCGCCACCGACTCGCCGAGCGTGTTGGTGTTGCTCGGGGACGGAATGGGCGGGTTCGCCGCCCCAGTCGACTTCGCGGTCGGGAGCGATCCCAGTTCGGTGACCATCGACGACTTCGATGGCGACGGCAATGCCGACCTGGCCGTGGCCAACTCCTCGTCGGACAGCGTTTCCGTGCTCCTGGGCGATGGTGCCGGCGGCTTCGCCGCGGCGATGGACCTTCCCGTCGGCACCGCCCCGTTCTCCGTCCGCTCCGGCGACCTCGACGGCGACGGCGACGGCGACCTGGCCGTGGCCAATCTCGAGTCGAGCAATGTCTCGGTGTTGCTGGGCGACGGTGGCGGGGGCTTTGCCCCGGCGCTGAACGTCGACGTTGGGGCCAGTCCGAGCGGCGTATCCATCGGTGACCTCACCGGGGATGGTCACGCCGAGGTGGTCGTCTCGAGCTACGAAGCCGGGAGCATCTCGGTCCTCGTCCGCCATGAGGAAGAGGGCTTCTTGTCCATCGAGTACCCGGCTGGGGCCTTCCCGATCTCGCCCGCGCTGACCGACCTGAACGGCGATGGTCGCCAGGACCTGATCGTGGCCAACCTCGAGTCGTCGGTGGTCTCGGTGCTGCTCGGCACCCCGTCGACGCCGGTCGCCGCGGGGGCGATCGCCGACCGGGCGTACCTCTCCGGCGGCGCCTCGCCCGGAGGCACCATCACCTTCCGCGCCTACGGTCCCGACGACGCCACCTGCGCCGGACCGGCCGCGTTCACCATCCCCGTGTCGGTCGCCGACAGCGCGGCCGCCACGGGCGACCTGCCGGTTCCGCCCGGCACGTGGCGGTTCGTGGCCGACTACCCCGGCGACGCCAACCACGAGGCCGTCTCCGGCGCGTGCAACGATCCGGGTGAGTCGGTGACGGTGGCGGGCGGGGGCCCGCCCACGCTCACCACCCAGGCGTCGGCAGCGGTGACCGTGGGCGGCTCATTGTCGGACACCGCCACCCTCTCCGACGGGGCTTCGCCGACGGGCACCATCACCTTCAACCTCCACGGTCCTGACGACGCCATCTGCGCGGGGACCCCGGCCTTCACCTCCACCAAGTCGGTGACCGGCAACGCCGACTACGCCTCGGATCCCTTCACCGCCAATGCCCCCGGGACCTGGCGCTGGGTGGCCGCGTATTCGGGTGACGCCAACAACGATTCCCTTACCGGAGCGTGCGGCGACGCCAACGAGTCGACCGACGTGGCCAAGGCCAGTCCCACGCTGACCACCCAGGCTTTGGGCTCGGTGGATGGCGTCACCGACGTCGCCACCCTCACCGGTGGCCTGAACCCGTCTGGCACCATCACCTTCAACCTGTACGGCCCGGCCGACCCCGCCTGCACCGCGGCCCCCGTCTTCACGTCGACCAAGGCGGTGACAGGCAATGGGGGCTACCAGTCGGACTTCTTCTTCCCTTCGGTGGTCGGCACCTACCAGTTCGTCGCCAGCTACTCGGGGGACGCAGTCAACGCCCCGGTGGCGGGCGCGTGCAACGACCCCGACGAGTCGGTCACCGTCGCCAAGGCGCGGCCGCGGCTGACCACCGTGGCGTTGGGCCCCGGCTCGGCTGTCCCCGGTTTCGGGTCGCCCGAGACGTTCGTCGTGGGCTCGCGTCCGATCTCCGCGGCGTCGGCCGACTTCGACGACGACGGCAACCAGGACCTGGCGGTAGCCAACCTTGACTCCTCCAGCGTGTCGGTCCTCCTCGGCAACGGCGCGGGGGGCTTCTCGCCCGCCGTCGACTACCCCGCACCCTCTCCGAGCTCGGTCGCCGTCGGCGACTTCGACGGTGACGGCAAGGCCGACCTGGCGACCGCGAGCAACGACCCGGCCAGCGTCTCGGTGCTGCTCGGCGACGGTGTCGGCGGTTTTGCGGCCGCCGTCGTGGTCGGCGACGAGCCCGGGTCGGTGACCGTGGGCGACCTCAACGGCGATGGCAATTCCGACCTGGTCGTGGCCAACCCGACGGCCAACCGTATTTCCATCCTCCTCGGCGACGGGGCCGGCGGTTTCGCGGGCGCGGGTGCCTACGAGGTCGGGACGGAGCCCCTTTCGATGACGGTCAACGACTTCGACGGCGACGGCAAGGCCGACCTGGCCGTGGCCAACTCCTCGTCGGGCACCGTCTCCGTCCTCATGGGGGACGGGGCCGGCGGCTTCGGCACGGCGGTGGACCTTCCTGTCGGCAACACCCCGTTCGCCGTCGGCTCCGGCGACCTCGACGCCGACGGCGACGTCGACCTGGCCGTGGCCAACTTCGTCTCGGACGACGTCTCCTTGTTGCTGGGCGACGGCGCCGGCGGCTTTGCCCCGGCGTCGAACGTCGGCGTTGGGGACGGGCCGAACGGCGTGGCGATCGGCGATCTCACCGGCGACGGCCACCCCGAGGTGGTCGCGTCGAACTGGGGCGCCGGGAGCATCTCTGTGCTCGTCCGTCATGAGCCGGAGGGATGGGCGTCCGTCGAGTACCGGGCTGGGGCCCGCGCCGTCTCGCCAGTGCTGGCCGACCTGAACGGCGACGATCTCCAGGATCTGGCCGTGGCCAACATCGAGTCGTCGACGGTCTCGGTCCTGCTCGGCACACCCCCGACGCCTGTCGCCGCGGGGGCGATCGCCGACAGGGCGTACCTCACCGGCGGCCTCTCGCCCGGAGGCACCGTCACCTACCGCGCCTACGGTCCCGACGACGCCACCTGCGCCGGACCGGCCGCGTTCACCACCACCGCGTCGGTCGCCAACGGGGCGTCCTCCTCGGGCGATCTGATGGCCCCGCCCGGCACGTGGCGGTTCGTGGCCGACTACTCGGGTGACGCCAACCACGAGGCCGTCTCGGGCACGTGCAACGACCCTGGTGAGTCGGTGATCGTGGCGGGCGGGGCCACACCCACGCTCACCACCCAGGCGTCGGCGGCGGTGACCGTGGGCGGCTCGCTGTCGGACACCGCCACCCTCGCCGGCGGGGCTTCGCCCGACGGGCACCATCACCTTCAACCTCTACGGTCCCGGCGACGCCACCTGCGTGGGGACCCCTGCGTTCACCTCCACCAAGCCGGTGACCGGCAACGGGGACGTCACGTCCGACCCCTTCACCGCCACCGCCCCCGGGACCTGGCGTTGGGTGGCCTCCTACTCGGGCGACGCCAGCAACGGCGCCACGTCGGGGACGTGCGGCGACGCCAACGAGTCGACCGAGGTGGCCAAGGCCAGCCCCACGCTCGTGACCCAGGCGTCGGCCCCGGTGGCCGTGGGCGGCAACCTGTCCGACACCGCCACCCTGGCCGCCGGCGTCGGCCCGACCGGCACGATCACCTTCAACCTCTACGCGCCGTCGGACGCCACCTGTGCGGGAACCCCGGCCTTCACCTCCACCAAGCCGGTGACGGGCAACGTCGACTACACCTCCGACCCCTTCACCGCCACCGCCCCCGGCACCTGGCGTTGGGTGGCGTCCTACTCGGGTGACGCCAACAACGATCCTCGGACCGGCTCCTGCGGCGACACCGACGAGTCGACCGAGGTGGCCAAGGCCAGCCCGACGCTCGTCACCCAGGCGTCCGCCCCGGTCCCGGTGGGTGGCAACCTGTCCGACACCGCCACCCTGGCCGGCGGCGCCAGCCCGACGGGCACCATCACCTTCGACCTCTACCCGCCGTCCGACGCCACCTGCACTGGAACTCCCGCGTTCACCTCCACCAAGCCAGTAACCGGCACCGCCGACTACCCCTCCGACCCCTTCACCACGACCGCCCCCGGCACCTGGCGTTGGGTCGCGTCCTACTCGGGCGACGCCAACAACGACGCCAGGTCGGGCGCCTGCGGCGACGCCAACGAGTCGACCGAGGTGGCCAAGGCCAGCCCGGCGCTCGTCACCCAGGCGTCGGCCCCGGTGAGTGTGGGCGGCAACCTGTCCGACACCGCCACTCTGGCCGCCGGCGCCAGCCCGACGGGCACGATCACCTTCAACCTCTACCCGCCGTCCGACGCCACCTGCACTGGAACTCCCGCGTTCACCTCCACCAAGCCGGTCACCGGCACCGCCGACTACCCCTCCGACCCCTTCACCGCCACCGCCCCCGGGACCTGGCGCTGGGTGGCCTCGTACTCGGGCGACGCCAACAACGATCCCCGGACAGGCGCCTGCGGCGACACCGACGAGTCGACCGACGTGGCCAAGGCCAGCCCCACCCTGACCACCCAGGCGTCGGCCCCAGTGGCCGTGGGCGGCAACCTGGTCGATACGGCCACCCTCGCCGGCGGGGTCAGCCCGACGGGCACGGTCACGTTCAGCCTCTTCGGTCCCGCCGACGCCACCTGCGGCGCCACCCCCGCCTTCACCTCCACCAAGCCGGTCACAGCCAACGCCGATTTCACCTCCGACCCCTTCACCGCCACCGCCCCCGGGACCTGGCGTTGGGTGGCGTCCTACTCGGGCGACGCCAACAACGACGCCAGGTCGGGCGCCTGCGGCGACGCCAACGAGTCGACCGAGGTGGCCAAGGCCAGTCCCAACCTGACCACCCAGGCGTCGGCCCCGGTGAGTGTGGGCGGCAACCTGTCCGACACCGCCACTCTGGCCGCCGGCGCCAGCCCGACGGGCACCATCACCTTCAACCTCTTCCCGCCATCCGACGCCGACTGCACCACGACTCCGGCCTTCACCTCCACCAAGCCGGTCACGGGCAACGCCGACTACTCCTCCGACCCCTTCACCGCCACCGCCCCCGGGACCTGGCACTGGGTGGCCTCCTACTCGGGCGACGCCAACAACGACGCCAGGTCGGGCGCCTGCGGCGACGCCAACGAGTCGACCGAGGTGGCCAAGGCCAGCCCCACCCTGACCACCCAGGCGTCGGCCCCGGTCCCGGTGGGTGGGTCACTGTCAGACACCGCCACCCTGGCCGGCGGCGCCAGCCCGACGGGCACGATCACCTTCAACCTCTATGGCCCGACCGACGCCACGTGCAGCGCCAGCCCCGCGTTCACCTCCACCAAGCCGATCACCGGCAACGCCGACTACTCCTCCGACCCCTTCACCGCCACCGCCCCCGGGACCTGGCGTTGGGTGGCCTCCTACTCGGGTGACGCCAACAACGATCCTCGGACCGGCTCCTGCGGCGACGCCAACGAGTCGACCGAGGTGGCCAAGGCCAGCCCGACGCTCGTCACCCAGGCGTCGGCCCCGGTGAGTGTGGGCGGCAACCTGTCCGACACCGCCACTCTGGCCGCCGGCGCCAGCCCGACGGGCACGATCACCTTCAACCTCTTCCCGCCATCCGACGCCACCTGCACTGGAACTCCCGCGTTCACCTCCACCAAGCCCGTGACTGGCAACGCCGACTACGCCTCCGACCCCTTCACTGCCACCGCCCCCGGGACCTGGCGTTGGGTGGCGTCCTACTCGGGCGACGCCAACAACGACGCCAGGTCGGGCGCCTGCGGCGACGCCAACGAGTCGACCGAGGTGGCCAAGGCCAGCCCGACGCTCGTCACCCAGGCGTCGGCCCCGGTGGCCGTGGGCGGGAACCTGTCCGATACCGCCACCCTGGCCGGCGGAGCCAGTCCGACGGGCTCGATCACCTTCGACCTCTACGGCCCCGCCGATGCCACCTGCACCGCCGCCCCTGCCTATGCCTCCACCAAGCCGGTCACCGGCAACGCCGACTACTCCTCCGACCCCTTCAATGCCACCGCCCCCGGGACCTGGCGCTGGGTGGCCTCCTACTCCGGGGACGCCAACAACGACGCCAAGTCCGGAGCCTGCGGCGATGCGAATGAGTCGACCGACGTGGCCAAGGCCAGCCCGACGCTCGTGACCCAGGCCTCGGGTCCCGTGGCGGTGGGCGGCAACCTGTCGGACACCGCCACCCTGGCCGGCGGCATCAGCCCGGCGGGCACAATCACCTTCAACCTGTACCCGCCGTCCGACGCCACCTGCACCGCCACCCCTG
>CAWIIV010000023.1:0-167384 GCA_963836205.1 uncultured Acidimicrobiia bacterium | reverse complement strand
CACTGCAAAGGTGCAGGTCAGAGGGGGTACGGCGACCTCGAAAACGGCCGACTTCTACCGGACTTCTACCGCAGGCGTGGTTTCCGGCCTGACAGGCCTGACAGGCCTGACAGGCCTGACAGGCCTGACATGCGCTGCGGCCAGCGGTGTAAGCGGGACGAGCTCCAGAGAGCGGGAGGTCCCGGTCGGCGGAGGTGTGGCGGTTGCGGCGCTTCCGACCCCAAGGATGGTGAAGGCTCCGGTCGCGGAGTTGAGAGACTCTACGAAAGACTCGTTGCCGATCGAGGCAACCCTGACGCATACTCCCAGCGGGCAACGCTCAAGCGGATGCCGTAGATCCTGCGGCCGATAGGGAATCAACTCGTCGGGTGTCGCCAGTCGCAACGCTACCTCCCCCCGGATGTAGCATCAGACTTGCTGGCTCACGAAATATCTGGCGGGGGGCGCACGAGATGCCAATCCTTGATTATGTCCGGTGGACTCCGCTAGATACTGGCGGCCTGCGAATAGTTGTTCCACCGTTTCACACGGGCGATTTGGGCCTTATTCCTCGAACCGAACTTCGCATAGGTCTTCGACTTCCTACCGCCCTAGGCGACCCTTCCGAAAGGCTCGCCGAACTGCATGTTACGCCGTTCCACGCGGACCACTATCGTATGTTTCGGCTGCAATGCCTACTCTGGGATCGTCCCGGAGTAGTCCGCACTCTCCTGGAAGCGATTAGTCACCACGGCATAAATATAATCAAAGAAGACAGCTGTCAAATTAACGCAGGCAAGCACCACTATTTGGACGTAATTCTCGACTGGTCGAGTGCTAGTGGATTCGAGAACGCCAGCCCTTCGACACCGAGAGACCGCTGGCTCTATCGTTGCCTCCGTGATCGTGTTCCTATTGAAGATAAGCGCTACATTGATCTACTTGAGTCTGTCCTCGTTCATTGTTGGAATGACTTGGTACTAGATCGCGCTCATGTCCGCCCACTGCCGTCAATTCGGATTCAGCCCTTTTCCGGACGCAAGAGAGCCGACCACAACTCGGATTCGACGGTGGTGAGAGCACCGAATGATCCTCGCCTCCACGTCTCGTTCCTAGTTCAGCGTGCCCCCGTCGATAGACTACGGGCGGCTCTTGGATATGGAAAGTCCGACCGTCTGCCCTACCTACTGGCGAGCGATGGGACTAGTCGTACTCTGAGGGTTCTAATCCCGGGAGCTGCGAGGCTCCATAGGATGACTCATGTCGCCTTTCGGCATAACGACGAGCCTGGTTCGCTCGCCGCAATTGGGGACTTCCTAAAAGAAGCAAACTTCAATATCGTGACGAGCCTATTGCGACAGGAAGCGGCGAACGAGGCTACCTGGGAACTCCTGCTTGAGGCCCCCCCGGGGTTCGCTGACCAGCATTTTCCCGTACCAGCCCCTGGTCAGTCCTTGAGTTCCAATGTTCACTTGTCTGCGGTCTTGGAAGCCCTCCAGGCCGCGAGTTCGTCGGTTCCCGCATCTGCAAGGAGACACGCACTCAGGGTCAACGTGAGAGTTGTGCCGCCGTCATACCCGCTCCCGAGGGAAATGTTCCAGAAACCCTTAGTGGACGAAGAGACTGCAGTTGGCGGTTCAAGCGTTAGAGAAGAGCCATGGGATGTTCAGTTCACGAAGTTCATCGCCGATACAGATCTTGGTGTTGGATCCAATGGCGTCGCAACTGAGGGGCCAGATCACATACGAGCTCGCTCGTCATTGCGTGGCCTTGCGTCGAAGGCGCTTAAACACCGACAACCCGTACTCTTTTTATCCTACCCGCAAACCGCCTCCGGCTTGGCGGCAAAATTCCGTGAGTTTCAAGGCATTAAGTCCATATTCTTCGTATTGGACTATCAGGAGAAGGACTCGAAGCGCATCGGTCCAGAGGCCATCGAGCGCATCAGGCAGTCGGACTTGTTTGTGGGGATCTGGCACCCCGAGAAGGGGGACAAGCCCAAACTGAGCCCATGGATGCACTTCGAGTATGGGGTCGCGCGGGCTCTCGATCTGCCCTATTGCCTCGTGTATTGCAACTCGCTTCCGGCCGAGATAGTCGGCAGAATTGACAAGGAGGTTGCGTTTCCAACCTATCCTCCTGAAAGTTTCGAGGACGTATTGCCGACGTTAGCCGGCGTGTGCGTTGACAAATGGCAGGAATGGCTAAGGCACGCGATTGAGGATCTAAAGCGAGTCCCAGACCCTTGGGGCGCGAGCTAGGGGCAGTTCCGGCGGCGTGAGAAATTTCTCCGACGTTCGGCGTTGCACCCCAGCGAACGCGACGCTGACGGGCCGCTCCTATGCTGTACCGGTGTGCCTGCTGATGATCCTGTCCAATCCGTTCTCAATCCTATCGTCGGGATAATGGAAAACACCTGTCGGAGTTGGCGGCTGCATGGCATTCACGACCAGCTGCCCGAGGCGCCAGTCTGGCTGCTGACTCCACACGACGCGTAGCTTGGCGAGCAAGCGTTCGATATCATTCATGCGTTGGTCCATGGCTTCCGTCCTCGGCGTAATTCCGGTGTCATAGTATATGAGCCCGACAAGGGGATGGTGCGCTTTGGCGTGCGCCGGGGTCCGTGCGCACGCCAAATTGGGGTCAGCGAAATGGAAGGCTCGACGCCAACTAATTCTCAGCTCCAACCAAGCTGACACGTTAACCGAGTTCCTCCGTGACAAAAACGCACCGAGTGTGGGAGGTAGTGTCTCTTGCGGACTCCTTGTTGAGCGGGCAACCCCCTCGCCGTCGTCAGGCTTCCGTTCGGACTGCACTCGCCGAAGCTCTCAGCATGTCGCCCGACGCCGAGTCACACACTGAAGGAAGCGCGGGTAGCCTTGATCCTGTGACAAGCCCACTGGCCGAGGATCTGCTGTGGGCCCGCCTTCGTGCCGGTCTGGCCGAAGTCCAGACTGACGCCAGTCTCGCCCGGCTCGGCGCCGAAGTCATTGAGCCTCTCCTTAACACATACTGGTCGCACGCCGCCGACATGTTTGAGGCTGAGGTGATGAAGGATCCTCGCTTGAGACGGGCGCTCTCATGCTGCGATCTCGATGAACAAATCCCACTATCGGTCCGGAGCAGACTCTATAGTTTAGTTCGAGGCCAAGACAACATCGGTTACCCCCCGGGCTCCTAATTCTGGTATTGATTAGGAGCCGTCCTCTTATGAGTGGACTGTGAGCGCACCCGGTCGGGTATACCTGTTCATTGATGGATCCGAACATACGGCCGGCTAAAGCCTACGCGGGCGCGATTGCTCGGCGAACGAGGGCTTCGTAGTCCTCAATGGCGCCGGGGAGTAGACGGAGGTGAACGACCGGGCCAGCCGCCTTCTCGACGATCTCGACCACCTCGGCGACGGCCGGGGCGTCCTCGTCACCGGCGACGACGATCGCACCGGGCTCGATCAGGCTTGGGTCTCGTGCCTCGCGCAGGAAGGTCCAGACGTAGCCGCTCTCGTCTTCGTCCATGAGGTCGCAGGTGATGTCCACGCTGACCACGACTATCTCCTCCCTGGTCTGCGTCCATGGTACGGGTTGGGCTCGGCCCTGCCGAGGGCGTCGAGCAGTCGAGGCAGCTCGTCGAGGGTGCCGAGCTTGACGGTGAAGTGGGGGCGGCGGAACGACGGCAGCAGCTCGAAACCTGCCTCGCGGAGTTGTCCCGCGAGTGGGAGGTGGACGACCCGGTACGGGGCGAAGCGCTGAAGGAGGCCGTCGAGCGACGACGGCCCGATGTCGTCGAGCGCGCAGAACACCGAGACACCGAACAGCGGCTGTCCATCGAGGACGTATGCGCCGTTCGTGCGGACGGCGTGCGCTCGCAGCTTCTCGATCGACGTTGGCCCGCCCCGGACGACGACGATGCTGTCGTCGGGGACCGCCTCGCCTCGGAGGTGCGGGCGCAGCTCCTGTCGTTCGGCATGATCGGCCACGGGAAATCAGGCGTCGAGGACCAGGTCGGCGACGAGCTGCGCCGCCTCGTCATGGAGCGTCGGCGCGACATGGCTGTAGATGCCGAGGGTGATGGCGATGGTCGAGTGGCCGAGCCGCTCCTGCACCACCCGCGGGTGGATGCCTCGTTCCAGCGCCAGTGTGGCCCAGGTGTGGCGCAGCCCCTTCAGGGTGAGCCGGGGCAGGCCGGCTGCTCGGACCCGGCGGACGAACGTCGCGCTCACCGCGTCCGGCCTGAGGCAGGAGCCGTCGGGCTGGTGGAAGACCAGAGCCGCGATCGTCGAACGCCGCGCCGACGACCAGGCGCTCCTCAAGCGAGCGCCGCCGATGCTCACGAAGAACGGCGATGCGTGCCGGCATCGAGCGCGATTGGCCGCCGGCCGCGCGCCGTCTTCGGCTCGCCGATCGTGACCTTGCTCCGAACCTGGATGATCGTCTGTACGACGCGCAGCCGGCCTGCGTCGAGGTCGACGTCGGACCAGCGCAGACCGAGCGCTTCTCCGCGGCGCATGCCGGTGGTGGCGAGCAGGACCCACAGCGCGTGGAGTCGGTCGCCGGATGCCGACGACGTTGCGAGGAACTCCCGCAGGGTGGCCGCGTCCCAGGAATGGATCCCGTCCGACTTCTGGCCGCCGCGCGGCGGGTCGGCGGCGTCGGCCGGGTTACGAGCAAGCCGGCCCCAGCGGACGGCGTCCTTGAAGGCGCGGTGCACGATCGTGTGGACGTAGTTGACGGTCCGAGGGTCGAGCTGCGTCGTCGGCGCGGCGTCCGTCCCGTGGCCGTCGGCCGCATGCCGACGGAGGAGGCAGGCCAGCGTGTCCTTGGTGATCTGGCCGGCTTCGGCCAGCTCCTGGCGTAGCCGCTCGGCGGTTGCGGCCAAGGTCAGCCCGTCGGAGCGCAGTTCGAGCGCCCGTCCGACGACTTCCGGGGAGTAGCCACGGCCGGTTCGAGATGGCCGTCGGCGGCCAGCGGCGAGCAGGTGGGCGTAGAGCCCGTTGAGCGATCCGGCGTCGACCTTGGCCAGCCGCACCGATCCGATGTAGGGGATCACGTGGTTGCGCATGTTGCGCGAGTACGAGTCGAACGTCGACGGGCGGATCGTCGGCTCGATCGCCCGAAGCCACTCCTCCAGGAAATCGCCGAGCGTCTGGTGCGATGGCTCGACGTACTCGCCCCGGTCGAACTTCGACAGCAGGTCGACGCGCGCCCGCTCGGCCTCTCGCTTCGTCCGATAGCCGGAGTGCCACTTCTGGCGCCGCCCCCCGGTCGCCGGGTCGGGGTCGAGCTCGATCTTCACGTAGTAGCGGTCACCCTTCTTCACCACCGAGCCCCGCATCGCTACGCCCCCTGACTGTCCGAGACGGATTCGCCGACCCGGTGTGCGCTCGAGCGTAGGTAGCCGGCCGGGCCGAGTGCCTTGATCTTCGAGGCGAACTCGGCGAGGAAGTCGGCGACCTCGTCGAGGCGGTCGCCGTACTCCACTTCGACCTCGCGCAGGCGGTGCTTGCGCCAGGTTCGGAAGTGCTCGTGCCAGTTCCGGGCGGCGTCCTCGGGCCCGAAGATCGCGACCAGCACCTCGTCGGACGCGTCCGGGTTCTCGATCCTGATCTCGGCCAGCCTGTCGTCGACCGCTTCGAGCTGGGCGTCCGTGCCGAGCAGCGCCCGGTAAAGCTCGGCGACCGGGCGGCGCGTGTCGGACAGCTCGGCGCCCTCCATCCCCGGTGGCGGGATGAAGAAGTAGGCGATCGGCACGTCGAAGACGACCGACAGCAGGTACAGCTCGTGCGCATCGAACCGGCGCCGGCGCTCGCCGTCGAAGCCGCGCTCCATGGCTGAGATCGACGCCTGTGGGAGCTGGTGGCCGGTGAGCTGTGCCAGCCGGTCGGCGACGCCCTGCTGCGTCATCCCTCGGCGCTCGCGGATCGCCTTCACGTTGTAGGAGACAACGGCGTTCACATCGAGCCCGGCGGGGTCGGCCGACACCGGGGGTTCCACCAGCGGACGCTTGCGGGGGCGGACCATCGGCCTCTCCAATCCGTGCTGTTGTGCTTGACAACTCTACCACGTACGTGGGATAAGTTGAGGCTGCTTTGCCACACAACCTGAAGGAGTGACCGATGTTGGACGATCTGCCTCCGTTCCTGACCGTCGACCAGGCCGGCAAGGTCCTCCAGCTCGGCCGTTCGAAGACCTACGAGCTCACCGTCGAGTGGGATCGCACGGGCGGCAAGTCCGGCATCCCGTTCGTCTGGTTCGGCAACCAGAAGCGCATCCCCAGGGACGCGCTGGCCCGTTTGGTGGAGGCGCAGCTCGGCCGTCCGCCGGCCGCGTGACGCCAGGCCCGATCCGCCTGGTCACCGGACCCCGCGCCGCGGCGCTTCGTCGCGAGCTTGGGCCTCTGGCGTGGTGCGCTCTCGAGTTCCTGGTCGAGAGGTCGAACGACGGCGTCACGACCGACGCGTCGGTGCGGGCGGTTGCGGCGGCTCTCGGCGTCGCCAAGAACACCGCCCACCGCGCCGTCACTGCGCTAACCCGAGCCGGGCTCATCGAGGGAATCCAGGACCGCGGCCCCGATGGCCGCTTCCGGCCCGGCCGCTACCGCCTCCTCCTCGCCGAGGACCTCCTGACACGAACAAGCCCAGCAGCCCCGGTCGCAACATCGTCCCCAGCCGACCGCCGCCGTCCCCGCGCAGCTCACGCTCCTCACCCCGGCCTGACGATGCACACCCCCGACCTCTCGCCCCACCGAACCCATCAGCACGACAGACAAGTGCCCGCAGGCGGCAGCGGGAGACGTCCGTGCTGCGCGTGACCACCATCCACGCCCGCACCGCCGGAGCATCTGCTCGCTACTACACGCGCTACCTCGCGGAGGACGGCCCGGAAGGCGAGGGCCAGTGGCTGGGCCGGCAGGCCGACGGCCTGGGCCTCGACGGCGTGGTGTCGACCGACGACCTCGAAGCGTCTGCTGTCGGGCCACGACCCCGTTACTGGGACGCGGCTCGGCACACCCCTCGTCGACCGCTACGACGCCAAGGGTCGGCTGATCCCGGCGGTGGCCGGCTTCGACGCCACGTTCTCGGCGCCCAAATCCCTGTCGATCTGGTGGGGCCTCACCGGCGACCCCGGCCTGCTCGAAGCCCACGACCTTGCAGTCCGAGCCGCCCTCCAGCACCTCGAACGGTTCGGCGCCACCACCCGGGTGCGTGTCGATGGCGCCCGGCAGCACCCGGACGTCCACGGCCTGACGATGGCGGCGTTCCGGCAGGCGACATCTCGCGAGGACGACCCGCAGCTACACACCCACGTCGTCATCTCCACGAAGGTGCGAGCGCCCGACGGGCGGTGGATGGCGCTCGACGCCCGCTACCTCAAGCGCCACCAGCGTGCTCTGGGCGGCCTCTACCAGTCCGTGCTGCGCGCCGAGCTGACCCACCGCTACGGCGTCGCCTGGGGGCCGATCGAGAACGGACAAGCCGAGATCGTCGGCATGCCCCGCGAGCTGCTCGACGGGTTCTCGAAGCGGACGGCGCAGGTCGAGGCCGCCCTGGCCGACAAGCTCGCGGAGTTCCGTGAGCGGGAGGGACGCGACCCCTCGCGCTGGGAGCGCGCAGCACTCACGCGTGAGGCGGCGTCCGATACGCGAGCGACCAAGACCAATCAGTCCGTCGAGAACCTCGGCCGCCGGTGGAAGGACGAGGCGGAAGGACACGGTTGGACGCCGGCCCGCCTCGTCGCCGCCATGCGAGCCGCGGCGCGAGCTGTTCCCGAGCGGGAGCCCGCCACCGTCGCCGATGTGATCGAACAGCTCTCGGCCAATGGCTCGTGCTGGACTCGCGCTGACGTACTTCGCGCCGTCTGCGACCTCGACTCATCCACGTCCCAGATGTCAGGACACGGCTGGGCGAACGCGGTCGAGGCCGCCTGCGACCGAGTCATCGAGGCCTGTGTAACGCTGGACCCGCCGGTCGAATGCAACCCGGTTCGCTTGTCCGACGGACGCTCGATCTGGATCGCCCCCGTCGAGCCCTACCTGACCCACGAGCGGGTTCTCGCCCAGGAGGAGCACATTCTCCTGTTCGCCATCGAAGCCCACGAGGCGTCGCCCCAGCCGTCCGCCACCCTTGATCGAGCCGGTCTCGACGTGCTCCAAGCCGACGCCGCTGCCGCCGTCGCCGGCGACGACCGGCTCGTCCTCCTGGTCGGCCCCGCCGGCACCGGCAAGACCACCACACTGCGACACGCAGCCGACGACCTCCGCCGTCATGGCCGTCCCGTCTTCGGGGTCGCGCCCACCGCCAAGGCCGCCAAGGTCCTCCGCGACGAGACCGGCATTCACGCCGACACCGTGGCCAAGCTCCTGTACGAGTGGCGCTCCGATCACGAGCCGAGCCAATCCTTCCGGCTCCCGCCCGGCACGACGCTCGTCGTCGACGAAGCCGGAATGGTCGGCACTGGTGCCCTCGACCAACTCGTCAAGCTCGCCGTGGCCCAGGAATGGCGACTGGCCCTCGTCGGCGATCCCCGCCAGCTCCAAGCGGTGGGCCGGGGCGGCATGTTCGACGAGCTCTGCCGTGTCGGCCGTACCCACAAGCTCGCCACCATCCACCGGTTCCGCCACCACTGGGAAAGGGCCGCGTCCCTCCAGTTGCGATCCGGCAGGCTCGACGCCATCGACGCCTACATCAGTCACAGGCGCGTCAGCGACGGCACCTTCGACGACCTGGTCGCGGCCGCGGCCCGCGGGTGGATCGACGACACCGCCGATGGGCGAACGGTCGCCGTCGTCGCTGAGACGAACGAGCACGTCGACGCCCTCAACGGAGCCATCCAGGAGCAACGCCGAGCGCTCGGCCACCTGGGCTCGACCTCCGTGCGCCTGGCGGGGGAAGAGACGGCGGCGGTCGGCGACGTCGTGGTCACCCGTCGCAACGACCGCACCCTGCGTACCGATCGTGGCGAACCGGTGCGCAACCGTGATCTGTGGAACGTCGTCGGCGTCGGAGCCGACGGCCGGATGACCGTGTCGCACCTGCACGGACACGGACAGGTGACGCTCACGGCCGACTACGTCACTGCGAACGTCCGGCTCGGCTACGCCGCGACCGCCCACGGCCACCAGGGCGACACGGTCGATGTCGGGATCGCCATCGTCACCGCGGCGACCAGCCACCGAAGTCTCTACGTGGGCGCCACCCGTGGACGGCAGGAGAACCGCCTGCTCGTCGTGACCGACGAATCCCAGGAGGCCCGCGAGGTCCTGGAGCAGGTTCTTGCCAACGATCGAGCCGACACGCCGGCCGTCGCCCAGCGCCGGCATCTGGCCGCCCAGCTCCCCGGCTCGAGCGGGGTTGGCGGTGACGCTCGGTCGGCGGAAGAGAAGCTCGCCGCCGCTCGCCGGGCGCTCGACGACGTCAAGCGCCGCACTGATCCATTCCTTCAGCCACTCCACGAAGCGGAGCGCGACGCGCGCGCCGCCGAGGATGCTCTCCGTAGGAGTCGAACCGCCCTGGTGAACGCTCCAGCGTGGCGGCGACGCCGGCCCGCTGTGTCGGTCGCGCGACGCCTCCGAGTTGCTCGCCGAGGCGACCGGACGCCGGGATACAGCTGAACAAGAGGCTGCGCCGTATCTCGCCGAGCTCAAGGTTGCCGAGGCAGATGTCCAGCAGGCCGAGCGCGACGCAACCACCTCTCGCATTCAGGATCGGCTTGAGTCGCTCTCCCTGACCGCCCAGGCTCGAGGGATCGGCCGCGGTGCCGGCATCGACGGACCCTGATTACCGGGGAAGACGCCTTCGGAATTTCGGCGGGTTTCCGAAGGCGGGGGGTATCCTGCGTCATTCGATGGGCCGATCTCTAACGGGGCTTCGCCCCAGCCCGACGAGGCGGTGTGGTGGCGCGACCAGGTCGGTGCGGTTGGCGTCGGCGGCAGGTGTTCGTAGGCTCCGGTCGAGCCTAGATGCGACGCCCGAAGGTGTCGCTTGTACCGCCTGAAGCGGTTGTTGGCCGTTGAGGGCCTGAGTCGACCGGAGCCCGACGATGACCGTACCCGCCACGATGGCCGACGTGCTCGACGACCACGTCATCTTCGAGATCGACTGCATCGACCGCATGTACCTGAACCTCTACCAGCCCAAGCTGATGTTCCCGGGTGGTGTGGTCGGCTTCTTCAGGGGCCACCGACAGATGCCCTTCGCCTCCTCTGCGCTGATGGACCCGATGACCACCGCCTTCGTCGAGGGGATCCACCGGTTCATCCGCGACCACGGCCTCGACCTGGTCCACTTCACCAAGGGCCAACGCAAGGACGACGTCGCCCATGAGTACCTGGCCGGCCACGACGGGGTGAGCGAGCAGGTCCTGTTCGTCGGCCGGGCCCAGGAGAAGACCCGCGTCTATCGGACCGAGAAGCGGCTCAACCCCATGACGGGCAAGGCCTACCCGTGGATCGTGAACGCCACCGCCATGCCGAACCACTTCTACTTCTACGGCTTCGACGCCGACTTCGGCCCGTTCTTCGTCAAGTTCTGCACCTACTTTCCCTACACGGCCAAGGTGTGCATCAACGGCCACCACTGGGCCCAGCAGCAAGCGGCCAAGGCCGGGCTCGGCTTTGAACGGCTGGACAACGCGTTCGGTGCCTGTGAGGACCCGGCCGCCCTGCAGGCGATCTGCGACCGGCTGGGGCCCGACGAGATCGACGCCTTCGTCCGCAAGTGGTTGGCCCGGCTCCCGCACCCCTTCACCCCCGAGGACCGGGCTGCCGGTTACCGCTACGACATCTCGGTCCTGCAAGCCGAGTTCTCCCTCACCCAGGTTCTCGACCGGCCCGTGGCGGGGCGGGTGTTCTTCGAGGATGTCATCCGGGCCAACCTCGACGCCGGCCGGCCCGACCAGGTGTCGCTCACCTTCGGGCGACGGATCCCCAAGCCGACGCTGAAGCGATTCCGGTTCCGGACCAGAGTTCTCACCGAGGGGGTCATCCCGTCGGTCCACGTCGACTACAAGCACTCCCGGATCAAGCAGTACTTCAAGAAGGAGATCGCCCTTCGCACGGAGACGACCGTCAACGACACCCGCGACTTCGGGATCGGCAAGCGGCTGACCAACCTGCCCGCCCTGCGGCAGGTCGGCTTCCCCGCCAACCGGCGCCTCCTCCAGGTGCAACGAACCAGCAGCGACCCCATCCTCGGAGCCGACACCTACAACCGCGTCTGCCTACCCGTCCACGTCGAGGGCCAGCGCGTCCCCGCCCTGCGCTTCGACCACCCCGTCACCCAGGCCCTGTTCGGCGCGCTCGTCGTCTGCCACCTGCTGCCCACCGGTTTCGCCAACCGCGACCTGCGAGGCTTGCTCGCACCCCTGCTCGGCGTCCCCGCCGAGACCATGACCCCGGGCAGCATGACCTATCACCTGCGCCGGCTCCGCCTCCACGGGCTCATCGAGCGGATCCCCCACACCCACCGCTACACCGTCACCGACTTCGGCCTCAACGCCGCCGTCGTGCTGCACCGCGCCCATGCCCGGTTCACCGCCACCGCCATGGCCGACCTGGCCACCAACCCCAGGGGCGACCCCGACGGCAAGCTCCGACGCGCCATCGCCAACCTCGACCGCGAGCTCGACCGGATAGCCAAGCAGTCCGGCTTCACCCTCAGTCCCGCGGCCTGACCCAACTCGGTCCGAGGGAATCGGTCTCAGAACTTGACTCACCGACGACAGAACATGGAGGTCAAGCTTCCTAGAGGGCGTCGGAGTTCGCGACGTCGGCGTCGGCGGCTGTGACAGGGCAGTTCGCGATCGAGCGAGCCTCTCGGGCGGAGCAGCTCCCGCCACCACGGCGGCGAAGCGAACCAGGTGATCCATTACTCCTTCGGCGATCTCTCGGTGTCACCGGTCGGGCATGACTAGGACCCCTATGACCACCAACAGCATGGCCAGGGCGAGGATCGCCAGCGGCAGAATGGCGCCCAAACGGCGTGCGATCTGGGTAGCGGCGACCATCGCGCCCTCCTCCCTCGGGTTGGCAGGGGAAGGGACTGCCGGGGCCCCCCAGCAGTCTGCGTTGTCCGATGCTAGCAGATTCCAAATCAACACGCGGGTCTTCAGTCTGTAGCAGTAGATCTTGACCTTGGTTCTGCTAGTGTCAGAGTGCATCCACCGCTCTGACTAGCAGGGTGGGACCTCAACCTCCGGATGTTAAACCCGATCTATGGGTTGCGCACTCTTCGGGCATCTGCTAAGATTAGGGCCTTCTCCAACGAAAGGCGCTAGCACGATGGCAACCCGCAACACCCGCACCTCGCACCCGGCGATGTCCCAGCAGATAGAGACGAAGCTGAGCGAGCGCAGGGTCGACTACGACTTTGAGCCCAACTTCCGGATCGTTGACATCCGGGACACTGAGGGCTACCAGGTCCGGCGCATCGAGCATCGGGCGCCGAAGGAGCGTGTCGATCGCTACGCCACGGCCATGAAGCACGGGGCGCAGTTCCCGGCCGTCTTGGTCAACGAGCGACACGATCTGATCGACGGCAACACCCGGCTGGCCGCCGCCATCAAGTGCGGCCTCGACACCATCCCGGCGTACATCCTCCGCGGCGTCACCGCCCTCGAGGCCCGCTCGCTGTCAGTGGAGCTCAACCAGGCCAATGGACTGGCGATGGAGGACGACGAGATCCGGGCCTTCATCGTGGAAGCCATCGACGGCGGCCAGCATCCCGAGGTCAAGTCGCTGGCCCGCATGACCGGCGTCAAGGACACGAAGATCACCCGCTGGATCGCCGAGACGAAGTTCCGGACTCGGGCGAAGAGCGCCTCCATCGATGATCGGCTGGTCGAGGTGCTGCCGGAAAGCACCCGCATCGCCTTGCAGGCCACCCACCTGGCCCCGGTCTTCGAAAGCCTCACGACCCTGGCGGGTGAGTCGCGGATGCCGGCCGCCGAGGCCAAGAAGTTGGTGGGGCAGGTCAACGCCGCTCCATCCCAGGCGGAGGCCCTGGCGATCGTCAGCGCTGAGCGTGATGCCCGCGCCGACCAGATCCGGGCGGTGGCGTCTGGCTTCAAGCTGAACAAGCGCAGGAGCACCGGATCGGCCCAGCACATCGGCGCCCTGCTCGGCTTCGACGTCGACGATCTCTTGGACGTCGACCCCGACCGCCAGTACGACACCTACGCCCGGCTGAAGATCATCCGCGACCGCTTCGACACAGTCGTACGACGGGCCGAGCAGGAGTGGGACCTGACCCCGCCGCCCGAGCCGGAGGCCGACGAGGCCGAGCCTACCGACGACTCGGCGACCGAGGCGACCGAGGCGACCGAGGCGACCGAGTCAACCGAGGCGACCGAGGCGACCGAGTCAACCGATACGTCCGCCTCCGTGCTCAGCCCCGTCTGAGCCTGGCAACCTACACGGAGGCAACTGATGACTCGCAGCTCAATTGGAACTGGCGCACGGCACCCAGCGTCATCAGTTCAGGTCGAAGAGCGTCTGGAGGCACGTCACGTCAACTGGCGGTTGGAGCCCAACTTCGCCCTGATCGAGATCGTCGATGTCGAGGGCCAGCAGGTTCGACTCATCGAGAACCGGGCCCCAATCGAGATGGTGAAGCGCTTCGCGGAGCAGATGAAGGCCGGCGCCCAGTTCCCGGCCATAGTCGTCAACGACCGAGGTGAACTGATCGACGGCAACACCCGCCGGCACGCGGCGCTCAAGGCCGGCCGTGACACCATCTCGGCATACATCTGCTCCGGCCTGAGCGGGCTGCAAGCGAGGTCACTGTCGGTCGAACTCAACCAGTGCCACGGCCTGTCCATGACCGAGGCTGAGGTCCGGCGCTACATCAGGAGCGCTGTGCAGGAAGGGCAGACGCTCGACACCAAGGCCTGCGCTCGGATGACCGGCATGAAGCCGGCCAAACTGGATCGTTGGAAGGCTCAGGCCACCTTTGAGTTGCGTGCCGCTCGCCTCGGTATTCCGGACTCCGACATCGTGCAGCTGTCCGACTCCGTTCAGGCGGCGCTCGTCAAGATCCGATTGACGTCGACCCTCAAGGCGGTGGCCGCTCTCGCCATTGCCGCCCGGATGCCGGCAGTGGACGTCATCAAGCTGGTCGTGCGAGTCAACGCGGCGTCGTCTGAGGCGGCGGCGCTGGCTGAGGTGTCTGCCGAGCGCGATAGTCGAGCCGATGCCATTCGTTCGAATGCGACGGGGTTCTCCTCGCCGAGGCGTGCCGGGCAGCGGTCCGTGATGCACGCCGCTGCCCTGTTGAAGCTCAACGTCGATGATCTCCTCGACGTGCCAGAGGACAAGCGTGCCGACGCCATGCACCGACTGTCCGGCCTGCGGGATCATCTCGATCAGGCGATCGCTGCGGCGTCGATCCGGTGGGCGGTCGAGCCCGAGGCGAGCGACCACTCGTTGTCACCGACAGTGCCGGAGCTGACCGAAGTCCGTGGCTAAGCCGTCGTCCGATCGCACCTTCGAGCTGCCGCCGGACAACGCCGCTCGAATCACCATCTTCGATGCGGTGCATGCTGCGCTCCCGCGCCGCTCGGACGGCTTGCAGCTCGACGAGGTGATCGGCGAGGTGCTGGTTCGTCTTCGAGTGCTCGTCCCTCGAGAACTGCACGTATTGGGGGAAGATGCCTACGTCCGCGCCAAGGTTGATGCCTGCTTGGCCAGCGGCATCCTTGAGCGTCGCCAGTCATCTGAGCTGCTCACGCTGGGTCCCAATGTGCCCATGATCCGCTATCCCGACGGAGTTGTGCATCCCTATGAACCAGGACTAGAACTCGCTCGGGAACGCCTGGATCGTGACGAGGGCCGGCTGCGGCAACGCGGCTTCAATGTCCGCAGCATCATCAAGTCTCCGGCTAAGAACAAGCGGTCCGACCGATACAAGGCGCTCGTTGCCTCGATGGAAGAGCACGGCTTCATCGACCAGATGCCGCTGGTCATGTCTCGCTCGGGTGAGGTGATCGATGGTCGAGCGAGGGAGGCCGTGGCCGCTCAGCTCGGGATTCAGCTCAAGAAGCAGCACCGGTCCATACTCAAGCGTCGCGATACGCCGTTGCAGAATGCGCTGCTAGTGCTGGAACTCAATGCTGACCGACTGATGGACGATGACCGTCAAGCTGTCTACGATGCGATTGCGAAGTCAACTGAGCGATCCTGGATCGAGACTCTTGGCGATCTTCAAGCGACTCGGCGGTGGCGCGTGGTTGAGCCGAGAGAGTACAACGCAAAGTTTGAAGTTAAACTTGTACCCTTTGCCCAACAGAATGAAGCGAAGGTACAGATCACCTCTGACGGTGAAATGGTTGGTCTGCGATCGATCATCCAGCAGGCTGGAATACCGAGCTACAATTATTCTCATCTGCTGCCGTTCGTGCCGACCGAGGAAGCCGGTACGCAGCTGAGTGGCAAGAAGGCAATGTTCGTACGTATTGAGGATGCCATCGATGGCATCGAGAAGATGCAGTGGGACCGCAAGCGCAACAAGTTGAAGATCGACAACGCCTGGGATGAGGTACGTTCCTGGCTGCTGTCACTGCGGACGTCGAGCGATCCAGAAGGACAACTGGAGGTCTGAGGTGGCCGGGGGGTAGACCCGGGAGGAATCCGCGTCCCAGTCCGGTCTGAGGTAACCTCGCCGAGGATGCCAACGCCCCGGCCATCGTGATCGAGGACATTCATCCTCATACACCCATTGCCAGGCTGCGTAGTTTCGGCCCATCTGAGCGCGCCCGGAGTATCCCGACCAATCTAGCGGTCGTGGTTCTGGGAATGAGCCCCAACTATCTAGTTCGAGCGCTGGGACGTTCATCAGGTGCTCGACCTCGCACGATAACGATCGCAGAAGTCTTGGGTCTCCTCGACTTGGATGAGTGGCAAGAGACCTTCGTGCCACGCAGCATGGTGCCTGATTATCTGCTGAAGGCCGCCGTGGCCGTCGACGGCGATCAGATCTCGGCCCCGGACGATCACCTCTCGCCCAGGCTCGAGGTCGGCAGCTCGACCGACCTTCTGAGCCGGCTCGTGCCGGGCTCAGTGCAGTGCGTTGTGACCTCGTCGCCCTACTGGGGCATGCGTCTGTACGACAACCGACGTGACGTCACCTGGGCTGACGGCGCCAAGTGCCCGTACGGCTTCGAGCAGACTCCCGAGGGCTTCATCCGTCACACCGCGGAGCTGCTGTTCCTGCTAAAGCCGGCCCTCACATCCACTGGTTCGGTCTGGTGGAACCTGATGGACACCTACAACACCAGAACCCCGATCCGCGAGAACTCCCGGGACAAGCTTCGAGCGATGGGCGGGCACCCCGATCACACACTCGGCTGGACGCAGCACCTTGCCTGCCGTTACAGCGCTGGTCATATGTTCCTGCAGGACGGTGAACTGGCGATGATCCCAGCCCGCGTCGCCGAGCGGGCCTCTCGCATCGGCTATCGGGTCAAGGGCCTCGTCACCTGGAACAAGAACTCAACGCCGGAGTCAGCCAAAGGTCGAGTGACTCGCCAGGCAGAGTCAATCCTGCATTTGGCCATCGACCCCAGCTCATACTTCAACCGTGATGGTATAAGTGGTTTGGATAAGCGGCTCGGCGGCCTCGATGGTGCGATCGAGTCGACGGAGAAGCTCACCGACGTGTGGTCCCTGTCGACTGCTGGCGGCAAGAACGGTCACGGCGCCGAGTTCCCTTTATCCTTGCCGGCGCGCTGCGTTGCGATCGCCAGCCAGAAGGGCGATGTCGTGCTCGATCCGTTCATCGGCTCCGGAACAACGGCTCTCGCCGCCATGGAACTGGGTTGTCGCTGCGTCGGGTTCGACATCAGCGAGAACTATCTGAAGGTCGCCGAGCGACGAACGCAGGAGCTGGCACGTCGCCTTTCTGAAGCGAAGCTCGACGCAGTTGTGGTCGAGCCGGCTCCGAGGGCCACTAGAGGCCGCAACGGTGTCAACGGTCACCAGGCGAACGGGCTTCCGTTCACTGTAAAGTCCGACGTCACGGTTGAACCATCCATCAAGAAGCCGACGCTGCGGCGCCGCCAGCCGTCCCAAGTCGACTGACTGATCTCCCGGGCCAACCCCTTGATGACAGTGTGGGCCGAAGAGACACAATCGAGGCTAGGGCAAGGTCCCGTCGGGGTACTCTCCGCTGACGTCGGCACCGGCTGGGCGTGGCAGAGTGCTTGTGAATTTATGGCGTTTTCCGAAGGCTGGGTGTATCCTCGACTCCATGTCACTGGTCGAGGTCGTCGACGATCTGCTGACTCTGGCGGAGCTCGCTGAGCACGAGGACGATCCGGATCGCCGTCGGTCACTTGAGGCCGTGCGCGGCCACTTGGCCGACAGGGATCGGGGGGCGAAGGTGTCTGAAGCCGCTCAGGTGCTCGGGCTCTCGCAGCCGACGGTGAGGGCATGGATCGAGGCCGGCATGCTCGAACCGATCGCCGGAACGACCCCTGTTCGTGTCAACGTCCTCTCGCTGGTTGATGTGAAGCGTGCTCTCGACCTGATCCGCCGGCACAAGGACGACCGGCAGCTGCTCGTCCAGGTCATGCGCATCCTTCGCGATAGGGCGGCGTTGGCCGGCTCCGAGGAGGGCTTCGCTGATCTCGCCGCTGGTCGGGTTGTTCCGATCGGTGACGACCTCCAACGCGAGATCGATGAGCTCCGACGCAAGGATGAACGCCGGCGGGAGAAGTCACGGTCGAAGTCCGACTGACGTCAGTGGCGGATCGCCAGGTCCGTGCCCTCCGAGGTCATCGACGTGCAGCCGCGCTGCGAACCACCGGCGAGCTCGAGGATCGAGGTTGCGAGGCTGCTGGCTATCGGCTCTCAGGCGAGGTAATTGGCCAGGTCTGTTGTCGGCACCTCTACGGGCAAGACCGGATGCTGCTCGCCTGGCCGGACAAGGATCACGCGATCGTGGTTCTTGTGGCTCGGCACGACGGTTCAGGCGCCGACGTCTACGGACAGCTGCTGGCGGCGCTCGCGATCACCGCGCTTGGTGAGGAACGTGACAAGCCACCGTGCTGCGACGACGAGGGCCACCCGCCCGCCGACCCTGACGTCGCGGCGGACATCGCCGAGGCGGTTGAGCGATGGGCCCGTACCCATAGGCGGACCCCATGACTTCTACCGGATCTTCTACCGGACGGGTAGAAATCCGGTAGAAGCGTCCAACACGGATCAGCACGCCGATCTACAAATTCCAGGTCAGAGGCACTTTTCAACATCGATCGACATCGATCAGAGGCTCTTGGATCGGAGTTCAAGTCCCCCCTCGCCCACCTCGGGTTACCGACGGAACCCCATCCAAATCAAGACGACAAGCCTGGTCACGCGGACGCGCCAGTTGGCGGGTCTGGAGGGCTCAGAGCCCCGGTGGGCCCCCTTGGTCGACTGGTCGGGTGCCGATCGAGACACGAGCAGCCCGGGGCGACACGGTGCTACCGACGCGCTGGTGCCACGGGCCCACGACAGTGTGTGCGAGGTCAGCTGTCGCCGGCGGATCGCCGGAGCCGGTCCGGTCCCGGCCCGAGATCCTCACCCTGCGGAGAACGATTGGCCTTCAGCCTCGGCCTCACCGAGTCGATACGCGGGCAACGGATCGGCGACAGAACGGATGGGCGCGGAATGGCCAGGACCAAGTCCACAGGCACTCCGCGCCTATGAGGGACCGGGCTCGGACCTTCTTGTCCGGACAAAGCAACGCTCGACCGCGCCCGGTCGGCGCGCAACCACAAGGGTGACGGCCAGGGCGGCGGTCATGGCGGTCGCGGTCCTTCTCGTCGCCGCCGGGGTTCCCGCCGAGACCGCGTCGACATCGCCCACCGCCTTCCGTCCGGGTTTCGCCGCCCCCCAGTACTTCCTCGTCAGGTCCGAAGCCGTGGTCGTCGCCGACTTCACCAGCGACGGCCGGGCGGACGTGGCCGCGCTCGCGCACTCCTCCGACGTCGCGCTGTTGGTCCAGACCCCGAGCGGTGCCCTCGCCGAACCCCAGCTGCTCCAATCCCGCGCCGGCGAACTTTCCGTCGTCTCAGAGGCGGCCGCCGACATCGATACCGACGGTGACATCGACCTGGTGACCTCGAGTAGCAACGGCATCGAGGTATTCGAGCAGAGCGATGGCGGCCTGCTCCCCGCCCGCCACATCTCGGACCTGCAGGTCGACGAGGTCGACATCGCCGACCTCAACCGCGACGGACGGCTCGACCTTGTCATCGACACGATCTTCACGACCGGCATCCGGACGATGCTGGGCCTGGGCGGGGGCGACTTCGGGCCTGCAGTGGTGATGTCGACGGACACCTGGCCCTACGGAGAGCTCGAGGTCGGCGACCTCACCGGGGACGGGATCGCCGACATCGTCGAGCCACATGGTCGCCTTGGTCCAGGTGCGGGCCGGTCTCGGTGACGGCACGTTCGCGCCGCCTGTCGACTACCCCGTCCCCCTGGCCCTACGGCGACGACCACGGCCTGGTCCTGGGCGACTTCGACGGTGACGGCCGCACCGATGTCGCCGTGACGAACAGCTCGAACATCCCGTATTCGCGGATCTACGTCTTCCATCAGACGCCCGACGGCTTCCTCGGCACGGCCGTCCCGCTCGCAACCCTTGACCTTGCCGACGGACTCGAAGCGGCCGACGTGAACCTCGACGGCCGGACGGACCTGGTGACCGCCCACGGGGGATGGAACTACGCCGGGGTCTACGTCCAGCGTCCTGACGGCACCTTCGCCCCCGAGCAGCTCCAATACACGCGCCATATGGAGTTCAGCTCCTCCCAGGGCCTCGACCTTGGCGACGTCGACGGCGACGGGATGCCCGACATCGTCGTGGGCAGCGCCAGCGGCCTGGTCGTGGTCCGCTCCGCCAGCCGGGTGCAGGCGTGGGGCCTGAACAACCTCGGCCAACTCGGCACCGGGGGCACCGCTGACGTCCACGCGCCCGCGCCGGCGATGGGCCCGGAGCGCATCGCCGCCACCGTCGCCGGTGCCTACCA
Organism: uncultured Acidimicrobiia bacterium; assembly: GCA_963836205.1. Taxonomy (GTDB): domain Bacteria; phylum Actinomycetota; class Acidimicrobiia; order Acidimicrobiales; family AC-14; genus JAXDMK01. Next base: position 147,396 of record CAWIIV010000023.1, on the reverse strand, counting down.
CAACCTCGCCGTCAGCCACGACGGCACGGTGTCGGCATGGGGGCTCAACAGGGTCGGCCAGCTCAGCGACGGACGACCCTCGACCGGACGTCGCCGGTGAGGGTCACCGGTCTGAGCGGGATAACCATGGTCGCGGGCGGCACGATCAACAGCGCCGCCGTCGGCCGCGACGGGACGCTGTGGACCTGGGGCTGGAACCAGTACGGCCAGCTGGGATCGGGAGCCACGTCAGCCTCTCGGGCCATCCCGGGCAAGGTGCCGGGCCTGACGGGCGTCACCGCAGTCGCGACGGGCGTGGCCCACACCTTGGCCGTGAGGTCGGACGGGAGCGTCTGGGCTTGGGGCCTCGGCCATGTCGGCCAGCTCGGCAACGGATCCACTGCGAACAGCGCCGTTCCGGTGAAGGTCGCCGGCCTGACCGACCTCGTCGCTGTGGCCGCCGGCAACTTCCACAGCCTGGCGCTGACCCGCGACGGCCGCGTCTGGAGCTTGGGCCTCAACGACCAGGGTCAGCTCGGGATCAGCTCGCGGGCCCTCTTCGAGGTCAGGCCCACAGGCACGACGCTGACCGGGACGAGCTCCATCGGTGCCGGCGCTATCACAGCGTCGCCCTCAGCACCGCGTCGGTCTGGGCCTGGGGATGAACAACGTCGGACAGGTGGGAGACGGCACGACCGTCAACAAGTCGTTCCCGGTGAAGATCGTCTGCTGCCTCAAGGCCATCGCCGCCGGCGGCTACCACACCCAGGGGCTGGGCAACGGTGGCAATGCCCTGGCATGGGGCTGGAACCACTTCGGCCAACTCGGGACGGGCACGACCCGGGACGCCTTGCGACCGGTCGAGATCCCCTCCCTGAGCCCGTCCGCGTTTGGGGCCGGCATCGCCCACACCCTCGCCGTCACCCCCCGTGACGGCTACGGCGTGTGAGTCGCACCGCTCGATGACCCCGGTGCTGGCGCTGCGAAAGCTCACCCGCTCTACCCTCTAGCCCGTTCCGAACGCTCGGCGTGGCTCAAGGGGGGGGCGGGCCGTTTCTCCACTCCGCGACCCGACGTCATCGGCCCGCCATCCCGCCGGCACGCCTGTCTACGATCCGGGCGTCGCCGGTGGTCAGGGGGTTGCGGCCGTTGGCACGGCTTCGACTAGGTGACCTAGTCTTTCGATCGACGTCGTCTGCGGGGTCGACGTCTCTCTCGTTGCGACGGCCTCAGTGCTTCACCCGGAGCCATCACCGTGACGGTTCCTCTGTATTCTCAAGGACCATCTCCCGCGTCCTCCGCACCTGTTCCTCGCGCCACGAAAGGCACTGCCGATGACCTCGCAACCTGCGAGCCCTGGTCCAGCCCGAACGACGCCCGAAGCCGCGGGCGAGCATTTCGACGTCATCGTCATCGGAGCGGGCCCGGCGGGCGCCGTCTGTGCCCACCACCTCGGCGCGCGCGGCCACTCGGTCCTGCTCGTCGACAAGGAGGACCGGGGCCGGTTCCACATCGGCGAGTCGCTGATCCCATACCTGATCGAGCTCTGGGCCCAGGAGGGAATCGTCGACGCGGTGGCGGCCGGCCCCTTCGTCTACAAGCCTGGCGTCCAGATCGACGACCGGCAGGTCGACAAGAACTTCGTCTTCGACTTCACCCAACCGCAGCCCAATCGGCGAAACTACGCCTACAACGTGGAGCGGGCCGAGCTCGACGGGCTCCTCACCGACCTGGCGGTCGGCGCTGGTGTACACGTCATTCAGAACGCCGAAGTGACCGAGTTCGAGATGGACGAGGACCGGATCGTCGGACTCTCTTACACCTGTGACGGCCGTCCCTGCTCCGCCACCGCCAAATGGGTGGTCGATGCCAGTGGGCGATCCGGCCTCCTGGCCCGCAAGTTCGGGCTGCGGAAACTCAATTCTCGTCTCAACAACATCGCCCTGTTCCGCCATTTCGACGGTGTGGAAAGCGCCAGCCGAGCCCACGACGGCTACCAGGTGGTGAGCTCGCACGACGAGGGGTGGGTCTGGTGCATCCCGATCGAGCCCCAGAGCTTCAGCGTCGGCACGGTCACCCACGCGTCGAAGCTCAAGGGCATGGATCGCGACAAGGTCTTCGAGGATCACCTTCGGCGGGCACCGATCATCGCCGAGGCGTTGGAAGGGGCGACGAACCGGTATGACGAGGTGAGGGTGCAATCCGACTTCTGCTACCACTCCAATCACCTGGCCGGGCCGGGGTGGTTCATGATCGGCGATGCCGGATGCTTCGTCGACCCGTTGTTCTCGGCCGGCGTCTTCCTGTCCTCGATAAGCGGGGTCAAAGCGGCAGAGGCGATCCACCGACTGCTCGACGGTTCTGACGAGGAGGTGGAGATCACCGCCTTCGAGAACCTGGTCAAGACGGGGTACGACACCTACTTCCGGCTCATGTATTCCTTCTACGAACGGTCGAACCTCAGCATCGCCAGGCTGTGGGACTGGCTGCCCGCCGCGCCCGGGCTGCCCCGGTACTGGGCCCCGTACTTCGGCCAGATGCTCTCAGGGGACTTCTGGGCCAACCCCGACGCGGTGTGGTTGCGCACGCATCGCGACCTCGACACGTTCGAGCGACCCTTCGAGTTCGTCACCAAGGATCCCCTCTACACGGACGCGTAGGGGGCCGAACGCGGTTCGTCCCACCGACGAGGAGCCCCGGGGGGGACGAACGGACGCCGGTCTCGCGCTCGTCGAACGTCCGTCGTCGGAGCGGACCGAGGGCCGGCCCGAGGGTTCGGCATCTGGGCGTGGTGGTACAATGCTAGGGCGTATATCTCGATGAAGGTGGGAGAAGAACGTATGCTTGGCCTGATTGTCGTTTACGCAGCTGGTGCCGCAACCCGAGCCGTGATTAGGCCGGTGGCGAGAGGTGCCGTCAAAGGAACCGCAAAAATCGGAATGGGGATAAAGAACCTTTCCCATGAGGCGGCTGCGGAACTTCATGGCATCGCCGCCGAATCACGTGCGGAGGTGGGCGCCAAGGAAAAGGCCCTGCCCAAGGCGACCGTGGCCGCGCCGAAGGCCACCGTCGAAGTGCCCAAGACGACGGTTAAGGCCAGCGCCGAGCCGCCCAAGCCGGTCACCAGCGCAGAGGCGCCGAAGCCGGCCACCGTCATCGTCAGTGCCAAGAAATAGCGCCATTTCCTGACTGCGGCGGGCATCGGTGCCGTTCAATTGACGAGCGCAATCATGCGCGCAGTCGCCGACAGCATTGTGCACAGTTCAATGGCCACGTTCTTCGGCTACGGGCGGGCGGAGCGCCGGTTCTTCCTCTGACGTGACGCCGGCCCGCCGCGCTCGACGGGTTCGCGCTTCCACCACCAGGACCGAGCGGAATGGCCGCGCTCGATGGGACACCGACGGATCTCCGGGGTGCGTCAGTGTCGCCGCTGTAGCCCCTTGCGCCCCCCGGATCTCGCCGCACCGGTGGTGGCGCTGTCGCCGCAGCTTGATCGACACGGAACTGACCACGATGGGCTCGGAGCCCGCACCGCGCCCAGCGGGTCCGTAGAACGCGCCGACAGAGCCGCTCGAAAGCGACTCGTCAGGTATGGGCGCAGTTGTCAAGCCACCGGCGAACCGTCCCCGCCTCGGGGACAGCCCTCCGCAGAGGGGGACAAGCTGGCGGTCCGTCCCAATTCGGGACGACACGCGGGGTGGAACTAGGTGCGGACCGCCACGCGCGGCTCTTTGACTGCCTTTTCCGTGGTGACTTCTGCGGCCGCGTCATCGACGAGCTTCTTCACGTGCAAACCTGCCTTTACCGTTCCCTTGACCGAGCCTTTGACGACCGGAATGAGCAGGGGACCGGTAATAAGCCCAGCCAAGTACACAACCACCGGCTTCACCAGGAGGGAAGTGCCGACCATAGTTATATCCTCTCCATGTCTCGGGGTATGAAATAGATATCGTCTTGCTCTTCAGCCTTAGCGTATCAGGCACCGACCGTACCCTGAACTCAGTTCAGGGATTCGGCGGTCCGTGCGGACGTTGGCGCCTCCGCGCGTTCCGTACGCCGAGGCGAACTGAATCAGCGCCTCCGCATCCAGGCTTGAATCGGTGGTCCAAGCTTTGCCAAGTATGGAGTGACGCAGGCTCTGAAAAGTCGTCGCCACAGCCCACCTGCGGTACTGAATCCGCGTCACCTCTCGTCCCCGGTGCGCACATGCGGTAGAAGGCGTCCCGCCTGGAGCCGATCGACCGCCCAGGAGACACCTACCTTTCCGTGCAGGAACGCACCACGAGGATCCCCAGCGAACGGTTGCACCGTTCAGTTGATCCCCTCGGACGCCCGGCTGTCAAGCGGCTCGCGGTTGTCACGACGTGCCGTGGCGAGGCGGCCATCGCGCTCCGAAGCTGCCCAGGGACGTCCGGCCGAGCTGTGACGTCCAGTGACTTCCGGCGGTCCGGATCGTCTGGTCCGGGGGATCGGCGTCGTCGCCGCCCGTAGCGCCGTGACATCTGTAAGCGCGGGTCCGACCACTGCCCGCGGTGAACCGCCCCGGGGTGAATCAGTTGTCGGCGAGGACGATCACCCGGTCGCCGGCCTTGAAGGTCACCTTGGACTTCTTGTTGGGATTGAGGACGACTCCGAATCCCGGCGCCTTGCCGCTCTGCTCGGCCGCCCGGAAACCGATCGCGACTTCTTCGCGTCGGCGGGCCGCCTCGATCACGGTGTAGAAGTCGAGCTGCTGCCCGAGGGCTACATAGTCCTCGGCCGGCTTGAGGTAGATCTCCGCCCCTTGGGGGTCGAAGAGATCGGCGAAAACCCCTCCGACGTTGCGGTTCTCCGACAACTGCGTGATCAGCAGGGCGATGAGCTCCGAGCTGACGATGAAGTCGTCTGCTTTGGTCAGCTGTCCGAGCCTCCGGTTCCGGTCGTCGAGCATCTCGCTGACGATCGAGTAATGCCGACCGGGCTCACCGTGCTTCTCGTGCATGTCGCGCAGGTGCAGCAGCGTCACGAGCGTCTCGGAGTCGGCCTCCTGGAAATCCATGGTGTCCGGCGACAGCACGATGACGTGGTCGTGCGTGCCGACCTCCAGGCCTTCGAGTGTCTCCCGGCTGGTCGTGTCACCCGCGGCGTAGGTGACCGTGATGTTCGTCCAGGTGGTGCCACCGATCAACCCGCCGATGGCCGGTTCGTGCTCACTGCCGGCCACCACGCGCACGGTCGACTCGGGGCCGACGGAGGAGTCCAGGGTCTGGAGGATCATCCTGCCCCGCCGATTCCAGCCGAGGAGAAGCGTCTTGGCGGAGGTAGCCGGCCGCTGGGTCACGGGAGCGATGGCCTGCTCGACGATGGCGGGTGCCGCGCCCCCCACCCGTACGGAACTGTCGTCGGCCGAGATGGCGATGATCTTGTCGGTCTGGGCGATCATCGTCGCCATGGGCGGCTTGAGCCTCACGGTCCCGTCGGCCGCCTGGAGGCCCATGACCGCGGAAGTGTCATAGGCGAGGAGCGCCTCACCGAAGGTCTTCCCCGCCAGCGCCGGCTCCTTGACGATGTAGACCTCGTCGCCGTCGTAGTTGAGGAGCTCCGTGTAGACCGAAGACAGACCCGATTGGCGGGCGGTCAGCACGACCAGCTTGGCCGTGATGTCGTCGGCGTTGACGACGGCGGTCTCAGGCCCGCCCGCGATCTGGGCCGCGGGGTGATTCCGGCTGTCGCTCACGCTCGCGACCACCTGGTACGGAGACTTCGAGCGATCGGCGCTGTTCGTCACCGCCAACAGCGTCCGGATGACCAGGTTGTCCGCGCCCGGACCCTCGGCATTGAGCGCGATGATCGATCGGGCCTCGTCAAGATTGACGACCTTGATGTCGTTGGTGTCGATCGGGTTTCCGGTGCGGCAGACGATGCGGGTCGAGCCGGTGTCGCCGACCCTCTGTTTGATGAGGTCCTCCATGACGAGCTGATTTTCGGTGGCAAGGACGGCGATCGTCGTCTTTCCTCGACTCTTGTTCGCCTTCACCAGCCCGGCGATCACCGCGTAGACCTGCTCCGACCAGCCGAGGATCACCGTGTGGCCCTTTTCGAGCACTACCGACCGGCCGCTCACCAACGCGGTGAGCCTCTTCATGGCCATGACGATGACGATGCCGGCCATCACCGGGCTGACGAAGAGCACGATCAGGCCGTACAGAAGGGTCAGTACTTCGATCCCGATGTTGCCGTCGCCCGTCTGGATGAAGAACACGCCCAGCCCACGGGCCCACATCTGGCTCAGGGTGCCCTTGAGGGTCGACGGCTGTTGGTCGACGATTGACAGGAAGAGGGCAATGATGACCCCCAGGCCGAACACGAAACCCATCCACAGGGGGATGAGCGCGAACCCTCGCTTGGACATAACGTTGTCGAACCGGTATCGAAATCGTTCCCGCACCGTCCGTGGGTTCATCTCGGCCTCCTCGCTCAGGACCTTGCTGAAGTGCAGGACGCTAGTCGAGCGGTGGCGTTGGCACCCGAGCTTGCTCGAGAACGGTGTGTGCGGTGCTGGTGCAAATCTGACGTCCGCCGAAATCGCGGCGTCGCGCCAGACCACGTTCAGCTCTTTGGTCTCCGAACACAGCCCGCCAGCCCGTCGGCCGGTCGTCGGGATGCCTGCGCACGGTCGGTTCCATGACGATCAAATGTCCAGACCGGTTGGGAAGCGCGTGCGCTGAAGAGATCGACTTGAGGCAGACTGAGCACTTCGCGGGGGCTTCCGGCTTGCCGCGGCCCGATCCTGGCGGTCACGAGCCCTCGGCGGCGCTCCGCCAAGACGGGCGTCGCTCCACAACGGGTCGCGACCTCGGTGGCGATGCGGGAAGATGTTGCTTAGCAGTCCTGGCCGAGCGGGCCGGGTAGGGAGGAACGGATGCTGCTGATCCTGGCTGCCGGCGGGACCGCCGTTGCCGCGGCCAGGCAATGGGTCCGCGACCATCCCGGCAAACTCCAAGAGGAGCTCAAGACGCTCGTCCGGGAGGCCTACCTCGAGATGCACGAGGCGTCGGCGGAGAGCGAGGAGGCGGATCCCGAGTCCGAGTCCGAGTCCGAGTCCGAGCCCTCCAAGACGACGCTCGACACCCAGTTCCAGCGCTTCATGGCGGAGAAGGTCGACCCGATCCTCAGCCGAACCCGACGCGAGCACGTGACCGAGCTCACCACCGGAGAACTGGTGGTCAGCGAGTACGAGCAGAACGTCAACCGCTACATCGGTGCCGCCCTGGTGGGCATGGGTTCGGCGGCGGTCGGTCTGGTCTACCCGGCGGCGCTGATCGTGACGCTCGGTTCCTCCGGGTACTGCGCCCTGCGACTCTTCCGGAGGGCCTACAAGTCCCTTGTCGACGAGCGGAAGCTCGACATGCGGGTCATGGGATCGGTGTACGTCATCGGCGCGTTCATGGGCGGCTACTTCCTCCCCGGGACGTTCGGCATGCTCGTGTGGTTCCTGAGCGAGAAGCTCGTGCTGATCACCCAGGATCGCTCGCAGAGCACCCTCATCGCGGTCTTCGGCGAGCAACCGCGCACCGTCTGGCTCCTGGCCGGCGAGGTCGAGGTCGAGGTCCCGATCGAAAATGTCGAGGCCGGCGACATCGTGGTCATCCAGGCCGGGCAGGTGATCCCGGTCGACGGCGTCATCGTCGACGGGGTGGCGACGGTCGACCAACACGCCCTGACCGGCGAATCCCAGCCGGTGGAGAAGGGCGAAGGCGACAAGGTGCTGACCTCCACCATGATGGTGGGCGGCAAGGTGTTCGTCCGCGTCGAGCAGACCGGTGAGGCGACGATGGTCGCCCAAATCGGCAACATGCTGAAGGAAACCGCGTCCTACCAGGCCAGCATCGTCTCCAAGGGCCAGCAGGTGGCCGACCGGTCGGTGCCCCCAACCATGGCCTTGGCCCTGATCGCGCTTCCCCTCTCCGGGTACCGTTTCTCGGTCGCCATTCTCGGGTCGTCGGTCGGTCTGAACATCAAGATCACCGCGCCGATATCGATGCTCAACTTCCTCAACGTGGCGGCCAACCACGGGATCCTGGTCAAGGACGGCCGGTCGCTGGAGCTCCTGTCCGACGTCGACCTCGTCGTCTTCGACAAGACGGGGACATTGACCATGGAGCAGCCGCAGATCGCCCAGGTCCACATCTGCGCCGACCTGGACGAGGACACGGTGTTGGCCTACGCCGCGGCCGCGGAGCACCGGCAGACGCACCCCATCGCCCGGGCCATTCTGGACTCGGCCAGCGATCGAGGCCTGTCGGTGCCGTCGGTCGACGACGCCCACTACGAGGTCGGCTTCGGCCTCCGGGTGCGCCTCGACGGCCGCCTGATCCGCGTCGGAAGCGGGCGCTACATGGAGATGGAGGACATCTCCGTTCCCGGCTCCATCGAGGAGGTCGTCAAGGCGGTCCAGGAAGGCGGCAACGCCCTGGTCATGGTGGCGGTCGACGATCAGCTGGTCGGCGCCATCGAGCTCGAGCCCAGCCTGCGGGCAGAGGTCGTCGACATCGTGCGGGCGCTGCGGAGGCGGAACCTCGACATCTGCATCATCTCCGGTGACCAGGAGGAGCCCACCCGAAGGATGGCGGAGGAGTTGGGGATCACCCGGTATTTCGCCAACACCCTGCCCGAGCAGAAGGCGACGCTCGTCGCCGAGCTGCAGGCGGAGGGGCACTCCGTGTGCTTCGTCGGCGACGGGATCAACGACTCCATCTCGCTCAAGAAAGCGAACGTCTCAGTCTCGCTCCGAGGGGCATCGACGGCGGCGACCGACTCGGCCCAAATCGTGTTGATGGGCCAGGGCCTGCGCCTGCTGCCGTTCATGTTCGAGCTGGGGGACGAGTTCAACAGCAACATGAGGGCTGGCTTCGCCGTCGCCGTGGGGCAGGGCGTCATCGTCATCGCCGGAGCCATGCTCGGGGTCGTCGGGATCGTCGGCGGCACCGTCATGTGGACGGCTGGGCTCGTCGCCGGCCTGGGAATCGCCCACCTCCCGCTGTGGCACCACCGCACCCCGGGCGACGCCCACACCCTCCAGCCGCCGTCGCAGCCGGTCGCCCGGGCCGAGATCGGGCCGGCACTCGACGCCGACGCCGACGCCGACGCCGACATCGAACCACAGGTCCCGCCGTCGCCTGACGAATCCGAGGCCTCCGACGATGAGCGGTTGGGATCAGGAAACGGCGGTGACGCCGCCCGCCCGGCGAGCGTCGGCGAGTCATCGTCTCCGCAGAACGGTGCGCCGATGCGTGACGAACGTCAGCCGACCGGTTCGAGCTCCGGAAGCAACGGAAACCAGGTTCGCTCCGCCACCAAATGAGACGGCATCGCGGCCGCGGGCAGCCGCGGGTCGGGCGCGATACCGGTGCGGGCCAGAGGTCCTCAGACCGATTCCCCGGCGACTCAGACGGTCGCGTCCTCGTAGGTGCGGGCCTCTTCCGGCTCCTTCAGGACGCCGAGTCGGTACAGGACGTGCAGGTAGCTGAGCGTCGCCAGCTCGGGCACGGTGTGCGCGATCGGCAGGCTCAACAGGACACGTTCGGCGACTTCCGGAGTGGCGTGGGGGCCGCGTAGTCGATAGGCGGTGGGAATGTTTGCCCCACAAATGAGGTGATAGAACATCCGTGGATTGAAGAGATAGTCCCGCAGTCGGGGACGGCAGTCGATGAGCTCGGCGACGCCATCCATGTAGGGCGTGTAGCTCACGATCGTCCCCTGGTACTTCCGGGCGTAATACGACCGCTCCTCGAAGTCGCGATCCCGCGCGATCAACTCCAGCAGTTCGGTCTTCCCCGGCAGCGTCCGCTTCCCGCTGCAGAGAAGGGCGAAATAGCGACTCTGCATCTCGGAGCATGCAGGAATGCCGCCTTGCGCAGGCCGAGCCCACCCGATGAAGGCCACGCGCGGCCCGAGGTCGGGATCGAAGACGTGCTTGTAGAGCTGCCTGACGTTGGGAACGTCGTAGCCCTCGAGCAGCGTCGGCGGCCTCCCCTCGTCGTAGCCGGTGCAGCACATCAGCACGTCGGCCTTGACCCGGCTGCCATCGGTGAAGACGACGCTGTCGCCGTCGAGACGCTCGATCCCCACCGGCTTGATCTGCAATTTGCCCTCGAACACGGCGGCGAGGAAGTTGTCGTTCTTCTCCAGTGGTTGATGGGCGGGGGTGCCACCCTTGACCGTCCATTCCGCGAGCAGCCGATCCCCGGGATCGGTCTCCTCCGGCGGCGCGGCCAGCGTTCGCTCCGCGTCCTGCACGAACATCCGGTTGAGCACGAAACGGGGCAGATAGCCATGAATGCGCGTGGCGTAGGCGTCGTGGGTGTGTTCCCCGTACCAGCGCTTGATCACTGCCGGATAGCGGCGGAAGGTGGCCCAACAGGAGGCCGCGACCTCGGCGATCTGGCAGGTGACGTCAGCAGCCGTTTCGCCGAACCCCACGCAGACGACGTTCTTGCCCCGGTAGGGCTCCGGGCTGCGGTAGTGCACCGAATGCTCGATCGTGCCGGCAAAGGTCTCGGAACCCTCGAACTGGGGGAGTTGCGGGATGTGGGTGGCATGGGCTCCGGAGCAGATGGCCACCGCGTCGAAGACGGTGTCGGTGACCGCGCCCGTTTCCTTGTCCTTGGTGGTGACGTGGAACTGGGTGTTGCCGGCGTCGCCCCGAATGTTCAAGACTTCGGTGTTGAACTTGATGTGCTTGAAGAGCCCGAAGTTGTTGGCAAAGTCGTGCAAGTACTTGGCGTATTCTTCCCGACTCCAGAAGCGGCGTTTGTCGCCGAATGGCGGCGGAAAACAGGAGAACGCCATATGGTACTGCGACACCGTGAGATCCATCGAGTCGTAGGCGGCCCCTACCGGATAGTTGAAGTTGCCGCCCTCCGTCGGAGCCCGCTCGAAGCAGGTGACGCGATGGCCTTCGTCGAGGAGCTCTTTGATCGCGACCAGCCCGGACATGCCGGACCCTACGACACCAATATTGAGGGATTCCATAAGCGTCCTGCCTCCGAGGTTCTGGTGTTACAACTCCCATACGATCGAATGTCGGTCGTCCAACTCTTGGGGAGGCGCCCATCCGGCACACCGGTGGACGCCACTGGACCACGTGCCGGCGACCCATCCCGCGGCCAAACCGGCCGGCACGCAATCCGACACCGTGATGGTAACCGTCATCGGCCGGCTGCCTCTACCCCCCCGGCCTCGAAAGTGCCGTTGACCCGCAGTCCGGCACCGACCGCGGCCGGAGGGGTGCGAACACGCGACAGATGGGTCGAGAGTCCGGCGGGATGCCTGGACAACCTGCGGGCGAGCTACGCATCGGGCTCGAATCCCCCACCGTGGGTGTACTTTGGCAGTGCGTTCGACACCTTCCTCCCGGTCGGTATCGAGCGGTGCTGACCGCCAAACCGTGATGGTATTCTGGACCCGACTGGTGACACGACCCCTTGGCGGGGAGGAGCGATGCGCTGCCTGCTACGCGACCCGCGTCACCGGCCGAGGACACCCCGGCGAGGGACCGTCGAGTCGTCGATCGGAGTCGCATCGCACGTCGAAATGGTGGATGAGTAGCGCTCTGAGCGGGACAGACTGTCTTCCGCGTCGTAGCTCCATAGCCGGTAGGTCGACGCGGAGTGTCGCGCACAGCATTGCCCAGGAATGTCGCCCGAGATTGAGCGTGGGAGAACCGCACATGGTGGAGCCGGTCATCGAACAACTCAAGAGCCTCATCCTTGAGCTCAATCCCAATCTGACGTCCGAACAGCTTCACGACGGCGCATCGATCGTCGAGGACCTGGGCCTCGATTCGATCGTCGTGGTCAGCCTCATCAGCATGATCGAGGAACGCTTTTCGTTCACCTTCGAGGAGGAAGACCTCAACATGGAAACCTTCTCCACCATTCGCTTCCTCGCCGATTTCATCGCCGGCCGGCTCTCGAGCGGGTGAGGGTGGGGCCCGATGAGACCGACCACCGCGCCCTGGACGAGCATGCTTGACCTCGAGGCAGAGGCGCTCCTCGACCCCACGATCACTTACGACGCTCTGCCATCCACCGGCGCCCCCACGACGGGACCACAAGGGGTGTTCCTCACCGGCGCCACCGGGTTCGTCGGCGCGTTCCTGCTGGAAGAGCTGCTGCGGACGACGGGGGCCGACGTCTTCTGCCTCATTCGGGCCGACCATCACGACGCCGCTCGACTGCGATTGGCCGACCACCTCCAGAGCTATGAGCTTTGGCGGGAGGAGTACGCCGACCGGATCCACCCGGTCGTCGGCGACCTCACCCAGCCCCGCCTCGGTCTGAGCGAGGAAGCGTTCGACAGCCTGGCCGGCCAGATCGATGTGATCTACCACAGCGCCGGGTCCACCAACGCGCTGTATCCGTATGGCCGGTTGAAGGCCACCAATGTCACCGGCACCGAGGAGATCCTGCGTCTCGCCAGTATCGGCACGACGAAGTCCGTGCAATACCTTTCGACGCTCGCCCTCCTCTTCACCGGCGCCCATGTGGGAGTCGACTCGCTCAACGAAGACACCATCCCCGCCCTCGACCCCACCCTCAAAGGCGGCTACGCCCAGAGCAAGTGGGTCGCCGAGCGCATGGTGCGGTCGGCGCAGGAGCGGGGACTGCCAGCCTCGATCTATCGCTGCGTGCGGGTCACGGGCCACAGCCAAACCGGCAAGATGAACGAGATGCACGACATCCTGCCGCTGGTCTTGAAGGCCTGCGTGCAGATGGGCTCCTGTCCAGCGCTCGACGTCGACGTCACGTTGGCGCCCGTCGACTACATCAGCCGGGCCATCGTCCACCTCTCCCGCCAGGAGGGCTCCCCTGGGCAGGCGTTCCACCTCCTGACGCCCCGGGCCATGCCCTGGCAGGAGCTCATGGCCACGGTCCGTTCCTTCGGCTACGGCTTGGAGGAGCTTTCCTATCCTGCGTGGCGGCAAGAGGTCAGGTTGCGGGCTTCGCAGTCCGACGACAAGCCTTTCTACCTGGGCCTGCTGATGGTCCTGCAGGCGCAGCATTACCTGCTCTATCCGCGCCCGCCGATGGACACGAGCCACACGCAGGCGGGATTGGCCGGCACCGACATCGTCTGCCCGCCCGCCGAGCCGTCGCTGATGGGCAAGTACATCGCCCATTGGCAGCGGGTCGGGTATTTCCCGCCCCCTCCGGTCGATCCGGTCGACCACCCCGAACCCGTCAGCGCCGCGCCGTGAAGTTCATCGCCCAGGAACCGGCCGCTTCCGAGGTCGAGACGAATGTCCTGACCGACGGCAAGGGCTCGTGCACCTACGCGGCGCTGCCCGAGGTCTTCGCCAACCTGCGGGCCCGATTCGAGGAGGGCGTCGTCCAGCAGGATGCCTGCCTGGCCTTCGAGTGCGAGAACACGTTGCCGAGCGCGCTCCTCCTCCTCTTCCTCCTCGAGGAAGGCCACGACTTCCTGCTCCTGCCCAAACCCCAGCGGGGATGCAGCGCGGCGCCCATCGAAGACCTGTCGTTTTGCGCGTACCGGATCGCGGCCAGCCCGGCAGTGTTCACCGGGTTCACGGCTTCGGACTCCCTTGAGCTGGTGCCGAACGTCGCCTATCGCGAGCCTGAGCGCGCCGACGAGCCCCGGCTCTACGTCCGGACGTCGGGAAGCACCGGGACGCCGAAGCTGGCCGTCCATACGCACCGAGGCCTGCGCCAGAACGCGCTGAACTGCATCGAGCGCTTCCAGCTGCAAAGCACCGACCGAGTCGCGATCCCTGTTCCGCTGTCCCACATGTACGGGCTGGGGGCGGCGTTTCTCCCCGGCGCCGCCGTGGGCGCCTCGCTCGACCTCCAGAACGGCGCCAACGTGTTCGGCTTCATAGCCCGGGAGCGCGAGTTCCAGCCGAACCTGGCCTTTCTCACGCCGACGTTCTGTGACTCGCTCCTCAAAGGGCGCAGAAACTCTCGCCCGTACCAGCTCACGGTGACGGCCGGCGACCGGCTGCGCGGCGACACCTTCGCCAGCTACGAGGCCCGATACGGACCGATGGTCCAGCTCTACGGGAGCACCGAGATGGGCGCGGTCGCAGCGTCGAGTCCCGACGACCCGGCCGAGGCGCGGTCGCAGACGGTGGGCAAGCCGTTGGCCGACGTCGAGGTCGGCCTGCGGCCGCGGCCCGTACCGGACGGCGCGGACGGAGCGCCGGGAGAGACGAACGACGTCGGTGAGCTCTGGTGTCGTCACACCTCCGGCTTCTGCGGCTACGCCGACGAGAACGGTGTGGTTCGAGCGGACGCCCGGGCCGTCGCCGGCGACTGGTTCCCGATGAAGGACCTTGGTCGGATCGGGCCCGACGGCCGTATCCAGGTGCAGGGTCGGAGCGACCACGCCGTCAAGCGCAGCGGCCTGCTGGTGATGTTCGCCGACATCGAGGCGTCGATCAGGACCGTTCCCGGGATCGACAATGCCGTCGTCGTGGCCAGCGGGGAGAGCGAATACGGAGTCGGTCTGGCCGCCTTCTGCATTCCCAGCAACGGCACCGCCATCGAGGCGGAGGAGATCCGTGCCGCCTGCCTCGAGCGCATGCCCCGACGGGAGGTCCCCGACGCGTTCATGGTCGTCGGCGACCTCCCTCTGCTGGCGAGCGGCAAGATCGATCGGCAGGCGCTGGTGAGGATGGCGGGCGTCGGAACGGAACCCGGGTCGGCGGGACATGAGCCGAGCAGCCTGGGGGTGTGAGCCATGCTGATTTCGCCTAGCCGTCAGTTCATCTTCTTCCACGTCTCGAAAACAGCCGGGCTGAGCATCCGCCACGTGCTGGAGCCCTACGCGGAGGAGCCCGAGAAGTTCAAGATCCGGCGACCACCCCGCACCAAGGACGGCCAACCCAACCCGATGTACCAGGTATGGGAGTCTCTCCTGCTGCATGCCAAGGCGCGCGACGCCAAGAAGGAGTTGCCTTCCGACCTGTTCGACAGCTTCTTCAAGTTCGGCTTCGTTCGCAACCCGTGGGATTGGCAGGTTTCCATGTATCAGTTCATTCTGAGAAAAGACACGTCGTCCACGCACGAGGCGGTGAAGCAGCTGGGCGGTTTCGAGCCCTACCTGGAGTGGGTCATCCAGACACCGAATCCGTATCCCATGGGCACGCCCAAGCAGCAGTGCGAGATCCTCGCCGACTCGAAGAATGAGCTGCTCGTCGATTTCGTCGGTCGGTACGAGACGCTGGACCAGGATTTTCGGCAAGTCTGCGACACGCTCAAGATCGACGGGTCCCTGCCCCACCTCAACGCCACCCCCCACGCGGATTACCGCTCCTATTACAACGAACGCACGAAGCGACTGGTCGCCGACAACTTCCCCGCCGACGTGGAGTTGTTCGGTTACGACTTCGACGGCTGTGTCGAGGTGGGACGGACGTGAAGAGCAAGGTGGCGGCCGTGTTCGAGGCGGCGACGCCGGAAGTCCTTGCCGAGCGTTACGACGACCTGGCCACGTCGTACGACGAGGCCCTCGACACCGACATCAGCCCCCGGCGGGCGGCCGAGGTCCTTGCCCGTCACTGCGCAGGCGACGGGAAGATCCTCGATGCGGGGTGCGGCACGGGCAGGGTCGGCGAGGTCCTGCGGGAGCTCGGGTATCAGGACCTGGAGGGCATCGACATCTCCCAGGGGATGCTCGACGAGGCCCGCAAGAAGGATTGCTACGTCGCCCTCCATCAGCAGGACTTGGGGCAGGCGCTGGGCTACTCCGACGGCGCTTTCGACGCGGTGATCAGCGTCGGGGTCTTCGTCCGCGGCCACGCCCCGTCCAGCTCGCTCGACGAGTTGGTCCGCGTCACCAAACCGGGCGGCCACATCGTCTTCACGCTCCGCCCGGAGTTCTACGTCGGCTCCGACTTCAAGAACAAGCTGGCGGCCCTGGCGACCGACGGGCGTTGGCGGTGGGTGGAGACCGGTGACGAGTTCAACGCCGGTTTCAAGGAGTTCCCCGACATCAATCTGCAGGTGTGGGTGTACGAGGTGCTGCCCGCCTCGTGAGGTGCGTCGGCAGCCCAGGCATGACGCAACCCGTCTCACTCAGAAGGAGTACGCGATCATGACCGTCGACCGGGTTGCGCACGACGCCGACGAGTCGATGCCGGAGGCGGACCTGCTGTCAGAGGCGGAGCGGAACCGGGTCGTGTACGAGTGGAACGACACCGCCACCCCGTATCCGACCGATCTCTGCCTCCATCATCTCTTCGAGGGGCAGGCGGCGCTGACTCCCGACGCAGTCGCCCTCGTGTTCGAAGACCAACGGATCACCTACCGCGACCTGGATCGCCGGGCCAACGACCTCGCCCACCAGCTGATCAGCCTGGGCGTCGGTCCCGAGACCCTGGTCGGCCTGTGCACCACCCGCTCGCCGGACATGATCGTCGGGCTCCTGGGCATCCTGAAGGCGGGCGGCGCCTACGTCGCCCTCGATCCGGCCTACCCGAAGGTTCGGCAGGCTTTCATGATCGAGGACTCGAACATGCCGGTGCTGCTCACCCAGCGCGGCCTGGTCGACGCCCTGCCCAGTAGCGGGCCGAAGGTCATCTGTCTTGACGACGACGACGGCCCCCCCGGCCAGCCTTCGGAGGCGCCGGCGGTCGCCATGACCCAGAGCAACCTGGCCTACATCCTGTACACGTCGGGTTCGACGGGCCGCCCCAAGGGAGTGGCCATCGAACATCGCAGCGTGGTGGCTTTTCTCAGCTGGGCTCGGTCGGTTTTCTCACCCGCCGAGTTGGAGGGAGTGCTGGCCGGCACGTCGATCTGTTTCGACCTCTCGGTGTTCGAGATCTTCCTCCCCTTGAGCTGCGGGGGCACGGTGATCCTGGCCGAGAATGCGCTGGCGCTGCCCACCCTCCCGGCGCGCGACGAGATCACCCTGGTCAACACCGTGCCCTCGGCGATGACCGCCCTGGTCAACGTGGATGCCATCCCCCCCAACGTGCGCGTGGTCAACCTCGCCGGTGAACCCCTGCCGAACCGATTGGTGCAGGAAATCTACGGGCTCGGCTACGTCGAGAAGGTCTACAACCTGTACGGCCCGTCGGAGGACACCACCTACTCCACGTTCGTGCTGACCGAGAAGGGGGCGACGACGCCGCCGACGATCGGCCGCCCGATCGCAAATACCCAGGCCTACGTCCTCGACGAACGCCTGGAGCCGTTGCCTGCCGGTACGCCCGGTGAGCTCTGCCTGGGTGGTGACGGCCTGGCGCGCGGCTACCTGCACCGACCGGAACTGACCAGCGAGAAGTTCGTGGCCAACCCCTTCCGGCCCGGCCGGATCTACCGCACGGGCGACCTAGCCCGGTTCCTGCCCGACGGCACCCTGGAGTTTCGCGGACGGCTCGACAACCAGGTGAAGATCCGGGGCCATCGCATCGAGCTGGGCGAGATCGAGACGTCACTCGAAGGGCACCCCGCGGTCGACCAGGCGGTCGTGCTGGGCCTGCCCGATCACCAGGGCGACAAGCAGTTGGTGGCCTATGTCGTGGCCTCGTCGTCGGCCATGGAAGCGCCGGCCGAGGCGCCGGCCGACGGGGCCACCGCGGAGCACGTCGCCCTCTGGCGCAGCGTCTACGAGGAGACCTACCGGCACGCGGCCGCCGAGACCACCGATGTCACCCTGAACACCACCGGGTGGGTCAGCAGCTTCACCGGGAAGCCCATTCCCACGGCCGAGATGCGCTCGTGGGTCGAGAACACGGTGGCCTGCATCCTGACGCTCGAGCCCGACGACGTCCTGGAGATCGGCTGCGGCACGGGCATGCTCCTGGCCAGAGTCGCTCCCCGCTGCTCGAGCTATGTCGGGCTCGACTTCTCTCCCGCCGCGCTCGACCACATCCGTTCGATGCAGGAGTCGGTGCCGGGCCTGGATCGCATCCGCCTCTTGGAGCGCAACGCCGATGACCTCGACGATTTCGCGCCCGCCAGTTTTGACACCGTCGTGATCAACTCGGTCGTCCAGCACTTTCCGGACGTCGACTACCTGCTGCGGGTCATCGACGGCGCCGTCCGGGTGGTGCGACCGGGCGGTCACGTTCTGGTGGGCGACGTGATCAACCTGGCCCTGCTGGAGACGTTCCACACGTCGGTGCAGCTTCACCGAGCAGCCAGCAGCGACACCTGCGAGCAGGTCCGCCAGCGGGTCGGTCGCCAGGTCGCCCGCGAACGAGACCTCCAGCTGGATCCGAAGTTCTTCCTGGCCTTGGCGGAGCACAACCCTCGGGTCACCCACGTCCAGATCCAGCCCAAACGGGGCCGCGACCGCAACCAGCTGACCGACTTCCGGTACGAGGCCATCCTCCACGTCGGGGCTCCGGTGCCGACGGCCGACGAGCTCACGTGGCTCGATTGGCAACGCCAACGGCTGACGCTCGACGACGTGCGTCAGCGTCTCGTCACCGAACGCCCCGAAACGCTGGCCGTCCGCAACATCCCGAACGCCCGTCTGGAGGACGAGGCCGCAGCCAGGGCGCGGTTGCACGACGCCGACCCACGACAGACGATCGGCCAGCTCCGCAGCGAGCTGGAAGCGCAGGACCGAACGGGTACCCAGCCTGACGACCTTCTGGCCCTGGCCGACGAGCTCGGCTATGGCGGTGAGCTCAGCTGGCTCAACGCCGGCACCGGCGGTTTCCTCGACGTGGTCTTCATCCGTGACGACCAGCCGCCGCGCCCCGCCGCCTTCGCGGCCGACCTGCCGCCGCGGAGCCGCTTGTCCGACTTTGCCAATCCGCCGCAGCGGACGACGCTCACCCGCCAACTGGTCTCCGACCTCCGGGAGTCGTTGAAGGATGCCCTGCCCGGATACATGGCTCCGGCGGTGATCACGGTGATCGACCGGCTGCCGCTCTCACCGAACGGCAAGATCGACCGCCGGGCGTTGGCCCTGGTGCCGTTGGAAGCGGAACGGCCGGCGGACGAGGGCGAGGTCGAGGGCGCCCACACGCCTTTGGAGCGACTGCTGGCCGGGCTCTGGGCGGATGTGCTGAACCTGCGGCGGGTCGGCGTCCACGACGACTTCTTTGCGCTCGGCGGAAATTCGCTCCAGGCGCTAGCGTTCGTGGCGAAGCTGCAGAAGCGGCTCAACCGCGACATCCAAGCACTGGCGTTGTTCGACCGTCCCACCGTCGCCGGGTTTTCTGCCTACCTGAAGGATCTTCACCCCGATTTGGAAGCGGATCTGGCGCTGGTGACTGCGGAGAGCGAGCGGGAGGAGGGGGAGATCTGAGCGTGCGAGCGTACGGGTGTCGACCCACCCTTGGCGGAGGAGAAGCGTGCGACTCCCCATTGGATCGGCCCGCCCGGGTAGAGCCGGCCATCGGTGTGGAACGGGCATGGAAGCCGTCACGACACCGGGCTCGTTGATCGCCCACCTCGACCGCCTGGACATCAAGCTCTGGGTGGACGGGGAGAGGCTTCGCTACGATGCGCCGCCCGGTGCATTGACCCCCGATCTGCGGGCCCTCCTGAAGGAACAGAAGGGTGACGTGATAGCCCTGCTGCGCAATCGGGCGGCGGCGAGCGAGTCCCGGAGCAACTTCACGGCGCCGCCATCCTTCGTCCAGCGCCACTTCTGGCTGTTGCAGGCGCAGCATCCGCAAGGCTGTTTCTTCAACGTGCCCTTCGCCTTCCGCCTCGAGGGTCGGCTCGACGTCGCGGCCCTCCGCCGAAGCCTCGACGAGATCGTCCGTCGGCACGAGTTCTTGCGGACCACGCTGCAGACCATCGACGGCTCGCTCATGCAGGTCGTCGCCGCCGACGGCGAGCTCACCCTCGCCACCGTCGACCTGCGGGACTTCCCGCCCGCCACCCGGAGCGACGAGGTTCAGGGCCTCGTCGCCGCCGAGCTGGCCCGTCCGTTCGATCTCGCCCGGGAACCGTGCCTGCGGGTCCGACTGTGGCGCTTGGGAGACGAAGAGCACGTCCTGTTCCTCTGCCTCCACAACCTCATGGGCGAGGACGGGTCGTTGGGCGCGCTGCTCAACGAGCTGGGTGTGCACTACCGGGCCTTTCTGGCTGCGCCGCCGGGAACGAACCCGGCCCCCCTGCCGCCGCTGCCCATGCAATACGCCGACTATGCCCACTGGCAGCAGTCGCTCCTCGGCACGGGCATGGAAGCGCGGCTGGACTATTGGCGCCGTTGGTTCGCCAACGGCGAGCCGCCGCCGCTGGCGCCCGCGGTGGCCAAACCCACATCGGCTGAGCCGAGCTTCCGGGCGGGCACGTTCTGGCACCAGTTCCCGGCCGAGCTGACCGACCGGCTGAGGCAGCTGAGCCGGCGGGCGGGCGTCACGCTGTTCGTCTCGACCATTGCCGGCTACGCCACGCTCCTGTATCGGTACAGCGGATGTACCGATGTGGTGGTGGGCGGGCCCGCCGCCAACCGCAGCCACTGGAAGGTCGAACCGCTCATCGGCTCAACCTTGAGCCTCCCCGCCTACCGCTTCGACCTGGCGGGCGATCCCGACGTTCTCACCCTGCTGACGAGGGTGCGCAACACCGTGGTGGCGGCCCTGACCTACCAGGATGTTCCGTTTGCCTCGATTGCGCCTCTGCTCGGCCCGCACGGCCAACGCACCAGCCCGTTGTTCCGCGCCGTGCTCACGTTCTCGGAGGATTCGCCGCACCACCAGCTAGATTTGCCCGGCGTCACCGTCACGTTCCTGGAGAAGATCACGAACCACGAGATCCGGCCCGAGCTCTTCCCCGTCATGTGGGAGGACAAGACGGCGAATGGCGCCCTGACGTCGTATTGGCTCTACCGCGAAGACTTGTTCAGCGTCGCCACCATTGCCCAGATGGTGGCTGACTTCGAGGCTCTACTCACCGCCATGACCGACGACCCAACGCAGACGATCGACGCATTGCCGTCGAACGGACCACTGGCAAGGTCCTGATGGACAGACCCGCCATTCCAACGACAAAACCCATACTCACTTCTTGAAGGAGAAACTATGCCACACGCTCCGAGAAGGCTAACGAGGGCAGTTGCCCTCCTGTCGGTGGCGGGGGTGCTCCTGGCCGGCTGTAGCGACAGCGACGACGATGACGCGGCACCGACGACGACCGCGGCACCGGATGAGCGGTCGAACATCATGCTCCTCGTGCTTGACGACGTCGGGTACACCGACTTGGCGCCCTTCGGCGGCGAGATCGAGGTTCCGGCGATCCAGTCGTTGGCCGCCAGTGGCGTGACGATCACCGACTTCCATGGCGCCCCCAACTGCTCGCCGAGTCGGGCGATGTACCTGACCGGGGTCGACAACCACAAGGCCGGGCTGGGGAACATGGGCGAGACGCTGCTGCCGCAGCAACAAGGGAAGGAAGGCTACGAGGGCATCCTCAACAACCGGGTTGGCACCGTGGCCGAGATCCTTCAGGAGAACGACTACCACACGTACATGACCGGAAAGTGGCACCTCGGTAGGGGCGACAACGACCCGTTCAACCGTGGATTCGAGGACACGTTCACCCTTCTCCAGGGCCTCGGTGGGCATTTCGAGGTCCAGGTGGCCTTCGAGGGGGCGAACAGCACCTACACCGAAGACGGTCAGGAAGTGGCGCCGCCGAACGGAGTGTTCAGTGCCACGCACGACGCCGATGAGCTCATGGGCTTCGTCGACGAGAACCAGGCCGACGGCAAGCCGTTCTTCGCCCATTGGGCGGTGCGGATGGCCCACGACCCGCTCCAAGCCCCGACCGACCTCATCGAGCGGTTCAAGGGGAAGTACGACGCCGGCTACGAGGTCCTTCGGGCGGAGCGCGTCGCCCGCATGAAGCAGATGGGGCTGATCCCGCAGGACACCGTGGCGTCCCCTCGCGAACCGTCGGTTCGACCGTGGGACGAGCTCAGCCCGGACGAGAAGGCGCGCCAGAGCCGTGAGATGGAGGTTTACGCAGCCATGATCACGGCCGCCGATATGGAAATCGGACGTATGGTCGATCATCTTCGTGAGATCGGTGAGCTCGACAACACCCAGATCATCCTCATGGCCGACAACGGACCGAACGCGGAAACCATCGAGTTCTATGGTGCGGAGCAGATCAACGCTCGGTACAACAACGCGCTCGACAACATCGGGCACCATGACTCCTTCGCCATGTACGGACCCGGTTGGGCCCAGGCCGGCGCAGGACCCTTCCGGCTGTGGAAGGGCTTCGAGACCGAGGGCGGTACCCGTACCGCGATGATCGTCAGTGGGACGGATGTCACCCGTACCGGCCAGAAGGCCGACGTCTTCGCCAACGCCATGGATATCACGCCAACGATTCTGGACATGGCCGACGTGGATCATCCCGATTCTGTCGAAGGGCGCCCGATTCTGCCCATGCAGGGGAAATCCATGGTGCCGTTCCTCAACGGAAGCCAACCGACGGTCCATACCGCTGACGAGGCGATCGGCGCCGAGGTGTGGGGCCGGGCCGCGCTGCGCAAGGGAGACTTCAAGCTCCTCTGGGTGGAACCGCCGTTCGGGTCCGGTCAGTGGGCGCTCTACAACCTGAAGACGGACGTCGCCGAAGCGAATGACCTCTCCCAGGCGGAACCCGCCAGATTCGCCGAGATGATGGCCGATTGGGATAAGTACGTCCAAGACAACGGACTCATCCTTGCGCTCGGGAATGGTATCGGCGGGTAGCCAAGCAGGAACATCGCTCTCGTCTCAGGGGCGATGAAGAAGGCAAGGCCCTTCGTCGTGGCCCGTCGGCATCCGCCGGCGGGCCACGACCGCGGCGGGGCGGCGTCGGGTCAGGGCTTGCGGCAGAACGTGTTGGGATCGTCGAACCGGGCGGCGAGGTCGACCGGTTCGGGACCCCCGACCTTCACCAAATCCCAGTCGCCCCTGAACTGCTCGTCGGTCCCGAACCGCCAATTCCCGAGGACGACTTCACCGTCGTCGGAGGATGTCACCAGCCTCCACTCCACGTCGCCGGCATCGCCGAGCGATCCACTGGTGGGCGTCTGGCACCACCACCCGCGGAACACGCCGTCGGGAGAGACTTCGCCGACCACCGATCCTTTTCCGATCCGGTACACGGCCTGTACCTCGTCGCCCACCTCTCGAATGACGATGACCCCGAAGGTGTCCGAGTTCCACACCCCCGTCAGGTCGCCCGGAGACAGGTCCTGCTCGGTCTGGCCCTCAGCCAGGGCGTGGGGCTCGTCGCTCGCCCAGAAAACGGCCAGCGTGCCGCTCTTGTACACCTCGTTCCCGACCGAGACGTCGCCCGAGAACGGATAGTCCATCACGATGGTCAGCAGGTAGCAGAACGAGACCACGGCGGCGAGCATGCCGGTATGGACGAGTCGGGCGCGGAGGGGCATTCTCGCCCGGTATTCCAGGGCGAGCAGGAGCAGGACTCCGAGCGGGAGCACGATCCGCAGCAGAGCCGGAAGCTCGGCCGCGCTCAGGCTGAGGCGATCGCGTCGAGCCGAGCCGATCTCTGCGAGTTGGTCGACCGCGGCGCGGTAGAAATCGGTTTGCACCTCTCCGACCGGCGGGGGGTCGTAGGTCTGGTAGAGGGCGTACAGCGACTCGAGGGCGGCCGAGGCGCGCGGGCTCCCTTCGCCGTGCCGCATGGTGTCCCACTCGGTGTCGACGATGGCCTGGACGTATTGCTTGAGGCCGTTGTTCAACCGGACCTGTTGCTCGAAGGGCAGCGCGTCGTTGGCCCGCTTGATGTGGGCCAGGGTGGCGCCCTCGGAGGCAACCGTCGCTTCTGCCGTCGAGAAACTGTCGAGGACCGAGCCGATGACGAAGGCGAGAATGAGGGCGAAGACGAGCTCGTAGACCACTCGAAGCCCGTCGACCGTCTCTTCGTACGGCCCGTCCGCCAGGTTGGGGAAAAGCTTGCCGGCGACGAGGACTCCGACCAGCGCCAAGACCACCGCGCCGCCCACGAACATGAGAATGATCGTCAGTGAGGAGTAAGAGTTGAGCAACGAGCGCATCCGCCGACCCCCCAGAGGTCATCTGTCCCAGTCGGGTCAGCGTAGCGAATCGACCCCCGGCGGTCGGCTGGTACGCAGGCCCGTCAGTCGGTTGGCGAACGCAGTCCCAGCGTGGTGGTCGTGGCGGCGACGGTCATCGTCGTCCCCAGGACCGCTCCCGGCGAGGGTGCGCCGTCGACGGTCTGTGGGTTGCCCTCGTCGTCACAGGGCAGCTCCTCGTCGTACGTGTCCTGGAACTCGGCGGCGGCGTCCTGCTCTATTTCCTGCATCGCGGTGGGGGAGAGTGCGAGCACACCGCTGAAGGGGCGGTCGAGGTTGTAGATCAGGCCCATGGCGATGAGAAACGTGGTGAGGACCACGGCCACCGCCACCAGCTGACCGGCGTTGGCCTTTCGGGGGATGGCGAGGGCAAGACCGCCCAGGGACAAGGAAAGCAGCACGTCCACGAACCAGATGACCGCGATCGGGACTGTGGGGTTGGCCTGGCTCAGCCGCTCGGAGCACAGGTCTCCCCGCTGGGCGTCGGCGGGCCAGCAACTGGACGGGGACCAAGCCCGGTGCGCTGCGGGCGACGCTGCTCGCGATGACCCCTGACACCACCGGGTTCGACCTCGTCCAGGCCGGATCCGATCCCGTGCGGTCGCCGATGAACCAGTTCAGCCCCAGGCCGGTCGCCACCACGACGACGATCAGCAGAATGACGGCCAACAGCAGCATCCCAGCGCCTCCGTTGTTCCGGAGAGCGAACGACCTCCCTCCGGTGTGGACGGAAGCCTACCAACCGCCTCCGAAGTCGGACCTGGGTAGGGGACGCGCGGGTTTTGGCGCCGCCGCGTCCAGACTCTCTAGGGCCTGATCCCGGCGAAGCTCTTGCCGACCTCTACCGTTCCCTGCTTGTACTGCGACGCAAAGTACTCACGGACTTTCTCGGGGTCGAACGTCAGGAACGTGCCGCCCGACTCGAAATGCTGGACGAAGACCTTGCCGACGGCAAAGGTCGAGGCACCGGCGAAGACGGCGGTGTTCACCCCGGCCACCACCGCTCCCCCACCAGGCGCGAAGCGCAGCAGGAAGCGAGACGTGGTGGTGGTGGCGAGGACCGAACCGCTGGAGGCGAGAAGGGATCCCAGCACCGTCTTGCTGAGCTCCTTCGAAAACTCGACATCGAAGGACTTTGCCAGCTTCGAAAGCATTTGGAGCTGGATTCCGGTGAGGGCGGCCACGTCGACCAAGGGCAATGGCACGAGCCCGACCGCCATGGACAGGATCATGTACTTCTTCAGGACCTGGTCCGAACTACCAAGGCTCAAGGTGGAGGGGGAGTCGCTCATTCGAAGAACTTCCAATCCTCGACATAGTGTCCGAGGATTGCCTTCGGATATCCCGGATCAGCTCGCCACATCACGGTGTCGTAGCGGATGTACTGACTGCCACTGAAGAAGTAGCACTTGCCATTGCCCCAGTACATGGCCGAGTCGATGCGGTCGAAGGTGACCCCGGTCCAGCGCCGGCTGATCAACTCCGAATAGCCCTCGTCGGCGTGGTGCTTCAACGAGTTGAAACGGATGTACTTGTTGCCGCAGAAGAAGTAGATCGATTCGGGGGTGAGGTTGAGAGTGGCATCGATCCGCTCGAAATCCACGCCTGGCCAGCCGACGGCGATCGGGCGGGGATACCCAGGGTCGATGGTGTCGTTGTCGATATCCCATCGGATGTATTTGTCGCGATTGAAGAGGAAGAGCTTTCGACTGAGATCTTCACCTTCCGGTGACGTGAGGTATTTTCCCAGAAAGGCGGCATCGACCCGCTCGAAGCCGACCTTGAAGAGCTCGGGCCACCGATCCCTGATCTTGTTGGGTGCCGACGTGACTCTCTTCTCGATGTCGTAGGTGTAATAGCACGAGTCCTCGAAGAAATGGACGTGGCCGTCGAGGTTGAACACCACTCGCAGCGGCGGGCTGACCGTTTCCTCCTTGTAGGCCTCCATCAGGGCCTGCGCTTTTGCGTCGTCGTGCATGAGGGTCCAGATGCCCCGCACCTCGAGCTCGATGACCTGGGGGTTATCCTTGACGGTGGCCAGCCATTCGTTGTAGAGGACGTTGTCGAGCGTGCTGAGGGCGGCGAGCTTCAACTCGTCGCCGCCTTTGCCGAACACCGTGCACTGAGAGTTCGTCTGGAGCTTGTCCTTGCTCTCCTGGTCACTGGTGCTGACGCTGCTGCTTCCGAGCCCGGCCATGCTCGCCTTGATGCCGGCCTGAATTTCGGACTTTGTCATCTGCGTTTGCTTGCTGATCGTGAGGGCGAGGGCTGCCTTCCCTCCGACCCAGGCCCTCGATATGAAGTGCGTGCCGTACCGATCGAAGAACTTGGCGTACTGACGGCGTTTGGCCGAGTCGAACGGCACTGGGACGTCGATTTCGAAGTCGTCGTCGGAGACGCCGACCGTGGAGGGGAGATACACCGTCCACAACGGGATGAAGGAAGTCCTCATCGCGTAGTAGGACTCCTCCTCCTGGCGCAGTTGCCCCGTCTGGCTGGCGTTGACGTCGACGCTGAAGGGAGCGTTGCTTACTGCGAGACTCGCATCCATGGTCGTACGCTTCTCGAATCGGTCCCATGATTCCTCGACGATGGACTGATTCAGGGCTTGAGTGGCAGGCATCGGCGGGCTGTCGTTGACTTCATAGCCAGCCGGAACCCCATAGGTGAGCGCCGTCTCCTTCGAGAAGTACGGCAGGTACTCCGTCCGCTTGAAGAGCACGCTCTTCAACTGGTAGGGCTGGTTCGGCCGCAAGTAGACACCGCGCCCCACCACCTCTAGGCCAGGAATGATCCGACGATCCGGAGCCTTCGTTGGCATCTGTTCGAACTCTCCTTCAGTCTGAGGAAGACGGCTTCATGCCCCACCCCGCACATTTGGTAAAGACGTCCAACTAGAGCGGGGCGGCCACTATTACATCAGACTCCGCGTCGTCAGAATCAGCCTCGGCGTCGGCCGCGTACTTTTCTTGGACCGCCTCCGCGGCAAGAACCTTCAATCCCGATGTCGCGTCGGACGCCGCCTTTTTCATCTTCATACCCGCGTGAACCGTGGATTTCACGGTCTTGTCAAACAGCGGCTTGAGGGCGGGCGCCGAAACGATACCGAGCAATAGAACGATGCCTGCTTTGAAGGGAATCACAGGTGGCGGCATGGTGTATTGTTCTCCATGTTCTCCATGTCCTCGTGTGTCATTGGAGAACGTCAATGTACCATGAGCGAAATGCCAACCGCGGGGCGAGGGGTGCCGGCTGGCCCGCGTGTGAGCGGCGAGAGGCGGCAAGCTCGGGCCCACGGCCGAGGGCGCATCGCCCGTGGCACCGACCTCCCAGCTGCCGACGAATCGCATGGCAGCTGGTGGCCCGTACACCGGACGCCTCAGGGTGCGACCGGGCGTCCATCCGACACTTTCGTCCGAGACAGGCCAAGTAGGCGCCCGGACGCGGTTACGATTTCACACGCGGAGCCGGGTTTCATGCACTGCCGCCTGGCGCGACGTTTTACTGGAGGTGCACCGTAGAGAATCCAGTCAGCCTTGGTAGGGTTCCCGCGTCCGGGTTCAGCGCGCTCGACCCCCACGATGCCGACCGGCTTGTCGCCACCGTCGCGCGGGCCGAGGCGGCCGCGGTGACGGATATCGCGCATCTCCTTCCCGGGATCAGCCCTTCGGCCCGAACGTCGCTGCGCCGGAGCTGCCGGTTCGCCCACCGGGCGGTCCTGCTGTTCCCGACCCGCCTCGACGACGCCATCGCCGAGTTCAGCGACCGGGGGCTGGCGGTCGTCGCGCCGATCCCGAGCGTCGTCGTCCGTCGCCGGCTGTGCGCCCGGTACCGATTGACCCACGAAGCGTGCGACGTCTCGGTGGCCCGGGTCCGCACCCCTGCGACCGGTGTCCTCATCGAGCTGTTCCTGTTCCCGAAGACGGCCCCTGCGCTCGAGCAGCACATCATCGATGCGGAACGCACCTTCGGCTTCGAGGACCATCTGGCCCTCGAGGTCGACCGACCGGACGAGCGGACGTTCGAGCGTCTCATCACGATCCTCCAGCACGACGCCGGCCTCATCTTCGAAGGTGGCGGCCACAATCCGCACGAAGGCGCCGCCGGCAGCACCGTGCTCTACTTCGTGCGCCAGACGGAGGAGCTCTCCGGCGGACCGCGATTCGAGCGATTCGAGCTCTACTGCCACGGCGACTTCTCGAGCGTCGTCGAACAGCATCCGGTGCACGACGACGTCGTCGGTCGGGTCTATGCCGACTGGGCCGCGCTCGATCCGCCGGTGGCCGAACCGGTGATGCAGGGCGCATCAGTCCGTCACGACGGACCCCGCGACGGTCGGGGCTTCGGAGGGCAGGACCAGCTCGGAGAGAGCGGGCGCTCGTAGCGCGACCGACGGACGGGGCCTTTCGACTCCTGTCGGTGTCGGGCCTTGTACGCTTCGCCGATTCCCGGCCTGCGGGCGTGGGCTCGTCGTCCATCGGCACGCGGCCCTACACCCCCGGGGGTGCGGTGCGGTCATCGTCAGCCACGTTGTCCGACCACGGGCTGGCTCGCGACCTGGCGACGCGGGCCGGCGAAGTCCTCGTCGTCCTGCGGGAGGAGCTGGGCGCGACCGAGCCGGCGTTCCGGCGGCAGGAGGGTGACCGCCGGTCGGCGGCCCTGATCGTCGGTGACCTGGCTGTGCTTCGCCCAGACGACGCCGTGCTGGTCGAGGACGCGATCGACGACGGGCGCCGGCTCGACTGCGATCGGGTGTGGATCGTCGACCCGCTGGACGGCACCCGCGAGTTCGGCGAGCCCGGCCGTGACGACTGGGCCGTCCACGTGGCGTTGTGGTCCGGTGGCGGGCTGGTGGCGGGCGCGGTGGCCCTGCCGGCGACGGCGAAGGTCTTCTCCGCTGATCCTCCGGCCGCCCTGCCGGTCCGCCGGCCGGGCCGGTTGCGGATCGCGGCCAGCAGGACCCGGGCCCCGGCGATCGTCGACGAGGTCGCCCGGGCGCTCGACGCGGAGGTGGTTCCGATGGGGTCGGCGGGGGCCAAGGCGATGGCGGTGGTCACCGGCGACGTCGACGCCTACATCCACGCCGGCGGCCAGTACGAGTGGGACTCGGCGGCCCCGGTGGCGGTGGCCGCGGCCGCGGGCCTCCACGCCTCCCGCCTCGACGGCTCCGCCCTGGCCTACAACCAGCCCAACGCCTGGTTGCCCGATCTCGTCATCTGCCGCGCCGAGTTGGCGGTGGCGATCCTCGCGGTCGTCGGCCGGTGAAGACCTAGCCGGCCGAGAGGCGCCGGCCGGTGACGCGCTCGGCGTCGATGCGGATGATGTGGCTGCGCTCGCCGGACAGCCACGACACCAGCTCGAGCGAACGAAGTCGCTCCGACAGCGGGTCGAGGGCGGTGGTGATCTCGTGGCCGATGCCCTGGACCACGACGCTCCATCCGGTCCGCTGCTCGGCGTCGATGTGGTCGACCTCGAAGGCCACCCGCCGGAGCCGGGAGAAGTCGAGCTTGGAACCCTCGGCGGTGCGGATGACGACGTGGTCGCCCTCGGCGACGAAGTTGACGGGGAAGATGAGAGGCCGATCGCCGTCGACGACCGCCAGCCGGCCTACCTGCTGCGTCGCCAGCAGCCGGACGCACTCGTCCCGGGGGATGGGCTCGAGCGCCGGGGACGGGTCGATGTCGCTCATGTGGGGCTCCTCGGGGTTCGAGCCCAGGTTCGCGCACGCCGAGGGGTGGGGCGATCGCCCGGTGTCGAGGCTCGGCCATCGTCGAGCGGGGGAGAAGGCCGGACGACCGTCCCGCGTTGGGACCTCTGGCCCTGATCGCAGGGTCCGCCGACGGCGATCCTCGATACATGAGCCCGGTCGACATTCATGAGCCCG
This sequence comes from uncultured Acidimicrobiia bacterium, assembly GCA_963836205.1. GTDB lineage: Bacteria > Actinomycetota > Acidimicrobiia > Acidimicrobiales > AC-14 > JAXDMK01. The sequence continues at coordinate 117,503 of CAWIIV010000023.1, read as the reverse complement.
GTCGACATTCATGAGCCCGGTCGACATTCATGAGTCCGGTACTCCACCCATGAGTCCGGTACTCCACCCATGAGTCCGGTACTCCACCCATGAGTCCGGTACTCCACCCATGAGTCCGGTCCTCCACCCATGAGTCCGGTACTCCACCCATGAGTCCGGTCCTCCACCCCATGAGTCCGGTCCTCCACCCCATGAGTCCGGTCCTCCACCCATGAGTCCGGTCCTCCACCCATGAGTCCGGTCCTCCACCCATGAGTCCGGTCCTCCACCCATGAGCATTGATTCGTCCGGACTGGAGCTGCTCTCCCGGGCGGACTGCGTCCACCTCCTCTCGACCACGACGATCGGCCGGATCGGCTTCCACGCCGCCGCCCTTCCTGTCGTCCTCCCCGTGGCCTACGCGGTGGACGGGGAGAGCATCGTGCTTCGTGTCCGCGCCGGGTCGCAGCTCGACGCCGGCACCGGGGACGCGGTCGTCCCCTTCGAGGCCGACGACGTCGGCGCCGGCGAGCGGGGCGGGTGGAGCGTCGCCGTCACGGGCGTGACCAGCACCATCACTGATCGGAGGCGGCCCCGGCGTTGTCGACGACCCGTTCCACCGGCTCCACCAACCCGGTCGTGTCGACACTGTTGACGGCGGCGTCGAGGGTCCGGTGGGCGTCGTCCTCGATCCCCGTCAGGTCGAAGGACACACCGGTGTACGGGAACCCGACGAGGTACGGCACCTGCCAGGCGTGCACCGCGGTGAGGGCGGCCTGCCGGCCACGAGCCTCGTCGACTGCCCACCGCAACGCCTGGAGCGCGGTCTCGGATTCCGTCGATGCCGACCACGATGCGCTCGACGGTGGTCTCGTGAGGCCCGTCGTCGGCGGTGTCGCCGGCATCTCGGGGGTGGACGACCGCGATCTGGCAGGGCGCGTGGTGGAGGCACTGCTGGGTCACCGATCCGAGGAGGAGGCCGCGGAGCTCCCAGGCCCCGGCCTCCCACCAACGAGCAGGTTGGCGTCGAGGGCGGCGTCGAGCAGGGCCCGGGGGGCGAGGTCGCACGCCACCCGCCGTTCGACCTTGGCCGCCGCGGCCGGGCCGAGGGCGGCCTCGACGTAGGCGTCGAGGGCGCGGCCGGCGTCGTCCTCGTCGTAGCCGGGGTCGAACTGTTCCTTGACGAAGACCGGGTGCTGCTCGAGCCAGGCCCATGCCATCACCGCCGTCAGCGGCCACTGGCGCAGGTCGCTCTCCCGGGCGGCCCACTGGAGCGCCTGGGCGGCGCCTTCCGATCCGTCGACACCAACCACGATTCCGTTCATGGCTCCAAGGTGGTCGCCGCGGGCATCGGCCGCCAGGGCCGGATGGTGGTCGTCATGAGGGACCAACGGCCCTTCCCTCGCGAACCGGAGCGGGAAAGGGTATTTCGGTCCTGGCGCGAGGGGCCTCGGAGGCGGAGCATGCGAGCATGCCGACTGAGAACCCGCCACCCGGACGGTCGTCGGCGCCGGGTCGCCTGGCGGTCGGACTGGGCCTGGTCTCGTCCTTCGCCGTCGTCGCCGCCTTCGGGCTGGGGGTGCCGAACCTCACCCTCACGCTCGCGACCCTGGCGGCCGTCGCCGTCATCGCCGGGGTCGGAACCCACGACGCTCACCGCCGGCTATCGCGCCGGGTCCGGGTCAAGGTGCTGGGGACCTTGCCCGGGAGCGGCGGCGGTTTCCGTCCACGCACCCCGTGCGGGCGAGGTCATCCGGGTCGATCGCTCCGACGCCGCCTGACCCTCACCGGCTCCGGGCTGGGTTCGCGCTCAGCCGTGCCGGATGGGCTGGCCGTACGGCCGGGAAGGGGTGAGGCAGGGCTCACGGGCCTTGCATCCACCGCAGGTGGACGGGTCGATGCGATGGACCCAGTCGAGCTCCGGGTGCCAACACGACCCGCACTGCGGGCAGACGAAGTTGGTCAGCTCGCCGTCGGACACCGCCTCCAGCAGACCGTTCCCGCACTCCGGGCACGGACCCATCAGACAGGCGAGCAGGCGGTGGTTGTTGTCCATGACCCCATCGTGAGCCGGGACGGCGTCGATCCCCAGGGCCGAAAGTCCCCATCCCACGTGACCAACGGGCCTCAGGTACGCCTCAGGCTGACGTCGTCGACCTGGGCCTTCTGGCCGGTGGTGAGGGACACGAGGATGTCGACGCTCATCGAGGTTCGGCCGCCGGCCGGGGCGGCAGGCGACCGTGAGCTGCTGCCAGGCCCCGGTTCCGGTGGCGACGACGGTTCGGAACTGGGACACGGAGGTGCCGCGGTACTCCCGGATGCGCAGCGTCACCGACCGTCCGACGGGGACCTTGACCCACGCCGACGCGGTGTAGGTGGCGCCGGCCGTCGACGAGGCGACGGTGTTGGGGGAGTCGTCGAGCACGGCCTCGCCGGTGGAGCTGGTGCGGCCGATCTGAGCCGAGCACGAGCCGGTGTGGGCGACGGTGCACGTGCGGGCCAGGCTGGTGCGGCTGTCGCCGGTGTTCCACCCGGACAGGCCGGACTCGAAGCCCGGGTTGGCGACCAGGTTGGCGGTGGGGATGGTCGTGGTCGTCGGCGGCCTGGTGGTGGTCGTGGTGGGCGGCCGGGTGGTCGTGGTGGTGGTCGGCGGCCGGGTGGTCGTCGTCGTCGCGGGGACGGTGGTGGTTGTCGTCGTGGTCGGCGGTGGCCGGGTGGTCGTGGTGGTCGCGGGAGGAACGGTGGTCGTGGTCGTCGGTCCGCCGGCGGTGGCGTAGGAGGTGGACGACACCTTGAGCGACGACACGTCGACCGCCTCGAAGGCGGAGCCGGCGACGGTGCGGAGCAGTTGCAGGTCGTCGTTGTTCCAGGCCGGGTCGGGGGCGCCGCTCATGAACCACGACGAGCCGTTGTCGGCCAGCACCATGCCGTGCTTCTTGAGGGCCCGCAGCACGACCTGGTTCTCGGCCGAGTAGCCGGAGATGTCGAAGCTGGCCTTCAGGCGGAACCAGGAGCCCATGGGCGGGTCGGAGGCACCGCCGGTGGCGGCCTTGTGGCTGGCCGGCCACACGTAGGCGTTGGCCGTCCGGGGGGCGGTGACGCGGATGGCGTGGTCGATGGAGCCGGCCACGACCTCGTCCCGCCGCACCAGGCCGGGGAGGATGGGCAGCCCGGCGGCGTCGCCCGACGTCCAACCGAGGGGACGCATGGCGTTCGACCGCAGGTCCCAGGTGGCGCCGGAGCCGGCGGTCCACGACGTGCCGCCGTACTGGGGGTACGCGCTGTACAACTCCCACAGGCGACAGGCATCGCGGTCGACGACCAGCACGTGGCGGTCGCCGCTCGACGCCGGCCCGCCTTCGATGGGGGCGTTGGCGGGCACCGGGTACGGCCCCGGGTCGCTCTCGTCGGCGTAGTCGAAGCTCACCGGCACCCGGGGCTGGGTCCCGGCGACGGTGGTGAACGGGATTCCGATGGGACCGCCGTCCCACGTGCCGCTCCCGAAGTCGGCCTTGAGCTTGGCGGTGGTGCCGACGCTGGCCACCCACGTCGACGACTGCGGGTGGACGGGCAGGCTCGACACGTCGGCGTGCCAGAACGAGTCCGCCGGGAACGTCGGGCAGGCGGGAGCCCCGGGGAAGGGCGTGGCCGGGCTCGGGGCGGCCTGGAGGAGGGTGCCGGCCACGACCAGCGTGGCGACGGCTGTCGAGACGTGGCGTCGGCGCATGTCGGCGCCATCGACCGAACGGCCGCCAACCTTGAGCGGTCAGCGAACCGTCAGCGAGGACGTCTCCGGGGGCCGCCGGCGGCGCTCGATGCGGGCCACGGCGTACGACGGCCGGAGCCTCCGGCCGGGAACGACGGGCGGCCGCTGCCACTGCCACCGCGACCGGCCGACGGGCGGCCGCGGGTGGGGCCGGGCCGGGCCGTGACGGGCGCCTCCGCCTGGGGCCGGAAGACGGGCTCCGCCGCGGGGCCGGCGAGGGCCCGCGTCTCCCGGGCGCCGGGGCCGACGCGGGCGGCGGCGGGGCGGATGCCGGCCTGGCGGATCATGGAGGCCACGTCGCGGACCTGGTCGGGCAGGATCACGGTGACGACCGTCCCCTTGGCCCCGGCCCGGGCGGTGCGTCCGGAGCGGTGGAGGTAGGCCTTGTGCTCGGTGGGCGGGTCGACGTGGACCACGAGGGCGATGTCGTCGACGTGGATGCCGCGGGCGGCGATGTCGGTGGCGACCAGGACCCGGGTGGAGCCGTCGGCGAACGAGGCCAGGTTGCGATCGCGCTGGGACTGCGACAGGTTCCCGTGGAGGTCGAGGGCGGGGATGCCCCGGGCGGTCAGGTCCTTGGCCAGCTTCTTGGCCCCGTGCTTGGTGCGGGTGAAGAGCAGGCTGCGCTCCCGGCCGGAGGCCAGTTCCCGCACGACGGCGGGCTTGTCCTCCATGGTCACCGTGAAGGCGTGGTGCTCGAGGTCGGGCGGGGTGGCGTCGACGTTGTCGACCGAGTGGGTGATGGGGTTCTCGAGGTAACGGCGCACGACCGCGTCGACCGCCCGGTCGAGGGTGGCCGAGAACAGCATGCGCTGGCCCCGGGGCGGGGTCTGGTCGAGGATGCGCTTGACCGCGGGCAGAAAGCCCAGGTCGGCGAGGTGGTCGGCCTCGTCGAGGACGCAGACCTGCACCTCGTCGAGGCGGCAGTGGCCCTGCTGGATGAGGTCCTCCAGCCGCCCGGGGCAGGCGACGAGCACGTCGACACCCTGGCGGAGGGCGGTGACCTGCGGGCCCTGGCTGACCCCGCCGTGGATCACGGCCACCCGGCGCAGGCCCATGGCCACCGCCAACGGGTCGATGGCGGCCGCCACCTGGGCCGCCAGCTCCCGGGTGGGGACGAGCACGAGCGAGCGGGGGTGGTTCGGTCGCCGGTTGCGAGTGGACTTGGCGATCGCCACCACGATGGGGATGGCGAAGGCGGCGGTCTTGCCGCTGCCGGTGCGGGCCCGGCCGAGGACGTCGCGCCCGGCCAGTGAGCTCTTCAGGGTGGCGGCCTGGATGGGGAACGGCGTGGGGCAGCCGGCCCGCTCGAGGGCGGCCACGATGGGGGCGGGGACGCCCAGCTCGGCGAAGGTCGTCCCCTCGACCGGGACGTCGACCACCTCGAAGGCGGGGGCGGCCGCGATCGGCTCGGTGAAGGGCCGGCGGCCGGCCGGGAGGGAGGGCTGCGACGGGCGGCGACCGCGACGGCGTGCGCCCGTGGGTGCGGGTGACATGGGGTGTTTCCTTTTCAGTTGGAGGTTGGCCGTTGATGCTGCGGCCACACGCTCCGAAGAACGGAAACCCTGCGCTTTGGGTGCGCTTCGCACTCGACCCCGACGACGCCGATCGGCCCCGTCGCTTGCTCCATGGTACCGGACGGGCGTCCCGGCGCCGCACCACGGCGAACCGGTGAGTCGGAACGGCGCAGACCAGCGTCCCCGTTCACCGGTCGGTGGGGGTCGCCGGCGCCGCACCGGCCGTCCCGGCGATACCGTCGACTCCCATGGAACCCAGTCCGGCAGGGGAGCTGTTCGTGGCCGCGGTGACCGAGTTGGTGTCGCACGGGGCGATCCAGCAGCGGCTGAACCGGGCGTGGACGTCGTCGCTGGCCAACGTGACCGTCGCCGACCTCCCCGAGGCCCTCCAGCCCCGGGTCGAGGAGCTCACCGCCAAGCTCGGTGGCAACCCCATCACCCGGGCCATGCTCACCGACGACGAGTCGGCCCGGATCGCCAAGGAGATCGTGGCCGTCGCCTTCGAGCTCTGCCGGGGCTGACGTGGGCGCGTGCTTCTGCTGCGAGCGGGAGTACCCCGAGGATGAGCTCGACCGGCTGCGGGCCCGGGCCGAGATCGGGGTCTGCGCCGGCTGCCTGACCTGGCTCCTGTCCCGTAGGGATCCGGCCATGGTGCGGGCCGTACCGGTGTTGGCGACCCCGGACCTGGCTGCCTCGGACGCCTTCTGGACCGCCGCCGGCTTCGGGGTCGAGCGCTACGGAGCGGATTTCGCCGCCGCCGAGCACGAGGGCGTCGAGCTCCATCTCGTGGCGGCCACCGCCGATCGGGACCGGGGCGCGGCGTACCTCCACGTGGGCGACGTCGACCAGGTCCACGCCGCGTGGACAGCGGCCGGGCTGCCCGTCTCACCCGTCCGGGACGAGCCGTGGGGGATGCGCGAGTTCCACGTGGTCGACCCCGGCGGCAACCGGGTCCGGGTCGGCCGGAGCATCCCCGGGTAGGCGTGGCCGACATCCCCTGGTGGCGGCGGGCGGTCATCTACCAGGTGTACGTCCGGAGCTTCGCCGACTCCGACGGCGACGGGATCGGCGACCTGCCGGGCGTGCGCTCCCGGCTGGGCTACGTCGCCGACCTCGGCGTCGACGCCATCTGGCTCAACCCGTTCTACCCGTCGCCCCAGGCCGACGCCGGCTACGACGTCTCCGACTACCGCGACGTCGAGCCCACCTTCGGCACCCTGGCCGACTTCGACGCCCTCGTCGCCGACGCCCACCGCCTCGGGCTGCGGGTGATCGTCGACCTCGTACCCAACCACACGTCGAGCGAGCACCCGTGGTTCCGCGCCGCCCTGGCGTCCGCACCGGGCAGCCCCGAGCGGGCCCGGTACGTGTTCCGCAACGGGCGGGGCGAGTCCGGCGACCTCCCGCCGAATGACTGGCAGAGCGTGTTCGGGGGACCGGCGTGGGCCCGAACGCCCGACGGCCAGTGGTACCTCCACCTCTTCGCCCCCGAGCAGCCCGACCTGGACTGGACCAACGAGGAGGTGCGGGCCGAGTTCGACTCGATCCTGCGCTTCTGGCTCGACCGGGGCGTCGACGGGTTCCGCATCGACGTCGCCCACGGCCTGGCCAAGGACCCGGCCCTGCCCGACCTGGCCGCCGGCTTCGCGGTGGCGGGCGCGGCCGCCGCCGGCCACCCGCACTGGGACCGCGACGACGTCCACGACGTCTACCGCCGGTGGCGGCGGATCACCGACTCGTACGACCGGGACGTGGCCTTCGTGGGGGAGGCGTGGGTGGAGACGCCGGTGCAGCTGGCCCGCTACCTGCGCCCCGACGAGCTGCACACCGCCTTCAACTTCGAGTTCCTCCTCGCCCCGTGGGACGCGGCCGGGCTGCGGGCCGCCATCGACTCCAGCATCGACGCCCTGGCCGCGGTGGGCGCCCCCCCGACGTGGGTGCTGTCGAACCACGACTTCGTCCGCCACGTCACCCGTTACGGCGGGGGCGACGAGGGTGTGCGCCGGGCCCGGGCCGCGGCCCTGCTCATGCTCGCCCTCCCCGGCGGCGCCTACGTCTACCAGGGCGAGGAGCTGGGCCTGCCCCAGGTCACCGACCTGCCCGACGAGGTGCTGCAGGACCCGACGTTCTTCCGCACCGGGGGCGAGGAACGGGGCCGGGACGGGTGCCGAGTGCCCCTGCCGTGGTCGGGCTCGGCGGCCCCGTTCGGGTTCGGGCCGGAGAGCAGTGAGCCGTGGCTGCCCCAGCCGGCGGGGTGGGCGGCGCTGACCGCGGCGCGCCAGGCGGGGGACCCGTACTCCATGCTCAGCCTGTACCGGGAGGCGCTCCGTATGCGGAAGGGGGAGGTCGGGGACGAGCCTCTGGAGTGGATCGATGCCGGCGACGAGGTGCTCGCCTTCCGCCGAGGACCGGCGTTCGTGTGCGTGGTCAACCTCGGCGGCACGGCGGCCGACCGGCCGGGCGCGGTCGGAGCGACGATGGAGGTCGTCCTTGCCAGCGGGCCCCTCCCCGAGGGCGGGCGGATCCCCGGGTCGGCAACGGTCTGGTATCGCGACCGGACGTAGGGATTCCTACCGCAGTATGAAGGTCTGTCGCTACGGGTCGCACCGCGACCAGTTCGTGGAGGCGTGGCTGCCGGCGGACCGAGGGTCGGGACCGCACCCGGTGGTGGTGAGCATCCACGGTGGGCTGTGGCTGGACTCCTACGGGCGCGAGCTCATGGACTCGGTGTGCGCCGACCTGGCCCAGCGGGGTTGGCTGGTCTGGAACCTGGAGTACCGGCGGGTGGGGTCGAGGTGGTCCGGGGGCGGGTGGCCGGCGACCTTCGCCGACGTCGCCGCCGGCGTCGACTCGCTGGCCGACCACGCCGACCTGGCCGACCTCGGCCGGGTTGCCGCCGTCGGCCACTCCGCAGGAGCCACGCTGGCGCTCTGGGCGGCGGCCCGGCCCGGACTCCCCGACGGAGCCCCGGGCGCCCACCCGGAGGTGGCCGTGTGGGCCGCGGTCTCGCTGTCGGGCGTGCTCGACCTGGCCGCCGCCGCCCGTGGCCGGCGGTCGGTGATCGGACCGGGCGTCGTTCGCTTCCTCGGTGGTGGGCCGGAGGAGGTGCCCGACCGCTACCGCCTGGGCTCACCGGCCGAACGCCTGCCCCTCGGCCCGGGCGTCCGCCAGCTGGTGGTGCACGGCGGGAACGACGGGACCGTCCCCCCCGAGCAGAGCCTCGACTACGCCCGCCGGGCGCAAGCGGCGGGCGACCCTGTGGAGGTCCGGGTCGTCGCCGGCGCCAGCCACATGGACCTCATCGACCCCCGGTCGCCCGCCTGGACGGCCACCGCCGAGTGGCTCGACCCCGGGTTCATCCGCCGTTGACACGGAGGCGACTGGTCGGAAACGAACGGTCCGTACGGTGGGGGGCCTGAGCGGGCTCGTCCACCCGTACTCGCCTTGCCGCCCGGACGAGCTTGCCCCTCACCCAATCCGCCTCCCACCCCTCCAACCGGTGACGTTTTCGGGCGTCCTGGCGCCCAAAAGTGTCACCAGGTTGGGCATGGACACCGACGGACGGTTATCCCGCGGGCGGTGGTGGCGTCGCCGCCACGGGCTCGGCCGGCGCCGGAGGAGGCGGCGGTGCGGGCACCTCCCGGGTACAGAAGGCGCAGGCCCGGGCACCCACCGGGATGGCGCTCAGGCACCACGGGCAGTCGCGGGTGGTGGACTCGACGTCGGGTTCGGTCTTGCGGCTGGCCATGAGCTTGTTCACCGGCCGGACGACGAAGAAGTACATCGCGGCGGCGACGAGGACGAATGCGATCAGCGCGTTGAGGAAGTTGCCGTAGAGGATCACCCCGCCTCCCACGGTGATCTTCAGGTCGGAGAAGTTGGTCTTGCCCGGAATGGCGAGCAACGGCGTGATCACGTCCTTCACCAACGACGTGATCACAGCCCCGAACGCGGCACCGATCACCAACCCCACCGCCAGGTCGACGACATTGCCTCTGAGGATGAAGGCCTTGAAGTCCTTGAGCATGCCGAGACGCTAGTGACCGGCCCTCCCCGGTGGGAGGATTCCTTCGTGCGCATCCGGGTCGGCACGCTCGACGCCCTCCAGGCCGAAGGCCGGATCCTGGCCAAGGTCGGCACCCACGGGGTGTGCGTCATCTGGCACGACGACACGGCCTACGCCCTCGACGACCGCTGCCCCCACATGGGCTTCCCTCTCCACCGGGGATCGGTGGAGGAAGGCCTCGTCACCTGCCACTGGCACCACGCCCGCTTCGACCTGGCCACCGGTGGCACCCTCGACCCATTCGCCGACGACGCCCGGGCCTTCCCGGTCGAGGTCGACGGCGGCGACGTGTTCGTGGTCGTCGAGGCGGCCGACGGCCGGGTCGAGCACCACCGCCGGCGGCTGGCCGAGGGACTGGAGAGCGGCCTCACCCTGGTGACGGCCAAGGCCGTGCTGGCCCTCCTGGAGGCGGGGGAGCCGGCGGCGGCCATCGTCCGGGTCGGGCTCGACTTCGGCATCGCCAACCGGGCCGCGGGTTGGGGCTCGGGCCTCACCGTACTGGTCGCCATGGCCAACCTCCTGCCCCACCTCGACCCGTCCGACCGGGGACTGGCCCTGGTCCACGGCCTCGCCTTCGTGGCCCGGGACACCCGGGGCCGCCCGCCCCGGTTCCCCCTCGCTCCCTTGGGCGTCGGGGACGGGTCGGCGCCCGCCCCGCCCGTCGAGCGCCTGACCGGCTGGTACCGGCGCTTCATCGAGACCCGGTCGGAGGAGTCGGCCGAGCGGGCGCTGGTGACGGCCGTCACCGCTGGCGCCGAGCCCGCGGCCGTGGCCAGGATGATGCTGGCCGCGGCCACCGACCACGTCTTCCTCGACGTCGGCCACACCGTCGACTTCACCAACAAGGCCTTCGAGGCCCTCGACCACGTGGGCTGGGAGCGGGCGGCGGCGGTGCTGCCCACCCTCGTCGACCAGACAGCGGCCGCCCAGCGCTCGGAGGAGGGCGGGCGCTGGCGCCACCCGGTCGACCTGGCTGCCCTCGTCGCCCGCACCGAGGCCCGGCTGCCGGACGTCCTGGCCGCGGCCGCGGCCGGCGTGTCGGCGGGGGCGTTCGACGACGCCGCGGTCACCGCCCTCGCCCACGACGTGCTCGTCGACGACCCCGAGCACATCGTGGACTCCATCCTCGCCGCTGTCGCCGCCGGTGCGGCCCCCCACCAGCTGGGGCAGGCGGTGGCCTACGCCGCCGCCCTGCGCATCGCCCGGTTCCACGTCCAGAACGACTTCGGCGACTGGGACGTCGTCCACCACGGCTTCACCCACGCCAACGCCCTCCACCAGTGCCTGGTCCGCCACCCGTCGCCCGAGCTGGTCCGGGGCGTGATCCATGCCGCCCTCCGGATCTACCTCGACCGCTTCCTCAACGTCCCCGCCGCCCGCCCCCCGACCGCCTCCAGCGGTGATCTCGCCGACCTCCAGGCCTGCTGGGACGAGCAGGGCGGCGTCGACCGGGCCGGCGCCATCGCCTACGGCTACCTCCGGGCCGGTGGCGACCCGGCCGCCCTGGTCTCGGCTCTGGGCCACGCCCTCCTGGCCGAGGACGCCGGCTTCCACTGGTTCCAGATCGTCGAGGCCGCGGTCCGCCAGTTCCACGGCTGGCCGGCGGGGTCGGAGGAGGGCGCCATGATCCTGGTGGCGGCCGCCCGCTTCCTGGCCGCCCACACCCCCACCCGCCGCGAGCTCCCCCACGTCGTGCGCATCGCCGGCCGCCTCCGCCGGGGCGAGGACCTGTTCGAGGAATAACCCCCGCGACCGACAGCCCCCCGCCAACCGGTGACACTGTCGGTCGTCTGACGGCCGAATCCGTCACCAGTTCGGAGGGGTCAGCCGGCTCGGTCGGGGCCCGGGTCGCGGGGCCAGGCGGCCTCGGCCCGGGACAGCACCTCCCGCAGGGGGATGCCCTGGCGGCGGGCCACCCGCACCGCGTCGTCGTGCTCCGCCTTCACCCGGCCCGCACTCACCTTCACCCGCACCGGCAGCCCGTCGACCTCCACCTCGGCCGTCGCCCGGGCCGCCGGCCAGCGCTCGAGGGTCAGGCCGCGGACGCCCAGGCTGCCCGTCTCGGCGGTGAGGACCGACGCCAACTGGTCGGCCAGGGCCAGGTCGCCCAGGGCGCTCACGGTGTGGGCCGGGCGTCCCTTCTTCATCAGGATGGGTGTCAGCCAGGCGTCGTGGGCGCCGGCCTCCATGAGGGCTGACACCGCGTGGGCCAGCACCTCGCCGGTGGCGTCGTCGACGTTGACCTCCAGCAGCACCACCGGCTGCCCGGGGCGGGGCGTCGTCTCCGGCTCCCCGGCCGGGGCGTCGCCCAGCACGACCTGGACCACGTTGGGCAGGCCGTCGATGTCGCGGTCGCCGGCGCCGTAGCCGGTGGCGGCCAGGGTCAGCTCGGGAAGGGGGCCGTACTCCACGGCCATGGCCGCCAGCAGGGCCGCGCCGGTGGGCGTGGTCAGCTCCACGCTGATCTCCCGCCCGTACGTGGGGACGCCCCGGAGCAGCTCCAGCACCGCCGGGGCCGGGTTGGGGATCACGCCGTGGGCGCTGCGGACCATGCCCAGGCCCGTCGCCACCGGGCTGGCCGTCACCCGGTCGACGCCGAGCACCTCCAGGGCGGCGCACGTACCGACCACGTCGACGATGGCGTCGAGACCCCCCACCTCGTGGAAGTGGACCTGCTCCGGCGGGCGCCGGTGGAGGCGTCCCTCCACCTCGGCCAGCGCCGCGAACACGGCCTGGGTCCGGTCGCGCACCCGCTCCGGCAGCCGGGCCTCGTCGACCAGTCCCGAGATGTGGGCGTAGGTGCGGACAACGGCCGTGTCCTCGCACCGGACGTGGACCTTCGTCGCGGCCACGCCTGCCCGCAGCACCGCCTCCGCCTCCACCGACCACCCCTTCACCGGAAGCCGCTCGAGGAGGCCCACCACCTCGGCCAGGTCGGCCCCGGCGTCGACCAGGCTGCCGAGGGCCATGTCGCCCGCGATCCCGGAGAAGCAGTGGAACCAGGCCGTGCGGGTCACGCGGGGAGGATACGCACCACCGCGCAGGCGGCGCCGAACCCGTTGTCGATGCCGACCACCGTCAGCCCCGACGCGCACGACGCCAGCATGGCCAGCAGGGCGGTGACCCCCTCCAGCGACGCCCCGTACCCCACGCTGGTGGGCACCGCCACCACCGGCGCCGGCGTCATCCCGCCCACCAGGCTGGCCAGCGCGCCTTCCATCCCCGCCACCACCACGACCGCGTCGGCCGCGGCCAGCTCGTCGGCGGTGGCCAGCAGCCGGTGGACGCCGGCCACCCCCACGTCGGACACCAGGCTGGGCTCGAACCCGTGGCCCCGGAGGGTGGCCACGCACTCCGCCGCCACCGGCAGGTCGGCCGTCCCCGCGGTGAGCACCAGGATCCGGCCCGGGCGCAGGTGGCGTGGCCGCCACACCAGGGTCGTCCCGGTGCGCAGGCAGCCGGGGTTGATCGCCATGGCCGCCTCCGCCTGGACGTCGTCGGCCCGGGTGAGGATCACGGGGCTCCCACCCCCCGCCAGCAGCTCGTCCACGATGGCGGCGCAGTGCCCGGGGGTCTTCCCCGGCCCGTACACCGCCTCCCCGAAGCCCTGGCGCAGGGCCCGGTGGTGGTCGACCCGGGCGAATCCGAGGTCGGCGAAGGGCAGCCGCCGCAGCCGGGCGACGGCGTCGTCGGCCGAGAGCACGCCGGTGCGGACGTCGTCCAGCAGATTTCGCAGCGTCGGCTCGTCCACAGCGGCCATTATCGTCGCCATTACTCTGCTGGGCATGGCCGCCACGCCCCCCACGCCCCGGGTCGGCTTCCTCGGGCCCCACGGCACCTTCGGCGAGGAGGCGCTGCTGGGCCAGCCCGACCTCGCCGCCGGAGACCTCGTCGCCCTGCCGTCGATGCCCCTGGTGCTCGCGGCCGTCGCCAAGGGTGACATCGACCTGGGCTTCGTCGCCATCGAGAACTCGATCGAGGGCACCGTCCTCCAGGTGATGGACGGCCTCGTCTTCGAGCACGACCTCCTCATCCAGCGGGAGGTGGTGATGGCCATCAGCCAGAACCTGCTGGCCCCGCCGGGTACGACCCTGGCCGACGTCCGCCGGGTCGTGTCGTTCCCCGTGGCCATGGCCCAGTGCCAGACGTTCTTCAACGAGCACCTGCCCCACGCCCAGATGGTGGCGGCCAACTCCACCGCCGAGGCCGTCCGCCAGGTGGGCGAGGCGCACCCCGAGGGGACGGCCGCCCTCGGCTCGTCGCTGGCGGGCAAGCTCTACGGCCTCGAGGTGCTGGCGGCCGACGTGGAGGACAACCCCGAGAACTCCACCCGCTTCGTGGCGGTCGCCCGGTCGGGCATCCCCGCGCCCACCGGCCACGACGTCACCAGCATCGTGTGCTTCCAGCGCGACAACCACCCCGGCAGCCTGCACGCCATCCTCGGCCAGTTCACCGCCCGCAACATCGACCTGGTGAAGCTGGAGTCGCGTCCCACCAAGAGCTCGCTCGGCGACTACTGCTTCATCATCGACCTCCGGGGCCACGTCGACGACGAGGTGGTGGCCGACTGCCTCCGCGACCTGCACGCCCAGCTGGCGGGCCTCAAGTTCCTCGGGTCCTACCCCAAGGCGGGCGACAAGGGTCCCGAGATCCGGAGGGACGCGGAGGCGTCGTGGCGGGCGGCCGACGATTGGGTGAAGGGCCTGCGGGGCCAGATCCGGCGCCAGATCCAGCAGTAGTCTCGGGCCTCCGGAGGGATGGCAGAGCGGCCGAATGCGAGGCTCTTGAACAGCCTTGGACGAGAGTCCCGTGGGTTCAAATCCCACTCCCTCCGCTCCACTCGCAACCCTCGACAGCGGCCACGCCGCCTCGCTAGTCTGCCGGCCGAGACAAGGAGGTCGGCGATGCGAGGCTGGCGGGTGGCGATCGGGTCCCTCCTGGTGGTGACCGGGGGAATGCTGATGCTCCCGTCGAGCTCGGCCCAGATTCCGCCGATTCCGACGCTCCCGCCCTTCACCTTCCCGACGTTCACCATCCCGCCGCCGCCCACGCTGCCGCCGCCCACGCTGCCGCCGTTCCCTTCGTCGACCTCGCCGCCGCCCACCATGTCGCCGCCCACCACGACCCCGCCACCGACGATGCCGCCCCCGACGACGACCCCGCCCCCCACCATGCCGCCTCCAACCTCGCCGCCGACCAGCAGCGGGGGTCCGAGCATCGACCAACTGATCGACGACATCATCGACCAGCTCGAGCAATTCGGTGACCGGTTCGAGGACATCATCGACCGGTTACGCGACCTCCGGTCGCAATTCTGAACCGGGCGCCACTGGAGTTCATCAAGGGGGCGGATTTCCGTAACCCGACCTGCACCGCCCGGAAACCCGGTGGTGAGCGAGCATCGGTAGGTTCGTCCATGTCGCCACCCGGCATCGCCGACCCAAGCTCAGTCACAATCCTCTCACTCTGACCGTCGTCCGCGAGCCGGGTGGCCCCGACATGGCACGCTGTCGCCCACGAGCGACACCACCCGACCGGTCGACTGGACCGCCCCCTTGGCCGTGGGCTCCGGCCTGACCCTGGTGCCGCACGCCCTCGGCAACTACCTCCTCCCCGTCGGCACCGGCGAGCTGGTGGCGGCCGTCGTCCTCGGCGCCCTCCTGCCCGGCGCCCGTTCCGCACCGGGCTCCTCCTCGTGATCGCGCCCGGCGCCGTCCTCGTGGCCGACGCCGCCGGCCGATCGCCGGGGCGGGTCCTGGCGGCCGTGGCGATCGTCGCCGTCTGCGGCGGGTTCCTCGGCGGCGCGGCGGGCGCGGGCGCCGCCTGGCGGACGGGTCGCGGCCGGTGAGGGCCGTCGTCCAACGGGTCCTTGAGGCACGGGTCCGGGTCGACGGTGCCGTCGTGGGCGAGATCGGACCCGGCCTGTGCGTGCTCCTCGGTGTGACCCACGACGACACCGTCGCCACCGCCGACGTCCTGGCCAAGAAGCTCTGGCACCTCCGGGTCTTCGCCGACGACGAGGGGGTGATGAACCGGTCGGTGGCCGACACCACCGGCGCCGTCCTCGTCGTCAGCCAGTTCACCCTCTACGGCGATACCAGCCGGGGCCGGCGGCCGTCGTGGGTGGCGGCCGCCCCGGGCCCGGTGGCCGAGCCCCTGGTCGACGAGGTCGTCGCCGAGCTGCGCCGCCTGGGCGCCGCCGTCGCAACCGGCCGCTTCGGTGCCCACATGCTGGTGGAGCTGGTCAACGACGGCCCCGTCACCCTCCTGGTCGACGTATGACCGGCGCACGCACTCCTGCCGGCGTGCGAGACTCGTAGTCCCCGGAGAGGTGCCCGAGTGGCCGAAGGGGGTCGCCTGCTAAGCGATTAGGGGCTGATAAGGCTCCTCGGGGGTTCGAATCCCCCCCTCTCCGCCACCCGAGGCGTCAGCGCTTCACGCTGGTCGGCGGCGCGATGGCCTGGTTGTCGGCCGGCAGCACGTCGCGTACGCCCACGATGGTGGCCACCGCCCGGAAGGTCACCTTCCCGGTGGCGGCGTCGTCGGCGGTGAACGTGTAGGTGATGCCGAAGTCGGTCGTGCGCCCGCCGTGGGCCGCCGGCACCGCCAGGGTCCGGCTGCCGACGATCTGCTCGAACCCGCCGGCCACGCTTTTGAACAGGTCGACCTGCACCGTCTCGGCGTACCGGCCGCCCGCACCTTCACCCGCACTTCCTTCGCTTAGCGACCCGGGCCGTGCTCGGCGCCTGGATGCGCTCGATCGACCCGTCGTGCGTCCGCACCGACAGGGTTTGCGATGTGGTCGCCGTCCGGCCGTCGAGCGTGGTGGCGGTCAGGACCACCGTGTAGTCGCCGTCGGCCGCGTAGCGGTGGTTGAGGCAGCACCCGGTGGCGGTGGTGCCGTCGCCGAGGTCCCACTGGGCCGGTCCGAAGCCGATGAAGGCCGAGTCGAAGGACATGTCGAGGAACTGCACCGTGTCGATGGTGGAGGGGTCGAACGGGACGGCGATGAATCCGGCGGTCGGGGTGCCCGGCGTGTCGATGGTGAACGACACCAGTTGTCGTTCCCCGGCGGGGACGCCAGCGCGCCCGGCGCGGTGACCAGGGCCATGACGCCGACCACGAGGCCGGCAACCGCCAATCGTGCGGTCCTTCTCATCGCCGTCTACCTCCCTGTCGTGCCCGCGGCCAGGACGCTGAGGTACCGCCTGCGGTTCCCGTCTCGATGTCGAGATGGTGCGCCGCCGGACTGGCGGCCGTCGAGGGTGCCGTCCCCCGGCTTGAAGCCTGGTGGAGGTCCCCCGAAACGGACACCTGCCCCGCAGTAGCGTCGCCCGCGTGCCTCCGGGGCCGATCCGCCGCGTGCGCGTCTCGGTCTGTGCGGTCCGGTCCGAGGCCGACGTGGAGGCGGTGGTGGCGGGGGGCGCCGACGCGGTCGGCGTGCTGGTCCTCATCCGTCATCGGGCCGACGACTCGGTCACCCTCGACCACGCCCGCCGGCTGCTCGCCCTCGTCCCGCCCCACGTCGGGCGCTACGCGGTCACCCACGCGGTCGACGACGCCGACCCTGGCGAGAATCCGGACGACTTCCCGTCGACACGCTCCAGGTGCACGACGACGTCGACGTCGAAGTCCTCTCCCGCCTGCGCGGCCGCAACCCCCGGATTCCGCCTGGTCAAAAGCCCTGCACGTGCGCGACGGGCGGGTGGACGACCCGTCCCCCTGGGTGACGCTCGTGGACGCGTTCGTGGCCGACAGCGTCGACCCGGCCCAGGACCGTAACGGCGGCACCGGCCTGGTCCACGACTGGGATGTGAGCGCGGGCCTGGCCCGCCGCAGCCGCTCCCGCTGGTCTTGGCGGGGGGCCTCAACCCCACCAACGTGACGTCCGCCGTCGAGACGGTCCGCCCGTGGGCGGTGAACGTCAACTCCGGCGTGGAACGGGACGGGAGCAAGGACGAGGCGCTCGTGCGGGCCTTCGTCGAGGCGGCCCGGGCGGCTGGGCCCTGAGCCAGCCGGTCGTGGACCGAGATCACCGAGGCCGAGCAGCCCGAGTCCGGACGGGGCGCTCAGCCGGCGGGGCCGGTGCCCAGCTTCACCGTGGTCGAGTGGCTCTCGCCCGACGGGTCGGTCCACCGCAGGCCGACGGTGTCGCCCGGGCGGTGCGACCGGATCACTCTCGACAGGGCCTCGGCCGAGTCCACCGTCTTCCCCGCCGCGGCCGTGATCACGTCGCCATCTTCCAACCCGGCCGAGTCGGCGGGGGAGCCCGACTCCACGTCGGCGACGACCACCCCCGGCCCGTTGCCCGACGCCAGCGAGACGCCCAGGAAGGCGGTCGGGCCGATGTGCACCGTCTCGCTCGCCTGGCCGGACTCGATCTGGCGGACGACGGCCATAGCGTCGCTGATGGGGATGGCGAAGCCCAGGCCCGGGCCCGACCGGAAGCGGGTGTCGACCGTGGCCGCGGTGTCGATGCCGATCACCTGCCCGTCGGCATCGGCCAGGGGCCCGCCCGAGTCGCCCGACTCCAACGGGGTCGTCGTCATGATCATGTTCTCGAGTCGGTGGTACCCGCCGGCGGCGACGTCGCCGATGGTCACCGTCTGGCCGACGGCCCGGACCGTGCCCGTCTTGACGCTTGGCGTGCCCCCGAGGCCTCCGGCGTTGCCCAGGGAGACGACCTCGTCGCCCACCTGCACGGTCGAGGAGTCGCCGATGGGAACGGTGGCCAGGCCCGACGCCCCCTTGAGCTGGAGCACGGCGATGTCGTCGGTGGCGTTGGTGCCGACGACGGTGGCGGTGTAGGTCTTCCCGGTGTCGACCACGGTGGCCGTGATCTTGGTCGCCCCCTCGATGACGTGGTTGTTGGTGAGGACCTGGCCGTTGGCGGTGAGCACCATGCCCGTGCCGGCGGCGGTGGCGTGCTGGAAGGCGAGCTCGGTGTTGAGGTCGACGACGCCGGGCCGGACCTTGTCGGCCACCGCCGCCGCCTCGGGGGTGGGTGGGTCGACGCTGCCCGCCGACGGGCCGGCGGGGATGAACTGGGCGTTCGGGGTCCGTCCGGGATCGGTCTGGAGGAGCCCATCGGGTCCGCCGAGGAGGCGGGCGGCGAAGAACGAGGCGAAGAAGCCGATGAGGATGATCGCGGCCATGCTCCGCCGGGACCACCCGGTGGCGGTCATCGGCTCCGGTGGCTCGGGCGGGTCGGCAAAGGGGCCGGTCCCGCCGGACGCGCCGGTGGGTGACGGGGCGGGCGGCGCCCACGTCACGTCGTCGTCGTCACCCGGCTCGGAGCGAGCCCAGGGACTGGGGTAGCGGTCGTCGGTCACGGTGTGCTCTCCTGGCGTCGTCTACTCCAGCAGACCCGAGCCCGCTCTGAGCAACCTTGGCGCCAGCTGTGCGTCGGTTGTGAATCGGGCGGCCGGTAGCGCACCGCCCGCCAGCGTACGCCGACCCGGCCGCCGCCCAGGAGGCAGGGGGTAAGCTGTCCCAGCACGCCTGCGCTCGTAGCTCAACGGATAGAGCATCTGACTACGGATCAGAAGGTTGGGAGTTCGAATCTCTCCGGGCGCACCACAAAAGTCCAGGTCACAGCGTTTTCGGGCCTGTGGATTGTTCCCGGCGAGCGTGCCGTGAGAACATTTTGAGAACCAAAGCCTCGCTGCCTGGCTCGTAGGGCGGTTCTCACGGTGGTTCTCACAAGGGGGTCTGGCCCTTGCCAGTGCGACCCGAGGGCGTGTACGCCGACGGAAAAGGTGGTTGGTACTTCAAGGCGACGCTCGGCCGCGACCCGCTGACAGGCCGGCGGTCGCAGGTCACCAAGCGAGGGTTCCGGACGGCGGGTGACGCCGGCCGGGCCCGCAAGGAGCTGCTCGCCGGGGTGGGGACGGTCGCCCGCCCGTCGTCGTCGGCGATGACGGTCAATGGTCTGCTCGACCTGTACCTGGAGGGCCTCGACGCCGACGGGCGGCTGTCGGTGAAGACCCGCTTCGACTACCGCAAGAACGCCGAGGTGTACGTCCGGCCGCTGCTGGGCGGGCGGCGCCTGCGGGACGTGACGCCAGAGACGATCCTCGAATGGCAGCGCCGGCTGGCCAAGGCCGGCGGCTCGAAGAACGGCAAGCCGTTGGCACCCAACACGATCCGCCTCGCCCGAGCGCCGCTGGCCGGCGCCTTCAAGATGGCGGTGAAGAACGGGCTGATGGTGGTGAACCCGCTGGTCTCGACGCCCCGGCCGACCCGTGCACGGTCGATCCCCAGGCACTGGAGCCCGGAGGAGGCGCGGACGTTCCTCGGCTTCATGGAGACCGACCGGACGTTCCCGATCTGGGCGTTCCTGATGAGCGCCGGTCTGCGGATCGGGGAGCTGGTCGCGCTGCGGTGGCCGAACGTCGACCTCGACGGCCGCCTGGTGCGCGTCGTCGAGTTCTCGTCCACCATCGGCTACGAGGTCGTCGTCTCGTCCGGCAAGAGCCGCGACGCCGTCCGCTCGGTCGACCTCGACGACGGGTTGGTCCGGATCCTCCGTGACCAACGCAAGCGCCAGGCCGAGGAGCGCCTGGCCGCGGCCGACTACATCGAGACCGACCACGTGTTCACCCGGGTGGCGGGCGGGCCGTACCACCCGCAGACGTTGTCGAGGCTGCTCGCGGTGGAGTCGGTCGCGGCTGGCCTGCCCCGGCTCACCGCCCATGGCCTCCGCCACACGAGCGCCACCCTGATGCTCGCCAACGGCGTCCCGCCCAAGGTCGCCGCCGAGCGCCTCGGCCACGCCGACGCCACCCTGTTCACCAACCTCTACAGCCACGTAACGCCGACGATGCAGCGGGAGGCGGCCGACAAGATCGGCGCCGCCCTGTTTCGCTGACGTGCGCAACGACAGCAGCCTGGGAAGTCGCTCACGCGAAGGTTGGGCGACAGGTTGTCGATCCGCCCCCCGCCCTCCTTTGGCCAGGGGCCGTGAGGGGGGACTACCCGCCTACTATTGATCCGATGGCCTTTGAACGCATCACCGTCGACCCCGATCGCATGGGGGGGGTGCCCTGCATCAGGGGCCTGCGCGTGACGGTGAGCATGGTCCTCGGCCAGCTCGCCGGCGGCCGCACAACCGAGCAGGTCCTCGAGGACTACCCCTACCTCGAGCGCGCCGACGTCCTCGCCGCGCTGGAGTTCGCCGCAGCCGTCGTCAACGAGCGTGAGGCGCCCGTCGCCCGGCCTGCGTGAGGCTCCTGCTCGACGCCAACCTGTCCCCCCGGCTTGCAGTTTCACTCACAGCTGCCGGCTACGACGTCACCCATGTGGCCGACCTCGACCTGCTCACCGCTCCGGACTCGGTGATCTTCGATCGTGCGGTCGATGACGGATACGTGGTTGTCACCGCCGACACCGACTTCTCAATGCTGCTGGCGCTGAGGCGCGCATCGTCTCCTTCGGTGATCCTCCTGCGCCGGGTCTCGGAGCTGTCCCCTGATGAGCACGGGCGGCTCCTTCTCGCCAACCTGCCGGCGATCCTCGACGATCTGACGCGTGGTGTCGTCGTCTCGCTGAGCCCGACCAGGCTGGCGATCCGGCAGCTGCCGATCGGCCCATGACTCAGCAGGCTGGTGAATGCCGGCGTGCCCGGGTGCCGGGGTGATGGGTGAGCCAGAGGAGTCGGGGATTTACCATGGAGCACGTGGGAGAAGCGCAGCCGACCGTCGAGCTCTGGGTGGACGACCACCAGGAATACGAACCCGACATCGTCACCGGGACCCTGCGTCATGCCCGCTTGCCGCTCGACCCCCATCCCGGTGACTACCTCGTGGTCGGCGACGACGAGGTCCCTCCGGCTCTGGCGCTGGTGGTAAGCCGGGAAGTGGACGGCACCCTCCGCCTTCGGATCTTGCCGGGTCGGCCTGACAGGCACGAAGAGTTCCGCACCCGTCGGCTTCCGACGCTCACGTAGGCCCGCAGAGCCATCAGCGATCACCACATCAACGTCTTCTGGAGCGACGAGGACGCGGGCTACATCGCCGACATCCCGGACCTCGACGGCTGCTCTGCGTTCGGTGAGTCAGCCGAGCAGGCCATGGCCGAGGTGACGCTTGCCAAGGCGGCTTGGATCGAAGCGGCTCAGGAGCGGGTCGAGAGGTGCCGGATCCTCGGTACCGCCCCGCGCTCTACGCGGGCTGACCCAATCCGGCCCCGGACCCGACCCGGGCCCCGTCCAGCCACTCCTCGATCTCCGCGGGATCGAACCGGAGTAGGTGGCCCCACTTGACGAACGGAATCCGGCGCTCGGCGACGAGGCGCCGCACGTGGCGCTGGTTGACGCCGAGGCGTTCGGCAACGGCGGCCAGGTCCATCAGCGGCAGGCGGTCGGATTGCGAGGCTCTCGACATGGTGTGTTCTCCTGTGGCGGTCATCACCTCAACTAGGCCGCTGAGCCCCGCCAGATCTCGCGGCGCCGCTCATCGGCTCAGACTCGGTGGCCGCTGGGCCGGCAGTCGGCTGAGGTGCTCGGCCATCCGTCGAGCCGGGTCGTCGTCCGTCAATGCCGGGAGGGCCGGCTCCGGTGGGGAAACGCCCGCGGCTCGGTAGAGCCGGTCCCGGACGGCGTGGGCGGTCCCGGCGTTGGGCGGCCGGGCGATGGCGGCGGCGAAGGACGCCTCGGCGTCGGCGCTGCCGGTGCGGTCGACGAGCCAAGGGTCGTTGTGGCCCCGGCCCCGGGTCATGGCCACGTAGATGCCGGCCCGGGTGCTCGCCGGCTCGATCACGCAGATGCCGTGGTCGACGGTTGTCCCCTGGTTGCCGTAGCCGGTGACGGCCCATCCAAGCTCGACGTGGCGGGCGGCATACTCCGCAGGCAGGCGCACCGAACCACGCTCGGCGTCGGCGACGGCGAGCGAGCCGTCGTCGCCGATGGCGGTAACCGTCCACGTCTGGCGGTTGCGAACGGCGCCGCCGCCGGTAGTGACGAGGCCGGGATCGTTGCGGCGGGTGGCGGCCCGGTCCCCGACGAAGACTCTCGTCTCGTCGGCCAGCAACACCGACCGTCCGACCTGGCGGGGGTTGCGACGCCGTTGGATCTCGATGTTGATGGCTCGGGCCGTGCTCGTGGAGGCGGTGGTGATGGCGACGATGGCGCCTCCTGCGGCCTGCCGTTCGTGCTGGCGGGCGACCCGGTCGGCAATGAGGGCGGGATGGACGGTGCGCAACCGTCCGTGCTGGGCATAGAGCGCGGCGGCGGCCGGATCGCCCTCCCGTAGGAGCAGGCTGGCCTCCGCCTGCCACGGCTCCGCAAAGCGCCTCACCTCGCCGAGGTGGCGGGCGGGGAGGACTGCGCACCAATGGGCGAATATGCCACCTCGGCCGACTGCCGGAAGCTGGGCCGGGTCCCCGACGCACACCAGTCGCCAGTCATGGCGGTCGGCCAGGGCGACCAGGCGAGCGAGGTCGTCGGTCGATGCCATCCCAGCCTCGTCGAGGATGATCGTGGTCCCTCGCTCCAGGCGCCACTCGGGCTGCGGCCCGTCACCTCGGCCGTATTCGTGGAGCCGCTTGGCCAGAGTGGTGGCTGTCGAGCCGGTCTCCCGGCCCAGTACGTCGGAGGCCCTGCCCGACGGCGCCAGGCCGACGACTGCTCGTCCCTGCGCCGCCAGCTCGGCGACCGCCGTCGCCAGCATCGTCGTCTTGCCGGCACCGGCAGGGCCGACTACCAGGACGAGGCGGTGATCGCCGGCTACGTCTCGGGCGGCGACGGCGTACGCGTCGTCGCCGGGTGCTGATGGTCGGCGAGTCCCGACATTGGCCCGGGCCCAGCGCAAGAGACACGCCTCCTGTTCCAGCACCGCCGCCGTGCTGAGCCTGCGCTCCACCACGTGCTCGGTGACAGGCCGGCCGTCGCGCCTGCGGGCCGCACCCTTCGTCGTCTGCGGGTGCAGCTCGACGCACCGCTGGCCAGCCCGCTCGGCCAGTTCGTCGACGATCCGCCGACGTCGGCGGCCGAGTTGGCTGCCTCGGCAGGGAGGCGTGCAGCGATCTCCCGGGCCAGGTCGGCCCGCAGCCAGATCGACGACGACGAGGCCACCATGTCCAGGGCCTGGGCGATGACTGCTTCGTCATCCCAGGACGCGTCCTGGGTCAGTTGGAGTGGGCAGCGTGGGACGGCGAGCGGTTCGAAACCGGCATCCTGGGCCCGGGCCACCCACTCGCGTCGTAGTTCGTCGGCCGGAACAGGCTCGGACTTGCCCGGCCGACTATCAAGGACGGCGTTTCGCTCCAGGTGGTAGAGGGTGCGGGAGTCGGGTTCAGCGCCGTCGTGGTCGTCGACCCAGGCGGCAACGGCCTCGGCCAGCTTGGCGTCGACCTCGGCGTTGCGCCGTGAGAAGAGTGTGAGCATCCCCGCGTGGATTCCTTCGATGTCGGCATGGCCCTCGTTTACCGGACCCCACGACACTCCGAGGCGGGCCGACAGCTCCGAACGTAGGGCGGCGGCGTAGACCCAGCCGATCGGACGCTGCTGCTGTTTGAGGAACCGGGCGTCGAGCGACAGCCACTTGCCGGTTGGGTCCTGGACCTTGGCCCAGATGACAGCGTGGGTGTGCAGCTGCGGGTCGACGTCCCGGCTGGTGTGCTGTCGGAACAATGCCGCCACCAATCCCCTGGTGTCGACCTGGTGGACGCCGTTTCTGCCCCGCCGGGTGACTCCCCCGTGCTGCTCCAGCCAGTCCAAAGCGGCGACGACGGCCGCGTCATGGGCGGCGAGCACCTCGGCCTGTATCGAGGCATCCGGGCTCAGCGCCCACAGCACCGACACGCTCTTGGGGGCCGAGAAGGTTGCGTCGAAGGCCCGGGCCGACTTGGCCCCGAAGCCCCGTCCCAACTGCCGCCCATCGCCGGGTTGGCGGCCGTGGAGCAACGCCTCCAGATGCTCGGGCCTGACGTCGCCGGACAGCTCGACGGCAGCGGAGCCGCCGCCCCACCACCGGCCCGGCGGTTCGTTGGGGTCGAGGTAGTAGTCGATCGGCCCCCGGCTCCGCCCATCCCGTCGGAGCTGGTCCTCGGCCAGACCGGCGTAGTAGCCCACGAGCCCCGTCACGCCGGCACCATCGGCCTTGAGCTTCGTGGCCCGCATCACGGCTGCCGTCCCGCGGGACGCAATGCACTCGTCTGTGCGTAGTCGGGTCCGATATTGAACTAGGCCGTAACGACGTTCGAGATCTCGCGTCCCGGACGAGGGTGTCCAGTCGGGACGCACGCCTCTGGATCCGAGAGGCGGAGACAAAGGGCCAGGTCGCGTGAGGCCGGGGTTGACAGGAATCACGGACGCCCTGCCGAGAAGACGAGAGTCTGGTCGGCACGTTTGGTTGGCCACGTGCACCTCTCCAGCGAGGCCCAGCGGTAGTGTTCCTTGACATGGCGGAAGGGCAAACTCAGTTCGCTGCACTGATTGAGAGATGGGCGAACGGGGGCAGTTCACGGCGCATCGCTGACGGCATCGTCTCGGCCCTTCTCGACGACCTCGAGGACGCCGCCCGCCGAGCGACCGAACTTGCCAGCCTCCCCCTTGGCGCTGAGCCGCTTCGGCTCTCTAAGGGTCGGATTCGGCAGATGCTTGATTGCGAGCGCTACATGCTTGCGATGCTGAGACCCCAGGACGCAGATGTCACGTCGGAGTTGGTGTTAGGCGTACTTCTCGACCTACTTTGCAGCCATCGGGTCACTGCAGGACGGCTCGACGACCCTCCCTTGGATCTAGCCATTGAGTTGCTCCGGGCCAGCGGAGACCAAAACGAGGGCATTCTCGACTGGGTCGGCGCTCTGGACGCAGGCCTGCGCAAAGCCCTTGAAGAGGATCTCACAGAACGACGTCTACGCCTCCTAGATGACTGGCCGCAACTGAGCGGCGAATGGTGGCCGAGAGTCCAGGACCGAGCGTGTCTCACGCTGGCCGATGGCGAGGTGATGATCGATAGCCGGGCAGATATCGTGCTTGGTGGACCGCCGACTAGCCGTCGAGCCGCGATCATCGAGACAAAGTCGAGACGCTTTCGGCGGGAGGATATTGAGGATGCCCTCCTGTACGCGCTCCTCGTTGCGTTTCGTGACGGTATCCCGCCGGACTGTGTCATCACTTGCTGCGGCGAGACCGGAGCGGTCGACGACATCTGGATTGGCGAAGACGAACTGCGTTCAGCCGCGAGGCGGCTGGGGGATGCCCTCATATTGGCAGGTGAGTTGGCGGGTGGCCGGATTCCCACCGAAAACCCGTCATATCGCTGCGGTTGGTGTCCGGACGCCAAGCAATGTCCGTCGGCTCAAGTCACTGCGGAGCTACCTGTTGAGTTCAGGGAAAGATTGGCCGATGACCCCTTCTAAGCGGCACGACTCAGTACGGAAGGCACTAACCGACCAACTAAGTGTTGTTGCGGAGCGGTGTGCTCCCGGCAAGTATTGGGACGCAGCGGAGGACGAGCGGTTGCAAGTGGGCGCATGGCAAGTCCGCCAATCCCTCGTCTGTCCGGCGAGGGAGGCTGCGACGCCTTCCACTCCATTCGAGTCAAGTGTCAATACTGTTTGGCGAGCTAGCGCGCTTGACTCACTCTGCGAACTCGATTTTTCGGTTGGCCCACCTCGCGCCTTCGTCGAGGCATTTCGGAACGGCGATAGCAATCGCTGGCCCTGGGAATGGATCCGGTATGGTGCGAGCAAGCCGGAACGGGCAATGATTGGTCAAAGAGCCATCTCTTTTGTTTCCGGAGCTGCACGAGCGATCGGCGTCTGGCCTCTGCCTCCTGGGACTCGGATTGGTTGGAGGCCTGCATGGGAGTACCCAGGTCGGGCGCTCCGAATCGCTGGCCGAATCGACTTGCTATACAGAGTTGATGGGGAATTGACCCTTGGGCTGATCCTTAACGGCGCCTGGAGCGAATATATCCGAAGAGAGCTAGGATTCGCCGCAGTGATGGCAGCACTTGTGGGTGAGGAGCCGGTAAGAGTGGTCGCGCTTCTCCCAGACTGTGGGGCACATCGAACTGTGCAGATAGACGTCGATCCAGCACTAATCGAGGAGGGGGTCCAAGCTGTATGCACCGCGGCCACAGTCGTGGCCGTTCAAGCAGGATTCAGCAAGGAACCCCAGCTGCGCCACCCTGGGAGCCAGTGTCGATATTGCTCGATTTCCGACACATGCGAGGAGGGTAGTAGATGGCTATCCGGCCCTGGAGCTCGTCGTTTTGGTTTTCCAGTTGCGCCCACTCCAAGCACGAACGAATCAACTGGGGCCGGATGACCCTGATGTCAGCAAGGAAGGAACCGCAACTCGCATCTCTCTGACAGCCGACAACGCATCAAACCGGCTTACGTGCGGTTTAACCTCGACCAGGCGGGTTGCGATTTCCTCGTCCGAGGCGTTCGGCGACTCAGAATGGAGCAGGAACGCGGTTGCTAGTCGCTCTAGAGCCGCCACACCCCGATCGCCGATGAAGAGCGTGACTGTAGCGATTGCACCCTGGTACTGATTTGCCGTTTGGTCTCGCAACTCGATGTTCTTCTGACCCAAGTCAGTTACGCGCAACCTTGGCCCGTACGGATAGACTTGGGGCTCAATAACAAGTAGGCCGTCCCCGCTGAAGTCATTCAACTCGTCACGGAGATCAAACGAGAAAGGGCCGTGCTTGTAGAGTACAAATTCGTAATCCAGAGGGACGCCGGCTGCATGCTCGAGGAGATACGCCGCCTTCTGAACGTGTGTCTCACCGGCCCAACTTCCACGATCGCGTAGTGATTGCACGAGAAGGCCAAGAATTGCCGCTCGTTGGAGTCGATTCATTCCTCTGCTCCTTCATCTACAGCCGCAGCCTCTAGTACCAACCTCTTATTGCTGGCGAGCCAAGTGCGAGCCTCCTTGGCCAAGGAAGGCTCAACGAAGACTTGGTCCACGACTATTTTTGGCAGTCCACGCAAGGCTGCAGATAACGAGGTGGATGATACGACTGATCCATCATGAACCTTAACCGGAAACTCGACTCCTCCGCTTCCGGGTGCATACTTCTTTGTCTTTACATTCGCATCATCGTATTTAGTTGCGAGAGCCGCTGCGATGGCAGCGCCGGGTTCAAGAGTAATACTAAGATCGCTTGGCGCGCGGTCAAATACACGACGAAAGTGACCACGAGTCAAGATCCGTCGCGCAGCTTCAAAACCGGGCGCTTCGGGATTCGATTGTGAGGCCCTCATTGCTGCGAGCACTTCCAGGTCCGTCAGAGCGAGATGTCGTTCGAGATCGACCGAAAATCGACCATCGGGAAGCCAGGCCTGAAGGAAGTCGTGGAGATGCGCGTCGTACATAACACGAACAGGATGAAGATATACCTGCGTCCACATAAAGTATCTAGCTAGCAGGAGAGATTCTGCGGCGTGTAGGCCACCCTCGGTTACTCCGAGAGAGGGCTCAGATGCGTCCTCAGTGTCCCCAGCCGGTGCTGCAGGGAGTATGCGCAAGGTATCCAGTAGGCGATGGTGATCGAATCGTCCGTACTGAACACCCGCATGAAGTGAATCTCGCAGCAGGTAATCCATCCGATCGACGCCGAAGGCATCGCCCACAACGATCTCGGATAGGATCGCTTCCCACGTATTGAATGCCTGTCCCTTTGCCTTTCCGGGTCCGACGGCGAGTTTCGCAAGCAGACCCGGTTGGATAGGAGGGATGATGTCGGCAAGAATGGCCGTCAACTCGGGCCCGTTGATTAGGTCCATGGACAGGCGCTCATGGTTATAGCCGTCAGGCATCAGGTGGTGCTCTACTGCATGAGAAAACGGCAGATGACCGAGATCGTGGCATAAAGCGGCCATGCGAACTACCGTTCGCCAATAGTCGAAGTTTTGGGTCTCTTTCAGCTCAGGTATGAGGTCACGGACCTCATCGGTGATATTTTCGGCGGCAGTTACAACATCGAACGCCTCGCCAGCGAGATGCATGACCCCTAGAGAATGCTCAAACCGACGATGGGTTGCGCCAGGATAAACAAGGTACGACATTGCGAGCTGATGTATGTGTCGAAGCCGTTGTACCGCAGGACAATCGATCACTCGCCGTTCGTACGAAGTTACCTTGATGAAGTTGTGTACTGGGTCTCGTATTTCTTGCCAAGCCGTCACTGGAGCGTTCTCGTCCCTGCTTTCACCCGAAACCTCACAGCGTAATTGTCGATGACACCGGCGTCTGGGATGCCCCCCCGGGAGTGCAGCCGTTTCTACTGCCGACGTCGACCACTGTCCGGCACCGTTCCGCGGGCGTCGGGGCGCCGGACGGGAGACGAACATACGTTCGATTATGGCATGGCGCCCGGTCGTCGGTCAAACTGAGTCTGGATCGACCTCCATCTCATCGGGTGCGGCGCGATCCCGCTCGCTCTGCATCCGATGCTCGCCGCACGGCGACCCTCAGCAGGTCCGACGCGTGAGATGCGGTCTCTCGTATGGGATGCCGTGTCCCCCTCCGATGTTGGAGGGTTCGGTGCATCTAACTTTTCAGCACATTCCGTGAGAACCACCGTGAGAACCAAACGTCGGCGAAAACTTGAAACGGGCGGTCAACCACGGTCATCTGCGGGTTCAAGCCAATCCGCGAAAGCCCAGCTCAGAGGCCAGAGATGAGCCTTGTGGACCTTCACGGCGACCTGTGGATAACCCCTTGGTGCGAACTACGGATCAGAAGGTTGGGAGTTCGAATCTCGAGTTATGACCAGAACCTGTGGATCACCCACCCGTTCGAGGGCGCGGCGTACCTTCCTCGTTGACCAAAACGAGTAGTCGCTGGCGGTGGAACGCCGGCGAGGAAGGAACGCCGATGTTGACAGTAGTCACCGATGATGACGCCCGCGCGGAGCTGACGGCCGGGCTCGACGAGATCGTCCGCGAGGGTGCCCGACGGATGCTGGCCGCCGCCCTCGAAGCCGAAGTCGACGCGTACATCGAAGCGATGGCCGGCGAGCTCGACGAGCGTGGTCGGCGGCGCGTGGTTCGCAACGGCCACGCCGAGGCCCGCACCATCACCACCGCTGCGGGCGGGATCGAGATCGAGGCGCCGAGGGTGGACGACCGCCGCCTCGACCCCGACACCGGCGACCGACTCCGGTTCCGCTCGGCCATCGTGGCCCCGTGGTGCCGCAAGAGCCCCAAGGTGGCCGAGGTGCTGCCCCTGATGTACCTGCACGGGATGTCGAGCGGCGACTTCAGCCCGGCCCTGGGCGAGTTCTTCGGCTCCGCCGCCGGCCTGTCGGCTTCGGTGATCACCCGTCTGACCCGCCAGTGGCAGGACGAACGGACCGCCTTCGCCCACCGGGATCTCTCCGCCGTCGACTACGTCTACGTGTGGGCCGACGGCATCCATTTCAACGTCCGACTCGAGGAAGAACGGCTATGTGCCCTGGTCATCGTGGGTGTGCGGGCCGACGGCACCAAGGAGCTGGTGGCGATCGAGGACGGCTTCCGGGAGTCGACGGAGAGCTGGTCCGACGTACTGCGGGACCTCCGCCGCCGTGGGATGCGGGCCCCGGTGCTGGCCGTGGGCGACGGTGCCCTCGGGTTCTGGGGGGCTCTGCGGGAGGTGTTCCCCGCCACCGGTACCCAGCGCTGCTGGGTCCACAAGGTGGCCAACGTGTTGTCCGCCCTGCCGAAGTCGGCCCAGCGCAGCGCCCGGCGCATGCTGGCCGACATCCGTGACGCCGAGGACCGCGACCACGCCATCACCGCCATCAGCGGCTTCGCCGAGGCCTACGCGGCCAAGTACCCCAAGGCCGTGGCCAAGGTCGTCGACGACACCGAGACGCTGCTCGCCTTCTTCGACTTCCCGGCCGAGCACTGGATCCACCTCAAGACGACCAACCCCATCGAGTCCACCTTCGCCACCGTGCGGTTGCGGACCAAGGTGACCAAGGGCCCCGGATCCCGGGTGGCCGGGCTGGCCATGGCCTTCAAGCTCATCGAGTCCGCCCAGGACCGGTGGCGAGCGGTGAACGGCCCTAATCTCGTGGCCCTGGTGCGGGCCGGCACCAAGTTCGAGAAGGGGGTGATGGTCGAGCGCCCCAACCAGCAGGATCAGGGAGCCGCCGCGTAGTCGGACGGGAATCCGATCCACAGGTCTTGACTATTTCTCTCGAATCTCTCCGGGCGCACCACAAAAGTCCAGGTAACAGCGTTTTCCCGGCCTGTGGATTGTTCCCGGCAAGGACGCCGTGATGAGCATTTTGAGAACCAAAGGCTCGCTGCCTGGTGTGCGGTTCCGGTACATGGTTGACACCGTGGCTCCGGTACCACCTGACATTCCCCGGACGCGGCTCCGGTACCTGGGCGACACTGGCTTCGGTACCTGCACGACACTGACGCTTGACTGAGGGTCCACCACCCGCCGGTCGCCACCTTCTTCGCTGTGGTCGTTCGCGCCCGCAGATCCAGAGGAGGCCCCCGTACTCGTGGAGTTGGGACCGGTGGAGCAGGCGCTACAAGGCGGTGTGCGAGGTGCGCATGGCCGACGGCGGGGGGTCGATCTGCTTCGCCGGCACCAGCTACCGGGTCGGACGCTCCTGGGCCCGGCGCCAGGTCACGGTGGTCCTGGAAGGGGCCAGGCGTACTGGTGGCGGGCGGGATTTCGATGAACCCGCACGACGCGTAGAACGCTCGGGCCTCGACGAGATCGGTGCGGGTGTCGAGAAACAGCCGGGTGATGCCTTGGGTGCGGGCCCACGACTCGACGGCGGTGAGGAGGGCGCGGGCGCCGCCTTTGCGGCGAAACCGGGGGATGACATACATGCGCGTGATCTCGCCGGTCGGGTGCACGCCAAGGCAACCGGCAGGCACCCCGCGTGCACGGAGGATGAGGAAGAGCGCAAGGCCGGTGCTCGGAAACTCCTCGAGGGTCTTGTCGATCTCCTCGTCCGTGGTCTCTCGGTGGAAGTAGCGGACGGTGAGCTCGGCGAAGTAGTCGCGTAGCAACGCAACGGCGTCCGGGCTATCGACGGATTCCGCGCCGACGCTCCATATCGGCGTCAGGGCCGGTCCCGTTGCGGGACGCTACGGAGTCGACTTGATGTAGTCGTCGAGCTGCTTCGCCATCGCCGGGATGCGCTGGGTGTAACAGATGCCTCCGACCGGGTCGTAGCACGGGTAGGACGAGCGGGAGGCGAAGGCGGGGTCCGTGTAGCGGTAGCCGAGGCTCGAGTTGAACGCGATCACGTAGCGGCGTTCCGGCTTGCCCGGCAGCGACCGCACGATCCCCGCATTCGACCCGTAGTTGAACGTGAGCCCCGTCTTGTGCCCGAACACCACCTCGGCCGCCGCGTTGCAGGGCCGGACGTCCTGGCCGTAGGGGAAGCCGCCGGCCGTCTCGGTGCCGTCCGGGTTGATCCAGCGGGCGGGCACCAGGGCGGGGATACCGGGCCGGACGTTGGCCTTGCCGCACAGGCTCCCCGTGCTCAGCGCCTCGTGGAACGCCTGGTCGTCGAGCAATCCCTTGAGGAAGCTGCGGGAGCTGGAGGACAGCAGCGACGCCAGGACCGGCCGTCCGTCGGGACGGAGCCAGAGCGTCCCCGCCCCACCCTCGATGAGCCACAGCAGGCGGGCGGTGTCGAGTGATGTCATGTGGATGCTGCCCGGCTGCCAGTTACCGCCGGTGCCGGGGTCGGTGCCGTTCACCTGGAGGGTTCCCAGCCCCAGGCCCCGGAGCTCGGCGTGCATGGCCGGGAGGTCGTTGCGGTCGTGGAGGAGCTTGAGCATGGCCCGCGCCGCGTTGTTGCTCGAGACAGTGATCATCGGGTCCAACCAGTCCCGGATGGTCCGCGTCTCTCCCTCCGCGGCCACCGCCGCGGCCGTCGCCACCCCGACGCCGACCGGGCGCTCCAGGGGCTGGTCGAGCTGCTTGCCCTCGGCCGCCAACGAGGCGACCGGGTTGTAGGTATAGGTCTGGTCGAGGCTCAGCTGGCCGAAGTCGACCAGGCGCATGATCCGGAAGGCCACGATGATCTTGAACAGTGACGCCGGGTAGGGCGCCATGAAGTCGATCGGGGTCCCCAACCGCCCGGGGACGATGTTGTCCGCCGCCGTGAGCGGTGGATTGGTCTTCCACCCCTTCTGGGTGAGCTGGTGGCCGTCGTCCTGGGAGAACGTGCCGCCGTTGTAACGGTCGATATCCCACCGCCGCCAGCGGACGACGCTCACCCCGTTACTGCCCGCGGGACCCGCCACCCGGTCGATAGGCAGGGGCAGCCCGGCGGGATAGTCCCGTGAGAGAAGGACGTTCGCCACCGCCGTCGCCTGGCCCTGTTGATCGAGCTCGATGATCGCCAGGTCGATGTTTGGCATGTACTTCACCGGCCGGGCCGGGACCGCGCAGAATGACGCCCCCGGGCACACGTCCTCGAAGGGCCCGAAGTCGATGGTCCGGTCGAACTGGGCCGCCCGCAGGGCGAGGAACATCTGCCCCAGGAGTTGCACCTGGCCCTGTCCGCCGGCCGCCTGACTCGTACTCGTTGCGTCGGCAGCTGTCACCGGCCCCAACGTCGCCGCCAGCATCGCTCCCGCCACGACCAGCATCCCGCGCCCGCGTGCCCGCCTCTTCCACATCCCGCACCTCCGCCTTCCACCGTTTCCTCGACACAATCACGGCGTCTCCGGGGGTGTCAAGCCCTGGGGTTCTCGATTCGCGTGCGCATCCACGGCCGGCCCGTTGCCGCCCATCTACCGTGGTTGCCTATCCCACCGACGACGCGGCCGCAGGCCGTTTTCGGCGCGGGCCGGCGGGCATCGTGGTTGTCGGAGCGGGCATCGTCGGGCTGTAGGCGTCGACGAACTGGCTTCCCGGGGCCACGACGTCACCTTGCTCGAGTCCCTCGACCGGGCCGGCGGGCGGATCCAGTCGTCCCGCTTCCTCGGCCGGTTCACCGCCGAGTGGGGACCGATGCGCTTCGAGCTCGGCCTCCAACCGCGCTTCCACAAGCTGTGCCGTGACCACGGCGTCCGCCTCGACCCGTACCCGTCCTACGGCAGCCCGGCGCTCAACGTCCACTACGAGCTGCGGGACGACGAACGCTTGGCCGAGCAGGAGGACGTTCCCCCGTCCCGTTGGGTTGCTCTCCGATGCCGGGTACGACATCGTCCACTTAGGCGAACTGGATCTGCTGCCGCTCCGGACCGGTCATCTTCGACCGGGCCGTCGCCGATGGCTACGTCGTCGTCACCGCCGACACCGACTTCTCCATGCTGCTGGCGCTAGGCGGCGCCGTTTCCGCCCGTCATCCTCCTGCGCCGGGTTTCGGAGTTGTCGCCTGACGACCACGGGCGGCCTCCTTCTCGCCAACCTGCCGGCGATCGTCGACGACCTCGACCGGGGTGTCGTCGTTTCGCTCAGTCCGACGAGGCTGGCGATTCGGAACCTGCCGATCGGTGAACACGTCGGACGTGCCGAGACTCGCGCCGCGGCACCCGGTTCAGCGGCGGGCCGGCGGCCCTCCTCGATGTACTGCTTGATGTCCCGGCGGTCGAGGCGCACGGCAGCGCCCGACTCCATGTTGGCGTTACGGCCGATCGGCGATCAGTGCCGCATTCGCATGCCGACGAGGCACCCGTCGGTGTCGGGCTCTCCCGAGACTGATCGCGTTATCGTTCGACACCCGCGAATCGAGCGGGCTTGGTCCATCTCCTCAAGACGAACAGGGCGGCGGCCACGAACAGGGAGGACGACATGGCGTCTGGACGACTCACCCATGCAGAGCTGGCGTCGCTCGACGCGCTCATCACCGTCGCGCAGTCCAAAGGGCGCACGTTCGACGACCGGCTGGAAGACGACGAATGCGTGGCGGAAGCCCAGATGGCCATGGTCGAAACGCGCATGGAGGGGCGGGGAGGCATCGAGTTCAGCGAACACAACCGCCAGATCCTTGGCCAGATCCGCGAGCTCGCCAGCCAGCTCCAGGGCGCGCCGACCCTTGGCCAGCTCATGGAGATGCGTTCGCAGGCCGTCCAGGAAGGCTCGTCCGAGGCGGGCGGCCACGGCTCGGACGCGACGGCAGACTGATCCGACCGCCCGAAGCGCCAGCCATCCCGGAGCGCGGGCGCTGAGCGGCCACCTCGCGATGGCCTGGACTGCCACTGTCGGGCTGGTACTCACGCTCTGGTTCCTTGCCAGCGTCGTCCATCAGTTCGATCCGCCGCGGTGGTCGAGGATCTCGCGTCACGACCGGTATGCCTTGCTGCCGCGCTGGCGATTCTTCGCCCCGAACCCGGGCCGCGACGACCGTCACCTGGTGGTGCGCGACGAGGTGGTGCCCGGTGTCGCCGGACGGTGGCGCCCCGTCGCCCTTGACGAGTCCAAACGTTCGTGGCGATGGCTTTGGCAGCCGTCTCGCTACGGGAGCAAAGCCCTCAGCGACCTCGTCTCCGGCCTCCTCGGAACCCTTCGCGCCCTGGGAAGCACAGATTTCGCGCCCGGAGCGGAGCAGCTCAGCGGCTCGTACCTGGGGTTGCTCCGGTGGTCGCTGATCGAGCCCGCTGCGGAAGGCGCCAAGCGGCAATTCGCGGTGGTCGCGTCGAACGGCCACGGCGAATCCCGATCCCTCCGGATCGTGTATCTGTCCGGCTGGCATGCTGCCGGCGGGGACAATGGATGCTGACGCGCTTTCCACCGCGCTCGATGTCTCGGTCCGAATCGCCTCTGCCGGTCTCTGCCTGACCGCGCTCGAGGTCATCGCCGACCGGCGGTCCTATGCCGACGACGGCATCTTCGGTCCGACGATGGTGTTGGCGGTGCGGGGGAACGCGCTTCCCGCAGTGCTCCGGCCCCCTGCCGTCGTCGTCGCCCTCGCCGCGACACAACTTCTCGCCAGTGCGGTCGTCCTCGGCGCCGGTCCCTACACGGCGCTGGGCAGAGCCGCCGTCGGTGTCAGTCTCGTGACCCTGATCACGCTGCATCGCCGGCGGGTCCTGGGGGGCGACGGCGCCGAGCAGATGTCCACGCTCATCGTCGCCGCAACAGCGGCGGCCGTGCTGCCGAGTCCCCAGCCGGCTCGCATCGCCATGGCTGTGGCCTTCCTCGCCGCCCAGGCAGCTCTGTCCTACACGACGGCCGGCGTGGCCAAGCTCGTCTCACCCCTGTGGCGAAGCGGTGTCGCGGTCGCCCAGGTCCTCGACACCTACGGACATGGCCACGCTCGCGCCGCCGACTTCCTCCGAGCTCGACCACGGATGACCCGTGCTGCGACCGCGGCCGTCCTCCTCGTCGAGGTGCCCTTCGCGCTGCTCGTCCTCGGCCCGCGGCCGCTCGTCGCCGCGACCCTCGGCGCGGCATTCGCGTTCCACGTTGCGTGCGCCTTCCTCATGGGGCTCAACGGCTTCCTGTGGGCCTTCCCGGCGACCTACCCCTGCGTCTGGGCGATCCCCGCTCTCTTCGGCTGAGTGCAGCAAGACGCAGCCGGAGGCTCGACGAGCCCACCCCGGTTCGGTCCCACTGGCGGCGAGCGGGGGGACGGACCGGCGTTGCGAACGGTGGCGCACACCCTCAGCGATCGGCGACCTGGAGAAGGCCGGAGGCGATCCCGCGGCCGAGGACCGGCGACGGGTTTTCCCGAAGCCGACTGGACCGGGTCGCCGCCCTCCGGTCCCACGCCTCGCCCCGAAGGGTCGCGGACGACGACCCGAGAGTTTGGGTAATTCAGATCATTTCTCGGGTTTGCCCTACGCCACGGGGTCGATCGGCCGAAACAACATCGCGGTGCAAAAGCGAGCCGCTCGACCAGTCCTCGCCAGTACGACGAAACCGAGGGATTCCCAGCAATGTCCACACCCGAGACTCTCGCCGCCGACTACCTGACCCCGCGCGATGTCGCCCACCTCCTGTGCGTCACGCCCCGCACGGTGAGCCGGTGGGCCGACGAGGGACGCATCTCGCACATCACGACCCTCGGCGGCCACCGCCGATTCCTCCGGGCCGACATCGCCAAGCTCCTCGACGAGGCCCACCACGTGAGGTCGGCCGCGTCGTAGAGAGAAGGCAGGTCGGCCAGACCCTCACGCCGTCGGCGATAGTCCGAAGTCCTCGAACAGCGACGGGCCGAACGTGGTGATCTCGGCGATGGCTCCGTCGCGGATGCGGAGGACGTCGAGCTTGAAGGCCCGGAACTCGGAGTCGCCCGGCCGGCGCAGGTAGCTGGCGGCGGTGGGCATGCGGTTGGCCGACGTCGGCACCAGCCGCCAGTCACCGTCGCGGGTGTCCTCCGCAAACGCCCGCTCGACGAGGGCGGCGACCATGGCCAGCCCCTCGAAGCGGTGCGGGTTCGGCGGCATCGTGACCCGGATGTCCTCCGCCGCGATGGCGATGGCGGCCGCCGCGTCGCAGCGCTGGTGGGCGTCGATGAACCGCTCGAGCAGGGCTCGCTCCTCGGTGGTTCGGACGCCCGCCGACCACTCCGTCCGCCGCTCGGGCAGGTGGGCCTGCATGGTCACCCGGGCCCGCTGGAGGGCGCTGTTGGCGGCGGCGACGCTCGTTTCCAGCAGCGCGGCCGCCTCGCTCGCCGGCCACCCAAGCACGTCCCGGAGGATCAGGACGGCCCTTTGCCGGGGCGGAAGCACCTGCATGGCGGCGAGAAAGGTCAGCTCGATCGTCTCCCGGTCGACGGCGACGGCGTCGGGCTGGTCGGGGCCGGGCCCGGCCTCGTCGAGCAGGCGGTCGGGGTAGGGCTGGAGCCACGGCACCTCGGCGAGCGACGGGACGGCGGTCAGCCGCCGCGACCGGCGCCGGAGCAGGTCGAGGCACACGTTGGTGGCGATCCGGTACAGCCAGGCCCGGGCCAACGAGGCCCCGCCGAAGCCCTCCCGGCCCCGCCACGCCCGCAGCAACGTCTCCTGCACCGCGTCCTCGGCCTCGTCGAACGAGGCCAGCATGCGATAGCAGTGGACATGCAACTCCCGCCGGTGGCGCTCGGCGAGGGCGGCGAACGAGGCCTCGTCGCCCAGGACCCCCGCCCGGCTCATTCGGCCCGCCTCGCCTCCTGGAGGACCCATGAGTTGCCGTCGGGGTCGCGGAAGTCGGCGAACGAGTTGTACTTGCGGCGCTCGGGGTCGGGACCCGGCTCCCAGCCCGCCCCGCCGAAGTGGCGGATGTCGCTCACGTCGACGCCCCGTTCGACCAGCTCGGCCCGGGCCCCCTCGATGTCGTCGACGACCAGGTGGGTGCCCCGGTAGGAGCCGGGGGCGGCGTCGCTCATGCCTTTGCCGATGGTGATCGAGCAGGCCGAGCCGGGCGGCGTCATCTGGACGACCCGGAACTCCTCGCTGACGTTGTGGTCGACGTCGAGGGAGAAGCCGAGGTTGTCGACGTAGAAGGCCTTGGCCCGGTCCACGTCGGTGACGGGGATGATCACCAGCTCGAGTCGGAAGTCCATTTGTCGTTTCTCCTTGGTCGGATGCCACGTGTAACGCCGGTGCCCGCCGGAACTCATCGGTGTCGCGATCAGTGCTCGGCGAAGCGGCGGACCACGCCGGCGAGGGCGGCCCGCACCGGGGGGTCGACCACGGCACCGTCTGGCCCGAGGGCGTCGCGGGGCACCGGCACCGCCGCGCAGGCAGGCTCGACGATGGCCGCGCCCACGTAGCCGAGGACGGTGGCGAGGGACGCGTGGGCGTGCCGGCCGCGTCCCTCGGCGGCCACGTTGATCCAGGCCACCGGCTTGCCGTACATCTCGGCCCCGCCGACGGTCCAGTCGAGCAGGTTCTTGAAGCTCCCGGGCAGGGCGCCGGCGTACTCGGGGGTGCAGAAGAGCACGCCGTCGGCCTCCGCCAGCTGCCGGCGGAGGTCGGCCACGGCCGGGGGGAGGGGAGGGAAGTCGTCGTCCGGGTTGAAGGGGGGCAGGTCGGCCAGCCCCTCGTACAGGACGGCGGTGACCCCGTCGGGCGCTTCTTCCTGCACGGTGCGGAGGGCGGCGGTGTTGGTCGACCCCCTCCTCGTGCTGCCCGAGACGAGGAGGATCCGCACCCGTGCAGTCTGCCCGCCCGCTCGGCGATCGGTCGGCGGCGACCGTGGAGCCGGCACCGGAGTCGTACCGTGGGGGCGATGGCCCGGATCGACCAGCGGGATCCCCGCAACGCCGAGGGCGCCTGGTTCGTCGACACCCGGTGCATCGACTG
The DNA here is from genome assembly GCA_963836205.1 of uncultured Acidimicrobiia bacterium. GTDB lineage: Bacteria > Actinomycetota > Acidimicrobiia > Acidimicrobiales > AC-14 > JAXDMK01. The sequence goes on along the minus strand of CAWIIV010000023.1, from coordinate 79,015 downwards.
CGGGACGTGCCGCGACCTCGTCCCCGAGCTGTTCGCGGCGGTCGCGGGCGGCGGCGACCAGTCGATCGTGGCGGTGCAGCCCGCCGGGCCCGACGGGGAACACCGGGCCTGGCTGGCGGCGGAGGCGTGCCCGACCCAGTCGATCGGGCGGACCCCCCGGACGCCCCGTCCTCCGGGGCTCTACCCGCTCCACGTCGACGGCCCGGTGTACGACCTGGGCCACACGTCCGAGGACTCGTTCGGGGCCACCAGCTACCTCGTGCTGCGGCCCGACGGGAACCTCATGGTCGACGCCCCCCGCTACACCCGGTCGCTCACCGGCCCCATCGACGCCCTCGGCGGGGTGGCCCACGTGCTCCTCACCCACCGCGACGACGTGGCCGACGCTCCCCGATGGGCCGAGCGCTACGGCGCTCGCATGTGGATCCACGAGGCCGACGCGTCGGCCGCTCCCGGGGCGACCGACCTGCTCCGGGGGGAGGCGGCGGCGGTGGTCGCACCGGGCGTGGTGGCAGTCCCCGTGCCCGGCCACACCCGGGGCTCGGTCGTGTTCGCGGTCGACGACACCTGGCTGTTCACCGGCGACTCGCTGGCGTGGAGCCACCGCGGCCAGGACCTGGTCGCGTTCCGCGACGCTTGCTGGTACTCCTGGACCGCCCAGACCCGGTCGCTGGCCCGGCTGGCGGACACGGTGTCGTTCTCCTGGGTCCTGCCCGGCCACGGTGCCCGGGTCGGGCTTGATCCCGACGACGCCCATCGCCGTCTGGTCGGATTGGTGACCCGAATGGGGTCGATCCGGGCGTAAAATTGGACCGGAGCCACCGCTCGAATCCCCTGGCCCTGACTCCCACCTCGATACGAGGGAGAGGGCCATGTGCTTCTCGGCCGAGGCCGACGTGGTGGCGGGCGTCGTCATCGGCGCCATCGGTCTCGACGGCCTTCGTCACGTGCGTCGCCCGGCGGAGCTGTGGCTGGCGTCCCTCCCGCTCGTCCTGGCCGCCCACCAGCTGGTGGAGGCCGTGGTCTGGCTGGGCCTCCAGGGCCAGGTCGCGGAGGAGGTGTGGCGTCCCGCCCTCGGCGTCTATCTGGCCGTCGCCTTCGGTGTGTTCCCGGTGCTCGTGCCGATCGCGGTCGGTGTGCTCGAACCTCCCCCCCGCCGCCGGCTGGTGCGCGGGTTCGTGCTCGTCGGCGCGGCGGCGTCCCTCGTCCTGATGTACGCGGTCGTGCGGGGGCCGGTCGAGGCCCAGATCCGCAACCTGCACGTCGACTACACGGTCGACCTGTGGCACGGCGGCGTGGTCGTCGCACTCTACGCGGTGGCCACCTGCGGCCCGACCCTGGCGTCCCGGTATCGGCACGTGCGCTGGTTCGGGATCGCCAACCTGGTCGTCGGCTGCGGCTTGGCCTGGCTGTGGAAGAGCGCGTTCATCTCCCTGTGGTGCATGTGGGCCGCCGTCGCCAGCGTCGCCATCGTCCTCCACCTGCGCCTGGCCGACACCCGGCGCCCGGGGAGGGTGCCTCTCAGCCGGCGGTTGGGGTCTCCACCCGCCCGTTAGGCGGGGGCGCCGGCGGTGGCCTGGAGCTCCTGGAGGAGGCCGACCACCAGGTCACGCATGGAGAACACGCCGACGAGGGCGCCGGCGTCGTCGACCACCACCAGATGGCGGAAGCCCCGGTCGCGCATGATCTGGGCCGCGGCCCCGACCGACATCGTCGGCGGCGCCGAGAGCAGTCGGCGGGACAGGTAGTCGGTAACCTTCCGCTTCGACCCGTCGCCCCCCTGGGCGTAGGCTCGCATCACGTCGCGGTCGGTGACGATGCCGACCGGCTTCCCGCCGGCGACCACGACCGCCGACCCGACCCCCCGTTCCACCATGCTGACGGCGGCATCCCGGAGGCTGTCGTCCTCCTCGATGGTCAGGACGGCGCGGGTGGTGAGGGGTCCGATCTCCATGCGTCTACCGTAGCCGCCGAAAATCGTCGGTTTCGTGATTGTGAACACATTCACAACCGGGAGTAGACTCGCGGGCATGACGCTCGTCCACCGGGTGCTGTACCCGTCGCCGATCATGTCCCTCCAGGAATACCTCACGCGGGGAGGAGGCACGGGCATCTTGGCGGCTCGGGAGATGGCCCCGGAGGCCATCGTCGAGCGGGTCCTGGCGTCCGGCCTGCGGGGCCGGGGCGGGGCCGGATTTCCCACCGGCCGTAAGTGGCAGACGGTGGCGGCCAACCACTCGCCGTCGGCCCCGTCGACGGTCATCGTCAACGCCGCCGAGGGCGAGCCGGGCACGTTCAAGGACCGCACCATCCTGCGCCGGAACCCCTACGTCGTCATCGAGGGCGCCCTCATCGCGGCCCGGGCGGTAGGGGCCGACCTGGTGGTCGTCGCCACCAAAGAGTCATTCGAGGGCGAGATCGACCGGGTGCGGGAGGCGATCGAGGACGTCGAGGATGCGGGCTGGAACGAGGGCGTGGAGGTCGTGGTCTTCGAGGGTCCCGACGAGTACCTCTACGGCGAGGAGAGCGCGCTGCTGGAGACCATCGACGGCCGCTGGCCCTTCCCCCGCATCGTCCCCACCTTCCGCCGCGGCCTGCGCCGGGGCCCCCTACCCGACGACGCCCCCAGTGAGCCGGCCCTGGTCAACAACACCGAGACCCTGGCCAACGTCGCCCGGATCGTCGGCCGGGGCCCCGACTGGTTCCGCACCATGGGCACCGCCGAGTCGCCGGGGACGATCGTGTGCACCATCACCGGCCGCACGCAGCGCCACGGCGTGGGCGAGGTCCAGATGGGCACGCCGCTGCGTGAGGTGATCGAGGCCATCGGCGGCGGGCCCCGGCCGGGGCGGACGATCAAGGCGGTGCTGTCGGGCGTGGCCAACGGGATCATCACCGCCGAGGGCCTCGACACGCCGGTGACCTACGAGAACCTGAACGCCATCGGCAGCGGCATGGGCTCGGCCGGCTTCATCGTGTTCGACGACGAGACCGACATGACGTCGGTGGCCGCGGGCGTGGCCCGTTTCCTCGCCGTCGAGTCGTGCGGGCAGTGCTCGCCCTGCAAGCTGGACGGGATCACGCTGTCGAAGTCGCTCGCCCGGCTGGCATCGGTCGAGGGGCGCACCCACGACTACGACGTGGTCCGGCACCGGCTGACCACGGTGGCCGACCGGTCGCGGTGCTACCTGGCCACCCAACAGCAGGTCGTGATCGGCAGCATCGTCAAGCACTTCCCGGAGGAGTTCGCCGCCCACGGCCGCCTGGAGCTGCCGCCGTGTGAGCCCGAGCTCATCGCCGAACTGGTCGACATCAACAACGGCCGGGCCCTGCTCGACACCCGTCACCTGCAGAAGCAGTGGGACTGGAGCTTCAACAAGTGGGACTCCGGCACCGTGCCGGTCGAGTTCTACCAGCAGGTCGCCCCGCCCTGGCTCGCCGGCCACCACTACGAACCCGTCGTCCTCCGAACCGCGGGGTAGCTGGACGACCGGCTATCGGGTCGGGCCGAAGCGTTCGACCTTGATGCGTTCGACGGGGACGCCTGCCTGGCGCAGCAGGTCAGTCATCGAGTCGCAGAAGCCGGCCGACCCGCACACGAAGACGGCGGCGCCGGGGCCGACGGCCTCGACCGATGGGGCCAGGTCATCCATCGAGACCCGTCCGGGTGGACGGGTGTCGCCCTCGGGCGCCACCCGCGTGTAGACGATGGTCGTCTCGGGGCCGGGGAGCTCGGCCGCGTAGGGGAGGTCGTCGGCGGAGCGGACGGACATCACCAGCCGCACCCGGTCGGACTTCCCGGTGCGGCGGGCGTGGCGGAGCATCGCCATCAGCGGCACGACGCCCGAGCCGCCGCCCACGAGAAGGGCGGGCGACTCGCCATCCCACACGAAGAACTTCCCGATCGGACCCCGCACCTCGAGCTCGTCGCCCGGCTCGACCACGTCGTGGAGGAAGGTCGACACCTCGCCCTCGTCCAATCGTTCGACGGTGATCTCGAACTCGTCCGACCCGTCCGGAGCCGAGGCCACCGAGTACGACCGGGAGGCGGTGTACCCGTCGGGTGCCGGTCAACCGGATGACGTAGTGCTGGCCCGGCAGGTGAGGCGTGCGCCCGGGCAGCGAGAGGCGGAACGTCCGGGCGTGGGCCGTCTCCACCTTCGACCCGAGCACCTTCGCCATCTGCCACCCCTTCCGGGGCGGGGCCACGGGCGAGTCAGTCACCCTGGTACCGCTGCTCGCGCCAGGGGTCGCCCCGGTCGTGGTAGCCGTTGACCTCCCAGAACCCGGGCTGGTCGTGGTCGAGGAGGCGGAGGGTCGCCACCCACTTGGCGCTCTTCCAGAAGTACAGGTGCGGGACGAGCATGCGCACGGGCCCACCGTGCTCCGTGGGCAGCGGCTCCCCGTCGACCTCCCACACCACCCACGCCCGGCCGCCGGTGACGTCGGCCAGGGGCAGGTTGGTGGTGTAGCCGGTATGGGACGTGGCCACCACGTGGGTGGCGGACGGCAGGGGCCCGCCGGCGGCTTCCAGCAATGTGTCGATCGACACGCCGGTGAAGGTGATCCCGAGCTTCGACCATGTGGTCACGCAGTGGATGTCGCCCGAGTAGGAGGACGATGGGAGGGCGTGCAGCTCGTCCCACGTCCAGGCGGTGGGCCGGGCGACGAGACCCTCGACGCCGAAGGTGTACGACGACGCCGACAGCTTGGGCGTGGCCTCCGCGGTGAGCACCGGCCACGTCCTACCGGTGTCGTACTGGCCTGGCGGCAGCCTCGGATCGCGGTCCGCCCCCCGGCCGGCGAAGCCCCGCGTGAACTTGGCCATTCCCGCACCTCCTCGTCCGTCCCCGACCATCCTGTCCGACGCGGGCGAACCGCGTTACGCCGGCGTCACCCGGCACGGCAGGGCCCCCTTGGGCCGCAGCGACACCGCCACCTCGAGGACGGGCTCCTCCAGCTCCGACTCGAGGCGGAAGGCCCGGACGAGGGTCGCCACCGCCACGACCAGCTCGGCGGTGGCCAGGTGCTGGCCGATGCAGCCCCGGGGCCCGCCGCCGAACGGGACGTGGTCGTAGCGGCCGACGCCGCCGGTGGCGAAGCGGCCGGGGTCGAAGCGGGACGGGTCGGGCCACACGTCGGGGTTGTGGTGGACGCCCCAGATGCTGACCGCCACCAGGTGCCCGGGCGCCACGTCCTGGCCGTCGAGGGTGGTGGGCCCGTGGGCGTGGCGGACCAGGGTGTGGCCGGGCGGGTAAAGGCGCATGGTCTCGTCGACGACCTGGGCGGTGTAGGTGAGCTGCGGAAGGTCGTCCACCGCAACCGGCCGGTCGCCGACGACGGCGGCCACTTCGTCCCGAATCCGCTGTTGGACGGCGGGGTGGCGGCCGACGAGGTGGAGGGTGAGGGCCATGGTGGTGCCGGTGGTCTCGTGCCCGGCGACGAGCAGGATGAGGGCCTGCTCCCGGACGGCGACGTCGCTCAGCGCCGACCCGTCCTCCGGGTCGCGGGCGGTGAGGAGCAGGCTGAGGAGGTCGTCGCCCTCGAGGGGCCCCGCCCGCCGCTCGGCGACGAGGCCGTCGACCAGACCCCAGAGCTGGCGTCGGGCCTGTTCCGCCCGGCGGTTGCGCGCCGTCGGCACCCACACCGGCAGGCGCACGGGCGAGAGCACCCGGCGGGCGCCGAACTGGTTGAGGACAGGCACCGTGGCCCGCAGGACGGGAGCGGCCGACTCCACGTCGCGGCCGAACACGCTGCGCCCGAGGACGTCGAGGGCGTAGTGGGTGCCGGCCTCGCTCAGGTCGACCTGCCCGCCCTCGGCCGCCGCCCACGTGGTCGCCAGCCGGGCGGCGGCGGTCGCCATCCCGTCGACGTAGGACATGACCCGCGCCTTGGTGAACAGCGGGGCGACGATGCGCCGGTCGCGCCGCCACCGGTCGCCGCCGCTGAAGATGAGCCCGTTGCCGAAGAGCCGCCGCAGCTCGTCGATGCCGGGGACTTCCTTGTCGTACTGCGCGGCCTCGGTGGCGAGGACCTGGCGGACGTCCTCCGGCCGGGAGACGGCGTCGAACACGAAGCCGACCTTCGGCGGTCCCACCCGGATGCGGACCCGGCGGCCGCCGTGGTCCCTGAGGACGGCGGCGCAGACCGCCAGCTGGTCCTTCTTGAGGGCCCGGCCCGAGCCGGAGAGGAACGAGCCGGCGACCATCGGGGGCTGATCCTCGGCCATCACGAGGGAGGATAGGGCCGATGGGATCGAAACGGTCGGAGCAGATCGCGTGGGCGGGGGCGATCGGCGCCATGGCCGGGCTGTCGCTCGCCGGTGGCCGCGGCCGGTACCGGCTCCCCGTGGCGGCGGGCGCGGCGGTGCTGGGCGCGTCGGAGGCGGTCGCCCGCCACCGCCAGCGGCCGAACGAGATCCCCAGCCTGTGGCACCGGATCCTCACGACCGGGGCGCTGGCTGCCCCAGTGGGCTGGGCCGCCGGGCGGGTCACCGGTGCGGGGCCGGTGGCGGTGGCGACCGGTGCCGGCGCGGTCGTGGGCGCGGTGGGCCTCCGTCCCCAGAAGGTGCTGTTGGGACCGGTGTTCGGCGCGGCCATGGGGCGGACCCTGGCGGCCGTGTCCGGCGGGCGGATGCCGGCGTCGGCGGTGGCCGCCTCCACCGTGGTCGCCTACCGGGTGTTCTCGGCGGCGGTCTTCAGGGACGCCCAGCTCGACCTGCTGGCGGAGCGGGTCGACCCCGCCGACCTGCCCTTCGTGGTGCCCCTCGAGTCCCGCACCCGCTACGTCGGGACCGACTACGTTCGCTCCCTGGCCGAGGTGCTCGGCGGCTCCTACGTCCGGGACGTGCCCGACGCCGGCATCGTGCCGTCGCTCGACGCCCTCGCCGGTCCCGAGCTCGACCCGGCCACCGTCGACCCCCGGGTCCGGCGCTTCTACGAGCACACCAGCCGCTATGCCCTCGACATCGTCCCTGAGTGGCGGCCGTGGGTCCGTCCCGGGTACCTCCTCTACCGCACGGTCGTGGCCCGCCCCCTGGGCCAGGCCAACGTGCCCATGAACCAGCGGGAGGCGCTGCGGGGCGTCCACAGCCGCATCGACACCATCGACGCCGACGGGGACGGCGTCCCCGAGGTGCGGGGCTGGATCCGCTCGTTCGCCGACGACGACGCCCCCATCTACACCGGCATCTACACCACCTACCGGGACACCGACCGGGGCTACGTGAGCGTCGGCTTCCCGTTGCCGCAGGCGAGCTTCACCGCCACCCTTGTCCCCCGGGCCCGGGCCGGTGGCGGCCTCACCCTCAGCTCCCGCAGCGACCTCCCCCACCCGGGCCACTACCTCACCTACATCGACCCCGAGTCCCGGGATCTGACCACCCTGGCCGTCCACGGCTTCGCCGAGGAGCTCCACGTCTACGTGACACCGGACGACGGCGAGGTGCGGGCCGACCACTCCTTCTGGGTCTTCGGCCTGCCCTTCCTCACCCTCCATTACCGGATCAGACCGAAGCCGGACCTCGGGTCATCGTGAAGATCTCCTGGGCGTTGGCCGCGTCGAAGGCGAGGTCGGGGCCGGAGCCGTCGGGGAGAGGATGGCGGGTGATGAGCTCGAAGAACGAGCCCGGGACGGTGCGGGTCTCGGTGGACCGCTCGCCCACCTTGAACGAGCGCTCCACCATTGCCGCCCGATGGGCCGTCTGGAGCACCCGCCCCGACGCCGACACCTCCACCCGGTCTTTGATCGGCCGGCCCGCGGCCCGCTCCGCCTCGGCCACCGCGACCACGTCGTCGACCCGGTCGGTGGCGTGGTTGAAGGCGGTGCCCTCGGTGGCGATCCACGCCATCTCGGCCGACTCGGCCAGAACGGTCTCGTAGTCGGCCAGGGCGGGGGTGCCGTGCTGGCGGGCGAAACAGGTGGCCAGCTCGCCCAGGAGGGACTCGGCCGCGGCGAGGGGCAGGCGGCCGTCGGCAGCCAGGCGGTCGAGGTTGAGGCGGGCCAGGCCGGTGAGAGGGTCGCGGGAGGAGCCCATCACCCGGGCCGCGGCCGCGGAAAACGGGTCGGTGAAGCGGTCGGCGTGGAGCTCGCTGACGAAGTACTGGGGAACGTCGGCCGGCAGGTCGAGATGGCACCAGGAGTGGCCGGTCATCTTCAGCCGGCCGAGGTCGTACGTCTCCCGGTGGGCGTAGCCGAGGGGGCGCAGGACGCGGGCCAGGCTCTCCTGGCCCTCGGCCAGCTCGCCGCACGCCACGCCGGCCACGGTTCGCACCGCCCCGTGGTCGAGGAAGAGACGCCCGCCGGCCGCCCACCGCTCGGCGGCGTAGGCGGCCGCGCTCGGCACCCGGTGGAGGAGGTCGTCGAGGAGGACCACGCCCAGGGCCTGGGCGATGACGGCCCGGGACGCGCCGTCGCCGTCTTCGACGAGGGACGGGTGAATCGCCAGCCCGTCGAGGAGCGGGCCCGCCCACTCGGTCCCCAACTGGGCCGCCACCAGGTCGTGCAGCGTGCTCATGCGGCGAGGGCGGAGGCGTCGCCCAGGAGGCGGCCGGTGGGCGTGGCGGCGAAGGCGGAGAGGTCGACGTCCTCCTGGCGCACGAAACCGTGGTCGGGCAGGTGTCCGTCGGCGACGAGGTCGACCATCGCCGCGGCCGAGGCGGCCGTCGTCCACGAGATGGCCCGCCACCGCTGGCCGTCGATCCAGATGGGCTCGTACGTGCGCACCACCTGCTCCCGCACGGCGCGGCCGGCCCGCTCGCCCTCCACTGCCGCGTACAGGTAGACGATGTCGTCGCCGACCGGGGGCTTGGCGTCGACCAGGATGCGCCCGGCCAGCTCCCGCTGGTGGCGGAGGTGGAGCTCGTCGAAGAAGAAGCGCATGAGCTCGCAGTGGCCGGGGTAGCGGAGGGTCTTGTAGTCGAGGCGGTCGAGGCGGCCGTCGAAGGTGGCGCACATGGTGCCCAGGCCGCCCGACGTGGTGAACGCCTCCAGCTGCGTCCCCCCGATCCACACGTGCTCGAGCTCGCTCATCGACGGCACCGTGCGGCGGCGCCCGTCGCGGATCACCTCGCAGTCGTTGAGGTACTCGTTGACCACGCCCTCGGGCGACCAGTTGAAGGCGTAGCCGAGGAGACCGCTCGGGTTGCGGGGGAGGGCGCCGACCTTGAGCTCCACGGAGTCGAGGCGGTCGAGGCCCCGTGCCAGGCCCGCACCCACGATGCAGATGAGCCCCGGGGCCAGCCCGCAGTTGGGGACGAAGGCGCCGCCTGCGCCCTTCGCTTCCGCCAGCTCCAGGACCCGCTGGCTGAGGCCGACGTCCTCCGACAGGTCGAAGTAGTGGACGCCGACGTCGGCTGCGGCCTGGGCCACGCCGCTGCTCAGGTGGTGGGGGACGCAGGAAACGACCGCCTGGACGCCGGCCAGGGCGGAGCGGAGGGCGGCGGGGTCGGCGGCGTCGAGGGCGGCGGTGGGGAAGGGCAGGCTGTCGGCGACGGTCCGGTCGGCGCCCACCACGTCGAAGCCGGCACCCTGGAGGAGGCGGGCCACGAGCTCGCCCACCTTTCCCAGACCACACACCAGGACGTTGGTGAACGTTCTCATGTGACGAATGGTAAGGCCGGCCCGATCCCTATCATCGGCATCAGACCGTGAACCCTCTCCCCAGCTTCGAGGACCTGGCGGGCGCCGCCGCCGCCGCCCTCGACCGGCTCGGGGCGACCTGGTCCGGTGCGGGCGACCTGGAGGTTCGTACGCCCATCACGGGCGGCCGGTTGGGGTCGGTGCCGGTGTCGACGGCGGCCGACGTGGAGCGGGCGGTGGCCGATGCCGCCGGAGCCTTTCGGGAGTGGCGGATGGTGCCCGCGCCCCGGCGGGCGGAGCTGGTCCGGCGGCTGGCGGAGCTGTTGCGGGAGCACAAGGGCGACCTGTCCGAGCTGGTGACGATCGAGGCGGGCAAGATCCGGTCGGAGGCGGCGGGTGAGGTCCAGGAGATGATCGACGTCTGCGACTTCGCCGTCGGCCTGTCCCGCCAGCTCTACGGCCTGACCATGGCGTCGGAGCGTCCCGGGCACCGGATGAGCGAGGTGTGGCAGCCCCTGGGCGTGGTCGGGGTGATCACGTCGTTCAACTTCCCGGTGGCGGTGTGGGCCTGGAACTCGGCCCTGGCCCTGGTGTGCGGCGACCCGGTGGTGTGGAAGCCGTCGGAGAAGACGCCGCTGACGGCGGTGGCGGTGCACGCGTTGGCCATCCGGGCCGCGGGCGACGTGGGCGCGCCGGCGGGGTTGCTCGGCCTCGTGCTCGGGGGGGCCGACGTGGGGAGGGCGCTGGTCGACGACGACCGGGTGGCGCTGGTGTCGGCCACCGGCTCCACCGCCATGGGCCGGGCCGTCGGACCCCGGGTGGCAGCCCGCTTCGGCCGCAGCCTGCTCGAGCTGGGCGGGAACAACGCCGCCATCGTGGCCCCGTCCGCCGACCTCGACCTCACCGTGCGGGCGGTGGCCTTCGCCGCCGCCGGGACCGCCGGGCAACGGTGCACGACGCTGCGGCGGGTGATCGCCCACCGCACGGTTCACGACGAGCTGGTCGACCGCCTGGTGGCGGCGTACGCGACGTTGCCGGTGGGGAACCCGTTGGATGATCCTACCTTGGTAGGACCGCTGATCGACGGGGCCGCGTTTGCCGGGTTCGAAGCCGCGCTGGGGGAGGCCGCCGCCGACGGTGGGAAGGTGGTGGTGGGCGGCGAGCGGGAGCTGGCCGACGCCGCGCCGGGCGCCTTCTACGTCCGGCCCGCGGTGGTGGCCATGCCGGCGCAGACCGCCCTCGTGCTGCGGGAGACGTTCGCGCCCGTGCTCTACGTCGTCGCCTACGACTCGTGGGACGAGGCGGTCGAGCTGCACAACGCCGCCCGCCACGGGCTGTCGTCGTCGCTGTTCACCCTTGACTTGCGGGAGGCGGAGCGGTTCGTATCCGCCGCGGGGTCGGACTGCGGCATCGCCAACGTCAACATCGGACCGTCGGGGGCCGAGATCGGCGGCGCCTTCGGTGGGGAGAAGGAGACGGGCGGCGGCCGGGAGTCGGGCTCCGATGCGTGGAAGGCCTACATGCGGCGGATGACGACCACCGTCAACTCGTCGCCCGACCTGCCCCTGGCCCAAGGGGTGGAGTTCCTCTGACGAAACGGTGACGGTATGGGGCCCAGGACGGCCGGAGCTGTCACCAGTTGGAGGGGGGAACAGGACGTTGGGGTTGAGGATGCCGTCGGGGTCGAGGGCCCGCTTGACGGCCCGGAAGGCGTCGATCTCGGCCTCGGAGCGGTTGAGGTGGAGCCACCGGCGCTTGGCCGTGCCGATCCCGTGCTCGGCGCTGATGCTTCCCCCCAGATCCGCGGCCAGGCGGAGGACGGCGTCGTCGACCCGGTCGTCGTCGGGCTCCACGCCGGTGACGTTGACGTGGACGTTGCCGTCGGCCGCGTGGCCCCACATCCACGTGCGGCCGTGGGGGGCGACCCGGGCCACCACGCCCGGCACCTGCTCGACGAACGCCGCCAGCCGGTCGGCGGGAAGGGTGACGTCGAGCTTGTGGGGCGGGCCGAGGGTGTTGATGGCGGCGGTGTGGTTCTCGCGGTAGGCCCACAGGTCGTCGCCGCCGAAGACCACCCCGGCCACCGCGGCGAGGGCGCCGATGCCGGCGGTGAGGTCGGCCGTCGGGTCGGCGGTGTCGGCCGCCGCCACCAGCACGAACGCGGCGTGGCGGCCACCGGTGAGCGGGGGAAGGCCCGTCACCCGGCAGACGAGGTCGACGCCGCCGGCGAGCATGAGCTCGGCCGCGTCGAGGGCGCGCACGTGGCGCCGGAGGTCGTGGGCGGCCACGATCGCGTCGGCGACGGCGTCGAAGGCGAGGAGGACGGTCACCCGGTGGGTCACGGCGGGCACCAGCCGGAGGCGGGCCGCCGTCACCACCCCCAGGGTCCCCTCGCTGCCACAGAGAAGGGACGGGAGGTGGTAGCCGGTGTTGTCCTTCACCAGCCCGCTCAGATGGGACACCACCGTCCCGTCGCCGAGCACCGCCTCCACTCCCAAGACCTGGGCCCGGGTGTCGCCGTGGCGCAGGACCCGCAGGCCGCCGGCGTTGGTGGCGATCGTCCCCCCGACGGTGGCCCGGTCGCGGCTGGCGAAGTCGACCCCATAGGCCCATCGGGCGGGGTCGCCGGTGCCGGCCGCGGCCGTCTGGACCGCGGCCAGGCGGGCGCCCGCCCCCGCCGTGAGCTGGCCGGCGACGTCGTCGACGGGGCCGATGTGGTCGAGGCCGCGCAGGCTGAGCACGACCTCCCCCGAGAGGGGGACCGACCCTCCGACGAGCCCGGTGTTCCCGCCCTGAAGGGTGAGGCCGACGCCGAGGGCGCGGCAGGCGGCGACCACGGCCGCCACCTGCTCGGTCGTCCCCGGAAGGAGTACGACGGGCGTGGCCCCACGGAACCGGCCCGACCAGTCGACGCAGAAGGGGGCGGTGTCGCCGGGTGTGGTGAGAACGCGGTCGGGCCCCAGGATGTCGACGAACGGGCTGCCCGGCACCCGCCGATCGTGGCACGGTGAGGCGGTGGACCTCGTCGTCGGCGTCGACATGGCCACGGCCGACGTGCGGGCGGTTGCGGTCGACGGCGAAGGACGGATGCACGCCGAGGCCTACCGGCCGCTGCCGGCGCCCACGTCACCCCGGCCGGGATGGTCGGAGCAGGACGCCGGGACGTGGTGGCCGGCGGCGGCGGCTGCGCTGGCCGAGGTGAGCGGGGCCGGTCGGGTGGTGGCGGTGAGCGTGTGCGGCACGTCGGGGACGGTGGTCGCCCTCGACCGCCGGGGTCACCCGATCGGGCCCGCCCTCACCTACGCCGACCAACGGGCGCAGGCGGAGGCCGACCTCGCCCAGGCCGCGGGGGCGGATCGGTGGGCGAGGCTCGGGCTGCGCATCCAGGCCTCGTTCGGCCTGCCCAAGTGGGCGTGGCTGCTGCGCTGTTCGCCCGCGGCCCTGGCCCACGCGCCCGATGTCGTGGTCCGCCGGTTGGTGGGGGAAGGGCGTGTCCCCACTGACTGGAGCCACGCCCTCAAGAGCGGTTTCGACCCGGTGGCGCAGGAGTGGGCGGGGGAGGCGATGGACGCCCTCGGCATCCCGATCGACCTGCTCCCCGAGGTGCGCCGGCCGACGTCGTTGGCGGGTGTGGTGGGCCGGGAGGCGGCGGCCGCCACCGGGTTGCCGGCCGGGTGCGAGGTGCGGCTGGGGATGACCGACGGGTGCGCGTCGCAGTTGGCGGCGGGGGCGGGGGAGCCGGGCCGGTTCGTGTCCGTCCTCGGGTCGACGCTCGTCCTCAAGGGGGCCAGCCGGTCCCTCGTGCTGGACCCGACCGGCGCGGTCTACAGCCACCGCCACCCGGAGGGGTGGTGGTTGCCAGGGGGAGCGTCGAGCACGGGAGGGCGGGCGCTGGTCGAGGGCTTCCCCGGCCGCGGCCCGGCCGAGCTCGACGCCCTCGCGGCGGCCCACGGCCCGGCCACGTGTGTGATGTACCCGTTGATCGGGCGGGGCGAGCGTTTTCCCTTCGTCGTCCCCGAGGCCGAGGCGTTCGTGGTGGGGGAGCCGGCCGACGAGGCCGACCGGGTGCGGGCCACGGCCGAGGGGGTGGCGTTCGTCGAGCGGCTGGGCTACGAGCGGCTGGCGGCCCTCGGCGCCCCCGCCCGGCCGCCCGTCGTGGTCACCGGCGGCGGGAGCCGGAGCCCGGTGTGGAACCGCATCCGGGCGACCGTCCTCGGCGTCCCCCTGCTGGCCACCCCGGGCGCGTCGACGGCCCGGGGCGCGGCCATCCTCGCCGCCGCCGGCACCCTCCACCCCGACCTGGCCTCGGCCACCGCGGCCATGTCCGCCACCGGCGAGCCGGTCGAGCCCGACGATACCGAGCGCGACGCCATGGAGGCCAACTACCAACGCTTCCGGGCCGCCGTCTTCGAGCGGGGCTGGATAGAGGCCTGACCGACGTTCCGCGGCGCGGATCAGTCGCCCGGCGACACGTTCGCGGCCCGATCGACCGACGGACCCCCGTAGGTCGTCGTGAGCGCCGCGCCCAGGCGGGCCAGTTCCGCTCGCAGCTCGGGAGGGACGACGACCTCGACATGGCCGGCCATCCCCGCCAGCTCGGCCGCCAGCGACTGCACGTCGTGGCCCCGCACCTCCACCTCCACCCGGCCGTCGGGTTGGGACGGGCCGATGCGCAGGCGGTTGCCGAACGCCCACCGGCACCAGGCGAGGGACCGGGACGTGGCCAGGGCCCGGGCTGTCGCCGGCGTGCGCCGGAGGTCGACCTCTTCCGCGATCAGCTTCCACGCCTCGGCCAGCACGAACCCCTCGGGGCGCACGACCGCCTCGCCGGTGGGCTCCACCGACGTCATGCGGTCGACCCGGAACGTGCGCAGCCCGGCCTCGGTGTCGGCCACCAGGTACCAGGCCCAGCCCTTGGCGGCGAGGCCCAGGGGGTGGACCACCCGGCTGCTCGGCTCCCGGTTGCGGCCCACGTAGCCGAGGGTTACCTGCTCGCCCTCCACCACCGCCTGCTGCACCGCGTCGAGCAGCGGCGGCACCGGACGGTCGGTGCCGGCCCCCGCCCCGCGGGTCTGGTCCCACCCCCGGGGATCGACCACGATCGCCTCCGACGCCGCCTCCGCGTGGGGCCGGAACTGCTCTGGCAGAGCCCGTACGAGCTTGCGCAGAGCGGCTTTGACCTGCGGCGTCGCCGCCGACGACGGTCCCGCGACCAGGAACAGGGCCCGGGCCTCGGCTGCGTTGAGTCCGCTCAGGTCGGTCCGCCCACCACCCGCCAGCCGCCAGCCGCCGTTGCGCCCCTGCATGGAATAGATGGGCAGGCCGGCCATACCCAAGGCTTCGAGGTCGCGCCGGGCGGTGCGCTCCGACACCTCCAACTCCTCCGCCACCTGGGCCGCGGTGACCTGTCCCTTGGACTGGAGCAGGAGGAGGATGGCCACCAGCCGGTCGGCTCTCACTCGTCACATTCTGCTCCGGAAAACCGGCCAGGAGGTGACCGGTTCAGAGGCACATGCTCATCCCATGACAACCACCAGCCCCACCCTCACCGGATCGGATGTCCGCACCGTGTTCGCCCGGGCCATGGCCACCGGCGGCGAGGTCATCGGCAACGTCCGCCCCGAACAGCTCGATGGGCCGACGCCGTGCGCCGAGTACGACGTCCGCACCCTCGTCGGCCATCTGGTCGCCATCCTCCAGCGGGTCACGCTCATGGGCCGGGGGGAGAACCCGTTCCAGGTGGCCGACAAGGTCACCGGCCTGGCCGACGGCGCCTGGCTGGCGGCGTGGTCCGCCGCGGCCGAGGGTGTGGTCGAGGCGTGGGCGGACGACGCCAGCCTCGTCCGCATCGTCCACCTGCCGTGGGCCCAGGACTCCGGCGCCCTCACCCTGGCCAGCTACTGCAACGAGATCACCGTCCACACGTGGGACCTGGCCACCGCGACCGGCCAGTCCCCGGCGTGGGACGACGAGGTGGTCGCCACGGCCTGGGAGTCCTTCCGGGGCATGCCCGGGGAGGGTCGCTCGGAGATGTTCGCGGCGGTGAAGGCGGGGATGCCCGAGCCCTACCGGTCGGCGGGTGACCCATGGGCCGACGCCGTCCCCGTCGCCGACGACGCCCCGCTCATCGACCGCCTGGTGGCCTGGAACGGCCGCCGCCCCTGACACCGCCGCCCCGGCCGGCCCGCCCCACGATCGGCCGCCGTCCGGGGCGGCGCCCGCCACATTGGGACGGCCATGCCCGTCACGATCAACGACAAGCTCCTCTCGTGGGCGACCGACGTCGACCCCGGCACCATCCGCCAGGCGGAGAAGACGGCTCGCCTGCCAGTCGTGGCGGCCACGTCGACCTCATGTCCGACGCCCACGTCGGCCTGGGCGCGACGGTCGGCCCGGACTACGCCCGGCCAACCGCGACCAGATGCGGGGGCGGGTGCCGG
Source organism: uncultured Acidimicrobiia bacterium (assembly GCA_963836205.1). GTDB lineage: Bacteria > Actinomycetota > Acidimicrobiia > Acidimicrobiales > AC-14 > JAXDMK01. The sequence goes on along the minus strand of CAWIIV010000023.1, from coordinate 62,996 downwards.
AGCGGTGGCGGTCATCCGGGCAACGGACTTCGGACGGGCTCAGACATTGGTGTCGTCGGGGGGTACGGCGTCGGGGAGGGGCGAGGGCGGCCCGGCATCGCCGGCGGGCGGGACGGGCGGTGCGCCGACGGTGTAGGCGTCCATGGAGATGGAGCCCATGGTGTAGCCCTCGACCAGGACGTCGGCCGGACAGCCGGCGGCGTGGGCCAGGCCGGCCACGTAGAGGAGGGGCAGGAAGTGGTCGGGGGTCGGCACCGCCCGGCGGAACTCGACGTGGAGAGCGAGCCCGAGGACACCGGCCGGATTGGTGATCATGGCCGCCTTGGCGTCGTCGTCGAAGCTGCGGGCCCACGGGAAGGCGGCGTCGGGCTGGCTCCAGTCGACCGCCCGCAGGTTGTGGACCACGTTGCCGCTGCCAATGACGAGTACCCCCTGCTCCCGGAGCGGTGCCAGGCGGGTTCCCAGCTCGAAGTGGTAGTCGAGCGGGCGCTGGGCATTGATCGAGAGCTGCACCACCGGGACGTCGGCAGAGGGGAAGACATGGCGGAGCACCGACCAGGTGCCGTGGTCGAGGCCCCAGCTGTCGTGGTCGGCTCCCACCCAGTGGGGTGTGACCGCGTCGGCCACCTCCTCGGCCAGCTCAGGGGCACCGGGCGCGGGGTATTCCACCGCGAACAGCTCGGGCGGGAAGCCGTAGAAGTCGTGGATGGTGCGGGGCCACGCCATGGCGGTGACGGCGGTGGAGTTCACGTACCAATGGGCGGACACGACCAGCACGGCGCGAGGTCGGCTGGGGAGGGAGTTGCCGAACGCCGCCCACGCCTCGGTGTAGCGGTTGCGCTCGATGGCGTTCATGGGGTTGCCGTGCCCGATGAACGCGGCCGGAACGGTCGTGGCCGGTACCGGTGTGGCGGTCATGTGGGGTCGTGGTCCGATCGATGGCGCGTGGCACCCCAGCCCGTGCGTGTGCGGACCGGCTCTGCCCAGCCTGGCCCGGCCCGAAACCTCGGTAGCCTCGTGGCTGCGTGAGCGCGCGGGTTGAGCTCGTCTGGTACGGCGACGACGCCACCCGGTACGACCACGGTCCCGAGCACCCACTGCGGCCGGAACGGGTCACGCTCACCCGCCGGCTGATCCACGACTACGGCCTGGTCGACGGATCGCGGGTGCGGGAGACGCCCGCCCGCGACGCCACCCTCGACGAGTTGGGCCTGGTGCACACCGAGCGCTACCTCGACGCCGTCATCCGGGCCGGGCGGGGGGAGCCGGGATCGTGGTGGGAGTTCGGGTTCGGGCCGGGCGACAATCCCGTGTTCCCCCGCATGCACGAGGCGTCGGCCCGGGTGGTGGGGGCGACGCTGGCCGCGGCCGAGGCGGTGTGGAGCGGACGGGCCGAGCACGCCTTCAACCCCGCCGGCGGCCTCCACCACGCCCTGCCGTCGCGGGCGAGCGGGTTCTGCGTGTACGACGACCCCGCCATCGCCATCGCCTGGCTGCTGGAGCAGGGGGCTGACCGGGTGGCCTACGTCGATGTCGACGTCCACCACGGCGACGGCGTGCAGGAGATCTTCTACCGGGACCCTCGGGTGTTGACCATCTCCCTGCACCAGGACGGGCGGACTCTCTTTCCCGGCACCGGATTCGTGGGCGAGGTGGGCGAGGGGGATGCGGCGGGAACGAGCGTCAACGTGCCCCTGCCACCGTTCACCGGCGACGGGGCCTGGCTGCGGGCGTTTCGCGAGGTCGTGCCCCCGCTGGTGGAGACCTTCGCCCCGTCGGTGCTCGTCACCCAACTCGGCTGCGACAGCCACCACACCGACCCCCTGGCCAACATGGGCCTGACGACGGCCGCGTACCGGGCGACCGCTTCGGCGTTGCACGACCTGGCCCACCGCGCCGCCGGCGGGAAGTGGTTGGCCACGGGAGGCGGCGGCTACCAATGGGCGAGCGTCGTCCCCCGGGCATGGACGATCTACTTCGCCGAGATGGCCGGCGCCGGCGAGTTGCCCGACGCGTTGCCCCCGGCGTGGCTCGAGGCCGCCGAGCGCATCGCCGGCCACGCCTTGCCGTCGACACTGTCCGAGCCGCCCGTGACCACCCGCCGCCCCGACGACGAGGCCGTCGACCGCTCGATCGAGGCCGTCCGCCGCCTGGTCTTCCCCATGCACGGCCTCCGTTCGTAGGAGCAGCCGCCCGACGATTCTCGGGCAATCCGATCGCGAGCCTCGTCCTGACGTCCGGGCCGGTCGCGCCGCCCGTCCCCGCACGTCGCCGGCCCTCGCACGTCGGCCGCCCCGCACGGCGCCCGCCCCGCACGTCGGCCGCCCCGCACGGCCCCGGTCCCCCGCACGGCCCCGGTCCCGGTGCCCGTCCCCCGCACGGCCCTCGGGTCCCCGCACGGCGCCCGCCCGTACGGCGCCCGCCCCGGGAACCACCCCCGTCCCAGCATACGACCGTCCCCGGCACCACCCCCGTCCCGGCATGGCGACCGTCCGGCCAACGACCCCATCCCGGCCGGCGCCCGTCCCGGCAACACCGGCGTCCGGCCCCGGTGGGCGGCTCAGCCCATACTCGGCGCACGCGGCCCGCGATCGCGAACCCGCGCCCGGGTGGGAACTGGCGTCGGAGCCCGCCACCAGCCGCCCTTCGCCCACCCGCTCCGGCCTCACGGTGGTATCTCCGGTGGTGGGTCCCATGTCCATGCTCCCGGGCGGCCGGCCAGGACCCAGCCCTGATGGGTCTTGAGGGCGTGGTGGCGGTGGCAGAGCCGGGCCAGGTTCTCCAGCGTGGTGGGACCGCCCTCGGCGAAGGAGACGAGGTGGTCGATCTCCAGGCGCTGGCGTACGTCGCAGCCGGGGACCACGCACTTGGGATCTCTCGTCTCCAGGGCCGAGCGCACGTGGGCGGGGACGGTCCGTCCCCCGTGGGCCACCGCCACCACGTCGACGCCCCTGGTCACCAGCACCTTCAACACGCCGTCGGTGGCCAGGGCCCGGGCGGTGGCCACCGGAATGGGGCCCAGCCCCGGGATGTCGCACACCTCACCCTCCTCCACGTGGCCCCGGACCAGCGCCGCGTGGTCGACGCGGACGTGCACCACCGGTACCGGTCCCCTTCCTCCGCCTCCACCGCAGGCCAGCGCCACCAGGGCGTCGGCCGCGTAGGCCTGGTAGGGCTCACGGCGCCCCTCGCCCCGGGCGGTGGCGAAGATCCGCCGCTGGTGGACCTCCAGCGCGGCCAGCAGCCTGGCCCCGGTGTCGGGACAGAGCCGGGCCTCCAGGCGAAACGCCCCCTCCTCGTCGCTCCAGTGCCGCAGGTAGCGGTGCTGGTGGACTCGTCGGTAGCCCTCGGAGGCGGCCGCTCCCTCGGCCCGCACCGCCCGGCACCGCTCCTGCAGCGCGGGCAGGGTCTCGGAACCGGCCGCCGCCACCAGCTCGGCCTCACGCTCGGGCCGTTCCCCGGCCACCGAGGCGACCTCCTTCGCCTGGGCCAGCGACAGCCTTCCCGAGCGAAGCGCCTCCTCCGTCGCCGGCAGCGACTCCAGCCGCCGGGCCGTCTCCAACGCCACCACCGCCGAGCGCAGCGACGAACCACAGCGCAACGCCACGAAATGCGCCGCCGAACGAGTCCCCGAGCCCTGCCAGGCCCGGGTCGCCTCCACCCGTCCCCCGGCCAGCGCCACCCCCGCCGCCCCCAGCCGCTCGACCTCGCCGAACAGCCCCAACGCCTCCACCGCCGCCGGCCCGTCGAGCGATCCGCGGCTCGAAGCCCGACACCATCTCGCGCAGCATCGTCACAACCTCTGCCAGCCTGCCCCCCGTCGACCCTTCCGACATACCCTCATGCTATCGAACACATGTTCGGTTGTCAAGCCAATTCGACAAAAAACATGTGATGGCTGACGTGGACGGAGCCCGTTTCCCAAGCCGCCCAACCGCGACCGTTGGTGGAGGGGTCCTTCGCCCGGGGGTCACTGCGGGTGGCAGCGAACAACCTGAGCCGCCTGTTCGACCTCGGCCCGGCCCGGCCAGCCAGGCCAGGCCAGGCCAGGCCAGGCCGGATTCTGCGGCGTTGAAAGAGTGGGCCCTCGGGCTGTCAAAGAGGGAACGACTCACGGCATCAAGCCACCTGCGCGACCGGCTCACACCCTCATACGCCGGCTCTTCGGTCGGACATGCCCGAGAACCCAGCCAAAGCCTACGACCGGCGCATCCCCGCCGTCACGACCAGAACTCGTTTTCCGCGTCTTGGTCGTCGGCGCACACCCAGTACTCGCGCCACATCCCGTCGGAACGGACGGTGAACGCATGGGCCAACAGCACGTCCAGATTCCGGCCACCCTCGCGCGCGGCCGTCGCCCGGGTGAACAGGGCGGTGTGGTAGTCGGTGGCCAGCACCGACCCCGCCGACAGCGCGTACGTCTCCCCCGTCCGAGCCCGGAGCTCGCCGAAGTACTCGAGCAGCGCCTCCTTGCCCCGATGGTCCCCGCTCATCGGATGCGACCCGGCCACGTGCCAGGGCAGGTCGTCGGTGAAGAAGTCGCCCATCGCCAAGGCATCCCCCCGGGCGAACGCGTCGAGGAACGTTCGGGCCTTCGCCACTCCTCCGTGCTCGATCACGGTGGCCCGAGCCCCACGCCGAGCCCGCCCGTGTCGGCGTCCATCTGGTGGAAGAAGTCGTGCTCCGCGACCTGCGAGTCGGACACGTTCCACGCCTCGGCGATGTGGCCGTCGGCGTCGATCTTGTACGCGCACGCATTGCGCAGCTCGAGCTGCTCATCGCCCCGGTGGTACACGGAGCGCATGATCGCCATCGCGTGGCGGTCGTCGGCGACGACGTCCTCCACCTCCATCTCGAAGCTGTCGACGTCGGTGGCGGCGAAGTTCTCGAAGAACCGCATCACCCCTTCCCGGCCCTGGTAGCTCCCGTCGAGAGCGGGCTTGCCCCGCATGTGGATGACGATGTCGTCGGCCGCCAGCGCAGTCCACGTGTCGAAGTCACCGTCGAACCAGGCGTTGAGGAACCGGCGCACCATCGCTGCGTTGGGGTGCTCGTCGTCGTTCACCGCGACCTCCTCGACAACGGTTAGTCCGGTCGTGACCGGGATGCAGCCCGGCCCCTCGTCGACCGCCCCCGCCAGGCGGTGCAGCACGGCCCCTGCGGGGTGGACCGACAGCGTCGACCCGGCCAGCGACGCCGGGCCGTCGACGATGAGGCTGTACCCAACCTCCGCCGGAGGCGACCACAGGAGGGTGACGTCGGCGCCCGCGCCCACGTTGGCGGCCGTCCGGCTCCCAGCCCCGCACACGAGGAAACCGCCCTTCCAGCCCACAGAGACGGACACCACATGGGGACGTCCCGTCTCCGGCGACACGGTGACCAGGTAGGCGACCGGCCCGTAGCGCTCGACCTCCGTCCGCAGCTCGGCCGGCCCGACCGTCACGCTCACGCCGCCATCGTACGACGGTCGCCTGGCGGATGGGACGGCATGCCCTAGCCTGCGGCCGGTGGTCGACGACTCCGACCTCGTGGCCCGCCTCCGGGCGGGGGACGAGCAGGCCTTCGTCACGCTCGTCGACCTCTACCACGCACCACTCCTCCGCCTGGCGTCGACGTTCGTTCCCAGCCGGGCCGTCGCCGAGGAGGTCGTGCAGGACACGTGGCTGGGCGTGGTCCGGGGAATCGAGCGGTTCGAGGGACGCTCGTCGCTCAAGACGTGGCTGTTCCGGATCGTCGTCAACCGGGCCCGTACTGCCGGCGTCCGGGAGCGGCGGGAGGTGCCGACCGACCGGGCCGACGAGCCGGCCGTCCCCCCGGAGCGGTTCAACGCCGGCGGCGGGTGGTCGTCGCCTCCGACACCGTGGGCCGACGACGCCGAGGACCGCATCGTCGCCCGCCAGACGGCTCAGAAGGTCTCCCGCCACCTCAACCTGCTGCCCGACCGTCAACGGCAGGTGGTGGTCATGCGCGACTTCGAGGGGCTGCCGGCGACAGAGGTCTGCAGCCTGCTGGAGATCAGCGAGGCCAACCAGCGGGTCCTGCTGCACCGGGGCCGGTCCCGACTGCGCAACATGCTCGAACGGGAACTCGGGAAGGGCTGAGACGATGCGCTCGCGACGAGACGCCATCATGTGCCGCCAGGCGGTCGAGCTGGTCACCGACTACCTGGAGGGCGCCCTCACTCCCGACGAGCGGGCCCGCTTCGAGGCCCACCTGGCCGGCTGCCCCCACTGCACCGAGTACCTGCGGGAGATGCGGGTGACGATCGCCGCCCTCGGCCGGGTGGAGCCGGAAGGCCTGTCCCCCGCCGCCCGCGCCGACCTGGTCGCCCTCTACCGCAGCTGGCGGGCGGGCTAGCCCCTCCGGTCAGATCACCCTCTCGTTCCCTCCGTCGACGGGAATCTGGGCGCCGGTGGTGCGGGCGAAGGCGGGTCCGCAGAGGGCGAGGCACAGGCGGGCGACGTCGGCGCTCGTCACCTCGGTGCGCAGGACGTTGGCCGTGCGGTACTCCTCCGCCGTCACCCCGTAGCGGGTCGCCCGCTCCGCGATCACCTCGGCCGACCACAGGCCGGTGTCGAAGACGGCGTTGGGGTGCACGACGTTGACCCGGATCCCGTCCGGCCCCCATTCGAGGGCGGCCACCCGGGCCAACTGGGTGAGCGCCGCCTTCGACGCCGAGTAGCCGGCCGCTCCCGGTCCGGGCGCGGGCACGTTCTTCGACCCCACCACGACCACCCGCCCGCCCCTCGGCGCCAGCCGGAGAAGGGGATGGGCCAGGCGGAGGAGGGAAGCGTTGGCGTCGACGTTGACGGCCATCGTCCGCCGCCACACCTCGGGGTCGACGTCGGCGATGGCCGCGCTCGGCGGGAACACGCCCGCGTTGAGGACGAGCACGTCGAGGCCGCCGAAGCGGGTGACGGCCTGTTCGACGGCGGCGTCGACCTCGTCCTCGGCGGTCACGTCGGCCTCGATGCCGAGCCACGCCTGGGGGTCGGTATCGGGGAAGGTGGACAGAATCCCGGGGTTGGCGTCGATCCCGACGACCGCCGCCCCCTCGGCCAGGAAGGCGGCCGCGGTGGCGTGGCCGATGCCACTGGCGGCCCCTGTGATAAGGACGATCTCGCCCGCGAAGGGCGCGGGCGGCGGTCGGCGGCGGAGCTTTGCCTGCTCGAGGTCCCAGTACTCGACGTCGAACAGGTCGGCGACGGTGACCGGCCGGTAGCCGCCGAGGGCGATGGCGTCGACGATCACCCTGATCGTGTGGCGGTAGACGTCCTCCACGATCGCTGCGTCGCGGGGCGTGCGGCCGGCGCAACACAGGCCGATTTCAGGGTCGAGGATCACGCGGGGGGCGGGGTCGAGGGCTCGCAGCGGGTGGGGAGCCCGGCTGCGGTGGTCGTCGAAGTAGCGGCGGTAGGCGGCCACGAAGCCGTCGACGTCGCGGCCGACCATCGGCGTCGGCTTGGTGCGGATGACGTGATCGGGGGTGACGGGGCCGCGTTGGGAGACGTCGTCCAGGTCGGCTCGACCGATGAAGGCCATGCTCGGCCCGTCGGTGTGGGACGACATCACGAACGGCGCCCCCGCGGCGTCGGACACCCGGCGCCGGAGCTCGGCCCGGGCCACCCGCAGGCCGGCTGCGGGTTCCGGAGCGGGCGGCGGGATGCGGTGGCGGTCGACCAGCTCGTCGGCCCGGCCGACGAGGTCGATCATGGTCTCGTAGGAGTCCCGGGCCGACTCGCCCCACGTGAAGATGCCGTGGTTCATGAGGACGACCCCTCGTATGCCCGGCCGGGCGAGCGCCTCGGGCAGGATGCGGGCGCACTCCTTGGCGAGCAGGAACCCGGGCATCACGTAGGGGACGACGACCACGCTGTCGCCGTAGGCCTCGGCCAGGACGTCGGCCGCGGCGGCCGAGTTGGTCAAGGTGACCACCGCGTCGGCGTGGGTGTGGTCGACGAACCGGTACGGGAGGATGGCGTGGAGGATCGCCTCCACCGACGGGGCCGGCCCATCGGCGGTGAGCGACGCCACCAGCAGCTGCTCGGCCATATCGGTGTCGGAGAGGGCGTCGAGCTGGGCCAGGCGGGCCACGTCGTGGAGGCGGAGGCAGGCGAAGCCGGACTCGTCGATGTCGGCCAGGTCGGCGCCGCTGCCCTTCACCAGGAGGACGTCGACCTCCTCGCCGAAGACGGTGGTGCGCCGGGACTTGACCGACGTGTTCCCGCCCCCGTGGAGCACCAGGTCGGGGTCGCGTCCGAGCAGCCGGGACGTGTACACCCGCTGACCCAGGTCGCCCGTCCACTGCTCGGCGTCGTCGTCGTTCCACAAGCTCCTGACCACCGGGCCAAGCTAGAGGCCGGTGAGGACCATCGGAATCGAGGAGCGCCGGGCTCGGCTGGCCCGCCGGCATCATCTGGCCGTCGAGGCCCGGTCCGACGACGTGGTGGAGATCGTCCGCGACCTGGTGGCGTTGCATTCGACCGACCCGGCGTCGGTGTTCCTGTCGGTGCTGGCCCGGACGTCGGGTGCGGTCGACGTGGCCGCAGTCGAGCGGGAGCTGTACGAGGTCCGGAGCCTGCTGCGGATGCTGGGGATGCGGCGGACGATGTGGGTGGTGCCGGTGGAGCTGGTGGCTGTGGTCCATGGCGCGTGCACCCGGGCGATCGAGGTGCGGGAGCGCAACCGGCTGGTGCAGTACCTGGCCGAGGCGGGGGTGGTCGGGGAGGACGAGGGCCACGCCTGGCTGGCGGACGTGGAGTCGGCGACCATGGAGGCGTTGGCCGCGGCGGGGGGCGAGGCGACCGCGGCCGAGCTGTCGCCGGTCGTCGCCGGGTTGCGGGAGCGGCTCCACCTGGGCGTCGGATCCAAGTGGGAGGCGGTGCAGGGGTCGTCCACCCGGGTGCTGTTCGTGCTGGCCGCATCGGGACGGATCGTCCGGGGCCGGCCCCGGGGATCGTGGATCAGCTCCCAGTACCGGTGGTCGCCGACCGCGTCGTGGCTGGCCGGGGGGCTGGACCGGGGGTTGACGCTGTTGCCGGCGGGCGTGGCCCAGGTGGAGCTGGTGTGGAAATGGCTGGCCGCGTTCGGCCCGGGGACGGTTGCCGACCTCGCCTGGTGGACGGGACTGACCATGGGCGAGGTGCGGCGGGCGGTGGCCGAGCTGCCCACGGTGGAGGTCGACGTCTGCGGGGCCAGGCCCGGGTTGGTCCTGGCCGACGACGTCGAGGTCGTGGACCCGCCGCCCGCGCCGTCGGTGGCGCTCCTGCCGGCGTTGGATCCGACGGTCATGGGCTGGAAGGAACGCTCGTGGTACCTGGGCGAGCACGGTCCGGCGTTGTTCGATCGGTCCGGCAACGCCGGCCCCACTGTCTGGTGGGGCGGACGGGTCGTCGGCGGATGGGCCCAACGCAAGACCGGCGAGGTCGTCGTCCGCCTTCTGGAGGACGTGGGCGCGGAGGCCGCCGGGCTGGCCGAAGCCGAGGCCGCCCGCCTCCAGTCCGCCATCGGCCCCGTCCGAGTGACGCCAAGGTTCCGCACCCCCCTGGAGCGCGACCTCTCCGGTTGACATCCTGTGTGGCCGGGAACCCCCGGAACGTCATTCGGTCGGCGTCGGCCCTCGAACCGGTGACGTTCGGCGGGGCCAGGGACCCCAAAATCGTCACCAGTTCGGTGGGCGCTCTCGAAACGGTGACACTCAAGGTCGCAGGAGGCCCGAATACGTCACCGGTTCGGGGAGGGGCGGCGGAGGACGGCGACGCTCTCGGGGGGCAGGACGTCGACCGCTACTGAGTCGTCGGACGTCAGGACGACCTCGCCCGCAAGACCCGGGACACGGCGGGGTTCGGACGAGAAGTTGGCCGCGATCGAGAGGTCGCCCCGGTTGAGGACCAGCCAGCGGTCATCGTCGTCGAAGCGGACGCGCACGTCGGCGAAGGTCCCTGACGACAGGGCGGGCTCGGACCGGCGCAGCGCGATAAGCCGGCGGTGCCAGTCCAACAGCTCCTTGTGGACGCCCTGGCCGACCTCGTCCCAGTCGAGCTTGGAGTGCTCGAACGTCTTCGGCGACTGGGGGTCGGGGACGTCTTCCGGCGCCCACCCGAACGAAGCGAACTCCCGCCGCCGGCCCTCACTCACCAGCCGGCCCAGCTTCTCGTCCTCGTGGTCGGTGAAATAGAGGAACGGCGTGGAGGCGGCCCACTCCTCCCCGGCGAACAGCATCGGCACCGACGGACCCAGCAGGACCAGGGCGGCGGCCACCTTGAGCAGTTTCGGCCCGACCAGCATCGACGAGCGCTCGCCGGTGGCCCGGTTGCCGACCTGATCGTGGTTTTGCAGGTAGGCGAGGAACTTCGTCGCCGGCAGCCCCGCGATCGGCCGGCCGTGGCGACGCTGGCGGAAGGGCGAGTAGCCGCCGGAGTACACGAAAGCCCACCGCAGGGCCGTCGCCAGCTGCGCCAGCGTCCCGAAGTCGGCGTAGTAGCCGGTGCGCTCGCCGGTGACGACGGCATGGAGGGCATGGTGGAAGTCGTCGCTCCACTGGGCGTCGAGCTCGTAGCCTCCGAGATCCCGCCGCCGCACCACCTTGGGGTCGTTGAGGTCGCTCTCGGCTACCAGGGTGAGGGGACGGCCCACCTCCACGACCAGGGCCTCCACGTGCACCCCGAGCTCCTCCAGGATGTGGGTGGCGGACGTGTCGAGTATGGCGTGCACCGCGTCGAGCCGGAGGCCGTCGGCGTGGTAGTCCCGCAGCCACATGAGGGCGTTGTCGACCACGAACGCCCGCACCTCGTCGCTCCCGGCCCCGTCGAAGTTCACCGCCTCGCCCCACGGCGTGTGGTAGCGGTCGGTGAAGTAGGGGCCGAACTCACGCAGGTAGTTCCCGGCCGGGCCGAGGTGGTTGTAGACCACGTCGATCACCACCGCCAGGTTCCGGGCGTGGGCCGCGTCGACGAACGCCTTGAGTCCGTCGGGGCCTCCGTAGGCGGCGTGGGGGGCGAACAGGTCGACGCCGTCGTAGCCCCATCCCCACCGGCCCGGGAACTGGTTCACCGGGAGTAGCTCCACCACGTCGACCCCGAGCTCGACCAGGTGGTCGAGCCGACCTATCGCCCCCGCGAACGTCCCTTCGGGCGAGAAGGTGCCCACGTGGAGCTCGTAGATCACGGCCGAGCCGTCCAGCCGGCGGCCGGCCCACGCCCCGTCGGTCCACTCGAAGGCCCCGTCGTCGACGGCCCGGGACAGCCCGTCGACCCCGTCCGGCTGCCACCGCGACCGGGGATCGGGACGGGTCGTCCCCCCGTCGAGGGAGAAGCCGTAGGACTGGCCGCCCGCCACCTCGACTGCCGACCGGAACCAACCTCGCTCGTCGGGACCTTCCATCGAGAACAGCCGGCCGTCGACGACGAGGTCGACCCGCTCCGCCCGGGGAGCCCAGACCGACGTCATCGGCGCACGAGCAACGCCACCGGGAACTGGTCGAGCAGCTCACCGACCGGCACCGATCACCGGCCCCCCGCCGCCGTCACCCGCCACCACGCTCCCGCCCAGAACGTCGGTCCACGTCCCAGGCGGCAGCTCCACGGTGGTGTCGGCCCACCCCCCGTCCCGGGCCAGGCCCAGGACAAACCGGGCCACGACCGTGGCGACCCGTTCGCCCCGCACGAATCCCGACCAAATGGTCCGCCTGGGCGCCCGTCGCCAGCAACGGTTCATACGCCTCCCGTCTCGCCGAACGCATCGGGATGGTCCCGGCGCACCGCCAGCGCCCGCCACACCGTCCACAGCTTGGCCGCCCCCTCGTCGGCCAAGGCCAGGACATCGTCCGCGTCGAGGTGGCGGACCTTCTCCAGCAGGCTGCGGCAGGCCTCGTAGTCGACCGGGCGGCGGTTGTCGGGGTCGACCAGGCTGAGGTTCCACACCTCGGTGCCCTGGTACAGGTCGGGCACGCCGGGGGCAGTGAGCTTGAGCAGGGCCTGGGCCACCGCTACCGTCCGGCCGGGGTCGACCAGGGGCCGCACGAACCCGGTCAGGTCGGCGGAGAACTCGGGGTCGGTGATCACCGCCTCCACGAAGTCCCGCAGGGCCGAGTCGTACGCCGGCTCGGGGTCGATCCACGACGTGTGCTCCTTGGCCTCCCGGGACGCCTTCTCCATGTACGCCACCGCCCGCGCCGCACTCAGCGGATAGGCGCCCACCAACGTCTGGTAGAGCAGGTACTCGGTGTTGGCGTCGGGCATCCGGTCCGTCTTGTGGCGGGCGTTCATCGTCGTCCACCGGCGGACGGTCGCCCCCCATTCCGAGGGGATCTCGGAGAGCAGCCCGATGCGGACCCGCACGTCCTCGCTGCGCTTGGTGTCGTGGGTCGACGTGGCCAGCATGGTGGCCGGCCATCCCCCCGCCGCCCGCCGGTTGAACTCGTGGAACTCGGCCACCGACGTCCCGAACCGCCCGGGGTCGCCACCGACGTCGTTGAGGCTGACCAGCCGGTTGTAGCGGTAGAAGGCGGTGTCCTCCACCCCCTTGGCCATAACCGGCCCGGTGACCTGTTGGAACCGGAGCCCGAAGTCGACCTCGGCCTCGCCCGGCACCCGGAGCAGGAGCAGGTCGCGCAGGAACGAGAACAGCTCGGGGTCAAGCTGGGGCCGGCGGTCGGCGGCGGCCGCCACCGCCGTCTCCACCACGGCAACTTCGGCCTCCGTCGGCTCCTCCCCGGGCCGGGCGTAGGTGCGGTACACGGGGAAGCAGGCCAGCACCTCCCACAGGGCCTCGTGGAGGTCGCGGCGGGTGTAGTCGCGGTAACGGCGGTGGTGCTCGCACACCGACACCAGCAGCCGCACCAGCCGGTTGACGTCGGCCCCCAACACCTCCCGCAGCACGAGGTTCTTGCCCTGGGCGACGGCGTCGTCCCAGCTCGGCGGCTCGCCGGGGACGGCGCCCGTGACCTCCCCGTACAGCTCGGTGAGGGGTTCCTCGCCCGCGGGGTCGACAAAGAGCCCGGCCACCGCGTTGAGGAAGTCGTACCCGGTGGTGCCGGCGACGGGCCACGCCGTCGGCAGCTCCTCCCCGTGCTCGAGGATCTTTTCCACCAGCACGTAGGCCCCGCCGGACTCGTCGGCCAGCCGCTCGAGGTACCCCGCCGGATAGCGGAGGCCGTCGATGTGGTCGATCCGCAGGCCATCGATTCGCCCGTTCTTCACCAGTTCGAGGATCTTCTCGTGGGCCGCGGTGAAGATGCGGCGGCGCTCGATACGTAGGCCGATCAGGGTGGGGACGTCGAAGAAGCGGCGGTAATCGAGCTCCTGGCCGGCCGACCGCCAGTAGATCAGGCGGTAGTTCTGGCGGTCGACGAGGGCGTCGAGGGCGTCGGGGTCGGCGTTGGTGGTGGCCACCGCCCCGTCGACGGCCCCGGCCAGGTGGAGGTCCTCGTCGAGCAGCCGGGTGAGCTGGCCCCGGAGCACCTCCTTGTCGCGGTGGCGCTCGATGACGCTCTCCTCGTCGGTGGCGTTGGCCGGCGGCAGGCGGCCGAGGGCCACCGAGAGGCTGGCCAGCTCGTCGGACCCGAACACCTCGGCCGTGCGCCCGAGGAGGTCATCGAGCGTGCGGGGCGACACCGGCACCACGTGGTCGAAGTAGCGGATGACGAAGCTGCCGCCGTCGCGGTCGAGGCGGAGCTCGCCCGCCTCCAGCACCCGGCCGTAGTGGTCGCCGAGGAACGGCAGGAGGACCTTCTGGTGGGACGCGCCGTCGGTGTCCCAGTCGATGTCGAAGGCGGCCGCCCACCGGCTCGACGGTCCGTTCTCGAGGACGTCCCACCACCAGGCGTTGGACTCGCCGATGGCCATGTGGTTGGGGACGATGTCGACGATCTCACCCAACTGGCGGCGGGCGAGGGCCACGGCCAGCCGCTCGTGGCCCGCCTCGCCCCCGAGCTCGACGTTGATGCGGGAGTGGTCGACGACGTCGTAGCCGTGGGTGCTCCCCGCCGCCGCCTGCAGGATCGGGGACAGGTAGACGTGGCTCACGCCCAGGTCGGCCAGGTAGTCGACGATCTCGACCGCGTCGTCGAACGTGAAGCCGGCGTGCATCTGGAGTCGGTACGTGGCCCGGGGCGTAGGCATCGAGGCCGACCGTACCCAACGATTGGGCGCCGGAAGCCGGGCCCGCGCATTCATTTGGGGCTTCAATGGGGGCTGTGGACCTGCCCGTGATGCCTCCCGTCAAGCCCATGCTGGCCAAACTGGCTCGGGAGCTGCCCGCCTCGGGCGGGGTGATCTACGAGCCCAAGTGGGACGGGTTCAGGGGGATCGTGTTTCGAGACGGCGACGAGGTGGTCATCGGCAGCCGCAACGAGAAGCCCCTGACCAGGTACTTCCCGGAGCTGGTGGAGTCGCTTCGGGCCGCCCTGCCCGAGCGGTGCGTGCTCGACGGCGAGATCGTGATCGCCACTCCGGGCGGTCTCGACTTCGAGGCCCTCCAACTGCGCATCCACCCGGCCGAGTCCCGGATCAAGATGTTGGCCCAGGAGCTGCCGTCGTCGTTCGTGGCCTTCGACCTGTTGGCCCTGGGCGACGACGACCTCCGGGGGCGTCCGTTTTCCGAGCGCCGGGCGTTGCTGGAATCGGCCCTCGCCGGGGTGGCGCCGCCTGTGCATCTGACGCCCGCCACCGCCGACCGGGCCCTGGCCGAGCAGTGGTTCGACCGCTTCGAGGGCGCCGGTCTCGACGGGGTGGTGGCCAAGCCCGTCCACCTGACGTACCGGGAGGACGAGCGGGTGATGCTCAAGGTCAAGCACCAACGGACCGCCGACTGCGTCGTCGCCGGCTTCCGCTGGCACAAGACCGGCCCCATCGTGGGGTCGTTGCTCCTCGGCCTCTACGACGACGACGGGTCGCTCCACCACGTCGGGGTTGCCGCCGCCTTCACCATGGCCCGGCGCAAGGAACTGGTCGACGAGCTGGCCCCCTACCGGGTCGATGCGTTGGACGGACACCCGTGGGGCGAGTGGGCCGAGTTCATGACCGCCTCCGGCGGCCAGGTGCCGGGCATGGGGAACCGGTGGAACGCAGGCAAGGACATGTCGTGGGAGCCCCTCCGGGCCGAGCTGGTGGCCGAGGTCGCCTTCGACCACATGCAAGGCGAACGTTTTCGCCACGCCACCCACTTCGTCCGCTGGCGCCCCGAACGGGAGCCGCGTTCGTGCACGTACGGCCAACTCGAGGTCGCCGTCCCCCAGGAGCTGGCCGCCGTCTTCGGCGCGTAGGCCGGGTCCGCCGGCGCCGGCCGCCGGGGGTCCGACGGTGCGATACCCACCTGGTCCTACCCGACCGGGACGATGGTCCAGCCCGGTCGGTATCCACACACCTGCTGCTCGCTCGAGGGGCCGCGTCGCCGTCGAGCTCCTGGCGGCCCGCCTTCCCGGTCTCCGGCTGACCGACGGCCAGGAGCTCACCTGGGTCGTGAACTCCGTCCACCGCGGTCTCCGGGAACTGCACGTCGAGTGGGACGCCTGACTCCCCGTCGGTCGACCTGGCCGGCGCCGGTAGCCTGAGCGGCCTCGGCAACGAACGGAGCAACTCCAAGTGGGCGGTGGCACGACGGTCCCGTGGACGGTGCATCGTCGTGGTCTTCGTGTTCGGGGTGACCCTGGGCGCGTGCGCGGGTGGCGGCGGGGGATCGACGCCACCGTCGGCGGCGGACGACAAGGCCAGGGCCGGGGAGGTCGTCCTCCGGCAGGCTGACCTGCCGAGACTGAGGGAGGAGCCGCGGGTCGAGGACGACGAGACCGAGCCCTCGCCGGGGGAGGAGGACGCCGAGGACGACGCTCTCGAGGACAGGTTCCTCAGCTGCCTGGGCGACAACGCCCTCCTGGACAACCTGGGCAAGGGCCCACGCGGCGAGAGCTCGGAGTTCAACGACGACGAGGGTTCGGTTTCGGTGTTGTCGCTCGTCGTCTTCGCCGAACAGGAGGACGAGGCGGAGGCGGCGTTCGCCGAGATGAGCCGCCAGGGCGTCGCCGAATGCCTGGAGGAAACGCTCCGGACCACCTTCGAGCAGTTCGGCAGCGCGCCCGAGATATCGGTGTCGACCCTGCCCGTCGATACCCGCAGTGACGGCCAGATCGGTTACCGGATCACGCTCGTCCCCGACCTGCCCCCCGAGCTGGACGCCCTCCCCGACACCGCGAGCTTCGACTTGGTGTTCCTCAGAGGAGGTCGGGGCCTGGCCGGGTTGTTCCTGACCGATCGGGCCGGGACCTTCGACGAGGGCGAGCGGGCCCGCCTGACCGACCTCCTCTCGAAGCGCCTCCGGGAGGCCTCGTAGGCGGCTCGCCTCGGCATGTCGGTCAGTCGAGGGGTGGCGGCGTGGCCGAAGGCTCCAGGCGGGCCATACCGGGATACCAGCGGGCGAGGCTGGCGCCGGTGAGCCACCACCCCCGGTAGACCAGCCGTCGCAACAGGGCCTCGTCGAGCCTGTCGAACACGGTCGGGACGAAGGCCAGATCCTTGCCTTTGTACGTACGTTCCTCGGGGTGAGCGGCGACGAACTCGGCGAACTCGGCCGGGGCGTCCTTGGCCTCGATGGTCGTGGCCAGCCCGAACAGCAGTCCCTGTCGGGCCCAGGCCGGTTGCTCGCCCTCGATGGTGGAATCCCAGGCTCGGAAGCGCTCGACCATCAGGCTGGTGCGCAAGGCCGTGCTCTGGCGGTACAGGAGCGAGTTGGCCCGGGTGAGCTCCCGCACGAGCGGGATCCTCCCGTAGCCGCCCGTCACGAAGACCCCTCCGGCGTTGATCGTGAAGGTGAAGACGTGGCGGAGGCCGGGCCGGTCGAGGGGGGTCAGGGCGGCGTTGTCGTAGGCGCCTCCGTCGATCAGCTCGACCGGACCCGTCCAGCACGGGAAGGGCACACCGGCGATCTGAAGTGGTGCGAGCACGCCGGGAACCGCCGCCGACGCGGCGACGGCGTGGGACACCTTCAGGCCGGTGCCCGCGGTCGGCGCGTTGCCGGTGACGTAGTCACCCAGGACGTCGCGCTCGAACCCGAACCTGACGCCCGTGTTGAGGTTGGCCGCGTTGATGATCCACCGGCACTCGGGGTCGAGATCTTCGAGTTGCGTGTTGCCGTAGAACCAATCGTCGAGAGCCCAGGCCAAGATGTCGGTGCGGCCCTTCGAAAAGCCCACTGTCCGCCAGACGTTCCGGATGACCTTCGTCTTCAGCGACTTGCCCGCCACCTGGGCCACCATGGGGTCGATGACGAGCCGGTCGAGCTCGCCCGACGCGTACCCACCGGCTCGGACCTCGGCCCATCTGGTCGCGAGCATGCCGTTGGCCACCGATCCGCCCGACACCGACGACGCGTAACGGAGGTTGCCCAGCAGCCCGGCGTCGGCCAGGAACCGGAGCACGCCCAGGGCGGCGAACGTGGCCCGGAACCCGCCGCCACTCAACGCCACACCCACTGTTGGACCCTTCGTCGGGGCCTTCGGCCTGGCCGGCCGGATGCCGGTACCACAGGGCTGGATGAGGTCTTCGATGCCGCTGCCGAGGGCGGGAGACTCGAGCGGCTTCGGTGCGTCTGCCATCTGAATCTCGCCTTCCGACGGAACGAGAGCCGAGGTTATCGCCGAGGCGATCGACCTTGACGCCGCCGCGCCGGGCAATCCGCCGATCAGCTCCCCGAGGCGGCGGAGGCCGCGGCTTGGGCCGCGAACTCCAATGCGCCGGCGGGGCCGGCAATGTCGCCCAGGCCGGCGGTGACGACGAAGTCGCGGCGGGCGTACTCGGGGAGGCCGGGGTAGCCGCCGAGGTCCGCGGCCAGCGCCCGCCGCACCCGCTCGACCAGCCCGGACATGTGGGCCACGCCCCCGCCCAGGACGATGCGCTCGGGGGCGAAGGCGTAGACGGCGTTGCGCAGCCCGGCGGCCAGGTAGGCGGCCTCCAGGTCGAGGGCCGCCTCCCGCCGCTCGCCCGCCAGCTCCTCCGGCCGCTGTCCCCAACGGCCGGTCATGGCGGTGCCGCTGGCCATCCCCTCCAGGCAGTCGCCATGGGCGAAGCACGCCCCGGCATACGAATCACCGTCCACCCGGGGGACGGTGACGTGGCCCATCTCGGGATGCAGGACACCATGCACGAGGACCCCGTCGACCACGACCCCCATCCCGATCCCGGTGCCGATCGTCACGTAGAGGAAGTCCCGCAGGCCCCGTGCCGCGCCCGTCGCCCCCTCGGCCAGCGCGGCCCCGTCCACGTCCGACCCGATCCCCACCGGCACGCCGGGAAACGCCGCCCGCACCGGGGCCAGCACGTCGACGCCGACCCACGCCCGCTTGGGCGTCTCCAGCAGGCAGCCGTAGGTGGAGGCCTCCGGCCGGAGGTCGACCGGTCCGAAGGCGGCCACCCCGACGGCCGCGAGCGGCCCGTGCTCCTCGGCCAGCGCCCGGAGCCGTGCGACCGCCCACCCGAGCGTCTCGTCCGGCATGGTGGTCGGGTGGCGATCCAACGCCAGCACGTCCCCGGGACTGGTCCCGACGACGCAGATGACCTTCGTCCCCCCGAGCTCGATCCCGCCGAGCAACCCGGTCAGTGGCCGGCCGACTTCCGGGTGTTCAGCTGGTCGAACCCGACGGCCACCAGGATGAGGACACCGATGGCGATCTGCAGGTAGAAGGCGTTGATGGCCAAGAGATTGCCACCGTTGTTGAGCACCCCCATGATCAACGCCCCCGTGGCCGCGCCCATGGCGCTGCCCTTGGCCCCGAACAGGCTGGCCCCGCCGATCACGCAGGCGGCGATGGCGTTGAGCTCGAAGCCGGTGCCGGCGGTGGGGATGCCCGCGCCCAGGCGGGACGTGAGCAGGAAGCCGCCGATGCCGGCCAGCAGACCCGGAGATGGCGTACACCGACACGGTGACGACCCGCACCGGCACGCCGGCCAGCCGGGCCGACTCGGGGTTCGACCCCACCGCGTAGATGTAGCGCCCGAACACGGTGCGGGTGAGCACGAAGTGGATGGCCACGGTGATGATCACGGCGAAGATCAGCAGGTTGGGGATCCCGATCTGGGTGCCGTTGGCGATCTTCTCGAAGCTCGTCGGCAGGGGCTGCACCGTCTTGGCGTCGGTGATCACCAGGACCACCCCCCGGGCGATCCCGAGCATGCCCAGGGTGGCGATGAACGGCGGCAGCTTGGCCTTGGTGACCAGGAGCCCGTTGACGATGCCGAGGCCGGTGCCCAGGGCCACGCCGACGAGGATGGCCAGGGGGATGGGCCAGCCGGCCACCAGCAGCTGCGCGGTCACCGCCCCCGAGAGGGCGAGCACCGAACCGACCGACAGGTCGATCCCGGCGGTGAGGATCACCAGCAGCTGGCCGACGGCGATGATGCCGAAGATGGCCACCTGACGGGCCAGGTTGGACAGGTTGCTCCCGGTGAGGAAGTCGTTGCTGGCCAGGGTGAGCGCGCCCACGGCCACCAGGAGCACGACCAGCCCCCCGCTCTCCCGGCCGGCGACGTCGCCCAGGGCGATGACCCGGTTGACGGTGGGTGCCGCGCCCGGCTCGCCCGGGTCCGGGGGCTCGATCCCCACCGCCGGCCCGCTGCGGATGGTGGTGGTGAGCACCGGCTCGCGCCACAGCAACTTAGGCATCGACGGGCACCTTTCCCTCGGAGGCCGGAGGTCGTCCGCCGCCGCCCCCGCTGGCCAGGCGCAGGACGTCCTCCTCGGACGCGGCCCGCCCCAGCTCGCCGGCGATGGCCCCGTCCTTCAGCACGAGGACACGGTCGGCCAGCCCCAGCAGCTCGGGCAGGTACGACGACACCACGATGATCCCCAGCCCGGCGGCAGCCAGGTCGCCGATCACCGTGTACAGCTCCCCCTTGGCTCCCACGTCGATGCCCTTGGTGGGCTCGTCGAACACGAGGATCTTGGGTTTGGTCAGCAGCCAGCGGGCGAGCAGCACCTTCTGCTGGTTCCCGCCCGACAACGTCGACACCGGCTGGTCGTAGGAGCCGGCCCGCAGGCGCAGGCTGTCGAGCAGCTTGTCCGCCTCCTCGCCCATCTCCTTCGGCGGGAGCAGTCCCCGGCGGGACCCCCGCCGCAGGCTGGCGATGGTGACGTTCTCCCTGATCGACAGCTCCGGCAGCAGTCCGAGCACTTTGCGGTCCTCGGTGAGCAGGCCGATGCCCACGTTCATCATGGTGCGGGGACCGGTGGGCTTCACCGCCTTGCCCTCCACCTCGATCTCGCCGGCCACGATCGGCGTGGCTCCGAAGAGCGAGAGCAGCAGCTCGCTCCGTCCCGAGCCGAGCAGGCCGCCGATGCCGAGGATCTCGCCCGCCCGCAGGTCGAAGTCGATCGTCGGACCGTCGGCCTCCCGTTGCAGCCCTCGCACCCGCAGAAGGGGCGTGCCCGGCTCCTTGTGGGTGTCGGGGTAGAGCGACGTGATCTCCCGGCCGACCATGGCCGTGATGAGCTTGTCCTCGTCGTAGGCCGACATGGGGCCGCTCTCCGACAGGCCACCGTCGCGGAGCACCGTCACCCAGTCGCCGATCTCGAACATCTCCTCCAGCCGGTGGGTGACGTAGAGCATCGCCACCCCCGCCTCCCGCAGGCGCTTGATGTGTTCGAGCAGCCGCTTCGACTCGGACTCGGTGAGGGCGGTGGTGGGCTCGTCGAAGACGATGACCTTCACCACGTCGGCGGTGAGGACCTTGGCGATCTCGACCAGCTGGCGGGTGGCGGCGGGGAGGCGCTCGACGATGGCGCTGGGCGAGACGTTGTCGAGCCCGACCTCGTCGAGGGCCTTGCGGGCCCGGTCCTTGAGGTCGCCCCGGTCGAGGACGCCCCGGTGCGACGGGAGGCGGCCCATGAACAGGTTCTCGCCCACCGACAGGTGCGGGAGCAGGCTCAGCTCCTGGTAGACGGCCTGCACCCCCGCCGCCCGCAGCGAGGCCGGCGTGGGGTTGGTGACGGGCTCGCCCTCGATGACGAAGGTCCCCGAGTCGGCCCTGTGGGCGCCGGTGAGCACCTTGATGAGGGTGGACTTGCCGGCCCCGTTCTCGCCGGCCAGGCAGTGGACCTGTCCCGGCAGGAGGCGGAGGTCGACGTTGCTGAGGGCCTGGACCGGTCCGAACGCCTTGGAGATGCCCTTCAGCTCGAGGACGGCGGTGCGCTCCCCCGCCGGGGGTGTCGGTGTCGGTGTCGGCGGGGCGGTCGGCGGTCATGATCCCGCCTCCTCGGTGGGCGGCTCGAGGAGCTGCTTCACCTCGGGCTCGTCCATGTTGTCCTTGTCGGCGACGACCGCGCCGGGATCGAGGACGCGCGGCGGGATGCGGTTGACGGTGGCCATACCGGCCTGGAGCACGCCCTGGTAGCCGAAGAAGTACGGGTTCTGCACCACCAGGGCGTCGATGGACCCGTCGGCGAGGGCGGCGTTCTCCTGGGGGTCGGAGTCGAAGGCCACCACCGGGATGCGGTCGGCGACGTTGTTGTCCTTGATGGCCCGGGCCGCGCCGACACCCGAAGTGTTGTTGTCGGCGAAGACCCCGAGCAGGTCGGGGTTGGCGGTGAGGGCGTCGTTCACCTGGGACGCGGCGGTGTTGATGTCGTTGTTGTTGTACCGCTGGAGGGAGGCGTCGACGCCCGGGCACTCCTCGGCCAAGCCCTGCCGGAAGCCGGCATCGCGGTCGACGAGCGACTGGATGCCGGCCACCGACGACTCGATCAGCACCTTGCCCGAGGTCTTGTTGGCGGCCGTGAGCAGCTCGCACATCTTCCGCCCCGCCTGCTCGCCGGCCTTGACGTTGTCGGTGCCGATGAAGCCCTCGGTGGCGGTGGTGACCGCGGTGTCGACGGTGACGACCTTGATCCCCTCGGCCCGGGCCCGGTCGATGGCGGAGTTGAGGGCGCTGGACGAGTTGGGGGCGATCACGATCCCGTCCGCCCCCCGCGAGATCGAGTTCTCGACCAACTGGACCTGCTCGTCGATGTTGGTCTCCGACGTGGGCCCGAAGGTGCTCACCGACAGGCCGAAGTCACCCCCGGCCTGCTTCGACCCGGCCAGCATCACCTGCCAGAACGAGGAGTCGCTGGCCTTGATGATCACGTCGATCTTCTTGCCGCCGGCCGCCCCGCCCGATCCGCCGCCTCCACCGCCATCGCCCGACGACCCGGTGGCCCGTCCGGCCACCACCCCCAGGACGGCGGCCACGAGGGCGATCGCAGCCACCAGAGAGAGCGAGAAGACCGTGCGGGTCTTGGCCACTTCCCAGTACCTCCTTGCGGGCGTCACACGTTCGGCAGACCCGGTGGGGGTCACGTGCCGGGAGCGGAATCATGACGCGGATCCGGAGGCCTCGTTGGAGGCACTCGCCCGGGAGAGAGACGGGTCGTGTGGCGGGTCGGCCAGACGGTCGTGGGAGACGCCGCCGAACCCGGCGTTTCATGCGGTCGGCGGACCGGCCGACGCGCCGTCGCGCCCCGCCCGCCCCCCGGCGAGCCGGCCGCCGGCTCGGTAGAATGGCGCTCAGAGCTCGGCACCCCATCCCCGAGGGGCTCGAGCTCACGGCGAGGAGGATGCGGAAGCCATGATTGGACCTGAACGGTTCGATGGCCCGGTCCGGCAGGTCCCCTGGATGGGCCGGCCCCGTGCTTCCCTCTTTTGGGGGAAGGGCAGCCCGCTCCCAGTTGGCACTCGCCACGTGGATCGCACTTTTCCCCTCGCACCCAGCGACTCGCAGCGATGAGCTCTGACCTCGGCAGGTGGATCCGTTGCTTCTTTCGCTGGCTGCGGTGTGCGCTTCGGTGTCTCCTTCGCGGCTCTCCCAAGTGCATTCGTTGGTGTCGCATTGCCGACTCGAGAACCTGCGACGTTCGTTTTGCGCTTCAGGGTCGATTCGCGGGCAACGATCTTCGAGGAGAGCTCGAAGACTTCGGGATCACCAACAATGCGGTGCTGATCCAAGGCTCAGCGCTTTATGCGGGCCGCGACACCGCGCAAGACGAGTTTCTCGGGACAGGTAAAGAAGACATTTGCATCAGGCTGACACGCTACCTGCACGAGCACGACATCCACCCTGGTCCGAACGATCTCGTTGTGCTCGATATGGAGCCGGGAGATCTGGCTCTTCGCGACCTCGGGAAGTATGTGGATGGTCCACTTTGGCAAAGAATTGTCGATGCGTACATCTTGAGAATACGCGTGGCACGGGAGGTGCTGGATGGGACGGGAGCAAAGCTCGCGCTCTACCAGGTCATCGTCCCAGCAGCCAGGGGCCGGACAAGCCCAGAATTCCAACAGCGAATGAGAGGCTATAGAGCCGCCGGAGACTTCAACATGTACGACGAGCTCGACTACCTGGTCCCGGTTCTCTACGTCCGCTTCGCCCCGAGTGTAGAGCATGTCGAGGAATGGACCGATGCGGCCACACGACAGGCAATCGAGTCATCGCTGACACTGACCCGCAGTGACTGTCGACCGATCCCCCTCTGTCCCATCCTCTCATTCTGGGTCCTCACGGGCGACGGTTCGACGGACAAGCGTCTGGCGATCTCGCCGGAGACAATGCGCCGGCAACTGGCGATCGTACGAGGGTATTGCGGGATCGGGATCATCCTGCTCTGGTCCGGATGGGAAACGGTAGCGGAAATGGAATCAGGAAACGATCCTGTCGAGGCCGTCATCTTCCGAGACTTCTTGGCGGCCGTGGGCGAACTTCCCCCGCCGGGGTGCACCTGATCGAGATCGATGTTCGCCTGTCCACCCAAGAGGACGGGCCGTGGCTCCGGGAGGGGCCGACGGGACCTCGGACTGGTAGAGCCTCGCGGCGCCGGATTGGGTCCAACCGGTGCCGCCGCTGATCAGCGCACGCAGGTCGACGAACCTGCGCTCGAGGTCTGCCCGCGTCAACCGCACGATTCGTGGTTCCCGACCGGCCGCATCGGGCAGACCTACCACCGAGCCCCCTTTTCGCAGCGCCGCCCAACAACTCATGCCCTCGACTCAAGCCACCGGTCAACCGGCACCCCTCATGCTTCCGGTCACGCCGGGCGATGCCCGCCGGGAGCTGAAGGCGATCCTGGCCGGCACCCGGTGGGGCCGGCACGCCGACGCCGTGGTGCTGGCGGTCCACGAAGCCCTCACCAACGCCGACCGCCACGGCGGGGGCGTGCTCCGGGTCGCAGCCACCCTCGACCGGGGGGCGCTGGTGGTCACCGTCTGCGATCGGGGCCTGGGCTTCGAGCTCGCCGGCCGGGTGGCGGCCGAACCCCTGGCCGAGCACGGGCGGGGCCTCCATCTCATGAGCCAGATCGCGACCCGGGTCGAGACCGGCCGCGACGACGGCGACTTCTGCCTCCACCTGCGCTTCGATCCGCCGTGAGACGTTCGCCACCCATGACGGGCGGGGCGTCGTTTGGTACGTTGCGAGTCGCGGCGAAAGGGGTCGGGTGACCGGTCGACGAGGACAGAGCGCCGAGGAGCACGACCTCCTCCAGCTCTACCTGAACGACATCGGCAAGCACCCGCTGCTGACCAGGGAGGACGAGGCCCGCCTGGGCCAGCTCACCCAGGCCGGGCAGGCGGCGGCGGCC
The DNA here is from genome assembly GCA_963836205.1 of uncultured Acidimicrobiia bacterium. GTDB lineage: Bacteria > Actinomycetota > Acidimicrobiia > Acidimicrobiales > AC-14 > JAXDMK01. The sequence continues at coordinate 38,405 of CAWIIV010000023.1, read as the reverse complement.
CGGTTGCAGCAGGCGGGGGTGGGAGTCGACCCCGTCCGCCGCAAGGAGTTGGAAGTAGTCGCCGGCGCCGGGGCCGACGCCGCCTGCCAGTTCGTGCAGGCCAACCTCCGCCTGGTGGTGTCCATCGCCAAGCGCTACCAGTCGTGCGGGCTGCCCCTCCTCGACATCATCCAGGAGGGCAACTTCGGGCTCATCGAGGCGGTCGAGCGCTTCGACCCGTCCCGCGGGTTCAAGTTCTCCACCTACGCCACGTGGTGGATCCGCCAGACGATCACCCGCGGGATCGCCAACACCAGCCGCACCATCCGCCTCCCGGTCCACGCCGGCGATCAGCTCACCGCCATCCGCATGGCCAGTGCCGCCTTCGAGGTCCGTAACGGCCGTCCGCCGCGGGCCGACGAGGTTGCCGCCGCCGTCACCCTGCCCACCAGGAAGGTCAAGGAGCTGCTCCCTCACGTGGTGGAGCCGGTGTCGCTGTCGGAGCGGATCAACGACACCGACGGCGGCGAGCTGGGCGACCGGGTGGAGGACGCCAAGTCGGCCCCGCCCGACCAGGCCGTGTTCGAGGCCATGCTCCCCGGCCAGGTGCGCCAGCTGCTGGCTGCCCTCGACCCCCGGGAGCAGGAGGTCCTCGGTCTGCGCTTCGGGCTCGACTGGGGCCGCTCCCGCTCGCTCGACGAGGTGGCCGAGCTGCTGGAGCTCTCCCGGGAGGTCGTCCGCCAGGTCGAGACCCGGGCCATGACCAAGCTGCGGCGCGCCTCGACCCGCAGCATGCGCGACCTTTTGTCGGCGTAGGACCGGTTCCGGGGGGGTACAGGTCGCCCGTGACGATGGCCGAGCTGGGGGACGTGCGGCTGGTGGGGCGAGCGCTGGCGCTGGTGGTGTCGATGGTGCCGGAGCACGAGGCGGTGGGTGACCTGGCCGAGGCCGCGGGGTACGACCCGTGGGTGCTCGGGCAGGCCCGGGAGACGTGCCGGCTGACGTCGTCGGGGCGGTCCGACATGCCCGAGGTGTCCCGGGCGCTCCAGTTCCTCGACGCGGCTGCGGCGGTGGCCGCCGCCACCGCCGCCACCGCCGCACCTGCCGTGGCCTGACGTCGGCGCGCCGGCTACCGCTCGATCGGGGCCCGCACCAGGTTGCCCCACTCGGTCCACGAGCCGTCGTAGTTGCGGACGTTCTCGTAGCCGAGGAGGTGGGTGAGCACGAACCAGGTGTGGCTGGAGCGCTCGCCGATGCGGCAGTAGACGATCACGTCGTCGTCGGACTTGAGGCCGTGCTTGCCCTCGTAGAGGCCCCGGAGGAACTCGGCGTCCTTGAACGTCCCGTCGTCCTCGTTGGCCGTCGCTTTCCACGGCTGGCTCTTGGCGGTGGGGATGTGGCCACCGCGCAGAGCGCCCTCCTGGGGGTACTCGGGCATGTGCAGCAGCTCGCCTGAGTACTCGCCGGGCGACCGGACGTCGATCAGCGGGCCCTCGCCGATGTGGCCGAGGGTGTCGTCGCGGTAGGCCCGGATGGGGGCGTCGTCGCGCTCGACCACGGGGTAGTCGGTGGCGTCCCGCTTGGGGACGTCGGTGCTGAGCTCTCGGCCGTCCTTGATCCACTTGGCGCGGCCCCCGTTGAGCAGGCGCACGTCGGGGTGGCCGAAGAGCTTGAACACCCACAGGGCGTAGGCGGCCCACCAGTTGAAGGCGTCGCCGTAGAAGACAACGGTGGAGTCGCGGTTGATCCCGCCCTTGGAGGCCAGGCTGGCGAAGCCATTGCCGTCGACGTAGTCGCGGGTGAGCTGGTCGTTGAGGTCGAGGTGCCAGTCGACCTTGATCGCGCCCGGGATGTGGCCGGTGTCGTAGAGGAGGACGTCCTCGTCGGACTCCACGATCACCACGTTGGGATCGTCGAGGTGCTCGGCCACCCACTCGGCGGTGACGAGCATCTCGGGATGGGCGTACTGCTGCAGCTCGGCTGCGGGGTCTGCGGCGACGGGCATGGAGCCTCCTTGGTGTAGATCGCGCGTGATTTCCTACCAATCCTGATTCCCGACCAATATAGTCGGCTTTGTTGCGAATTGGCGTCGGCGCCGTGGGAAACTGGGGTGTGACCACGCCCGCCCTGCAACGCATCGTCGACCTGTTCGGGGGAGCCCCCAAGGATCTGCGCATCCAGGCGCTCCTGGAGTACTCCCGCAAGGTGCCCCCCCTGCCCGAGCGCTACCTCGACCATCCGGAGCTGATGGAGGGCGTGCCCGAGTGCCAGACGCCCTTCTTCCTGGCCACCGAGATCGACGACGACGAGCGGGTCCACCTCCACTTCCGGGTACCGGCGGAGGCGCCCACGACCCGGGGCTTCGCCGGCATCCTGTCGGCCGGGCTCGAGGGGGCCTCGGCCGCTGACGTGCTGGACACGCCGAACGACTTCTACAACAAGATGGGCCTGGCCGAGGTCATCTCGTCACTCCGGCTGCGGGGAATGTCGGCCATCCTCGCCCGCCTCAAGCGACAGGTAGGGGCGCAGATGGCCGCCCGCCAGGCGCAGACCGAGCCGCCTGCGCCCTGACGTGGGGCCGGGCCGGGCGAGCGATTGCCACAAACACCCCCAGGGAGGGGGCATTCGTGGCGATCGCTCGGCGGAGGCGGTCGGGCGGACTGAGCGAATGGCACGGACACCCCTGCGGAGGGGGTAGTCGTAGCGATCGCTGGAGCCGTCGACGACGGCGTGGCCGGCGCTGCGGGGCCAGGTAGGCGAGCAGCCCCTTCCGCTCGTCGGCCACCGGCGGGACGCTTCCGGGCCTCGGCTGGCTCCTCAGGTGTAGGGACCTTCGACCACGCGCCAGCAGTACCAGGCCGCGATCGAGCGGTAGGGACGGTAGATCTCGCCGGCGGCGGCCAATGCCGCAGGGGTGGGGGCCTCGTCGAGGCCGTGCATGCGGCCGAACCCCACCCGGACGCCGAGGTCGCCTGTGGGCCAGACGTCGGGCCGGTTGAGTTGGAAGATCAGGAACATCTGCGCCGTCCACGGGCCGATGCCGCGCACCTGGACCAGGCGGTCGACGATCTCGTCGTCGCCCATGCGGTCCCAGCCCTGGAGGCGGACGGTGCCGTCGAGGGACTTGGCCGCCAGGTCTTTGATCGACGCCACCTTGGCCGCCGACAGGCCGACGCGGCGTAGGACCTCCTCCGGCGTGGCCGCCACCGCGGCCGGCGTGGGACGTCCGTCGTACAGGGCGGCGAAGCGTCCGTGGATGGCGGCCGCGGCCGCTCCCGCCAGTTGCTGGAAGCAGATGGAACGGGCCAGCGCGCCGAACGCACCGCCCGCGGCCCGCCCCCGGACCAGCCGGCACGGCCCGAGCCCGGCGATGGCGGCGGCCATGGCCGGGTCGGCGGCGGTGAGGGCGGCGCAGGCGTCGGCCCAACGGTCGGTGGCGGCCATGCCCCCATTCTTCCCGGGCTGACCACGGGAGCGATCGCTCCTAGAATGATCACTATGAGGATGCGGGTGGAGGAGCTGGCGCTCCAGGCCGACGTCTCCGTCGACACCATCCGCTTCTATCAGAAGCAACGCCTGCTGCCCGCCCCCGGCCGCGACGGACGGCTGGCCTGGTACAACGAGGACCACCTCGAGCGCATCGCCCGCATCAAGGAGCTCCAGCGGCGGGGGTTCACGTTGGCCGTGATCCGGCGGTTCCTGTCGGGCGAGCTCGACCCGGCCGACGAGCGGTTGGCGGCGGCGGTGGTGGAGGCGGGCGCCGAGGACACCAGCGCGGCGGGCGACGGCGAGGGCGAGGCGTACGACCTCGAGGGGCTGGCGGCCAAGGTGGGCGTCCCCAGCGCAATCCTCGAATCGCTCGTCCGGGAGGGCCTCCTCGTCCCCCGCATGCACGACGGCGAGGCCCGGTTCGGCCCCGACGACGTCACGGTTCTTTCCGCCGGCCTGCGCCTGCTCGAGGCCGGCCTGCCCCTTACCGAGGTCTTCGACCTCGCCCGCCGCTTCCACGCCCTCAGCCGGGAGGTGGCTACCCAGGCGGTGGAACTGTTCGACGTCTACGTGCGCAAGCCGCTGCGGGCGCAGGACGACCTGAGCGACGCGGCCAAGGCGGAGCGGATGGTGGAGACCTTCCGCACCCTGATGCCGGCGGTGAGCGACCTGGTCGCCTTCCACTTCCGCCGCATCCTGCTCCAGGTCGCCCAGGAGCACCTGGAGGCGGTGGGCGACGCGGCCGAGATCGCGGCCGCGGCGGCCGACGACGGCTGGTCCTCCGTGACCCGCCGCCGGAGTGGGCTGCCCCAGGGCGACGAGAAGGTGCGGGCGGTCGACGACATGTTCGACGCCATCGCCCCCCGCTACGACGCCCTCAACCGCATCCTCACCATGCGCATGGACGTCGGCTGGCGAAAGAAGACGGTGCGCTCGCTGGCCCTGCCGCCGGGCGCGATCGTGCTCGACCTGGCCTGCGGGACGGGCGACCTGTGCCGGGTGCTGGACGACGCCGGCTACCGGCCGGTCGGCGTCGACCGGTCGGCGGGGATGCTGGCCGCGGCCCGCACGTCGGCGCCGCTGGTACGGGGCGACGCCCTGGCCCTGTCGATGGCCGACGGGTCGGTCGACGGGATCGTGTGCGGCTTCGCCCTCCGCAACGTCCTCGGGCTCGACCTGTTCTTCGCCGAGTGCGCCCGGGTGCTGCGCCCCGGCGGCCGGGTGGCGTTGCTGGAAGTGGCGGTGCCGGCCAACCGGGTGCTGCGGGCGGGGCACGGGCTGTACTTCGGCAAGGTGGTGCCTTTTGTGGGCGGGCTGCTCTCCGACCGGGCCGCCTACCGGTACCTGCCGCAGTCGGTGGCCTACCTGCCGCCGCCCCCCGAGATGCTGACGATGATGGCCGCGGCCGGGTTCACCAGGGCGTCCCGGCGGGCGCTGTCGGGCGGCATCGCCCAACTCCTCACCGGCACCCGGGCGTCGGGCGTCGCGGTATGAGCGCCCTGCCGGTGCCGCAGCCGGTGCTGACCAGCCGCACCCGGCCGCTGGCCGACCCCCCCGACCTGCCCGAACTGCTGGCCGCCCTGAGCGACGACCCCGACGGCTTCGCCTGGCTGCACGACGGCGCCGGCCTGGTGACGTCGGGCGTCGCGGCGCGGATCCGGGTGCGGCAGGGCTCGGGGCGCCTCGACGAGGCCGCGGCCGAGGTGTCGGCCCTGCTGGCCGCCATCGCCTCCGACGACACGGTCAGCGTTCCGGGCTCGGGACCGCTGGCGGTGGGCGCGCCCGGCTTCTCCGACGACGGCGAGGCGGAGCTGATCGTGCCCGCGGTCGTCATCGGCGTCACCCGGGCCGGCCAGGCGTGGCGGACCGAGACCGGTCCGGGCGCGGGTTCGACTGGCGCCCCGACGGCCGCGGCCCGCCCGGGGCCGTCCCGGTTCGTCGTCGACGGCCATGGGCTTCGTCCCCGGTGGGGCGAGATGATCGACGACGCGCTCGCCCGCATTGCTTCCGGCGAGCTGTCGAAGGTGGTCCTGGCCCGGGAGGTGACGGTGGAGGCCGACCGCCCGTTCGACGTCGCCACCATCCTCACCCGGCTGCGGGGCGGGCACCCCACGTGCTTCACGTTCCTCGCCGGCGGGTTGGTGGGCGCCACGCCCGAGCTGCTCGTGCGCCGCCGAGACGCCCTGGTCGTGTCCCGTCCCATGGCCGGCACCGCCCCCCGGGGCGACACCCTCGACGACGACCGGCGCATGGTGGCCCGCATGAAGTCGTCCAACAAGGAGGGCCGGGAGCACCGGGTGGTGGTCGAGGCGGTGCGGGCCGCCCTCGGGCCGGTGTGCGAGGAGGTCTCGGCCAGCGCCCAACCCGAGGTCGCCCGCCTGGCCACGGTGGCCCACCTGGCCACCACCGTCGCCGGCCGGCTGAAGGCGCCGTGGCCGTCGGCCCTGGCCCTGGCCGGGCTGCTCCACCCCACCCCGGCGGTGGCGGGCTCCCCCCGCCCGGCCGCGCTGGCCGCCATCGCCGAGCTGGAGGACTTCGACCGGGGTGGGTATACGGGTCCCGTGGGATGGGTCGACAGCCGGGGCGACGGCGACTGGGCGGTAGCACTGCGGTGCGCCCAGATCGAGGGGGCGGTGGCCCATCTGTACGCCGGGGCCGGGATCGTGGCCGGGTCGTCGGCCGGCGCCGAGTGGGCGGAGACGCAGGCCAAGCTGGAGCCCATGATGCGGGCGCTGGTGCAGCCGTGACCTCCCGGGCCGAGGTCGAGGCGCAGTTCCGCGAGGAGGGGCTGTCGCCCACGTCGTGGGGGAACGGGCCGGGCGACACCTACGGCTGGCACTCGCACACCTACCACAAGGTCCTGTTCTGCGTGTCGGGGAGCATCGTCTTCCACACCCGCGACGGCGACGTCGAGCTCCACGGAGGCGACCGCCTCGACCTGCCGCCCGGCACCGAGCACGCGGCCACCGTGGGGCCGTCGGGGTGTCAATGCATGGAGGCGTCCCGGTGACCGACGTGGAGCCGCGGGGGATTCCCCCCGACATCGACGAGTATTGCGTCGCCCATTCGAGTCCGGAGGCGCCGTGGCTGGCGGCCCTGGCCGCGGAGACGAGGGAGGTGGCTGAGGACCCGGGGATGATGGTGGGCGTCCTCGAAGGGCGTTTCCTGGAGTTCCTGGTGTTTCTGTCCCAGGCCCGGCGGGTGCTCGAGATCGGGACGTTCACCGGTTACTCGGCCCTGTCGATGGCCGCCGCCCTGCCCGTCGGATGGCCGGGTCGTGACCTGCGACATCGACCCCGAGACCAACGCCGTGGCCCGCCGGGCGGTGGCCGCCAGCCCGTTCGCGGACCGCGTCGAGTTCCGCCTGGGACCGGCGCTGGACACCATCGCCACCCTCGACGGGCCCTTCGACCTGGTCTTCGTCGACGCCGACAAGGAGGCGTACCTCGCCTACTACGAGTCCGTGCTCCCCAAGCTGGCCGAGCGGGGCGTGATCGTGGTCGACAACGTGCTGTGGAGCGGGAAGGTGCTCGACCCGTCCGACGACACGGCCGACACGATGGCTATCCGGGCCTTCAACGACGCGGTGGCCGCCGACCCCCGGGTGGTGTGCGTGATGCTCACCGTCCGGGACGGGGTCACGCTGATCCGTCGGGCTTCGTCTCCGGCTCCGGGGGCTCCGGCGGAGGCTGGTCCCAGCTGACGTCGAAGCCGAGCAGGGTGCGGAAGCGCTCGAGCATGTCGTCCTCGTCGAGCTCGTGGATGTTGCGGCGCTTGGGGTCGTAGACCTCGGCGGCCACGTCGAGCGTCTGGTCGACGATCCACGTGTCCATCTCCCGGCGGAGCTGTTCGAGGTGGTCGTCTTCGGGCGGCCCGTCCTGGGGAGACATCGGCAGAGAATCCTCCTGCGCGCCAGTATGTCCGGCTATGAGCAACTGGGGTGACGGGCTGTCGGAGTCGGCCAAGACGGAGATGGACACGGTGTTGACCGCGGCCATCGCCTTCGCCGAGAAGATGCTGGAGGGCCAGGGTGCGTTCTACCCCTACGCGGTGAAGCTCACCGAGGCGGGGGAGACGGAGATGGTGACCGCGCCGGCCGGGTCGGAGGACGCCTTGACCACGCTGTCCGAGGTTCTGGCCGCCCAACGCTTCGAGCTCAAGGTGGGAGCGGTGGTGGCCGCCGTGCACCTCCAGTCGATCGAGTCCGACGCCGTCAGGGTCGACCTCGAGCACCGCGACGGCGCCGCCCTCACCCTCGTCCTGCCCTACGCCCGCAAGAAGCTGCGGAAGAAGATCGCCTGGGGCGACATGCAGTCGATGGTCGTCGACCCTCGCATCTGGGGAACCTGACCTCCCGCGTCGGTGGGTCCCGCGGGCGGCGTTAGGACGCGCTGGCCGCCTCGGGCGATTCCCGGAGCAACGTCACCGCCACCAACGGGAAGATCACCACAGACAACAAGCCCGCCGAGACCAGCGCGGCTCCCGTCACCGGTCTGATCTCGCCCAGCGCGACCCCGATCTCGGTGGCGGTCACGAGGAATGGCAGCGAGGTTGCCTGGAGCAATCCCGCAGCCACCGCCTTTCGTCGTCCCACCGTCTTCGCATACAGCGCGGCGGGCACGCCCCGGACGATCAGGAGGCCCAGGAGGAACACCGGCACCCGGGCGATAGCCGACGGGGAGTCGAGCAATGCCTCCAGGTCGAACCGCAACCCGCTGGCCACGAAGAACACGGGGACCACGAATCCGTAGCCGATCGCCTCCAGCTTGAGGTGGAAATTGGGGTGGGTGACGGTGTCCCGGTCGACCATGTTCAGGATCGCCCCGGCCAGGAACGCCCCCAGGATCGTCTCCAGCCCCAGCCGTCCGGCCAGGGCCACGAAGCCGATTAGGAGCAGCACCGCGATTCGCACCCGGATCTCGGCGGTCGTGTCCTGCAGCCGAACGAGAACCATGTCGAGGCGGGCGATCCGCTCGAGCCGGGCCAGGGCGACCACGGTCACCACCGCCAGCACGACGAAGAGTCCGAGGAGGACCAGCTTCCCGCCGACGCCGGCCTCGCTCTCGGAGAACAGCAGCGACAGCAGGACGACCGCGGCGAAGTCGGCCACCGACGCCCCCGCGATCGTCAGTTGCCCGACCGGCTGGTCGGCCTGGCCCGCGTCCTTCAGGACCGGGACCACCAACCCCAGCGACGTGGCCGACAGGGCGACGGCAATGAGCAGGGGCGACCTCACCCACCCGACCGCAGCGAACGCCACTCCCACTGCCACTCCGAGGGCGAGCGTCAACCCGAAGCCCGTTCCCGCGGTCTTGAGGATCGGACCCCGCAGCTTGGCCACGTCGATCTCGAGCCCGGCCAGGAAGAGGAGGAACGCCAACCCGATCAGCGCCAGCACCTCGACAGGGAGGTCGACCTCGACCCACCCGAGGCCCGCCGGGCCGACCACGATCCCGGCCACGATCTCCAGCACAACCGCCGGCACCCGCAGCTGCGGGACCAGGCCCACGAGCAGGGGCGCGCTCACCGCGATCACCGCCACCACCAGCAGGTTTCCGAACGAGAGGGTCATGGGCGGTAGCGGAGGAAGAGGAAGCCGTCGTCCTCGCACACTGATCGGAGGGTCATCGGTACCGGCTGGGGCAGGTAGGGCCCGGTGAGGATGCGGCGGGAGTCGCCGCCGACCATCTTCGGCGACATCGTGAGACACAGCTCGTCGAGAAGGCCGGCCGCGGCCAGTTGCCCGTTGAGCGACGGACCGCCCTCGGCCAGGACCGACCGCAACCCTCGCTCCCGGAGCGCACCGACGGCCGCGGTCAGGTCGACGCTGCCGGTGCCCGCGACCACCACCTCGGCCACCGCCGCGGCCGCGGCCCGGTTGGCGGCGGGCGCGTCGGCCACCGTCACGACGATCGGCCGGGCTGCCGCGGCGGCGTCGGCGAAGAACGGCGACTCCCAGTCGAGCGCACACGCCCGGGAGACGACAGCGATCGGCGGCACCGGCGCCTGCCCCCGCTCCCGGCGGGCCGCCTGCACCGTCTCCGGCAACCGGGCCGGGCCGTAGCCCTCGGCCCGCATGGTGCCGGCGGCGACGAGGATCACGTCGGCCAGCGACCGCAACGCGGCGAACACCCGCCGGTCGGGCGCACCGCCCAAGGCACCCGAGAGCCCCTCGACCGACGTGGCCCCGTCGACGCTGGCGATCATGTTCAGCCGCACGCCCCGCGGCAGGTCGCCGTACACGTCCACCGGGTCGACGTCGTCGATCACCTCGGGGTGGAGTTGGCGCACGGGTCAGAGTCTCCCGGTCGGGGAAGCCGTTACGGGCGATGGGCACCCTGGGCTAGAGAGATGCCCGGCGCTTGTTCTCCGGCCCCGGTATCGTCCGTTGCTATGGCGGGGTTGCGGCTGGTGGCGAGCGAGGTGGGGGGCCCGGGCTCGTGGCTGTGGCGCCTCCTCGGTCCCGGCGACAAGTTGATCGCCCACCACCAGGTGGCGGTCGACGTCCAATCCTGGGAGTGGCAGGCCCTGATCGACCTGCCCACCGGCCTGTCCACCCACCTCGACCCCGCCGACCGGCTGGGCTCGGAGGAGAAGCTGGTGGCCCAGGTGGGGGACTGGACGGCCGAGCACGTGCTGGGCCCGCTGGCCCCGATCCTGGCCGACCGGGCGCCGGTGGCGGTGTCGGTGCAGGTCCCCGCGTCGGCGCCGTGGCTGCTGGGCCTGCCCCTGGGGGTGGCCCGGGTGGGGGGCGAGTACCTGGTCACCCACGGGGTGGCCTTCGCCTGCTCCTTCGAGGGCCAGGAGGTGGTGGCGAAGGACCCCGTCGGCGAGCGCCTGCGGGTCCTGGCCGTGTTCTCCGTCCCAGCCGGCCAGTCCCTGCTCGACCTGCGCCGGGAGCGCAAGGGCCTGGGCGAGCTGGTGGCCGAAGTGGCGGGCGGGGGCACACCCCGGGCCCTGGACCTGCGGGTGCTGCAATACGGGGCCACCGCCGAGCGCCTGCGGGAGGCCCTCGACGAGGACGAGGGCTGGGACGTGGTCCACTTCGCCGGCCACGGCGAGCCCGGCCGCCTGATGCTGGAGGACGAGGCCGGCAAGCCCACCGTGGTCGACACCGCCGAGCTGGTGAAGTGGCTGCGCAAGGCCCGCCACCGGCTCAAGCTGGTGAGCCTGTCGGCCTGCTCCAGCGGCGCCTTCGTGGTGGCCCAGACCCTCAAGGACATGGACGTCGAGGCCCACGACCTGGCCCCCGAGCCCACGGTGGGGGCCAGCCACGGCCTGGCCCTGGAGGTGATGGACAGGGCCGAGACCACGGTGGTGGCCATGCGCTACCCGGTGGTCGACGACTTCGCCATCGCCTTCGGCCTGGCCCTGTTCCGGGGCCTGTGGGACAAGGGCAAGGACACCGCCGCCGCCACCGCCTGGGCCCTTGAGCGCTCAGTCACGTTCCCCCCCACCGCGGCCGCCCCCGCGCTGGCCGCCTTCACCCCCGCCGTCTTCGGCCCCGCGGCGGGCGCCCTGCACCTGGCCCCGCCGGAGGGGACCCCCCAGACCGACCTCAAGATGGCCGGCTTCGACGCCGAGCCGGCCCGCTTCGTGGGCCGGGTGGCGGTCATGACCCGGGCCAACGCCGCCCTGGCCCGCCACAGCCCCCAGCGGGGGGTGGTGCTGCACGGCATGGCCGGAGCGGGCAAGACCGCCTGTGCGCTGGAGCTGGCCTACGGCCAGCGGGGCAACTTCGCCGAGCTGGTGTGGTGCCGCTGCCCCAACGAGGGCACCGGCACCGACAAGGAGGCGGCCGACGCCCTGGGCAAGCTGGCCGGGCGCCTCGATACCGCCCTGAGGCTGCCCCTGGCCGGTAAGGCCGACAAGCTCGACCAGATCGAAGCCCTGGCCGAGCAGATCAGCGAGGCCATGGAGAACACCTCGGTGCTGGTGGTGCTCGACAACGTCGAGTCGCTGCTGTCGGCCCAGGGGTCCTGGCTCGACCCGAGATGGAAGGCCCTCGTCACCGCCCTGGTGACCCACCCGGGCCGGGGCCGGGTGGTGCTCACCTCCCGCCGGCCCCCGACCGGCCTCGACGGGCTGGCGGTGGAGGCCGTCCACGCCCTCGGCCCCCACGAGGCGGTGCTGCTGGCCCGCCAGCTGCCCAACCTGTCCCGCCTGCTGAAGGGGGAGACGGTGGCCACCCGGGACAGCGGCCCGGCCCTGGTGCGGGCGGTGCTGGAGGCCACCGGCGGGCACCCCAAGCTGCTGGAGCTGGCCAACGCCCAGGTCGGCACCGGACCGGTGCTGGATGCCATGCTGGCCGATGCGGCCCAGCAGTGGCAACAACAGGGCGTCGACCCCTCGGCCTTCCTGACCGCCGCCGGGCGTGGGGTCGACAAGGTGGCGGGCTACGTGGCCCTGGTCGGCTCCTGGGCCAACCAGGCCCTGGCCGGCCTCGACGAGGCAGCCGTGCTGATGCTCCAGTTCCTGGTCCGGGCCGACGCCGCCGATCGCGATCCTGAGACGGTTCGGGTCAACTGGGCGGACCTGTGGCGGCGCCTGGGACGGCCCGAGCCCGCCCCCGAGCCCGGCCCCGTGCTCCAGGCCCTGATGGCGGCGGCCCTAGTCGAGGCCGACCCCGGCGGCAGTTCCTTCACCATCCACCCCCTCGTGGCCGAGACGGTGGCTGCCGCCACCCCTGAGGAGGTCGCCGCCGCCGCCGACACCGAGCTGGCCGCAGCCTGGGATGCGACCCTGCGACGGGCGCTCGCCGACGAGGCCGCCGGCCAGCCCATGACTGGATGGGTAATCCACGCCGCCCGTCAGGGTGCCACCTACTTCATCCGGCTGCAGGACTGGATGCTGGCGCAGGCCGTGCTGGAGCTGGCGTTAGGACGGGATCCCTCCCCCGCCCACCGGGCCGATGCCGCCCGCCAGCTGCGCCACATCGCCGCCGAGGCTGCCGGCACCGACGCCGAGCTGTTGGCGCTGGGGGTGCTCGCCGGAGCCATCATCGACACCGACCCGGCCGAGGCGGAGACGCTGCTACGCCGGGTGGAGGCGGAGGCCGCCACCAGCGGTCGCCACCGAGTGGCGTCAGGCACCGCTGCCAGGTTGGCCAACCTTCTCCGGGCCCAGGGCCGGAACCGGGAGGCCCTTGATGTGATCGAGCGGCAGGCGGGCCATACCCGGGCCGCCGGACTCGGCCCGTGGACCCAGGTAATGGACCAGACCAGGCGGCTCCAAGTCCTGGGAGTGCTCGGACAGCGGGAGGAGGTCTTGGCTGAAGCCAGCAGGTTGGCCGAGCGCCTGGCGGAGCTGCCCGACCCCTCCGGCGACGACGAGGCGGTAAACCCCTGGAGCGTGCGAGAGAGGCTGTTCGACACCGCCCGGCGAACCGCCACCGACCTCCGCCGCTGGCCGGAGGCGCTGGCTTGGCTCGATCGGATCGTTGTCAGCAAGCAGAACCGCGCCGCCCCTGAGCTAGAGCGGGCGGGTACCCGGTTCAACGCGTACGGTCCCCTCCTCCGCCTCGGCCGCATCGCCGAAGCGAGCGAGGTGCTCGCCGCCTGCCGGGCTGTGTATGAGCGCCACGACGTCTTCGACCTCCTCGGAGTCTGCCTGAGTGCCCAAGCCGATGTCGCCCAAAGCCAGGGCTTCGGCCCCCAGGCCGTCGCCCTCGAATGCCGGGCTCTGCGCTACAAATACTTGCGACCCAACCCGAGAGAAGTGGCCGTATCGCACTACAACCTGGCCAACTATGTGGCTCGCGGCCCCGGGGGCGGGTCGGCTAGCGTCGTCCACCGCCTGGCGGCGACCATGCTGAGCCTGCTCACCGGCGACGGCGACTATCCCTCCGACGTGGCGGCTATCGGTCGCCAGCTCGCCTCGGGTGCCGTTGCCCCGGCCAGCTTCGACGAGCTGTGCGTCGCTGTCGAGGAGGTCGATGGCGTCCGTTTCCGGGCCCTGGTGGATTCCCTCGGTGGTGGCGGCGATCAGGTACTGGCCGCCGTGGTCGACGAGGCCCAGCACTTGCCGGAGGATGCGCTCTACGCCTCCTCGATCACCGCCTGGGAACCTACCCTTGCACTAGTGCTCGCCGCCGGGGCCGGCAACGCCCACGCCCGGGCCCACCTCGAGCCGAGCTCGCACGACGGTCCGAGCAGCCCGACTGGACGTCACTGGCCGAACGCCTGGGCCGCGTCGCCGGCGGGGAACGTGACCCCTCTCTCCTCGTCGAGGGCCTCGACCCCATCGACACCGCCGTCATCTCCCGGGCGCTGGCCGCGCTTGCCGGGGAGGTCGACGTCGACCCTGCCCCCGAGGGATTGCGGCCCGTCCTCGAGGCAGTGGCTCGCGTCGGCACCGCCCGCCGGGCCGGCACCCCCCTGACTCCCGAACTCGACGACACCGCCTCCGAGGTCGGAGCCGTCCTCGACGAGGCTGCTGCCCAAGGAATGATCCTGGCCGTCCGCCTGCGGCTGCTCGCCGACGGCGTCGCCGACGTTGACTGGGAGGGCCTTGACCCCATCGACACGGCGATCCTCGCCACTGTGGTGTGTCGAATCGAGTCCAATGGCTGAGCGCCGTCCTCCGTCGGCACCTGGCTCGGTCGAGGGCGATGTCGTCGAAAACACCGGCCGCTCGTGGACGTGGTCGGAGGGCCGCAGCGCATGGTTTCCGGCGAGCCCTTCGCCTTACGAAGTGGTCGTGTCTGCCACCGGAGGCTCGTGGATCTTCCATCCGGTGCTCGGAGAGTGGCTCGAGCCCGGGGACTTCCCCGACGCAGAAGATCCCGGGGATCCGCCTGGTGGCGGAGGGCCCGGGGTAGTCCGGATGTGACCACCGCTCCTGTTCCTCCCTCGGACGCGGCCCCGGAGGGAACGGGTGCCGACCAGTGGTCGGAGGCGGTCGACCGGTACCGAGACGTCGCCAAGTGGTTGGTGGTGGCCTTCGGGGCGGTGGGGGCCGTCATCGCCGGCACCGCGCCCCTGGCTGGTATCGGCGACATCGCCCCCGGGAGGCTGGCCTATGTGATCGCCGGCGGCGCGATCGCCCTCGCCGGGGTGGCCGGCGTGTTCGCGTCGACGGCCAGCGTCCTCGTCCCCCGGGCGGTCTTCGCTTACCAACTGCGGGCTCGACGCGAGGGTCCGATCCGCCAGACGTTCTTCGGCCTTGGCCGGCTTGAGAGCGGCCTCGCCGACCATCCCGGCGACTTCCTCCCGGATGGGATCTCCGATCCGGACAGCCTTCGTAGCGCCATCGCCAACCTCCGTCTCGCCGCGATCAGGACCGCCGCCAACGCCGCCGCCCAGTCCCAAAGCCCGGAGTCTCGGGCGAGGAACGAGCGCGCCCACCAAGCGGTGTCGGGCACCCTCCGCAGCCACGAGCGCGCCCTCGACGGCCTTCTCCGGGTCGCACGATTCGAGAGAGCCCGCACGCAATTCAACCGAGGCATCGTGGTCGTGGTGTTGGGGGGCATGGCTGCCGCCACAGGCCTGGCGCTTACCCTCTACGGCATCGGGGGCAAGGTTGAGCCCAAGCCGGTTCCAAAGCCTGCGCTCAGCGAGCCGGTCCCCGTCGTCGTCTCCATGACGCCACTGGGCATCGAGACGTTGGGTTCACGCCTCGGCGGCGGATGTGACCTGCACCGGGTCGAGTCCCTTTTGATCGCGGGCGAGCGCACCGCCGGCCCGTGGGACCTGGTCGTGCTGCCGGTGTCGGGCTGTCAGCCGATCCGTTTCACCCTGACCGCGGAGCTGGGCACCCTGGGCTAAAAGATGCCCGGCGCTCGTTCCCCGGCCCCGGTATCGTCCTGCCCATGTTGCGTCCTGAGAACTGGACCAGACCAGCGGGTGCGAGTCCCGCCCGGGTAATCGCCGGAGAGCCCGGTAGCAGGCCCCGGTTCGTCGCCGAGAGGCGGCGGGCTGAGCGGGGCGTCAAGAGCCTCTTTGGAGGGAGCAAGCGTGCGGGCCGTAGTGCCACCAGGCGCGAGTCCTGCAGCCTCGTCAAACGCACAACGGGGGAGCCGAGCCGCTCATGTCACGGCGAAGGCCACGTCCGACCGACTGGCGTTCCGGACACGCCCCTGGTCGGGTCCCCTCGGGGTACGGGGAGCGGCACGTACGCACGGTCAGGTTCGGAACAGGAGAGACCCGTCTGCGCAGCCTCGTCAGCAAAGACCGCTCGTATAAGCCAGTGGTGAAATCGAGCGGAGCGCAGCGGGAGTCCGACGGGGTCGTAGTACCGCTGATCGCCGGGATGAACCCGGCGGGAGGGAAGGGCCCCGACTTCGGTCACGCCGGAGACGGAAGTAAGCGCCAGGGCATGGCCGGGAACGCCCGGCCCAACTCCCCCGGCGGGCAGCCGCCCACCGACAACGTGCGAAACTCCAGAACCGGCTATGGGCTGCGGCCAAGCAGTCTCCGGGTCGCCGCTTCCACGCCCTGTTCGACCGAATCCACCGCAGTGACGTGCTGTGGACGGCGTGGGAGCGGGTGCGAGCCAATCGTGGCGCCGCCGGGGTCGATCGACTGACCCTGGAGGCGGTGGAGGACTACGGGGTCGGGCGCGTGCTCGACGAGCTTTCCCGTGACCTCCGTGCAGGCACCTACCGCCCGTCGCCTGTTCGGCGGGTGGAGATCCCCAAGCCCGACGGCCGGATGCGGCCCCTGGGCATCCCCACCGTGCGCGACCGGGTGTGCCAGGCGGCAGCCAAGATCGTCCTCGAACCCATCTTCGAGGCCGATTTCCTGCCCCAGAGCTTCGGGTTCCGCCCGAAGCGGTCGGCCACCGACGCCCTGGAAGCCATCCGGGTGTCCTTCCCCCGAGGACGGCAGTTCGTCTTCGAGGCCGACATCCGCGACTTCTTCGGCCAGATCGACCACGACAGGCTGCTGTCACTGGTCGGCGAGCGTGTGTCGGACCGGCGGGTGCTCAAGCTCATCCGCCAGTGGCTGCGTGCCGGGGTGCTGGTCGAGGGGGTGCGCTCCGAGACGGTCACGGGCACGCCCCAGGGCGGGGTCATCTCCCCGCTGCTGGCCAACATCTACCTGCACGCCTTCGACCGGTCCTGGGCCGAGTCCGGCACCGGCGAGCTCGTCCGTTACGCGGACGACTTCGTGGTGCTGTGCACGACCCGCAGCCAGGCCGAGACGGCCCAGGCCAGGGCGGCGGCCCTGCTGGGTGATCTCGGCCTGAGCCTGCACCCGGACAAGACCCGTGTGGTCGACCTCCGGGAGGGCAAGGAGGGCTTCGACTTCCTGGGTTGTCATCTTCACGCCCGCATGTCGGGCCGGTTGTGGGAACAGCAGCGGGTCATCCGCTACTACCTCCACCGCTGGCCGTCGCAGCGGTCGATGAAGCGGGCACGACAGCGGGTCAAGGCCCTCACCGGCCGGAACCGGGTCGGCATGGAGTTGGAGGACGTGATCTACGACCTCAACCTGTTCCTGCGGGGGTGGGGCAACTACTTCCGCACCGGCAACGCGGCGAATAAGTTCGTCTCCCTCGACCGACACGTCGTGTGGCGGCTCAAGCGCTTGCTCATCAAGAAGCGGGGCCGCAACCTACGGGCAGGCCAGGCAGACTGCTGGACCCGCACCTGGTTCCACGGCCAGGGCCTGCATCAGCTCATGGGCACCATTCGCTACCCGAAGGCGTCGTAACCATGTCCAGAAGATCGTCGGAAAGCCGTATGCGGGAAAACCGCACGTACGGATTGAAAGGGGGATGGGGAAACGTGCTGGCCTTGCCGGCAACGCGCCCCTGACTACCAATGGCGGGTTTGCGGCTGGTGGCGAGCGAGGTGGGGGGGCGGGGCTCGTGGCTGTGGCGGCTCCTCGGTCCTGGCGACAAGTTGATCGCCCACCATCAGGTGGGCGTCCAGGTGTCCTCGTGGGAGTGGCAGGCCCTGGCCGACCTGCCCACCGGCCTGTCCACCCACCTCGACCCCGCCGACCAGCTGGGCTCGGAGGAGAAGCTGGTGGCCCAGGTGGGGGACTGGACGGCCGACAAGGTGCTGGGCCCGCTGGCCGCGATCCTGGCCGATCGGGCGCCGGTGGCGGTGTCGGTGCTGGTCCCCGCCTCCGCGCCGTGGCTGCTGGGCCTGCCCCTGGGGGTGGCCCGGGTGGGGGGCGAGTACCTGGTCACCCACGGGGTGGCCTTCGCCGGCTCCTTCGAGGGCCAGGAGGTGGTGGCGAAGGACCCCGTCGGCGAGCGCCTGCGGGTCCTGGCCGTGTTCTCCGTCCCAGCCGGCCAGTCCCTGCTCGACCTGCGCCGGGAGCGCAAGGGCCTGGGCGAGCTGGTGGCCGAAGTGGCGGGCGGGGGCACACCCCGGGCCCTGGACCTGCGGGTGCTGCAATACGGGGCCACCGCCGAGCGCCTGCGGGAGGCCCTCGACGAGGACGAGGGCTGGGACGTGGTCCACTTCGCCGGCCACGGCGAGCCCGGCCGCCTGATGCTGGAGGACGAGGCCGGCAAGCCCACCGTGGTCGACACCGCCGAGCTGGTGAAGTGGCTGCGCAAGGCCCGCCACCGGCTCAAGCTGGTGAGCCTGTCGGCCTGCTCCAGCGGCGCCTTCGTGGTGGCCCAGACCCTCAAGGACATGGACGTCGAGGCCCACGACCTGGCCCCCGAGCCCACGGTGGGGGCCAGCCACGGCCTGGCCCTGGAGGTGATGGACAGGGCCGAGACCACGGTGGTGGCCATGCGCTACCCGGTGGTCGACGACTTCGCCATCGCCTTCGGCCTGGCCCTGTTCCGGGGCCTGTGGGACAAGGGCAAGGACACCGCCGCCGCCACCGCCTGGGCCCTTGAGCGCTCAGTCACGTTCCCCCCCACCGCGGCCGCCCCCGCGCTGGCCGCCTTCACCCCCGCCGTCTTCGGCCCCGCGGCGGGCGCCCTGCACCTGGCCCCGCCGGAGGGGACCCCCCAGACCGACCTCAAGATGGCCGGCTTCGACGCCGAGCCGGCCCGCTTCGTGGGCCGGGTGGCGGTCATGACCCGGGCCAACGCCGCCCTGGCCCGCCACAGCCCCCAGCGGGGGGTGGTGCTGCACGGCATGGCCGGAGCGGGCAAGACCGCCTGTGCGCTGGAGCTGGCCTACGGCCAGCGGGGCAACTTCGCCGAGCTGGTGTGGTGCCGCTGCCCCAACGAGGGCACCGGCACCGACAAGGAGGCGGCCGACGCCCTGGGCAAGCTGGCCGGGCGCCTCGATACCGCCCTGAGGCTGCCCCTGGCCGGTAAGGCCGACAAGCTCGACCAGATCGAAGCCCTGGCCGAGCAGATCAGCGAGGCCATGGAGAACACCTCGGTGCTGGTGGTGCTCGACAACGTCGAGTCGCTGCTGTCGGCCCAGGGGTCCTGGCTCGACCCGAGATGGAAGGCCCTCGTCACCGCCCTGGTGACCCACCCGGGCCGGGGCCGGGTGGTGCTCACCTCCCGCCGGCCCCCGACCGGCCTCGACGGGCTGGCGGTGGAGGCCGTCCACGCCCTCGGCCCCCACGAGGCGGTGCTGCTGGCCCGCCAGCTGCCCAACCTGTCCCGCCTGCTGAAGGGGGAGACGGTGGCCACCCGGGACAGCGGCCCGGCCCTGGTGCGGGCGGTGCTGGAGGCCACCGGCGGGCACCCCAAGCTGCTGGAGCTGGCCAACGCCCAGGTCGGCACCGGACCGGTGCTGGATGCCATGCTGGCCGATGCGGCCCAGCAGTGGCAACAACAGGGCGTCGACCCCTCGGCCTTCCTGACCGCCGCCGGGCGTGGGGTCGACAAGGTGGCGGGCTACGTGGCCCTGGTCGGCTCCTGGGCCAACCAGGCCCTGGCCGGCCTCGACGAGGCAGCCGTGCTGATGCTCCAGTTCCTGGTCCGGGCCGACGCCGCCGATCGCGATCCTGAGACGGTTCGGGTCAACTGGGCGGACCTGTGGCGGCGCCTGGGACGGCCCGAGCCCGCCCCCGAGCCCGGCCCCGTGCTCCAGGCCCTGATGGCGGCGGCCCTAGTCGAGGCCGACCCCGGCGGCAGTTCCTTCACCATCCACCCCCTCGTGGCCGAGACGGTGGCTGCCGCCACCCCTGAGGAGGTCGCCGCCGCCGTCGACACCGAGCTGGCCGCAGCCTGGGGAGCGACCCTGCAACAGGCCCTCGCCGACGAGGCCGCAGGCCAGCCCACCACCGGATGGGTCATCCACGCCGCCCGCCAAGGTGCCATCTACTTCATCCGGCTGCGGGACTGGATGAGGGCCCAGGCCGCGCTGGAGGAGGTGCTCCTACGGGATCCCTCCCCGGCGGGACGGGCGGACGGCGCCCGCCAGCTGCGCCACATCGCCACCAAGGCCGTCGGCACCGAGGCCGAGCTACTCGCGCTGGGTGTACTCGCCAGGGCCCTCCGGGATATCGACCCGACCGAGGCAGAAAGACTCATGCGCCGGGTCGAGGCGGACGACGAAGCCGCCGCCGCCGGCCGCCACCAACTGGCGGCGGGCACCTCTAGCGACTTGGCAAACCTGCTCATGGCGCAGGGCCGATATCGGGAGACCCTGGACGTGATCGATCGTACTACGGGCCACATTCGGGCCGCCGGCCTCGGCCCCTGGACCCAGCTTCTCAACCAGATCAAGCGTCTCCAGGTCCTGCGCGCCCTCGGCCAATACGAGCGGGTTCTGGACGAGGCCACCCGGTCGGCCGAGCACCTCGGGGAGCTGCCCGATCCGCCCACCGACAACGAGGCGGTCAACCCCTGGAACGTGCGGGAGATGCTGTTCGACACAGCACGGCAAGCCGCCGCCGACCTCGGCCGCTGGCAGGAGGCACTGGCCTGGCTCGAGCGTGTCGTCGCGAGCGAACAGGACCGCGACGCTCCGGAGCTCGAACGGGCCAGCGCCCTCTTCAACGCTTACGGACCCCTCCTGCGTCTCGGCCGCATTGCCGAGACGAGCGCTGTGCTCGCCGACTGCCGGGTTGTGTTCGAGCGCCACGACGCCTTCGACCTCCTCGGACAGTGCCTCTGCGCCCAAGCCGATGTCGCCGACAAGCAGGGCTTCGGCCCCCAGGCCGTCGTCCTCGAGCGTCGGGCTCTGCGCTACAAGTACCTGCGGCCCGGGCCCAGGGAGGTGGCCGTCTCGCACTACAACCTGGCCAACTACCTGGATCGAGGGGGCGGGGAGGGGGCGAGCCTCGGCCACCGTTTGGCCTCGACAATGCTGAGCCTGCTCACCGGCCACGGCGACTATCCCTCCGATGTGGCCGTTGTCGCCCGCCAGCTCGCTTCCGGCGTCAGCGCCCCGGCCAGCTTCGACGAGCTGTGCCTGGCTGTCGAGGTTGTCGATGGGGTCCAATTCCGAGCCCTGGTCGAGGCTCTTGGGGGCGACGGCACCCATGTCCTGGCCACCGTCATCGATGACGCCCGGCAACTGCCGGTCGAGGCGCTCTACGCCTTCGAGATTGCCGGCTGGGAACCCACTCTGGCCCTGCTTGTCGCCGCCAGTTCCGGCAACACCTACGCCCGGGCCCATCTCGACGCCGAGCTCGCACGACGGTCCGAGCAGCCCGACTGGAGGTCACTGGCCGAGCGCCTGAGCCGCGTCTCCGACGGCGAACGTGACCCCTCACTCCTCGGCGAGGGCCTCGATCCGATCGACACCACCATCGTATCCCGGGCCCTGGCCGCCCTTGCCGGCGAGGTCGAGCCCGATCCCGCCCCCGAAGATTGGGCCCCCCTACTAGACGCAGTGGCCGCGATCGCGGCCGCCCGCCGGGCCGGCACCCCCCTCGCGCCGGCGCTCGAGGAAGTCGCCACCGAGGTCGCAGCCAGCCTCGACGAGGGTGCCGAGAAAGGCTGGACGGCTCTCGCCGCCCGCCTACGCCAGCTCGCCGACGGCGCCGCCGATGTCGAATGGGAAGGTCTCGACTCCGCCGATACGGCGGTCCTCATCACCGTGATGCGTCGGATCGAGCAGCGGGGTGCCGCGGATGGTGGGGGTCCCTCCGACTCGTGACATCTCGTTGCGTTTGGCGTTCGGCCGTTTGAGGCCTTGCGGCGGGCCCCCAGGTGCAAGGCGGGTCGGTCCGACATGACCTTCGCGTCATGCAGGATCGGGTGGGCGACGTGCTCCGCGCCACCACATGCGTACACGCCCGCCGTCAGGCCGCCGAGGAGGTTGGCGACCAGATCGCGGCCGGTGTTCTGGTAGCCGCCGACCTGGCTGTCAGCCACGGCCAGCGTGTAGGCGAACTCGAGCACCTCGTTGACCGCACCGACCCCGCAGCCCAGCAACGCCACGAACGACGACGGTAGCCACCGGACCCACCTCGACGTCACCGATCCATCGGACCCTCAGGGCGTGCCAGCAGGCGAGGCCGGCGGTGCCGAAGCCGACGAAGTGGACGACGTTGTCGAAGTGGAACCAGCGGGCGACGACGGCGTTGTAGAGGATGCGGTCGCCACCGTCGAGCTCGACGATGCCACCGCACAGGTGTCCGGCGCCCCAGAGGGTCAGACCCACCAGCACCACCCGGTGGAAGCGGAAGCGGTCGTCGGCCACGGCCAGGCCCACGAAGGCGACGGCCACGATCACGATGTAGGGAACGGCCAGGCGGGACCGGTTGACCAGGCCGTACGCACCCACCGCCACCAGGTAGGTGACCACGACCGCCGTCACCATCGGATGGCGCCGGACCGATCCGATCACGCCAGGGCCTCGGCCACCGCCTTGTGGGCGGCCCGGTGGTGGGCGACGTTGGCCTCCCGGTCGGTGGTCACGATCACAACCCGCACACCACCGCCTCGATAGCCGCCGTCACCGCCGGAGCCAGGTCCGACGCCCGCTCGACCCGAATGGCGGGGATGCCGTGGACGCCGCACAAGGCCGCCAGGTCGAGGTGGTGCGGCGTCCCCCACAGGGTCTCGAACTGGGCCGAGGGGAGTGCGGCCTGGGGCAGGAAGGAGAAGATCCCGCCGCCCCGGTTGTCGACCACCACCAGGACCGCGTCGAGGTCGCGACCCGCAGCCTCCAGCAGCCCACCCCCGTCGTGGAGGAACGTGAGGTCGCCGCACAACGCCACCACGGGCCTGTCGCCCCCCGCGGCCACCCCGAGCACGGTGGACACGAACCCGTCGATGCCGTTGACGCCCCGGTTGGAGTGGAACCGCACCCCGCCGCGGGGCCGGGCGAAGGACTCGACATCGCGGACCGGCATGCTCGAACCCACCACCAAGGAGGCCCCGTCCGGCAGGCAGTCGACCAGGTCACGGGCTACCCGGGCTTCGGACGGCGTGTCGTCGGTGTCGAGCCACCCGTCGATGGCGGCCCGGGCGGTGGCCTCGGCGTCGAGCCACGCCGTCAGCCACGACGAGCGACTCGCCGACCCGTACCCCTCCAACCGGTCGGCGAGGGCGTCGAGGAGGGCGGCGGGATCGGCCACCACCCGCTCCGACGCCCCCCGGTGGGGGTCGAGCCAGGCCCGCTCGGGGTCGACGACGACCCGGGGGACGCCCGCGTCGAGCCACGCGGTCGCCACCTTGCCGGTGAGGGGCGCCCCCACGTGGACCACCAGGTCGGGCCGAAGGCGCTCGGCCACCGCCGGCACCCGCAACAGGGCGTCGTAGGTGGAGACGGCGTGGGGGCCGGTGCGCACGCCTGAGATGGCGTCGGCGAGCACGGGCCACCCGGCGGCGGCCGCGAAGCGCCCGACCACGTCGGCCGACACGCCCGCCCCCCACCCCGCCACCAGCAGGCCCCGGGGCGCGGCCGCCACCGCCGCCGCCAGCCCGTCCACCTCGTCGTCGTCGGGGAGGGCCGGGCCGACCGCGGTCGTCACCCACGGGCGTCTCCCCGGACGGCCCTCACCGACGGCCACGTTCTCCCCCGCGGGCACGAGCGGTTCCCGGAAGGCGAGGTTGAGGTGGACGGGACCGGCCGGTGGCCCCGATGCCTCCGCCACCGACCGGGCCGCCACCGACCGCCAGTAGGTGGGGTCGTCGACCTCGGCCGTCCCCACCTCGCAGAACCACCGCACCGATGCGCCGTAGAGCTTGATCTGGTCGGTGGCCTGGCCGGCGCCGGTGTCCCGCAGCTCGGGGGGACGGTCGGCGGTGGCGACCACCAGGGGCACCCGTCCGTGCAACGCCTCCAGGACCGCGGGGTGGAAATTGGCCGCCGCCGTCCCCGACGTGCACAGCACGACCGCGGGCCGGCCCGAGGCCCGTCCGACGCCCACCGCGAAGAAGGCGGCCGACCGTTCGTCGAGGAAGACCTCCACCCGGATGCGGGGGTCGGAGAGGAGGGCGAGGGCGAGGGGGGTCGACCGGGAGCCGGGGGAGACGGCGGCGACCTCGACGCCGCCCCGAGCCCACTCGTCCACCAGGGTGCGGGCGAAGACCGCCTGAACCGAGCCGGTCATGCCATCATCGACCGATGCTCTCCGGGATTGGGCTCTCCGGGACGGTCGAGGGCGCCGGGCCCCGGCTCACCCTTGTCCACGGGTTCACCCAGACCGGGCGGTCGTGGGGAGAGGTGGCCCGCCTGTTCGCCGCCGCCTTCGAGGTGGTGCGGGTCGACCTCCCCGGCCACGGACGCTCGGCCGCCGCCGCCATGAGCTTCGACGACACCGTGTCGGCCATCGGCGACGTCGGCGGGCGGTGCGTCTACATCGGCTACTCCATGGGCGCCCGGCTGTGCCTGCGGCTGGCTCTTGACCGGCCCGAGCTGGTGCGGGCACTCGTGCTCGTCGGAGGCTCGCCGGGGCTGTCGACGGAGGGCGAGCGGACCATCCGCCGCCGGGCCGACGAGCAGCTGGCCGACGACATCGAGAAGGTCGGCACCGCCGTGTTCCTCCGCCGGTGGCTGGGACAGCGCATGTTCGCCACCCTGACCCCGACCGAGGAGGATCTGGCCGCCCGGCGGGCGAACCCGGCCCACGGGCTGGCGACCGCGCTGCGGGCGCTCGGCGTGGGGGTCCAGGAGCCCCTGTGGGCACGCCTGCCGGAGTTGCAGATGCCGGTGCTGCTGGTGGCGGGCGAGCTCGACGCCAAGTTCACAATCGCCAGCGAGCGCATGTCGGCCGCCATCGGGGCCAATGCCCGCGCCGTCATCCTCCCCGGCTGCGGCCATGCGGCTCACCTGGAGCAGCCCGACGCCTTCTGCCGGCTGGTGTGGACCGCGCTCGATCCCAAGGCGGTTCACGACGGGTCCCCCGCGGTGCCCACCGACGCCACCGAGTACCGGGCCAGCAGCTCGGGGTCGGGCACCACCCGGCGCACGGGCAGCCAGCCGTCCACCGGCACCAGGGGGTCGGCGACCACGTCGGCCGCGAGGAGCAACGCGCTGCCCAGGCCACAGGCGTAGGGCAGGTCGGGCAGGGCCGCGGCCAGAGCCACTCCAGCGGCCAGTCCCACGGAGCTCTCGAACATCGACGACACCAGCGCGGGAAGGCCCGCCGCCTCGGCGATGGCGAGCGCGGCGGCCACACCCCCCAGGGGCTGGACCTTGAGGACGAGGATGTCGGCCGCGTCGAGCCGCCGCAGCCGGCGGGCGTCGTCGATGCTGCGCACGCACTCGTCGGCGGCGATGGCGACCGTCGTCAGCCGGCGGACCACCGCCAGGTCGTCGATGGTGGCGACCGGCTGCTCGACGAACTCGAGGTCGTAAGAGGCGAGGCGGGCGATGGTGGCCAGGGCGGTCTCGACGTCCCACGACCCGTTGGCGTCGACCCGGATGGTGCCGGCCGGCCCGATGGCGGAGCGCACCGCGGCCACCCGGTCGACGTCGCCGGCGTCGCCCACCTTGACCTTCACCGCGCTGTGTCCGGCGGCCATGGCCGCGGCCTCGTCCGGACCGACCGCGGGGACGATCGCGTTCACCCGGATGGCGTCCCGCCGGGCCTGCGGCCACTCGCCGGACGCGGCCTCGTCGGCCGCGGCCCGGGCCCGGGCGGGGGCGCACGGGTAGCCGGGGAGGGGCGAGATCTCTCCCCACCCCGAGGGCCCCTGGACGAGGATCACGTCGCGGTACGGGAGCCCGCCGAGCGGCGTGCGCAGGGGCAGGCGGACGGCTAGTTCCACGCCAACCCGGCGGCCAGGAGGACCGAGAGGACGAGTTGGAGCCGGGCGGTGCCGACGAGGGCGCCGACGAGCACCGGCGGCGGTGCCCCCACCCTCGTCGCCCGAAGGGGCCGGGCGGCGAGGGGCATGACCGCCAGAGCCAGGAGCGCGCCGGGGGCGACCGCCGCCATCCCCGCGACCACCACGACCGACCCCGTCACCGCGGCCCGGTAGAGGCTCGACCGTGCGGGCCGCCCCGATGCGGACGGCCAGGGTCCGCTTGCCGGTGGCCCGGTCGCTCTCGATGTCGCGGAGGTTGTTGACCAGGAGGATGGCGCACGCCAGCAGTCCCACCGGAACCGATGTCGCCACCGCCAGCCACGGCACCCGCTCGAGGTGGACGTAGGCCGACCCGCACGTGGCCACCAGCCCGAAGAAGACGAAGACCATGAGCTCGCCCATCCCCGCCGAGGCGTAAGGCTTGGGTCCCCCGCTGTAGAGGGCCGCCGCCGCGATCGACGCCGCCCCCACGGCGAGCATCCACGGGTTGACGGCCAGGGCGAGGGCCACGCCCGCGGCCGCCGCCACCCCCAGGGCGAGGAAGGCGGCCCGCTTCACGGCGGCCGGCGCCTTGAGTCCGGAGGCGGTCAGCCGCACCGGTCCCCGCCGCTCCTTGTCGACCCCCCGCACGCCGTCGGAGTAGTCGTTGGCGTAGTTCACCCCCACCTGGAGGGCCACCGACACCACCAGGCACAACCCGGCCCGGTACCAGATCACGTCGCCGTACCGGGAGGCGACGGCGGTGCCCACCAGCACCGGCGCCACCGAGGCGCCCAGCGTCTTGGGCCGGGCGCCCTGGTACCAGAGGCCCAGGCTCACGCCGCCGTCCGCACCGAATTGGTGACGGAATGCGGGGCCAGGACCCCGCCGAACGTCACCAGTTCGGGGCCGAGGCCGGGGCCGGGGCCGGGGCCGCTCACGGGCGCTTCGGGAAGCGGCCGAAGTCGGGCGGGCGCTTCTGGACGTAGGCGTCGCGGCCCTCCTGGGCCTCCTCCGACAGGTAATAGAGCAGGGTGGCGTCGCCGGCCAGCTGCTGGATGCCGGCCAGGCCGTCGGTGTCGGCCGCGAACCCGGCCTTGAGCAGGCGCAGCGACAACGGGCTGTGGCGGAGGATCTTGCGGCACCAGGCCACCGTCTCCTCCTCCAGCCGCTCCAACGGGACGACGGTGTTGACGAGGCCCATCTCCAACGCGGCGGCGGCGTCGTACTGGTCGCACAGGAACCAGATCTCCTTGGCCTTCTTCTGGCCCACGATCCGGGCCAGCAGGCCGGCCCCGTAGCCGCCGTCGAACGAGCCCACCCGGGGCCCGGTCTGGCCGAAGCGGGCGTTGTCGGCGGCGATGGTGAGGTCGCACACCAGATGCAGCACGTGACCGCCGCCGATGGCGTAGCCGGCCACCATGGCGATCACCGGCTTGGGCAGGCGTCGGATCTGGATCTGGAGGTCGAGGACGTTGAGCCGGCCGATGCCGTGGGCGTCGACGTAGCCGTCGTCGCCCCGCACCTTTTGGTCGCCGCCGGAACAGAAGGCGAGCGGCCCCTCGCCGGTGAGGATGATCACGCCCACCGTGGGGTCGTCACGGGCGAGGTCGAACGCCTTGATCATCTCGACCACGGTCAACGGCCGGAAGGCGTTGCGCACCTCGGGCCGGTTGATGGTGATCTTGGCCACTCGTCCGCCGCCCGGACCGACCTCCGCCACCTGGTAGCGGATGTCGTGCCAGTCGCCCTCGGATTGCCAGACCACAGGGGTTTCGTCCACGGGTGTTGTCACTCCTAGAGCGATCACTCCTACGAACGTCAGAGGGTACCCTGTGCGCAGAGCACCTTCGTCGGGAAGGAGAGGCACGCCATGGAGGACTACCTCGCCTGAGAGCGGCAGTGGCCGCCTCGCCTTTCGCGTTCCCCCGACATCCTTCGTCACAAGGAGCTCCTTCGTTGTCTGCTGATTCCTCTCCCTTTGCCGCGCTCATCCCCTTCGGGTGGGACGACCGCGTCGCCGCCCTCTACGCCTCCACCGAGCCCGACCCCGCGGTCCACGTGCCGGGCCGGGTCATCCGCATCGACTACGACCGCTGCCTGGTCGCCACCGGCGGTCCCGACAGCCCGGTCCAGGCCACCGCCTGGCCTCTGCCCGCCACCGGCGACTGGGTCCGCCTGCTGCTCACCGACGACGGCACAGGGACGCCTCCCGCTGTCGACGAGGTCCTGCCCCGGTGGTCGGCCCTGGCCCGCGAGGACCAGGTGATGGCGGCCAACGTCGACGTGGTGCTGGTCGTGGCCTCCCTCGACACCCCGATCAACCTCAACCGCATCGAGCGCCAACTCGTCCTGGCCTGGGACAGCGGGGCCAAGCCGGTGGTGATCCTCACCAAGGCCGACTGCCACGCCGACCCCAAGGAGGTGGTGGTGGCGGTCGAGGCCCGGGCCGGCGGGGTCGACGTGGTCCTCACCAGCAGCACCCTCGACTCGGGCGTCGACGAGGTGGCCGCCCACCTGCGGCCCAACCGCACCGCCGTCCTCCTAGGGCCGTCGGGGGCGGGCAAGTCCACCCTCGCCAACCGCCTGCTGGAGGCCGACATCCTGGCCACCGGGCGGGTCCGCACCGGCGACAACAAGGGTCGCCACACCACCACGTCCCGCGACCTGGTGGTGGTGCCCGCGGGCGGGGTGCTGATCGACACCCCCGGGGTGCGATCGCTCACCCTGGCCGGAGCGGAGGACGGGCTGGCGGCCGCCTTCTCCGACGTCGGCGACCTGGCCGAGGACTGCAAGTTCCGGGACTGCCGCCACGACGGCGAGCCCGGATGCGCGGTGACGGCCGCGGTCGAGTCTGGGCTGCTCGACGCCGACCGGGTCGCCAACTTCCGCAAGATCGAGCGCGACCTCGAACGCCAGTCGGCCTCGGTGCTCGATCGGGCCGAGGCCGCCCGCAAGTGGAAGATCATCCACAAGGCCATGAAGAAGCTCCCGAAGGGCTGACGGCGGGGATGCCCCTCGTCGTCGTCCGCCTGCCGCCGCCCGAGGCGGCCGACGCCATCCGGCGGGCGTGGGACATGGGCCGGGGCGTGCTCGTGCTCGATCCCCAGGCGCCGGAGGCCGAGGTCGAGCGGATCGTCGCCCGGGTCGACCCCGACGGCGAGGTCTCGCCCGACGTGGCCGCGGTGGTGGTCACGTCGGGCACGACCGGCGAGCCCAAGGGCGTCGAGCTCACCTTCGGCGGGCTGCAGGCGTCGGCCCGGGCGGTGTCGGACGCCATCGGGGTGCGGGCCGGCGGGGGTGACCGGTGGCTGTGCTGCCTGCCGCTGCACCACGTGGCCGGCCTCGCCCTCCTGGCCCGCTCGTGGACGGTCGGCACGCCGGTCGACGTCCTCCGCCGCTTCGACGTCGAGTCGGTGGCCGCCGCAGCCGAGTCGGGGGCCACGCTGGTCTCCCTGGTGCCGACCATGGCCCGGAGGCTGCTGGCTGCGGGCGTCGACCTGGGCCGGTTCCGCCGGGTCCTCCTCGGCGGCGGTCCGGTGGCGGCCGACCTCCCGGGCATCGCCACCTACGGGCTGACCGAGACGTGGGGCGGGATCGTCCATGGCGGGCACCCGTTGGACGGGGTGGAGATCGCCCTCGGCCACGAGGACGAGATCCTCGTCCGGGGGTTGGTGGTCATGCGACGCTACCGATCGTCCACGGGCGACGCCGACACCGCCGCCGCCTTCACGGCCGACGGTTGGTTCCGCACCGGTGACGCCGGTGCCATCGACGGCCAGGGCCGGCTGTCGGTGGTCGACCGGCTGCGGGACCTGGTCAAGACCGGTGGGGTGAGCGTCTCCCCCACCGAGGTGGAGGCCGTGCTCGCCGATCACCCGGGCGTGGCCGACGTGGGCGTCGCCGGCCAGCCCGACCCCGAGTGGGGCGAGCAGGTGGTGGCCTACGTGGTGCCGGCCGACCCGTCGGCGCCGCCCACCGTCGACGGCCTGCGGGAGTACGCCCGCGACCGGCTGTCGGCGGCCAAGCTCCCCCGGGCGGTCGTGCTGGTGGACGCCATCCCCCGCACGAAGGGGGGCAAGCCCGTCCGCCGCCTGCTCACGAGCACGCCCCGCCCTCCGGAATCGAGCTGACGACGGCGTCGTCGCCCGCGGCCATGGCGTCGAGCAGCCGCTGGGCGACGACGAGGATGTCGCCGGTTTCGCCCAGCCCGCCCACCTCTCCCTTCTCCAGCACGAGCCCGAGGTCCGCCATGGCCGCGGTGGCGCCCCGGATGTCACCCGCGGCGCGGGCCTGGAGCCACCTGTCGCGGGCTTGGCAGATCTCACCCGACACGACCCCGTGGACGGCCTCGACCCGCAACTGGTCGGGGGTCAGGGCGGGCTGGAGCGCGTCCGACCGGGCGAGCAGGCTCTGCCACTCCCCCTCGTCGACCGGGTGGATGGTGGCCGCGGCCGCCTCGAGCTCGGTTTCGGTGAGCCCGTGGGCGGTGAGCTCGGCCACCACGCCGTCGGTCAGGGCCCACATGACCGTCCGGCCGGGACCCCCCACCCCGGTGGAACCCTGGTAGGTGCTGAGGACCGCCGGCCTGCCGTCGACCGTGGTCGACCGCCAGTCGACGCTCGACACCAGCCGGTCGACGAGGAGGTCGTCGAGGCGGTAGGTCCCGCCCGAAAGGAGCCGGAGCGAGGCAGATCCGCCCTCGAACCGATAGTCGACCTCGGCCTGGCTCGACGGCGAGAGGTCGGCGGGTGTCGACCGGCGCAGCTCGAAGCCCCCGGGAAGGGTCGTGGGCGGCTCGTGCCCGAGGGCTTCCGCGAGCGTCTGGCCGGCGACGACGACGTCGTCCTCGGCCAGCCCGATCGCCAGCAGGTGCACGAGAGACCCGTCCTCCCGGGACCAGCCCAGGCTCAGGCCGGCCGAGATGGAGAAGATTCGCCCCGGGCGCCCCCCGATGTCGACCTCCCGCACGTCGGGGCCGTCGCCGATCCCGTAGGACGCTCCCGCGGGGACGACCCGGACGAACAGCACCGGACCCGGACCGAGGATGCCGTCGCCGGGAGCGCCGTAGACGAGGAGCGGGCCGAGGTCGGGGTACGGGGAGCCGTCGTCGGTGTTGGCTGCGCGCGTCAGCTCGAACCCGGCGACGTCGAGCACCAGGCGGGGGAGGCCCGCGCCCACCGCCACGCCGTCGGTCGCCGACGGGCTCGTCGCCGTGGGTCCGGCGGGGGTGGTCGACACCCGGGTGGCGTCGTCGCCGGGGAGCACGACGACCAGGGCGCCGACCATCCCGGCCGCCACCAGGCCGGTGGTGGCCGCCCGCCGGCGGTGGCGGGCCCGGCCCCGGTGCTCGATGCGGTCGAGGATCGCCTCCCAGCCGTCGTTGTCGGGAGCCATCCGGCTGTGGCCGTGGAGCCGCTCGGCGATCTGCCGTTCGAGTCCGTCGATACCGTTCATCGTTCGATCACTCCTCGGAGCTGGGCCAGGCTGCGGTGCAGCATCGACTTGACCGTTCCCGGGCGCACCCCGAGGGTGGCCGCGATCTCGGCTTCGGACAGGTCGCCGTAGTAGCGGAGCACGATCGCCGCCCGGCGCTTGGGAGGGAGGGCGGCCAGGGCGTCGGTGAGGTGGTCGACCCCGAGCTCCGACGACGTCGGCGCCGGGTCGGGCCGCTTCCAGATGGCCAGCCGCTGGCGGCGGAGCACGTCGCGGCACCCGTTCACCACGCACGTGCGCAGGTAGCCGCCGGGGGCGTCGATCGAGTCCCACCGCTCGTAGACCCGGGCGAAGCCGTCCTGCACGACCTCCTCGGCCGGTCCGTCCCGTCCCATGAGGACGAACGCCAGTCGCACCATCGGCCGGTACTCCAGGGCGTAGAGGCCCTCGAACGTCGTCGCCCTGGGAGGCGGCAGGCTGAGCGCCTGAGTCAACGACTGGGGGTCTTCGATGCGTTCCATCATCCCCACCGACGAGCGACGGGAGGGGCCGGTTCCCCCGGTACGATCGTTCCGATGAGTCAAACACGAGGTTTTGGGATGCCGACCGCCGCCAACAAGCCGAAGTCGGCCGAGGAGGAGGCGGAGGAGGAGGCCGAGGAGGCCAAGCGCAACCAGCTGCCCGACGACGCCCTGGTCGACGTCGAGGAAGAGCGCAAGAAGTCCAACAGCGACGAGGTCCTCGACCGCCTCGACCGGGAGCTGGTCGGGCTGGTGCCGGTGAAGACCCGCATCAAGGAGATCGCCGACCTGCTCGTCGTCGACCGCCTGCGCCACCAGTTCGGCATCGAGTCGACCCGGCCGACCCTCCACATGTCGTTCACCGGCAGCCCGGGGACGGGCAAGACCACCGTCGCCCTGCGCATGGCCGAGCTGCTCAAGAACATGGGCTACCTGGCCCGGGGCCACCTGGTGAACGTCACCCGTGACGACCTCGTGGGCCAGTACATCGGCCACACCGCGCCCAAGACCAAGGAAGTGCTCAAGCGGGCCATGGGCGGCGTCCTCTTCATCGACGAGGCCTACTACCTGTACCGGGCCGAGAACGAGCGTGACTACGGCCAGGAGACCATCGAGATCCTCCTTCAGATCATGGAGAACAACCGCGACGACCTGGTGGTCATCCTCGCCGGCTACAAGGACAAGATGGACAAGTTCTTCTCGTCCAACCCGGGCATGGGCTCACGCATCGCCCACCACATCCACTTCCCCGACTACACCCTCGACGAGCTCATGCAGATCGGGAACCTCATGCTCGACGAGCAGAAGTACGAGTTCTCGGAGGAGGCCGAGGCCGCCTTCCGCGACTACCTCGGCCGGCGGATGACGCAACCCCGCTTCGCCAACGGCCGCAGCGTCCGCAACGCCCTGGAGCGGGCCCGCCTGCGCCAGGCCACCCGCATCGTGGGCGAGAAGAACCACAAGCTGAGCAAGTCCGACCTCATGCGCATCGAGGCGGAGGACATCCTCAAGAGCCGGGTCTTCGAGGACGAGGGCGACGGAGACGACCCCGACGTCGACGACGACTAGCCGAGGATGACCCCGTCGTCGCGCATGTCGGCGAACACGCCGTCGGCGGCGGCGGTGGCGAACACCACCGACGCGCTACCGGCCTGGCCGGCCACGCCGGGCATGGTGACGTTGGTCACGTTGGCGGGGTCGATCGACAGGCCCAGGCGGCCCAGGCGGTAGAGGTCGGTCAGGCTCACCCCGTCGAGGGTGGTGTGGCGCAGGAGCACGGCCAGCGACCGCAGGACGTTGGCCGGTGACGGCCCCTCGTTCCGCAGCTTGGCCAGGGCGGCCAGGATGAGGCGGCCCTGGTTGTTGGTGCGGGTGAAGTCACCCCCCGAGATCCCCCGGTTGCGGGAGAAGGCGAGGGCCTCCTGGCCCCCGAAGTGCTGCCGGCCGGCGCCGAAGAAGGCGCCCGAGTTGCTGTCGTTCATGGCCGTGGGGACGTCGACGTCGACCCCGCCCATCTCGTCGACCATCGCCGTCAGCCCGACGAAGCCGGTGGTGAGCACGTAGGGGATGTCGACGCCGACCAGGCCGCTCACCGCGGCCGCCGTCAGCTGGGGGCCGCCGTAGGCGTGGGCGGCGTTGATCTTGTCGGTGCCGTAGCCGGGGATGTCGGTGTAGGTGTCGCGGGGGATGTCGAGGATCGTGGCCCGGCCCTGGGCCGGGTTGACGCCGATGAGGTGGATGGCGTCGGCCCGGCTGATCGACTCGCCCGGGCGGGCGTCGTTGCCCAGGACGAGCAGGAACGTCACCCCGCCGGGCGCAGGGTTGAAGTGGCCCTCGTCGACCTTCAGGATCTCGAAGACGGCGGCGCGGGGGGCGGCCATGCCGTGGAGGACGGCGGGGCCGGCGAGGAGGCTGACCACCAGCAGCAGGCCGATCCGGGTGCGGCGGGTGCGGCGGGTGCGGCTCATCCGGCCGCCGTCGTGGTGGTGGTGGCGCCGGCTGTGGCCCGGGTGGCCCGGACGTCGTAGCCGTCGATGAGCCACCCGTCGCCCTCGGCCACCATGAAGAGGTCGCCGGTGTGCTCGATCCCCAACGGGGTGCCCTCCACCATCCCCCCCAGGGTGAGGTCGAGGTGGACGGAGACCAGGGGGATGTTGCCGTCGGGGTCGGCGAGGGCGATCATCGCCAGGGTGGCGGTGCCGGCCCGCACGCCCGACACGGGCGGAAGTCCCTCGTCGACGAACGCGGCCCGGTCGGGCGTGGTGGCGATCCGCTCCCGGGTGGGAGCGGTGAAGAAGGAACCGATGTCGCCCGCCGGCTGTCCCGAGCGCAACGGCCGGAGGACGGCCTCCTCGAGCCACCGGGTCAGGGCGGCCTCGATACCTGCCTGAGCCCCGCTGGCTGTGCCCGCGGCGGGGTCGGCCGCCGCCTCCACGGCAAACGACGTCACCGTGAAGGCGATCGGGACGGGTACGTCGGTGGTCGTGGTGGCCCGTCCCGACCTGCCCTCGGCGCCGCCCTTCGAGCACGCCCCGGCCATCAGCAACAGGCACGCGAGCGCGGCCAACAGAGCTCGTCCTCGCCGCATCCGGGAGAGTGTACGGACTCCGACCGGCTCAAGCAGTGACGATGGCTGCCGTCACGCCGAGGCGCCTGGCCATCAGTCGAAGTTTTCGGCGAGGACGTCGACGATGCGGCGGCCGGCTTCGACCGGCGACGTGTCCGTGCGTTCGAGGGCGATGCCGATGGCGAGCAGGACCGTCCCGCCGGCGGCCAGCCAGGCCCAGGTGGGCACGGTGGCCAGGGTGGCGAGGGACTCGTGGATGGTGAGGGTGACGAGGATGGCGGTGCCGGCGACCAGGGGTCCGGCCGTTCGGGTCCACCCGCCGGCGGCGACCGCGACCATGCCGACCGCGCCCGCCACCAGCGCATGCCACCCCGGTCCGCCGATCATGCGCTCGGCCAGGGCGGTGCCGCCGAGGAGGACGACGGGCGGGGCGTAGGTCAGCCACGACGACAGCTTCGGCTGGGTGCGACGGGCCTGCCATCCCCAGGCGAGGAGCTGGGCCGCGACCGGGGCGACGTAGGGCTCGCTGGCCCCGACGCCGGCGATCGCCAGGTGGCCGAAGGCGCCGATGGTGCAGGTTGCCGCGCCGAGGTGGGCGAGCCACGACCGGCCGGTGGCCAGGCCGGCGCCGATGCCGAGGCCGCCTGTCACGAGGAGCGCGGTGCTCAAGGCGGCGGCATCGTCGGCGGCGGCGGTGGCCCCGAGGCCGAGGGTGAGCCCGGCCGTGGCCGCGGCCAGGAAGGGGAGGCGCCAGCGGGCGTCGACGACGGCGGCCAGGCCCGACCACGCCACCGCCCCCACGCAGAGGGCCAGCCCGGTCTCGCCGAGGTCGAGCCCGTTGGCCCGGGCCAGGTGGGCGATCACGGCCTGCATGGTGACGGCGGCGCCGAACGCGACCTCGGGCCGGTCGAGGCGGACGGCGTCGACCGCGTACAGGAGGGCGGCACCGATGGCCGCGGGCAGAGCCTGCTCGGGCGTAAGGGCGAAGGAGGCCGCCACCGGGAGGAGGAGGGCGAGCCGGGCGACGTCGCCCAACTGGCGGTGGCCAAAGTCGAGGAGG
This sequence comes from uncultured Acidimicrobiia bacterium, assembly GCA_963836205.1. Lineage (GTDB taxonomy): Bacteria > Actinomycetota > Acidimicrobiia > Acidimicrobiales > AC-14 > JAXDMK01. Next base: position 3,292 of record CAWIIV010000023.1, on the reverse strand, counting down.
ACCGAGAGCAGCCAGCAGGCGGCGACGGCGGCGGCCACCCCGGCCGGGAGTCCGACGTCGGGGACGGCGACCGCGATCGCGGCGAGGGCGGTGCCGGTGGCGAGCAGGGCGAGGCCGGCGGCGATGGGGTCGGGCTGGTCGACGGCGCGGGCCCGGTCGACGGCGGCCAGGGCGAGGACGACCGCGCCGGCCAGGCCGACGGCGGTGCCACCGGCCGGGTGGGTGACGGAGATGACCACCGCCCACGGGACGAAGCCGGCGGCCACGAGCGTGGCGCTCGGCCGGCGGGCCACGAGGAGGGCGGCCGCGACGGTCACCAGGGCGGCGGCGGTGGCGAGGGTCGAACCGGTGGCGAGGGCGATCGCGCCGGCGATCGACACGGCGATGGGGATGGTCGCCGGCGGCCAGCAGCCACCCCGGAGGAGGGCGAGCCCGAGGGGGCGGGGCGTGCCCTGGTAGCGGCGGATGTCGGCGGTGAGCCAGCCGACGGCGGCCAGGGCGAGGGCGGTGGCCGGGCTGATGGCGGGGTCGAAGCCGAGGGCGGGGCCGAGGACCAGGAAGAATGCGGTGCCGACGGCGACGACGTTGGCGCCGATCTCGACCAGCTCCGCCACCACGCCAAGGGGGCGGTGCCAGAAGGGGTCGTTGCGGGTGACGAGGGCGGCCAGCTCGACGATGACGAAGGCGGCCGCCAGTGCGACCGCCGTCGCCGACGACGGGAGGTGGGCGGTGACCAGCGACGACGTGACTCCCACGGCCACGACCGCGACGGCCAGGAACGCCCGGCTGAGATCGCGGCAGACGTGGGCCTGGCGGGCGAGGACGGCCGCGGCCAGCACGCCGGCGACGGCGGCCGCGCCGGGGGTGGTGAGGCCGAGCTCGGCGAGGGTGCCTCGGCCGACGGGGACGAGGAGGGTGACGGCGGCGGCGAGCACGGGCGCCAACCCGGCGATGGCGGCCCAGACGGCCGCCGCCATCTCGGGCCGGCGGTCGGCGTCGGCGTTCCGGCGGGTGAGCTCGACGGCGAGGGCGACGCCGGCCAGCAGCGCCGCCGCCGGCACGGGCGAGACGGCGGCCACGGCCGCGGCCAGGACGGCCATGCTCAGGATTCCGGCCCAGACGAGAACGGCGGACCCGGTGAGCAGTCCGAGTCCCCCGAGGGCGACCACCCCGAGGACGCCCTCGGCCACCAGCAGGGGACGCCAGGCGATTCCGGACGACAGTCCGATCCCGACCAGGTCCACCGGCATGAGGAAGGCGCCCAGGTGGAAGAGCACGTCGCCGGTGGCGGGGAGGGTGCGGCGAAGCCGTCGTCCACCGACGAGGACGGCTGCGGTGAGGCCGAGGACGACGGCCAGCTTGGCGTTCTCCGACAGGCGGTCCCACCGGACGGCCACGAAGACGGCCGCGCCGGCCAGGAGCAGGAAGGCGCCGGTGGCGGCCACCCACGTGGCTCCGGTCCGGCGCCCGGGACGGGACGGTGACGGGGACGGGGTTGGTTGGGGCGGGGCGAAGGTGGTGTTCGTCATGTCCCCACCGTCAGCCCTCGGTGGCCGGGCGAACACCGGGTGGGGACCCCAGGCGGCGGTGGGTGGTCCCCCAGCGGCTACTCGATGCCGTGCTCCACCGCGTAGCGGATGAGCTCCTGTTTCCGGTTGAGGTGGAGCTTGCCCAGGATGTTGCGGACGTGGTTCTCCACCGTCTTCTCGGCGATGAAGAGGCTGGCGCCGATCTCCCGGTAGCTGTGGCCCCGGGCCACGAACTGGAGCACCTCCCGCTCCCGCTCGGAGAGGGGCTGCATCCCCGACGACTGCTTCACCATGCGCCGGAACTCGCCCAGGACGAGGGCGGCCAGTGACGGGGAGAACACGGGCTCGCCCCGGGCCGCCTTGCGCAGCCCGGCCCGCAGCTCGGCCGGGGGTGTCGACTTCACCAGGTAGCCGACCGCGCCCGCGGCCACCGCGTCGAGCAGGTCGCGCTCCTGCTCGGAGACGGTGAGCATCACGATGCGGGTCTCGTCGCCGCAGGTGCGGGCCACCTTGTTGCCCCCGCCGCCCGGCATGTGGACGTCGCACACGACCAAGTCGGGCTTGGTGCGGCGGATGACCTCGATGGCCTCGTCGGCGTTGGATGCCTCGCCCACCACCCGGAAGTCGTCGCCCAGGTCGGCCCGGACGCCGTCGCGCCAGATGGGGTGGTCGTCGGCGAGGACCACGGTCGTCTGCACGACGTTCACGGGAGCCACAGCAGAACCTCCGTTCCCTGGCCGGGGGCGCTCCGGACGTCGACCCGTCCACCGACCTCGGCCATCCTCCCTCGGATCGAGCGGGACAGGCCGACGCCCTCGGCCGTGGTGCCGGGGTCGAAGCCGGAGCCGTCGTCCTTGATCGAGCAGAAGACGCCCCCGTCGTCGGACGGCTCGACGTAGACGAGGACCTTGGTGGCCCCGCCGTGCTTGCCCGCGTTCACCATGGCCTCGCCGGCCGCTCCGGCCAGGGCCGCGACCTTGGCCGGGGGGAGATCGGGGAGGTCGTCGGCCACGAGGACCTGGACGCGGGAGCCGAAGTGGTCCTCACACCGGGCGGCGGCGGCACGGAGGGGTGGTCCGACGTCGGTGTCGCTGGCGGCGATGGCGGAGCCCGTCGCGGTGGCCCGGGCCGCGCCGAAGAGGTAGTCCCGCAGCTCACGCTCCTGTTCCCGGGCCATGCGGGCGAGGGCGGGGTCGGTGGCCCGTCGCTCGACGATGGCGAGGGTCTGGAGGACGCCGTCGTGGAGGGTGCGGGCGACCTCCTCCCTCGCCCGGGCGGCCGAGATCTCGCCTTCGGCCCGGCGAAGGAGGCGGGCGAGGTAGCCGGCGGCGGCCCCGCCGAGGGCGTAGAAGACCACGGTGTTGGTGAGAGAGAGGACCTTGCCGCCGGAGTCGATCGGCGCGCCGTTGACGGCCACCGCCACCACCCGGCAGAGGCCGATGGCGATGCCCGATGCGGCCGCGCCGACCGGTCCGAGGGCCACGCCGGCGCCGAGGATGCCGGCGAGGGGCCACACCGAGCCGAGGGACTGGGACGTGGAAAAGGCGTGGTCGGGGCCGTAGACGAGCCCGTCGCCGATCACGAGGGCGGCGCCGACCGCCAACTCGACGAGGGCGGGTGCGGGCCGGCACAGGCGGGCGACATCGGTGCGCAGGAGGATCGTGTCGCCGATGGTGACGGCGAGCGCGAGCCCGACGAGTGCGACCGCGACCACGGGCCGGTCGAGCTGCTCCCGGGAGACGAGCAGGACGGTCGCCATCCAC
>CAWIIV010000022.1:0-102934 GCA_963836205.1 uncultured Acidimicrobiia bacterium | reverse complement strand
GTTGCTTCACGCCGCTGGTGTCACCTGGCCCTCGAAGCCTCGGCGGCCTCGGATCCGAACCCGCTCTCCCCACTCAAACGCGTGGGCCCAATTACCTAGCATGGTGTCGGTCTTCCCAAAAGGCAGCGATCGGTTTGCGGACGGACGCGAAACGGCCCCGAGTAGCTCTCAGGGCCGAGACCCTTTGCGCTTCTCGGGACCGCGTTTCGCTGGCGCCCCTTCCGCCGGCCGCCCTTGCGGGCAGGCCTGCTTCCGGTTTGCCTCGTCCACTGCTGCCCACCAGGTTCCTGCTCCGCTTCCGGCTTGCGCCTTCGGCTTCGCCCTCCCCCGGCGTGCTCGGCACCGGACGAAGCCCACTATAAGGAAGCCGACTGGGGAATGGAAGGGGCGCAACCTGTGGATTTCCGACGAACCTGGTCGGATTTCGACGCCTGGGCGTCGGGGGAGGGAACAGGACCGGCCTGGCCCGTGTTCCGATACATACCTGTTTCTTAACGTCGTCGAGGTCACTCATGCCTGAGCTGCAGACAACCACTCTCCCCCTGCTCCCCCTGACCACCGGCGTGATCCTCCCGGGGATGGTCGTCACCCTGACGGCCGACACCGACGAGGCCAAGGCGGCGGTGGCCGCGGCCGAGCGGGGCGACGGTCGCCTTCTCCTGGTGCCCTTCGTCGACGGCAAATACGCCCGCACCGGCACCGTCGGCAAGATCGAGAACGCCGGTGACCTGCCCGGCGGCATCCGGGGCCTCATCATCCGCGGCATCGAACGGGCCGTCGTCGGCGCCGGTGTCGCCACCGGCGGTACCGCCCTGCTGGTGCAGGCCGATCCCATCGCCGTCCCCCCCTTCGGCGCCCGCGCCCACGAGCTGGCTCGCGAGTACCGGGCCATCGTCGAGACCATCTTCGACAAGAAGGGCGTCAGCCACCTCAACGAGCACCTGCGGGGCATCTCCGACCCCGGCCAGATGGCCGACACGGCGGGCTACGCCCCCGAGCTCAGCATCGAGCAGAAGACCGAGGTCCTCGAGACCGTCGACGTGGAGCAGCGCCTGGAGAAGGTGCTGGCCTGGATGCACGACGTCCTGGCCGACATCACCCTGAAGGAGCGCATCCACAACGACGTCAACGAGGGGATGGAGAAGACCCAGCGCGAGTTCATCCTCCGCCAGCAGATGGCCGCCATCCGCAAGGAGCTGGGCGAGTCCGACGACGGCGAGGACGTCATCGAGGAGTATCGGGCCAAGGTCGCCGGCGAGCACGTGCCCGAGCACGTCCGCAAGGCGGTCGACAAGGAGCTCGGTCGCCTCGAGCGCACCAGCGAGCAGAACCCCGAGCACGGGTGGATCCGGGGCTGGCTCGACACCGTCACCGAGCTGCCGTGGGGCACCAAGTCCGACGACCACCTCGACGTGGCCGACGCCCGCGTCATCCTCGACGAGGACCACACCGGCCTGAACGACGTCAAGGACCGCATCGTCGAGTACCTGGCCGTCCGCAAGCTGCGGGCCGACCGGGGCCTGGGCGCGGTGGTCGGGCGCAGCTCCGGGGCCATCATCGCCCTGGTCGGCCCTCCGGGCGTGGGCAAGACCTCGCTCGGCGAGTCGGTGGCCCGCGCCCTCGGCCGCAAGTTCGTCCGGGTGTCCCTGGGTGGCGTGTCCGACGAGGCCGAGATCCGTGGCCACCGGCGCACCTACGTCGGGGCCCAGCCCGGCCGCATCGTCCGCGCCCTTCGGGAGGCCGGCACCATGAACCCCGTCTTCCTGCTCGACGAGGTCGACAAGCTGGGCAGCGACTGGCGGGGCAACCCCTCGTCGGCCCTGCTCGAGGTGCTCGACCCGGCCCAGAACCACACCTTCCGCGACCACTACCTGGAGATCGACCTCGACCTGTCCGACGTGCTGTTCGTCGCCACCGCCAACCAGATGGACACCATCCCCGGGCCCCTGCTCGACCGGATGGAGATCATCCCCCTCGACGGCTACACCGACGACGAGAAGGTCACCATCGCCCGCGACCACCTGCTGGCCCGCCAGCTGGAGCGCAACGGCCTGTCCGGTACCGGTAAGCCGGGCGACGAGGTCTCGGTCACCGACGACGCCCTGCGGTCGATCGTGTCCGGCTACACCCGGGAGGCCGGGGTCCGGAACCTGGAGCGGGAGCTGGGCAAGACGCTGCGCAAGGTGGCCACCAGGGTGGCCGGCGGCGACATCCAGCCCCCGGTCGCCATCGACGAGGACGACGTGAAGACGTGGCTCGGCCGGCAGAAGTTCTTCTTCGAGGCGGCCGACCGCACCGCGGTTGCCGGCGTGGCCACCGGCCTGGCCGTCACCGGCATGGGCGGCGACGTCCTCTTCATCGAGGCGACGGCGCTCCCGTCGGGTGACGACGCACACGGCGGCGGGGCACTGACCATCACCGGCCAGCTGGGCGACGTCATGAAGGAGTCGGCCCAGATCGCCCTCTCCTACGTGCGGTCGCACGCCGAGGCCCTCGGGATTCCGGTGGCCGACCGGGTGCACCTCCACGTGCCCGCCGGCGCCATCCCCAAGGACGGCCCGTCGGCCGGCGTCACCATGGTGTCGGCCCTGGTCAGCCTCATGTCGGGCCGGCCACTGCGGTCGAGCGTGGGGATGACCGGCGAGGTCACCCTGCAGGGACGGGTCCTGCCCATCGGCGGGGTCAAGCAGAAGGTGCTGGCCGCGTCCCGGGCCGGGCTGAAGGAGGTCATCCTCCCCATGCGCAACGGGCCCGACCTCGACGACGTCCCCCAGGCGGTCAAGGACGCCATGACCTTCCACCTGGTGGAAGACGTCAAGGAAGTGCTGGAGCTGGCGCTCGAGCTGGCGCCGGTCGAGGGTGGCGAGGTTCCCGCCGCCGCCTGAGGCACCCATTCGTCGCACCACTACGTCGCAGCCGCTGGGACCGTGCCCCCCTCCCCCCGGGGGGCACGGCCGCGTCTGGTCCTCCGCTTACGCCCTCCCCCAGGAGATCTGGATCGCGGGCCGGGGCCCGGTCGACCGGTTGCGGGTGCCCCGGTGGAGGAGGTGGCCGCAGAACACGAAGGCGGTGCCCGCGGGACCGGTGAGCACCAACTCCTCGGGGTGATGGTCGAGGCTGCCGGAACGTCGCTGGAGGTCGGGCCGGCGGTGGCTGCCGGGTATGACGGCGGTAGTACCGTTGTCGGCGGTGAAGTCGCACAGGGCGACGATGGCGGTCACCACCTGCCACGGGCCCGGCGTGAGGAAGGGCTGGGCGTCGGCGTGGAAGCACTGCTCGCCGAAACCGGGCTCGGGGCTGCGGAAGATGACGCCGCCCACCGTGAAGTTGTCGCCCAGGAGGTGGCCGACGGCGCCCCGGACGGCGGGGTGCCCGACCGCTGTCCCCACCGCGGGGACCCGCTCGAGGAGGTCGACCAGGCGACGGGTGCCGCTCACCTGCTTGTCGCCGACCCGTACGTCGTCGTCGATCCCGGCCAGCGCCGACCGGCAGTCCTCCGCCAACTGCACCGCGGCCGCGGTCGGCAGCACGCCGGGGAGAGCGACCCACCCGGCGCTGTCGAGGGGGCTGAGATCGGGACCGTCGGCGACGGACGTCGGTCGGCGCTTGGATCCCATGGGACTCGACGGTAGCGAGCGGCCGGACGGTGGCGAGGGGACAATGGGCCATCGAGCCTCCGACGACTAAACAGAACCCTGGACCCCCGGCTTTAGGAGGGGTGGACGACTTCGAGGCGTGGTACCGGGGGTCGGCCCCCCGGCTGGCGGCGGCCCTCGCGGTCGTCGCCGGCGACGCCGACATCGGTCGGGAGGCGGCGGCCGAGGCCTGCACCCGGGCCCTGGAGCGGTGGAGCCGGGTGGGCGCCATGAGCTCGCCCGAGGCGTGGGCCCACACGGTGGGCGTCAACCTCATCCGCCGGCGGTGGCGGCGGGCGGCCATGGAGCGGCGGCTGGCGAACGTGCCCGGGCCGGCGGCACGGGTTCCGGCGTCACTGACTCCCGAGCTGTGGCAGGCGGTGCGCACCCTTCCTCTCCGCCAGCGCCAGGCGATCGCCCTGCGCTACGTCCTCGACCTGACCCAGGAGCAGGTGGCGGACGCCATGGGGGTGGCGCCGGGAACGGCCGGGGCCACCCTCACCACCGCCCGCCGCCAACTGCGGGTGCTCCTGGACGAGCCCGAGCCGGAGGAGGCAACGCAGCATGGTCGAGCTTGAACGGGCGCTGGGGCGCCTGGCCGACGACCCCGCGATGGCACCCGAGGATTTCCCGGCCATCGTCGCCCGGGCCGAGCGTCGTCGGCGGCGCCGGTGGCAGGGCCGGGGTGGGGCGGCGGTGGTGGGGCTGGTCGCCGTCGTCCTGGGCGTGGCCGCCCTCCTGCCCGGGCCGGCCGGCCAGGTGGTGGACACTGCCAACCGCCCGGGCGGCGGGCGGGGGGTGCCGGCGACGGTGGGCGGGGCCAGTCCCGCGGCCGCCACGGTGGTGGCCGAGGGGGATGTCGTCGGCGGCGGTCACTGGCGGCTGCTCGCCCGGCCCGGCGACAAGGGCCTGTGCCTCGACGTCGAGTACGGGGGCCGCGCCAGCAGCGAGTGCGGGCAAGCGGTCGGCGCCGGCGCGGGTCAGGCCATCGCCGGCGGCCTCAGCTCCGGGCTGGACGCGACCTTCGTCAGCGGACCCGTTCGCAAGGACGTGGCGGCCGTACGGGTCGAGCACGACGGCGACACACCTGTCGACCTCGTCCCGGTGGGGACCGACCGCGGCTTCGAGGTGAACTTCTTCGTCTCGCCGGTCGCAGCGGGCCAGACCCCCACCCGGGCCATCGCCCTCGATCCCCTGGGCCTGGCCCTGGGCGAGGTCGGCTTCCGCTCGCCCCCCGACCCGCCCCCCGGCGACGAGATCGCCGCGCCCAGCTCGCCGACCACGTCGTTGGAACCCGAGAACGGTGTCCCTCCGACGACTCCGGCCGACCCCGACGGCAGCCAGAGCAGCCCGATCCAACCGATTCCGTCGGACCCGATCGTCCCCCCGGGAGGCGACCCGTCGCTGGCGGCCTGCCCGCCGGCGGACGTGGCGGTGACGGTGACGACGGGCAAGGCCTCCTACGCCCCGGGCGAGACCGTCACCGGGTCGTCGACCCTCGAGAACCGGTCGAGCACCGCCTGCCTGGTGCCGGCCCGGGTCCGCTGGGCGGTCCAGGACCTCGCCGGCAACGACGTGAGCGGCTTCGCCTACACCGCCGACTACGCCCTTCCGGTCAAGGCCGAGCCCGGGCAGTCCTTCCCCGGTACCTTCAGCTGGAACCAGAACGACTGCCGAGACGTGCCCTGCGTGCCGGTCGCCCCCGGCACCTACGTCCTGGTGGGCCGGTGGAGCGAGGGCGGCTCGTTCAGCGCCCAGGCCACGTTCCAGGTCGGCCCCTGACCGTACGGGCCGGCCCGACGGGCGCTACTCCATAGGTGGCGGCCAGGGCGGGGGCGGGGTTGATCCCGAGTACCCGGGCGAGGGCGGGGGCGGTGGGGGTGGTGTCGTGGATCCCGGCGGGGGCGGGATCCACGGCGCGTTGCGGGGGCGGCCGCCCTTCCGGCGGACGGCGGTGACGATGAGTATGACGACTCCCGCCACCAGGCCCAGGCCGCCGAGGGCCATGGCCCCGACGACGGTGACCACGAGCGTGCCCGCCACACTGCGGCCTATGGCCAGTTCGCCGCTCCCCTCCGACTCCGATGCCAGGACGTAGGACCCGGGCCGCTCGATGTCGGCGGTGAGGACGGCCACCCCCGAGTGGTCGCCGATGTCGTAGGTGAGGGACTCGTCGTAGTCGTCGAGGGCGACCGATTCGCCACCGCTGGCGGGCGTCAGCTCGGCCTGACCGGACGGGGTGTCGCCGTCGCTGGCCCCCGGGCCCTCGTAGTAGATGACGTACCCGCCGGCCTCGTCGAGTGTCACCTCGCCCTCGCCGTTGACCGGCACCCGCTGGAAGTCCTCGATCTTGTCGGAGAAGCTCATGAGGCCGACGGCGAACCAGACGATGGCGCCGATCCCCGCCAGGACGATGATGGCGCCGCCGACCCAGTAGCCCTTCTTCGACGGTCCCGCTCCGGTCTCGCTCATGGCGCCTTCTTACAGGAATCGGACCACGTCGTCACTGGCGGTGTCGTCGTCGACCACGGAAGCGCAGGTGGGGCAGTACCAGCGGGCCTCCATCGGGGTGCCGCACGGGGGATGCCGCAGCGGCTCGCCACCGGCGCCGCCTCCGCTCGGACCCTGGCCCGCGCCCCATTGGGCCAGCAGGCGCAGGACCCCGGCCAGCTCCAGCCCGGCGCCGGTGAGCTGGTACACGAACCGGGGCGGGCGGGTGGAGTAGGGCGCCGCCACCACGATGCCGTGCTGCTCCAGCTGGCGCAGACGTTGGCTGAGGACGTTAGGGGCGATGCCGCCCACGTCGTCGACCAGGTCGTTGAACCGGCGGGGGCCGTCGAGAAGGGCCGACACCAGCAGCAGGGTCCAGCGGTCGCCGACGCGGGCCACCGCCTCCTCCAACGCCTTCGAGATCGTCGGCTCGCTCACCGCCGCCCATCTTGTCAAACCCACTTGCCGATAGTAACTTGCAAGTTACTAGTCACCCCGACCAGCCAGGCGCCGAAGGCGCCGATACGGCTGGTCGGAACAAGAGAGCGCCCGCCCGAAGGGCGGTCCGAGCAGTTAAAGGGGTTTCGATGTCAGTGATCGAAGAACTACAGGCCGCGACCGAGTCGGCAGCAGCCGCCGCAGGCGGTTCGGTGGTCGGCATCGGCCACGGATGGGGCCGGGGCTCGGGAGTCGTCGTCGGCGACGGCCTGGTCCTGACCAACGCCCACAACGTCCATGACCACGAGGTTCCGCTGAGCTTCGCCGACGGCCGGACCGTGACGGCCACCGTGGCCGGTGTCGACGTCGACGGTGATCTTGCGGTCCTGGCGGCCGACACCGCCGGGGCGCCCCCGATCGAGTGGGGCGACGGCGACCCCGCGGTGGGCGCGGTCGTCTTCGCCTTGGCCAACCCCGGCGGCCGGGGCCTGCGCGTCACCCTGGGCCAGGTCTCGTCCGTCGGACGGTCGTTCCGGGGACCGAGGGGCCGGCGGGTGACTGGCAGCGTCGAGCACACCGCCCCCATGGCCAAGGGCTCGTCGGGCGGACCGGTGGTCGACCCCGACGGACGGTTCGTCGGCCTCAACACAAACCGCCTGGGCGAGGGTTTCTACCTCGCCCTCCCCGCCGACGCCGACCTCCGGGCCCGGGTCGAAGGCCTGTCGCGGGGCGAGTCGACCTCCCGCCTGTACCTCGGCGTGGGCCTGGTGCCCGGCCGGGCCGCCCGCCACCTGCGCCGATCGGTGGGGCTCCCCGACCGTGACGGCCTGCTCGTGCGGGAGGTGCAGGAGGACTCCCCCGCGGGGCGGGCCGGCCTGCGGGGCGGCGACCTCATCGTGGAGGCCGACGGCCGCCCCATCGCCACTGTCGACGACCTCCACTCGATCCTCGACGGCCTCGACGACACGTCGTCCCTGGCCCTGGGCGTTGTGCGGGGCGCCGACGAGCTGTCGGTCACGGTGAGCTTCGGTCGCGACGCGGCCCGTGAAGAGGGCTCGGCGTAGGGCGGTGGCCATGGCCCACCTCGACGCCGACGGCGACCACACGCTCGGGCGCCTCCCGTCCGACGCCGAAGCCCTCGACGCCTACTCCACCGTCGTGACCGCCGTCGCCGAGCGCCTGCTCCCGTCGGTGGCCAGCCTGCGGGTGATGGCCCGGGTGCCGGGCGGACGCCGCCAGCAGGGGTCGGGCTCGGCGGTCGTCGTCACCGGCGACGGGTTCCTCCTCACATCGGCCCACGTGGTGGATCGGGCCGACGGCGGGGTGGCCGTGTTCGCCGATGGCGGCGAGGCCGAGTTCGACGTCATCGGCACCGACCGCCTGTCCGACCTGGCCGTCATCCGCTCCGCCACTCCCCTGGGCGGGCTGGCCGTCGTTCCCGCCACCCTGGGCGACGCCGACCGGCTGCGCGTCGGCCAACTGGTCGTCGCCATCGGCAACCCCCTCGGCTTCGCGGGGTCGGTCAGCGCCGGCGTCGTCAGCGCCCTCGGCCGCTCGTTCCCCGTCGGCGGTCCCCGGGGGCGGCTGGTGGAGAACGTCATCCAGACCGACGCCGCCCTCCACCCCGGCAACTCGGGCGGGGCCCTGGCCGACGGCCGGGGCCACGTGGTGGGCGTCAACACGGCCGTGGTCGGACCGGGTATCGGCCAGGGGCTGGGGCTCGCCATCCCCGTCAACGCCACCACCCGGGCGATCATGGCCGCCCTCATGGCCGAGGGCCGGGTACGGCGGGCGTACCTGGGCATCGCCGGTGGGTCGCGTCCTCTCCCGCCCCGGGCGGCCCGGGCCACCGGTCAGGAAAAGGGCATCGAGGTGCTCACCATCGTGGCCGGAAGCCCGGCGGCAGTGGCCGGTCTGCGCCCGGAGGACATCATCGTGTCCGTCGACGACGTGCCGGTGGCCGACGTCGGCGGCCTGCAGCGGCTGATGACCGGCGACCGCATCGGCCGGCCGGTGCCGGTCGGCGTGTTCCGGGGCGGTCAGGTCCAGTCGGTGCGGGTGACGCCGACCGAGCTGCCGGAGTAAGCCCGGCGCACTCGCCCGACGAAAAGGCCCGGGCCACCGGCAATTCGGTGACCCGGGCCGTTTCGTGGGTGTCAGATGCGGGAGACGTTGACCGCCTTGGGGCCCTTGTCGCCGGGCTCGCTGTCGTAGTTGACCTTCTCACCCTCGGTGAGCGAGCGGAAGCCGCCGCCCGTGATGCCCGAGTGGTGAACGAACAGGTCCTTGCCCTGGTCGTCGGGCGAGATGAAGCCGAAGCCCTTCTCGTCGCTGAACCACTTGACGGTTCCTGTTGCCATGATGTGTTCCTCCGTGATGTTGGCCTGGCGATCTGCGGAGGAAGCGGTGAGGCAACGACCTGCGGACGCTGGCAGTGTGTCGTCCGGTCTGTCCGGTCGTACGCAAACAGAGTACGCCATCCCGCCCGCGTCTGCGCCCCGCCCGCATCGCCGCGCACATCCGCCGGCGGGAACGGAGCCGAACCCTCGAACCCGACGGGAAACGACCCTCCCCGGTTACGATCCGGCGATGACCGACAAGGCGGCAATTCAGGCCACGCTCGACACGCTCTACAACGAGGTGTTCAACGGGGGGAAGGCGGACCTTCTCGACGACCTCGTCTCGGGGCCCTACACCCAGCACAACCCGCTGTTCCCCGACGGCATCGCACCGCTCGTGGGCTTCCTGCAGCAGTTCGGCAGCCTGCCCAACGAGGTCAAGCACGTCGCCATCGACGGCGACCTGGCGTTCGTCCACGTCCGCTACCCCCACTGGATGGGCAAGGACCACGCCGCGGTCGACATCTTCCGCTTCGACGACGACGGAAAGATCGTCGAGCATTGGGACGTCCTCCAGCCGGTGCCGGAGACGTCCGCCAACGACAACACGATGTTCTAAGACCACCGGCCGGGCCCCGGGCCCGGCGCCCGGTTGTCAGTCGAGGATCGTGATCCGCGTCACCGGGGGGAGCCCGGTGGTGATCTGCTGCCACTTGAGGCCGGAGTCCTCCGATCGGAGGATGCGGCCGTCGGGGGTGCCGATCACCACCAGCTTTCCCGAGGCCGCGATGCAGCCCGAGTCGACGTTGCCGGCCAGCGATTCGGGGAAGCCGCCCCGGCACTTCCCGAAACGCCGGGTGCCATAGAGCGCCCGCCGGTAGACGGCCGCCTTCTTGCCGTCGGGACCCTCCGATGCGGAGAGGAACACCATGTCGTCGGCCACCGCGATGGCCCGGGAGTACGTGGCGAAGAGACCGTCGTCGACGATCCTCCACTTCCGGCCGTAGTCCTCGGAGAAGGCCATGCCCCGGGCGGTGGCTGCCACCACGTGGCCCGGATGACCGGGCACCGTCGCCACCTGGTGGACGTCGGCCTCGATGTCGATCGTCGGCTGCCACGACTGCCCGCCGTCGTCGGACCGGACGATGCCCCCCACGTGGACGTTGACGTACAGCCGGCCCTCCTCGTCGATCGCAGTGGTCCGGGCCGCCGGTGGACCGCCGTGCGGTTGGTGCCAGTGCTCCCGCCCCTCGACCTCGTCGAACGACGGCACCGGCCGGTTGCCCCCGCCGTCGAGACCGACCCGGAGCAGGTGTGCGCCCTGGGTACCGGCGAAAAGCTCGCTGCCGGTCCACAGCAGGCAGGTGGCCCCGGGGGCGTCGAGGTACTCGCCCGTGAAATCGACTCCCTGCTGCACGCCAAAGCCCGCCACCAGCACGTAGTCGCCGGCCAGGTCGAGGATGGGCTCGATGTGGAGGAGCTCGGGCCACTGCTCGATGCGGTACAACCCGGCCCTGGTGGCGACGAGGAACTTGGTCACGCCGTGCCTCCCATCTCCCAGATGAGCACCTCGGCTCCTCCCGGCGCGTCCCCTGATCCTGCCGGGTCGACGACGAGTCCGGGGGGCGCCCGCCTCGGTGAGGCGTAACCGCGTCGCCGGCCGTCAGCTCGACCGGGTCGGTGCCCTCCATGACTACCCGCCCGGCGGCGACGAACACATGGGCGTGGCGGGCGTCGGGGACGGTGACGCTTTCCCCCGGCCGCAGCCGACCGCCCCACAGCACCGCCCCCCGCTGGCGGATGGCGATGGCGGCGTCGTGGCCCCGGCCCGACGCGATCGGGACGAGTCCCCCCCGGTCGAGCTCGGCGTTGACGTCGAGCTGCTCGTAGCCGGGATCGAGGCGCTCGGTGTCGGGACGGACCCACATCTGCACGAAGTGAACGTCCTCGCCCCCGGCCGCGCTGCGGGTTCATCTCCGAGTGCCAGATGCCGGTGCCCGCACTCATGCGCTGGGCCAGGCCGGGGTAGATCACGCCGGCGTTGCCCACCGAGTCCTTGTGCTCAAGCTCGCCCGCCAGCACCCAGGTGACGATCTCCATGTCCTGGTGGGGATGGGTGCTGAAGCCGGTGCCGGCCCGCACGACGTCGTCGTTGTTCACCAGCAGCAACCCGTGACCGACGTTCCGGGGGTCGTAGTGGCGGGAGAAGCTGAACGAGTGCCGGGAGTCGAGCCACGGCAGCCTGGTGTGGAAGCGGCCGTCGGCCCGGCGCACGTCGATGGTTGTGGGCATCGGCCCAATTCTGCCGCCAACCACGGTCCAAGTACGCCGCCGGCCACGGATACCTTGCGACGTAGATGCTTCCCGCCGACTCGACTGCCGACCCGGCCATCCTCGTCGAGGGCCTGCGCAAGGCGTACGGGCCCATCATCGCCCTCGACGGGATCGACCTCCACGTCCCCGCCGGGTCGGTCCTCGGACTGCTCGGCCCCAACGGTGCGGGCAAGACCACTGCGGTGCGCATCCTCACCACGCTCCTGGCGCCGGACGGGGGGACGGCCCGGGTGGCCGGCTTCGACGTGGTCCGCGAACCCCACAAGGTGCGGTCGGTGATCGGCCTGGCCGGGCAGTTCGCGGCGGTCGACGAGACGCTCACCGGTCGGGAGAACCTGGTCCTCGTGGGCCGCCTCTACCACCTCGGTAAGGCCGAGGCCGCCCACCGGGCCGGGGAGCTGCTCGAACGTTTCGACCTGACCGCGGCCGCCGACCGGCGGGTGGGCACCTACTCGGGTGGCATGCGCCGGCGGCTCGACCTCGGCGCCAGCCTGGTCGGGCGGCCCCAGGTGCTCTTCCTCGACGAGCCCACGGCCGGGCTCGACCCCCGCAGCCGCATCGGCCTGTGGGAGATCATGGCCGAGCTGGTCGAGGCGGGCACGACGCTCCTTCTCACCACCCAGTACCTGGAGGAGGCCGACCGCCTGGCCGACACCATCGCCGTGATCGACAACGGCCGGGTCATCGCCCACGGCACGCCCGACGACCTCAAGTCCCGGGTCGGTGGTGAGGTGGTCGACGTGGCCATCCTGCCCGCCACCAACGCCCGGGCCGCGGTCACCGCCCTGTCGGCCATCGCCACCGGCGAGGCCCACGTCGACCCCCAGGCGGGGCGGGTGGCGGTGCCCGTCGCCGCCGGCGGGTCAGTGGTGGCCGACGCCGTGCGCCTGCTCGACGCGGCCGGCATCGGCATCGCCGACATCACCCTGCGCCGGCCGACCCTCGACGACGTGTTCCTCACCCTCACCGGCCACGCGGCCGAGCCGGTGGACTCCCTGGCATGACCGGCACCGGAACCGCCCTCGCCGACGCCGTCATCCTCACCCGGCGCAACCTGCTCCATTACGTCCGGATCCCCAGCCTGATCGTGTTCTCGACGATCACCCCGGTGATGTTCGTCATCCTGTTCGGCTACGTCTTCGGCGGCGCTATCGACATCCCCGGATTCAGCTACATCGACTACCTCATGCCCGGGATCTTCGTGCAGACGGTGGCGTTCGGGGCCATGCAGACCGGGATCGGCCTGGCCGAGGACATGTCGAAGGGGATGGTCGACCGGCTGCGGTCGTTACCCATGTCACGCTCGGCGGTGCTGGTCGGACGGACAGCGGCCGACACCATCCGCAACGTCTTCGTCGTCGGGCTCATGGCCGGCGTCGGGCTGCTCATCGGGTTCCGGTTCCACAACGGCCCGGTGCCGGCGGTGGCCGGGCTGGGCCTGGTGGTGCTCTTCGCCCTGTCGTTCGCGTGGATCTCGGCCACCATCGGCCTGTCGCTGGGGAGCGTGGAGTCGGCCCAGTCGTCGGGGCTGGTGTGGGTGTTCCCGCTGACGTTCGCCAGCTCCATCTTCGTGCCGGTGGAGACCATGCCCGGCTGGCTGGAGACGTTCGCTCGAGTCAACCCGGTGACCCACGTGGTCGACGCCCTGCGGGCGCTGTTCCTGGGCGGACCGGCGATGCGTCCGGTGACGCTGTCGCTGTGCTGGATCGCGGCCATCCTGGCGGTCTTCGTCCCCCTGTCGGTCCGTCGGTTCCGGAGGCTCTGAGGACGTGCGGTGGAGTCCGCCCAAGGTGTTGGGGCTCTTGGTGCGGGGGGCGTTGCCCGGTCTCCGCCGGGTGCACGCCCAGGTGCCCGCCTACGCCAAGGCGTGGGACGACGCCAATGCCCTGGCCATGCTCGCGACGGGGCCGCTGTGGGTGGTGCTGGGTGACTCCACCGCCCAGGGGATCGGGGCCCCCAGTCCGGATCAAGGCTACGTCGGGCAGGTGCATCGGATGCTGGAGGCGACGTCCGGGAAGCCGTGGCGGGTGCTCAACCTGTCCAAGTCCGGCGGCAAGGTGGCCGACGTGCTGGCGTCCCAAGTCCCTCGGTTGGAAGCGCTGGACGTGCCGCCCGACCTGGTCACACTCGCCATCGGGTCCAACGACGTGATCCGCCGCACGCCGTCGAGTCTGGTGGAAGGCGACCTGCGGAAGATCATCAGCCGCCTCCCGGCGGAATCGGTGGTCGCGACCCTGCCCGCCGGCCTGTGGCGAGAGCGAGCCGAGGCAATCGACGCCGTCATCCGCTCGGCGGCCGCCGAGAACGGCCTCCGGGTGGCCGAGGTGGGCGCCCACACCTGGCCCCCGTCGGCCGAGAAGTACGCCGAAGACCGCTTCCACCCCGGCGCCCTCGGCTACGCCGACTGGGCCACCGCCGTCGCCGATGCGTTGGGCCTCGACGTCGCCGAGTAGCGCCCGCGCTGGCAAGCCCGGCCGCATCCGGATGGCGATCACCGCCCGAGCGCCGTCGCTGCGACACCGGGCGCAGCCAGGGAGCGTCCCAGCGTTGTCCGTCCTCAGGAAGGTCGGCGCCTGCTTGATTCGGCCGGGCCCACGGAAGACCCAGGAGCCCTGACTCGTGGGCACACCTTTCGGTTGCGAATCCGACGGGCCGACGCTGCCGGGAGGGGGGCAAGTGCGCGCCCGTGGGTCGTTGGCGGAGGAAGGGCCCCGACCCGGTATTCGGCGGGTGGGAGGGGCTCCCGGCCCTCGCCTCGGCACTGTTCGCGTCGGGTTGTGCCGGCCCGGCAGCGATCGAAGTCGTGACTCGATGGTGCCCTTCAACGGCAGTTCTCGCACAGACCAGTCCGAACGCCGACTGGGTCCGTGTGCCTAGGCGCCTCCGCCACTAGCGTCGGCGGCGTGGGGTTGGCCCAACAGATCGTTGTTGATCAGCCGCCGTCGTCCCTTCTTCAGCAGCTCACGCCCCTTGCTGCCCCAGTGGCAGCCTTGCTTGGCGTTTGGGTTGGTCGGATCCTCGAGTCGCGGGCGCGTCGTGAGGAGCGGGTTGGGGCGGCGGCAAGAGAGAGCTACACTCGTTTCGTTCTTGCTTGCCATGATTGCTCTCGAGCGACCGTGGAGTTACTCGATTCGCCCATCGGTCGGGAAGATGTCCATCACGAACAACTTCGCGATACCGTCTTCCGACTTCGTATGGCGGCGTCTGAGATGCAACTACTCTCGCCTGCGACGATTGCCGACAAAGCGATCGACGTTGCGAAGGCGGCTCTTGACCTATCAGACACTCTGTCAACCAGATCCCTGATAGGTGATGCGCGCGCCAAGTGGAGCGCGGCCGCATGGCATCCGTTGCAGACATTCGAGGCGGAGCTGGCGACCTTCATAAAGAACGCTAAGTCCCAGTTGGCTCTGGACCGGTAAGCGGTCTGCGGTAGGCATGGAGAAACCATCTTGGAAACTACGCTAACCGCTAAGCACGACCACATCAGCTCGAACGACCACCCGTGGCAGCGGCAGGCATCTGTTCAAAGCACGCGTCGTCCGCTCGTGATCGCCCTCATCACGGTACTGGCTGGCGGCGTGCTCTCGATTGGCTTCCCTAAGCACTATCGGGATGATAGTACGCCAAGCGGCCGAAGCCAATCGGATACAGGAACCGACGTATCGCAACACAGTCCTGCGGTCACAACCGACGACGTATCGCAATATAGTCCTGCTCAGGCTGCTACGCGCTAGGGTCGAATGCCCACGCACGTTTGGCTACCGGAGTTGGGGCTACGCCGCTCGAAGAAGCCTACGAGCAGCGCCAGGGAATCGCTTGGAGCAGCGACGGCTTTGCTCGCTATCGCAGTTGCTGCCTTATCGCGCGGCGCGTTCTTTCCTGATGACTATATCGTCGTCCTTTTCATCTTGATAGGAGCGTGCCTAGTCACAGCGACTGACGTCTGGATCCACCTGATAGGCGCGCCTGGTATCCGTTCGGCGCTCCTCGTGTGGGCCGCCTTCACCGTCTTTGTCGCTGGGCGCGGCCTTGTCGCCGAGGTAGTTGCGTGGCGGGAGGTCACCCTCCTTCCGGCTGTGGTAGTGGTCTATTCCATTGCCAGATTTAGCACCAAGTCAAGCCAAGACATCCTGAGGTACGGTCTAATTGTGCTCGGTGTCGTTGTCGCCATAGTTGGCTGGCTAGGGGTCGTCACTCACCACCAACCTTGGGCCATACCGAACGAAAGCGCTTGGAGAGCGGCGTCAACTATAACCTACGCGAATGCCGCCGGGTCCCTTATGACCGTAGTGCTCTTAATGGCGCTTGTTTGCTGCTCCAGACTCCACGGTGGTGTCGCCTACACTCTTCTCCTGGGCACGATGGCCACGCTCTCTCGCGGATCGATGTTGGCCTTAACTGGCGGGATACTAGTGATCGTCCTACAACAGCGCGGAATTGCCAACGCGGCCCACTTCTTGTGGCGGCCCCTGGTTGCGGCTATCGTCGCAATGTGCGCTTTGGTTCCCTCGCTATCGGTGCAGACGCCGAGAAATGTTGGTCTTGCTGTCGCCGGCGCGGCGCTTGGCCTTGTTATCTCCCTATCGACTCGTAGGAGCGCACTCCTTGTATCGGTAGCGGCGATAAGCATTGTTGCCATATATTTCGAGCATGGGAGCGCTCGTCTGGACATTTTAACGACGGGGCCCGCTCCTCGACTGAGCCTTGAGTCGCCCGACCGTCAGCATCAGGTCGGCGCAGCTTGGTCAAGTATTGTGTCGGACCCGCTTATCGGAACCGGTCCCGGAAAATTGGTGCTGTCCTGGACCGACGAAGCGGGAACAACGAAGGAGGCATTGTACGTCCACAACGAATACCTTCAGCTGTTAGGAGAATTCGGTATTGTAGGTTTACTGCTCCTTAGCTGGACCTTGTACAGGATTTCGCGCGTTAGTGGCGGCGGGACGCTGCAAGACCATCACCTGAGCGTTATCGTCGCCGTCGCAGGCATGAGTGCTGTTGACTTCACTTGGCACGTCCCCGCTGTCCTACTGGCGGCTGGCATGGCAGCAGGGTTGATGCGTGGCCCAGGCTCAGAAAGGGCGGGCGAGGCAAACGAGCCAACCGAAGGAACCGAGTCGCTTAGAGGAGGTCAGAACGCCGACGAGGGTTCCTCGATCGGATCTGGTATCAGCGCGCACAGGGAGGCGAATGGTAGTGCTTAGAGATGGGCGGTCTTAGCCATGCCGTAGGTAGAGGGCTTCAGAGTATCCAAGAGGGTCGTTCGCGAGATTGCGTGAGAATGATCGGGACGCCCACGGCGGCTAAACGATTTCGCCACCGGATCTGGCCCCGTCGAGCTCGTCGGAAGCTGTCTGTTCGCCGGCCCTCGGACAGGCGGCCATGGGTCATCGCGCCACCGATCCAATTGCTTGCTTCCGGGCGGGATCCTAGGCAGAATGCTATTGTTGGGTAGAACGCGTATTTAGGGCGCCTACCATTTCCCTTTTCACTCGCGCTGGCGCCATTGAGGACCAAACGTCGTACGCTAACAATCCCAAGAGAACGACGACCAGTGGTAGGGCCACTCTTATTGGAACAGAAACAAGAAGGGCAACCAGCGCCGCTGCGACGCTAAGAACAGTCAGCCCAAGGTTGCCGACCATCGCATACATATCGCGCTGGTATGAGATCGTCGCCTTTTGTACTCTTGCCCGGATAGGGTGTTGGAGTGTTCTGCCGCCCGAGACGCCAAGTTGTGCGCGAATGCCCGCCCGGGCTGCGTCAGCATTAAACTCTTCCCAGGTTGGCGTATCGGATCGCCAGGCGCCAGTATTCCGGAATAGCGGGTCGAGTACCGCTAGCGTATAAAACCCAATTCGTTTGATACCGACGCTATAGCTGTTGATCAGGATGTCGAAAAACATCGCAGCAGCGGCTGGAATGGCGAGGAGCTCAATGGAAGGCTCACCTGCGGCAAGGATGAGGCCTGCGCCTGTGCTAACGAGGGTGATCTTGAACCCGATTAGCTGGGTCCGAATCTTTTGCCCCTCAAGGATTTCTTGGCGCAGCGCAGCAAGTATGGATGAGGCGTGCTCATGCTCCAGCGGATTCATGGGACAATCGGTACTTTCGGTAGCCACACGGTCTCGCATGTGAATTGAGGCCGATCATAGCGGATGAGCGTTGGAGTCCGGCGGGCGTGCCAAGCGCATGATCCAAACCGGCCTTCGGCCACCGCAGAATGTGACAGTTGTGAACGGATCGGCCTCCGATATCACCCATCCGATATCAGCGGGGACGCCCGGGTCCTCACGCACCCGGCAAGCGATACAAGATGCCGGTTAGGTAGTCACGGGACTAGGTAGCCGAGCCGACCGGGAACGACGTCACCGCGTTGTAACTGATCGGCCGGAGTGTGTGCGCTGCGAGGCTCCCCAGAGACGGCTCCGAGGAAAGCGCTCGTGGGCTCCTCGATGTTGAGTCCCGACACCGCCCGAAGGAGAGGATCGCGAGCTCGATCCGGGACTGACTGGGATCCGGCGGCTCTAAGGCGGGCCAGCGGGCGTCGTGCCGCCGCCGGTGATGGGGGTGGACCAGAGTGCCTGCCAGGTCACGGGGCCGATGACGCCATCGACGACGAGGGCCTTCTCACTCTGGTACGAACAGACCGTTGCGTTCGTCTTCGGGCCGAAAAGACCCTCGATGACGATGCTCCAGCCTCGCTCGGCCAGGGCGCTGGCCTGGCGGACGTCGTCGCCGTCCACGCCTTGCTGCATGAAACGGCCGCGCCACGTGGGGGACGACGGGGTCTCCGGCCGCGGGGGTGCCGCGGGCATCGACACAGGATCTGCCACGTTGCGGGGCCGAGGACGCCGTCGGCTTCCAGGCCATTTCGCCTCTGGAAGGCCCTCACCGCGTCGGCGGTTACGCGGCCCTACGCGTCTGAGTGGGGAGCGCGGGTCCGGATGCGCGGCGGCCGCGGCTTCGACGGCCAGCTGACACCGCCGGCATGGAGTAGCACCCGCAGGCGGTAGTTCTCGAACTTCTTGAAGCCATGGCCGCAGCGCTTGACCCGCTTCACGCACAAGCTCAGGCCCTCGGTAGGACCGTTCGAGGCGCCCGTGTCGTGGTGGGCCAGGATCTCGGTCCGCCACGATTTGAGGGTGTGGCCGAGGGACCGGATCTCCTCCACCTCGTCACCGATGCAGCCGGCGATGGCCTTGTCGAGAAGGGTGGCCGCGACCGCGGCATCGGCGGTGAGGTAGACGTCGCGCACGGACTCCTGTCTGTTAACCGGCCTTCAGTCACGGTGGCGAAGGGCATCCACCAGTAGGGCGGAGCGGGGCCGGATACTCGCGACGAGGGAGGACGGCCATGACGAGAGTTCGCGTTGTCGGTGCGCCGAATGGACATCGCCTCGACGGCGAGGGGCCGGTGATCGAAGCGGCCAACGGGTTCTTGCGCCACCTTCAGGTCCGCGGGTTCTCTCCGGCGACGGTTCGCTCTTACGCGTTCGATCTGGCGAACTTCGCCACGTTCCTCGATGCCACGGGCATCGAGCTCGCCGAGGTCGTGCCCACAGACCTGTTCGGCTACCTGGACTGGCAGAGTCGTCGATCGGGAACGGCCGGCAAGGTCGTGGCGATCGCCCCGTCGACGCCGGCACCAGCGACTCTGAACCGGCGGATTGCAGCGGTCCGGGGACTGTTCGAACATCTCGTGACCACCGGCGATCGGGTTGCCAACCCCGTTCCATCGGCGCGGCGGGCCAGCGGGCTGAGGGGCCAGCATCGCGGCTCGTTGGGCCACGTCGCCACCCGGTCGAGATCGGGCGGCCGGTTGGTGCGTGAGCCGCAGCGACTCCCGGAGAGCGTGGCGGCCGAGGATGTGACGGCCTTCCTGGCCGACCTCGAGACCCATCGGGACCGCGCCATGGTGCTGGCCATGGTGTTGGGCGGACTTCGCGCCGCGAGGTCCGCTCGCTGCGGTTGGCCGACGTCGACATGGGGCTGCGCCGTGTCCGAGTTGTGGGCAAGGGCGGCAAGGAGCGGATCGTGCCGGTCGACGGCGTCTTCTTCGCCGAGTGCGCCGCCTACGTGCGTTCCGAGCGGCCGCCGGGCTGCCGCAGTCCCGAGTGCTTCGTCGTCCTTCGAGGACCGACCCGGGGCGGGCCGTTGACCGAGGCGGGACTGCGCAAGGTCTTCCGCACCCACCGGGCGCGATCGGGAGCGACGAGGGTGCGCCCTCATCGGCTCCGCCACACCTATGGCACCGAGCTCGCCGCCGCCGGGATCGACCTGTTGGCGCTGCGCGAGCTGATGGGCCATGCGTCCCCGGAGACCACGGCCCGCTACGTGCACCTGTCGGCCGACACCCTCGCAGCCGAGTTCGCGGCCGCCCGGGCGGTGACGGGGCGATGACCACGTTGGCCGCCCTCTCGTCGCCATCGCCTGGTCTGCAGAGCGACTATGCCGAGCATGTCGCCCTGCTCGGAGGCCAACCCGCCTATCGGCGCCAGCAGATAGCGGCCGCCGCCGACTTCCTGCGGGATCACCCCCGACTCGACGAATGGATGGCGGGCTCTGTCGACGAGCGACTGGTCGAGCTGCGCCGTCGGCCGTTGACCTGGCCCCTTGTCGCCTTCGCCATGCTCTCGGGGTGGGTCCGCGCCGACGCCGAGTTCTTGTTCGCCAAGAACTTCGGCCACAGCATGGCGCGCTGGACGGCGGGACTGTTCGCTGACGACGTCGCTCGCCTGCGGGCGGTCGGCGAGCGCGTCGGCGTTGCGGCGCTGCCGCAGCTGCTGAGCGAGGACCTGCCCCTGGCCGTGGCCTTCTCCGGCCACCCACCGGCGTCGTTGACCTGCGACGATCTCGATGGGTTGGGCGACGCAGTGGCCGCCACCGTCCGGTTGAGCGAGTCGATGCGTCGGCGCCGGCGGAGCCGACTGTTCGGACTGCGCCGGCTGCTGTTCGAAGCCGGCACGGTCGAACTTCCAGCCCAGCATCGACGGGAGGGCGGCCCCGCCACTCGCCAGGGGCGACTGGCGGCGGTGGCCGCACCGGAGATCCGACGGACCCTGCTGGCCTATCTGGACGTCCGGGCCACGGTGCTCCGACCCAAGACCATCGAGAAGCTGACCAGCGCCCTGGCCATCTTCGGGGAGTACCTGAGCGAGCACCATGGCGACGTTCGCTCCCTGCGGGCGCTGGAGCGCGCCCACGTCGAAGGCTTCCTCGCCTGGACCGCCACCCGCAACTGTCGGGGCAGCCACGACACGAGCCGGCAGGTCGGCCCTCACGTCCCCGCCCATGCCGCAATCACCCTGCGCGGGTTCCTGGACGACATCAGCGCCTGGGGGTGGACCGAGGCGCCTGGCCGGCGGCTGGTCTTCGCCACCGACATCCCTCGCCAGCCCGACTCGCTGCCCCGGGCGCTGGCGCCCGACGTCGACGGCGCGCTCATGGCGGCGGCGGCCGAGCTCGAGGACCGCTTCGCCCGGGTCGGGATCACGGTGCTGCGTCACACCGGACTGCGCATCGGCGAGCTGCTCGATCTCGAACTCAACCATCTGGTCGATTACCGGAGCGGCGGAACATGGCTCCGGGTCCCCGTCGGCAAGCTCCACAACGAGCGCTCGGTTCCCGTCGACGACGTGGCGCTCGCGGCCCTGGAGGAGTGGCTGGCACACCGGACCGGTCAGCGAGCCCAGGTGCACCCCCGGGATGGCCACCTGGCCGACTTCATGTTCATCGAGCGCGGCCGTCGCCTCGGCGAGACCCGGATCCGCCAGGGCCTGAGCAACGCAACTGCACGTGCTGGTCTCACCGGTCCCGATGGTCAGCCGCTGCGCGTCGTCGCCCACCAACTGCGGCACACCTGGGCCACCGAGCTGGCCAACGCCGGCATGTCGATGCAGGCCCTCATGACCCTGCTCGGCCACCGCAGCGCGGAGATGACCACCCGCTATGCCCGTCTCGCCTCACCGACGCTCAAGGCCGCCTATGACCAGGCCGTCGGCAGGATCGCCAGGCGCATCCCGCTGGCGCCGGCGGGACGCCCAGCCGTCCCCGATCACGTCGAATGGTTGGCGTCGGAGATGCTCAAGACACGCGTGGCCCACGGCTACTGCTCCCGAGAGCTGGCGGCCGAGGCCTGTGCCTACGCCAACATCTGCGAGACCTGTCCCAACTTCGTCACGACCCCGGACTTCGCGGCTGCGCTGGAGGCCCAGCTAGGCGACGTCCGACAGCTTCGCAAGGATGCTGACGACCGTGGCTGGACATCCGAGGCCGCTCGTCACCAGCGCGTCATCGACAGCATCGAGCGGCACCTTCGGCGGTTGTCGAGCCAACCATCCCAGGAAGCTTCCTGTTGACAGAGACCCGAGGGCCGGTTAATTGGCCAGCCAGGCGCCCAGCACCTCGTCCTTGGGATCGCCCGCCCGCAGCCCCAGCAGCATGCGGGCGTTGCCGCTCTCGTCCAGGCGTTCGCCGCCGGTGAGGAGCAGTTTGCGGATGCGGTAGAGGGGGTCGTCCTTGCGTCCCCGGTGGTCCAGGGTCTCGTTCTGGACCCGGCGCCGGACCTTGTCCAGGCAGCGGTTGCCGACTCGCACGACGTGGAAGGGATCGGCCACCCGAACGGCGTGATCGAGCCCGGGCGACAGGCCCGCCCGGAAGGACTCGGCCAGGTCGGTGGCCACCACGGTGATCGACTTCAGCCACGCGGGATCGGTCTTGGCCGTCCATCGCCGCAGGTCAGCGGCGGTGTTGCCCTCGACCATGTCGATGATGACCTTGGCCTTGAGGTCGACCAGGCCGGTGGCGTAGATGGTGGCGTGGGTCCGGTTGGCGGTCAGGAACGAGGTCTCGTCGACTCCCAACTGGGTGACGGTGCCGATGCGGTCGGGGTCGTCGACGAGAGGAGTCCCGTGCTCGATCACGGCGTTCATGACCGTCCACCAGCACACCCCGAGCTCGGCCGCCACCGCCGCCACCGGCCGGGCGTCGGCGCCGACCTGGCGGCACGCCTCGGCCCCGGCCCGTCGGGTCAGCACGGCCTGGGTGTCGACGTGGTCGGAGTGCTCGGTCCACGTCTTGGCCTCGCAGTCGGCCTCCATGCAGCGCCACCGGCGCTTGTTCCACACCAGGCGTGCCGGCCGTCCGAAGCAGGCCAGATCGCGGACGTCGACCGACATCCGATCCTGGGCCTCGGCCCGCACGCCGCAGCTCCCGCAGCCGACCTGGGTCACCACCGTCTCGACGGTGACGACCAGTTCCGCAGGCCCTTCGGCCACGGCCAGCACCCGGAACCCGTCCAGTCCGAGGAGTGCCTCCGCCAGCCCGATACCGTCGTTCGCCACCAGGGGTCTCCCATCGCTGCAGCCGTCGAGAAGCCGCAACGATGACGGGGCCCCTGGCCCCTGTGGTGGATACCCCGCTACCTCGTCTCCCCACTCCAACGCGGAGAGCCGGTTACGCGCCCGAAAGCGCCGTCGGCCGCCACCGCGCAGCCCTGCTCGGCCAGACGTCGCTGGGCCTCGCGCACCCTGTCCCCCCGATCCCCCTCCCGCATGAGGTTGGACTCACTCCTGGCCACCGTCCTGTCGGACCGGCCGGGGACAGGTCGAAGTCGCGTTCGAACAGCGCGGACTCCGCCGCCCGCCGGCGCGAGAGCCCCTCCAGGATCCGCCCGCCCCCTTGTTCCACCAGCCAACGCCTCCGGAACGCCGCCGACGTCCCCGGCATTGAGGCGTTTGCGGGCGGTCGACTCGCAGAACCCGCCGACGCCGACGTTGTAGGCAAGGCTCGTGAGGGCGGCATGGCGGTTGGGCGTCAGGGCGGTCGCGGTTCGTGACGCAATCCTCGACGGCCTCGGCGAACTCCTCACCCGTCGCTTCAGGAGGTTCATCGCCTCGGCCTGGGAGATCCCGCTCTGGCGGTAGCGCTCGATGACGTCCCGCCGGGTCTCGCCGTCGCCGATGGTCTCGACCCCGACCGCGTCGCGGTAGAGACGCGCGTCCACCCGCTCCCTCGAGCCTGGCGATGAACGCCGCCGTCGCATCGAGATCGATCATCGAACTGCGACCGACTCAGATCGCGGCGATCGATCGCAGGGCCATCCGGGGACCACGGCGGGGTGGGACGCCGACCGGTGAGCCGCTAAGCAGCAACCGGATGACTCGGCCCCGCTGTCCCCGGTAGGGCTCGAGCAGCTCCAGCATGCGGGCGTCGTCGGCCCGGGGCTCGCCGGCGAGGGCCCAGGCCACCTGGTTGGGCAGGTGGTAATCGCCCACGCTGACCGCGTCGGCGTCGCCCAGGGCCACCATCCCCACCTCGGCCGCACTCCACGGGCCGATGCCGGGGAGGGCGGTGAGCCGGCGGCGGGCGTCGTCGGGCGCCATGGCCACCGTCTCCTCCAGGCGGGCGGCGTAGGTGCAGGCCATGCGGATGGTGTCGGCCCGCTTGCGCTCCACCCCGAAGCGGTGGAAGACGTAGGACGGCGTGGCGGCCAGCGTCGCCGGCGACGGGGGGACCCGCATCCCGGCCCCACCCGCGGGACCGGGGGCCACCTCGCCCAGCACACGGACCAGGTGGGCGTACGAGCGACGGGCCTCGATGCCAACGACCTTCTGCTCGAGGATGGTGGGGACGAGCGCCTCCACCACCGCCTGCGACCGTCCGATGCGCAGCCCCGGCAGCCGCCGGCGGCAGTCGGCTACGAGCGGGTGGAGGTCGACGGCGTCGAGGGGATCGTCGGTGTCGTCGGCTCCGACCAGGGACGGGAAGGCGTCGAGGGCCCACGCCGCCCCGTCGCCCCAGGCCCGCATGGTGAGCCGGCCGCGGCCGTCGGACGTGATGTGCGTGGTGACGGGACCGCACGGGGTCCGGGTCGCCCGCCACACGCCGTCGCCCCCCATCCGCATCGACGGGTCGCCCCCGCCCCGGCGCAGCGGCCCCAGGGTGTGGCGCAGGCTGATCGGGCGGGCGGTATGGAGGCTCCGCTCGCCAGCAGCGGCGGTAGCCCCGGCCGCCGTCACCGTTGGACCGCCTTGACCTCCAGGTACTCCTCCAGGCCGAATCGTCCCTGCTCCCGGCCCAGTCCCGACTGCTTGTAGCCACCCCACGGGGCAAGGGCGTCGAAGCCGCCGCCGTTGATGCCGACCATCCCCGTCCGCAGCCGGCGCCCGACGGCCAGTGCCCGGTCGCGGTCGCGGGAGAAGACCGCCCCGTGGAGGCCGTAGGGGCTGTCGTTGGCGATGGCCACCGCGTCGTCGTCGCCGTCGTGGGGGATGAGGGTGACGACCGGGCCGAAGACCTCCTCCCGCGCCACGGCCATCCGGTTGGTTGCGCCGGCGAAGACGGTGGGACGGACGAAGAAGCCCCGATCGAGTCCGTCGGGTGCCTCTGCCCCGCCGGCAACCAGGCGAGCGCCCTCACTCACACCCGCCTCGATGGCGGACCGCACCCGGGCCCTCGATGCGGCGGAGATCACCGGTCCCATCGTGGTAGCACCGCCGAGCGGGTCGCCGAGGACGTAGGACGCGGCCACGTCGGCGGCCAGGCGAGAGGCCTCGTCGTGCAGGTGCCGGGGGACGACCATCCGGCTCCAGGCAACGCACGTCTGGCCCGCGTTCATGAAGCACTGCCGGACGCCCGCCTGCACCGCCTCGCTCGAGGTCGGCGTCGTCGAGGACGAGGTTGGCCGACTTGCCGCCGAGCTCCAGCACCACCCGCCTGAGTCCGCCCGCGGCCAGCGCCGCCACCCGTCCCCCGACGGCCGACGACCCGGTGAACGACACCAGGTCGACGCCCGGGTGGCCAACCAAGGCCTCCCCCGCCGGCCCCCGCCCGGTGACCACGTTGAGCACGCCCGGCGGCAGCCTCACCTCGTCGGCCGCGTCGGCCAGGACGTAGGCGGTGAGCGGCGCCAGCTCCGACGGCTTGAGCACGACGGTGCAGCCCGCGGCCAGGGCGGCCGCCACCTTCTGCACCACTTGGAGGAGGGGGTAGTTCCACGGTGTGATCGCGGCCACCACGCCCACCGGCTCCCGCACGACCAGCGACAGGCCCACCTCCTCCTCGAACGGATAGGTGCGGGCCACCTCCGCCAGCGAGGCCATCACCATCAGCGGCCCGCCCACCTGCACCAGGGTGGCGAACGGGAGGGGGCAGCCGATCTCCTCCGCCACCAGCAGCCCGATCTCGGACAGGCGACCGACGAGCACGTCGTGCATGCGCTCCACGAGCTTGGCCCGGTCGTCGACCGGCGTGGCCGCCCATCCCTCGAACGCGGCCCGGGCCGCGGCCACCGCTCGGTCGACGTCGGCGGCCGACCCGTCGGGGACGTGGCTCATCACCTCCTCGGTGGTGGGGTTCACCAGCTCGATGAGGTCGGGGGAGGCCGGGCTGACCCAGTCGCCGCCGACGAAGAGGTGGTCGCGCGCTCGCACGTCGTGGATGGTACCGACCGCCTGCGTCAAGTTTGGTGCTTGGGGCAGGAGAACGTGGTGCGACCGCCCACCGTGCGGCGGACGAGGGGCACCCCGTCCTTGGGACACACCCCGCCCACCCGGCGCTCGGCCATGAGGTCACCGGCGTGGGAGCCGCCCCGCGCCATGAGGTCGGCCATCGTCCCCCGGAGGTGGCGGTGCAGCCGGCGCAGCTCGTTGGCGCTCAGCCCGCCCGCGGGCCGGGCCGGATCGAGGCCGGCCCGCCACAGGATCTCGTCGGCGGCCAGGTTGCCGACCCCGGCGATGCGGCCCTGATCCATGAGCCGGGCCTTGAGCGGGGCGGTGCTGCGGCCGTGGCCGATGGCGACGGCCAGCCCGGCGGGGGTGACGGCGAGGGCGTCGGGCCCCAGCCGGGCCTCGGGTGGGTCGAGCTCGACGCCCCCCAGGCGGCGGGGGTCCTGCATGCGCAAGTCGCCACCGTCCGTAAACCGCAATCCGAACCGGTCCCATCGGTCGAGCGTCAGGCGGGACGAGTAGATCAGCTCGTCGACCCCGACCTGGCCGTCGACCACCAGCCGTCCGCTCATCCCGAAGCGCAGCCCGAGCACGGGACGGTGGGCGTCGAGGTCGAGCATGAGGAGCTTGCCGATGCGCCGGGTGCCGGTGACGGTGGCGCCGGTGAGGACGGACTCCGCGGTGGCCGCGTCGAGCCCCCGCTTGAGGTACCAGGCGTCGGGCGCCACCACCTCGGCCACCGTCCGCCCGACGACCCCCTCGGCCAGCCGCCGGTACGCCTCCACCTCGACCAGCTCGGGCATCGCCGGCCGACCCTACCCGTGCCAACCGGTGACGTTGTCGGCTACCTGCAACCGAACGTGTCACCGGTTCGAGGTCAACTCGGCCAGGGTGGTGACCGTCTTCCAGTTCCGGGTCGTGCCCCGTTGGGCCAGCTTCTTCTCGAAGAAGGCGTTGCTCAACTTCGAACGTCCGTAGCCGTCGGGGCAGTGGAGGTGGACCTCCCGGCCGACGACGGCGAGCTCGTCGGGTGCGAACTTCGACGCGTCGATGGCGGTCACCTTGTCGGCGGCGGGCTTGTCGACGAGGAACGTGACGTGCAGCTTGGACACGTCGGCGCCGTCGGCGAACGGGCTGGCGGCCATCACCTTGGCCAGCTGGGCCTTGGTCCGCACGAGGACGGTGATCTCGAGGCCGAGGTCGTCCGCGATCCGCTTCTCGATGGCCGACTCCAGCTTCGCCGGCGACCGTTCGGAATGACGGAAGACGACGTTCCCGCTCTGCACGTGCGTCTCGACGTCGTCGGCCCCGAGACCCTCCTCGAACAGCCGGCGGAGGTCGGGCATGGAGATCTTGTTCCGGCTCCCGAGGTTGATGGCCCGGAGGAGCGCGGCGTAGGCGGGCATGCATCCGTTCTACCCCGGGTAGGGCCGCAGCCATGGCCCCGAGCCCAGTGACGAAGACCGGTGTCATCTTCGACGTCGACGGCACGCTCGCCGACACCAACTACCTCCACGTGGTGGCCTGGGCCCGGGCCTTCCGGGACGCGGGCGAGGACGTGGCGATGGCCGACATCCACCGACTCATCGGCATGGGCAGCGACCTTCTTGTCGAACGCCTCCTCGGTCGCCCGGACGTCAAGGTCGAGGACGGCCACAGCCGCCACTTCCGCGACCTCATGCCCGAGGTCCGATCCCTCCCAGGCGCGGCCCACCTGCTCGCCGAGGTCCACCGGCGGGGGGCAGTGGTCGCCCTCGCCTCATCGGCCAACTCGGAGCAGCTCGACGCCATGCTGAAGGCCGTGTGCGCGCCCGACGGCAGCATCGACCACGTCGTGGGGGCCGACGACGTCGACCAGAGCAAGCCCGAGCCCGACATCTTCGTCGCCGCCCTGGAGACCACCGGCCTCGACCCGGACCAGGCCATCGTCGTGGGCGACACCGTCTGGGACGTGGAGGCCGCGGCCAAGGTCGGCCTGCGGGTGGTGGGGGTGACGTCAGGCGGCATCAGCCGCCAGGAGCTGGAGGATGCGGGCGCGGTCGCCGTGTACGACGACTGCGCCCGCATCCTCGACGACCTCGACGGCTCGCCGATCACCCGACTGCTTCAGGTGCCGTCAAGGAGCTGACCACCACCGCGTCGCTCAGCGGCGCTTGGTGAACCTCCATCCCCACCCGGCGACGGCGAATATGGCGAAAATGATCAACAGCGTTATGAGAAATCTCATGGGCTACTTCCTTCGTGTCTTTTCGTCGTTTCGTGATGACGTTCGGCCGCCGATCCGCCGCCCAAGGGGGGCAAGGGCGGCGGATCGGCGGCACCGCGAGCCTCCGAGGCGGATGGCATCACGGGATCTCGGGAAAGCGGCCACCAGCGCAGCGACCCCCATGTCGGTCATCCCGCCCGCAGGCGGCGGGCCGCGACCCAGGCGCGCCGCAGCCGTCGCCGCTCACGCTCGGTGGTGCCGCCCCATATGCCGTCCACCTGCTTCGTTGCGAGTGCGTACTCCAGGCAGGGCGACCGCACGACGCACGTCCGGCACACCGCCTTGGCCACCGACGCGGCTTCGTCGGCAGCAGGGGCGTCGCCCACGGGGAAGAACATCTCCGGGTCGGCGGACCGGCAACCCGCCGAGTCCCGCCAGCCGTGGTCCGGCTGGGACGGCGTCCGCGGGACGAGCTTCGCTTGTGTCGTCATCTGCTCCTCCCCTCCCTCGACGTCGAAAATGCGACGCTGCCGGGGTCCGGGGCAGGTAGGCGCGCTGGCACCTGATGGCGGACGACTGCCCAAAATAAGACACCCGTCCTACGATCTCAAAGTATGCCCGAGGGGTTCGGTTGTCAACCGCGGCGATCCACCTTCACCTCCCGGAAACCTCCCGGTGGGCCAGCCGTCGGATTCCGGAACGGTGCCGCGGCCATACAGTGGACCCGTGGCGCGCGAGGTCTTGCACTGGAAGCACCTGTACTCCGAGGTCGTGACCTCGGGGCTGTGCACGGGCTGCGCCGGCTGCGTGGTCGCCTGCCCCCACGACGTCCTCGGCTACGACGACGGCGAGGGCGTCTACAGGCCCTTCCACCTGGAGGAGGAGGACGGTCCGGGTGGCTGCGGCCACGGCGATCGGGGCTGCACCTCGTGCACCCGGGCCTGCCCCCGCTTCCGCGACTGGGAGCCCGAGATCGACACCGCCCTCTTCGGCCGACCCCGGGCCAAGGAGCAGGTGTCGGGCATCTCCAAGGACATCATTCTCGCCCGGGCCGCCGACCCCAAGATCTGCGAGATCGGCCAGGACGGCGGGCTGGTGTCGGCCATGCTGATCTGGGCCCTCGAGCACGACGTGATCGACGCCGCCCTCGTCTCCTATCTGGAGGGCGACGGCACCTCGTGGAAGGCGATCCCCGGCGTCGCCCGCACCCGGGAGGAGGTCCTGGCCGCGGCCGGCAGCCGCTACACCTACTCGGCCAACACTATGGCCTACGAGGAGGCGGTGGCCGGGGGCGCAGAGAAGCTGGCCCTGGTGGGCATGAGCTGCCAGTCGTCGGTGCCGCCGGTGATGACGGTGCGCAAGGCGGGGAAGCCGGCCCGCCGCTTCGTCCTCAACCTCGGCCTGCTGTGCTCCAAGACGTTCGACGACGCCATCTTCGAGGAGCTGCTGGAGGCCAAGCACGGGCTCCGCAAGCAGGACATGGTGAAGATGAACATCAAGGGCGCCCTCCAGATCTGGATGCGGGACGGGAGCTACCACGAGGTCCCCCTCAAGGAGTGCCACGCCTGGACCCGTGAGGGCTGCAAGATGTGCCCCGACTTCGCCGCCGAGCACGCCGACATCTCCACCGGCGGCATCGGGGCCTTCGGGGACTGGACCCTCACGATCGTCCGCACCGACCTCGGTCGCGACCTCATGATGCGCATGCTGGAGGACGGCACCATCGAGGGCCGTCCGGGCGACGACGACCCGGGCGCCATCGAGCTGTTGCGCAAGCTGTCCCACAACCAACGCAAGCGGTGGCCGGAGGTGGCCGTCGACGCCCCTCGGTTGCGGCCGCCGGACCCGCCCAAGAAGAAGAAGGCTGCGGCCGCGATGCCCGCCGCCGATGCGGCCCCCGGGGTGCCGGCCGACCCGACCGCCGGTGCGGAGCCAGCCGGGGTGCCCGCTGTGGTCCCGGCCGCCGAGCCGCCTGCGGCCCCGGCCGCCGGTGCGGAAGCGTCGCCGGACGCCCCCGCGGGTAGCCCTGCGCCATGAGCTCCACCCTCGACTTCGCCGTCACCTGGGACTACCGCTGCCCCTTCGCCCGAAACTTCTGCGAGCACGTGCTGGTCGCCCTGCAAAAGGAGCCGGGCTGGACGGTGCGGTGGGTGCCCTTCTCTCTCAACCAGACCAAGGTCGACGAGGGCCAGCCCGACGTGTGGGACGACCCCGGTATGGCCGGGGCACGGCTGGCGGTTGAGGTGGGTCTGGCCGTGCGCGACGCATTCCCGGACGCGTTTCCCCAGCTCCACCAGGCCCTGTTCGCGGCCCGTCACGACGACGCCCTCGACATCCGGGAGGAGGAGATCCTGCGCCGGGTGCTGGCCGCCAACGCGGTCGACCCCGACGAGATCTTCGCCATCCTGGCCACCGGCGAGCCTCGGGAGACGTTCCGGCGCGAGCACCTCGACGTGGTGGCCAGGCATTCGGTGTTCGGCGTGCCCACGGTGATCGTCGGCGACGAGGCCGCCTTCGTGCGGGTGATGAACCGGCCCGGGGGCGACGCCGACGGAGCCCGGTCCACGGTCGAGCGGGCGGTGGCGCTCGTCCACGGCTGGCCCGAGCTGAACGAGTTCAAGCACACCACCCTCAGCCGTTAGTTCGGTCCGCCGACGCCGATCCGCGACCTCCTGGCCGTTGATCTGGGCGTGCTCACGGGCATGCTCTCGGGCGCGTTCGGGGTGGGCGGGGCGGTGATCTCGACGCCCGGGGTGCGGCTCCTGGGGGCTTCGGCCTTCGAGGCCGTCGGGACGACCCTGCCGTCGATCCTGCCGGGTGCGGTGGCGGGGACGATCCGCTACGCCCGGGACGGCCTGGTGGACTGGCGGGTCGTGGCGGGGGCCGCTCCTTTGGGTGTCGTCGGCGCCGTTTTGGGGTCGCTCCTGTCGCACGGGGTTCCGGGGAACGGCCACTGGCTCATGGTGCTGACCGCTGTGATCGTCGGGGTCACGGCCATCCGCATGGGCCGGATGCCGGACGAGCGTGGATCGGAATCGGGCGGCGTCGCTGGGGCGGGGGCGGCGGGGGCGCGGCCGTCGGGCGGGGTGATCGCTGTGGTGGGGGCGGGGGCCGGGCTGCTGTCAGGGCTGCTGGGCGTGGGGGGCGGGATGGTGCTCGTCCCCGCCTTCAACCAGATGCTGGGCATGCCCCTGAAGGCCACCGTGGCCACGTCGCTGGCCTGCGTGGGCATCCTCGCAGTCCCCAGCACCGTCACCCACGCCGTCCTGGGCGACATCGACTGGTGGCTGGCCTTCCTGCTGGCCGTCGGGGTGATCCCGGGCGCCCGCATGGGCGCGGCGTTGGCGCTGCGGGCCTCCAACCGCCGGCTACGACTGGCCGTGGCGGGGTTCCTGGGCCTGCTGTCGGTGGTCTACGGGGTCACCGAGCTGGTGGCGGCGGTTCGGTAGCTGGACCGATCAACACTCGGGCCCGGGCGAAGACGGCGTCGAAGGCCTCCTCGGTGAGGACGCCGGTGAAGGTGTTCTGCTGACTCGGGTGATACGAGCACAGGAGCGTCCGCCCGTCGGGCAGGACGTGCTCGGCGAGGTGACCGAACCTGGGCTTCGGCCGGAGCGCGTACAGCCGGCTCACCCCGTCGAGCGCGAACTGTCCCAGGACCACTATCACCTGGACGCGGTCGAGAAGGGCGAGTTCCCGCCGGAGGTAGTCCAGGCACGTATCCCGCTCGACGGGCGTGGGCTTGTTGGCCGGCGGTGCGCAACGCACGACCGCGGCCACGTAGGCCCCGGTGAGCTCGAGCCCGTCGTCGAGGTCGACGCTGGTCGGCTGGTTGGCTAACCCCGCCCTCCAAAGAGCCCGAAACACCCAGTCGCCGGAGCGATCGCCTGTGAACACCCGTCCCGTTCGATTCCCGCCGTGCGCGGCGGGAGCGAGCCCGACGACGAGCAGCGAGGCCTCGGGGTCGCCGAAGCCCGGAACCGGCCGTCCCCAATAGGTCTCGTCCCGGAACGAGGCGCGCTTCTCAACGGCCACCTGCTCCCGCCACGCCACCAACCGCGGACAGGCGTGACAGGTCACCACCTCGGCGGTGACCTGATCGAGCGAGTCCATTGCCCCTACTCTGCCGCCGCCGGCAGCGTCCTGGCCCCGAACGCAGATGGTCAGCGGCGCGTCAAGCGCACGTTCCCATCTTGCGCCGTCGCCGTGACACTCGGCAGTCATCACGGGCCTTCCGATACCCATTTTCAATCGCTCGACAACGGCAATATCGGATTCTCGGCGGTCTACTCGACGCCGACACTTCGCAGCTTGCCGCGCTCTTCTGTTCGTCGAGAAGGCGGCGACTCTCGCTCTACGCGTACCATCTGCTACTCGGACCAAAATGCGGTCTGGCTGTCTTGTCGTGCTCATTCGTCCCGCAAACGCTTCTGGAAATCTCGACACGCTTGCTTCCAGTCCGTTCCAGTCGGTCCCAGGAGACAACGGTCGCTCAGCTTGATCGCGATCTCCCGCAGGTTTTCGTCGCGTATTTCCCTCTCCTTACTCTCTAGCGCTTGGGCGAGTCGTCGGCGCGAACCTTCCTCTGGAAGGCTGAGATCGACTAATACATGAAGCGCCATCCCCAGGTCGAGCTCAATTATTGAAGCAATTAGCCGTCTAGCCACACCCACGTCGTCGGCCTGATTAGCGATCTCAACGAGTTGGCGCAGGAACGACGAGTCTGGTGGACGCGTCCGATACAGGCCAGGAAGCTCTTGGATCGCGAGACGTTGGACGCCTTGCTCCGAAGACTCTAGTAGCGCCAGCAATTCCTCCTCATCAAGCCCGCCGGCTCGCGCGAGTACTCGAATGGCCCGCTTTCGTGGTCCTTTGTCCTCCAACTCGTCAGCGGCCAGCTCCCCTAGGCGTTGGAGATCCTCCCGACGTAGCTTCTCTGGGCTGGCCATAGTGAGAGCGAGTGCCGCTCGTTGATTTCGTGAGTGGACAAGGTCCATTCCCATTTTGAACTGGGCGGCAAGCTGCCGTCGAAGCGTGTCGGCCACGGTTGCGAGCGAAAAAGAAACGATGGTCAGTTGTCGTTCGCGCTCCATGTCCCGAAGGACCTCGACCAGATGGCGTTCGGTCTGATCCGTTATAGCGCTGAGGTCGCTGATATGATGCAGAAGGGTGAGATATTGCTGATATGTGTTATCGAGACAGAGCACGATAAATGGCTTTCCTGTTTCCAATGCTGCTTGAAGCTCTGTACTCCAGGTAATCTCGCCGAAGCGCCTCATAACCACGAAGACACAGATGTCGGCTTGAAGGACCGATTGCTTGGAGTTCACACTCCAATTTGCGGTAGGTGAATTCGTGTACCAAACGTCGCCGGACAAATAGTGGAGGGGCTGTGCGCCCATTCCCGCGACGACACCGACGAACTGCTCGCGAACATCCTCCGTATCTGACGCTCCACATAACATGATCTGAAGCATTTGACCTCCTCATCTCATGCGCTTATGGGCTCCACCGGCCGTTCGCGAATCATGCGTGTGTTCGAGCGACCCTAGCTTAACTTTGAGGCAATATGCTTTGCCATACTATTGGCTGTCATCTTCCCACGAATATTTCCGTCAACGAAGAAGTCGACGAGGGTGACGCCGTCGCGGCGCTCGCACTGCATCCTGACCATGCCATAGGGCTCGGCGATCTGGAACCTGGCCGAAATAGTTGCACGAGTCGCTGATACTTGCGACGCGTCGCTCCTGAATGGAAACGGCTTCAGCTTCAGTGGTCGCTTGGTGATGGAGTCCTGGAAGATCCGTATACATTCGCTTAGGTCCCGACCAGTCTGTATCTGCATGCCCACACTCCAGCCTCTGTCATTCCTCAGCCCGTCACTGGGGCTGCCAGACGGTAGCGGACTGCTTCAATGCGCGACGGCCCTTGATGCACGGCTCGGGCACGGTTTCGAGCTGCCCCACCGGGTCGCGTGGCACGCAAGGCCGATTCCGGACCGATTCTGTTCCCCATCTCTGAGAGCCGCCCCGAATCTTGCCGCGTCGCCTACCGTCCCATCCGGTTCGGGCGCGTTCTCCGGCCGCGAGGGCCGAATCGCCGGCCGGTGCCGGTCTGATTGAAGGGGCGGGACATGGCAGCCACGGGTTCGCAGCGGTTCGCAGTCCTCTTGTGCAAGGTCAGCGACGACCCGGGCGAGCCGCGGCCGTTGTCGTTCGTGCGGGACTTGTTCGCAGGCCGGGGGAGGGGCGGGCTGAACGACTATTGGATCTCGGTGTCGGGCGGGGTGGCCGACCTCGACGGCACCGACGTGTACGACTGGAGACCGCTCGACCAGACCCGGGACGACTACATCGCCACCCACGTCTCCCGGCGAAACAAGATCGACGGGGCCATCGCCGCCTTTCCCGAGGTCGATTTCAGCCAGTACGTGGGAGTGGTCGCCGTCTTCAACAATTGGCTCGGCGATGCGTCCGCCTCCGGCAACGGTGTTCTCGCCGGGCCGGACGAGTTGAACGTCACCTGGATGGCCCACGAGACGGGCCATGTCCTCGGCCTCAAGCACTCCTACGACCAGTCCGACCGCCGGCTCAAGTCCTACACCCAACTCGGCGAGTACTACGACCGGTACGACCTCATGAGCGCCATGAACGTCCACCACGGCGAAGACGACGACTTCGGGGCCACCGGCCCGGTGCTGTGCGCGGCCAATCTCGACCGCATGGGCTGGCTCCCGCCCGGGCGCCTCTGGCGGCCGCCGTCCGATGGCGACTCGTCGTCCGACGTCGTCGAGCTCGTCTCGCTCAGCCGGCCGGAGACGCCCGGCTACCTGGCCGCGGTCGTCGGCAACCTGTACGTCGAGTTCCGCACCGTCGAGTCGTGGGACGACAATCTGCCGCGAGCCGGCGTCCTCATCCACCAGCTCAACGAGCCCAATGCCGTCATCCTGGCGCCGAGCCTGCCGCCGAAGCGGGACGTCGTAGACCCGCCGCCCTACCGGCAGGACTGGCAGCCCGGACAGACCTACGCGCCGGACGATCTCACCCTGAGCCTGAAGGGGGGACGTCGGTGTCGGTGATCAGCATCGACGAGGCCGGCGGGACGGCACGCGTCGCGATCAGCGTCCGGGTGGCGCCCCGCCAGGTCGTCGGCCCCGGCACGATCCTCGGCGGAGTGACCAGTGACGGCGGCGGCTGGGTGATCCTTCCCTCCGGCAAGGTCGTGAAGATTCCGCCGCACAGCCCCGCCGTGCAGGCGCTGGAGGCCCTGGCAGTCGCCGCCGAGCTCGAAGGGTCGGTGGACGTGGACCTCCAACGGCAGCTGAACGACGTCACGGCCAGGGCACTCGAACGGGTGGCGCTCCGCCTCCGAGGCTGACGGACGGCTGCCCGGGATCGCGCCGCGCCTGACGCTCGCTTTGTCGTCCTTCCGTGCGTGCGGCCATGGACTACAACCGGTGCGAATTGATCGTCCCCGACTTGCAAACCGAACATACGTTCGATACAATGAGACCATGGCTGAGGCCACGGAACACTGCCG
This sequence comes from uncultured Acidimicrobiia bacterium, assembly GCA_963836205.1. GTDB lineage: Bacteria > Actinomycetota > Acidimicrobiia > Acidimicrobiales > AC-14 > JAXDMK01. The sequence continues at coordinate 67,501 of CAWIIV010000022.1, read as the reverse complement.
GCTGACAGGGGTCGCGTCGGAATTGCGTGATCTCATGTCGACCTTCGAGCCAGAACTCCTCGACGGCGAAAGGGCGGTCGCGGCGTTGCGCCTCTTCGGTGAGATCGAGCGGTTGGTGGCAGCAGGCAAGGCTCTCGTAGCTCGTCGGGTCGAGGTGACCCGGGCGTGGCAGGGCAGTGGGACCCGTTCGGCGGCCCATTTCGTGGCTGCCGAGTCGGGATCCTCGGTGCGGTCGGCGGTGGTCGCCCTCGAGACAGCCCGACGGTTGGACGAGTTGCCGGTCACGGCCGAGGCGATGCGTTCGGGAAGGCTGTCGATGGCGCAGGCCAACGAGATCGTTGCCACCGCCGGTGAGCGGCCCGGTGTCGAGGCCGAACTGGTGGCTGCGGCCGGATCCGAGTCGCTACCGGCTTTGCAGGAGCGGTGCCGGGCGGTGCGGGCCGAGGGGTCGGCCGGGCTCGACGCCTATGAGCGGGTGCGACAGCATCGCTTCCTCCGCAACTGGACCGATGACGACGGGGCGTTTCGTCTCGAGGCCAAGTTGTGTGCCGACGACGGAGCCAAGGTGCTGGCGACGTTGGAGAGGCATCAGCGGCGCATCTTCGCCACCGCCCGCAAGGATGGTCGCCGGGAACCCTACGAGGCCTACGCCGCCGACGCCCTGGTGGCAATGGCTGTAGGCGGTGGCGACGGGCCCGTGCCCGTGGTGGCGGTGCGCGTCGACCATGCGGCGCTGGTGCGGGGCCACGTCGAGGAGGGCGAGATCTGCGACATCCCCGGGGTGGGACCCATCCCGGTAGCCACGGCCCGGAGCCTGCTCGACGACGGCATCCTGAAGGTGGTCGTCACCAAGGGCGTCGACGTCGTGGCCGTGGCCCATGTCGGGCGGACCATTCCCGCCCACGTGCGCTCCGCCCTGGTGGCCCGCGACCCCAAGTGCGTCGTTCCCGGCTGCGACATGCGGGACCGCCTGGAGATCGACCACGTGGTGCCGTTCGCCGAGGGTGGTCCCACGAGCCTCGACAACCTGGCCCGCCTCTGTCGAGGTCACCACTCCCTCAAGACCCACCACAGCTGGGTGCTCGCCGGGCGGCCGGGAGCGTGGACCTGGGACCCGCCGGATGAGCCACCGCAGTGAGCCGACCCCACCCCAAAACCGACCCCGTCCCCGGCGCCGCACCGTCCTTCGAGTTGGGCGTCGGTGCGGTCGAAGTCCGGCGTGCAGGGGACTCAGGGGCACTTGCCTTGGACGCCGGTGCCCGCCAACGCAACATTCGGCTGGGCGACTGACGTCGGCCCGACGCGAACGAGGACGGGTCGGAGCGACCGGAACGCTCCGACCCGGCCTGTTCGAGGACTGGCGCTACTCGCCCCTCCCGGCGGGCTCGGAGCCGGCCTTGTTGAGGTCGTCGCCGGCGTCGGCGCCGGGGTCGCTGGAGACGTCGGAGGTGATGTCGTCGTCGTCGGGCGTGGCGTTCTCGACCTCGTCGGTGATTCCGCTCTTCATGTCGCTCACTCTGTTGCCTCCTCTTCGGCGAGCCCTCCCTGAGCTCGCCTGCTCCTTACCGCGGGGAGGACTTTGGCAATCGCCGACGGCTGTCGAGCGTGATCGGCGCGGTGCGGGGGCACGGTACGGTGGCCGTCAGCCATGGCGCCCCGCAAGACCCCGGCCCCTCGCGGCACCCTCGTCCTCCTCGTCCGACACGGTGAGACGCCGACGACTGGCAAGCTGCTGCCCGGGCGGGCCAGGGGGCTGCACCTGTCCGAGGCCGGGCGGGCGCAGGCGGAGGCGGTGGCCGAGCGGCTGGCCGTCCTACCGAAGATCGACGCCGTCTACGCGTCGCCCCTCGAGCGCACCCGGGAGACGGCCAAGCCCATCGCCGCCGCCCGCCAGCTGCCGGTGACGGTCGACAAGGGCCTGCTCGAAGCCGACATCGGCGAGTGGACCGGCATGGAGTTGAAGGTGGCGGCCAAGACTCCCGAGTGGAAGGCGGTCCATTCCTACCCGAGCGGGTTCCGCTTCCCGGGCGGGGAGTCGTTCCCCGAGATGCAGCAGCGGATCGTGGGAGCTATCGAGCGGCTGCGCACCGCCCACCACGGTGAGACCATCGTCCTCGTGTCCCATGCCGACCCGATCAAGGCCGCCGTCGCCCACGCCCTCGGCACCCACCTCGACCTCTTCCAGCGCATCGTGATCTCCCCCTGCTCGGTGACGGCCATCGCCTACGGCGACAGCGGCCCCACCGTCCTGTCGGTGAACTCCCTGGGCGACCTGCGGGCGGTGAAGCCGTCGTGAGCCTGTCGTCCTCGTTCGACCTGGGCGACGTCGACCGGCTGACAGTGGGCACGGTGGGCGAGCCTGGGCGACGGGTCTTCTACCTCCAAGCCGTGTCCGGCACCCAGGTGGTGTCGCTCAAGCTGGAGAAGCAGCAGGTGGCGGCCCTCGTCACCTACCTGGCGACTCTCCTGTCCGATCTTCCCGCACCGGGTCCCCTGCCCGCCGACCTCGACCTGGTGGAGCCGGTGCTACCGGAGTGGGCGGTGGGGGCCCTCGGCGTGTCGTACGACGAGGCCGCCGACCGCATCCTCGTCCAGGCCGAGGAGCTGATGGAGGAGGAGGTCGATGACGGGGCGACAGCCCGCTTCCTGGCCACCCGGGAGCAGGTGGCGGCGCTGGCCGCCCGGGGGGCCGACGTCGTCTCCGCGGGACGGCCCCCGTGCCAGCTGTGCGGCCAACCCCTCGATCCCGAAGGACACGTGTGCGTGCGCCTGAACGGCCACCGGAGCCAGAGCCGCTAGACCTGCTCCTCGCCGGCGACATCGAGGTCAAGGGCCGCCTGCCGTGGAGCTCGAACGGCACGTTCCTGGTGGAGCTGTGCCTGGACGGCGAGCGGGAAAGCGCCGTCTACAAGCCGGGCGCGGGCGAGCGAGGGCTGTGGGACTACCCGAGCGGGTTGTTCCGGCGGGAGCGGGCGGTCTTCCTGCTCAGCCAGGCGCTCGGGTGGGACCTGGTGCCGGAGACGGTGCTCCGTGACGGGCCGTTCGGCCTGGGGTCGCTGCAGCGCTTCGTGGCCGCCGACTTCAAGGAGCACTACTTCACCCTGCTGGAGCGGCCCGAGCACCACGACGCCCTGCGCACCATCGGCCTCTTCGACCTGCTGGTGAACAACGGCGACCGCAAGGCCGGGCACTGCCTGCTGGGTGACGACGGCCGCCTGTGGGCGATCGACCACGGCCTGTGCCTGCACGACGAGCCCAAGCTGCGCACCGTGATCTGGGACTTCGCCGGCCAAGCGTTCGATCCGGAGCTGGTGGCCGACGTCCGCCGGGTGGCGATGGCCCCGCCCGACGAGCTGCGCCGCCTGCTCAGCGTCGACGAGGTCGACGCCCTGGTCGACCGGGGCATCGAGCTGGTGCGGCGGCCGTTCTTCCCCGCAGCCCGGTCGCACTGGGCCTACCCGTGGCCGCTGCTATGACCCCCGTCACATGAGCCCGGGGCCGCTGACGACGGCCGACCTGGTCGACATGGGCGACCTCGACGCCCTCCTCATCCGCATCGACCACCTGTGCGCCGACCGCCACTGGGCCGGCGTCCTCGACCTGCGCGACCGCTGCCGGCGGGCCATCGATCGGGGCCGCCAGCTGTGGCCGGCGGCCAGCCACGCCGAGTACCGGCTGGCCCTGGAGGCGCCGGGCCGGGAGGCGGCGGCCGTGCTCGTGGGCGGCACCGGGCGCTTCGCCCTCGGCCCGCTGGCCGAGGTGGCGGCGTCGACCCACACCTGGGCTGAGCTCCGCCCCCACCTCGAGGCCTCGCCCGACGCGGGGATGGTCGCCCACGAGCGGGTCGTCCGGGGAGAGGACCTCACCGGCGACGACGGCATCGACCGCACCACCCTCGAACTGCCGCTCCGCCTCCAACCGTGGGAGCCGGACTACCCCCTGGCCACCTACCGGGCCCACAAGATCGAGGTGCCCGACGTCGCCCCGCCGCCGCTCCACCCGGTGGCGGTGGCCGAGGCGGCCGCGGCGGCCACGCCCGTCGACGACCCCGAGGCGGCGCGGGCACTGGCCGAGCTGGCGGCGGCGTGGAAGCAGGAATCGAACGGCACCGTCGACACCGCCTGCGTGGCGGGCGACGTCACCGCTGCGATCGCCACCCTCGCGGCGGTCGACGGCCTGCGACTGGCCGAGGTGTCGCCCGCCGAAGCCCTGGCCGTGATGGCCTGGGCCGCGGCCAGCGGCGGGGCCCACGGCCGGCGCCGGGGGATGGCCTACGGGAGGTTCTCGGCGTGGTGGGCGGTTGCGGCGCTGGCCGGGGGACTCGACGACTGGCCGTTCGACCCCGACGAGATGGGCGAGGCGGCCGCCGACCTGCGCTGGCACCGGTGGGATGCGGGCGAACCGGCCACCGGCTGGTCGCTCCGACTGGCGGTGGAGGACGAGTACCGGGGCCGGGCGTGGGCGGTGCGAGCCACCGACCACGCCTGAGGACGAGTACTCCGGGCCGGGCGTGGGCGGGCGGACCACCGAACACGCCTGAGCACGAGGACGGGGGCCGGGCGTGGGCCGGCGGGCCACCGAACACGCCTGAGCACGAGGACGGGGGCCGGTCGTGGGCGGTTGCGAGCCACCGACCACGCCAGAGGACGAGTCCCGAGGCCGAGCGTAGGCGGTGCGACCCACCACCACGCCTGAGCCGGGCGGCCCCCGATCCTCCCAGCTGACCCCGCCAGCGGCCGGGCCGAGGGCAGGGGCCGTCCCCCCGTTGGCGCGGCAGCCACAGGCATTTGGATCACTCAAATCGCCATGAAACGTGGGGCGGATTCACGACGATCCAGTCGCACGAATCCTTCGGATCACCCAAATCGTCGTGACCGGATCGACGCCGACCAGCGGTGACCACCAGGAAAGCGCAGGTCGCAGATGCGAGCGCGGGTGGGGGCTCCCGCCGGTTCGGTCCTTCTGTTCCTTGTTCGCGTGGGCGACGGCTTACTGTGGGCGTCTGCGCCGCGCCTTTCAGCCGGTCACGAACGCGAGGGGAAACGGTTGGCCACTGGAGAGGTGCGTCTGGAAGTGCCGGCGTCGCCGGAGTTCCTCCGCATCACCCGGATCATGGTCGCGGGCGTGGCCAGCAGGATCGGGTTCACCCTCGACGACGTCGAAGACCTGCGCATCGCCATCGACGAGCTGTGCTTCGCCCTCGTCGGCAAGGGCCGCGCCGGCACCGTCGCCCTCCGGTACGAGATGCTCGCCGACGGGCTGGCGGTTGAGGGCACCGGCCGGTTCACCGACGACGGGTCCCGTGAGCCGAAGCTGTCACCGATGTCGAGCCAGATCCTGGGCGCCATGGTCGACGAGGTCCATCTGGGCACGGGACCCGAAGGACCGACGTTCCGCATGGTCAAGCGGCTGCGGCCGGCCTGACGCCGATGCCATTCGACGCCCGCGAGCGCGACGAGCTCCGACGCAAGTTCCACGAGTACGCTCAGAGCCGCGACCGCGGCCTGCGGGACGAGCTGGTGACGGCCCACATGGGCCTGGCCGAGTACCTGGCCCGCCGCTTCACCAACCGGGGCGAGCCCCTCGACGACCTGGTCCAGGTGGCGGCCCTCGGGCTGCTCAAGGCCGTCGACCGCTTCGACCCGGAGCGGGGCCTGGAGTTCTCCACCTACGCCACCCCCACCATCGTGGGCGAGCTCAAGCGCCACTTCCGCGACAAGGGCTGGGCAGTGCGCGTGCCCCGCCGGGTCCAGGAGCTGCACCTCCGCCTCGGGTCGGTGGTGAGCACGCTGTCGCAGGAAAAGGGCCGCTCGCCCACCATCGGCGAGATCGCCCAGGCGGCGGCGGTGTCGGAGGAGGAGGTGCTGGAGGCGATCGAAGCCGGCCACGCCTACCGCTTCACGTCGCTCGACGCCCCTGCCGGCGGCGACGACGACGGTTCGCTCTCGTCGCAGCTCGGCTCCGAGGACCAGAACCTGATCGACTCCGAGCACCGGGTCACCCTGTCGCCCCTCATCGCCCAGTTCCCGCCCCGGGAGCGCATGATCCTGCACCTGCGCTTCTTCGAGGGCCTCACCCAGTCGGAGATCGCCGGCCGCCTCGGCATCAGCCAGATGCACGTGTCCCGCCTGCTGGCCCGCAGCCTGGCCCAGCTGCGTTCCCAGGCCGAGGAAACGGGGGACGACGAAGTCGTGCGGTCATGAGAGCCGGGCGGTCATGAGGGCCTCGCGGTCATCAGGGCCTCGCGGGCATGAAGGCCTCGCGGTCATGAACGCCTCGCGGGTATGAGGGTCACGCTGCTCGTCAACCCCTACGCCTCGTCGATGTCGGCGAAGAAGCAGCGATTGGCCGAGGAGATGCTGGCCGCCGGCCACGATCTCTCCGTGGTCTGCACCGCGTGCCGTGACCACGCCACCACCCTGGCCGCCGAGGCCGCCGCCGGGGGAGCCGAGGTGGTCGTCGTGTTGGGGGGGGACGGCACCCTGAACGAGGCCGCCAACGGTTTGGTGGGCACCGGCACCGCCCTGGCGCCCCTGCCGGGCGGGTCGACCAACGTTTTCGCCCGAACGATCGGCGTGCCCAACAACCTGACCAAGGCCGTCGCCCAACTCGACGCCTCGTTGGCCGCCGGCGCCATCCGGCGCATGCCGCTCGGGGACGTCAACGGCCGCCGGTTCCTGTTCCACGCCGGCCTGGGCTTCGACGCCGCTGTCGTCGGCCAGGTCGAGCGCCACCCCGCCCTCAAGCACCGGCTGGGCCAGACCGCGTTCGTCTACGCCACCCTCACCACCCTGGCCCGCCACTTCGACCTCCGCCGCTCGTACTTCACCATGGAGTTCGGGCAGGGGGCCGACGTCCCCGGCGCCTACTCGATCGTCATGAACTCCGACCCCTACACCTACCTGGGCCGGATCCCGCTGAACCTGACCGAGGACGCCGTGCCGGGGCGGGGCCTGGTGGCGGTCACCGTCCGCACCATGCACCTGCCCGCCGTCGTCGGCCTGCTGACCTCGGCCATGGGGAGCGGCAAGCGGCTGCGGTCGAACCCCCAGGTCGACCACCGCCCCGACCTGCTCGCCTTCACCGTCACCGGCCGGGGCCCGTTCCCGTACCAGGTCGACGGCGATTACCTGGGCCTGACCGAGGAGCTGGCCTTCTCCTACGAGCCCGACGCCCTGGTCGTGGTGGCGCCTCCCCCGCGGGAGGGAGGAGGCTGAAACCCGGCTCACCCCTTGTTCGGTGGGGGTAGGGGAAGTACGGTCTTCCGGGCGACAAGATGCAAGTCTTCTTTCCCCATTCGTAGTGGCCCAGTTTGTGAACAACTTCACAAAGAGGAGTGTTCGTGGCACTGACGTGGAACCGGCCCTATGAGTGGGACGTCGACGATTGGCGGCAGAAGGCGTCCTGCCGCGACACCGATCCCGACCTGTTCTTCCCGGTGGGCACAACCGGGTCGGCCCTTGACCAGATCGAGGCGGCCAAGATCGTGTGCAGGGCGTGCGAGGCCCGGCACGAGTGCCTGGAGTTCGCACTGGCCACCAACCAGGAGGCCGGCGTCTGGGGCGCCACGTCGGAGGAGGAGCGGCGCAAGCTGCGCAAGGCCTGGCTGGCCAAGCGCCGCCGCGCCAGCTGACAGCGATCGCGGGCCAGCTGAACCCGGTCCTCTGCCCGTCGTCGGCGGGCGGGGCCTAGTCGCCCGGCGCAGTCGCCTCCATGGCGGTGCCGGCGCTCACCGGTATGCGCAGCTCCACCACCGTCCCCCTGTCGTTGCGCATGTCGATCGTCCCCCCGAGGTCGGTGGTGACCAGGGTGCGGACGATGGTGAGCCCGAGCCGGGGCCCGTGCATGGTGAAGCCCTCGGGAAGTCCCACCCCGTCGTCGCGAACCCGCACGACCAGCTCGCTGCCGTCGTTGGTGAACGACACGACCACTCGACCCGTGGGTCGGGGCGGCGGGGGCTCGGCGTCGAGGTCGCCGGACGGGAAGGCGTGGTGCCCGCTCCCGTCCTCGGTGGGATAGCCGTGCTGGACCGCGTTCTGGAGCAGCTCGGTGAGGACCACGGCCAGGGGGGTGGCGATCTCGGCCCGGAGCTCGCCGGCGTCGCCCTCCACCTCCAGGCGCACCGGGCGCTCCTCCGAGCCCAGCCCCTCCTCCACCATCCGCACCAGGGGCCGGACGATCTGGTCGAACTCCACCTCCTGGCTGGCGCCTTCGGACAGGGTCTCGTGGACCAGGGCGATCGACCGCACCCGCCGCACCGACTCCTCCAGCGCGGCCCGGGCCTCGGGATGCTCCAGGCGGCGGGCGTGGAGCCGGAGCAACGACGAGATCGTCTGGAGGTTGTTCTTCACCCGGTGGTGGATCTCACGGATGGTGGCGTCCTTGGAGATGAGCAGCCGGTCCCGGCGACGAAGGTCGGAGACGTCGCGCATGACGACCATCGCCCCCGTCACCCGGCCGTGTTCGAGGAACGGGATGCAGCGCACCAGCACCACCACGTCACGGCGTTCGATCTCCTCGGTGATGGGCAAGCCGATGGCGAAGGCGGCCCGCACCGTCGACTCGTCGAAGCCGATCTCGCCCAGGCGGGCGCCGTGGGTGTTGCGATGGATGCCCATGCGGTGCAGGACGGACACGAAGTTGGGCGAGGCGAAGTCGACCCTCGACTGGGCATCGAGGCGGGCCACGCCGTCGCCCACCCGCGGGGCCTCGTCGGGCTCGGTCTCCTCCGCCCCGAACGGGAACTCGCCGGCGATGATCATGCGGGCGAAACGGTCGAAGATCTCGACGTAGACCCGCTCCAGGTCGCCCGGGCGCCGACCGACGGAGGGGGCCGATTCCCGGGTGAGGACACCCAGGAGGGAGTCCTTCCACCGCACGGGGATGCACTGGACCCCCGCCACCTCCCCCGCCGGGGTGATGTCGACCTCGCCGTCGATGATGTCTCCGAGCCGCCAGGCGCGGGCCACCAGGGGACGGTCGAAGGAGTCGAAGACCTTGCCGATCTGGTCCTCGCGGTAGAGCGTCTGGCTGGTGGTGGGCCGGATCTGGCCCAGGATCACGAACCGGCCCGACGACGGGTCGTCGACCGGGACGAACAGGAGCAGGTCGGCGAAGCACAGGTCGGAGAGCAGGCCCCACGTGCCCACCAATCGTTGGAGGTGGGCCAGCCCCGGCCCCTCGAGGGCGGTCTGGCTGGCGATCTCGGCAAGGGTGGCCATTCGGACGCCAAGTGTACGGACGCCGCCGCCGCTCCGAACTGGAGACGATTCCCGGGGTCCCAGCCCCGAGAACTGTCACCCAGTTCGCCGCCTCTAGACGGCCGAGAACCCCACGTGCCGTTGCTCGCCGGTCGGGCCGACCTCGACGTAGGCCAGCCTTTCGGTGACGACCCCGATGCGCTTGCCCCGGCGGTCGGTGAACCACAGCATGTTGGCGTCGGAGTCGCCGCTCATCGCTTCCTGGATGTCCTCGATCAGCTTCTCGCCGTCGACGTCGTCACCCATATCGATCTCGATCTCCCTCGGGGACTGAATGACCCCGATCCGGATCTCCACTGCGTTCTCCTTCCTCGGGGCGGTCAACGCCACCGATGTCCTCGTCGATCTCAGGCTCGTCGTCGCTCAGGGTAGGCGGCCCCGCGGACGGCGGTGGCGGCTCGGCGTCCCACCGCCCCCACTTCGGCGTGCGACGGAGGAAGAGAAGGGCGCCCAGGCTGAGGGTGAGCATGGTGAGGGCCCACCACTGGCTGCCGGTGAGGCCGAAGTGGCGCAGGTCCTCCCGGAGAAAGTCCTCGATGATGCGGTTGGTGGCGTACCAGGCCACGAACACCAGGGCCAGGAACCCGTCGTAGTGGACTCGTTTGCGCAGGCGGAGGAGCACCAGGAGCAGCACGAAGGCCCCGATCTGGTCGTACAGGGCCGTCTGGTGCACGATCGTGCCCGGTTCGCACGGTGAGCCCACCTCGACGCTGCCGGGCGGGCACCGATACCCGAGGAAGAACTCGGTGGTCTTGCCCAGGTGGTCGCCGATGATGAGGTCGCCGATGCGGCCGACGGTGATGCCGAGGGCCAGGCCGGGGGCAGCGGAGTCCATGATCTTCCAGAACGAGAGCTTCCGCATCTTCATCCGGGGGACGGCCAGGAGGACGGCGCCGGTGATCCCGCCCAGCAGGGAGATGCCTCCCTTCCACACCCGCAGGATGTCGAGCACCGATTCGTAGTCGCCGAGGTGGTTGACGACGTAGGCCACCCGGGCGCCGATGATGGCCCCGATGGCGGCCCGGGTGAAGAGGGGGTAGACCTCCTCGTCGGGAATCCCCCGCTTGCGGGACTCGGGCAGCATGAACCGGGCGCCGAGCAGGAACCCGACGGCGATGCCGATCCCGTGGGGCGAGATCGACAGCGGCCCGATGTTGATCCGCACCAACGGGTCGTAGGAGATGGCCGCGAGGGCGCTGAGGAGGCCGAACACCGTCACCTTGTCTAGCCGAGCGGGGACCCTGGCCGGGGCCAGAGGGCGCGGTCAGCCGATCTTGAGCTCGGACTTGTAGATGCGGCTGGGGCCCATGCTCTCGACCGCCTTGGCCAGGGCCTCGAAGGCCAGCGCCGCCTCCGAGCCGGGGTCGGTGACCGTGATGGGCCGGCCCTCGTCGCCACCCTCCCGCAGGGCCGTGACCAGCGGGATCCGGGCCAGCAGGGGCACGCCCAGGTCGTCGGCCAGCAGTTGGCCGCCGCCGGAGCCAAAGATCTCGTAGCGCTTCCCGTCGTCGCCGGTGAACCAGCTCATGTTCTCGACCACGCCCCGCACCGGCAGCTTCACCTTGCGGGCCATCAGGGCCGAGCGCTGGGCCACCCGCTGGGCCGCGGGCTGGGGCGTGGTGACCACCAGCACCTCCGCCCGGGGCAGGAACTGGGCCATCGACAGGGCCACGTCGCCGGTGCCGGGCGGCATGTCGACCAGCAGGTAGTCGGGCTCGCCCCACAGGACGTCGGTGAGGAACTGCTCGAGGGCCTTGTGCAGCATCGGTCCCCGCCAGATCACGGCCTGGTCGTCGGGGACGAAGAACCCGGTGGAGATCACCTTCAGACCGGCGGCTACCGGCGGGACGATCATCCCGTCGATCACCACCGGCTCCTGGGTGATGCCGAGCATGCGGGGGATGGAGAAGCCGTAGACGTCGGCGTCGAGGACCGCCACCTCGTGGCCCAGGCGGCTGAGGGCGACGGCCAGGTTGACAGTGGTGGACGACTTGCCGACCCCGCCCTTGCCCGACGAGAGGCCGAGGACCCGGGTGCGGGAGCCCTCGCCGAAGGGGATGGCGGCTGCGGCATGGCCGTGGTCGCCCTGCGGCGGCCCGGGCGGGGGCTGGCTGGACTGGAGCTGGCCCCGGACCGCGGCCCGCTCCTCGTCGGTCATGACGGTGAGCTCGACCTCGACGTGGTCGACCCCCTCGACGGGTTGCACCGCGGCCGTCACCCGCTGGGTGATCTCCGCCCGCAGGGGGCAGCCGGCGACGGTGAGGGCCACCGTGACACCGACCCGTCCGCCCTCGATACGAATGGCCTTGACCATCCCGAGGTCGACGATGCTGCGATAGAGCTCAGGGTCCTGCACCGGCCGGAGCGCCTCGAGGATGTCGGCTTCGGTAGGCAGCGTCTTTTCAGGCATGGGACGGGCGGGACTCCGATTTCTCCTATGGCTGTAGGTAGAATACCGGGGTGGCTCAACCTGCTCTGACGGCGGATGAGTTCAGCGCTGCGGTCAGCGCGGTCACCAGCGCCTTCGGCGACCCCACCCGGCGGGAGATCTACCTCTTCGCCCACGACTCGGACAACGGGGTCACCGCAGCCGAGGTGGCCGAGCGGTTCGAGCTGCACCCCAACGTGGCCCGGCACCACCTCGACAAGCTGGCCGGCGGCGGGTACCTGGTGGTCGCCGTCGAGCGGGCCGAGCATTCGGGGGCGGGACGGCCGTCGAAGCACTACCGCACGGTGGCCAAGGACATGCGGTTGGAGTTCCCGGCCCGGCGCGACGACCTGCTCGTCACCCTGCTGGCCCGCACCCTCGCCCTCGTGCCCCTGGAGGCGGCCGAGGCCATGGCCGAGGAGGTCGGGCAGGCCTACGGGCGGTCGCTGGCCGCCACCATGGCCCCCAACGAGGGCCACCGGTCGCTCCAGGTGGCGCTGCACACGGTGGCCGACGCTCTGACGGCCCATGGGTTCGCCGCCCACACCCAGTCCCGCGAGGGGGCGCTGGCCATCATCTCCGAGCAGTGCCCCTTCGGCGAGGCGGCGGTGCAGCACCCGGTGATCTGCGCCGTCGACCGGGGCATCGTGAAGGGGATGCTGGCCACGCTCTACGGCGACACGGTGCCCGAGACGTCGGCCTCCCGGCCCCAGGGCGACTCCGTCTGCGTGACGTTCGTCTGAGCTTCCAACCCTGACTCGCCACTACCTCGACCACGCCTCGACCTCGCCGGCACGGCCGGAGGCGGTGGAGGCCATGCTCCCGTGGTTGTCGGGGGCGGCCGACCCGGGGCGGGTGCACACCGAGGGCAGGATCGCCCGGGCGGTGGTGGAGGATGCCCGGGAACGGGTGGCGGCCCTGTTCGGGGCCCGGTCGCGGGAGGTGGTGTTCACCAGCGGGGCCACCGAGGCCATCGCCGCCGCCGTCTGGGGCGCGGGCGAGCGGGGTGGGCGCATGGTGGTGCCGGCGGTGGAGCACTCGGCGGTACGGGACGCGTCGGCCCGCTTCGAGGTGACGACGGTGGGCGTCGACCGGATGGGGCGGGTGGACCCGGACGAGGTGGTGGCCGCCATCCAGCCCGGTTCGACGGCGTTGGTGCACGTGCAGTGGGCCAACCACGAGGTGGGGACGTTGCAGCCGGTGGCCGAGATCGTCGCCGCCTGCCGGACGCGGGGGGTCCTCGTCCACGTCGACGCGGCCGCCGCCGCCGGCCACGTCCCCATCGACTTCGTCGGCCTGGACGCCGACCTGCTGTCGGTGAGCGCCCACAAGCTGGGGGGGCCGCAGGGGATCGGGGCGTTGTTGGTTCGCCGGGGGCTGCGCCTGCGCCCGTTGCTGGTCGGGGGGAGCAGGAGCGGGCCCGGCGGGCGGGGATGGAGAACGTGCCCGCCATCGTCGGCTTCGGGGCCGCGGCCGAGGTGTTGGCCGCACCGGGCACGCTGGCGTCGGAGGCGGTACGCAACCGGTCGCAGACCGACGCGGTCGTGGCCGCCGCGCTCGGGGTCGCCGGCGTGGAGCCCTTCGGCGACGTCGACCACCGGGTCCCCCACCTGGTCTGCTTCGGCGTCGAGGGGGTGGAGGCGGAGCCCGTCCTGCTCGGGCTCGACCAGGCTGGAGTAGCGGTCCACTCCGGCAGCTCGTGCTCGTCGGAGTCGCTGGAACCCTCACCCGTGCTGGAGGCCATGGGCGTGCCCGCCGAGCGGTCGCTACGGGTGTCGGTGGGCTGGTCGACGACCGAGGCCGACGTCGACGCCTTTGCCCAGGCCTTCCCCCAGGTGGTCGCCCGCCTGCGGTCGCTGCGCTCCTGACCCCTCTCAGGCGGCACCGAGCAGGCGGAGGCCGTCGAACCGGGCGAAGTCGTCGAAGTCCTTGCGGTTCAGGGTCAGCAGTGGCACGTCCTCCGCGATGCAACACGCGGCAATCCACATGTCGTTGACCGGACGCGGCCGACCCCGCTGCTGCGCCCTCGCCGCTAGTCGTCCCCATGATTCGGAAACCGCTTCGCCATACGGCAGCACGATGAGGCGGTCGACCCCAATCGATGAGATCACGGCGACGAGACGCCCCCCATGAGCGGATCTCCATACCCTTGTGGAACTCGGCCAGCGTCACGAACGTGATCCCGAGAACGTTGCCGACGAGGTGGCGCCCGTAGGTGGGGTCGAGGCGCTCTCACTGAACGAGAGAGGCGGCGTCAGTGTCGAGGACGACGACGGGCACGTCGGTTAGGCGACATCGGCGTCACGGCTGGTGCGAACGTCCGCCAGAAAGTCGTCCAGATCGGCATCCGAGTCCCAGATGTCGGCGGCAAACGCAGCCAGATCCCCGATCGACCGGAGTGGCATAAGGCCCTTCGCCCGGACGAGATCATCAAGGTCGGCACGGGGTGTCGGAATGTGAGGAGGCTTGGATCGGTGCACGTCCGTCATCTCGCCTCCTGGTCTCGACCGGCCTCAGTCTGCCAGCCGCAAACGCGTGCTCGGTCAGCGCCTCGAGCGGCGGCTGATGAACCAGACGATGGCGGCCGCGCCGAGGACCTGGAGCACGAAGAACAGCCACACGTTGTGCTCCGGGCGGGCACCGAGGATGACCCCCACGATCGTCCCGAGGAACGAACCGCCGATGCCGACGAGGATCGTCATTCCGACGCTCATCGGGTTCGGCCCCGGAATGGCCAGGCGACCCAGGAAGCCGAAGACGATGCCCGCGATCACGAGGCTCAAGATGACGCTCAGAATTTCCATACGCCAAGCATGCCCCGGAGCCGATTGCGTCTGCTCGAATCACCCCTGGCGCCGGCCCTTCGCCATCGCAATGGCGACGGCACCCCCCGCCACCGCGAGGGCGACGACAGCCACCACGGCCAACGAGGCGGTGCTGGTCCCGCCGCCGCCGTCGTCGTGCGGAGCGGGCAGGACGGGTGCCGTCGGGCTGATGCCGACCGTCACCGGCGCCGGGACCGTCACCGGGGCGACCGTCGTCGGAGGGACGAGCGCGGCCGGACCGGGCCAGACCGAGACCTCGGTCACGTCCTCGATGCCTCCGGGCGCGCTGACCCGGACGAAACGGGACGCCAGGGGGGCCGCGGGCGAGGCCACCAGGAGGTCGTTGTACGACGCCGCGCTGGACGAGGCGTCGGTCCACCCGTTCGTCAGCGCCGTCCAGGTGGCGCCGTCGGCCGACGCCTCGACGGTGCAGTGGTCGAGGCAGCCGACCACGAAGACATCGGCCACCTCCACCGGCGACTCGAGTTCCACCGTGACCGACGCCGTCCCGGTGGCGCCGAAGCCCGACCGGCGGCCGTCGGTGGCCGCGCACCGCTCACGGGGCATCGCCGTCACGGTGCCGTCGGTCGTGACGATCGAGCACGGCGCCCACCGGGACGGCGGGGTCAGGTCGACGGGAGGGAGGGCCACGACGCCGGTGGTGACGGCCTGGTGGTAGATCGTGCGGCCGTTGGCGTGGGGGACGCGCACGTCGGCGTAGGCGGTGGCGTAACCGTGGGGCTGCGCCGTCCCGGGGTCGCTGTCGACCGCCTCGAGCCGGCGCAGGTCGACGGTGGCCGACGATCCCGGCACGCTGATCGTTCCCCCTGTCGTGGTGATGGCGACGGTGGTCTCCCCGGTGCCGGCGGGGGGTCGTCCGTCGACCGACACCGTCGCCTCCCAGCCGTCGACCGAGAACGACGGGGTCTGCTCCCAGAGGGGAAGCGGGGGGGCGGCCTGGAGGGCGATGTTGACCTCGAACTCGAACGCCGAGCTCGGACCCCGGACCTGGCCCGCGGCCGGCGGGAGGGTGGCGGTGACGGTCCAGTCGGTATCGGTCTCGGTGCCGGCGACGTAGGACCCGGGGAGCGAGCCGTGGTAGCCGCCGTCGGCACCGGTGGTGGCACCCGTGCCACCGGTCGAGTCGCCCCCGCAGATGGAGAAGTCGGCGATGCACGCCAGGCCGAGGCTGAAGACCAAGGTGAGGGCCCCCACCAGGCCGGGGTCGTCATAACCGACCACCCGCACCGGCACGCCCTCCGCCGGGGAGCCGTCCTGGTGGGTGACGACACCCTCGACGGCCGCGTCCTGGGCCGGGGTCTGCGGTTGGCGGGCGTCCGCCGGCGACGGGGCCAGGAGGACCAGGGCGACCAGTGCGGCCGCCGCCGCCCGCCGAGGGGTGCGTACCGGGAGAAGGGCCATGGTGGTCCGACCGCTCGGCCGGGCAGACCGTTTCCCCCGGGTTCGGTTAGGGCGCGACCGTCGTGGTCGCGCCCGCGGCCTTGGCCGCGGCCGCCGCTTCGGCGTTGGCCAGCACCTCCTGGACGGCCTCGACGAAGTCGGGCGGCGGGTTGTTGGCCAGGAACGCCTTGAACTCCACGACCGCCCCGTCGGGGTCGTTTCGGTCCTGGAAGAGGACCATACCCCGGAAGAAGTGGGCGTCGGGGAAGGTGGGTTCGATGGTGACGGCGCGGTCGAGGGACTCCATGGCCTTGTCCGGCAGCCCCGCCCGCTTGAGGAGCCAGCCCCGGTAGGCGAGGGCCTCGACGTCGTCGGGATCGCCTGCGAGGATCTCGTCGTAGACCTTGAGGGCGTCGACCGCCCGCCCATCGGCCTCGAGGGCGAGCGCCTCGTCGACTCGGTTGACCTCCGCCGCCGCCTCTCCTCCGGGCACGGAGCCGGTGACGGGCTCCCCCGGGTTGCGGCTGCCAGAGAGGAGTACCACCGAGATCCCGGCCAGCGCCGCGATCGCGAACGCCACCACCAGGCTGACGGCGAGCGACCGCTGGCGACGCCCGACCGGAGGGTTGACCGCCGGTCGGTGCCGACGAGCGCCCTGCGAGGCGGGCAGACGGTCGGTGGCGGGACCGCCGCCGCCGGCGGCGGCGGCACGGGCGGCGGCGGCGGCACGGCGATTGGTGGCGGTGGCACGGCGATTGTGTGGCGGTGGCACGGCGATTGGTGGCGGGACGGCGGGCGGTGCGACGTCCGTCGGCGCCGGGACGTCGGACGGCCGCGGGACGGCGGGCTCGGGCGGTACGGCGTTCGGCGGGACTTCCGTTGGCCGCCGATGGCCCGTCGGCTGCGGCAGGCCCGTTGGTGGCGGTACTCCTATCGGCGGCGGTGCGGCGATCGGCGTCCGACGGGGGGGTTCGCGACGACGGCCGTCCCCTGGGCCGGGTGCCCGGCGACCGGCGGGTCGGGCCGGCTCCGGGCGGGCGGCGGATGGGTCGGGAACCCGCCGGTCGGGGTCGAGTCCCCCTCGCACCGGAGGGTCGAACCGCCTTGATGGCCCGCAGCACGGCCGCGGCGCGGGCGGTGTAGTCGTCCTTCAGGGCGGCGTAGTCGTCGTCGCCGATCTCCCCTGCCGACCGCTCCTGCTCCAGGTCGCGGATCGACCTGAGCAGCACGTCGCGCTGCTCCCGGAGGGCGGCCAGATCGTCGCCGCTCACGGTTGCCGCAGCGCTTCCTCGACCAGCAGGCGGTCGTCGTCGGACAGCCCCGGCTGCTCGGCAACCCGCCGGCGGCGCACGAGGACAACCGCCAACCCGCACACAACGGCGGCGGCGGCCACCACCGGTAGCGCCCACACGACCAGTCCCAGGCCCCGGGTCTCCGGGCGGAGGCTGATGTTCGGGTAGAGGCCGAGGATGAAGTCCTTGATCTGACCGTCGGTCTCCCGGCCTTCGGCCACCCGGCGGCCGATCTCTTCCCGGATCCCGACTGCGGCCGGCGCCTCCGAGTCGGCCACCGACATCCCCTGGCAGGTGGGGCAGCGGAGGTCGGACCCGATCCGGCGGACGCGGGCCTCCGCCGTCACCGGCCCGTCCCGTTGCGAGCCGATGGCCAGGGCGCCGACCAGCACCACCGCCATCACCGCCCAGACCGCCCGCCGGGTCATCCGGGCACCTCCGCCGGCTCGGGACGGGGGACGGGAACCGTTTCGGGGACGGTCGCGGCCGGCGGCTCCGCGCCCGCGCCGTCCGCGGGCGGAGTCCGGCGGCGGCGGTCGCGGGGCCAGGCGGCCAGCAGCGTCCCGAAGCCCATCACCGCCCCGCCCAGCCACAGCCAGGCCACCAGGGGTTGGATGTTGACCCCGATCACGGCCGTGCCGTCGCCGACCGAGGCGTCGGGGGCGGCCACCAGGGTGAGGTAGACGTCGTCGATGGGCCCGCTGCGCACCGAGGGCGAGCCGATGGCCAGGCTGGCCCCGGGGAACTGGTGGAGGGCGGGGGCGTAGACCTTGCCGCCGTCGATGCGGACCCGAGCCCGGTAGGTGGTCTTGTTGGGCTGGTCGATCACGTCGAAGCCCAGGTAGGTGACGGTGTGCCCGGCCAGGCTGGCCGACTCCCCCGGCGCCAGCCGGAACTGGTGGCTGTGGCCGAACGACGAGCTGGCGGCGAAGCCGCAGGCGATGAGCACGACGCCGAGGTGGACGATCATCCCCCCGTTGGCCCGCCCCACCAGTCCCCGCCACAACGGCGTGCCCTGGGCCCGGGCGCCCCCTACCGACAGGACCAGTTGGCGGATGGCGGCGGCCCCCGCGAAGGCCGACAGCCCGAACGCCACCAGCGCCCCGAAGCCCCGCAACCCGAACGCCACACAGGCCACCACGGTGAGGGTGCCCGCCCACGCCGGCCACAGCAGCCGCCGGTGCAGCACCTCGGTGGACGCCCGCCGCCACGGCAGGGCGGGGGCCACGGCCATGAGGAAGAGCAGCGTGAAGCCGACGGGCATCGTCATGCGCTCAAAGTAGGGCGCCCCCACCGACAGCCGGTCGCCCCGGACGGCCTCCGCGATCAGGGGGAAGATGGTGCCCAGGAGCACCACGAAGGCGAAGGCCCCGAAGGCCACGTTGTTGGCCAGGAACGCGCCCTCCCGGGAGACGGGCGAGTCGATCGTCCCCGGCGACCGCAACCGGTCGGCCCGCCAGGCGATGAGTCCGACCGACACCGCCACGACCACCGCGAAGAAGGCCAGGATCATGGGTCCGATGGCCGACTCGGAGAAGGCGTGGACCGAGTCGAGCACGCCCGAGCGGGTGAGGAACGTGCCCAGGATGGTGAGGGAGAAGGTGGCCACCAGCAGGGACAGGTTCCAGACGCGGAGCATCCCCCGCCGCTCCTGAACCATCACCGAGTGGAGGTAGGCCGTCGCCGTCAGCCACGGCAGGAAGGATGCGTTCTCCACCGGGTCCCACGCCCAGTACCCGCCCCAGCCGAGGACCTCGTACGACCACCAGGCGCCGAGGATGACCCCCAGGGTGAGGAAGCCCCAGGCGAACAGGGTCCAGCGGCGGGTCTCGATCAGCCACCCCTCGCCCAGGCGGCCGGTGGCGAGGGCGGCGATGGCGAAGGCGAAGGGGATGGTGAAGCCGACGTAGCCCAGGTAGAGCATGGGCGGGTGGAAGGCCACCAGCGGGTGGTTCTGGAGGAGCGGGTTGGGCCCCATGCCGTCGAGGGGGGTCGGCCCCGAGCCGATCCTGAACGGGTTGGCCGGCCCGGCCAGGAGCAGGAAGAAGAAGGCGACCACGACGAGGACGGTGAGGGTGGCCCATGCCACCAGCGGGTCGGACGCCCGGGTGCGGAAGTGGCGGGCCATCACCGCCAGGTAGCCGGCCAGCACCAGCCCCCACAGCAGGATCGAGCCCTCCAGGGCCGACCACATGCCGGTGATCGTGTAGAGCAGCGGTGTGCTCCGGCTGCCGTTGCGGGCCACGTAGGCGACGGAGAAGTCGTGGCCGATGAGGGCGGACTGCATGGCGATGGTGGCGAGCACCGCGCCGGCCAGCACCACCCAGGCGTAGCGGTGACCCAGCCGCAGGAGCCGGACGTCGGCCCGCTTGAGCCCGATGGCCAGGGTGATGACCCCGAGGATCGAGCCGGCCAGGGCGAGCGCCACCGCGGCCGTCCCTACGACCGCGTTCACGGGCTGGTGCCGGGGACCGTCGTGACCCGCTCGGGGTTCTCGGCCACGTAGGTCTCCGAGTGCTTCACCAGGATGCGGTCACTGGAGAAGCCCTCCCCCTGGAACCGGCCCTCGAGCACCACCGGGATGCCCGGCTGGAACAGCTCCGGCGGGTCACCCTTGTGGGTGATCGGCACCTCGACCCCGTTGGACTCGATCTGGAAGCGGACGAACTCTCCCTCCTGGGCCACCGGATCGAGGACATTGCCCTCGATGCGGAAACGGCGGTCGCCGAGCTCCTCCCGCTGGGCCACCGCCTCGTCGGCCGTGCGGAAGTACAGGGTGGCGTTGCCCAGGCCCTGGTACACGAGGAACGCGAGGGCGGCGAGCACCAGCGTCACCGCGATCCAGTTGCGCCTGCTCACCTTCTGCTACCGGTCACTCAGAGGAGGAGGCCCGCGAGCCGTGGTCGAGCCCGAGGGCGCGAGCCAGGCTCCGGCGGCGGCTGACCACCCAGGCCGCGTAGCCGGCGAGGACAGCAGTGGTGAGGCCGTAGCCGGCGAAGATGTAAGCGGCGTGGGTCATGGCGTGGGCTCCAGGGTGGCACGGGGCAGGCTCGTCCCAGGCTCGGTCGGGGCCCCGACGGCCAATCCGGCCCCGTCGGCCAGTCCGGCCCCGTCCGCCAGTCCGGCCCCATCCGCCAGTCCGGCCCCGTCGGCCAGTCCGGCCCCGTCGGCCATCCCCGCCTCGGCGTGGCGCTCGGCCAGGGCCACCTCCATGCGCCGGTCGCCGGCCCGGTCCTCCAGCCACGCCAGCCGGAAGCGGTGGACCAGCAGCCAGGCGTAGAGGAGGGTGAAGGCGAACACCGCCACCAGCAGGGTGAGGAGCATGACGCCCGTGATCTGCGGGTCGAGCAGCCGTCGCTGGTCGAAGAGGCTGGCCGGCTGGTGGAGGGTGCGCCACCACTCCACCGACTTGTGGACGAGGGGGACGTCGAGGAAGGCGGCGATGGCCACGATGGCGGCCCGCTTGGCCGCCACCTCGGGGTCGGCCACCACCCGGCGCACGGCCAGGTAGCCGAGGTAAAGGACGAACAGGACCGCGGTCGTCGTCAGGCGGGCGTCCCACGTCCACCACACGCCCCAGGTGGTGCGGCCCCAGATCGACCCGATGAGGAGCGTCAGGCCGAGGAACACGACGCCGATCTCGGCCGACGCCCCCGCGGTGAGGTCCCAGAAGCGGCTGCGGGTGCGGGGCCAGAGGTAGAGGGCGCTGGCCAGGCTGGTGACCCCGAACGACACGTACATCGCCAGCCAGGCGGTGGGAACGTGCAGGTAGAGCAGCCGGACGGCGTCCTTCTGGTTGACGTCGGCCGGCGACACGGCGAGGGCGAGGACGGCGGTGAGGGCGAGCGACAGCGCGGTCGCCCACCCCAGGATGCGGGTGGCGCGGGTTCTCATCAGGCTTCTTCCAAGAGGGCGCCGAAGGCGACGACACCGAAGGCGACATAGATGGTGGCGAACACGCCGAGGAGCCGGACCCAGGGCCAGCCGTCGGACGGGGTGCCGGCGAGCGCGGCGTCGCAGGCCCGGGCCGCGGCCAGCAGCACCGGGGCCAGGACGGGCAGGACGAGCAGCGGGAGGAGGGTGTCGCGCACCCGGAGACCTGCGGCGATGATGCCGTAGACCGTACCGGCGGCGGCCAGCCCGATCGTCGCGGTCAGGCAGGTGAGCAGGAGGAGGATCGGGCTTTGCAGGTGGACGTCGTAGAGGACGATCACCCCCACCGCCAGCACAACCTCCAGCACGACCAGCTGCACCGCCACCGCCCCCGCCTTGCCCAGGAAGATGCCGGCCCCGTCGAGGCCGGACAGGCGCAGGGCGTCGCGGGCGTCGTCGTCGGCCTCGATGACGAACGATCGCTGGATTCCGAGGAGGGCGGAGAACATAACCGCCACCCAGAACAGGCCGGGCCCGACCTTGGTCAGCACCTCGCGGTCGGAGTCGAGGGCGAAGGCGAACAGGACCAGGATGAGCAGGGCGAAGGGCACCACCTGGTTGACACCGACCCGCGACCGGGCCTCCACCCGCAGGTCCTTGCCCGCCACCAGGGCCGCGTCACGCCACATGGACGGGCTCCTTGCCGGTGGCCGGGGGCGAAATCGGCGGCGGCCCGGGCGACGTCGGCGGCGGCAGAAGGCCGTCGCGGATCCGTCCCCCGGCGATGACGACGGACCGGGTGGCGAGGGCGCTCGCCCGCTCCAGCTCGTGGGAGGCGAGCAGGACGGTGGCGCCGGCGGCGGCCGCTTCCCGGACGAGCTCGTCGAGGAGGTCGCGCCCGGCGGCGTCGAGGCCGGCATGGGGCTCGTCGAGCAGCCACAGGTCGGGTTGGCGGGCGACGACCGCGGCCAGGGCCACCCGCCGCCGCTGCCCGGCGGAGAGCTTGGCCGCGGGGAGATCACGCAGGCGGCCGTCGAGGCCCAGGCGGGCACTGGCGGCGTCGGCCGCCGCCTTCGACGACCCCGACGCCCGGGCCGCGAAGCGAAGGTTGTCGGCCACGGTGAGGTCGTCGTAGAGGAAGGCGGCGTGGCCCAGCAGGCCCACCCGGCGGCGGATGGCCCGGCGGTCGGCCCTGAGGTCGTGCCCGAGGACCTCGGCCTCCCCCGAGGAGATGCCCACCAGGCCCGCGCACGCTCGCAGCAGGGTGGTCTTGCCGGCACCGTTGGGTCCCCGGACGAGGACCACCTCCCCCGCGGCGACGTCGAGATCGACGCCCGCCAGGGCAGGGAACCGGCCCAGCAGCGACACTGCGGAGCGGAAGCGGACGGCGAAGTTCGGAGGAGTGATTTCCTCGCCTGGGGGGGTGATCGGGGTCATCGGGACCATGTCCACGGTACCGGCGACCAGGAACGATGGTCCAAGCGGCAGTAAGTTCACCGCCAATGCTCAGGCAAGTGGTGCGCGGCACCGGCAAGACGTTGATCTCGTCCGGGGTCCTGATCCTGCTCTTCGTGGCCTACCAGCTGTGGGGGACAGGCCTCCACGAGGCCCGGGCCCAGAACGACCTGGAGGAGAGTTTCTCCCGGATCTCGGTGCCCACCACGGTGCCGTCGGCGCAGACGACAGAACCGACGATCCCACCGACCACCCTGCCGCCCCAGGTGGGCGATGCCATCGGCCGCATCGTCATCCCCAAGGCCAACATCGACAAGTACATCGTCGAGGGCGTCGGCGTGGAGGACCTCAAGAAGGCCCCCGGCCACTACCCGGGCACCCCGATGCCGGGCGAGCCCGGCAACGCCGCCATCGCCGGGCACCGCACCACCTACGGCGCCCCGTTCTACGACCTGAGCGACCTCGTGCTCGGCGACTCCATCATGGTCACCACCGGCGTGGGGGAGTTCCGGTACGAGGTCATCGACACGCAGATCGTCTCGCCCGACGCGGTCGAGGTCCTCAACCCCACCGACGACAACCGGCTCACGCTCACCACCTGCAACCCGCGGTACTCCGCCGCCGAACGGCTCATCGTGAGCGCCAGGCTGGTGACCACGCCGGTCACCCCTCCCCCGCCCCCCGAAGGCTCCGTCGTCACGCCCCCCACCGAGCTGGCCGCCGACGGCCTCGCCGGCCTCTCGGGCGATTCGGCCGCCCGCGGCCCCGCCGTGGGCTGGGGCATCCTGTGCGCCGCCGTGTGGCTGGCCACCTGGTGGCTGTCCCGCCTCTGGGACCGGGGCTGGATGGCCTACCTGGTCGGCACCCCGATCTTCCTCGGCGTCCTGTTCGTCTTCTTCGAGAACTTCGCCCGCCTCCTCCCGTCGAACATCTAACTTAACCAACTAGGCGAAATCCCGTCTGACCCCACAGGGCCGGTCAGGGCTCAGCCGACTCCCGTCGAAAGCCCTCTGTCAGCCCCAGGACCACGACCATGATGACCAAGAACGTGGGTCCCCAGCCCGCGGCGATGATCCACCGGTCGCGGTGGGGTGTCTCGTCGCCTGCGACATTCCCGTGTCTGTCATGAACTCAACGCGCATCACGGCTGGGAAGACGTGCCCGCGAGTCGGGCGCTTGAAATCGGTGGCGGCACCGACCGCCAGGGCACCGTCCCGGCTCGAGCTCCGCCCGGACGTTGTTGTCCTCCTGCTGGTTCCGCACTGTCTGAACGAGAAGGATCGCCATCGCTGGCACGATGAGCAGCGCCACCGATCCAGCGATCAGCCACAACGGCGTTCGGTTGGCCACGGCTGGGCGCTGTTCCCAGTCAGTCGTGTGGGCCGCTCGGGCACCGAAGCGCCGGTCGAGATCGTCAAGCTTTCTCAAGAGGCCCACGGCGCAACTGTTGCCGCGCCACGCTCCCCGCGCCGACGATGGGCCTTCGGCAGGTTCTGCGTTTCCTACCAAGGGCCCTTCGCCCGCCAGGGGGAGGCCGGACCGGCCCCGCCCCGGACGGGCTTGAGCAGGTAGCGGACGAACAGACACGTCAGGACCAGCCCGACCAGGAAAAGGGCCCCGCCGATCAGGGGGTTGGTCGAGGGGTCGCCGTCCAGCACCCACCAGGGGCCCACGACCAGGAGCCCTCCAGTCGCCAGGACCAGAAGAGCTGCTTCCCGATCAAGAGAAAGCAGATCGAGCGGGGGGCGAGCGGCATCCCCGAAGGTCGCAACGAGATGGTTGAGCCGAAGGATCAGCCAAACGCCGACGCCGAGCCAGACGAACCCCCAAGAGATGGGCGACCAGGCATGACCGTCCACGCCGTCCCACCGCATGGCGATGATCGCCACCGCCCAGAGGACCCACAGCCCGATTCGGATCGGGGGAGGCACCCGCTCCACCAGCCGGTCAACGGCGGTCGTCCTGCGGTTCGCTGAAATTGGAACATGATGCCGCTGGGAGCTGTCACTCGGCACCGGGTGGGGCACCACGGGGGCCCGTCGCCAGGCATTCGACATGGTTGGAATAGCCGCGTTCTCCCAGTCGACCAGCAGCACTTGCATCTGATGTTCGCGCTGATAGCATCAGATGCGTGCCCAGGACCACCATCGACATCGATGCCTCCGTTCTCCGCCAGCTGAAAAAGCGACAGGAGCGCGAGCGGAAGCCGCTGGGACAACTCGTATCCGAGCTCGTGGCCAAGGCAATCGAGTCGGAGGACGAGCCTGCGCCACCGTTCGAGTGGGTCGCGAAGGATCTTCGGCCGCGCGTCGACCTCGACGACAAGGACGCGGTCTGGTCCATCCTCGACGAGCCGTGAGCCAGACCGTCGACACCAACGTTCTGGTGTACGCCAGCCACACCGGGAGCCCCTTCCATGAGCGGGCCCGTGCGCTTGTCGAGCACCTCGTCGCCGGTCCCAGCCTCGCCTACCTCCTCTGGCCGGCCGTCCTCGGATACCTGCGAATCGTCACGCATCCAGCGATCCTCGGAACGCCGCTGTCGACCGACGAGGCCGTCTCGAATGTCGAAGCCGTCCTCGCGCCGTCACACGTCCGCGTCGTCGGCGAGGGCGACGACTTCTGGACGTCGTTCCGAAGGGTCGCGGCGGACGTGAAGCCGCGAGGCAACGTCGTTCCCGATGCGCATCTCGTCGCGCTCATGCGGGAACACGGGGTGTCGACGATCTGGAGCCACGACCGCGACCTCCGCAAGTTCAGCGGCATCACGGTGAAGGACCCCTTCTCCGAGGAGTACTCGACAGGTTTCCGAATAACTGCACGCCCCCAAGTCGACTGAGCCGAATCGCACCACGTAAGTCACGTGCCGCACGTGACTTACGTATCATCGGGCGCATGAAGCGAAACCTCACGGTCCAGCTCGACGAGGACACGGTCGCAAAAGCCAAGGTGCTGGCGGCGAGACGTTCGACCTCTGTGAGCAAGCTCGTCGCGCACGAGATCCACAGGCTGGTCGGTGAGGACGATGCCTACCGGCGGGCCAAGTCGACCGCATTGGCCCAGCTGAACCGGGGATTCCACCTCGGCGGCGGAAGCCTCCCTGATCGAGACACACTCCATGAGCGGTGAGCCGACCTTCGTCGACGCCAACGTGCTCGTGTACGCATACGACGCCGACGCGGGCGACAAGCACCTTGCCGCACGAGCGTGGCTGCAGACGTTATGGGAGGACGAATCGGGCCTCCTGAGCACGCAGGTGCTTCAGGAGTTCTACGTGACTGTCACCCGCAAGCTCAGCCGACCGCTGCCACGAGGGACCGCCGGCGAAGTTGTCGCCACCTACGGGACTTGGCCGATCCACCGCCCGGACGTCGACGACGTCATCGCCGCTTCGGGGCTCGAGGAACGGCATCACCTGTCGTTCTGGGACTCGCTCATCATCGTCTCCGCCCGCCGCTCGGGAGCACGAGCCCTGCTCACTGAGGATCTCCAGGAAGGCCGCCGGTTCGACGATCTGGTGATCGTCAGTCCGTTCCGCGTACCTTCACCCGAGAATTCGCCAGAAGCGCCGGCATGACGCCGACAGCGCCGGTCGTGGGCACGAAAAGGTCCGCGCAGCACCCCTTTTCCGACCCAAGACCTGCGCCGGATCGGGACGCTCCCGGAGCGTTCCGATTCGGAATGACATGAAATGAACCAAAATTGACAGTCGTTACGGTGTATGACTAGTTTATGAACCGTAGGATGAGTGCCTGAAAGGGCACCGTCCTGGTGGGCGTAGACGTGCCCCACCTGCCCCGGACCCCGGCAGCGTCAGCGATCCACGACGCTGAGGGGAGATGGGCGAGTGACGATCGGGCAGCGAGCAGACACCCGCGCAACCACAGCCGGGATGTTGCTCCATGTCCGCACCATCACTTCGCCACAGGGGAACCCATGACCCGAACTCGATCTCGCCTCGCCCACCGAATGCTTCCCGCCCTCGCCGCGGGCTTGCTTCTCTTCCCACTCGTCCTCGCCCAGCCGGCGGCGGCGGCAGCAGTCAACCCGCCCCTCGGGACGGCGGCGACGTTCGCCGTGCTCGGCGGCAGCGCGGTGAGCAACACCGGGGCGACGGTCGTCACCGGCGACCTCGGGGTCAGCCCCGGCTCGTCGATCTCGGGGTTCCCGCCCGGCGCCGTCGTCGGCGGTATCGTCCAGAGCACACCGGTCTCCACCGCGGCCCAGGCCGACATCGGCACCGCCTACGGCCACGCCGTCGGGCAGCCGTGTGACACCAACCTCAGCGGCCTCGACCTCGGGGGCATGACCCTTCCTCCCGCCGTCTACTGCTTCGACAGCTCGGCCCAGCTCACCGGCGTCCTCCGCCTCGACGCCCAGGGCAGCCCCACCGCCAAGTGGCTGTTCCAGGTCACCAGCGCCCTCACCACCGCCAGCGACGCCGCCGTCGTGCTCGTCAACGGCGGATCGCAGTGCGGCAACAACGTCACCTGGCTGATCGGCAGCAGCGCCACCGTCGGCTCCGGATCGATCTTCCTGGGCAACATCATTGCCAACACCTCGATCACGCTCGCCACCGGGGCCAACAGCACCGGCAGCCTGTACGCCCACACCGGCGCGGTGACGATGGACACCAGCCACGTCAGCACCTGCTCGGGCGAGATCCCGCCGCCGCCGCCCCTGGGCATCTCGACGACCCCGTCGGGCAACGGCACCGTCGGCGGAACCATCTCCGACTCGGCCACCGTGAGCGGTGGGCTGTCGCCCTCCGGCGACGTCACCTTCCAGCTCTTCGGTCCGGCCGACCCCCTGTGCACCGGAACCTTCACCTCCACCACGGGCACGTTGGCGGCCCGGACGGCGTCGTCGGGCGACGTCACGGTGACCGGGGAAGGCACGTACGACTGGGTCGCCACCTACGAGGGTGACGCCAACAACGCGTCCGCCGTCTCCGGGTGCGGGAGCGAGACGGTGATCGTCACCGCCCCGATCATGACCGGACGGGCCTTCGGGTTGACGGCGACCGCCACCCTGGCCGGCATTCCCCTCGTCAACGTGGCGCCGACCCCGGACACGGGCAACATCTCCACGTCGGCATCGTCGACGACCACCACGCCGTGCCGGGCCACCCTTCCCGGCCTGGTGAGCGCCCACGTGCTGTGCGCCAACGTGACCACCGTCGCCCCCCCGGGCACCTCGACGGCCACCGCCTCTCTCGCCGACGCCGCCGTTGGCGTCCCGACGATCCCGGCGGTCACCATCAGGACGGTCCAGTCGACATCGACCACCACGTGCGCCGGCTCGACCGGCACCACCACGATCGCCTTCCTCAAGGTAGGCGGCACCGTGGTGATCGCGACACCGACCAACATCCCGCCCAACACCGGGATCACGGTGGGCGTGGTCAGCCTCATGCTCAACGAGCAGATCCCATTCACCACGCCGGACATGGGCCTCACGGTCAACGCCATCCATGTGCGGGTCAACGTCGTCGGCCTGGCCGTCACCAACATCGTGGTGGCCTCGTCCGAGAGCGACATCGGCAACTGTCCCTGACGCCGAGACGGTGACGGAGACGGGGACGGCCAGCGCCAACCGCTGGCCGCCTCCGTCATCTCCGAGCCGACCAGCATCACGCCCCCGCCGGGACCCGGCTCCTGGCGCGCCGGCCTAACCAAGCTGAGACTGGAGGGGTGGGACCCGGGACCGAATGCCCATGGGCCCGGCCGCTTCCGCAGTTGGCGGTCCGGCAAGACTTCAGTCGCCCCTCGGCGGCCCAGTCTGCGAACGTCACGCCAGGTATGCGAGGAAACCCTCTCGGTTCCGCTCTGAGCGTGGAACGCGCGCGAACTTCCAGGCGGTTCAGAGTCACATCCATTACGGACTCGCGGCGCGGCCCACTCTCAGATATTCAGTTGCCAAAGAGGGTTCGGCCAACCATGTCTCCGCCTGGTCCCGAGCCGCAAGCGCGTATTGCAGGAATACCCCTTGGTCAAGAGCATCGAGTCGACTCTGCTGCGCCCTCATTTTCGAGACAACGCTATCGAGTTGCTGCATCCCCAACGCTCGGGTTTCCGCTCCAAACGTTCGGACTCGCGCCAAGGCAAGATCTCTGATAACGGATGGGAAGGTGAGCTGGGTGTACTGGTTCAGCACGCGATGCTCCATGACGTCCATGTTGCGCGCACTTCTCGTGACGAGCCACCACTCCAGCACGTCCGGCAATATGAAGTTATTGCCATGAGTGGTGAAATCTGCAGCCCAAGCAAACGATACCAAGATTCGTACGCGCATTTCTTCGCAGAAGTGATTTCCCTTTATGGCCTCGTAAGCGAGTTGAGGAGGCGCACTGCTATCTCGGTTTGTGTTGGCGATCCTATAGAGCGTTTGCGCTGCCAGGTAAAATGCAAGCGCCCGATACAAATGACCGTGAAAGTCTTCGAAGGTTAAGGAAGCGTTCGCTTCATCGCGAGCGTCGTCGCCATACTCCCGCATCCCTCTCGCAGCCCCCAAAGCCATCCGCCATGTATAGCCGTTCGTCGATACGTCGAGCGCTCTACAGTAGAAGTCGATGTCGGCAATTGAGAAAACCGCGGTTTCCCCCGCTATCTTTTGTCCAGCCAAATGAGCGATTTCGATTGCCGCGACTCCGCTCTCACCAGCCATCCAGAGGATACTCAACGTGCTAAGCGCTAAACGCAACGATTCGCCCGAGAGTCGGAACTGCGAGTACTCGCGCACTAGATCGTTCATGGCGTCAAAGCCCCAGGACGCAAACCGTTCCCTATCCAGGCGCAGCTTTTCGTTCAACTCCATGGCGCTGGCGACTTCGATAAGCCGCACTAGAGATTGCGAGTCGGCGTCGCTATCGTAATACCGAGAGACTGTGGTCATTCCAAGCTCAAGACCTAAGCCGGCGAAAAGATCCTCTTGGGTGGAGCGAATTATTGCGGCACGATCAACCAATTTAGAATACACGGCACGGCCTGGGGCCGGGATGTGGGCATCTCGGACCTCTTCCGGTTTCGCCCATGAGGGCAGACTGGCCGTGGTCTCACGGTGCCCATCGCGGACAGAGATATACCCAGTAGTGATGCCATCCGCGGCGACGACCCGCACGATTCCGTTTCCCGCCTCGATCATTGATTCCAGTTCTTCCGAGCCTATCGCGAGAATCATTGTCTCGGCTGTCGGGGGGTCTTGGCCAAGGCACATTCGGAAGGTCTCCCGAAGTAGCAGAAGCTGGTATGTCTGTAGTTGACGCAAATCTTCCATCAATGCTGGTCCGACGCTTGTAGCGCTTGGGTCGCTAGCGCTCCAACGATCCGCGGGGCCAGCACCTCGACTCGATGTTCGTCTATCCCGAGCGCCAGCAGGGCGCTCGTGACCTCAAGAAGGACTTCTGGGGTTCTGAGGAATCGCGCATTCGCCGAATCCGCGAGCACTCCAGTGGTGGGATCAATCAGGCCGAGGACTACCTCCCGGTATTCCTCGACGATGACTGCTCGGGTTACCGACACTGCGGGAGAGGGCGATTCACGGCGCGCGGTCAAGGCACGGACTATCCCTCGGAGTTTTCGAACCAGCGTCGACCCGACGCTATCGCCCCAGCTTCGCAGTTCTCTCGCCATTCCAGCCACGACACCAGAGAAGAACGCTGATGCCAGTGCGACCCCGGCACCGGTCAGGACCTCAAGCCCAGGTAGCTGCTGCGCGTCGGGATCGAAGTCATCGTTGAGGTGAACACTCGCAACATCTGCGCCCAACTCGCCGACTGCCAGATTTGCATACACAAGCGCATCAGGCACGGCCGCCACCCTTCCGGAGCATCGGAGCTTAGCATTCGGAACATGGCCAAGACGGTCGAGCTGCGGCGACACACGGACAACGACGGCGATTTCCTGACCGCCGAGGGTGTTCGGGCGGCGGTGGAGATCGGTCGCGGCCTCGCCGGCGACTACCAGCTGGCGGTGTCGACGGGCGCGCAACGGGCCACCCAGGCCGCGGCGTGCATGCTGGCGGGCCTGGGCCGGCGGGTGCGCGACGGTGTGGCCGTGGAACCCGGCCTGCGCTCCGACTTCGAGGACCGCTGGAGGGAGCTCGCGGGGAGGGCGTCGGGAGGCGGCCTGGCGGCGTTTCGCGACCTCGAGCCCGACTTTGTCGACGGCGAGGCCCGCATCCTGGGCGACGCCCTCCGACGGGTCTTCGACGCGCTCGCCGAGGGTGGTCGGGCGCTCGTCGTGGGTCACAGCCCCACCAACGAGGCGGCGGTGCTCGGGCTGACGGGGCGGCTGGTCGATCCCATGGGCAAGGGCGCGGGCGTGCTGATCACCGCCGACGGTGCCGGGTTCTCGGTGGAAGCGCTCGCCTAGCGAGGAGAATCACTGCCGCCCGCGGGGCCGGCACGGGCATCATGGGCCCCATGGCCAGCATCCGCTGCGGCGGCGGCATCGTGCTCGAGGACGACCGCAGGGTGTGGTTGGCCGCCGAGCCGGGGGACGAAGTCGACGAGGCGCGCCGGTTCCCGGGGGCGCCGGTGGTCGTCGGTCCTCGGGAGGCGACGCTGGCGCAGGTCGACCGCGCCCGCCGGGAGGCTCGTCGGCTGGTCGCGGTCGGTGGGCCCCTCGTGGCCGCAGCCGGGGTCGAGCTCACGGCCAAGGGCTTCCGGACGGCCCGGCTGGAGGGGAGCACCGAATCCCGCCGGGACGCGGTGCTGGCGGCGGTCGAGGTCCTGGGCAGCAAGGGGCTCCACCGGATCGGCGACACCGCGTCGGTCCTGGTCGCCCTCTTCGGCGTCCGGGCGACCAAGCGGGTCGGCACCGCGGCCCTCGACGCCCTCGCCGCCGGGCAACCGTCGTCGCTCCGGCTGGCGGTGGCCGCCAGCGACCTGCTCGGGCCGGAACAGCTGGAGACGGTGCTCGCCCTGCGGTCGCCGCTCGGAATCGAGCCGGTGCCGAAGGGCGACGCCCTGGTCCTGGGCGGCCACCTGGCGTCGATTCTCGGCCCGTACACCTCGCGCCGCCGGGTGGACCTCCTCCTGTCGCTCTGGGACGACGTCGTCGGCTGGCAGCTGTCGGCCATCGCCCGGGGCCGGGCCCGGCGCCGGCAGGCGTCCGCCCCCGCGGTCGGCCGCTGGTACCAGAAGCTCCGTCAGGTGGACGCCGCCTGGTGGGAGGCCCGCGCCGCGCGCGAGCTGGGGGGCCCGCCCGATGCGATGGCCCTGGCGACGTGGCGGCCGGGACGGGACGTGTGGCTGAACGCCATGGTGCGGGCGTTCCACGAGTGCGCGGCTGCCACCGTGCTCCTCCGGACGGCGCTGGCCGCCGAGGACCAACCGTCCGACGAAGCGGTTCTGGCCCACTTCGACGCCCTCGACCACTCCGGCCGGTCCGGTGACCAGGAGGGACCGGCCGCCCGGCGGGCGGCGCTGCTCGCGTCCACGGTGGCCCTGGGCAGCGCGCCGGACGCACCCTCGGGCACTGATCGGCTCGGTGGGCGCGACCTCGGCCGCCTGCTCGCGACCCAGCTGCGCGGCACATCGGTGCTGGCCCACGCCACGCTCCTGGCGGCGACGGACCTGGCGGTCGCCATACAACGGCAGCCGGTGGCCGCCGGTGCCCAGCCGTTGTCGAGCCCGGCCCTGGCCGAGTGGCGCGCCGTCGCCGGCTACGGGCCCGCTCGCCCCCCGAACAGTTGGGCGTACCAGTTCCTCAGCCTGTCCCCCGTCCTGCCGCTGGCCCACCGCCTGGAGACCGACGATCCGGTCGCGGCGGCCACCGCGGAGATGCTCGACGACGGCCTGTGGATCGCCGACCTGGCCGACGCCCTCGCCGCCTGGTACGGCCACCAGCAGGCCGACGTGTACGCCCTCGATTGCATCGTCGTCGACCCCGCCGAGCCGGTTGCCGACGGCGACGTCCGTGTCCCCCTGCTCGACTCGGTGCCCCTGGCCGCAGCCGGCGCCGCCCAGCTGCGGGCCATGGGCGCCGCGCCGCCGTCGCGTCCCAAGGCGTGGTCGGCGCTGGTGGCGGCGCTCGTCACCGCGGCCGAGAACCTCGGCCTCGACGAGCCCTTCCGCGTCGCCCCAGGGGTGGCGGCCACCGACCGCGCGCCGCTGCCCGGCACCCATCTGACGATCGAGGTCGGCCGCACCCCTCGTCAGCTGGCCGAGTGGGGCAACTACATGGGCAACTGCATCGCCGAGTACTCCGACGAGGCCGGCCCCCGCTTCGCCCTGGTCGCGCTGCGGGATCCCACCGGCACGCTGGTCGCAAACATCAGCCTCGGGCGCGGGACCCGGCGATGGGTCGTCTCCGAGGCCCTGGCCCGGTTCAACGAGGAGTTGGCGCCCGATCTGCGGTCGTGCATCGGCACCTGGGTCGATCAGATCCCGGTGGCCACCGCCGCCCCCGGAACCAGGACGGCCACCCGTCCCCGCCGGGCGTCACCCGGCGGCCGGCGCCCGCCCGCCCGCGACCGCCTGGCCCGCACCGCGGCCCGGTTGGGCGACGAGCTCGCCGCTCTGGCCGGCAGCGAGGAGATGGCCCGGATGGCCACCGCGCTGGCCCCGATCGCAAGGGAGCTGGGCTGGGCGGCTGGGTCCGGCCACGGCGACCGCGGCCACGGCGGCCGGGACGGGGCCGACGACGGCTGGCTGGCCCCGTTCGTCGCCATTGCCCGGCCCCGGGCTTCAGGGCCGTTGGCCGCCGCCACCGGCCGGGCGCTGGGTTCGGGATGCCCGCTGGCCGAGCTCTGGCAGGCAACCTCCACCCGCCCGCTGGCCGCCGCCATCGAGCGGCTGCCCGAGCCCGAGGTCGACATCCGCCGCCTGGTCGACACCACCATCCCCGCCGCCCTCCGCCTCGGCCTGCGCGACCCGCGGGTCCGGGCCGCCCGCACGGTCGACCTGGCCGCCCGGCGGGTGCGGGTGGCCCTGGCCGAGCTGCTGGTGGCGGCCGATCCCGTCCTCGACCGGGCTGCGGTCGACCGGCCTCACGTCGGGTTCGTGACGGCCGCGGTCCTCATCCTCACCGCCCGGGACAGTCGGGTCGTCCAGCCCGTCGACTGGGTGCCCGTCGCCCTCGACGGCGCCCTTCCCGGCCGTCCCCGCTCGTCGGTGCGGGACGCAGACGGCCCGTGGGTCACCGCCCGGGGCGCGGCCCTGGAGATGGACTCGACCGCGACCCGCCTCGACCACGTCATGGCCGACGCGCCCGGCCGCCACCTTCTGGTCCCCGCGGCGTGGACGGCCTCGGCCGGCTGGACCGGGCTGTGGGCCCGGGCCCACCGCGCGACCCGGTCGCTCGTGACCTCGTAGGGTCCCACCGCCCGCCGGACGTCGTGGAAGGCCTGAGGACCGTGCCATGGTGGCGGCCGTGGCTGCCCGCACCGTCGCCCTCCTCTCGTTCCGGTTCGGGCCCACCGACGGCGTTTCGGTGGAGACCCGCAAGTGGGCCGGCATCCTCCGGGGGCTCGGGTTCCACACCTTCACCGTGGCCGCCGAGGGGGCCGACCGGCTGGTGCCCGGGCTCGGCATCGCCGACCGCGAGCCGCCGGGGCGGGCGGCGCTCGACGCCGCCCTGGCCGACGCCGACCTGGTGGTGGTCGAGAACCTGTGCTCGCTCCCACTCAACCCGGCCGCGGGACGGGCGGTCGCCGCCTGCCTCCGGGGCCGGCCCGCGATCCTGCACCACCACGACCTCGCCTGGCAACGGGCCCACCTGGCCGCCATCACCGACTTCCCGCCCGACGACCCTGCCTGGCGCCACGTCACCATCAACGACCTCAGCCGGCGCCAGCTGGCCGACCGGGGTGTGGCCGCGGTCACCATCCCCAACGGCTTCGACACCGACACCCCGCCCGGCGGCGACCGGGACGCCACCCGGGCTCTCCTCGGCCTCGCCCCCGACGACCGCCTCCTCGTCCACCCCACCCGGGCCATCCCCCGCAAGAACGTCCCCGGAGCCGTCGCCCTGGCCGAGGGGCTCGACGCCACCTACTGGCTGCTCGGCCCGGCGGAGGACGGCTACGGCCCCGAGCTCGACCGCATCCTGGCCGCGGCGGCGGTACCCGTGGTCCGGGGGACGCCCGACGGGATCTCGCTCGCCGACGCCTACGCCGCCGCCGACGCGGTCGCCCTCCCGTCCACGTGGGAGGGGTTCGGCAACGCCACCATCGAGGCCGCCGTCCACCGGCGGCCGCTCGCCATCGGCGACTACCCCGTGGCCCGCGAGATCGCAGCCTTCGGCTTCCGGTGGTTCCCGGCGCACGACCCCCGCCCGCTGCGGGTCTGGCTCGACCACCCCGATCCGGCCCTCCACGACGCCAACCTGGCCATCGCCCGCCGCCACTTCTCGCTGGCCGCTGTCGAGCGGCGACTGCGCCGGCTGCTCGGCGACGCCGGCTGGCTGCCGGAATGAGCCTGGCATCATGAAGCGGTGACCGACCCGGTGAGGGCCCGCCGGGCCCGGATCGCCAAGATCAACCAGTCCGCCCGGCGGGCCGGTTACCTGCTCTTCCTGGTGGCCATCGTCGTCTTCGGGATCGGCGCCGCGGGGAGGTTCACCCCGGCCATCGTGGCCATCGTGGTCACCTGCCTGGCCGTGGGCTCCGTCCTCCTCGTCCCCACCATCATCATCGGCTACGGCGTCCGGGCCGCCGAGCGCGACGACCGTCGGGCCGGCCGATGACCCGGGCCGCCGTCCTCACGGCCCTCGACGCAGCCCTCACGATCCGGGACGGCGTCGAGGTCGAGCATCCCCACGCGGGTGAGGTGAGGGTGCGGATGGTGGCGTCGGGGGTGTGCCACTCCGACCGGTCCTTCCAGAACGGCACCCTGCCGATCACGCTCCCGGCGGTGATCGGCCACGAGGGGGCAGGGGTGGTGGAGGAGGTGGGCGAGAGGGTGACCGACGTCGTCCCCGGCGACCACGTGGTGATCTCCTGGGTCCCCCAGTGCCGGGAGTGCTTCTTCTGCACCCACGGGCAGCCCCAGCTCTGCCGGACGGGCGACGCGGTGCTGCTCACCGCCGGGCTCC
This sequence comes from uncultured Acidimicrobiia bacterium, assembly GCA_963836205.1. GTDB lineage: Bacteria > Actinomycetota > Acidimicrobiia > Acidimicrobiales > AC-14 > JAXDMK01. Next base: position 31,931 of record CAWIIV010000022.1, on the reverse strand, counting down.
TCGACGGCCATCCCCGGCTACGGCTCGACGGTGCGCCGTTGCACCAGGCGCTCGGGACGGGGACCTTCTGCGAGACGACCGTGGTCGCCGCCACCGCGGTGGTGAAGGTTCCCCGCGACCTCGACCTGAGCGTGGCCGCCCTCCTCGGCTGCGCCGTGCTCACCGGCGTCGGCGCCGCCCTCAACACCGCGTCCATCACCCCCGGCGACACGGTGGTCGTCGTCGGCTGCGGCGGCGTGGGCCTCAACGTGGTCCAGGGTGCCCGCCTGGCCGGGGCGGGCGAGATCGTGGCCGTCGACATCCACCCGGCCAAGCTGGAGATGGCCCGGGCCATGGGCGCCACCACCACCGTCGACGCCTCGTCCACCGACCCGATCGGCGCCGTCTTCGACCTCACCGGCCAACGGGGCGCCGATGTCGCCTTCGAGGCCATCGGCACCGGCCCCACGATCGAGCAGACCGTCACCCTCACCCGCCGCGGCGGCCAGGCCATCCTCGTCGGCATCCCCCGCATGGACGTGATGCTCACCCTCCCCGTGATGCTCGCCCTGGTCATGGCCGAGCGCACGGTCAAAGGCTGCTGGTACGGCTCGTCCGACGTCCGCCGCGACATCCCCGTCCTCGTCGACCACTATCGCGAGGGCACCCTCCACCTCGACCAACTGGTGTCCCGCCGCATCACCCTCGACGAGGTGAACCAGGCCCTCGACGAGATGTCGACGACACCGCTGTCGAGGTCGGTGATCGTCTTCTAGAGGCGACTCCGAAAAAAGCCGACGCCGCCCCGAAAGGCGGCGTCGCTTAACCCGGATCTCGGACTCGACTACCTGTGTCGGGGCGGTCCCCCATGGGGCTGGTGACCTCCGCCGCCTCCGCTGCCTCCTCCGCCGCCGCCCACTGGTTGGACGTTGGCTGCTTGCAGGCCCTTGGGACCCTGCTGCACCTCGAACTCGACCTTCTCGCCCTCTTCGAGGGTGCGATAGCCGGGCTTCTGGATGGCGCTGAAGTGAACGAACACGTCCGCCCCGTCCTGCTGCGAGATGAAGCCGAATCCTTTGTCGGCGTTGAACCACTTCACGGTGCCGGTCGCCACGGTGGCGATCCCCCTTCTTGATCAGCTAATACATGAGAGGGGACTGCCGAGCCGTGCCCAGTTGGTTTCACAGTGCCGTGCAGAAAGCCAATTCCCTCGGGCCAAAACGCTAGCAAACAGGGTGCTCCGCGTCACTGGTGAACTTTGGTCCCGCCGGCGGTGTCCTCGACCACCCAACCCCTCGCCACCAGCTCGTCGCGGAGGGCGTCGGCGGCCGCGAAATCCCGGTCGGCCCGGGCCTGGTCACGGCGGGCGACCAGGCCAAGGATGTCGACCGGGATCTCCTCGGCACCGGCGGGACCGAGCGCCAGACCGACAGCCCCCGCGATCTCCCGGACGGCCGCGGCCAGGGGCCCGGCGGCGTCGGCGTCACCCTCGTCGAGGTGGACGTTGGCCCGTCGCCGGAGGTCGGACAGCAGGGCCACCACCGCCGGCGTGGCCATGTCGTCGTCCATCGCCGCCCGGAACGCTTCGACGGCCGTCGGATCGGGCGACGCGGCCGCCAGGTCGGCCGTGCGGCGGGCGAAGTCGTCCAGGCCCCGCAGCGTGGCCGAGGCGTGCTCGAGGGTCGACGGGGTGACCTCCACCGGCGCCCGGTAGTGGGACTGGAGCACGAGCAGCCGGTAGGCCCGGGGGTCGTTGGCGGCAAGGAGGTCGGTGAGGGTGGTGAAGTTGCCCAGCGACTTCGACATCTTCACGGCACCGCCCTCGCCGCCGACGACGACGAAGCCGTTGTGCGCCCACCGGCGGGCGAACTCCTTGCCTGCGGCCACCGCCTGTGCCCGCTCGTTCTCGTGGTGGGGAAAGGCCAGGTCCTGACCCCCGCCGTGGAGGTCGAAGCCCTCGCCGAGCAGGTCGAGCGCCATCACCACGCACTCGGTGTGCCACCCCGGACGTCCGGGTCCCCAGGGCGACGGCCACGACGGCTCCCCCGGCTTGACCTTCTTCCAGAGGGCGAAGTCACGGGGCGAGCGCTTCTCCTCGTTGACCTCGACCCGGGCGCCCGCCTGCATGTCGTCGAGGGACTGGTTCTTCAGCAGGCCGTAGTCGGGCACCGCGGCCACCGACAGGTACAAGCCGTCCGACGTCTCGTAGGCCACGTCGGCGGCCACCAGGGCCTCCACCCATGCCACCATCTGGGCCACGTAGGCGGTGGCGTGGGGATCGTGGCTGGGCCGCTTCACCCCCAGCCGGTCGACGGCGTCGTACCAGGCCTTCTCGAACTCGACGGTCACGTCCTCCGGGGTCCGGCCCTCCCGATTGGCCCGGTTGATGATCTTGTCGTCGATGTCGGTGACGTTGGAGACGTACACGACCTCGTTGCCGCACCACTCCAGGTACCGCCGCAGCACGTCGAACACGAGGAGGAAACGCCCGTGGCCCACGTGGGGGTGGTCGTACACCGTCGGCCCGCACACGTACATGGAGACCTGCCCCGGCCGGCGGGGGACGAGCTCGGCCGGATGTCCCAATGCAGTGTCGTGGAGTCGCATCGCCCGGTTACCGTACCCAGCGGATGACACCCAACGTGCCGGAGAAACCGGGCCTCGAAGGACTGGAAGCCAAATGGGGCGCCCGGTGGGAGGCCGACGGCACCTACCGCTTCGACCGCACCGCGACGCGTGACCAGGTCTACGCCGTCGACACCCCGCCGCCGACGGTGAGCGGGTCGCTCCACGTGGGCCACGTGTTCTCCTACACCCACACCGACACGATCGCCCGCTTCTGGCGGATGCGGGGCCGCCAGGTCTTCTACCCCATGGGCTGGGACGACAACGGCCTGCCCACCGAGCGGCGGGTGCAGAACTACTACGGCGTCCGCTGCGACCCGTCACTCCCCTACGACCCCGACTTCGAGGCGCCCCCAAATGGTGAGAAAGGACCGGCCAAGCGGGCGATCTCCATTTCCCGCCCCAACTTCGTCACCCTCTGCACCGGGCTCACCATCGAGGACGAGAAGGCGTTCGAGGAGCTGTTCCGCCACCTGGGCCTGTCGGTGGACTGGACGCAGACCTACACCACCATCGGCGAGCGGGCCCAGCGCACGTCGCAGAAGGCATTCCTCCACCACCTCCGGGACGGGCTCGCCTACCAGGCCGAGGCGCCGACCCTGTGGGACGTCGACTTCCAGACCGCGGTCGCCCAGGCCGAGCTGGAGGACCGGGAACGGCCCGGCGCCTACCACCGCCTGCGCTTCCGCGACCCTGACGGCGGCCCCCTCGACATCGACACCACCCGTCCCGAGCTGCTCCCCGCGTGCGTGGCCCTCGTCGCCCACCCCGACGACAGCCGGTTCCAGAAGCTGTTCGGGCAGACGGCCACCACGCCCCTGTTCGCCAAGCCCGTCCCCATCGTCGCCCACCCCCTGGCCGACCCCGACAAGGGCACCGGGATGGCCATGGTCTGCACCTTCGGCGACGTCACCGACGTCATCTGGTGGCGGGAGCTGCACCTGCCCGTCCACGCCATCGTGGGCCGCGACGGGCGGATCACGCAGACCCCGCCGGGGCTGGAAGGCGGTCCGTTCGAGGAGCTGCTCGGGCTGAAGATCAACGCCGCCCAGACCCGCATCGTCGAACTGCTGCGGGAGTCGGACGAGCTCATCGGCGAGCCCAAGCCCATCACCCACCCGGTCAAGTTCTACGAGCGGGGCGACCGGCCCCTGGAGATCGTCACCAGCCGGCAGTGGTTCATCCGCACCCTCGACCACCGCGACGAGCTGCTGGAGCGGGGCCGGGAGCTGCGCTGGCACCCGCCCTACATGCAGGCCCGCTACGAGTCGTGGGTGAACGGGCTCAACTCCGATTGGCTGATCAGCCGCCAGCGCTTCTTCGGCGTCCCCTTCCCCCTGTGGTACCCGCTCGGCGGCGACGGCACGATCGACTACGACCACCCCATCCCCGCCGACGAGGATCACCTGCCGGTCGACCCGTCCACCGACGTCCCGCCCGGCTACACCGCCGGCCAGCGGGACCGGCCCGGCGGCTTCACCGGCGACCCCGACGTGATGGACACGTGGGCCACGTCGTCGCTCACGCCCCAGATCGCCACCGGCTGGGCCGACGACCCCGACCTCTTCGCCCGCACCTTCCCCATGGACGTGCGCCCCCAGGCCCACGAGATCATCCGCACCTGGCTGTTCTCGACGGTCGTCCGGGGCCACTACGAGCACGGCTGCCTGCCGTGGTCCGACGCCGCCATCTCCGGCTGGGTCCTCGACCCCGACCGCAAGAAGATGTCGAAGTCGAAGGGCAACGTGGTCACGCCCATCCGCCTGCTCGACCAGTACGGCTCCGACGCCGTCCGCTACTGGGCCGCCTCCGGCCGTCCGGGCGTCGACACCACCTTCGACGAGGGCCAGATGAAGGTCGGCCGGCGGCTTGCCATCAAGGTCCTCAACGCCTCCAAGTTCGTCCTGTCGCGGGTGGGCGAGGCCGGGCCCGCCACCGGCGAGGTCACCGCCCCGGTCGACCGGGCCATGCTCGTGGGGCTGGCCGACCTGGTGGCCGAGGCCACCGCCGGCTTCGAGGGCTACGACTACGCCCGCGCCCTGGAGCGCACGGAGACGTTCTTCTGGCGATTCTGCGACGACTACCTGGAGCTGGTGAAGGGTCGGGCCTACGGGAGCCAGGGGCCGGAGGCCCAGGCGTCGGCCGACCGCGCCCTCAACCTGTCCCTGTCCACCATGCTCCGCCTGTTCGCCCCCTTCCTGCCGTTCGTCACCGAGGAGGTCTGGTCGTGGTGGCAGGACGGCTCGGTGCACCGGGCGGCGTGGCCTGAGGCCGACGAGCTGCGGGCCGCGGCCGGCGACGGGGCCGACCGGGCCGTCCTCGACGTGGCCGCCGCGGTCCTGGGTGAGGTGCGCAAGGCCAAGAGCGAGGCCCACCAGTCGATGCGTGCCGAGGTCGGCCGGGCCGTCGTCACCGACACCCCCGAGCGGCTGGCCGCCCTCCGCCTGGCCGCGGCCGACGTGCAGGAGGCGGGACGGATCGCCGACCTGGTCCTCGCCGACGGCGACGCCCTCGCGGTCAAGATCGAGCTGGCCGACGGCTAGGCTCGTCCCCGGGCTGGGGGACACGTCGGCGGGCTAACTGCAGAGTCAGGGGGGGTGTCCGTTGGCGGCCATCCACGTGCGGGGGCTACGCAAGTCGTACGGCGCGATCGAGGCGGTACGCGGCATCGACCTCGAGGTGGCCGAGGGCGAGGTCTTCGGCCTCCTCGGCCCCAACGGCGCGGGCAAGACCACTACCGTCGAGATCCTCGAGGGCTACCGGCCCCGCTCGGCGGGTGAGGTGTCGGTGCTGGGCCACGACCCGGCCAAGAACGAGCGCGACCTCAAGGAACGCATCGGGATCGTCCTCCAGGAGACGGGTGTCGAGCGCTACCTCAACGTCACCGAGGTCGTCGACCTGTACCGGGGCTACTACCGCAAGTCCCGTCCCACGGCCGAGCTGCTGGCCCTCACCGGGCTCGAAGCCCAGCGCGACCAGCGGGTGAAGACCCTCTCCGGCGGCCAGCGGCGCCGGCTCGACCTAGCCCTCGCCCTGGCCGGCGACCCCGAGCTGCTGTTCCTCGACGAGCCCACCACCGGGTTCGATCCCACCGCCCGCAGGGGGGCGTGGGACGTGATCAAGGGTCTGCGGGAGCTGGGCAAGACCATCCTGCTCACCACCCACTACATGGACGAGGCCCAGGTGCTGGCCGACCGGGTGGCGGTGATCGTCGACGGCGTGATCGTGGCCGAGGGCCCTCCCGACGACCTGGCCGGCCGGGAGTCGGCCACCGAGGTCCGCTTCACCCTCCCGCCCGACACCGGGATCGACACCCTCCCCGACCTGCCGCCGGCGGCGAAGATCGTCGTCGAGGGCGACTCGGTGCGGGTGACCGTCGCCGACCCCACCCAGACGGTCAACACCGTCACCGGCTGGGCCCTGGGCCGGGGCGTCACCCTCCCCGACCTCGCCGTCACCCGCCCGAGGCTGGAGGACGTCTACCTCGCCCTGACCAAGGCCGCAGCCCCGCCGGTGGGCGATCCGCCGGTCAGCGACCCGGCATGAGAGCAGTCCGGCATGAGTGACCCAGATGAGTGATATCGCCATCGCCGCCCGCCAGGTGCGGTACGAGCAGAAGGCGTTCTGGCGGAATCCGGCGGCGGCCGTGTTCACCTTCGCCTTCCCGCTGCTGTTCCTCTTCGTCTTCTCCAGCCTGAACTCGGGCGGGGAGCTCGAGTCGAGGGGCGGGATCAGCTTCGTCACCTTCTTCGTCCCCGGGATCGTGGCCTTCGGCGTCATCTCCGCCTGCTACACGAACATCGCCATGAAGATGGCCATCTCCCGCGACCTGCGCATCCTCAAGCGGATCCGGGGCACGCCGGTGCCGCCGTGGGCCTATCTGGCCGGCCAGGTCGGCTCGTCGATCGTCACCGCCGTCGAGCTGGTCGCCATCACCGTCGCTGCCGGCGTCCTCGTCTTCGACGTCGACTTCCGGTGGGACACCGTGGGCGGGCTGGCGGCCACCCTGGCCCTGGGGGCGGCCTGCTTCTGCGCCCTCGGGCTGGCCGTCAGCGGCCTCTGCCCCAACGGCGACGCCGCCCCCGCCATCGTCAACTTCCTCCTCTTCCCCCTGGTCTTCGTGTCCGGGATCTTCTTCCCGATCGACGACGCCCCGTCGTGGTTGCAGTCGTTGGCCAAGCTGTTCCCCGTCCAGCACCTGGCCAACGGCCTCCAGTACGCCTTCGACCCCCGCACCGCCGCCCCCGGCGTCAACGGCGGCGACCTCGCCGTCCTCGCCGCCTGGACCCTCATCGCCGCCGTCCTTGCCCTTCGCCTCTTCAAATGGGAGAACGAACGATGACCGCTGCCGCACCCTCGACGACTGCCGCCGCCCGCGCCGTCGGCCTCACCAAGGTCTACGGCCACGGTGACACCGCGGTGAAGGCCCTCGACGGGGTGACGGTGGAGTTCGCCACCGGCGAGTTCACCGCCATCATGGGACCGTCGGGATCCGGCAAGTCCACCCTCATGCACTGCATGGCCGGCCTCGACGTCGTCACCGGCGGCCAGGTGTTCATCGGCGACACCGAGGTCAGCCACCTGCCCGACAAGGAGCTCACCCGGCTCCGGCGGGACAAGGTGGGCTTCGTCTTCCAGGCCTACAACCTGGTGCCCACGCTTACCGCCCTGGAGAACATCACCCTTCCCCTCGACATCGCCGGGCGCGATCCCGACCAGGCCTGGCTCGACAAGATCATCGACACCGTCGGGCTGCGGGAGCGGCTGTCGCACCTGCCGTCGCAGCTCTCGGGCGGCCAGCAGCAGCGGGTGGCCGCGGCCCGGGCCCTGGCCAGCAAGCCGGCCATCGTCTTCGCCGACGAGCCCACCGGCAACCTCGACTCCAAGGCGTCGTCGGAGGTCCTCGGCTTCCTGCGCCAGTCGGTCACCGACTTCGGCCAGACGATCGTCATGGTCACCCACGACCCCGTCGCCGCCGGCTACTCCGAGCGGGCGGTGTTCCTCGTCGACGGCCGCATCGTCGACGAGATGCGCGACCCCACCCCCGACCGCGTCCTCGACGAGATGAAGACGCTCTCGGGCGAGAAGTAGGCGGCCATGCTCAAGGCCACGCTCAAGGGCGTCCTCGCCCACAAGATCCGGCTCCTCCTCACCGCCCTCGCCGTCGTGCTCGGCGTGGGCTTCGTAGCCGGCACCTACGTCCTCACCGACACCCTCAACGCCACCTTCGACAACCTCTTCGACGAGGTCACGCAGGGGGTCGACGTCTCGGTGCGAGCCGAGTCCGGCTTCGGTGACGAGACCAGCCTCGTCACCGGGCGGGACACGGTCCCCGAGGATCTGGTGGCGGTGGTGACGGCCGTCGACGGGGTCAAGGCGGCGGACGGATCCCTGGCCGGGTATGCGCAGTACGTCGACAAGGACGGCAAGGCGGTGACCACCGGCGGCGCCCCCACCCTGGGCGTGAACTGGACCGACGTGCCCGAGCTCAACCCCCTCCGGCTGCGCGACGGCCGGGCGCCGAGCGGGCCGAGCGAAGTGCTCATGGACGCGGGGACGGCCAAGAAGTACGACTTCGGGGTCGGTGACAAGGTCCGCCTCCTCTTCCAGGGACCGCCGGGCGACTTCACCATCGTCGGCGTCGCCGGTTTCGGGGCGGCCGACAACCTGGCCGGCGCCACCCTGGCCGTCTTCGACACACCCACCACCCAGCGGGTGCTCGACAAGGTGGGCCGCTTCGACACAATCGACGCGGTCGGCGACGGCACCCTCCCGCCGCTCGACCTGCGCAACCGGGTCCAGGCTGCGCTCCCCGACGGCTTCGAGGCCCTCACCGGCAGCCAGGTGGCCGACGAGCAGTCGAGCCAGATCAAGGACGCCCTCGGGTTCTTCAGCACGTTCCTTCTGGTCTTCGCCGGGATCTCGCTGTTCGTGGGCGCCTTCATGATCCTCAACACCTTCTCCATCCTCGTGGCCCAGCGCACTCGGGAGCTTGCCCTCCTCCGGGCCCTGGGGGCAAGCCGGGCCCAGGTGCTGACGTCGGTCGTGGGCGAGGCCGCCATCGTGGGACTGGTGGCGTCGGCCGCCGGGGTGGGGCTCGGGATCCTGGTCGCCATGGGGCTGAAGGCGCTCCTGGGGGCCTTCGGCGTCGACCTCCCCGGCGGCGGGCTGGTGGTCAAGCCCCGCACCGTGATCATCTCCATGGTCGTCGGCGAGCTGGTCACCCTGGTGGCGGCGGTGGGACCCGCCCGGCGGGCGTCCAAGCTGCCGCCGATGGCCGCCCTGGGCGGGGCCGGCACCGAAGGCGGCGGCTCGCTGCGGCGGCGCACCCTCGCCGGGGCGCTGGTCCTGGCCGCGGGTGTGGCCGCCCTGGCCGGAGGGCTGGTCGGCGACGGAGGCATCTCCCTGGTCGGGCTGGGCGCCGGCCTCACCTTCATCGGGGTGGCCCTCCTCATGCCCCTGTTCGCGGGACCGATGGCCCGGGTCCTGGGCCGGCCCCTGCCGTGGATCTTCTTCGTGCGGGGCATCTCGGCCAAGCTCTCCCGGGAGAACGCCCTCCGCAATCCCCGGCGCACGGCGTCGACCGCGGCCGCCCTCACCATCGGCCTGGGCCTGGTCGGCTGCGTAGCCGTGCTGGCCGCCTCGATCGTGGAGTCGGGCGCCGCCATCATCGACAAGGCCTTGGCCGCCGACTACATCGTCAGCACCGAGCAGTTCACGCCCACCATCAGCACCGCGGTCTCCGAGCGCCTGTCGGAGCAGCCCGAGCTGGGGGCAGTCACCGGCCTCAAGACCGGAGAGTTCAAGGTCGAGGGTTCGACGACGTCTCTCTACGCGGGCGACCCGGCCACCCTGCCCCAGCTGCTCAACGTCGAGATGGTGACGGGCGACCTGGCCGGCCTGGGTCCGGGCGAGGCCATCGTGGAGGAGAAGGAGGCCGAGGACCGGGGCGTGGCGGTGGGCGACATCCTGCCGGTCACGTTCGCCCGCACCGGTGACAAGGAGCTCCGGGTGGCAGGGACGTACGAGCGCAACCAGCTCCTGGGCACCTACACCGTCTCCACAGAGACCTACCTGGCCAACTTCTCCGAGCAGCTCGACTTCGTGGTCCTGACCAAGGCCGCCCCCGGAGTCTCCCCCGCCGCGGCCCGGGCCGCGGTCGACCGGGTGGCGGACGACTTCCCCAACGTGGAGGTGCGCGACCAGGTCGAGTTCAAGGCCGAGCAGAAACGCCAGATCAACCAGGCCCTCGGGCTGGTGTCGGCCCTGCTGGGCCTGGCCGTCGTGATCGCCTTCCTCGGGATCGTGAACACCCTCGCCCTCTCGGTGTTCGAGCGCACGCGCGAGCTCGGGCTGCTGCGGGCGGTGGGGATGGCCCGCCGCCAGGTCCGGTCCATGATCCGGGGCGAGTCGGTGATCATCTCGGTGATGGGGGCGATCATCGGGCTGGCCGTCGGCGTCCTCTTCGGGTGGGCCCTGGTGGCCGACTTCTCGGGCGAGGGCCTGAGCGAGCTGGTGATCCCAGTCGGCCAGCTGATCACCTACGTCGTCGTGGCCGGCATCCTGGGCGTGATCGCGGCCCTCCTCCCGGCGCGCCGGGCGGCCCGGCTCGACATCCTGCAGGCCATCAGCCACGAGTAGAAAAGTTCGGAGAGACCGGTTTGGACCGCTCCGGGCTCGGGGTAGGCCATTCATCGCACCGTGACGCGGTGTGAAACCCCCCTCCCGGGAAGGGGCTTCCGCCAGTCGAAGCCCCTTCCCGCCCCTTTCCGCGATCTACCGGACGAGGCGGCGCAGGGTTTCGACGCCGAGGACTCCGTCGCACCCGATCGCCCGGGGATCGGCCGTCACCCGGGCCGGGCGGTCCGGCTCGCCGAAGCCGTCGAGGACGAGATCGGCGCCGGCCAGGTCGTGGTCGGCCGTGTAGCCGTTGGTCACCACCACGCACGCCAGTCCGGCCGCCTTGGCCGCGGCCAGGCCCTCGTGGGAGTCCTCCACCGCCACCGTGTCGGCCGTCGTCGTCCCCAGCCGTTCGAGGGCGACGAGGTAGGCCTCGGGATCGGGCTTGCGCCCCGCGACCTCGTCCCCCGTCACCACCACCTGGAAGGCGATCCCGGGGAGCAGGCGCTCGAGGAGGGGGTCGACCCACCCCCGGCTGCCGGTGGTCGCCACCGCCAGGCGGCACCCCTCGGCGGTGAGCTCGGTGACGAGGCGGGTGACGCCCGGGCGCGGCTTGAGCGCCCCTTCCCCGATCATGCGCTTCAGGAGGTCGGTCTTGTGCCGGTGGAGGGCGGGGGCCAACCGGGCCCGCTCGCCCTCGGCCACCCCCTGCTCGGCCAGGTAACCGTCGATGCGCCGCTGGCCCCCGGTCACCCGCAGCAGGCGGCCGTAGACCTCCTCGTCCCACTCGTAGGGAAGGGAGAAATCGGCGAAGGCCCGGTTGAACGCCACCCGGTGGCCGTCCCGCTCACTGTCGACCACGGTGCCGTCGACGTCGAACACGACGGCGGAGAGACCCACGGCAATGTCACAATACCCAGGGTCACAATACCCAGGGTCACAATACCCAGGGTCACAAACACCCAGGGTCACAAACACCGAGGGTCACAAACACCCAGGGCCGCAATAAGGTTGCACTGGCGCACCCGCCACCGCCGAGAGACCGGTTCCCGGTGGCACGGGCTGGCTCGACTGCCCACCGTCGCCGTTCGAAGGAGACCACCGCCATGGGCGACCGCCCGCACGACCAGACCCCGGCCGACGCCCCCGGCCCGCGGCCGTCCCGGCCCCGACCGGCCTCGTCCGGCCGCCCCCGCCGCTCCGCCGCCCGAGGGGCTGCTGCCCGCACCGGTGCCAGGGGGTCCGCCGGCGCGGCCCGCGGGGCTCGCCGCGCCGGTGCCCCGGGGGCCGCGGCCCGCGCCACGTGCGAGGCCGGCACCCGCGGGGGTGCAGGAGGGGCCGCCGGCGCCACCCGCGGCGCGGCAGCCGCCCGAGGGGCCGCCGCTGAACGTGAGGCCGCCGCCCGCCCGTCCGCGTCCCGCACCACCTCCCGACAGGCGACCGAGCCCAGACCTGCCCGCGGCCGGTCCTCCGCCCGACCCGGGCGACCGGCGCCCGCCGAGGCCGCGGCCCCGTCCCCCGTCACGGCCGGCCCCCGACGTCCCGGCCGTGGGCGCCCTGCCCCGTCCCAGAACACGATGGTCGTCATCCTCTCCGTCCTCACCGTGGTCGTGATCGGCCTCATCGTCTGGGCCTTCGTCCTCCGGCCGGCGGCGACGGTCACCTCCGGCCAGGGCGCCCAGACCACCACCACGGTCGACCCCGAGGCCCCCGGACCCACCCTGCCCGAGTCGGCCTTCGGTTCCTACACCAGTCCCGAGATGGGCTTCACCATGAAGTACCCGACCGACTGGCAGGCGGGGAAGGCCGACGACGGTGAGCTCGTCGTGCAGACCCGAGAGAACGAGTACGACCTCGTCAGCGCCCGCAAGTTCACGCGCACCGAGGTTCCGACCACCCCCGAGAACCTGGTCAACCTCAAAGCGGTCACCGACGGCATCGTCGGCACCGTCAAATCGGCAGTGATCCTCAAGGTGCAGCCGATCCTGCTGAACGGGATGCCGGGCTACTACTACCTGTACACGTTCACCGAGCGCGGAGACGGGCGCCACCGGGGCCCACGCCCACTACTTCCTCTTCCGAGGCCGGAACATGTACACCCTCGTGTTCCAGGCGCTCCCCGAGGAGGGTTTCGCCCGCCTGAGCAGCATCTTCGACCAGATGGCGACGAGCTTCGAGACCGAGCCCGACCTGGCCCCCGCCCCCGAGACCACCGCCGTCCCCGAGGCCACCCCAACCACCGTCGGCTGATCCGGCCGCTCCCAGGCCTGGTCGCCTGGGCCGTCGTGGGACCAGGTTTCCGGCGCCGACGCCGACGCGCCAGGGCGTGCGATGGCGTGGAGCCGTGGCGGGTGAGCCGCCCACGACCGAAGGCACGTCGCGGGTGACCAGCTCCAGTGGTACATCAGGGGTAACCACGCGCACATCGGCAACCCGGCCGGGACCAGTGAGCCCCTCCTCGGCGCACAACCGGTCCGGCGACGGCGCCTTCCGACACTGCCCTTCCTGACACGCCGGAGGCCTGCCCACAAGCCGACCGCCGCACCTGGGCGCGGCCGGGTCATCACCTCGTCGCCCGCGACCCCCGACCTCTGCCGCGGCCAGCGACCTGCCGTTCGGCGAGCGATTGGCCGATCGACGCCGCCAACGGCGAAGGCCCGGGGTTTCCCCCGGGCCTTCGCTGTGGACTTGCTGTCCCCTGACGGGGTTTGGGACGACGGCTAGCCGCCGCAACCCACGTTGGGAATCAACGCGATTGCACAGTTGATGCCGTTCACGGACGCATGGATCGTGCCCGCGACATGCCCTCCGGCACCGGCGGGGCCGGCGACAGAGATGACACGGGCCAGGTCACCCTGGATGCCCGCGACCGGACCAAAGGCTTCGGAGGCCCGGATGTTGATGGCTTCAACACCACCACCACCCTTCCCACCGCTGCCGTGGATGGCCTGCACGACGGGCAGCAGGGCGCTGGCCGTCGAGTTGATGCTGTTCACCGAGCCGTTGATCGACTCCGCGTTGGTGAGGATGCTCGATGCCGTGGCGTCGATGTTCTTGACCGTGTCGAGGATGACCCCGGCCTGGCCCGAAAGCGGCGCCGCAGCCTTGAGGATGTCCTCGGCCTTCTGGGCGACGTCGTCAAGCTTCGCCGTCTGGTCGAGTTGCGACACGTTGGAACCGGGGCCGACGTCGGTGGTGATCTGCTCCACCCTGTCGTCGATCTGCTTCGCGGCCAGGGTGACCCTGGACAGTTCGATCACGGCGAACAGAGCGAAGGCGATGACGAGGGCCAAGTTGAGGCCGACGATGCCGCGCTGCCCTCTCAGGCGGCTGTCGCCGCTGACGCTCATGCAGAGCACCCGAGGACGGTGCCGAGCACCAGGCTCGACTGGCAGACGCCCGTCAGGTGGGTGTTGATCGAGTCAAGGCTGCCCACGATCGCTCGTGCGTCAGTCTCGGCTGCGCTCAGGTTGCCACCCGTAGCGAACGGACCCGGACCGCCACCGCCCGCGACCCTGGCCGGCGAGTTGGCGCCGTTGATCGCAGCTACCCGGTGGTGGATGTTCTGGACGCCAAGCCTGTCGGCCGGGTCGTCAGCGTCGATAAGGGTGGTGCTGACGCTGTTGACCGAGCTGAGCACCGTGCTGAGGACCGCAGACGTGTCCTTCAGCGAGGCGTCGACCGAGGTGAGCTTGTCGTTGACCGAGGTCAGGACGGTGACGATCTCACCGGCCTGGGCGGGGATGGGCTTGAGGGCCTTGTCGATGCCGTCGAGGGCGCCGTTGATCCGGTCTACCTGGTTGGGCAGGGTGCGGACGTCGCCACCGGCGCCACTGACGGCCCGGTCGGCCGTGGCCAGGTTGCCGTTGATGTTGGCCAGGGAGTTGGTGATGATCACCAGGTACACCACGACCACCAGGGTGACGACGGTGAGCAGGATCACCCACACCTTGAGCCACCGGGACAGGAACGTGGTCTGGTCGTTTGCCGGACGAGGAGCGGGTGCGGGGCCACTACGCGAGCGCCGCGCTGCCATGGTTGAAGTCATGAGTTCGCTCCTTTCCTTACGGGAGGGCCGCGTCGATGGCGGCGGCAAGTTGGGTCGTACGGTCGGCCCGGCCACGGATGTCGCCGGTGTCAGCCTTGATGGAAGCGGCAACGGCCAACGTCGTGTCGAGGTTGGTGTTGATCTGGGCGACGCCGTCGTTGATGTGACGGGCGGTGTTCAGGATCGTCGTTGCCGTGCCGTTGATGCCGTTGGCCGTACCGTTGATGGTGCTGGCCGAGTCGTTGATCGAGGTCGCGAGGCCGTCGATCGACTGAGCCAGGCGAATTACCTCGTTCAGCGCGCCTTCGAGCGGCTGAGCGGTGGCGAGGATCGAGCCGGCCAGGTTGTTGGTCGTGTCGAGCTTCAGCACCGCCTTCGTGCTCTCGTTGATGCCAGTGGCCGAACTGGAGATAGTGCCCGCCTTGTCATTGATGCTCTCTGCGGTCGACGCCGTCCGCTGGAGAAGAACCACTGCAATCGCCACCACCACAAGAACGATGATGAGCGAGAACGTGGCCTGTCCCCGTTCGTCGGCGGCAGACCTCCACCGCTTGGTCATGCTTTCCCCCTGAGTCGTTGGGCCGGGGACCAGCGGCAGGCTGCGACGAAAAGAGCTGCGGCGTGTGTCGAAAGACCCCGTACGGATACCACGGATGTGACGGGGACTGTATGGCACGGCCGCCCGCGGTGCAACACCCTCTTTGGCGCTCTGGGCGTTCAATTTCGCCACGGTCAGTGGCCCGCCCCTGGTCGACGTCGGCGGCTCGGCCCCGTCGAGCCCCCAGTGGCCGCCGCCTGGCCGCCCGACCCCCTCGGGACGGGCCTCCGACCAAGTCGGCCCGTTTTTGGTGTCCGGCTAGGTGTACAATGCACCTATCTGGCTGCGACAGGAGCGGTATCCGCCATCCGTCGGCCATGAGGGGTGTGGGCGCAAGCCCCTGTGCGGTTGCCTGTAGGAGTTCAGCCGTATGACTTTGGAGGCCTGGTTGTCCGAAATGGTCGATCCACTGCCCTGCCGGGTGCCGTCGCTCCGGCGTCGGTGCCGTGCCGGCAGGGCGCAGTCGTGGACTTCCGGAGCCCCCGCCTCGGGACCTGGCGCCTCGGGACGGGCCGTATGAAGCAGCCGACGCGCACCTCCACCGAGGAGCCCCAGGGCGGGCTCCCCCGCAACTACCTCCGAGCCAGCCTGCTGCTGCTCATCGCCGAGACCCCGGCCCACGGCTACGACCTCCTCGAGCAGATCGCCCAGCTGGGCCTGCGCAACGTCGACCCCGGCGGCCTCTACCGGGCCCTGCGGGTGATGGAGCAGGACGGACTGGTCGCCTCGTGGTGGGAGCACTCCACCGCCGGGCCCGCCCGCCGCAGCTACCGCCTCACCGAAGAGGGCGTCGAGTGGCTCCATGCCTGGGCCGGCGCCCTGCGCGAGGGTCGCCGTTACCTCTCCGCCTATCTCAGCCGCTACGACCGCATCGTCGACGACGGCGACCAGGCCCCGGCCGCCCGCGACGACGGCGTGGAGATCATCCCCTGAACATCCGCGGCAGTGAAGCCGACGCTGGCGCGCCCGCAACAGGATCCACTCGTGGTCCCGTCGGTATAGGCGAGACGTCCTTATAGGCACAGCGCCACGACCGACGTATCCTGGTTGAGATCGCATCCGGGTTGGCTCGGCCGCCCGGGCGAAGGAATGTCGTGCCAGGGCTGCCCTGGCGCGAGACTGTGACCGAACACATCGAACACCCTGCATTCATCGAACACCCGGCAATGCATCGAACACCCTGCATTCATCGAAACAAGGTCGTACTCGGGAGGACCGTTCTTATGTGCCTAGGCATCCCCGGCCAGCTGGTCGAGATCGTCGACCTGGCGGAGCATCGCGCCATCGTCGACGTCGACGGCGTACGCCGTGAGATCAACATCCGCCTGGTCTCCGGCGAAGGCGGCACCGTCGAGGTCGGCGACTGGGTCCTGATCCACGTCGGGTTCGCCATGAGCAAGATCGGCGAGCAGGAGGCGGCCGAGACCCTCCAGTACATGCGGGGCCTGGGCGACGTCTACGAGCAGGAAATGACAGATTTCAAGCAGGAGGCCCAGCTGTGAAGTACGTCGACGAGTTCCGCGACCCGGCCGCGGCCAAGGCCGCCATCAAGAAGATCACGGAGCGGGCGGCCGACGGTGCGCCCAACGGCGGACCGTTCAAGTTCATGGAGGTGTGCGGCGGCCACACCCACACCATCTACAAGCACGGCATCGAGAACGTCCTGCCCCCCACCGTCGAGCTGGTGCACGGTCCCGGCTGCCCGGTGTGCGTCATCCCCATGGGCCGGGTCGACGACGCCGTCGCCGTGGCCAAGACGCCGAACACGATCTTCACCAGCTTCGGCGACATGATGCGGGTGCCCGGCGGCAAGGAGAACCTGCTCGAGGCCAAGGCCCAGGGCGCCGACGTGCGGATGGTCTACTCCCCGCTGGACGCCCTGCGCATCGCCGAGGCCAACCCCGACAAGGAAGTCGTCTTCTTCGCCGTCGGGTTCGAGACCACCGCCCCCTCCACCGCGGTCACGGTCCTCAAGGCCCGCCAGCGCAACGTCAAGAACTTCTCTGTCTTCTGCAACCACGTCACGATCGTCCCGCCCCTCAAGGCCATCCTCGAGTCCCCCGACCTGCGCCTGCACGGGTTCCTCGGCCCAGGCCACGTCTCCACCGTGATCGGCAACCGGCCCTACCGGTTCGTGCCCGCCCAGTACGGGCTGCCCCTGGTCACCGCCGGCTTCGAGCCCCTCGACATCCTCCAGTCCATCGAGATGCTGCTCAAGCAGATCAACGAGGGCCGCTGCGAGGTCGAGAACCAGTACACCCGGGCCGTGTCCGACGAGGGCAACCCCCGGGCCCTGGCCATCCTCCAGGAAGTGTTCGAGCTGCGCCCCCACTTCGAGTGGCGGGGCCTGGGCTTCATCTCCCAGTCGGCGCTCAAGCTCAACGCCGACTACGCCGACTTCGACGCCGAGCTGCGCTTCGCGGTGCCCGGCATCCGGGTGGCCGACCCCAAGGCCTGCCAGTGCGGCGAGGTCCTCAAGGGCGTCATCAAGCCCTGGGAGTGCAAGGTGTTCGGCACCGCCTGCACGCCGGAGACGCCCATCGGCACCTGCATGGTGTCGTCCGAGGGAGCCTGCGCCGCCTATTACAACTACGGCCGCTTCACCAAGATCCCGGTGAAGGTCGGAGCGAACGCCCCCGCATGACCGTCGTTGAGGGGGAGCACGGCGGAGGCGACCGCGAAGAGCAGGTCATGCAGCGCATCGAGGAGTTCCGCAAGCGCCGGCCCAAGCTGAAGGACGAGTTCATCAACTCGGCCCACGGCGCGGGCGGCAAGGCGTCGGCGGCGCTCATCGACGCCGTGTTCCTGGAGGCGTTCCGCAACAAGACCCTCGAAGGCATGTCCGACGGGGCCGTCATGGAGCTGCCCTCGGGCGAGCGCATCGCCTTCTCCACCGACTCGTTCGTGGTCAAGCCCCGCCGCTTCCCGGGCGGGTCCATCGGCCACCTGGCCATCTGCGGCACGGTCAACGACCTGTCGATGATGGGCGCCCGGCCCCAGTGGATCTCGGCCGCCTTCGTGCTGGAGGACGGCTTCTCGATCATCGAGCTGCGGGAGATCGTGGCCGACATGGCCGAGGCCGCGGCCGAGGCCGGGGTCCAGATCGTCACCGGCGACACCAAGGTGGTCAACCGGGGGGCGGCCGACGGCTGCTACATCACCACCGCCGGCGTGGGCGTGGTGCCCGCCTCCATCCACCTCGACTCCAAGTCGGTGAAGCCGGGCGACAAGATCATCGTGTCGGGCAAGATCGGCGACCACGGCGTGGCCGTCCTCATCGCCCGGGGCGAGCTCAACCTCGAGGCCGACATCCCGTCCGACACCGCCCCCCTCAACGAGATGGTCGAGCAGCTGCTCGAGGCGGCGCCGGGAGTCCGGTTCATGCGTGACCCCACCCGGGGCGGCGTCGCCACCGTGCTCAACGAGATGGCCAAGGAGGCCGAGGTCGGCGTCCGGATCATGGAGCAGGCCATCCCGGTCCGCAACGTGGTCAACGGGGCGTGCGAGATCCTCGGCATCGACCCGATGTACGTCGCCAACGAGGGCAAGCTGGTCGCGGTCGTGCCCCCCGAGGAGGCCGACGCCGCCCTGGCCGCCCTGCGGGCGCACAAGTACGGGGTCGACGCCGCCATCATCGGCGAGGTCACGGCCGAGCCCCCGGGCATCGTCGTGCTCCAGACCGGCTTCGGCGGCACCCGCATCGTCGACATGCTCGTCGGGGACCCGCTGCCGCGCATTTGCTGAACCCGCACGACGCAACTGGTGACGTTTCTGGGGGCCAGGACCCCCGAGAACGTCACCAGTTGCGCGTCACGGGCACGGTCCAGGGCGTCGGCTTCCGCCCGTTCGTCTACCGGATCGCAGTGGAGCTGGGGCTGACAGGCTCGGTGGCCAACGACAGCCGGGGCGTGATCATCGACGTCGAGGCGCCGGCGGCCGCCCTCGAACTGTTCGCCGCCCGGCTGGTGGCCGAGTTGCCGCCCCTGGCCCACATCGAGTCGCTCACCGTCGAGTCGGTGGACGAACCCCTCGGTGCGGCCACGTTCTCCATCGTCGACAGCCGGGTGGAAGGGGCGCCGGCGGTGGCGGTCAGCCCCGACGTGGCCACGTGCGCCGACTGCACCCGGGAGATGCTCGACCCCGCCGATCGCCGCTTCGGCTACCCGTTCATCAACTGCACCAACTGCGGGCCCCGGTACACGATCATCACGTCGATCCCTTACGACCGGCCGTCGACCACCATGGCCGGCTTCGTCCTGTGCGACGACTGCCGGGCCGAGTACACCGACCCCGCCAACCGCCGCTTCCACGCCGAGCCGGTGTGCTGCCCTGTCTGCGGGCCCCAGCTCTCCCTGCTCTCGGCCGAGGGCGACCTGGTGGCCAAGGCCGACGACGCCCTCGACCAGACGGTTGCCCTGCTGGCGGCGGGAAAGGTCCTGGCCATCAAGGGTCTGGGCGGTTACCACCTGGCCGTCGACGCCGGGAACCCGGACGCCGTCGCCGAGCTGCGCCGGCGCAAGGCCCGCGACGACAAGCCGTTCGCGGTGATGGTGCGCGACCTCGACGAGGCCCGCCGGGTGGCCCACCTGAGCGAGGCGGCGGAGGCGGAGATGGGGTCGGTGCGGCGCCCGATCGTGCTCGTCCCCCGCCGGGACGACTCCGGCCTCGCCCCCCGCATCGCCCCCCGCCTGCCCGAACTCGGCCTCATGCTGCCGTACACCCCGCTCCACACTCTCCTGCTCCACCGCTTCGGCGGCCCCCTGGTGATGACCAGCGGCAACCTGTCCGACGAGCCCATCGCCCACGACGACACCGACGCCCTCGCCCGCCTGGGCCCGATGGTCGACGCCATCCTCACCCACGACCGGCCCATCCACATCCGCTGCGACGACTCGGTGGTGCGGGCTCGTCCCGCAGGCAAGCCGGTGCAGATGCTGCGCCGGTCCCGGGGCTACGCACCGGCGCCGATCCCGCTGATCATGCCCACCAACCACCAGGTCCTGGCCGTGGGGGCGGAGCTCAAGAACACGGTCACGGTGGCCAAGGGCACCAACCTGATCGCCAGCCACCACATCGGCGACCTCGAGCACCTGGCCGCCTACAAGTCGTTCCTGCAGGCCGTCGACCACCTGTGCCACCTCACCGGCGTGGTCCCCGAGGTGGTGGCCCACGACCTCCACCCGGAGTACCTGTCGACCAAGTTCGCGGCCGACCTCGACCTGCCCGCGATCGGGGTGCAACACCATCACGCCCACATCGCCTCCTGCCTGGCCGAGCACCGCCGCGACGATCGGGTGCTGGGGATCGCCTTCGACGGCACGGGCATGGGTACCGACGGGGTCATCTGGGGCGGGGAGTTCCTGGTGGCCGACCTGGAGTCGTACGAGCGGGTCGGGCACCTGGCCGCGGTGGCCCTGCCGGGCGGCGTGCGGGCCATCCGGGAGCCGTGGCGGATGGCCCTGGCCTGGGCCCGCACCGCCCTCGGCCGGGAGGAGGCGGAGCGCTACGGGCGGTCGGTCGACGAGCGGTGGCCGTCGATCCTGGCGATTGTCGAGCGGGAGGACAGCCTGCGCACGACGAGTGCCGGGCGCCTGTTCGACGGGGTGGCCGCCCTCCTCGGCATCCGGCCCACGGTCACCTACGAGGCCCAGGCCGCCATCGAGCTGGAGGCGGCGGCCGCCGGTGAGCCTCTGGACACCCCGGTGGCCGACGGGTGGGACGCCGCAATCACTGCCGACGACGACGGGAGCGCGGTGCTCGACCCGTCACCCCTCGTGGCCCACGTGGTGGCGGCCCGGGACCGGGGGGCGACCGTGCCGGCGGTGGCGGCCGCCTTCCACGCCGCCCTGGGCCGGTCGGTGGCGGCGATGGCCCGCGACCTGGCCGCGAACGCGGGCGTAGGAACCGTCGCCCTCAGCGGCGGTGTGTTCCAGAACGCCCGGCTGACCGAGATCGTGGAACGAGAGCTCACCGCATCGGGAGTGGAGGTGCTCGTCCACTCCCGAGTGCCGCCCAACGACGGCGGGGTGAGCATCGGGCAGGCGGCCGTGGCCGCCCGCTGGCAGGGCTAGGCAAGCCCCCGCGGACTACTTCGAGGTCGCCCTCGACCTCGACAGTGACGTTGTCCTTGACCTTCGATGCATGCCCATCATGGCGGAGAAGGGCTTGATTCCGAAGGTCGACTGGTTGAACGATATGCTGCCCGAGCCTTCGAGTCGTTCAAGGTGAGCTGCATGGTGACCGGCCCACTGCTGCCGCCGAGGGACAGGTCGCCGCTGCACCGTGGCCCGCTTGTCGTCGCCGGAGACGCTCTGGTCGACTTGAACGTGGCGGTGGCGCCCTTGATCGTCTTCTCGGTGTTCTTCTTGATGTCGGCCTTGTCCTTGTCGGACACGTTGCCGGACGACTTGATGACCTCGAGCGAACCAAGGTTCGCCGTCACGGAGACGGTCGACGCGCTGGCGTCGTCGGCGACGGTGACGTCGGCGCTCCAGTCCTTGACCTCGAGGGTGAGGGCGTGGGCCATCCCCTTGCCGATGCCTTCGGGGTCGATCTTGACCGTGAGGTGCCCGTTCTGGGGCCCAAGCTTGTACGTTCCTGAATTAACCATATGCTGACAAGGCTAGCAGCCTCACGACCAGCACTTTTCCGCCTGTGGAGGCCGTTTGGAGGCTGTCGATCGAGGGTAGGTATGTCAGCTTCCACTTAATCCGCGAGCCCAACTGGGCGGCGGCGGGGCGTGGACATGGCAGCGTGGGAACCGATGTCGCCCGCCCACCCCCTCGCCACCCTCGTCGCCACGGGCATCACCCGTTCCCACGGGACGTTCGTCGTGCTCGACGGCGTCGACCTCACCATCGGTCCCCGGAGCCGGATCGGCGTCGTGGGCCCGAACGGCGTCGGCAAGAGCACCCTCCTCCGCATCCTCGCCGGGCTGGAGCCGGCCGACGGCGGCAAGCTGGCGGCGGCCCCGCCCGACCTCACCGTGGGCTACCTCCCCCAGGAGTCCCAGGCCCGGGCCGGCGAGTCGTTGGCCGCCTATCTCGGCCGCCGCACCGGGGTCACCGCGGCCGAGGTAGAGCTGGAAGCGGCCGCCGAAGCGATGGCCGACGCCGATGGCGACGAGCGCTACTCGGTGGCCCTCGAGCGCTACCTGGCTCTGGGCGGTCCCGACTTCGAGTCCCGGGCCGAGGCGGTGTGCGACGACCTTGGTCTGCCCGCCGACCGGATGGCAGTTGAGGTGGGCCAGCTCTCGGGCGGGCAGGCGGCCCGGGCCGCGCTGGCCGCCATCCTCCTCTCCCGCTTCGACGTCCTCCTCCTCGACGAGCCCACCAACGACCTCGACTTCGCCGGCCTGGCCCGCCTCGAGCGCTTCATCCACGAGTCCGACGGGGGCCTGGTCGTCGTCTCCCACGACCGGGCGTTCCTGGAGGCCACCGTCGACCGCGTCCTCGAGCTCGACGAGCACGATCGCACCGGCACCGAGTTCGGCGGCGGCTGGCTGGGCTACCTCGACGCCAAGGCCACCGCCCGCCGCCACGCGGAGGAGGCCCACGAGCGGTACACGTCGCAGAAGGGCGACCTGGAGGAGCGGGCCCGCATCCAGCGCCAGTGGGCGGTAACCGGCGCCCGCAACGTCAAGAAGAAGGCGACCGACCACGACAAGGCCCAGCAGGGCTTCAAGCTCAACCGCACCGAGAAGCAGGCGGCCAAGGTCCGGATCACCGAAACCGCCCTGGCCCGGCTGGACGTGGTCGACAAGCCGTGGGAAGGGTGGGACCTCCACATGGAGCTGGCCCCGTCGTCCCGCAGCGGTGACGTGGTGGCCAGGCTCGATCGGGCCGTGGTCGAGCGGGGGACCTTCACCCTGGGGCCGGTCGACCTGGAGGTGCGGTGGGCGGAGCGGGTGGCCATCACCGGCCCCAACGGCTCGGGCAAGACCACCCTGCTCCGCGCCCTGCTGGGCCAGATCCCGTTGGCCGGCGGCGAGCGCTACCTCGGGCCGGGCGTGGTGGTGGGCGAGCTCGACCAGGGCCGGCGCCGGTTCCTGGGCGACGAACCCCTGGTGACGACGTTCGCGGCCGCGTCCGGGCTGCTGGTGCAGGCCACGCGGTCGCTGCTGGCCAAGTTCGGCCTCACCGGCGAGCACGTCGAACGGCCCGGGTCGAGCCTGTCCCCCGGGGAGCGGACGCGGGCGTCGCTTGCCCTGATGATGGCCGGCGGGGCCAACTGCCTCGTCCTCGACGAGCCCACCAACCACCTCGACCTGCCCGCCATCGAGCAGCTGGAGCAGGCGCTCGACGGCTACGACGGCACCCTGCTCCTGGTCAGCCACGACCGGCGCCTGCTGGAGGCAGTGCGCACCACCCGCTCGGTCGATGTCGAGCAGTGGCACCCGGGTCCGCCCGGCCCGGGCCGCGGCTAGTCGGGCTGCTCCATGTCGATCGGGAGCCGGTCGACGACCTCGACCACCTCCATCATCCCCAGGTCCTCGTGGTCGAGGATGTGACAGTGCATGACGAACGTCCCGGTGAAGTCCTGGTATTCGGTGTAGACGAAGAGGTCAGCCGCGGCCGGGGGCACGAGCAACGTGTCCTTCCACACCAGCTCCTCGTTTCCATCCGGGTCGTCCCGCGCCCACTGGAACGGGTTGACATGGATGTGGAAGACGTGAGGCACCGGCGGAATCCCACCACCTGCCCTGGGTACGCCCGGGGGGTCGCCCACCGTGGTGAGCTTCCACGTCTGGATGCCGTTCAGCGGCACGTAGCGGATGTTCTCCTCGTCGAACGACTCGCCGTTGACCTGGAAGTAGTTCTTCTCGGCGGCCAGGTCGCTCCCGATCTTGAACGACACCTCTTGCACGCCCACTGCGGTGTTGCGCAGGTCGACGTCGACTCGATAGCCCAGCGGCTCCATCTGGGCATCGGTCGGCAGGGTCATCTGGAGAGGGTCGCCCGCGACGACCACCTCGGCCAGCGTGACGGCGTCCTCCGCCACGGCCCGCACTGCGATCCCGGCCGACGTCCCCTCGTCGGTCAGCAGGTAGGTCCCCGGCGTCGAGCTGGCCTGTACGAGCACGTCGCTCCGATAGCCCGACTCGAGGGCGACGCTCTGGTCCTCGCCCCACGTGTCGACCTGGCCGGTGTACAGCCCGTCGAGGGCGATCTCGTGGAGGGGGTGGCCGGACAGCCTGATGTTCAGCGACTCCCGGAAGGTGGCGTCGATCATCCGCCAGCGCTGCACCTCGCCCGGCTGCATGTGGATGCGGGGCACGATCTGGCCGTTGACGGTGGTGCGCCGCTTCGAGTTCTGCCAGGTGCACGTGTCGAGGCCCTGGGCGCAGAAGCCGGCGGTGGTCGGGCTGTCGGGGAAGAAGGCGGCGATGTTGTCGATCTTCCCGTTCGTGTCGTAGAGGATCGACTCGAAGACCATGATCTTCTCCCGCTTGGTCGCCTCCAGCAGCGGCGGGGGGAGCTTCGATTCGTCGTCCTCCACGATGAGGGCGCCGGCCATGCCGCTGCCCACCTGGATGGCCGTGGAGCCGTGGGCGTGGGCGTGGTACCAGAACGTCCCCGGGGCGTGGTCGGGGGGCAGCTTGATCTCGTAGTGGAAATCGATGCCAGGCTCGAGCGCGAGCAGGACGTTGTCGCTGTTGCCGTTGGGCGACACGTGCAGGCCGTGGGTGTGGACGTTGGTCGTGTTGTAGGCGTTCGGGGTCATCACCAGGTGGGCGGCCGCCTCTTCCTGGTGGACGTCGTGCTCGGTGTTGTTTGGCGGCAGGTCGTTCTTGAGGTGGAAGTCGATGGTCTCGCCCGGCTTGGCCCGGATAGTGGGGCCGACCAGCTTCCCGTTGTACGACCGGAGCGTCACCACGCAGCCGCCGAGCATGGTGTTCTCGTCCGAGTACCGCACGGTCAGGGTCTTCGACCCGTCGGTGAACCGCTCGTCCGGGGGATTCTGGAAGTCCTGCAGACCCACGCCGGGCTTGGCCGGATCGATGGCGTCGTAGGGACACGGACCGCCGGTGTAGGGCGGGGGCGGGCCGGTGGTGGCCGACGTCGAACCCGGCGACGTCGGGGGCGGCGACGTGGAGGGCGTGTCCGAACTCGTACACGCGGCCGCCAGGAGGAGGAAGGACACCGCCAAAGGCCTCAACCCGCTCTTCATTTGGTTTCCTTCCCACTCGCCGAAAGGTCCCCAGCCGTCTCCTACGCAGTATTCGGCGATTCCCGGCGGGCTGTCAACCATCGCCGACGAATCGGCAGCAGGGGGCGTTCAGGCCTCGGGCGAGTCGTCGGGGACGAAGAGGGGCTCATCGCCGCCCGGACGGCGGATGGCGCCGAACTTCTCCTCGTACCCGGTGAGGTTGTCGTTGAGGGCGCGGATGATGTCGAAGACGAGCGTCGGCGGGACCTTGATCCGGGACGTCACCCGGCAGGGGACATGCATCACCGTCCCCCCTTCAGGCGCCTCGGTGGGCTCCGCCGGCATGGTGGCGCTGAAGTCGAGGGTGAACTCGTGGGCGGTGTGCCAGACGCCCAGGAAGTTGGCGTAGACGCCGCCCTCCAACTCGGGCGGCACCCGCAACTCGAAGTGGACGTTCTGATTCTGGTCGTAGCGCTCGGGCACGGGTGAAGTCAACCACGCCCGTGGGGGCCCGAGGCGGGCGGCCGGGGGGAACCGGCGTCGGGAAGGTCAGCGCGCCGGGCGGGGCCGGCGGGGGGACGGTCAGCGCGCCGGTGGGCCGGCGGGGCCGGCGGGGGGACGGTCAGCCGCCGGCGGGGACGGACGCAGCCTCGATGGCCACGCTCGTCGGTGCCGGGCTGGCGCCCGACGACCCGCTGCGGGCCAGGACGGTGCCGATGGCGAGTCCGAGGAGCACGGCCAGGATGGCGGCCATCACCAGCGCCGCGCTCTCGAACCGCTTGGTCATCCGGGGCCGGTGGGAAGGTACCTTGGCCGTCTTCGCCGCGATGGACGAGGCCGCGGGGGTGGGGATCAGTGCCGGCGACGACTCTTCCACGGCGATCACGGGCGGGTCGAGGTCGTCGAAGGCCGACGACTGGTACCGCTTCGGCAGCTGCGGGCGGAGCTCCTCCTCCCAGGTGGCGGCCTTGACGGCCGGCCGGGAGCGGCGCTTCTTGGCGGGGATGACCTTGGCCGCCGCGGGGGCGACATCGGAGACTTCGTCGACCTCGGAGACCTCGTCGAAGTCGGCGACATCGGAGACGTCGTCGAGGTCGGCGATCCGTTCGGCACGGTCGGCCCGGTCGATCCGGCCGAACTCGATCCGGTCGATCTCGTCGATAGGGTCGAGCTCGTCGATCCGGTCGATGTCGTCGATCTCGTCGACGTAGGTGGCCTGGGTGACTGCGGCCGCGGGCTCAGAGACAGGCGCCACCGAGACGGGACCCTCGACGACGGCGAGGCGGGCCTTGGCCGGGCGCTTCGAGGCCGCCGCCTCCCGGTCGAGCTCGACCTTGCGGATGCCGCGCAGGAGCGTGACCCGGTTCTTGCCGGCCTTCTCGTGCGCCGTCACCGCCTTGAGATCCCGACTGCTCAGGGCCTTGAGGAGAGGCAGGATCTGCTTGATGGACAGGCGGTCGTAGTCCTCGATCGGCAGGTGTGCGGGACTCGACTTCTTCGCCGCTGACGTGGCAGCCATTGGTTTCCCTCTTTGCAGGCGTCGGACCCCTTCAACATCGGCATCCGGCCGCCCGACCTTGAGCGGGTCAGCGGACGCCACGGGGGCGGAACTGGATGCTGATGCGGGGTCCGACCGGGCGGGACCGCTTGGGGACGGCATGCTCCCATGTTCGCTGACAGGAGCCACCCATGACCAGTAGGTCGCCGTGGCCCAGGGCATGGCGAATGGTCTCGCCACCGCCCTTGGGCCGGAGGAGCAGCTCCCGGGGGGCACCGACCGACACGATGGCCACCATGGTGTCCTCCGTGCTCCCCCGGCCGATGGTGTCGCCGTGCCAGGCGACGCTGTCGCGGCCGTCGCGGTAGTAACAGAGCCCGGCCGTCCGGAACGGCTCCCCGAGCTCTTCGGCGTAGTGGTCGTCGAGCGCGACTCGGGCCTGGTCGAGGATCGGGTCGGGCAGGGGATCGTCGGCGTCGTAGAAGGCGAGGAGTCGGGGCACCGCCACCACCCGGTCGTACATGGGCCGCTCCTCGGCCCGCCACGGCACCACCGCCGCCAGCCGGTCGTAGAGCCGGTCGGCGCCCGTGAGCCATCCGGGGAGGAAGTCGACCCACGCCCCGTGGGCCAACCGGGTACGGCGGATTGCGTCGAGCGGCCGCAGCCCGAGGTCGTCGGCGGTCTCGAAGAGGGAGCGCTGCCAGGCCGCGGCCATCCCGGCCAGTCTACCCAGCCGTGCGAACAGGCGTTCTCCTCGGGTCCGTGGCCCGATCGCCGGCAGCCGGGACACACCCCGAGGTAACGGCGGAGCGCCCAACGGTGGTCAGGCGAGTCCCGCCAACCGGTAGAGCACCAGGGAACCGGCAACGGCCACGTTGAGGCTGGCGCCGCGGCCGACCATCGGGATCTGGACCACGTCGTCGAGAAGGGACCACACCTCGTCCGGCACCCCGTTGTGCTCGTGGCCGAGAAGGACGATCGTTCGGGCCCCGGCCGGTGCGAGCCGGGCGAGGGGCGTGGCGTCATCGGCCAGCTCCACGGCCAGGATCACGCTGCCCCGCTCGCGCTCACGCGTGATCCACCCCACCTTGGAGCAATCGAGCCAATGGACGTGCGGCCGGCGGGGCAAGGTGTCGCCCCGCTGGAGGGCCTGGCGGTAGTGGGGCGTGTCGGGGACCGCCATGCAGGCGCCGACCGCGTCGCACGTGCGCAGCAGGGTGCCGAGGTTGGCGTCGTACGCGACCCAAAGGGGCGCGGCGACGAGATGGTCCCAACATCCGTGCTGCCGGGGCCGCCGCTGCCGCCTGAGGTCGACCGAACGGGACTTCGGACCGCCCGTCACTCGGCCGGGGGGAAGAGCCTCCCAAGGTTCATGGTTAGCGCTCTTGGCGGCGGCGCCGGGCCATCGACGGGCTCGGCGATCGCGAGCAGACGTCCGTACGGTAGTCCGACGGCTCACCCCCCGGCGGTGTGAGCCGTCACCTGCCCAGGCTGCCTCTAGTCGACGTCTGACGTCCCCGAACCCGAGTCATTGGGCTCCATGGGGTCGCCCTCGACCTGCCCCACCGGCCGGTCGGTCGGACCCTGGGTCTCCGTGGCCGGCTCCGCATAGTCCTCGCCTCTGGTCCTGGTGGGATCGTGCGTGGGGTCGTCGTCGGGGATGATGTCGGTCATTGGGACTCCTTTTCGGGGCGTCGATCGGGGTCTGAGTACCCCCGACGCCACCCAGGCAACCCCGCCGCGCCGCTAGCTCGACTTCGTCGCGACGAGCCGCAAACTGGCGCCCTGGATGTTCCTCGCCGCGACAGGCTGTCGCCGGGGTGAGTGCCTCGGCGTGGACGGGAAGGACCTCGACCTGGAGCGGCGAGCGCCGCGCTGTCGCAAGGTGACGACCATCGATCACCAACTCCGCATCAAGCCAGACGAAGACCAAGCGGGCCCCACGTCGTGCGTCTCGACGCGGTGACCGCCACCAGGCTCCGGAGTTGGCGCGCCGTGCGTCTGCCCCACGTGAGCCGAGAGATCCACGCCCTCGTCACCCCGCCGATGCAGCGCGACGCCGCCGAGCGGGTCGCAAGATCGATCTTCGGCATGCCTCAGAACTGACTCTGGAGCTCCGATTCTCCGCTCGTCGGGACCCAGCGGCACCGGCGGCGGCCCTGGTCGCTTCGTTCGCGCCACGTGAGCACCAAGAAACGTTTCCTGCTTTCGGCCGAGACCCAACGCCGTGGCGTTTCTCGTTGGGGCTTCCCGCGAAGCCCCAACGTTGGTTGGGGTTTCGGTAGGAGTCCCAACTAAATAGGCCTCTTTGTTGTAGCTTCCCGGGTTGTGGAGCCAGCATCCTTTCGCACCACGGACTTCGGCGAGGTCGTCAAGACACCCGGACCGCACGGCTTCTACACGTTTCTCCCGAAGCCGCTGCCCCGTTGCCTCCAGTTGGGACAAGCCACGGTCGCACACCTCTCGGATGCCGACCGTGCTCTCGGGCGACTCGCGGGCGCAGGTCGACTTCTGCCCAACCCGCATCTGCTCGTGAACGCCTACATCCGCCGCGAAGCCGTCTCCAGTTCGCGCATCGAAGGTACGCAGGCCACGCTGTCGGAGGTCTTCGACGCCGAATCGAGGGGCGACCTCCGTGGTGACATCAAGGAGGTCGTCAACTACATCCGAGCCATGGACGTCGGCCTTCGACGCCTCACCTCGCTGCCCATATCCAAGCGGCTCATCGAGGAGATCCACTCCGTCCTCCTCGAGGGTGTTCGAGGTCAGGCGATGCAGCCAGGGCGGATTCGATCCTCACCGAACTGGATCGGCTCGCCCGACAACAGACCGACGACAGCGATCTTCGTCCCGCCGCCGGCCGATGAGATGGTCATCGGTCTAAGCGACTGGGAGCAGTTCATCCACGCCGAGCTGACGATGCCGCCGCTCATCCGATGTGCGCTGCTCCACTACCAGTTCGAGACGCTCCATCCCTTCCTCGACGGGAATGGCCGCCTCGGTCGCTTGCTGATCATCTTCTACCTCGTCAGTGAAGGGCTGCTCCCGGCTCCGCTGCTATACCTCAGCTCGTATTTCGAGCACCACAAGGGCGAGTACTACGACCGCCTCCAGGCCGTTCGAGAGCGCGGTGACATCGATGGATGGCTCACGTTCTTCCTGGCCGCGGTGGTCATGCAAGCGACCGATGCGTTGTCGCGAGCCGAGCGCCTCATCGACCTTCGTGAGACCTACCGGGAGCGGCTAAGAGGCCAGCGCAGTCGAGCCCATGAGATCCTCGACTCTGTGCTGGAAAACCCGTTCGTGACGACGTCCCAGACGGCACGCCGCCTCAACATCAGCCCTCAGGGGGCCACCAACCTGCTCCGCTCCCTCCAGGCTGAGTCGATTCTGAGTCCGCTCCCACGGATACCGGGCCGGTCGAACCGGTGGGTCGCGCATGAGATCCGCGACATCCTGATCGGCGATGCGGAATAGCTAGCGCTAGAGAATCCCACGGCATCGGGTCCGCGAGGCGGAGGGCCTCCCAGCCACTCGCGGCATGCGGCGGATGTTGGACGCGGCAACAATGGGCGAAGCAGGCGACAATCGCGGACAAACTGCCCTCCGGAGCACCCGCCGCACCCCGTCTGACCTGCCCTTCTTGGTGTCGGAGAGGGGACTTGAACCCCTACGCCCTATGCGGGCACCAGGCCCTCAACCTGGCGCGTCTGCCTATTCCGCCACTCCGACGTGGGAACCGATCCTACCCGCCCACCTGCACCTTCGTGGCGTCGAACGTCCCCAGTCCTGACATCACCAGGCCCGCCACCCGGGCGCTCACCAGCGAGTGGAAGGCGTACTGGGCCAGGGGGATGACCGGGAGTTGCTCCAGCACCAGCTTCTCCGCCTGCTGGTAGCTGGCGGTGCGCCTGGTCTCGTCGCCCTCGCCCCGGCCCGCGTCGAGTAGGTCGTCGACCGGAGTGGACGTAAACCCGGTGATGTTGTCGGGCAGGCCGCTGTGGAAAAGCGGGGTGAGGTACCCGTCCGCGGTCGGATAGGCGCCGATCCAGCCGAGCCGGAAGATCTCCTGCGCCCCGCTGACGGCGAACTTCAGGTAATCCGCAAACGGATGCGAACGAAGCGTGGCCGGGATGCCGACGGCCTGGAGGTTGGCCTGCATGGCCTCGGCGACCGCCCGTTGGGTGCCGGTGTCGTCGAAGTCGAGGGCCACCTCGGGCGCGGGCTGGCCGCCGAAGACCTCGCCCAAGAGCGCCCTGGCCCGTTCGGGGTCGTACAGGCACCGCTCGCCGCACGCGTCGGGCTGGAACCCGGGCACGCCGTCGGGCACCAATCCGTCGAGCCGTTGGGCGGCGGCACCGTAGATGGCCCGCACGATGGCGTCGCGGTCGACGGCCCGCACGATCGCCTCCCGGAAGCGAACGTCGGCGAACTTGGGGTTCTTCAGGTTGAACCCGTAGAACAGCTGGCCCAGGTAGGGCCGGAACTCGCTCCGCCCGTGGCGCTCGGCCACCTGCTCGACCCGGTCGGGAGGCACCGCCGTCCAGTCCAGGCGGCCGTCGAGGAAGGCGTCGTAGGACAGCGGTGGCGTCGGGCAGCACCTCCAGGTCGACGCCCCGGAGGGCGGCGTCCACCCCCGGCGCCGGCACCAGGCGGACGACGTCGTCGGTGCGGCTCTTGATCAGGAACGGCCCGCTGCCCACCGGCGCCTCGGCGAAGCTGGGGGCCGCCGCCTCCACCGCCTCCCGGGGGACGATGCCGAAGGCGGGGTGGCCGAGGATGGCGGGCAGCGAGGCCTGGCCCTGGTCGAGGGCGATCGAGGCCACGTTGGCCGCGGGGGTGGTGACGCCCGCCAGCTCCTCCGACTTCCCCTCCAGGTTGAACGCCCGGAAGCCGGCGACGACGTCGAGCAGGGCTGCCGCCGGCGACGAGCTGCCCTTGCGGGCGATCCGCTCCAGCGTGTACTTCACGTCGGCCGCTTTTACGGCACGCCCGTTGGCGAACGTGGCGCCGGGCCGGAGGGTGAACTGCCAGTTGGCCTGGTCGGGGCTCGACGTCCAGCTGGCAGCGATGGCCGGCACCACGACCGAGGTGGCCGCGTCGTAGCCGGTGAGCGAGTCGAAGAGCTGCTCGGCCACCAACAACTCGGAGGGCGAGCGGGCCTGGGCCGGGTCGAGGGACTGCGGCCGCTCGATGCCAACCCGCAGGATTCCGGGGGAGACGGCGCCGCCCGAGCCGCCGACGCCGTCCGGGTCGGACGGGTCGCCCTTGGAACAGCCGGCCACCACGAGGACCATCGCCGCCACCAGGGCGACGACGCGAAGGCGACGGGGGGGCTGCGAGGGAGCTCCTACTGGAGCCGGATGGCCAGGATGACCGTCGTGCAAACCGAACATCACGGCCGCCGTCACCGT
>CAWIIV010000021.1:0-54449 GCA_963836205.1 uncultured Acidimicrobiia bacterium | reverse complement strand
GCGAGCCGGTTCCGGGAGCTCACGCCCAGCTTGCGGTAGGCCTTCGCCAGGTGAAACTCGACGGTCTTGGCGCTCAGGAAGAGCGACGCCGCCGCCTCCCGATTGGTCGCTCCCCCCGCGACCAGGACGCAAACACGCAGCTCCTGGGGCGTCAGGCTGTGGAGAACGGGTCTGTCAGCGGCCACGGTTTTGTCCCCCGCGGCCTCCAGTTCGCGCCGAGCCGCGGTCGCCCACGGCGTCGCCCCGAGCGCTTCAAATACCCTCAGGGCGGCCCGCAGCGGCGCCCGGGCCTGGCCTCGTTGACGGTTGCGGCGAAGGCACATGCCGTAGGCGAGCTGTGTTCGGGCCGTCTCGAACGGCATATGAAGCGTCTCGTGCCACGTCAAAGCCTCCACGAAGTGCTGTTCGAAGTCGTCCCCGCTCACCAGCAGGCCTCGGCAACGAGCGGCCGCCGCCAATGACCACCGGCGGCCGCTTGTGTGAGCTCGCCGCTCAAAGTCCTCGAGAACCCGCTCGGCCTCCGCTGCCCGATCAGCGTGCAGGTAGGCCTCGAAGATGTCGGGCTCCCACATCACGATGGTGGGTTGGCCGGCACCGTACCTGCGCATTGCGTCGAGGCCGATCTCAAGGTGGTCGATCACGTCGGCGTAGTTCCCCAGACCGAGATCGAGCAGGCCGGCAGCCGCTCTGCAGAACATGACGAAGCTGATGTCGGAGCCACCGGTGATCTCAACTGCCCGAGCGACGTTGGCACGACAGTCCTTCGCCCGACCTTGGGCTGCTTGGACATGGGCCAGGCGGCCCAAATTGTGGACTGTCTCCAGGGTCAGGCCGGCTGCCTGCGCAAACTCAAGACCCTCCTCGGCTGCGGTCACGGCGGCCTCCCAGTGCCCGACGCGGAATTCGAGCAACGATTGCCACGCCAGCGGACTGGCGAGCGCGCTGAAAGCGCTCGAGGCCCGACAAGCAAGCACCGTCGCATCTATCAGCTTCCTGGATCGCTCGAACTCTTCGTTCCAGATGTAGGCAGCTCCCGCCAGCAGCACCGTGGTGAACGTCGACGTGGTGACATCGAGCCGGTCGGCCATTCGTGATAGCGCTTCCCACGGAATACCCAGGGGACCGGCGGCGTGGCTCTCACCCTGCAGGAAGAGTCCGATTTGGAGGTGCACTGCGGCCGAAACTACTGACTCGCCGCCAGCGCGCATGCCGGTCGCAGCGGCCTTCCGGGCGATGGCGACTACCTTGCCGATCTGAGCTCGATGCAGCTCTGCCAGGGCTGCCCCGCAATAGAGATTCGTCGCCATCCTGTCATCCGCATTCTCCCTGCGCCCGGCTTCAGCCTGGAGGAGCTCGCTCGCTTCCAGAAGGTGTCCACAACGCATCTCGACGAGGCCCCGGAGCCGGATCGACTCGGCGTGCAAGACGCCGTCGCCGTCGGCCAAGTCAGCCGCCTGGACCAGGAGCGCGATCGCCCGGTCGACCTGCCCGGCCATGTAGGCGGCTTCGCCCGCCTGGAGCAGACGTCGAGCCCGCTTGTCCCGTTCGGGGGTGAGGTCCGCCGACCGGGCGAAGGCGGCACCGGCCGCCGCCCACCCACTTCGCCGCCGGACGTTGGCGCCGGCCTGCTCCAATGCCGCGGCCACGGTCTCGTCCGTGCCGAGCGTGGCCGCGGCCAGATGCCAGGCCCGACGCTCGGCAGTCTCGTCCCCGGCGGCGTGGGCCAGCTCTCCCGCCAGCGCCCGGTGCGCCTTCCGCCGTTCTGGTGCCGCCACCGCGTAGTAGGCGGCCGAGCGCACGAGGGGATGGGCGAACTCGACTCGCCCGTCGACCACCGACACCAGTCCAACCCGTTCCGCCGGTTTCGAACGCGTCAGTATCGATCCCCAACGCCCGGCAGGCGCGGAGAATCCCGTCGACCCCGCCCTGTTCCTCGGCGGCGGCCACTGCCAGGGCCGCCCGCGTCGCCTCCGGAAGCGCCGCCAGCCGAGGCGCGAACAAGCGTCGCGAGGAGCCGCCCACGGGGAGGGGGTCGGGAAGCGGCACACGCCCTTCGAGCTGGTCCGGGCTGAGCCCGGCGGCCAGTTCCACCAGCAACAGCGGATTCCCCTGGGTCGCCCGATGCAGGACCTCCGCCACCGGACCGGCCACCTGCCGGTCCAGCCGGGTCACGATCAGGGCCCGTCCCGACTCCGCGTCGAGGCCGCCCAGCACCAGGTCGGTCAGTCCGGCTCCGTCGAGGGCACAGGGCCACCCCGTACGGACTGCGAACAGGAGGACCACGCCCTCGGCGACCAACCGCCGGGCGACGAACGCGATCGGCTCCAACGACGGCACGTCGAGCCAGTGGGCGTCGTCGACCACGATCAGCAACGGCCTTGATTCCGCCTCCAGGGCCAGCAGCGAAAGCGTGGCTGCGGAGATGGTGAAGCGGTCGGTGGCCGCCGGCGGACCCATGGCGAGGGCGCCGATCAGGCTGTCGCGCTGCGGCGCCGGGATTGCCGGGAGGTGGCCCAGCAACGGGCCGAGGATCTCGGCCAGGCCGCTGAAGGCCAACCCCGACTCCGACTCGACCCCCCGGGCCCGCAGCACCCGGGTTCCCATCGCCGCCGCCGTCTTGACGGCTTGGTTCAAGAGGGCCGTCTTGCCGACGCCGGCGTCGCCCCGGACGACCAGGGACGCGCTCTGCCCTCCCTGCCCGCCGTGCAGCAAGGCATCGATCAGGTCCCGCTCCGCCGCCCGCCCGAACACCTGCTCAGCCTACGGGTGGAAAGACTAGGGATCCTCCCAGTTTCGACGCGGAGCCCAAGGCCTCAGGCTGTGGGTGACGGAAGAGTCCCGAGCGGCTCGACCAAACTCCAGGAGGCAACGGTGGACTCCACGTTCGACCACATTCCATCCATCTCGGTGTTCCCGACCGTCGACGGTGAGTCCGAATGAGTTCGTCGCTGCCCCTATCTCACGTTATGGATCAGCACGTTTTCGCGGGTGATGACACGGCCGAAGGCCCGCTGGTACGCCGGAGCGACTCCCAACTCGAAGCGGTCCGACGATCCCGGCTCCCCGCGTCGACGAGGTGTAGGCGGAAGCCTTGTGAGCCGGTCGGAGACGGTATCTGCGCGCCGCCCGACAGGCTGCTTCTCATCCGGCATCGATGATCCCGCCCTGGCGCGATACGTGTCGAAATCCGCTGAAGGGCGGCGGACGAGATCCGGAAATTGTTGAAAGTGGGTAGGACTGCGAATTCCGAGCCTACTCACGAATACCGGAGTGTCATCTCGGCATCGCTCCGCCCCGCGTGGGCGAGCGCTCTCGCGGACGAACGGGTACCGGAACAAGGAGTGTTTAGACCTCGCCCACTTGGAGCGAGGACTGTCCTTGCGCGCTGGCAGTTTCAGATAGGCGCCAAACGAATGTCAGACTGTCGGCGGGGGACCCCCGGTGGGTGGTTCTTTCATCTCAAGATACGCTCGATATGCAGGATGAATTG
Organism: uncultured Acidimicrobiia bacterium; assembly: GCA_963836205.1. Classification (GTDB taxonomy): domain Bacteria; phylum Actinomycetota; class Acidimicrobiia; order Acidimicrobiales; family AC-14; genus JAXDMK01. Next base: position 50,959 of record CAWIIV010000021.1, on the reverse strand, counting down.
CTACTCTTAAGTCTTCACCACGGCCATCAGCGAGCTTTCTGGCCAGGACCATTGCTCGCTCTGCAGCATGCCCACTCTCCGGGTACTCGAATCGGCTATCGGCCGTCTCAACACCAAGAAAAGAGGTACTCTTCAATCGCTCCAGGACCCTTGATGTCATTTCTTCGGAAATCCCCGCACGCACTATAATGCGCCTAACGGAATCCTCCGTGAGGATGGCTGGCTCTCCGAGGAACTCAAAGAGCACACTTCTGAACTGCGTAATCGTTATTCCATTCTCTACGAGAAGTGCTTCGAACGCAAACTGTGAATATGAGAGCCGGCCGGTCAATATGTCCTCGGCCTCGACTCTGTCGTGCCCCCTATTGACGGCAGCAACGACGGCTGCGTTGCCCCAGTAGATTAGATCTCGCGGCCGAGGTAAGACCCCCGATACTAAGAATTCTCGAGTTGGGACAGACTCAGTCTCCGCGGAGAAAAATCGAGTCCATAGCTCTTCACGGTCCGTCCCAGGTGGCCTGGCCGCCAGAAATCGCTCCTCCAAGACTCGCAGCAGAACCTGGGGGTCGTCCCATGCAACAACGGAGGTCGAGATCTTGTCGGGCTCGCGCGCTGATGCCTTGTAGGAAGGCGTAAATATCGCTCCTGAGAAAGGTCGCCAGAGTCAAGCTGATACGCTCTCGCCAATAGTCTTCCTTTGAAAAATCGACAGCGACACGGCCAATTGCGGAAAGCAGACCAAGTAATAGCCGCCCAAGAAGATCAAGGTCAGCCTGCTTCTCCCAACCCTTGTCAAGGTTATCAATCAGAATCGCAACCCTGCGGCGATTTCTCAGGACTGGTCCGAGAAGCGATCGGAGCCGAGCAATCGCCTGCGAATGAAGTGCTTCGTTTAGCAGGTCTCGGCTCTTTGCCTCGGAGACTGAGCCCGTAAGACCAAGTGACTCCAGGGCCATGACCGTTCGTTCAAATCGCACGCCGAAATCTTCGCGGAGACCGAATGCCATTGTCTTTTCGAAGTTGAGAAGCCGCTCCTCCTCCTGTGTGAAGGGTATGCCTGGGGGCCTAGCCTCGACAACCTCGACGACCCGGTTAGCGACCTCGGATGTAAGAAGGAATTTCCATAGTGCTTCTATCGAATATTGCCGGAGACTAACCGGAAGCGACGAGAGGAGAGCGAGCAGGCTCGAAAACTCGTAGGCCGCGGGCTTGATGACCACGACCAGGTTGCGTGCGTCCGCAGAGAGCTCAGCAGCCGCTTGGTACATATTCGCCGTCTTGCCGGTACCCTTTCGGCCGACAAATATAGAATTGCGAGGGGAAATCACATCCCCAAAAGAGGCCGTCTCGACGAAGTAGTCCGCCAAGGTATCGAGTTCGTTCTCCGCGACGTGTTCTCCGAACCGAAGAGAACGCAACTCTGTGGCTAGCTTCACCCTCTGCAAGCGAGTCGGATCTTGCGGCTGCAAGTTTACCTTGTAGAGCCACTTCTCCAAGATCAACGAACACTCTCGGCTGGACTTGTAAGGACGAAGTATGCCTTCATAATCCAGAGGCGGCGAGTAATCATTCTCTGAGAGCATTAGCAGTGAGCGGTCAAGTCCGTATGCAATGCCGGCGACCAATGCCGAACGCGGATTGTGAAGCCTTGCCATCTCTCGACGGGCGGCCTCAAAGTGGACGATCGTTGCCTGCGATTCGTATGCCTTGCCGGCATACCATTCAAGTGCGTTCAATGCCGACTCTGTGGGGTCCGCACTTAGAATGCGGATGCCCTTTCGCGCTTCGATCTCAAGCCGACGACTCGTCTGTCTTGCTGCCTCCGTATTGTGGAAAGGGGGAACGTGGAAGATCGACGAACCCACGTTGGCTCCGAGTGACGGCTGAATCAGATCATGGTAAAGCGTCTGTGGATCAAGGTGAGGCATTCGGGAAATAAACGCCTTCTTGATATCCTCAGCATTCTCCCAATCCGTGACACCGACTCCAGCCAGGAGTTGAAACTCCCTCCAGCGCAATTGGACATTGGCATCGGTTTTGTCTAAGAGTAGCCATATTGGTTTCGCACGGGCGATCGCATAGCCAAGTTCAAACAGCACATTCTCATTCAGTGTCGATACATCGAATGCACACACCGCGGCTCTATTGACCTCCGCGAGAACCGTACGAATTATCAGCCTGCCTCCGACACGGCAAGGTCTTCCCACGAAACCACTTCGACGATTTTCGTGGAGGAGATTAGCCTGGGCCCCTCGTAAAGTGTTTCGCGACTAATCTCGGGCTTGCTGTCGTAACCAAGAAACAGCATCGGAGTCATAAGGTCTCTTTCGTTTTTGGCTCAGCGCCGCCTTTGAGAGCAAGCTAGCTTGAGGCCCTGAGCCCGCGGCGCACAGTACTTGCTCATCTCGGGCCCCCTCAGGCCATCGAGTCGCCAGACGATGGAGGGCACGGGACACCGACAGCGACCTTCGAGTGAGGCGGGCGCGCATCACGAGGCCCGTTGCCCGGTCCATCGTCGATTCGAGGTTCGACCGCCCGGCAACCCTGTCGGGGATCCCGAGGGTCAGACGTTGGCCCAGCCCCGCCGACGCCAAACGACCGCATAGTCGTTGATCCTCTCGGGTGTCGCTCTCATCAGTGGAAGGAGTCGCGCGGTGACCTTGGTCTGGGCGACTCGGGACAGGGCCGAGGTACCGCGGGATAGTAGGGCTTCAGCCCCACGCCGCTCGGCGGGCTTCCGGGTCGCTCAGGTCGACATTCCGTTGGGCGAGCAGGGCCCGGCGCCGTTGGTCGAGGGCCAGCACTTCGTCGAAGGCCTCGTCAACGGTTGCCTTGAGCGTCCGGGTGCGAGGAGGGTGCGAACGGCCTTCAGCTTGTCGTCGTCGACGTCGATCTGGCGCTTGGTCACTCGATTCTCGTTCTCGCGTCCTACATGGTCCGATGTGCCCCTCGATCCGCGTCACCCGAGGCGGCGGCGGATCTCCGCTTCGAACTCGGGGAAGTAGCGGGCGATGACGGGGAGGTCGAATTGGCCGAGGATGCTCGTCGGCGACTCCCGTTCGAGGAGGAAGGCGAACGACTCCTGGACCAGCGTGGTCTCGTCGATGCCCTCCAGACCGAGGTCGTCGAGCATGGCGGCGGGGACAGTCACCCGGTGCTCGGTGGAGACCGATCCTTGGCGCACCTCCACCCGGTAGACGCCGCCGCCTGACGAGGTGACGGTGACGTCGGCGCGGGTCAAGAGTGGGCCGCCACCGGGTGGTGGCCGATGCAGAACTCGTTGCCTTCGGGATCGCGGAACGTGGCCCAGGTGGCGCCCCACTCGTCGTAGCGACCGATCAGCTCGGCCCCGATGCCCACGACCCGATCCACCTCGCCCTCGAGGTCGTCGACGCCCAGGTCGAGGTGCATGCGGTTCTTGGCCTCCTTGCCCTCGGGGACCTTGATGAACATCATCCGGGGCCCCACCGACCCGTCGCCGCCGATCTCGGCCATGAACGGGTTCACCGTCCCGATGCGGTAGCCGGTGACGGCCGCCCAGAAGCCGGCCAGGGCAGCCGGGTCGGCGCAGTCGAAGGTGATGCTGTGGAGGCGGACGGGCATCGGGCTCACGGCGTCCGCACCGACGAGATGTTGCCGACGGCGGTGGCGTCGCCGGTGACGACGGTGGCAGGCGTCCCGCCGGCGATCACGTTCCCCCCGACGCTGGCCGTGGCTGATCCCGAGTTGGTGACGACCACGCCGGAGGACTCGTCCCCGACGACCGGCGAGGACGACGTCCCCCCCGACAGAGGCAACCCCAACCCTCGGCGACCCGACAACCGTCGTGGTAGGAGCCACAACGATGCTGGTGGACGGCCGCGGCACCGTCGTCGTGGCCCGCCCGACGGTGGCGGTGTCGTCGGCCACGCCGGTGGACCCTCCGTCGCCGATCATGAGCGTCGCCACGACCGCCGCCGCCCCGGCCATGACCACCACCGCCGAGCCGATCAGCCGGAACCGCACCGCCTACGGGCCGCCGACCGGCACAGCCGCCGGCAGGGGGACGTGCACCCGGGCCGTGCGGTACTGGAACACCCGTCGCCCCATCTCCTGCAGGGTGAGCTCGATCTCGATCGGTCCGGTGGGTTCCGCCTCCAGCAGCAGGTCGATCTCGGCCACGCACGACATGCCCGGCTGCAGCAGGTTGGACACCCACCAGCCCCGCTCCGGCGGTCGGCTGCCCTGGAGGGTGGCCAGCACCGCTCCCGAGGCCCCCGAGACGATGTGGCCCTCGACCCGGCGGACGACTCCCAGCGAGCGACCCCGGTTCTGGATGCCGATGACGCCGGTGAGGGTGCCGGCCACCCGGTCGACCTCGCCCAGCACCTCCGACAACCACACCATGCGACAGTCGCCCCGCCACCACGTGAACGTCTTCAGCCCCAGGGCGGCCCCGCCGGCGGCCGCAGCCAGCGCCACGGGGACCTTCGTCGCAGCCGTCACGGCCGCACCAGCACCAGTGGGGTCTGCTCGTCGTCGTTGCCCTGGGGGTTCCGGCGCATGACCTGGCCCACCATGTCCTCGTCGATGCCAGGCGAGGCGCCCATGATCTCGAAGTTGCCGTAGTCGTTGGCGTCGACCACCGCCGCCCCACAGCCGAGGGCACGGGCCATCGACCGGCGCCACCCCCGCCGGGTCGTCGGGCCCGAGGACGATGTCCTGGGTGTAGGGCGGCATGGTGCCGGTGACGTCGTCCATCCACGCCACCTGGCGACCGGCCAGGCGGTAGAAGTCACCCCGGCGGCCGACCATTCGTAGGGGCGCCGCCGCCAGCATCGAGAGGAAGATGCGCCAGAAGCCGGCCAGGTCGATGGCCGCCTGCATGCCGTAGACGGTGCCGATGCTGGAGTCGACGTGCATGAACCAGTTGAGGATTCGGGCCGCCCGGCTGATGCGCATGTCGTCGAGGCGGACGATGCGGCCCTGGGTGATGGCCAGGGGCGTCTCGCAGATCACCAGCACGTCGTCGGGCCGGGGAACGACGTCGGCCACGTCGAGCGCGGCCTGCGCGACCTCGATGATGTCGTCGCCGGGGACGAGCAGCGCGGTCTTGAGCAGGATGGCTTCCACGGGCAGAGCGTAACGCCGCGGCACCGGAAATGGCCGGAATCAGCCCGGCTTTCGTACCACCCGGGCCAGCCAGAAGAAGCCCAGGGGCCGGGACAGGGGTGTCCGCTCGAGGGCCCAGTCGAGGCGATGGCCCCGGCGGACCATGAAGTCGAGGAACCGGTCGGCGACCCGCCCCGCCCCCACCCGCCGGACCACACCGCTCAGGGTGCGGGCCGGGATGTTGCGGATTCCGGCCAGGTTGTCGACGTCGAACACGGCCGCCAGCTCCTCCTGGAACTCCCGGTGGCTGAACCGGTAGTAGTAGAAGTCGCCGCCCAGCAGGTGCTCGCCCTCCCGGGCTCCGACGTTGCCCTTGAGGGCCCACAGCCGGTAGACGAGGTTGTAGTTGAACGTGGAGATGGCCAGCACCCCGCCCGGCGCCAGCACCCGGGACAGCTCCTCCAGCACCCGCCGGCGCTCGTCGGCCCCCCGGACGTGCTCGTAGATCTCGACAGACGTGGCCCCGACGATGACCTCGTCGCGAACCGGCAGGTGGCGGACGTCGGCCTGCACCGCCAGCACCCGACCGGCACCGGCCCCCGTGGCCGCGCAGCGTTCGACCAGCGTGCGCAGGCTGACCGCGCTGTAGTCGACCGCGATCACGGGCTGGCCCAGCCCGACCAGGGCCGACGTGATGCGCCCGGTACCGGCTCCGTGGTCGAGGATGGGCCCGTTCGGGCGGCCGATGCGGGCCAGGACAGTGGGCACCTCGACCGCGTTGGTGTAGCCCTCGAACATGCTGTCGTACCAGACGCTCTCCTGGTCGCGGCTCGACTGCTCCCGCAGCTCCTGCTCGCTCAGCTGCTCGGGCGTGAGGAACGAGACCAGCCCGTCCCGCACCGGGTAGGAGGCGCCACAGGCGGGGCAGTCGAGGGCAGCCAGCCCCGTCACCAGCCCCGATCGGTCCTTCGGACAGCACAGCAGGTCCAGCAACGACTGGTCGGGCAGGGCGTCCATCCCGAGGACCATATCGGCGGTGCCGAGGGAGGATCGTCGACACCGGTAGGCGTGGCTTGTAACCTCGGTCGCTTGAAACTTCGGCGTGGTTGCGAAGGGAGTTCGCCGTGACTCGACAGGATCCATCATCACGCTGATCGGACGGCCGGGCGCCGACATCGTCGACCCCGCGTCGCTCAATCCGAAGATCGCACGCTTCCTGGAGGAAGTGCGTCCCGCCACCCCCTGCCTGGTTCTCGACCTGGATGTGGTGGCCCGCCAGTACCAGCACCTCACCGAGGCGTTGCCGCTGGCCCGCGTCTATTACGCCATCAAGGCCAATCCCGCAGCCGAGATCGTCAACATGCTGGCCGGGCTGGGCGCGAGCTTCGACGTGGCCAGCCCGTCGGAGATCGACCTGTGCCTCGACGCGGGCGTGCCCGGCTCCGCCCTGTCCTACGGGAGCACCATCAAGAAGGGCCGCGACATCGCCTACGCCTACGAGAAGGGCGTCCGCATGTTCGCCTTCGACAGCATCGGCGAGCTGGAGAAGATCGCCGAGAACGCCCCCGGGTCCGACGTGGTGTGCCGGATCCTCACCTCCAACGAGGGCGCCGAGTGGCCGCTGTCCCGCAAGTTCGGCTGCGAGATCGAGATGGCGGCCGGCCTGCTCGGCCTGTCCGGGCGGCTGGGCCTGGTGCCGGCGGGCGTCACGTTCCACGTCGGGTCGCAGCAGCGCCACCCCCGCCAGTGGGACGAAGCCATCGCCCTCACGGGCCGGCTGTTCTCCGAACTGGCGTCGTCGGGCGTCAACCTGCGGATGGTGAACCTGGGGGGCGGCTTCCCGGCCCACTACCGGGGCCACGTCCCGCCCATCGAGGCCTACGCCGACGCCATCATGAAGGCCATGGAGTACCACTTCGGCCACGACCTGCCGGAGATGGTGGTCGAGCCCGGGCGCTACCTCACCGGCGACGCGGGCGTGATCCGGTCCGAGGTCGTGCTCGTCTCGTGGAAGTGCGAGGGCGACGACAAGCGCTGGGTCTATCTCGACGTGGGCATCTTCGGGGGACTGGCCGAGGCCATGGGCGAGGCCATCAAGTACCACATGCTCACGTCCCGCGACGGTGGGGCGGTGGGGCCGGTGGTGATCGCCGGGCCGACGTGCGACAGCGTCGACATCCTCTACGAGCAGGCCGACTACCGGCTGCCCCTCGACCTCGCCATCGGCGACACGGTCGACATCCTGGCCGCCGGGGCCTACACCACCTGCTACTCGACGGTGGGCTTCAACGGCTTCGGTCCCCTGGCCTGCTACTGCATCTGAGGGGCCGCTGCTCCCCCGCGGGCGAGGGCCTCGGGTGCTCCGGACGGAAACGGAAAGAGGCCCAGAAGGCGAACGTCGCCACTGCGAAGAACGCCGTCGCCGACATGACGACCAGCCGGTGGATGTCGGGCGTCGTCAGGCGGGAACCCGCTCCGGCCGGAACCGGAAGTAGGACCAGAAGCCGAGCACGAACGAGCCGAAGACGGCGGCCAGGACGAGGACCATGACGATCGACGCGCTGTCCTGGGCGATGTAGCCGGTGCCGCCACGGATCAGGACGTGCACGAAGACGAACATCGAGGCGCCGAAACTGAGAGCCCAGGCCCACCGGTTCCACCCCACGATCTCCCCGCCGTGGAGGAACCGCATCGGCAGGGTCAGGATGAGACAGGACTCGATTCCGATCATGAACGTGCAGGCCAGGGCCCCTTCCAACAACACGATGAGGAAGCCGGGCTCGTCGACGGAGGCCAACCGCTGCACAGGAACCCACGCGAACCAGGCGGCCACCGACACGGCCAGCACGGTCAGAATCGCCGCCAATGAGAGGGAGCCCTTCTGCCGGCGTTCGAGATTGCCGGCCACGGTGAACCCGGCGATGGCCCCGAAGGCGTAACCAGGGTTGAAGTTCAGGAACCTCGACATCAGCACCAGCACCAAGGCCACGAACACGCTGCCCGGCAACGCCCGCAACGGGGCCTTGAGACCGTGCCGACGCCCGAAGAGGAGCATCGGCACGCCCTCGAAGAGCACCGCCGCGGCCAGGCCCACGAGCAGGGCGAGGAAGACGGCCCCGGTGGCCAGGTCGAGGCCGGCGCCCGGATCGAGGCCGGTGTACAACGCCGCGCAGATGCCCATGAAGACGATGAAGCGCAGGGTCGCGGCCTTCCCGGTCAGCTCCTTCACGTCGCCCTTGAAGCCGAACCAGCCCCGGACCTCGGCGTAGTTGTTGTCGAGGGTCTCCTCGAAGATCCCGCACGGGAAGAAGATGAGGAGGGCGAGGAACATGGTGGCGGCCGCGGTGACAGCTGCGTCGCCGAGGGACATGCGGACGTCGAGCGGGCTGTGAAGCGCCGTCACCACGAAGCTGCGGTGCACCGACCGATCGATCACCTCGAATGTCGACGAGGCGACGATCCGGTCCGTCCCCGTGCACCGGGTGTCGATGACGTGGTCTCCCGGCTCGGCGTCACCCGGTACCGAGAGCTTGGTGGCGCGGAGGGAACCGTCGCTCGTCGGTACGACGCCGATGCGCTCGCCGTCGAAGTACACCGATACCTCGGAACAGGGGTAGCCGTCGCCCGCCAGCCGTAGGCCGACACCCGGCGGGCCGATATCCGAACCCTTCTCGCGGGTGACGGCCGCCACCGTGGGGCCGGGGGTCGTCGTCGGCGTGGTGAGGGGCGGCCGGGTGGTCGGCGGTGGGAGGGTCGTGGACGGGGGAACGCTCGTCGTCACCCCGACGGTGGTCGAGGGTCTCGGGGCGACGGTGGTGGGCACGGCCGGGGCGACCGTTGGGCTCGGAACGGTGGGGGCGATCGGGGGCGTCGTCGGGGCCGGCGGGACGGTCGTGGAGGGGGTGGGCGTGGTGGACGTGGTGACCGTGGGCGGGAGCGATGTGGTGGTGGTCGTGGTCGACGTCGTGGTCGTAGGCGCCGTCGTCGTGGTCGTAGGCGCCGTCGTCGTGGTGGTCGGCGGCTCGGTGGTTGTCGTGGGCGTCGTCGTGGTAGTCGTCGGCGGCTCGGTCGTGGACGTCGTGGAGGTGGACGTGGTGGTCGGCGGTTCCGTCGTGGACGTGGTGGTGCTGGTGGGCAACGTCGTGGTCGTGGTGGAGGTCGAGGTGGTGGTGGACGTCGTCGTGGTCGGCGGCACCGTCGTGGTCGGCGACACCGTCGTGGAGGTCGTGGACGTCGAGGTCGTGGTCGGCGTGACGGTCGTGGACGTGGTGGATGTGGTGGACGTGGTGGTGCTGGACGTCGTCGTCGGCGGCGTCGTCGTCGAGGTGGTGGTCGGCGGCACCGTCGTGGTCGTAGTGGACGTCGAGGTCGTGGTCGGCGCGACCGTCGTGGACGTGGTGGACGTCGTGCTCGTCGTGGAAGTCGTCGTGGTCGGTGGCAGCGTGCCCGTTCCCGACAGGGCCACTTCCTGCGGCGACCCGGGCCCGTTGTCGGTGAAAGCGAGGGTGGCGGTCTGAAGACCGGGGGTGAGGGGGGCGAAGGCCACGGTCTCGGTGCAGCTGGCCCCGGGAGCCAAGTGGTGATGCAGGCCGGCCCGGTCAGCCGGAAGTCGGCGGCGTCGGCACCGGTGAGGGCCACGCCGGTGATCACGAGGTCGGTCTCCCCGTTGTTGGTGATCGTCACCGGGACGCCTGCGCTCTGGGTCCCCACCATCTGGTCGCCGAAAAGGATCGACCTCGGTCGAGAGGTCGGCCGTCGGGCCCTGCCCGGTGCCGGTGACGCTCACCACCTGCGGCCCGTCGGGGTCGTCGTCGGCGAACCGGATGGTCGCCGCCCGGGGACCCCGTGCCACCGGGTTGAAGCTGACCGTCACCGTGCACGACCCGCCGCCGCCCGGCACCGTCTGCCCCGTGCAGGTGTCCGCGATCAGGCTGAAGTCGCCGACGTCACCGTCGAGGGTCACGCCGCTCACCACCAGGCCGGCCGCGGGCAGACCGGTATTGGTGAGGGTCACGACCTGCTGGCTGGCGAACCCCACCGTCTGCACGCCGAAGGCCACCGGGTCAGGGGTGACGACACCGTTCGGAACGACGCCCTGGCCGCTGAGGAACACGAAGGTGGGACCGCTCACCGCGTCGCTGTTGATCACCAGTTGGGCCGAGCGATCGTCGGGCCCGGTCGGGTTGAACACCACGCCGATGCTGCAGGTCGCCCCGGGAGCGAGCGAGGCGCCCGCGCAGCCGCCCGGCAGCGTCTCGCCGAAGTCGGCCGGATGGAGGCCACCGAACGTCACCGACGTGATGTCGAGGATTCCGGTTCCGGTGTTCTCCACCGTCACCAGCTGCGGTGCGCTGGTGGTCCCCACCTTCTGGGCGGCGAAGCCCAACGCCGGGGGCGAGGCGGTGGCCTCGGGGGCGTCGGCGGGGTCGACCCCGGTCCCGGCGAGGCCCACCAGCTGCGGCGACGACGGCGCCTCCGGGCTGCCGTAGGTGAAACGGAGGGCGGCCGTGCGGGGCCCGACGGCGGAAGGAGTGAACTCGACGGGGACGAAGCAACTCTCGCCCGGCCCGACGTTGCCGCAAGCTCCCGAGGGCGCGAAGAAGTCGTCCGCGTTCGCGCCCTCCATCCCCACCGTGACCTCCTGCAGGAGACCACTGCCGGTGTTGGTGAACGTCACGGTCCGGACTTCGGTGGTCCCGACGATCTGCGCGCCGAAGTCGACGGTGCTGTCGCTGATCTCCACCTCGGGCTGGACGCAGGCCGAGAACTCGGAGGTGCTGCCGTCGAGGTCGCCGGCGCTCTCGGGGGCGGTGGCGGTGGCGGTCAGGAAGAACGGGGAGAACGGGGGGGCGAAGCTGGCGGCGAAGGAACCGTCGTCCAGGGTCAAGTCCTCCGAGACCCAGGTCGCGCCCTCCCCGAAACCGGTCGGGTCGCAGGCCGGGCTGACGTAGAAGTCGATCTGGTGGATCACGGTGAGGTCCGAGCTCAAGGTCCCGGTGACGGTCGTGACGCCGCCGACGGTGGCCACCGACTCGATGTCGGGGAAGTTCTGGAGGGCGTTGGCCCCGGTGTCGGCGTCGCCGGGGTCGTTGGCGGTGACATCGGAGGGACTCAGGTCGATCCCCAGGCCGAGATTGTCGTGGATGCGGTTGTGGCGGATGGCGTTGTGCAGGGAAGGGCCGAACTCCTCGTCGACCACGACGCCGGCACCGCTGTTGAAGGCGATGGTGTTCCCGTCGGCATCGGTGTCGCCCCCGACCTCGGCGGCGGTCGCGGCCGACAGACGGACACCCGGCCCGTCATTGCCGAGGGGCGTGGCTCCGTCGAGGGCGGTGCCGATCTGGTTGCCGCGCACGGACAGCCCGCCGACGGCCACCGCCTGCACCCCCGGGCCGGCATTGCCCGAGATCACGTTCGCCTCGCCGGCCTCCGACCCCCCGATGACCACCGGACCGCTGACGCCGGACAGGGCGATGCCGACCGCCCCGTTCCCGAGGTCGGCCTGGCCGTCGGCGGTGATGCCGATCCGGTTGCCCCGGATCGTGGCCGTCCCCGACCCGTTGAAGCGGATGCCGGCGCCGAGGTTGGCGGAGATGACGTTGCCGGTGACCGAGGCGCCGACGCCCGTGTCGAGCGACACGCCGACGTCGTTCGGCATGGGCGTCACCCCGTCGGGCCGCACCCCGACGAGGTTGCCGACGATCGACGTCGACGGGGAGGCGCTGGCGATGGCGGCCGTGAACCCGCCCAGGGACAGCCCGGTGATGGTCACGTCGCCGGTGGCGACGGTCAGGCCCGCGAACGACGGGATCGGAGCGTTCGAGCGCACGATCACGCCGGCCTGGGAGGTGCCGTCGATCGTCACCGGACTGGTGATGTCGGGCAGCGCCGTGGCGAGGACGATCTCCGGGGTGACGACGATGGCGAAGACGATGGTGTCGGGCCCGGGGGCGGCGTTGGCGTCGTCGATCGCCTGGCGCAGGGTGCCGGCGCCGGCGTCCGCCGTCGTGGTCACGGCGAAGGTGAGGCCGTCGGCCCACGTCTGGCCCACGAACGCGGCCAGGCTCCCTGCGGTCAGCAGCGCCACGACCAGCGTGGCGAGCGCGGCCCTGGTCCGGGTCATGGTGCGACGCCCCCAGCTAGCTCGAACAGTGCAGAAGACCGCCGAGGACCACCGGGGGTCCACCTTTCAATCGTCAGTGTACGGCGGGAGCCGGCTCGGCCTCCGCGCCAGGATGCCTCCCGTCACGGGGCGGGCCCGGTGCCGAGCCTGGCGGTGGCGTTGTAGACGTCGAGGTGGCGGCGGGCGGCGTCGTCCCAGGTGAAACGGGCTGCCACCCGCCGGCCGGCGTCGGCCAGGCGCCGGCGGAGGTCGGCGTCGGCGGCGATGGCAGCCATGGCCGTGGCCAGGGCGGCCGAGTCGGCGGGGGGCACCAGGAGGGCGTCGACGCCGGGCGTGAGGTACTCCCGGAACACGGGGATGTCGGTGGCCACCACCGGGAGCCCGGCCGCCATCGCCTCCAGGATGGCGAGGCCCCAGCCCTCCGTGAGCGACGGGAAGGCGAGGGCGTCGGCCGCGTGGTACCAGGCCCGCAGCTCGTCGTCGGCCACCGTCCCCACCAGCACCACGTCGCGGCCCAGCTCCAGGCCCAGGCCGGGCAGCGAGGCCAGCGCGTCGTCGCGGTAGGCGGTGTAGTCCTGGAACGAGTGCCCGCCCACCACCGCCAGCATGGCGCCCGGGCCCAGCGCCCCCATCGCCGCCAGCAGGTGGACGCTCCCCTTCCGGGGCTCGATCCCCCCCACGGCCAGGAACACGAACCGGTCGCCGGCGCCGATCTTGGCCCGGAGGGCGTCGGTGGCCCCCGGCGGTGGCGCCTGGGCGAAGCGGGCGGCGTCGACCCCGTTGTGGATCACCTCGGCATCCACCCCGTAGCCGTCCTTGAGCAGCTCCTGCCAGTGGCGGCTGACGACCAGCACCCGGTCCGGCTCGAGGATCGCCTGGCGCTGGCAGTCGACCAGCTTGGGGGTGGTGAAGTCGTCGACGTGGTGCACCGTCCGCACGACCGGGATGCCGGTGCCGACGTCGCGGACGCGGGCCGCGGCCCGGGCCGCGATGCAGTCCTGGGTGTGAAAGAGGTCGAAGCGACCGGCCAGGTCGAACAGGCCCGCGGCGAGGGCGTCGACCGACCGGTCGACCCGCTCCTCCAGGGAGTCGGCCCGAGCGGGCGCGGTCAGCACGAGGTGGGGGGCGGGGGTGGGCCGGTGGAGCCCGACGGCGGGGTCGCCGAGGGTGACCACGGTGACGTCGACCCCCTGGTCGGCCAGCGCCTCGGCCAGGGCCAGCGAGTGCACCATCCCACCCCGCGGGCGCGTGGAATGGGCGACGAGGGCGATCCGGGGGTTCACAGCCGGGTCGTGACGAGGCCCGGCTGGCGCAGGGCGATGGCGGCCGCCGCCAGCGAGGCCCGGGCCGCGGTGGCGGTGACGATGCACCCGGCCGCCTCCATGCGGGCCACCTGGCCGGCGAAGCCCTGGGGGTCGTGCTCGGTGCCGAGGACGTAGGCCACCACCTGCGGCCCGCGCCCGCCGGCCCGGATCTCCTCGCACACCGGCGCCAGCTCACCGGCCGGGTCGGGGTGGGAGCCGTGGCCGAGCACGACGTCGAGGAGGACGACGGCCACGTCGGGCCGGGACCCCTCGGCGCGGATCCACTCGATGCGGGCCGCAGGGTCGATCATGGGGTGGGGCCGGCCCTTGGTGTACTCCTCCTCGCCCAGGTCGAGGCACACGTGGGCGCCGTCGGGGGCGGGGACCTCGTAGGCGTGGTCGAGGGGCGTGTTCGACCACACCGGCCCGAGCAGGCGGGTGAGGATCACGAGGGATTCGTAACAGAGGGTGCCGCCCGAGAACAGTCCCCGGACGAGGGTGCGGCTCGGGGCGAGACCGGCACAGGCGAGCCAAAGGCCGCCCTCGAGGCCGGCGGTGACGTCGGGCGCCTGCAGGCCCACCGCGTCGAGGGCGGCCATCACTCCTTGCTCGAGGGTGGGCAGGACGGGGACGCCGTACCCGCCGGTCGCGTCGTCGAGGCCGACCATCGCCGCCACCAACGGAGTGGCGCCGGCCCGGGCCACCTCCACCACGGCCCTTGCCACCCGCACCGACGGGGGCTTGGACACGAGGAGGATGGCGTCGGTGCCGGGGTCGTCGCGCAGGGCGGCCACCGCCATCTTGGCCATGCGGCCGTCGACGGCGTCGGTGAGGTCGCGCCCGCCCAGGCCGATGACGTGGGTAACCGTCGCCCCCCACCGGTCGAGCAGGCTCATCGCCTCCTGAGCGCCGGTGCCGGCGGCCGCCACCACGCCCACCCGGGGCCGGCCGTCCCCATCGGTCGCGGCCGTGACCGCGTTGGCGAAGCCCAGTCCCGTCCCCCCGAGCATGGCGGTGCCCGCACCCGGACCCATCACCAGGCGCCCGAGGGCGGTGGCCCGGTCCTTGAGCTCGATCTCGTCGGCCACCGACACGTTGTCGCTGAAGAGCAGGACGTGGAGGCCGGCCGTCAGCGCCTTGTGGGCCTCCATGGCCGCGTAGTCGCCCGGCACCGACACGAGGGCCACATTGACATCCGTTCCGAGGACGACTGCCTCCTCGATGGTTCGCGCCGGGCGCTCCTTGGCCCCACCCGCCGGCTGGCGGCCGCCGGGCTTGGACGCGAAGAGGACCTCCTCCCCGGCGGCGACGGCCCGGTCGGCGGTGTCGTCGTCGGCCGCCCGCACGGCCACGAACAGGTCGTCGGCCGACGCCCCGTCGAGGTCGGCCTGCTCGAAGCCCTCGCCCACCAGGGTGTCGACGTTGGCCGGCGTGGCCATCGCCGCGGCCGCCCAGTCCACCCCCTCCACCTGGCTCAGGGCCCGGGTGCCGCCCATCTGCAGCACCGAGTCGAGGTAGGTACCGGGGAAGACCTTCACCCGGTGGATCATGCGCCCGCCGCCGCCACCAGTGGCCGCATCCGCACGATTCGGGTACCGGTGATCCCCTCCAGCTCCGACACCGTTCCTTCCAGCGAGGCGTAGACCAGCTGGGCGGTGGTGATCACCGCCACCTCGCCGCCCCGGCGCAGGAACCGCGTGGCGGCCCGCACCTTGGGTCCCATGCTCCCCTCGGGGAACTCCCCCACCTCCAGGTAGGCCTCGGCCTCCGCCACCGTCATCTCGTGGATGGGCACCTGCTGGGGCGTGCCGTAGTGGAGCTGGACGAGCTCGACGCCGGTGACCAGCACCAGGGCGTCGGCCGCCAGCGACGTGGCCAGCTGCTGGGCGGCGTAGTCCTTGTCGATCACGGCGTCGATGCCGCGGAAGCCGTTCTCCGACCGCACCACCGGCACGCCCCCGCCGCCGGCGGCCACCACCACCTGGCCCGCCTCAAGAAGGGCCCGGATGGCCGGCGTCTCCAGGATGGTGACCGGCTGGGGGGACGGGACGACCCGCCGGAACCCCCGCCCGGCGTCGGGCTTGACCACCCACCCCCGGGCCGCCCCCATCGTCTCCGCCTCCTCGGCGGTGAGGAAGGGGCCGATGGGCTTGGTCGGGTTCTCGAAAGCGGGGTCGTCGGGCTGCACCGACACGTGGGTGACGAGGGCCACCGCCCCTCGCATCCACTCGGGCTTGCCCTGCTCCCGGAGGGCGAGGCAGATGAGGCTGCCCAGCTGGCCCTCGGTCATGGCCCCCAGGGAGAACAGGGGCTGGGCCGGCACCAGGCCGGCCCCCTCCTCCTGCTGGATGGCGAGGTTGCCCACCTGGGGACCGTTGCCGTGGACCACGACCACCCGCCAGCCGGTGCGGAGCAGGGAGCAGACGGAGCGGGCCATCATGGTGGCGTTGGCCTGGAGCTCGGCGTAGGTGCCGGCCTGCCCCTCCCGGGTGAGTGCGTTCCCCCCCAGCGCCACCACCGCGGTCTTGGCCATCCGTCTCCCCTCCGGGATGAGACGATCAGAAATTTACGTCCATCATAGTGTAGGCTTTTCCTGCCATGAGCGGCACCGACGCTCCCTCTCCGCAGACGCCATGGGCCGGCCCGTTCCGCGACCCGGAGGTGCCCGCGGAGGTGCTGTGGCGGTGGTTCCAGGCCGAGGAGCGGCTCTACCCGGTGGTCATGGTGATGCCCGAGCGGTACGAGACGGTGGTGTCGCTGGTGGGCCGGGTGGCGGAGCAGCTGCGGGCCACCTGTCCCGACCTGACGGCCCTGGCCGCGGCCGACGGCGCGGCTCGGGAGCTGGCCCAGCGGCTGGCGTCGTTCGACCCCGAGACGGCCACGGTGATCGACCTGTCCATGATCGCGGGGGCGGCCTGCTCGATCGTCTACCGGGAGCTGGCGGCCAAGCGGGGCGGGGTCTCGCCGTGACCGCCACCTCTACCGGCGACCTGGCCGTCCTCATCACCGAGCTGCAGAGCGCGGGCCTGCGGTTGGAGCTGGGCGACGCGCGGGGTGGCGGGCTGGAGGGACGGCGGGGCGGGGCCGGTCCCAGCGACTCGGGGATGCTCTGGATCGAGGGCGTGGCCGTCACCGTGCCCACCGACACCGACTTCGCCCGCTCGTCGCCCTACGTCCTGCGCCCGGAGGACGATGGGTTCGGGATCTGGCGCGACGGCGTACGCCTGGCCGCCGCCACCGGCGCCGCCCGTCCCCGCTACTACGACCTGTCCACCGCCGACGGCATCCCCTACTGGAAGATCGCCCTCCTCCACCTCGACTCGCTGGCCAGCACCGTCCTCCAGACGTGCGCCTACTGGGGCAACGACGACCAGTGCGCCTTCTGCGGGATCGGGCTGTCGCTGACGGGGGGCCGCACCATCGCCAAGAAGCGTCCCGAGCAGCTGGCCGAGGTGGCGGTGGCGGCCAAGGAGCTCGACGGGGCCGTCGACGCGACCTTGACGACGGGCAGCACTGCCGGTGTCGACAAGGGGGCGCTGTACGTGGCCGCCTGCGGCAAGGCGGTGAAGGAGGCGGCCGGGCTGCCGGTGGAGGTGCAGTTCGAGCCGCCCGACCCCGGCCACCTCGACGTGATCGACCGGGTCCACGACATGGGCGTCGACTCGGTCGGCATCCACGTGGAGTCGTTCGACCCGGTGGTGCTGGCCCGCATCGCCCCGGCCAAGGCCCGCACGGGGATCGAGGGGTACTTCGGGGCGTGGGCGCGGGCCGTCTCGTTGTTCGGCGAGGGGCAGGTGTCGACGTACGTGATCCTCGGGATGGGCGAGGACCCGGCTTTGACCGTGGCCGGGTGCAAGCGGGCCATCGACATGGGTGTCTACCCGTTCGTGGTGCCCCTGCGGCCCATCGCGGGGTCGCTGCTGGAGGACTGCCGTCCGCCCTCGGCCGAGTACACCGAGACGATCTACCGCCAGGTGGTGCCCTATCTGACCGCCCGGGGGCTCGGGTCGCAAGGGGTGGCCGCCGGCTGCGCCCGGTGCCAGGCGTGCTCGGCCATGGGGTCGATGGAACGGGCGGCAGCCGCAGCGGCGGTGAGCCTCTCCCCCACCCGCGTGCGATGACGATCACGCCGGTCCGCCGGAAGGCGCTCTGCTTCCCGGCTGCGACGCCGGAGGAGCTGGAGACCCACCACCGCATCCGTCACCAGGTGTTCGTGGAGGAGCAGGGGCTGTTCGACGGGTCCGACGTCGACAGCCACGACGCCGCTCCCGACACCGTCCACGCCCTGGGCCTGTGCGACGGGGTGGCGGTGGGCGTCGTCCGATTGTTTCCACTCGACCCGGCCGACGGGTTGTGGCAGGGCGACCGGCTGGCCGTGCTGCCCGGCTTCCGGCTGGGGATGGGGGCGCCCCTCGTGCGATTCGCGGTGGTGACCGCCGCGGCCCGGGGCGGGCGGGAGATGGTGGCCCACATCCAACTGCCCAACGTCGCCTTCTTCGAGAAGATCGGCTGGCACACCTACGGCGAAGTGGAGACCTACGTCGGGGTCACCCACCAGCCCATGGCCATCGACCTGCGCCCGTTCCGTCCGTAAGATCGTTGCCATGACTGGGGTCCGGCGTCTGCTCGTGGTGGCGGTGTCTGTCCTGCTGATGGTCGGTTGCGGAGGTGGCGACGACGACGAGGCCGCCGAGGCCGACACCACCACGTTTGACGACGACCGCTTCGGGATCACGTTCGAGTACCCGGCCGACTTCCGGCTGGGCGACGTCACCGAGGTCGACCGGAGCGCGGGCGGGGAGTCGACCGCCGACCAGGGGGTCGGGATCGACGACGACAACGCCATCTTCATCAGCCGCTACGAGCTGGCCGCGCCTGTCACCGAGGACAACCTCGACGACGTCCAGGTCGAGCTCGACGGGGTGGTGACCGAACTGGTCGACACCGAGGTCACCGGCGAGCGGACCACCGTCGGGGGATTCTTCGCCTTCCAGTACGTCGACGTGCCGGTGGAGCCGCCAGCCGAGGGCGAGTCCGACCTCACGTTCGTCTTCGACGGCGACATCCAGTACCAGATCAACTGCCAGTCGACCCCGAATCACCGCTCCCGCATGGACGACGCCTGCCAACAGGCCCTCGCCACCCTCGCCCCCGCCTGACCCGACCGCGCACGTTGGTTGTGCAGTTGTGTCGGTATATCCCACATAACTTCACGACTCACGCTCCGGCCACCGGCCGGCCGTCAGCCGCCGCCGTGGCGGCGGAGGATGACCTCCATCTCGTCCTTGAGGGCGAGCTTCTTCTTCTTGAGGGTCTTCTCCTCGACCTCCTCGTCGACGGTCGGGTACGGCAGGGCGCGCAGCTCGGCCAGGCGCTCCTCGTAACCGGCGTGCTCCGCGGCCAGGGCGGCGAAGTGCTCGTCGCCGGCCAGGAGCTGCTGCCGGAGCGCCTCGGTGTCGGATTGGCTCACCTGCGTTCCTCCCTTGTCGCCCGCCAGGCCGGTGACGGTCTCGGAGGTTAGGTCGAGGACGACGGCGGTGCGGCCGCCCCCACGCAGCGCCACCTGTCCGGTCCCGTCGAGGGTGCCGACGACGGCGGCCGAGATCCCCCGGGTGTGGAAGGCGCCCAGGCAGTCGTCCTCCCGGCCGGCGGGGACGCACAGGAGGAAGGCGAAGCACGGGAAGCACGTGAGCCACCGGGTGAGGTCGACCCCGGCCGGCACCGGCAAGGCGTCGAGGCCGACGGTGACGCCCAGGCGGTTGGCCTCCAGCAGCATGGCCAGCGAGCCGATCAGGCCGGCCATGCTCACGTCCTTGGCCGCCACGCACGACCCGGCCGCGGCCACCGACGCCAGCGTGCGCACGTCGCCCGCCAGCAGGATGTCGCGCTCGTCGAACGAGCGGAAGAAGGGGAAGTCGTCCCGCATCGTCCCGTCGGTGACGGCGGCCACCACCAGGCGTTGTCCGGCCGCGGCCCGGGTCACCGACAACACCGACGACGGCCCTCCCGCCAGCCGACCCAGGCCGAAGGCGGAGATGGCGGCCGGCCCGTCGTGCAACGTGAGGTGGCCGCCCACCACCGGCACGTCGTACAGGCGGGCCGCGTACCGCATGCCCTCCAGGGCCAGGCGGGCCACGTCGGCCGTCGCCACCACGGTGTCGACGATGGCCACCGGCACCGCCCCCATGGCCGCCAGGTCGTTGACGTTGGCCAGCACCGCCGCCACCCCCGCCCCGAAGGGGTCGTGGGCCACGAAGGAAGGGGCGATGGCCTCGCCGCCGACGACCAGGTCGCCTCCGACCAGGGCGCCGTCGTCGCCCGGTCCCGAGAGCCAGTCGGTCGCCCCGAAGACCTCGGACACCATGGCGATGGGAGCCTTGTTGCGCAGGCCGGGGAAGGCCCGGACCGCCGCCGCCAGCGCCTCGATATCTTGCACTAAAGTAGACACCTCTTTACCATAGGATGCGATGACCGCGCCGTTTCCCCTCGACCTGCCCGAGCGGTCGGCCAAGCCCCGCCTCGTCGGGCTCACCCACGTCCTCGACAAGGGTCTCACGCCGGCCGAGGTCGGCAACCTGCTGGCGACGTGCGGCGCCTACGTCGACGTGTGGAAGTTCGGCTGGGGCACCGCCTACGTCGACCCGCACGTGGAGGCCAAGCTCGCCCTCCTCGGCCATCACGGCGTGCTCGGCTGCCTCGGGGGGACGCTGCTCGAAGTGGCCTGGAGCCAGCGCCGGGCCGACCACCTGCTCGACTGGGCCGCGGGCGCCGGCTTCCCGTGCATCGAGGTGTCCCGGGGGGCGGCGGCGATGACCGTCGACGAGAAGCACGAGCTGATCCGGGTGGCGGCGTCGGGGTTCACCATCCTGTCGGAGGTGGGGGCCAAGAGCCGGGTCGCCCGCATGCCGCCCGGGCAGTGGGCGGACGAGGTCGCCGGCGACCTGGCGGCGGGCGCCCGGTGGGTGCTCACCGAGGGCCGGGAGAGCGGCACCGTCGGCATCTACAACGACGACGGGAGCGTGCGGGAGGACGTCCTGGCCGCGGCGGTGGCCGCCGGCGGCGTGGAGCGGCTGGTGTTCGAGGCGCCCCGCAAGGACCAGCAGGCGTGGTTCATCCGCCGCTTCGGCTCCGAGGTCAACCTGGCCAACATCGCGGTGGCCGAGGTGTTGGGCCTGGAGACGTTGCGCCTCGGGCTGCGAGCGGACACCATCGAGCTGTCGATCGGGCGGGTACCGGTTCCCACCGCCCGGCGGTAGGAGGCAGCGGCGTGGCCAACCTGGTGCCCGGTCAGTACCGGAAGGTGTCGGTGGCGACGGTCGACGTCCCCCTCACCGCCGACGGGCTCACCGCCCACTTCCTCGGACGGGTGGTGTACCGCCACACCAGGTTCGTGGTGGTCCGCAACGGCGGTGGCGCCACCGCGGTGGTCGAGGTCGACCATCCCGACGACGGTGCCCTGTTCGCCCCGGTGAAGGCGGTCGACGTCCTCGCCCTCCCCCACGAGTGCGCCTACGTGGTCGACCCCGCCGTCGACACGGGCATCCCCTCGTCCCTGGCCGCGGTGGCCCGGGAGCAGGCGCCCGCGGCCCGGTGTGTGGTGGTGGAGGGCCGCTACCGGCACGTGAGCTTCATCCTCGACCCCCGGCCCGTCCGCATCCGTGTGGGCGACGTGGAACCGCCGGCGCCGGCCAAGCTCCTCGACCAGGCCCGGCGGGTGCTGGCCATGGCCGAGGATCTCCCTCCCATCGAGCTGGTGCCCGACGTGGTCGACCTGGTGGAGCTGGCCCGGTCGAGGCCGTCGGCCCGGTACCTGCTTCCGTGCAAGGGGTCGGGCATCGAGGTCGACAGCGCCTCGGTCGACTTCCTCGACCAGCACCCCGAGCGGGCCGACTGGACACTGCTCGGGTGTGCCAGGTCGCGGGCCATCCACGAGTGGTTCTACGGCGACGTCCCCGAGACGGTCGACACCTGCCCCCGGCGCCTGTTCCCAGCCGGCGACGGCGAAGGAGGCGGCCCGCTCCTCACCAAGTGCTGCCTGCTGGAGGACCACAACGCCGACGAGCCGGGCGTGGCCGTGGTGCCGTGGGGCGCCTCGCTCGAACTGGTGGGACGGGCCCTCGCCCGGCTGGCGGCGGCCGAGGAACCGGCGTGGGCGCCCGCATAACCGACTCCGAGCTCTACGCCCACCTCTGGGGGACGGACGAGCTGCGGGCCGTGTTCGACGAACGAGCTCGGCTCCAGGGCTGGCTCGACGTGCTCGCGGCCCTGGCCCGGGCCCAGGCCAAGCTCGGCATCGTGCCCGTCGAGGCGGCCGACGCCATCACCGAGGGGGCCTTCGTCGACCGCTTGGACCTCGACTTCGTGGCCGCCGAGACCCGGCGCACGTCGCACTCCACCCTCGGCCTCATCCGGGGTTTGGCCCGGGTGCTGCCCGAAGGCGTGGCCGAGCACGTGTACGTGGGCGTCACCGTGCAGGACGTCACCGACACCTGGACCGTGCTCGCCCTGCGGGAGGTGGCCTGCACGGTGTGGCGCGACCTCCGCCACGTCGAGGGTCTGCTCCTCGACCTGGCCGAGCGCCACCGCCACACACCGATGGTGGGACGCACCCACGGCCAGCCGGGGGCGCCGATCACGTTCGGCTTCAAGGCCGCCTCGTGGGCCGACGAGGTCCGCCGCCACCTCGACCGCCTGCGGGAAGGTCGCCCCCGGTGGCTGGTCGGGCAGCTGGGCGGGGCGGTCGGCGTCCTCGGCTTCTTCGGGGCCGACGGGCCGGCGCTGCGGGCCGCGTTCTGCGCGGAGCTGGGCCTCGACGATCCCGGCATCTCGTGGCTGACGTCGCGGGACCGGCTGGCCGAGGTCGCCTCGCTGCTGG
This sequence comes from uncultured Acidimicrobiia bacterium, assembly GCA_963836205.1. Classification (GTDB taxonomy): domain Bacteria; phylum Actinomycetota; class Acidimicrobiia; order Acidimicrobiales; family AC-14; genus JAXDMK01. The sequence continues at coordinate 28,566 of CAWIIV010000021.1, read as the reverse complement.
CCATGGTGACGGCCACCCTGGCCCGCATCGGCAACGAGATCTTCGAGCTGCAACGTCCGGAGATCGGGGAGCTGCGGGAACCGACCACGGCCGACGTGGTGGGGAGCATCACCATGCCCCACAAGCGCAACCCCGAGCGCAGCGAGCACCTCGACACCCTCGCCCGGCTGGTACGGGCCCACGCGGGGGTACTCCTGGAGGGGATGGTGCAGCTGCACGAGCGCGACGGCCGGGCGTGGAAGGCGGAGTGGGTGGCGTTCCCCGAGGTCTGCCTGCTCACCGGTGCCGCCCTCCGCACCGCCATCGACCTGCTCGCCGGCCTGGAAGTCGACGCCGAGGCCATGGCCGCCCGGGTCGGCACCGACGCCGACTCGGGGTCGGAGCGGATCCTGGCCGTCCTCACCGCCCGCCTCGGCCGGCTCAGGGCCCAGGAGGCGCTCCACCGGGCGCTGGCACCGGGGCCCGGCGGCAAACCCCGTTCCCTGGTGGACGCGGTGGTCGAAGCCGGGCTGCTGACGCCCGCCGAGGCCGCCGAGGCGCTCGCCGCGCCCGCCCTCGAGGGGGCGGTGGCGATGGTCGACGAGGTCGTGGCCCGGGGTCGCGCCGCCCGCGCCGCCGAGTCCGCGACGTGGGTATAGGGCGGTGGTCCATGCGCTTGCCCTCCGGACGGGTGACACTGCGGGGGTTCACCAGTCCGAACGGAGACCCGCCGTGACCGACAGCCCCGCCCTGGCGACCGCCGCCCGGTTGCCCCGATTGCTCCTGGCGACACTGCCCACCCCCCTGGTCGAGGCGTCCCGCATGACCCACGCCCTCGGGGGTCCGCCGATCTTCGTCAAGCGCGACGACCTGGCCGGGTTCGGGTTGGCCGGCCACAAGGCCCGCCAGCTCGAGTTCCTGGTGGGGGCCGCCCTCGACCAGGGCTGCGACGTCATGGTGACGGGCGGGGGGCCGAGCTCCAACTTCTGCGCGGCCGCGGCCGCGGCCGCGTCGGCCGCCGGCCTGGACTGCCACCTGGTGCTCGCCGGGGCCGAACAGGAGAAGACCCATCCCAACCTGGCCGTGGCCCAGGCCTGCGGCGCGGTCGTCCGCTACACCCGCGACTCCGACCGTTCGTCGGTCGACACCCGGGTGAAGGAGGTGGCCGACGCCCTCCAGGCGGGCGGGCGCAAGCCGTTCGCCATGCCCCGGGGCGGCGCCACCGGCCTGGGGACGGTGGGCATGGTGCTGGCCGTGCAGGAGCTGGCGGCCCAGCTCGACGAGGCCGGCATCGACCCCGAGCTGGTGGTCATCGCCACCGGGTCGGGCGGGGCGGGGGCGGGACTGGCCCTGGGGGCGTCGCTGTGCGGGCGCTCGTGGCGGGTGGTGGGGGCATCGGTGAGCCGGCCCGCGGCCGAGATCGCGGCCCAGGTGCAGATGCTGGCCGCCGACTGCGCGGCGCTGCTGGGCGTCGCCTCCCCGGCCGGGGGGGGTCTCGAGCTGGCCGACGCCCGGGGGCCGGGCCACGGGCTTCCCTCGTCCGACGGCGAGTCGGCGGCCCGGGTCGCCCTGCGCACCGAGGGCCTGGTCCTCGACCCGGTGTACACGGCCAAGGCCCTGGCCGTGCTGTTTCGGCTGCTCGACCCGGCGTCGAAGCGCCCGGTCGTTTTCTGGCACACGGGTGGCCTGCTGGGAGCGGCCCACTACCTGGCGGGAGGACTCGAGGAATGACCAGACCATGACCGAGAGCGGCGGGGGTCCGGCCCGGGAGCTGGTGGAGTCCGGCTTCACCCTGGAGAACGCCGACGCCCCCCTCCTCCACGAGGGCCTCAACCTGGCCGATATCGCCCACGTGATCGACCTGCGGGGACGGCGGGTGGTGCCCGAGGACGCCGCCCGCCAGCTCCTCGACCTGCTGGTGGCGGTCCACGGCATGCCCGCCGAGGAGTTCCCCTACGACCCGGCCTTCGGGGAGGCCTACAACTCCCGGGAGCGCTACTTCGTGTCCCGCCTGGGCGACGTGGCCGGCTGGCTGCACGCCGGTCGGCCCCGGCGGGAGGCCACCCGCCTGGCCCTGCGCCTGCTCCTGCGGCGCCAGCTGGTGGGCCTGGTCGACGACGCCGCCGGGTTCGTCGACAGCGTGGTGGCCCAGGCCGCGGCCCACGTCGACACGGTCATGCCCGACCAGACCTACCTCCAGCAGGCCCAGCCGTCGACGTTCGGCCACTACGTCCTGTCCTTCGCCTACCCCACCGTGCGCGACGCGACCCGGCTCATCGACTGCATCGAGTGGGTGAACACGTCGCCCGGGGGCGCCGGCTGCGTCAACGGGAGCCGGCTGCTGGAGGACCGGTCCGTGATCGCCGACCTGCTCGGCTTCGGCGGGGTCATCGAGCACACCCGCGACGCCATGTGGCAGGTCGACGGCCTCATCAACATCCTGGCCACCACCGCCAGCATGCTGTCGAACCAGTCCAAGCTGGCCGAGGACCTGGAGATCTGGTCGAGCAACGAGTTCGACTACGTCGACCTCGACGACGGCTTCACCCGGTCGAGCGTCCTCATGCCGAACAAGCGCAACCCGTACTCGCTGTCGATCGTGCGGGGGGCGTCGGGGATCCTCATCGGCCGCCTGTCCGGCTTCCTGGCCGTGGTCAAGAGCCCGTCGGCCCGCAGCGACAACCTCATCTTCGCCTACGGCGAGGTCCCCCGGGCGTTGGATCTGGCCTCCCGCGTGACCCGCCTGATGGGCGGGGTGGTCGGGACGCTGCGGGTGAACGCCCACCGCATGGCCGACGCCCTCACCGCCGGGTTCACCCAGGCCACCGACCTGGCCGAGCACATCGTCCAGGTCTGCCGCATCGACTACCGCACCGCCTACCTGATCGTGGGGGCGACGGTGCGGGCGGCGGCGGCCATGGGGCTGCGGGGGGTCGACATCACCGGGGAGATGCTCGACAACGCGTCGATCGAGCACCAGGGCCGGCCGTTGGGACTGGCCGGCCACGACCTGTCGGCCGTGCTCGACCCCCGCCTGATCGTGTCCACCCGCTCGGCGCAGGGAGGCGCCGCCCCCGACGCGGTGGCGGCCATGGTCGAGTCGTGCCGGGCGGCGGCCGCCGGGCTCCACTCCGAGGCCGACCGCTGGCGGGCGTCGTTCGACTGCGCCGAGGCGGCCCTGCTCAAGCTGGCAGTGGAGGCGTCGTGAAGCTCCCCACCGAGGTGTCCGTCGTCAACCTGGGCCTTCCCCTGTTCGCCGACGCCATCCGCGACCAGGGTCGACCCGTCACCCACGTCGACTGGCGCATCCCCGCCGGCGGCGACCTCGAACTGGTGGCGGCGCTGACCCGGTTGTACGGGCGCCACGCGGCCACCATCGACGAGGCCAACGCCGAGGTCGTGCGCCGGCTCGACACGGGCGTCCCCATGCTGGTGGGGATCGCCCGGGCGGGCGACGTCGTCCCCGAGATGGGCGAGCACACCATCCTCCACTGCGGGCCGGCCATCGCCTGGGACGACATGGGCGAGCCCCTCCGCAACTCGGTGCGGGCGGCGGTGACGGCCGAGGGCTGGACCGACGACGACGGGACCGACGACGACGGGGCCGACGGCCACATCGACCTGGAGCCGGCCAACCACCTCGCCACGGTGGTGCCCATGGCCACCGCCATCGGCCCGTCGGCCCCTGTGTTCGTGGTGGAGATGGAGGCGGGCGGCACCCGGGCTTTCTCTCCCATCAACCAGGGCCCAGGGGAGGTGGCCTGGTTCGGGCGGGACACGCCGGCCGCCGTCGACCGCCTCGTCTTCCTCCGCGACGTGGCCGGTCCCCTCCTCGCCGACTGCCTGCGGAGGTCTGGCCCGATCGACCTCTTCTCGCTGGCGGCCCAGGGCCTGCAGATGGGCGACGACCTCCACATGCGCACCCAGGGCGCCACCAACCTCCTCCTGCGCACGCTCCTCCCGTCGCTCATGGCCCTCGAATCGCCAAAGGGGAATGAAGGCGGTCGGGTCGAGCTGGGGCGCTTCCTGGCCGGCAACCACCTGTTCTTCCTCAACCTGGGCATGGCCGCGGCCAAGTCGCTCACCCTGTGGGCCGAGCAGGTGGACGGGGCGAGCGTGGTCACCACCATGGCCCGCAACGGGACGACCTACGGCGTGCGCCTGCCCGGCTCGGACGAGTGGTTCGTCACCGACTCGCCACCCGTCAGCGACGCGCTGTTCCACCCCGGCCGCGGTCCCGACGACGCCGCCCCCGACATCGGCGATTCGGCCGTGTTGGAGCTCGTCGGGCTGGGGGGCTGCGCGGCGGCGGGCTCGCCGGCGGTGGCCGCCTTCGTGGGGGGGACGATGGCCGACGCCGCCGCCACCACCGAGGACATGGACCGGGTGTGTGCCGGGCGCAGCAGCCGGTTCAAGCTGCCCATCCTCGACTTCCGGGGAACCCCGGTCGGCGTCGACGTGCGCAAGGTGGTGGAGCTGGGCATCACTCCGAAGGTGACCACGGGGATCCTCCACGCCCTCGAGGGCGGGCAGATCGGGGCCGGCGTCGCCCACGGCCCCCTGGCCTGCTTCCGCGACGCCCTGCTCGACCTCGACCGCCGGCTGGGGTGACCGACTTCACCGGGGGCAGGATCGAGCTCGGAGAAGGCGCCCGGGAGGCGCTCGCGTTCGACGGCCGGGGGCAGGTGGTGGCCGTCTACCGGCGGGCGGCGTACGTGCGCCTGCCGGCGGGCCTGGTCGCCCTGACCACAGACGACGTGTGGCGGGGCCCCCTGTACACCCGCTCCCTCGTGCGGCCCGACCGGCTGGCGCCCGGTGACCGGGTCGACGTGGTCGGCGGGTGCGAGCTGCGCGTTGGTGCGACGTCGGTCGACCTCTCGACAGCCCGGGTCTGGCGGGGACCGCTTCCTGACCCGGCCCGGCTGACGGCGGCGTTGGCGTTGGCGGCGGCGGACGACCGCGGCGCCGGGTTCGCCGACCTCTTCGCCGGCGCCCCGCCCACCGCCCTCGCCGGACCCCTGTTCGCCGACTGCCTCGGCGTGGCCCTCCGCCGTCTCGACCACGGCGACCTGGCCGGCGTGGCCCGGGCCATCGGCGGACTGGGGCCGGGCCTCACCCCCGCGGGCGACGACACCCTGGCCGGGATCCTCCTCGTCTCCCGGGTCCTCGCCGGCGACGCGGCGGAGGACGGGCTGGTGGCGGTGGCCGACGGTGTGCGCACCACGTCGGTGGCCCGGGCGTTCCTCCACTGGGCCGCCCGGGGCCAGAGCGTCGAGCCGGTGCACGACCTGCTGGCCGCCCTGGCCGCGGGCGACGGGCCCGCGGCGGCCGTCCACCTGGCCGTCCTCGGCGAGCTGGGCCACTCGTCGGGTGCCGACCTGGCCTACGGCCTGCACCTGGGTCTGGCCACCGGGCTGGGCCCGGGATCGGGTGTCGAGGTCGCCCGCGTTTCACCCGCCTGACCGGATTGTTGCACGGCCCCACGACGAGGCCCCCGCCGTTGCACGGCCGTGCAATGCTGGTGCAAGCACCCGGGCGCATGCTGCCCGGACACACGTACGAGCTGGAGGCGTGCCGTGCCGAAGACCATTTGCCCGCGGCGGCCGGTGCCAGACGCGGGGGTGCCAGACGCGGGGGTGCCAGACGCGGGGGTGCCAGACGCGGGGGTGCCAGCGTGTCACTGCCGCTTCTCCCGGGAAGCGCCCTCTCACCACGACCTCCTCGCCCGGGTCGACACCGACGTCACCGCGGCCCTGGAGCTGTTCGAGCTGGCCACCACGTGGCAGGAGCTCGACTACAGCGGCGAGGCCGTCCTCCCACCGGGTGACTGGCTCGACTTCGCGGCCGAGCACTGCTGGACCGACCCCGACCTGGCCGAGCGCCTGTTCTCGGTCGCGGTCGACGTCGCCACCCGCAGGGGCGCCCCCGCCGCCGCCACCCGCCTCCTCCGCGTCCTGGCCTAGAGACCGGGCCAGCGACGGTCAGGCGTCGTCGCGGCCGATGCAGACGAAGGCGGCGGCCGCGGCCCGGTCCTGGCCCTCGCCGGCGTGGGCCAGCGCTTCCGCCGGGCGCTCGCCCGCCCGCAATCGATGGTGGAGGGCCACCATCACCGCGGTGGTGGCGGCGTCGGGCACCGGCATGAGGGGCGCGACCACCGACCGCACGCCCCCGGCCAGCAGGGCGGCGGCGGTGCCGAGCAGTTCGTCGCCGTCGTGGACCGCGGCCACCGCCGCCTCGCAGGCCGACAGTACGACGACCGAGGGCGCCCGCCGGACCCGTTCGAGGTCGTAGACGGTGAGAGGTCCGTCGACCAGCAGCACCGACGAGAACAGGGGGCTGTCGGCCCGGAAGCTCCCATGGGCGGCCATGTGGACCAGGTCGGCCTCCTCCAGCGCCGCCATCACGCGGCCGGCGGTGGCCTGCGCACCGGTCAGGACCATGGCGTCCGGGTAGAGGGCGGCCAGCTCCCGCACCTCGGCCTCGGCGCCGGGCAGCTGCGGCCCCGCCACCAGCGCCACCCGCCCCCGCCCTCCCGACGACGGTCGACCGCCGTCGCCGCCCAGCCAGAGGGCGGTGCTGGGGGCGATGGTGGTCGACCGACCGGCCAGGCTGGGCAGCGTCGACCACGGCAGGCCGTGGAGCTCCCCCGTGGGGACGATCACGAGGGGGACGCCGGCCGGCAGCCGCAAACCGGTCAGCAGGAGGTGGTCGAGCCGGGCCGCGGTGGTCGCCACCGCGGCCTCGGCCGCCTCCCGCGACCGCGGCCACAGCAGCCGGCGCAGGGCGAACTGGAGGTAGCGGCGCTCGAGGTCGACGTCGGCCACCAACCCCAGCCGGTGGAGGTGGGACCGGACACCGGTGACGGTGACGGCGTAGAGAACGCCGTCGAGGGCCACGTACTCCACCAGCACCCGGTCGCCGAGGGCGCCCCGCAACGACGCCAGGTCGACCTGGCCGGTGTCGGCCCACGAGTCCCGGCCCAAGGCGTCGGCCGTGCGCCGGGTGCGGTTGCGGACCGACTTCTCCACCGCCGCCGCCCGGGCCTGGAGGGCGCGGGACTGGGTGCCCTGGATGGCCGCCTCCCGCGCCTCGGTGCGGACCCGCCGCAGCTCGGCCAGGTCGGCGGCCAGCTGCTCGTCGTCAGGCGGACGCACCGCCGGCCGGCGCAGGGCGCCCGCCCGGGCCCGCTCCGCCCACCGCATCACCGCCGCCGGCCGCCCGTCCTCCAGGGCCAGGCGGACGCCGAGGCGGGCCAGGTCGATGCCGTGGCCTGACGCGTGGGCCCGCAGCTCGGTCGCCCCCAGGGTGGCCCGGTACTCGTCGACCACGGCGATGCCCCGGGACAGGGCCCGCTTGGCCCCCGGCCGGTCACCCTCGGCCAGTCGCAGGAGGGCGGTGGCGTGCCAGGCTCGAGCCCGCAGGTCGGCAGTACCCCGGGTCCGGGCGCCGGCGGCGTGGGCCAGCTCGGCCCGGGCCACCGCCGGCTGTCCGAGGGCGAGCGCGATCCGGCCGACGAACGTCCGCACGTGGAGGGCCTCCACCGGCCAGCCCTGCGCTTCCAGCTCCAATGCGATGCGCCGGGTGCGGCGGAGCAGATCGGGTGACGGCTGGGCCAGATTCTGGAACGCCAGCACCTCGGCCTGGACCTCGACATACCGGGCCTGGGCCGCCAGGGGAGGCGCGCCCCCTGCTTCGCGCGCGGCCCGGGCCGATTCGGCGGCCGCGTCCTCGTAGGCGCCACCGGCCAGGAGGGCGCGGGCGAGGAGCATCCGCGCCTCGACCAGGTGGAGCAGGTCGCCGAGGGGTTCCAGCGTCGCCACCGCGGCTGCGGCCGACGCCCGGGCCTCGGTCACCAGTCCCGCCACCATCAGCGCCTCGCTGCGGTCGGCCTCCAGCACCGCCGTGAGCCGGCCCGGCTTGTGCAGGGCCTCGTAGGCCCGCTGGGCCCGGTCGAAGGCGGCCAGCGCGTCGGGGAGGTTCCCCCGCCGGCAGTAGGCGACCCCGGTGTTGTGGGCCGACATGGCACCCAGGACGGGCAGGTCGCGCTCGACCGAGATGCGCTCGGCCTCGGCGAAGTCGTGGAGCGACAGCTCGAGGTGGCCCTGCCAGCTGTGGACCACGCCCCGACACAGCAGCGCCCGGGCGATCGAGCACTCGTCGCCGGTCTCCTCCAGCCAGCGCAACGCCCGCCGGTAGGCGTCCATCCCCCGCTCGAGGTGGCCGGTGCGCACCGCCATCACCCCCCGCAGCAGCTCCACCACCCCCCGCACCGACGGCGGCGCGACCGACGAGGCCAGCCCCATCTCCCGCTCCGCACCCTCGGTATCGCCCACCGTGAGCAGGGAGATGGCCATGCTCGCCCGGGCCAGGCCCTCCCGGTCGGCGAACCCACCCTCGACGCTGAGCGCCACCGACCGTGCGAAGCTGGAGACCGCATCGAGGGGCTGGTCGAGCTCGTGGAAGGCGAGTCCGATGACCCGGTGGGCGGCGGCCGCGACCTGCGGGTCGTCCGACGTGGCCAGCAGCTCGGTGGCCCGGGCGAGCACGCTGGGCGGGTCGCGATGGCGGCGCTCGGCCAGGTCGTCCAGCTCTTGGAGGATCTCGGGCGGCCGCACGCGCCGAGATGTTAGAGAACATGTATCACGGCGGTCGGCGAATGACTCCGGTCGAAGGTGAGCGACGAGACGGCGACAAACCGTCGTTGCGCTGCCCTCGGACCTGGGAACGGTGGTGAGCGTCGTCTGACTGTGTCCGCCGGTCGCCGGGGGGAACCCTCCTACGATGTCGCGGTGTCGACACCGTCGGGCCGTTCGAACACGGAACTGGTGTTGGCAGCGAGGGCGGGGGACTCAGCCGCGTGGGACGCCCTCGTCGAGCGCTTCGGCAGCCGGGTGCGGGCGGTGCCCCGGTCCTTCCGGCTCAACCAGGACGACGTCGCCGATGTCTTCCAGGTCACGTTCATGCGGCTGGTGGCGAACCTCGACCATATCCGTGACCCGGAACGGGTGGGTGCCTGGCTCGTCACCACCGCGACCAACGAGTCTCTGCGCATCCTGCGCAAGGCCGGGCGCCAGGCGCCGGGCGACGACGATTGGGAGGAAGCCCTGGTCGACGACGGGCCCACCGTCGACACCGGGGTCCTCACCACCGAGCGTGACCGGGCCCTGTGGCAGGCGATGGGCATGCTGTCCGGCCCCTGCCAGCGGTTGCTTCGGCTCCTCATCGCCGACCCCGCCCCCAGCTACCGAGAGGTGGCCGCGGTCCTCGACATGCCGATCGGTAGCATCGGCCCCACCCGCAGCCGTTGCCTCGATCGTCTCCGAGGGTATTTCTCGCGTATCACGGAGGGCCCTGAGGGTTCTCCTCCGTAGGGGGAATGCGACTATGACCAACGAAAACCGGCACAACGACACCGGCGACCATGGCGACCTCGACGCCGACCGCGACGCCAGCGGTGGCGACGCGCTCCTCCATGAGCTGCGTGCCGTCGTGGGCAGGGTCGACCCGATACCGCCGGAGATGGCGGCCGCGGCCCGAGCGGGCTTCATCTGGCGCACGATCGACGCCGAGCTGGCCCAGCTCACCAGCGACTCTGTGCTCGACGCCGACCGCATGGCTTCAGTCCGGGGCGTCGGAACGCCGGAGCTGCTCACGTTCGAGGCGTCCAGCCTGACGGTGGAGTTGGAGACGGCCGCCGGTCCGGACGGGCTGCGCCTACTGGGCCAGCTGGTCCCGGCCCAGCCGGCACGGATCGAGATCCGCGACAGGCGCGGCGCCACCACCGTCGACGCCGACGAGATGGGGCGATTCACCGCGACCGGCCTGGAGCCAGGCCCGGTGAGCCTGCGCTGCCGCACCGCTGCCGGCGACGTCGACACCGACTGGTTCCTCGCCTAGACGTATCAAGCGCCCCTCTTCCGGCTCTCAATAGGCGAGCGAGAGGAAGGGTGCACATGGAGGGGACCGGATACCGCGAGGCCTGTTACCTGCTGTTGTGCGGCGGCCGGGGCTCCCCCCGGACACAGGTGTTCGACTCCGAGGAACAGGCTCGGGCCGAGTTCCGCAAGATCACGCGGGCGGCGCGGGTGAAGACGCAGTGGATGGAGCTTTCGGTAGTGGCCGGTGGTGGCCGGTTGGAGCGGTTGGCGTCCTACGCCCGCCCCTCGTAGGCATTCCCAGGCGGGACCCGTAAGCCCGCAGGGCGTCGTCAACGGCGATGGCGCCCTGCCGGCTCGCTCCCCCGCCTTGGTCCGGGAGCGGTAGTGTCCGCTGCCCGATGGCACCGCGGACCGTGACCCCCCAGATCCGGACCTTCTTCTGGGGCGCCGGCTGCGCCTTCTCCGGGGCGGCGGGGCTGGTGCTCTTCCTGTTCCCCGAGAAGACCGACAGCCTCTTCGCCTGGACGATCGCCCGGGGTGACACCGCCAACTTCATCGGCGCCTGCTTCCTCGGGATCAGCCTGCTGTCGTTCCTCTGTTACGGCGTGCCCGCCTGGCGGGCCGTGCGGGTCTGTTACGTCGGCACCCTGGCCTTCGTCACGACCATGACGCTGGCCACGCTCCTGCACCTCGACCAGTTCAACTTCGGCAGCGACGAACCCGTCGCCCTGGTCGCGGCCTGGTTCTGGACGCTCGCCTATCTGGCCGCACCGGTGGCGAGCGGGGTACTCCTTGCCCGCCAGCTCGAGGAACCGGGCTCCGACGAGGCCGATGCCGGCCCGGGGGCGTCCACCCCCATCCTCCCCGGCCTCCGCTACCTCTTCCTGGCCCAGGGGACGCTGTTGTCGCTGGTGGCGGTGGTGATGTTCGTCGCCCCCGGCACCGCCGACTCCCTATGGCCGTGGCCCCTCGGCCCGCTGCCGGCCCGGGCCATCGCCAGCTTCCTGCTCGGCTTCGGGATCATCCTGCTGGGCATCGGTCGCCAGAACGAGGCCGAGATCCTGGAGCCGCCCTGCGCCGCCTGCTGGTGGCTGGCGGTGTTGGCGGGCATGGCCATCACCCGCTTCGACGGCAGCGTCGACATCGGCACCGTCCCCGGCCTGATCTTCGGCGTGGTCGCCCTCAGCCTGCTGCTCGGAGGACTCGCCGGCGAGCTGGCCGCCCGCCGCCTGCGGGTCCCGGCGCGGATGACGCCGCCACCGCCCGCCCGACCCCCCGATGGGCCAGACCCGCGGCCGCCGCGGACGAGCTCGCCGTCCGGATCCCAGGCCCCGAAGTCGAAGCGGTCGGGAACACGGGCTCCGGGGACGCAACCCGTCGCGCCGCAGGCACCACAGCGACCGAGGACGACGACGCAAGGCCGGACGCCACCTGGCCAGAAGCCGCAGGGGCGTGGGACCCCGGCGCCGAAGACGCCAGCGCCGGGGACGCAGCCCGCGGGGCCGGAGGCACCACAGCCGCCGAGGACGAGGACGCAGGGCCAGAAGCCACCGGGGCAGGCACCGCCGGGGCCAGGAGCTCCAGGCTCGCCCCCGACCGCGCCCCCGACCGCGCCCCCGCCGCCGCGGACCCAGCCACCGGGGCCGGGGACTGGGCCGCCGGGCTAATGCCGCGGCGCCCTCCAAGCAGATCCGACCCGGGGGATCGATGAGACCGGGGGATCGATGAGACCGGGGGATCGATGAGACCGGGGGATCGATGAGAAATGGCGGCGGCGCCGGTCTGACGACGGTCCGCCAGGTGCCTGCGACCGCAGCAAGGGAGTGCAACCTATGAGACCGCTCCGATACTCCATCAACGTCACCCTCGACGGCTGCTGCGATCACCAGGTGATGAGCCCGGACGAGGAGTCGCATCGCTATTGGGCCGCCCAGCTGGAACGAGCCGATGCTCTGCTCCTTGGCCGGGTGGTCTACGAGATGATGGAGGCGGCGTGGCGGCAGCCGGCGACGGGAACATGGCCTGACTGGATGGCCGATTGGATGATCCCCTTCGCCCGGACGATCGACGGGGCGAAGAAGTACGTCGTGTCGAGCACCCTCGACCGGGTCGATTGGAACGCGGAGCTCGTCCAGGGTGACCTGGGGAAAGCCGTTCAGCAGCTCAAGCAGGAGCCGGGCAGGGGCCTGTTCGTGGGAGGCCTGACCCTCCCGCTGGCCTTGGCCGATCTGGGCTTGATCGATGAGTACGAGTTTGTCGTGCACCCCATCGTGGCGGGCCACGGACCCACGTTGTTCGCCGGCCTGAGCGAGCGGCTCGAGCTGAAGCTCGTGGGGCGCCAGGAGTTCCGGTCGGGGGCGGTGGCTCTGCGTTACCAGCCCAGTCGAGTCACGGCTTGAAGGGCGGCTGCCCGGGGCCCGCGGGCCCGGCAAACTCCGCCACAACGCCGAGGTCGACACATGTGTGCCCCGGAACGCCGGCTCGGAGTCACACACGCCACCAACGAGGCAACCGTTGCCTACCACAGCACTAAGTCGGCTGGGGGCGGCCGAGGTCGAGGCTGTGGTCCTCCAGGAACTCCTGGATGGCGGCCCGCTCCTCGCGGCTGAGGCGGCGTTGCGCACCCTGCGGCGGTTGCGGCGGCACCGGGTAGCCGAGCATGTGGGCCATCCCGACGATCACCCGGTCGTAGCGGCCCAGGTCGGCGGCCCACTCCTCGGCCTTGTTGTCCCAGTAGTGGCTGCGGGTGGTGAGGTAGCTGTCGAGCTCGCCCTGGATGGTGCGGGCCTGGCCGGCCAGCAGGGCCAGGTGGGTGGCCAGCTGGTCACTCCCGCTCTCGTCGTCGACGTCCTCCTCGGCGACGGCCACATCGGCCAGCTCGCCGGTGCCGAGGGGGTCACGCCCGGTGAGGGCCAGCAGCTCGGCCTGGCGGTCGGCGCCGGCCGGTGCCTTGGTGGCGGGCCCGAACGCACCCGCCTCCCGCCACATCTCGGCCTGGGGGGCGAGGTAGCCGTAGGCGAAGTCGACCAGCTCGGGGTCGAGGTGCTCGTCGCCCCCCGTGGCCCGGGCCAGGTCCCAGGCGTGGATCACGTGGTCGGTGGTGACCTGGGCCAGGTAATCCTCGCCGGTGATGTCGCCGAACGACACGTGCACCACCCGCAGCGGCACGTCGTCGTCCTGGCAGGCGGCGAGGGCGGCCACGGCCACGTCGGTCCAGGCGGAGAAGGGGTCGTCGCCCAACTGGTCGCCCTCGAACCGGTCGCCGACGTCCTCGATGGTGAGGCCTTCCAGCAGCGGCGGCACCCACTGGTTCTCGTTGAGCACGTGGTTGACCAGCGCCCGCACGTCCCAGTCGGCGTCGGGCGTGGGCGCGGACCACTGCTCGGCGGACACTGTCCGCAGCCGGGCGCCGAATTCCTCGACCGCCCGCCGGTACAACCCGATCACGTCGGCCATGGGGACCACCTCCGCTATGTGATTACCACCTCGGTGTCGTGCAGCGCACGAATGGTGTTCGACACGTAGCAGACGGCGGATGCCCGTTCGGCCAGCTTCTCCAACTCGTCCCGCGGATGGCTGGAGCTGACCTCGACCCGGACGTGGACGAACTTGGGTCCGTCGTAGGTGCCCACCACCCGCACCGCGATGTCGGGCAGCTCGATGTCGCGCTTGCGGGCGACGTGGGCCAGGGCGAGGGTGAAGCACGAGGCGAGGGACGCCAGGAAGAGCTCCGTGGGCTGGGGCCCGGTGTCGTCGCCACCAGCCTTCACCGGCTCGTCGGCCCGGATCTCGAAGTCCCGGGCCTTCACCCGGCAGCGGTACCCGCCGTCCCAGGTGGCGTCGACTGCCAGCTCAGCCGTGGTCGTGCCCGCCGTCGCCGTGGTCGTGCCCGCCGTCGCCGTGGTCGTGGCCGGTCGGGCGCATCGCCAAGGCGAGGGCCCGATGGTCGACCTCCGCCGGACTCACGACCCCCCGGGCGGCCAACACCGACTCGAGGGCGGCCAGCCAGCACCGGTAGTAGCTCCACGGCCCTTCCCACACCGCGATGGTGGCGATCAGCTCCTGGCGGAAGTCCTCCCAGTCGAAGGCGCCGCCCTCGTGCAAGGCCAGCGCCAGCCCGAAGGCCCGGCTCTCCCACGGCTCGGCGAAGACCAGCTCGCCGTTGCTGCGGGGCGGCGAGGCCGGACCGTAGACGTCGAGCACCCCGACGGTGACCGTCATGACGGCGGCGCCACCCGGGCCACCCCGACCATGGCGTCCCGGGTGACGAGGCCGGCCAGCTCCTCCTCCGACATGTCCTCGGTGCCCGCCGGACGCTCGGGCAGCACCATGTAGCGCACCTCGGAGACGCTGTCCCACACCTCGACGGCCACGTCGTCGGCGAGGTCGAGGCCCATCTCGGCCAACAGCTTCCGGGGTTCACGCACCATCCGGGACCGGTAGGCGGGGTCCTTGTACCAGGCCGGCGGCAGCCCCAGCACCGGCCACGGGTAGCAGGAGCACAGGGTGCACACGACCACGTGGTGCGTGTCGGGCGTCTGTTCCATCACCACGATGCGGTCGCCCTGGGGCCCCTTGAAGCCCAGCTCGGCGATGGCCGACGTCCCCTCCGCCAGCAGGCGGGCCCTGTACTCGGGGTCGACCCAGGCCTTGGCCACCACCTTGGCCCCGTTCATGGGACCGACGTTCTCCTCGTAGTTCTTGATGAACCCGTCCATCACCTTGGGGTCGACCAGGCCCCGCTCGACCAGGATCGACTCCAGCGCCTCGGTGCGCAGGGCGATCGGCAGGCGCTCGGCGTCGGTATCGCTGACACTCATGACGAGGCGGCCTCCAGGTAGGACTCGGACAGGTCGATGGTCAGGGTGAACGCCTCGGCGTCGTCACCCCACAGCTCGGTCGACTCGAACGCCACCGCGTACACGTACTGGGCGTTCTCGCCCAGGAAGTGGGCGTGGGTGTCGGGCAGCACCATCGCCGGCTGGATCATCCGCACCTCTCCGGTGCGCCCCCGCACGTACCGGGTCAGGCGGGTATGGCCCGGTGGGTGGATGTCCCTGGCCCGCACCCGGTCACCCACTGCGAACTTCGGGGAGTCGTCGACCTGCCTGATCGAGCCGGCGGCGGTGGGCGTGTAGTCGGGCTTCTTCGGCTCGGGCGCCGGGGGCTCCTCCACGTGCTCGCCCCGGAGCTTGCGGGCCCGGGCGTCGACCGCCCCGGGGGCGATGATGGCGCTGTCGGTGAGGAGGTTCTCGGCCATCTTCAGCCACCGCCCGTAGTAGCCGAAGGCGAAGTAGTCGATCGGGTGCTGACGGTCGAGGGCGTGGCGGAACGCGTTCAGGTTGGTGCCCGACAGCCGCATGGAGAGCAGGGCCATGGCGAACGCCCGCCGTTCCCACTCCTCGTGGAAGGGCGGGTCGTCGGGGGGCGTGAGCTGGACCGATCCGAAGTTCTGCATGCCGCCCATGTCGGCGACGGTGTCCAACGTTCGACCTCCTCGAAGCTCGTGATGGGCGGAGCGCCGCGCCCGGCCGGCGGAACCGGGCGCGGCAGCTCCAGGTCTCAGACGGTCCAGGTGTTGATCTGGAAGGCTCCCGCCCGCCACGCGGTGAGGGCGGAGTCGAGCACGTCGAGAGGATGGAAGGGAATGACGCCGTCGATGAGGTCGTCCTCCCGGAAGCCGTAGAGGGCGCCCATGGCGAAGCGGCAGGCGTAGACCTTCGCCCCCTCCCGGATGAGGGTCTTGATCTGGTTGTTGATGGCCATGTGGCCGGGGAAGGCCTCCTGGCCCACCGCCGGGAAGCCCCTGGTGCCCGAGGCCAGCAGCACGCCCGGGCCGTACAGGATGATGTTGACGTCGAAGCCCTTGCGCACCAGGCGGGTCGAGGTCAGCAGGTTCACCAGCGCCACCGATCCCTCGTAGGGAACGGTGTGGATGAAGACGAACGCCTTCTCCCCGGGGTTGGCCTTGATGTCCTCGAAGAGCTTCTCCTCGGTGTTGAACAGGACCTCTCCGTCGGCGGGCCGTTCGTTGTTGACGGTCTTCGGCATCTACGCTCCTCAGTTTTCCGTTTTCGGGTTCTCGGGATCGGTGGTCTGCGGCATCGGTGGTGGGACTGGGCCGACCGCCGGGGTGCCACGCCGTGGCGGCTGGGTCCAGGTCTGGCGGTGGCTGCCCGGCATGAGCTGGATGGTCATCCGCCGCAGCTTCCAGGGCAGCCGCCGGTAGGCAGGGGCGAACACGCCGAGCCAGAACTGGTCGCGCAGGCCCCGGGGCGGCGGGGGCGGATCGAGGCCGTCGCGGGCCGCGATCCGCCGCTGGGCGTCGACCAGCAGGTAGTGCTCGGAGTTCTGCCGCAGCCAGTGGGAGAAGGAGGCCACGTCACCCTGGCCTCTTGACGCTTGGCGCCAGGCCGGCCAGGGCGTTCTGGGCCGCCACCGAGATGGGCTCGTTGAGGGCGCCGATCGGGGGCGAGTAGACGTTCTCCATGGTGGCCAGGTCGCGGAGCGTGATCCCCGTCTTGACGGCCATGCCCAGGAAGTCGGCCCGCTCCTTGATCCCCTCTCCCCCCACCATCTGGGCCCCGATGAGGCGCAGGCTGCCCGGCTCGGCCAGCAGCTTCACCCGCACCTTCTTCACGCCGGGGTAGTACCGGGCCCGGGAGATCCCGTTGGCGACGCCCACCACGTGGGGGATGCCGAAGGCGGTGGCCAGCGTCTCCCCGAAGGCGACGCCACCGATCATCCACTTGCCCGCCACCATCCCCCAGGGGACGTACACCGGCTGGTAGGCCCGGGTGCCGCCGGCGGCGTTGGTGCCCGCCACCTTGCCCTGGGCGTAGGCGTGGCTGCCGGAGAGTCCCTGGATGGGCAGGTTGGCCACGCCGTGGGGCACCTCGGTGCAGTCGCCGGCGGCGTAGACGTCGGGGTGCGACGTGCGCATGCGCTCGTCGACCACGATCCCGCCGGTGGAGCCGATCTTGAGTCCGGCGGACGCGGCCAGGCGGGCGTTGGGCTGCTTCTTGGTGCACACCACGACGAGGTCGGCGGGAAGGTCGCCGGCGTCGGTGCGCACCGCCGTGACCTGGCCGTCGTCGTCGCCGACGAAGGCCCGGGCGGGGGTGTTCCAGTGCATCTTCACGCCCATCTCGGCCCACGACTCCTGCACCGGCTCGGCGATGTCGGGGTCGGCCGCCTCGGCCAGGGCCCACGGCGCCTTGTCGACCAGGTGGGTCTCGATGCCCCGGTGGGCGAGGGCGGTCACCATCTCCAGGCCGAGGGGCGACGCCTCCACCACCACCGCGACCTTGACCGTGTCGAGGACCTTGTCCCACTCCATGGCCCGGCGGATGTTCTTGACGTAGTAGAGCCCGCCCAGGTCGGTGCCGGGGATGCCGGGGTCGGCGTAGTCGAACCCGGTGCCGAGGATCAGCCGGTCCCAGCCCACCTCGGCCCCGTCGACGGTGATGTTCTTGCGGGCGACGTCGAGGGCGGTGACCTTGGTGTCGTAGTGGATGTCGATCCCGTTCTCCCGGTACGCCTCCTTGGTGGCCAGGAAGAGGCGCTCGAAGTCCGGAATCTCCTTGCCGTGGACGTAGGGGATGCCGCACGGGCTGTAGGCGGCGTCCTCGTACTCGGTGAAGACGGTGACCCCGGCGTCGCGGTCGGTAGCCTTGGCCGCGCCGGCGGCACCGATGCCGGCGGCGCCCCCACCCACAACCACGATCCTTTGAGCCAAGTCCTCCCCCTCGGGACATCGACGGGCCGGCCGAAGGCGTTTACTATACTGGACGTGCGTTTCCCACGCTGTCAAGGAGGCGGGAATTGACAGACCTCAGCGAGCCGACCACGGCGGTCGCAAGCGAGCCGATCTCATCCGTCGATCGCATCGTCGGGGCCATCGGGCCCCGGCTGCGGGAGCTGCGCCAACAGCGGGGCCTGTCCCTGCAGCAGCTGGCCGAGCGGGCCGGCGTGTCGGCCGCCGCCATCCACAAGATCGAGCGCAACGGGATGGTGCCCACCATCACCACCCTGCTCAAGCTGGCCGACGCGGTCGACCGCCCGGTGGGGTGGTTCGTCGACGAGGACGGCCCCGCCGCGGGGCCGGTCGCGTTCACCCCCGCCGACGGTCGCCCGGCTGCCTTCAGCCCCCAGCCGGGCGTGGAGATGGCCACCATCACCGGCTCGTATGCGAGGTTTCTCCTCGACGGGTCGGTGGCGACGGTCGAGCCGGGCGCAGGCAACGGCCCGGGCGGGGCCGAGCGCCAGGGCGAGGAGCTGGTCTTCGTCCTCGAGGGCGCCCTCGAGTTCGACGTCGACGGCCGCCCCTACCGCATGGAGCCGGGCGACGCCTTGCACCTCCGCACCGACCGCCCCCACCGGTGGGCGAACCCCGGCGTCACCCCCGCCCGGGCCCTGTGGGTGTCGGTGCGGCCGCTCTGACTCGGCTCAGGTGTCGATGCCGAGCAGGCGGGCCCGGGTGACGGCCTTCGCTCCCCGCATGAGGCCGAGGATGGCGATCGTCCAGGCGATGGCGCCCACCAGCAGCCCGCTCCGGCTCGCCCCCAGCAGGGAGCCCGACGCCTGTCCGTAGGAGAGGGCGATGAGGGGCAGCGTCACCAGGCCCGACGCCTGTTGGGCGGCGGCTGCGCTCTTGACCCGGGCCGACAGCCGGAGCACCACCGACAGGGTGATGGCCAGGAAGGGCGGGATCACCCACAGCATGAGCACCCACCACGCCCTCGTGGGGAAGAACCAGCCGCCCACGTTGGGCCCGACGATGAGGTTGACGGCGAGGGAGTAGATCCCGAAGCCGATGAGGGTCGTGGCGTAGCCGGGGACGAGGCTGGCGACCAGCTTGCCCAGGTAGATCTCCCGCTCCGACGCCGGCGAGTGGGCCAGGAACTCGCCCGTCCCCTTCTCCTTCTCCCCCACCACCGTGTTGGCCGCGATGGCGGTCGAGATCGTCATGGGGACGATGACGGCGAGGGGGGCGAACAGGTAGACGGCCAGGGCGTAGGTGGTGCGGTCGGCGGCCGACGCCCCCCGGACCGCGGCCTGGGCCTTCTGGGGCAGGAGCTCGAGGGCGGCCGACACCTTGGCCACGGTGGCGATGTCGCCCAGGTTGGTGATCGTGAGCAGCAGGATCACCGGGATCACGACGAAGAAGAGGGCCGCCAGCACGAGCATCGGGGCCCAGAAGTCGGGGCTGCGGGCGAGCTGGCGCAGGTCGTTGCGGGCGACGGCCCACATCCGGGTCCGGTTCATCGGTCCGACCCGCGGTTCTGGAGGAAAAACGACACCCGAGGTCGCTTTTGCTCCAGAAGGGTGGTCACCGGTTCCGGATCCTGAGGTAGAGCTCCTCCAGGGAGGGCTCGTGGGGACGGACCTTGGTCAGGCGGACGCCGACCGCGGCCAGGGAGGCGACGAGTCCCGGCACCCGGGCCCTGTCGTCGACTTCGACTTCGGCCTCGTTCGAGTCGGCGGCCCGCACGTAGGACACCACGCCGGGCATGTGTTGCAGGCGGTCGAGGCTGGCGCCCGTCTCGGCCCCGAAGACCACCATGGGGTGGGGCCAGAACTGGAGAACGAGCGTCTCCGGGGGACCGGCCATCACCGCCGTCCCGTCCTCCATCATCACGACCTCGTCGGCCAGGCCCTCGGCCTCCAAGAGGAGGTGGGTGCACATCACCACTGTCTTGCCGTCGCCGGCCATCCCGTCCACCAGCTCGAGCACGGCGTGGGCCGACTCGGGGTCGAGGCCGGACGTGGGCTCGTCGAGAAGGAGGAGATCGGGGTCGTGGAGGACGGCGCGGGC
This sequence comes from uncultured Acidimicrobiia bacterium, assembly GCA_963836205.1. Taxonomy (GTDB): domain Bacteria; phylum Actinomycetota; class Acidimicrobiia; order Acidimicrobiales; family AC-14; genus JAXDMK01. The sequence goes on along the minus strand of CAWIIV010000021.1, from coordinate 8,892 downwards.
CAGGGCGAGGCGGGCCTTCATGCCCGTGGAGTAGCCGCCGACCCGGAGGTCGAGGGCCTGGTGGATGCCGAATCGGTCGGCGGCGGCGTCGACCGAGGCGTTTCGTCCCATGCCGAAGAGGTGGGCCGCGTACTTGAGGTTGTCCCGGCCGGTCAGGCGGTCGTAGAGGGCGGGCTTGGCCGCCACCACGCCGCACCGCTGGCGCACCTGCTCGCCGTCGGGACCGGCGGGGTCGAGCCCGAAGACGCGGGCGGTGCCGGCCTCGGTCCGGAGGGCACCGGTGATCACCCGGAGGGCGGTGGTCTTGCCGGCCCCGTTGGGACCCACCAGGACGGTGACCGACCCCGCCGGCACCGACAGGGTGAGGTCGGCCAGCCCGATGGCGGGTCCGAACATCCGCCGCACGCCCACGAGGTCGACGACCGCGGCCGACGGCCCGTCGCCGACCGGCGCCGCTTCGTCACGGACGGGTGTGTGGGTCTGCACTCTCCCTCACATCGACCATGGCGCCCCAGACCTTGAACCGGTGACGAATCCGGGGGTCCTGGCCACCGGATACGTCACCGGTTGGACGGGGGCCTCGAACCGGTGACGAATCCGGGGGTCCTGGCCACCAAAAACGGCACCGGTTCGCAGGCGTGGCTACGTCCGCAGCGGGCCGGCCAGGCGGCCGTGGGCGGCGAAACGGGACCGCATGTCGCGGGGGAGGGAGGCGGCCATCGACAGCACCGCGTCCCGGGCCTGGCGTTCGGGGGCGACCTCGGCCAGGAGCAGGGACGAACCCGTCGACGCGGCCACCGCGGCCGCCTCCTCCCGGTGGCCCAGGCGGGCCAACGCCAGCGCCTGGTATTTGGCCGACCCCCGCTGCCGGGCCAGGTCCAGCAATAGCTCGGCCCGGGCCGGCTCCAGCCGGCTGGCCACCTCGATCAACCGCAGCTCGGCCCGCCAGCGGAAGGGCAGCCACACCCGGATCAGCGGCTCCGCCTCCGCCACCAACGCCCCCGCCGCCCCCTCGTCCCCGTCCAGAAGCCGGCACTCGGCCGCGGCCAGCAGGGCGTGCAGCTCCTGTTCCGTCTGGAGCGACCCCGCGGCCACCTCCCGCGACTGCTCGATCGCCTCCCGGGCCAGGTCCTCCGCCCGCCCGACGTCGCCCAGCTCCCGCCACACCCACGACAGGGTGGTCGACGTCCGGGCCCGGTAGTAGTGGACGTCGTAGCGGTTGAGGAGGCCCCGTTTGCGCTCCAACACCCGCAGCGCGCCCACCAGGTCGCCCAGGTTGGCGCGGGCCAGGCCGGCGAAGAACAGGGTCCGCAGCAGGGCCCGGAACGACCCCGTCTCCTCGCAGGTGGCCATGGCCCGGGCCAGCACGTCACGAGCCTCGGCGAAGCGGTCGCCGTGCTCCAGCAGCGCCCCCAGGCACGACAGCGCCGAGGCCACCGTGGCCGGCTCCGACTCCCCGTCGGCCAGTGCCCGCTCGTAGGCCGCCGACGCCCCCGGCATGTCGCCCGCCCAGTGCCGGACCCGTCCCACCAGCACCAACGCGCTCGCCTGGGCGCCGGGTGCGGCCGCCGCGGCCTCGGCCAGGGCCGTCGCCTGCACCGCGAAGTCCGACGCCCGGTCGACGTCGCGCCCGTAGTACGCGGTCCAGCCCAGGCGTTCCAGGGCCATCGCCTCCAGGCCGCTGTCGGCCAGGGTCCGGGCCAGCGCCAGTGCCCGCTGGTGATCGTCGCGAGCCCCGGCGTAGTCGGCCAGCTCCTCCCGCACCTGGCCCCGGCGCAGCGACACCCGGCCCACCGCGGCGACGTCGCCCGCCGCCTCGGCCGCGGCCAGGGCCCGCCCGAACAGCCGCTCCGCGTCGCGGTTGGCGAAGCGCCGGCGGGCGTCCGCGGCGGCGGCCGTCCAGGCTTCCCCCGCCCGTTCCCAGTCCCCCGCCGCCTCCCGGTGGACGGCCACCAGCTCGGGGCGGTCGGCCACCAGGTCGGCGATGCGCCGGTGGCGGCTGGCCCGCACCGCCGGCGGCGTCGTCTCGTACAGGACCTCCTGGATCACGCTGTTGGCGAAGGCCAGGCCGTCGCCCTTGGTGGTGAGCAGGCCCGCCTCCAACGCCCGCTGGGCCAGGCGGGCGGCGGCCTCGGGGGCCACGTCCTGCACCCGGCCGACCAGATCGAGGTCGAACGACGCCCCCGCCACCACGCCCACCCGGAGGAACTCCTCCACGTCGGCGCCCGCCCGCCGCACCCGTTCGGTGACGACCTCCCGGAGCGACCGGCTCACCTCCAGGGCGTCGGCGGCCCGGTCGGAGTCCGCGGCCAGGCGGAACGCCTCCACCGAGAAGAGCACGTCGCCGCCGGTGAGCTCGTAGACGGGCTCGGCCAGCTCGGGCACGCCCATGGCCGCCGCCAGCTGCGCCACCGCCGCCGGCGACAACGGACCCAGATGGATCTCCCGGCCCAGGTGCTCGAGAGTCTCCATCGCCTCCCGGGCCTCCTCCCGGCGCAGCGTCACCACCACCAGCAGCCGCTCCGGACCCAGGCGCCCGGCCATGAACCGCAACGCCTCGAGGGTCGACGCCCCCGCGTGCTCGAGGTCCTCCAGCAGGAGCAACACCGGCTGGCGCTGGGCCAGGCGGGCGACGAACTCGGTGACCGCCTCCAGCGAGCGGCGGTGCTCCAGCTCGGGCCCGGCCCGCTCGTAGGCGGTGGCGCCTTGGCCCAGCGACACGGTGAGCCCGGGGAGGAGCTCGGCCAGGGTGCCGGCCCAGCTGCCGACCAGCTCGCCCGCCACCTGGGCGGTCACCGTCTCCAGGTGACGACGGACCGCCTCCACGATGGGCTGGAGGAACAGCGACCGCTCGGCCTCGTTGCACCGCGCCCGCAGCGTCACCCCACCGGCCGCCTCCGCCACCGCCGCCGTCTCCGTCGCCAGGCGGGACTTGCCCGACCCCGCCGGGCCCGAGACGAACACGAACTCGCACCGGCCCGCAACTGCCCCCGCCCACGCCTCCCGCAGCAGGAAAAGCTCCTGGCGGCGGCCCACCATCGGTGCCTGCCGGGCCGAGCCGCCGCCCCCGAGGCTGCCGAGGCCGGCACCGCGACCGAGCCCCAGGCCAGCGCCGCCGCCCACGCCCGGCCGCCGTGCCTCCGGCTCCGGCCGGCCGCCGGCGATCGCCTCGTACAGCTCCAGCGTCTCGTCGGCCGGAGCCACGCCCAGCTCGTCGTGCAGCTCCCGCTCCAGCCGCTTGAACACCACCAGCGCCGCCCCCCGGTCGCCCCGGCGGTGGTTGGCCCGCATGAGGGCGCGGTGGGCGTCCTCGTCGAACGGGTCGGCGTCGACCGCCGCCGCGGCCGCGTCCAGCGCGGCGGCGGTGTCGCCCAGCTCGAGGGCCGCCGTCCACACGCACGACCGGGCCCGCCGCAGCAGCCGCCCCACCCGCCGGCGAGGACCCTGGGCCCACGCCGCGTAGGGCTCGTCCTCCAACAGCTCGCCCCCGTCGAGGACGGCCAGCGCCCGCCGGGCCGCGGTCGCCGCGGGACCGAACGCGCCCGCCGCCAGCCGACCCTCCGCCTCCCCCAGCAGTGCCTCCGCCTCCTGGACGTCGGTGCCGAACTCCCCCCGGTAGCCCGACCGGCCCCCCTGGATCTGGTCGCGTCCCACCAGCCGCCGCAGCCGGCTGACGAGCGAGGCCACGTTCTGCTCGGCCTTGGCCGGCGCCCCGCCGGGCCACAGGTCGTCGATGAGGCGGTCGGTCGGGACCAGGTGGCCGGCCTCTACCGCCAGCATCCCGAGCAGGCTCGAGGCGCGGCCCGCGGGCAGGTCGGCGACCCGGCTCCCGTCGACGTACAGCCGCAACGGCCCCACCAGCCGCACCCGCACGCTGCCGGTCGTAAGTGCCACCGCGCAGACGCTACCGGTCCACCTTTCCGTAACCCCGTGCGACCACACTGAAGCGATGGCTTCCGAACCCGAGGTCCACCTGACCCACGGGTGGGAGCCCGACCTCGCCGTCGACGACACCCTGCTGCGAGGCTTCCTGTTCGCCTTCGCCGACCGCCTCACGACCATGGCCGACGGCATCGGCGGCCGGATCCGGCGCACGGCCGAGGCCGCCTTCGCCGACCCCCACTCCGCCTTCGTCTTCAACAACGGTGTCGTGCTGCTCCAGCCGCCGGGCGTGGCCGACATCCACCGGGTGGTCGACGAGGCCATCGCCTTCTACCCCCCCGAGCGCACGTGGATCCTCTTCTCCGCCTGGCCCCTGCCCGACCTCTCGACGGCCGGGCTCGAACTGGTCGGCCACCCGCCGTTCCTCCTGCGGGCGCCCGCCCCCTACGCCTTCCCCGACCCCGCCGGGAGCCGCATCGTCGAGGTCCGCACCCCCGACGAGCTGGCCGACTTCGAGCGGGTGCTGGTGGAGGCGTACCCGATGCCCGAGGGTGGCGCCATCATCGACCACCGCCTCCTGGGCGGCCCCATCCGCCTGTGGGTCGGCTACGACACGACCGGCCACGACGCCCCCGACGGCGACGCCCCCGACGGCGACGCCCCCGACGGCGACGCCCCCGACGGTCGGGCGGTGGCCGTCTCCGGCGCCCACGTGGCCCACGGGCTGGTCGAGGTGGACTGGGTGGCCACCCTCCCCGACGCCCGGCGACGGGGCTTCGGGGCCGCCCTCACCGGCCGGGCCGTCACCTGCCGGCCCGAGCTGCCGAGCGTGCTCATCGCCAGCGACGACGGGCGCCCCGTCTACCAACGGCTGGGGTTCCTCCCCATCCACCGCTGCACGGTTTGGTCCCGGCCGGGACGATGATCGCCTCCGCCGGTGTTGCAACCGGATCATGAGAGTAGAGATCTGGTCCGACGTCGTCTGTCCCTGGTGCTACATCGGCAAGCGCCACTTCGAGTCCGCCCTCGCACGCTTCGAGCACCGGGACGAGGTGGAGGTGGTGTGGCGGGCGTTCGAGCTCGACCCGGCCGCGCCGGTGGAGCGGGTCGGCGTCTACATCGACCGGCTGGCGTCGAAGTACCGCATCCCGGTGGCGGAGGCGGAGGCGATGGTCGAGCGCATGACCCGGGTCGGCGACGACGTCGGCGTCGACATGCGCTTCGACCGGGCCCGGCCGGGCAACACCTTCGACGCCCACCGCCTCATCCACCTGGGCCTGGAACGGGGGGTGCAGGGCGCGGTGAAGGAGCGGCTGCTGGCGGCCACGTTCACCGAGGGTCGCCCGACGGGGCGGGCGGAGACGTTGGTCGAGGTGGGCGTCGAGGCCGGCCTCGACGAGACCGAGGTGCGGGCGCTCCTGGCCGGCGACCGGTTCGCCGGCGAGGTGCGGGAGGACGAGACGCTGGCCCGGTCGTTCGGGATCACCGCGGTGCCGTACTTCGTCCTCGACCGGAAGTACGCGGTCCCGGGCGCGCAGCATCCCGACGTCCTCCTCGACGTGCTCCGCCAGGTGTGGGCCGAGGGCGCGGCGGCCCCGGTCGCGGTCGCGGCGGCCGACGACGGGGCGTGCACGGGCGACGCCTGCGCCGTGTGACCATCCCCCGCCGCCGAACGACGGTCCCGGTCATCGTCGCGGCCGCCGTCGCCCTGGGCCTCGGCGTCGCCAGTTGCTCCGACGGCGGCGACCCGGCCCCGCCGCCGGTCGTCGCCGGCGCCGGCCGCACCACCACCCTGGCCCGCACCGTCACCGGCGCCGTCGACCTGCGCCGCCTGGTGGTCACCACCGCCCCCGCCGGCCACGACCTCCTGCCCTCCCCTCCGTACGGTGCCGTCGACCTCAACCGCCTGCTGGCCGACTTCTCCGACGCCCCCCGGGAGGACGAGGTCATCCTGGAGGAAACCCGGTTCAAGCGGGGCTACACCCGGGGCTGGCTCCGCGAGGACCCGCGCTCGTTCCTCGCCGTGTTCGTCTTCGAGTTCGCCGACGAGGACGGGGCCCGCGCCGCCCGCGACCGGTTCGCGGCCCAGAACGTCGCCCGAAAGGGCGCCCGCCCGTTCACCGTCGACGGCATCGCCAACGCGGCAGGCCAGTCGTACACGCGACAGGTGGAGGGCGAGGCCCCCGAGCGGGCCCACGTCGTCACCTTCGTCCGGGGCTCCCGGCTCTACCAAGTGGGCGGCCAGTTCGCCGACCTGACGGCGTCGGTCGATGCCACCGTCGACTTCGCCCGCACCGAAGCCGAGATCGCGGCGTAGCCGCCTTTCCGACCAAGAGCGTCCGTCAGCCGCCGGCGCGGGCCTTGGCCAGGTCCCGGAGGTCGATCACCGCGCCGTTCTCCTGTTCCCCGTCGAGAAGGCTCCACAGGTCGCGGGCGACGGCGTCGGGGTCGCTCAGCTTCCCGGCCGCGTGGAGGTCGACGAACTTCTGGCGGCTGGGGAAGTCGCGCTCCGGCGTCTGGCGCAGGATCGACTGCATCCCGGTGTCGACCGTCCCCGGAGCGACGGCCAGCACCTGCACCCCGCCCCGCTTCGACTGCTCAGCCCCGACGTTGCGCACCCACTGGTCGACCCCGGCCTTGGCCGCCCCGTACGACGACCACCCCGGGTAGACGCTCTTGGCCGCCCCCGACGTCAGCATGACGAGAAAGCGGTGGGCGGCGACATCGCGGGCGGCGGCGACGAACATGTGCCCCAGTACCTGCGGCGACGCGCTGTTGAGCACCACGTTTCGGGCGTAGGTGTCGGCTTCGACCTCGCCCACGAACCCCATCGGGTCGAGGGTCCCGGCGGCATGGACGAACACCACCCGCTCGCCGTCGAAGCCCTGGAGCTCAGTGCGGAACGACTCGCCCACCGCCGGCCACGAGGCGGGGTCGGACAGGTCGGCCTCCAGGTGCTCGAAGCCGGCGAGGGGCGTCCGGCTGATGCCGATGACCCTCGCAGAGTCCCAGGGGACGGTGCGGGCCAGTGCCTGGCCGATGCCCCCGGACGCGCCCGAGATCCAGATCAGTGTGTCGCTCATGGTGATCGGGGGGCGGCGTTCGCACGCGAGGCCGATCCCCCATCCCCCTTTCCAGGTGGCCGACGGCTCGTTCCCCATGGTCTACCCCGGTCATCGGCAGACTGATCGCCCGCCGCTCAGTCGGGCAGCCACGCGTCGAAGTCGGCTCGCAACGGGCCCAAGAGGCGGGACGGTGGCGACATCATCGAGAAGTGGTCGCCCTCCACCACGTGGGCGGTGAACCCGGCCCGGGTATGGGCGGCCCAGGCGGCGACGGCCTCCGGGGGCGCGATGGGGTCGTCCGTGCCGGCGAAGGTGGTGAGCGGCGATTCCACCGGGTGGGGTGGGCCCGGAGGCCAGGTCTCGGCCAGGGCCATGTCCGACCGCAGCATCGGCGCGGTGAGCTTGAGCACCCTCGGATCGGCGAGCACCGCCGGGGGCGTCCCCGCCAGGCGGCCCAGGCCGGCCACCAACTCGTCGTCCGGCAGGTCGTGGATGGGCGGGTCCACCAGGGGAAGGTGAGGCGCCGGGCAGCCGGCGAGCACCAGGCCGAGCGGTGGCGCGCCCGACGAGGTCAGCCGGCCCGCCAGCTCGTAGGCGATCATGGCGCCCAGGCTGTGTCCGAGGAGGACGTACGGCGGGGCCACCTCCTCCGCCAGCGCCGTCTCCAGCACGTCCAGGAGCGTCGGCCAGTCGGCGATCGCCGGTTCTCGGACCCGGCGCTCCCGCCCCGGAAGGCGCAGGGCAACCAGCTCGACCGTGTCCGGCAGCTCGCCCGCCCAGCCCCGGAACACGGCTGCGCCCCCGCCCGCGTGCGGGAGGCACACCAGCCGCACCCGGGCGGCCGGTCCGGGCGCCGGCCGGGTGGCCCACAGCCCACCGGCACGATCCGATTCTGTGACGCGCCAAGCCCGGCGGTGGCCGGGTGCGGTCAGTGCCGGCCGCCGAACGATCCGTCGGCGACGACGCCGGATCGGTTTGGGTCGTCGTTCGCGGGCACCGTCACCTCCCGGGAGAAACCCTAGCGAGATGTCAGAATGACGATTGCATGGCCTCGGACCGCAACGCCTCCGTGGCCGTCCACCTGGTGGTCCTGACCGTCCTCGACGACGAGCTGGTGGCCCTGGTGCTGGTCGACAACCCCAACCGGGTGCGCTTGCCGGGCGGCCTCGTGCTCGACGACGAGGACCTCCTCGGGACCGCCGAGCGGGAGCTGTGGGAGCTCACAGGACTGGAGTCGACCCAGGTCCACGTCGAGCAGCTGGCCACGTACGGCGCCCCCCGCCGGGTCACCGTGGCCTACCTGGCCGTGATCCCGGCCGTGGCCGCCGGGGCCATCACCGCCACCGACGCCGAGACCGACGACCCCGACGGCCACGGCGACTCCGATGACGCCCACGGCGCGGACGAGGTCGAGGAGGCCGAATGGCTCCCCGTCGACGAGCTCCTCGACCACCCCGCCGGCCTCGCCTCCGACCACCACCAGATCCTCGCCGACGGTGTCGAGCGGGTGCGGGCCAGCTCGAGTACTCGACCCTGGCCGCCGCCTTCTGCCCCGACGAGTTCACCATCGGCGACCTGCGCCGGGTGTACCAGGCGGTGTGGGACACCACCCTCGACCCCCGCAACTTCCACCGCAAGGTGTCGTGCACGGCCGACTTCCTGGTGGAGACGGGCCGTATCACCCAGCGGGGAGAGCGGCCGCCCCGCCCGCCTCTACCGGCGGGGCGACGTCGACCGCCTCCACCCCGCCCTCCTCCGACCGACGGAGTAGCTCCTCACCGCCGCCGTGGCGGGCGGACCTTCAGTGGTGACCCGGTAGATCCGGCCGGTCCCCCAGTCGCCGACCAGGACGGCGCCGTCGGGGCCGAGGGTGACTGGGACCGGGTTCTCCAACCCCGTGAGGAAGTCAGTCACCGCACCGGTGGCGAGGTTCACCCGTTGGACC
>CAWIIV010000020.1:0-184991 GCA_963836205.1 uncultured Acidimicrobiia bacterium | reverse complement strand
CCTGGCCTCGGCGCCCACGTTCTGGATGGCCTGCTCCTCCTCTACGTCTTCGCCATCTCGTTGGGTTGGGCACCGGTGTGCTGCGTGGGGCCGATCGGCACTGACCCGTCTTCGATCGGCTTGGTGGACCGCCTTCACCACCTGGTCCTGCCGGCGGCCACCCTGGCCATCGTCGGGGTGGGCTCCATCGCCCTGCACACCCGGGAGCAGGCCGTCGCATTCCTGAACAGCGACGCGGCGGTCTTCGCCCGGGCCCAGGGCGAGCACGGCGAGGAATGCTGCGCCACCACCTGGTCCGCAACGCGGCGGTGCCGGCCCTGCTCCTGCAGTTCGCCTCGTTGTCGGAGCTCTTCGGCGGCGCCATCCTGGTCGAGACCGTCTTCAGCTATCCGGGCCTCGGCCAGGCAACGGCTGCGGCCGGCATCCGGGGCGACGTACCGCTCTTGCTTGGCATCGTCATGGCCACGACCGTCTTCGTCTACGTCGGCAACCTTCTCGGTGATGTCGCACAGGGCGTGGCCGACCCCCGGGTGCCGCTGTTGCGGCCGGCCCGGCCGTGACCAGCGTCACCTCGCCCCTCGAGGGCCTGGCGTCCCCCAGCGGGGGCCGCCTGATCGATCGCCGCACACGTACGGTCGCCACCGCCGCGGCCACCCTGGCCGTGCTGGCGGTGATCCTCGTTGCCGGGACGCTGCTGGCGGACCGGGCGGCGCAGACCGACCTCGGCGCCCGCAACCTGTCGCCCAGCCTCGGACATCCCTTCGGTACCGACCGCCTGGGACGCGACCAGCTGGCCCGCACGCTCGCCGGGCTACGGCTGTCGCTGCTCGTCGGGACCCTCGCCGCCACGGCCAGCGCCGGCATCGCCCTCGTTCTGGGGGCGGCGGCCGGTGCCCTTGGTCGACGGGTCGACGCCGTCGTCGGCTGGATGGTCGACCTGGTCATGGCCCTGCCTCACCTGGTCCTGCTGATCCTGCTCGCCTTCGTGCTCGGCGGAGGCCTGAAGGCCGTCGTGATCGGGGTGGCAATTACCCACTGGCCCTCGCTCACCCGGGTGCTGCGGGGTGAGGCCCGCCGGGTGGCGGCGTCGGACTACGTCGCGGTGTCCCGCAGGCTCGGGCGGCGGGGGGCGTGGGTGGCCCGCCACCATCTCGGTCCTCATCTGGTCCCTCACTTCACCGTCGGGATGGTGCTGCTGTTCCCCCATGCCATCCTCCACGAGTCGGCTCTGAGCTTCCTCGGGCTCGGTCTGTCGCCCCATGAGCCGGCCATCGGCATCCTGCTGGCCGATGGCATGCGCTATCTGTCCGCCGGCTCCTGGTGGTTGGCGGTGCTGCCCGGTCTCGCCCTGCTGCTGATGGTCAAGACCGTCGACGTGCTCGGCCACCAGCTCCGCAGCCTCACCGATCCCCGCACGGTGCAGGAGTGAACGGCCCGGCAGGCGCGAGCTCGCCGGTGCTCGAGGTGCGGGCCCTGCGGGTGGTGTTCAGCCAGTACGAGGCTGGGCTGCGACGCCGGCGGCTGGAGGTGGTCTGCGGCATCGACCTGAGCGTCGAGGCCGGGGAGCTGGTGGCGGTGGTGGGCTCGAGTGGGTCGGGCAAGTCCCTGCTGGCCCACGCCGTGCTGGGGGTGCTACCCGGCAACGCCGAGGTGTCGGGCGAGATCCGGTACCGGGGCGAGGTGCTCTCCGAGACCCGCCTGCGGACGCTGCGGGGCCGGGAGATTTGCCTCATCCCGCAGACGGTCGCCGCTCTCGACCCGGTGACGAGGGTCGGGCGCCAGATCGTGCGGTCGGCCCAGCTGGCCGGCGCGACCGCCCCCGATGACGCCGCCCGATCGGCCCTGGGCAGGCTCGACCTGCCCGGCGGCACCGGTCGTAGGTATCCCCACGAGCTGTCGGGGGGCATGGCCCGCCGGGTGCTCACGGCCACGGCCACGGTCGGGCGGCCCCTGCTGGTGCTGGCCGACGAGCCCACGCCCGGCCTGCACCCGGCGGTGGTGGCCGAGACCCTGGCCGGGCTGCGGGCGATGGCCGACGACGGGGCGGCCGTCGTTCTCATCACTCACGACCTTCTCGGGGCACTGAAGGTCGCCCACACGATCGCCGTGTTCTATGCCGGCACGACGGTGGAGGTGACGCCCGCCGATCGCTTCGCCGGCGATGGTGCCGGCCTCCGGCATCCCTACAGCCGGGCTTTGTGGGCGGCCCTGCCCGGCCACGGTTTCACGCCCCTGGCCGGTGCTCAGCCGCCGCCGACCGATCTGCCCCCCGGATGCCTGTTCGCCCCGCGTTGCGCTCATCGATCTGCGGACTGCGAGCGGGGCCGGCCCGAGTCCCGCCTCGTGGACGGAGCCCTCGTGAGATGCATCCATGCCTGAACGGGCCATGTCTGCGGTTCCCGCGCCCAATCGAGGCGGCCTGGAAGGGGTTGGCCTGTCGTTCCGCTACCGCCGCACCACGCCGTGGATCGTGAGCGGGGCTGACATAAGAGTGTCTCTCGGAGAAGTCGTCGGCCTACGGGGCCCGAGCGGCTGCGGCAAGACAACCCTCGGGCGCCTCCTGGCCGGCTTCCTGGTCCCCGACCAGGGCACCGTCACCGTCGATGGTCAGCCTCTTCGCCCACGTGGCGTCTCGCCGGTCCAGCTCATCCTCCAGAACCCGGAGCTGGCGGTGAATCCCCGATGGCAGCTCCGCCGAATCCTGGCCGAGGGCGGCCGCCTGGACCCGGCCCTGCTCGAGGAGCTCTCGATTGCCGCCGGATGGCTCGACCGCTACCCCAACGAGCTCTCGGGCGGTGAGCTTCAGCGCATCGCCGTGGCCCGGACCCTTCTGGCCAGGCCGACATTCATCGTCGCCGACGAGATCAGCGCCATGCTCGACCCCATCACCCAAGCCCAGCTGTGGCAGGTCCTCCTCAGCCGGGTCGGGACGGGGCAGCTCGGCATTCTCGCCATCTCCCACGACGACGCCCTGCTCGCAGCTGTCGCCGACCGCTGCGTCGAGGCGTCTCCTGACGGAACGATCACCGCGGTCGAGCACGAACCGACCGGCACATTCTGAGGCCCCGATGGTGTCGGAACGGGCCGGCACCCGCAGTGCGCTGCATTGATCGAAGGCCTTCTCGTGGCTCCGCGCGTGGAATTGATGCCTGGGAGGCCCGCCCTGGCGGTGAAATGGGCTCGAATATCCGCGCCTAGGAGAAGGTCGGCTATGAGCCAAGTGCCGGCGAAGAGTCGGCGGGCGCCACTGTCGAGCGGCGTCTCAATGCTCCCATCCGACAGGCGTCGGCCATGATCTGATCGAAGTCCGAATCCCAATCCCTCAGACGTATCTGCTGACCCGCGGTTCATAGGTGACGACACCGTCGAGATCGGTGGCCAAGCTCCTGCGCCCTGACCGCATCGATCACGAGAAGTACGTGGGTCGGGCGAATCGACGTTCGTGACCGGAACGGTGGTCTCCGCCGGCATTTGCGATGCCCACGCCCCATCTCCAAACGTGGTTTTGAGAGCTCCTCTCCAGCATGAGCGCACGGCCATCCGCGGGGCCTACTCGTGTGCAATGTGGGAAGGAGGCCCGGGGGCCTCCGGGAGCGCCGGCGATGCACAGGAATCCGCGGCCCACTGACGGGGCGTCCGCCCGACTACGGATTTCCGGGTTTCGACGCGACGACGACTTTCTTACGGTTGCCACGCGGCAGTTGACCCGCGGTACGGAGTTCGTCGGGCCCTGAGTGGCGCCAGGTGGATCGACATCCGTCGTGGGCGAGTGAGGAGACGGGATCATCCACAACGCACCAGAAACGACGGGTGGCGGCGATGTCGCCCCCCGACGGTCGGGGCTGGCGCTCGTCGGACCGGCGGGCGCGTCCCCGAGGCCACCCATCCCGCTCGGAACATGACGGTCTGCCACCAGTCGCATACGGCGGTGGTGGCCCGGGCCGTTCGGCTCGGCCGCGGCGACCACGGATTCGTTGAGCGGAGCTCGATCGTGAAGGCCACCGACCGTGGCCCGGCCGGCACGGGGGCGGACGTCGTCCGACCACGGTGGCCTCTCCTCGCGGAGGGGTCGGTCGCCAGGCGGGAACGGCCCGGACACGACTGGCGCGAGCGGAAGTCTTCCGAAGAGCGACACGTGGGGATGCCCCTGACCGCCGTCGAAATCGTCCTCGTCCACGGCGTCGCCTGACTCTCGCCGGTGCAAAAGACAGCCAGGAAGACGTCTCGACCCGCCCGTAGGCTTCACTTGAACGCCTTCGTTGGCGGCGCGCTGGTACTCGGCGCGACCCTGGCCTTGGCGGCGCCTCCGCCCGCGGCGTCGGGCCTGATCGGGAACGTCATCACGGTGACGCCTCGCATGGCGGACCCAGTGACGATTTTCCAACAGGGCCGGACAGGGACGATATCCATCAGTCGCCCGTTCCTCACGCTGCCTGGAGCGCTCGAGCTCACGGCCATCCGGTTTTGGCCTTCGTGTGGAGACGCCCGCATACCGTGTGGCACACCTGAGACGGGTGTGTTCTCGTTGAGTCCGACTGCTGTCGGGATTGCCGGCGCATGTCAGGGGCTCACCTTCGCCATCAGCGCCCCCGACGCAACGGGAATGGTGACATTCACCCCGTCGAGCAGCGTGGCCTTGTCGACATTCGGCCGGGACGACAGCTGCACGATGCAGTTCTCCTTCGACGTTCTCAGGGTTCCCACCATTGACGTCGCCGTGAGGCGCGGCGTGCAAACGGCCTCTGCCGCACTTGTGCTCGGTCGGGTGCGACAGCTGGTGACAACCAGCGCCGTTGGACGGGGGATCGATTTCGTCACGGTCGACGCGGTGCTACCGGGCCTCTCGACGGTCGCCTCCGGACCAGTCGAGGTGGGAAACCCGGTGACCGACACCGCCACCCTGTCGAACGGTGTCGCGCCCACGGGCACGATCACCTTCGACCTGTTCGGCCCCGGCGACGAGTCGTGCACTACGGCGGTGTTCACCTCCACTCGCCCCGTCAACGGCAACGGCTCCTACACGTCCGAGTCGTTCTCGCCGACGGCCCCCGGCACCTACCGGTGGATCGCCTCCTACGGGGGCGACGCCGCCAACAGTGCCGTCTCTGGATCGTGCGGCGACGCCAACGAGTCGGTGACCGTCGCACCACCGACGACCACCACCACGACGACCTCCACCTCGACGACCACGACGACCACGACCACGATCCCGACGACGACCACGATCCCTACGACGACCACGGTCCCTACGACGACCACGGTCCCTACGACGACCACGACAACGGCTCCGACGACGACCACGGCTCCGACGACGACAACCACCTCGACGACAACGACCACGGTCCCGACGACGACGACCACGACGACCACGACCACGGTCCCGACGACGACCACGACCACGGTCCCGACGACGACCACGACCACGGTCCCGACGACGACCACGACCACAGTCCCGACGACGACCACGACCACAGTCCCGACGACGACCACGACCACAGTCCCGACGACGACCACGGCTCCGACGACGACCACGACGACCACGGTCCCGACGACGACGACGGTGCCGACGACGACGACGGTGCCGACGACGACGACGGTGCCGACGACGACCACGGTGCCGACGACGACCACGGTGCCGACGACGACCACGGTGCCGACGACGACGACCGTCCCGACGACGACCACGGCTCCGACCACGACGGTCCCGGCGACAACGCTCCCGACGACAACGACGGTGGTCCCGACACCGACCACGATCGTCCCGACCACCGCTGTCCCGACGACGACCTTGGTCCCGACGACCACCGCGACACCGGAAACCACTGCGATACCGGCGACCACGACGGCGCCGATTCCGTCAACGGCCCCCGCGTCAACGGTCGTCCCGACGACGACCACGATTGCCGCGACGACGACCACGATTGCCGCGACGACGACATCGCTCCAAACGACGACATCGCTCCAAACGACGACGACGACCTCCCCGGGTCCTCCCGCGCCGACCCTGTCTGCGATTGGGACAGGGAGCAGCGCCTCGAGCGCGCCCGGCTCGGTGCTGGAGATCGACGGAGCGGGCTACGGCGACTGCGAGGAGGTCTACTTCTTCGCCGAAGGCGAACGTATCGGATCGCAACGGCCGGACAGCACGGGGGAGTTCCACCTTCGCATTGACATCCCGGGGGACTTCGGGGCCGGGCAATTCACCGTCGAGGCCTCTTGTGACATCTCCGGCTCACCCGTCCTCGCGTCGACGACGATCCTCGTTTCGGATCCCGATTTGCACCGCTCGGTTGTCGTCACCGGGATCCCCAAGCCGACTGACATAGATCTCAGCCCGAAGTCGATTGGTGCCAGCGCACTGCTTACGATCCTGTTCCTTTTGCTCGTCTCGTTCCCAGGAAGCCTGCTCGACTCGACCGTCGACGAGAACTACGACGAGATCCGTGGTTGGTTCGGGCGGGCGCCCAAGGCGGTGAAGCCGATCTCGGAGCGAAGCCGGGCCTTTCGGGCTTCGGCCCTTGTCGGATTCCTCCTCGTCGGCGGAATCGCAGGCGCGTTTCTCGACCCCGGCTTCGGTCCCAGCATCACGACCGTCGCCCTCATCGTCGGACTCGCCACGAGCTTGGCCGTGGTGTTCGTGTGCTTCGGTCTCCCGGGCATCTTGTACATGCGGCGCAGCCACAAGGATCGGGGGCAGATCAGCCTACGGCCCGGAGCACTGGTGTTGACCGCGGGTTTGGTGCTTGCGTCACGGTTCCTCCACCTTGAGCCCGGCTTCCTGTTCGGGCTCATCGGCGGGCTGGTATTCGCGACGACCCTCCCCGCGAGGTCGAGCGGCCGCCTGGCCATCGTGACGTCCATATTCACCCTCGGGGTCGGCCTCGCCGCCTGGTTCCTCTGGGTTCCTGTTTCAGCCGCGGCCGCCGAGGGGGACGTGACGTTTTGGCTCGCGGTGGCGGACTCAGCCCTTGCCGGCACCTTCATCGCTGCGGTCGAGACGCTCGTCATAGGCCTCATCCCGATGAAGGAGCTCGATGGCGGAGCGATCCGTTCGTGGAAGCTCGTCGATTGGGCCGCCGTCTATTCGATCGGAGCGTTCGCCTATGTGTTGATCGTCTTGCGACCAGCAAGTTCTTCCGGGCCAGACAACAACGGCGCACCATGGAAGGCCTTGATCATTGCGAGCACGTTCGCAGCGATTTCGACCGCGTTTTGGGCGTATTTCCGATTCCGTCCGTCGGCGCGGGATGCCGACGCCTCACCTGCGTCCGCTGATTCCGGACCTGACTCGTTGGGTGTTGCATCGACCTAGTCGGAGCGGTGGCGCACCTGCGGAGGTCGGTGGGACGGGCCGAGACGACAGGCAAGTCGCTCGACCAGCTCCTTGCAGCGGCCGACGCGAATCTCGCTACCACCTGAGCGGAAGAGAGTTGGCAAACGATGAAGAGATCGGCTCGGACACCCGTCCGAAGAATTGGCGGCGACGCGAGTGCCCGGAACAAGGCAAGATTCCGCATTCTTGTCCTCGGATCGCTCATGATGCTGACCTCGTGTGCGTCCGACAGCTCGACCGGCAGGATCACGTTTGGGGCATTCAACTTTCCCGAAAGCGCGATCCTCTCCAACATCTACGGCGGAGCCCTTCGCGAGAGCGGGTTCGCGATCAAGTTCCGCACCAACATCGGAAGCCGGGAAGTCGTGGGTCCCGCACTGGAGCACGGCGATATCGACATCTATCTCGGGTATGCCGCAACCGACCTGGAGTTCTGGAACAACAATGCCGGCCAGGCCACGCCGGACGCGGCGGAGACGGTGAGCCGGCTGAACGACGTTCTGCAACCGAAAGGCCTCTTGGCCCTCGACCCGGCGCGGGCGGTGAACCAGAACACGTTCGCCGTCACCCAGGCCACGGCCGACCGACTGCGAATAACGAAGTTGTCGGACCTGGCACCGCTGGCCTCGCAGCTCAGCCTCGGCGGCCCGCCCGAGTGCCCCACTCGTCCGTTCTGCGCCAAGGGCCTGGAGGCCAGGTACGGCATCAGATTCGGGTCGTTCAAGGCGCTCGACGCCGGGGGCCCGCTGACGAAGACGGCGTTGCGCAATGGTGAAATCGACGTCGCCCTCCTGTTCACGAGCGACGCCACCGGCTTCGTCCTGCTCGAGGACGACAAGCAGCTGCAGAACGCCGATGCGGTGGTGGCAGTCATCAGGCCCGCCGCGGTGGACGAACGAGCTCGCTCGGTGATGAACGCCGTTTCCGCCGCCCTGACCACCGAATCGCTCTCCGAGCTGAACGAGCGGGTTCACAACACAGGGGGGGACACGAACGTCGTGGCGCAGACCTGGCTCCGCCAAAACGGCTTCGCCGACTGACAACCCCGTTGCTCTGTGGGCCGCCGGCCAGGTCCGTCTCGTCACGCCGTGCTGGGCACCTCATTCTGCGCCACGAGCGAGGAGGCACCGTCGCGAAACGCCTAGGACGTCGGGGGCCCTCTCGATTCTGACCGCCGGCGCGTACTATCGCTGACCGTCGTACTCGGAGGAACCAGGGGAGGACCATGACCGTCTCATCCGCCGGCCCGCTGACTGCTGGCGCCCAGGTCACCACTGACGATCCGTCCCGCTACCTCCTCCAGCTCTGCAAACACTTCCAAGGCAAGGTGCCCGTCGAGTTCGACCGCACCCACGGGACCATCGCCGTCGGGGACGGCCGGTGCGATCTCGACGCCGGCCCAGGGGTGCTGACGATCTCGATCGTCGCCCCGACCGCCGACGTGGTCGACCAGCTCAAGTTCATGATCGCGAAGCACCTGGCCAAATTCGATCGCCACGATCGCCTGACCCTGGAGTGGATGTGACCCAGCTCGAGGTGAACACAACCGCCGCGGATCATCTCGACACGCCGGTGGCGGCCTGGACGGACATCCCCGACCGGACCCCTTTCGGAGCGTTCGTCGAAGGCGTCGATCTCGTCGTCGTCCGCTACGACGGCGCGCACTCCGTGCTGTCCGGTCGGTGCCAGCATCGCGGTGCGCTGCTGGCCGACGGCAGTGTGCGGGGCGATAACCTGATCTGCGGAGTACACGGCTGGGACTACCGCATCGACACCGGCGTGTCGACCTACGACAGCAGCCAGCAACTCCATCGCTTCGAGAGCGCGGTGATCGGCGGCCAGATCGTGGTCTCGTCGAGCGAGCTCACTGCCTACCGCCGGCGCCATGGGCTCGTCGTCAGCGCCGAGCCCGTCAGTGAGTACGAGGTGCACTACCGCAACCAGCACTCCTCACCGGAGGAACCCTTCGTCGGGGACATCCACGAACTTGCCCTGCACGGGCTCGAACGCCTTGGTCACCACGGGGCGATGGCCGCCATGGGGGTGGCTCGCCAACATCTGCCGTCGTGGGACAGCATCCAGATCGTCACCGCGCAGCTGGCCCGTCGCCCGTTGCTCGACGACGACGAGGTCGGCACCGATGTGGTGATCGGCCCGAACGCGGCGCGGCCGCTGCGACTGGATCTACCGCTGTTCGTCTCTGACATGAGCTTCGGCGCGCTGTCGGCCGAGGCCAAGACGGCGCTGGCGCGTGGCGCGGAGCTGGCCGGCACGGGGATCTGCTCGGGCGAGGGCGGCATGCTCCCCGAGGAGCATGCGGAGAACTCTCGCTACTTCTACGAGCTGGCGTCGGCCCGGTTCGGTTGGTCCCCCGATCACCTGCGAGGCGTCCAGGCCTTCCACCTCAAGTTCGGCCAGGGGGCGAAGACGGGGACCGGTGGCCACCTCCCGGGCAACAAGGTCAAAGGCCGCATCGCCGAGGTGCGCGGCCTCCCCGAGGGCACCGCCGCGGTATCACCGCCGACCTTTCCCGAGTTCCGAACGGTCGGCGACATCGCCGCGTTCGTGGCCGAGCTGCGCGGCGTCGCCGGCGGCATCCCGTTCGGGGCGAAGCTGTCTGCCCAACACATCGAGGCCGACATCGACGCCGCCCTCCAGATCGGGGTCGACTACATCATCCTCGACGGTCGAGGCGGTGGCACCGGGGCCGCGCCGAAGCTGTTCCGTGACCACATCTCGGTGCCCACCATCCCGGCGCTGGCGCGGGCACGACGCCACCTCGACCGTCTCGAGCGGCAGGACGTCACCTTGATCGCCACCGGCGGCATGCGCACGACACCCGACTTCGCCAAGGCGCTCGCCCTTGGCGCCGACGCGGTGGCCATCGCAAACTCGGCCCTCCAGGCCATCGGCTGCGTTGGCATGCGGGCCTGCAACACCGACAACTGCCCCGTCGGCATCGCCACCCAGAACGAACGCCTGCGGGCTCGGCTGCCCGTCGACGTGGCTGCGCACCGTCTCGCCAACTTCCTCACGGCCACCACCCGGCTCATCCAGGTGCTGGCCCGTGCCTGTGGGCACCATCACGTCTCCGAGCTCAGCGTCGACGACCTCGTCACCTTCGACCGCGACATGCACCACCTCAGCGGCGTCGCCTACGCCGGCGCCCTCGGCAACGGCGACGAGAGAGGCCGCCACTGAGCTGCCCACGACCCGTCCCACCCGTGCTTGGGGCGTCGCCCGCGGCCCAGCCAGGATGGTCGGGTTCCACGCCGACGGTGCGGGGTCGTCGGGCCTGCACGACCGCCACCATCGCCACCACGAGCCAGACCACCCCGACCACGAGGGCCAGGTTGGCGGTGTAGTTGTGGGGGAGCGAGGTGGGGTTGTTGTGGGCGTGGCCGAAGCCGCGGACCAGGGGGTAGGCGAAGAGGGCCATGCACGCCGACATCACCGCCGCCACCTGGACGTACGTCCGCCACCGGGCGGGGACCACCCGAGCCAGGCCCAGCCCGACGAGGAGGACGATCGGGACGAGGACCAGGTCGTGGAGGAGAGCGCCGCCGAACACGAAGCGGGCGAGGTCGCGGGGGCGGGTGTCGATCTCGTGGGCGAACACCCCTCGCAGGCCCCAGGCGATGAGGGCCCAGCCCGCGGCCGCCGTCACCCAGAAGATCGGGCCCCGGTGCCGGTTGGCCGCGGGAGTCGGGGCCGGGCTCGGCGTGGGGGCCGTCACTCGACCACCAGCCGGGTGACCCACTTGGTCTGCTGCACGCCGGGCCGGCCCGGACCGATCAGCCGCAGCGGGAAGCCGTGGTCGAGCGACAGCGGCTCGCCGTCGAGGTGGGTGGCCAGAAGGGTGTCGCGGTCGCGGGCCTGGGCTCGGTTGAGCGGCGAGACCCGGTAGGGACTGTTCTCCTCGAGCGACTCGACCCGCACGGTGGCGTCCGGGTCGGCCCCCGCCCGGTCGAGCAGATCGCGCACCCGCACCCCCCGCCACGGGGCCGAATAGCTCCACCCCTCCACGCAGGCGATGGGCAGCGTCGCTTCGTGGGTCGGCAGGGCCATGACGTCGGCCATGGTGAGGACCAGGGGTGTGGCCACCCGTCCCTCGATCGAGAGGCGGAACTCGGGCGCGGTGGCCGCCTCGACGACCCGAGCGTTGCGGGCGCTGCGGTTGACGGGGCGGTCGGCCGGATCGCGGGGGGCGAGGAATCCCAGGAGGCGGAACCCGGGAAGGGTCTGGCCCACCGTCACCAGGGTGAGGAGTCCGCTGGTGCCGGCGACCGTCCCCAGGAAGCCCCGCCGGGACAGGCCCGGGTGGTCTCCCTCGGCGACGGTGCCCTCGATGGCGGCGTCGGCCTCGGCCAGGACGGGTCGGCGTCGGGGGCGGCGGATCGCCTCCCGGGTGATGAGCCACTTGGCACCGATGTGGGCGACGATCCCGCCCATCGTCACCCAGGCCATCCAGTAGTGGGTGGCGGTGAACGCGAACGGCCACGGGTACCACTGGGCGATGTTGGCCACCCCGCTGAAGACCATGTAGACGCCACCCGCCACCAGGGCCAGCACGCCCAGCCGCTCGACCACGTCGCTCGCCCGCCGGAAGGGGGGGAAGGCGACGAACCGGGGCCAGACCAGCCAAAGCTTGGCCAGCAGCACCGGCACCGAGGCGATCCCGGCGGCCACGTGGACCCCCTGGGTGATCCGGAACAGCCCCGCCGGCCGGGCCGGCATCGGCAGCCACGACAACGGGTGCTGGTGGAGGTGGGAGAACAGCCCGGTCAGGAAGCAGATCCCGAAGAGGACGCCGAGGGAGGCGCCCAGCCACGCCGCCAGCCGCTCGTCCCGCAGCGGACTCTGGAATCGCCCCTGCCGCAACGGGCCGTCCGGGTTGGTGGCCCCCTTCTTGACCAACGTCGCGACCACCGATCTAGGCGACGGCATGGGCGGCCTCCGATCGGTCGGCGACGTGGGCGAGCCGGCGGTTCTCGTCCACAGTGTGCTCTACGTCGCCGACCCCCGGCCCGGACGAGCCGGTCCCCGGCCTGGAGGACAGACGCGCGCAAGGCTCACGCACGCCTTCGAGTTCGTCGGGACTTCGAACGAGTCCCCGTCGAGTCGCGGAACACGCTACTGCCTGAGATCTCTCGCCCAGCAGCCGACGGGCGATCCAGCCCTGACGGTGGCGCCCTGTCGTGCTGGAAGGAAAGGGGATTCGGGACGAATTACCGAAGGATCTCGATCGTGCACCGGGCGCCCGGAGCGTTCGGGAGCTTGCTGTCGGCCGTGACGAGTGGCACCTCGAGGAGCTCGGCGAGCGCCACGTAGGCGGCGTCGTAGATGGTGAGGTTGTCCCGGAGCTCCCAGCAGCGGACGAGGAGGGTTCCGTGTTGTACCCGGTCGACCCGAAGTGCTCGCAGATCGGAGAGGGCAAGCTGGGCGCGGCGCAAGTCGAGCTCGCCGGCAGCAGCCAAGCGGCGCCACGCGGAGGCCACTTCGAGGTCGATCAGGTGCGGTGCCGCCAGGCGTTCACCTCGGAGCCGGGCCCGGGCCAGGTCACCATCGGGTCCGTCGTCGCCGAGAGCGGTGACGATGACGCTTGCGTCGACGACGATCAACGGCCTTCCCGGTCAGCGCGGACGGCGGCTGCGGCCGCCTTGAACCCAACCCGACCGCCAGCACGCCCGCCGGCCCGGTCGAGCAGTTCATCGAGCGTCGGGGTGTGTGCATCCTCGACGAGCCGGGCGAGGAGGTACTCCTGCAGCGACTGGCCGGCCACCGCCGCCCGGCGCCGGAGCGTCGCGTGGACGTCCTCCGGCACATCCTTGACCTGAATGCTTGGCATCGCCACACAGTAGCGCCAAATTGGCGCTACATCTCGCGAAGTGGCGCCGCCCTGCCCCCCGCGTCGGTGCCGCCTACGGGCACGGGCTGGATCACGTTGCCGCCTCGGTTGATAGGTGCGGCCGGGGTCATGTCCGCCAGGTACGGCGGCACCTCGCCCGACCGGGCCAGGCGGTCGTAGATCTCCTCGGTCGCGTCGACCGTCGTCGCCCGGCTCACGGCCCCAAACCTCATGGCCATTGGCCGTTGTGGACGTAGAAGCCGCGGCCGGTCTTGCGGCCGAGAAGGCCGGCCTCGACCATGCGGGACAGCAGGGGCGGGGGGGCGAACAACGGCTCCTTGAACTCCTCGTACATCGACTCGGCCGCGGCCATGGTGGTGTCGAGGCCGATGAAGTCGGCCAGGGCGAGGGGGCCCATGGGGTGGTTGCAGCCGAGGACCATGCCGGTGTCGATGTCCTCGACGGTGGCGAAGCCCGACTCCAGCATGCGGATGGCCGAGATCAGGTAGGGGATGAGCAGGGCGTTGACGATGAACCCGGCCCGGTCCTTGGCCCGGATGACCCGCTTGCCCAACACGTCCTCGGCGAAGGCCTGGGTGGTGGCGGCCGTCTCCTCGCTCGTGAGCAGCGACGAGACCAGCTCCACCAGGGTCAGCACCGGCACCGGGCTGAAGAAGTGCAGGCCCACCACCTGCTCCGGCCGGCCGGTGGCCATGGCCAGCTTCATGATGGGGATGGCCGACGTGTTCGAGGCCAGGATGGCGTCGTCGGCCACCACCTTGTCGAGGGTGGCGAAGACCTCCAGCTTGAGCGGCTCCGACTCCGACACCGCCTCCATGACGATCTGGCGGTCGGCCAGGTCGGCGAAGTCGGTGGTGAACCGGATCCGGGCCGAGGCGCGGCGCCGGCCTCGTCGTCGGACAGCTTGCCCTTGCGCCGGGCCCGTTCCAACGACTTGCCGATGCGGGCCTTCCCGGCGGCCACCGCGTCGTCGTCGACCTCCCGGACCAACACGTCGAGCCCGGCCCGGACGCACACCTCGGCGATGCCCGAGCCCATCAGCCCGCAGCCGACGACGCCCACCCGCTCGATGCCTACCTTCTCGGAGGCCGTCATGCCACCCTCGGCTCGACCGCGCCGGCGTCGAGGCCGTAGCGGGCGATGGCGTCGGCCACCTCTTCCGGCTTGGCGTCGTCGGTGTCGGCCAGGGCGGCGAGGACGGCCACCACCACGTGGGCGGTGTCGGTCTCGAAGTGGCGCCGGAGCGCGGCCCGGGAGTCCGACCGCCCGTAGCCGTCGGTGCCGAGGGTGATCATGTTGCCCGGGACCCACCGGGCCACCTGGTCGGGGACCGCCTTCATGAAGTCGGTGACCGCCACGAACGGCCCCTGGGTGCTGGCCAGGGCCTCGGAGACGTACGGCAGCCGCGACAACTCGGTGGGATGCAGCCGGTTCCAGCGCACCGCGTCGAGGGCGTCCTCCCGCAGGGCCTTGTACGAGGTGACGCTCCACAGCTCGGCGGCCACGTCGTGGTCGTCGGCCAGGACCTGCTGGGCCTCCCGGGCCGCGCCCTGGGCGGTGCCGCTGAACAGGATCACCGCTGGACGGGACGGTCCATCGGGCGCGCCCGCGAACCGGTACATGCCCTTGAGTATCCCCTCTTCGACCCCGGGCGGCATGGCCGGCATTGGGTAGTTCTCGTTGTAGAGGGTGAGGTAGTAGAAGACGTCGTCCGGCCGGTCGCCGAACATGCGGGTCATCCCGTGGCGGACGATGGTGGCCATCTCGTAGGCGAAGGCGGGATCGTAGGCGGCCAGGTTGGGGACGGTGGACGCCAGCAGCAGGCTGTGGCCGTCCTGGTGCTGGAGGCCCTCGCCGTTGAGCGTGGTCCGCCCCGCGGTGGCGCCCAGCAGGAAGCCCCGGCCCTGCATGTCGCCGAAGGCCCACATGGCGTCGCCCACCCGTTGGAACCCGAACATCGAGTAGTAGGCGTAGAACGGGATCATGGGCTCGCCCCACGTGGCGTAGGCGGTGCCGGCGGCGGTGAACGACGCCATCGCCCCCGCCTCCGAGATGCCCTCCTCCAGGATCTGGCCCTGGGCGCTCTCCCGGTAGGCGAGCTGCATGCCCCCGTCGACCGGCTCGTAGCGTTGGCCGCCAGGGGCGTAGATGCCGACCTCGCCGAACAGCGAGTCGAGCCCGAACGTGCGGGCCTCGTCGGGGATGATGGGCACGATCCGGCGCCCGACCGTGGGGTCGCGCAGGAGCGACCGCAGGAGCCGGGCGAAGGCCATGGTGGTCGACACCGTCCGGTGGCCGGAACCGGTGAGGAGGTCGTCGAACACGGCCGAGTCGGGCTGGCCGGTGGTGGTGCCGGCGACGATGCGGCGGGGGACCGCGCCGCCGAGCGCCCGGCGCCGTCGGTGGAGGTAGTCGTCGGCGGGAGAGCCTTCGGCCAGGCGCAGGTAGGGCGGCAGGCCCGTGGCCAGGGCTTCGTCGGGCACCTGGTCGGTGAGGCCCAGCCGGTCGCGCAGGGCCGCCAGCTGGGGCTTACCGATCTTCTTCATCTGGTGGGCCGCGTTGCGGGACTCGATCTCGACGCCCAGCCCGGAGCCCTTCACCGTCTTGGCCAGGATCACCGTCGGGCGCGCCCTCGTGGGCCACCGCGGCCGCGTAGGCGGCGTAGAGCTTGTTCCGGTCGTGGCCGCCGCGGGGCAGGGTGA
Source organism: uncultured Acidimicrobiia bacterium (assembly GCA_963836205.1). Lineage (GTDB taxonomy): Bacteria > Actinomycetota > Acidimicrobiia > Acidimicrobiales > AC-14 > JAXDMK01. The sequence continues at coordinate 169,087 of CAWIIV010000020.1, read as the reverse complement.
GCAGGCGGGCGTCGTCGCCCAGGCCCTCGACCATGCGCAGCAGGCGGGCGTCGCCGCCGAAGAAGTGCTCCCGGGCGTAGGCGCCGCCCTCCACCGCGTACTTCTGGAACTCGCCGTCGAGGGTGACGTTCATCCGCTCGACCAGGGCCCCTTCGACGTCGCCGGCCAGCACGGCGTCCCATTGCGAGTCCCAGATGACCTTGAGCACGTTCCAGCTGGCGCCCCGGAACACCGACTCCAACTCCTGGATGACCTTGCCGTTGCCCCGCACCGGGCCGTCGAGGCGCTGCAGGTTGCAGTTGACCACGAAGATCAGGTTGTCGAGGCCCTCCCGGGCCGCGATCGACAGGGCGCCGAGCGACTCGGGCTCGTCGCACTCGCCGTCGCCCATGAAGCACCACACGTGCGACCGGCTGGTGTCGACGATGCCCCGGTCGGCGAGGTAGCGGTTGAAGCGGGCCTGGTAGATGGCGTTGATCGGACCCAGGCCCATGGAGACGGTGGGGAACTCCCAGAACTCGGGCATGAGCCGGGGATGGGGGTAGCTCGACAGGCCCGAGCCGGGCCCGCCGATCTCCCGCCGGAAGCGGTCGACCTGGTCCTCGCCCAGCCGCCCCTCCAGGTAGGCCCGGGCGTAGATGCCGGGGGTGGCGTGGCCCTGGAAGAAGACCTGGTCGCCGGGCTCGCCGCCGTCGCGTCCCCGGAAGAAGTGGTTGTAGCCCATCTCGTAGAGGCTGGTGGCCGACGCCGGGGTCGACAGGTGGCCGCCGATGCCCTCCGACCGGACGTTGGCCCGGGTCACCATGGCCGCCGCGTTCCACCGCACGAGCGCCTCGATGCGGGCCTCGGCCTCGACGTCGCCCGGGTAGGCGGGCTGGTCGACGGCGGCGATGGTGTTGACGTACGGGGTGGACACCTCACGGCCGCCGGCCCGGTCGAGGAGGCGGGCCAGGAGGAGGCGGGCCGCGGCCGGGCCGTGGGCGTCGACCACGTCGTCGAGGGAGTCGAGCCACTCCTGGGTGAGGCCGGCGTCGACCTGGGGAAGCTGGTGGGTCCAGCTCATCCGGGTACCACGACCAGGGCCGCCTCGCCCTGGCCGCCGCCGCCGCACAGGGCCGCCGCGCCCAGGCCGCCGCCGCCCCGCCGCAGCTCCTCGACCAGGGTCATCACCAGGCGGGCCCCCGAGCATGCCGATGGGGTGGCCGAGGGCGATGGCCCCGCCGTTGACGTTGACCACGTCGTCGGAGATGCCGAGGTCGTCGATCGACGCCGCCGCCACCGCCGCGAAGGCCTCGTTGATCTCGAACCGGTCGACGTCGGTGACGTGACGCCCGGTGCGTTCGAGGGCCTGCCTGATGGCGCGTGACGGCTGGGTGAGCAACGACGGGTCGGGACCTGCGACAAGGCCGAAGCCGGCCAGCTCGGCCAGGGGGGAAAGTCCCAGCTCGTCGGCCCGGGCCCGGCTCATGACCACCACTGCCGCCGCCCCGTCCGAGATCTGGGAGGCGTTGCCGGCGGTGATGGTGCCCGTGGGCGAGAAGGCGGGCTTGAGCCGGCCCAGCCCGTCGACGGTGGTGTCCGAGCGGATGCCCTCGTCGGCCTCGACCACCAGTTCCTCCCGCCGCTGGCGCACGATGACGGGCACGATCTCGCCCGCCAGCCGGCCCTCCTTGGCCGCGATGCACGCCCGCTGGTGGCTCATGGCCGCCAGCTCGTCCTGCCGGGCCCGGGAGATCCCCGCGGCCTGGGCGTAGGCCTCGGTACCGGCGCCCATGTGGACGTCGTCGAAGGCGCACCACAGCCCGTCGCGGATCATCGAGTCGACCGCGGTCACGTCGCCCAGCCGGAACCCGGCCCGGGCCCCGGGCAGGAGGTAGGGCGCCTGGCTCATCGACTCCATGCCCCCGGCCACGACCACGTCGGCCTCGCCCGACCGGATGAGCTGGTCGGCCAGGTAGATGGCGTGGATGCCCGACAGGCACACGCTGTTGACGGTGACGGCGGGCACGTCCATCGGGACGCCGCCCTTGGCCGCCGCCTGGCGGGCCGGGTTCTGGCCCTGCCCGGCCTGGAGGACGTGGCCCATGACCACCCGCTCGACCAGTCCCGGCCGCACGCCGGCCCGCTCGAGGGCGGCGGCGATGGCCAGCCCGCCGAGCTCGGTGGCCGCCAGCGACGACAGCGATCCGGACAGCTTGCCGATGGGCGTGCGGGCGTACCCGACGATCACGGAGTTCGGCTTCTGGGTGTTCGAAGTCGGGGTCATGGTCAACCTGCTTTCGGGTAGCTGTAGAAGCCCTGGCCCGCCTTGCGGCCCAGGTGCTGCGCCGTCACCATCCGCCGGAGGAGGGGGGCGGGGGTGCAGGCGATTTCGTGGCGTTCCTCGTCGAGGGCCTGGAGGATGGCCAGGCTGGTGTCGAGTCCGACCAGGTCGAGCAGCTCCAGCGGCCCCATCGGGTAGCCGCAGCCGCCCCGCATGGCGGCGTCGATGTCGTCCCGGGTGGCGATCGAGCTCTCCAGCATCCGCACCGCGCTGTTGAGGTACGGGAAGAGGAGGGCGTTGACGATGAAGCCGGCGTTGTCCTTCACCGTCACCGGCTCCTTGCCGCAGTCGAGGGCGAACTGGCGGGCGGTGGCCACGGTGGCGTCGGAGGTCGTGAGCGCGGGCACAAGCTCCACCAGCGGCATCCGGGGGGCGGGGTTGAAGAAGTGGAGCCCGACGACCCGGTCGGGCCGGCGGGTGCTCATGGCCAGGTCGATCACCGGCAGGGTCGACGTGTTGGTGGCGAGGATGGTCTCCTCCACGCACAGCAGGTCGAGCTCCCGGAAGAGCCCCTGCTTGGACTCGAGGTCCTCGACGATCGTCTCGACCACGAGGCCGCACAGCTCGAGGTCCTCCAGGTCGGAGGTGGCCCGCACCCGGCCCTGGGCCTCCTCGGCGTCATCGGCCGACAGCTTGCCCTTGTCGACCTGGAACGTGAGGGACCTCGCCAGCCGGGCGAGGGCGGCGTCGGCGCCGGCCTGCGACCGGCCCCGCACGACGACCTCGAACCCGGCCTTGGCCGCCACTTCGGCGATGCCGGCGGCCATCATCCCGGATCCGGCGATGCCGACTGTTTTGACCTCTGCCGGCTTTGTCACCGCGGGCTTGTTCACGTTCTCGTTCATGCTCGTCCTCCTACGTAGGTTCCGGGTGCGTCGGCGAGGGCGGGATGGGTGGTGGTGCCGGTCGGGGGTGGGGGACGCTGCCCGCCGGCGCGGGCGTCGAGCCAGGAGATCCAGTCGTCCCACCACGTGCCCGGGTGCTCGGTGGCCGCCGCCCGCCAGGCATCGGGGTCGAGGGGGAGATCGTCGTTGGTCCAGTGGACCCGCTTGGGGCCGGGCGGGTTGACGATGCCGGCGATGTGGCCGGCCGAGCTGAGCACGAAGCGGATGGGGGACGGGAGCAGCCCGACGGTGGCGTACGACGACTTCCACGGCGTGATGTGGTCCTCGCTGGCGGCCAGGATGTAGACGTCGGACTCGATGTCGTCGAGGCTCAGACGCCGCCCGCCGATGGTCATCTGCCCCGTGGCCAGGCGGTTCTCCAGGTAGAAGCTGCGCAGGTAGGCGGAGTGGGTGGCGGCCGGGATGCGGGTGGCGTCGGCGTTCCAGGCCAGGATGTCGAAGGCGGGCGGGGTCCGGCCCATGAGCCAGTTGCCGGCCACGTAGTTCCAGATGAGGTCGTTGGGCCGGAGAGCGTCGAACGTGCCCGCCATCTCCGCCCCCTCCAGGTAGCCCCGCTCGGCCATGCGCGTCTCCAACCGCTCGATGGTGTCGAGGTCGGTGAAGGCGGCGAGCGCACCCGGCTCGGAGAAGTCGACCAGGGTGTTGAGCAGGGTGAGCGACTTCACGGGCGGCAGGCCGGCCCCGGTCTCGGCGGAGGCGGCTTCGGTCTGTGTCGCCTCCATTTGGGCCTGCCAGGCCAGGAGCATCACCGCCAGGGTGCCGCCGACGCACAGCCCGGCCACGTTCACCTGGGGGACGCCGCAGATCTCCCGGACCACGTCGACTGCGGTGCCCAGGCCGTTGAGCAGGTAGTCGTCCATCGTGGTCGCGCGCATGGACTGGTCGGGGTCGGGGTTGCGCCAGCTGATGGCGAAGGTGGTGTGGCCGTGGTCGACCGCCCACTCGGCGAAGCTGCGACCGGGGGCCAGGTCCATGACGTAGTACTTGTTGATCCACGGGGGGCTGAGAAGGAGAGGAACGTCGTGCACCGTCTCCGTCCTCGGGGAGTACTGGATCAGCTCCATGAGGTCGTTGCGGAACACGACCTTGCCCGGCGTGGCCGCCAGGTTCACCCCGAGCTCGAACGACGAGGCGTCGACCTGGCGGGGCCGACCGTTGTTGGCCGCCATGTCGTCGAGGAAGTTGTCGAGGCCCTGGCGCAGGCTCTCGCCCTCGGTCTCGAACGCCTGGCGGATGGCCTCCGGGTTGGACGCGGCGAAGTTGGTGGGGGCGAGGGCGTCGACGATCATGCCCACGGCGAACGCCGCCTTCTGCGCCGTGCGCTCGTCGAGGTCGGCTGCCCCGCCCAGGTTGTGCATGAACCGCGACCAGGCCAGATACGCCTGGCGCTGGCCGAAGAACCACGGGTTCTGCTCCCACGACGGGTCGGCGAAGCGCCGGTCCTTGGGCGCGGGGGTGAGGCTCGGCGGCTTCGTGTCGGCGGCCGAGCCGTTGCCGTTTCCGACCACGGCCCTGTCGACGGTCTCGGACGCGGCCGCGGCCAGGTCGGCGGAGAAGCCGGCCCAGGCGTCGAGGGCCCGCTCGGGGTGCTTTGCGATTTCGGCGCCCAGCTCGGCCAGGGCCAGTCCGAAGCTCACCGGGTCGGCACTCATGAGGGAAACTCCTGGTAGTAGCGGTAGACGATGTCGGCTACGCAGCCCGGCTTGGCCTGGCCCTCGACCTCGAAGACCAGGCGGAAGGTGGTTTGCAGCCCGCCCGGGACCGGTTCCACCGAGGCAAGGGTGACCTCGGCCCGCACGTTCGACCCGACAGGCACGGGCGACGGGTAACGCACCCGGTTCGACCCGTAGTTGAGGACGAGCCCGGCCCCGGCCACGGTGAGGACCTGATCGAGGAAGAGGGTGGCCAGCGCCAGCGTGAGATAGCCGTAGACGATCGTCCCCCCGAAGGGCCCGGCGCCCGCCCGCTCGGCGTCGATGTGGATCCACTGCTCGTCGCCCGTGAGGCGGGCGAAGGTGTCGACGTCGCCCTGGGTGATGGTCCGCCACGAGCTGTGCCCGAGGACATCGCCGGTGCGGCTGGGGAGGTCGGAGAGGTCGATGACGATCGGGTCCACGGTGGCGGGATCCGTCACAGGGGGGATGGGCATGGGGGGGATGGGCATGGTGCTCTCCCTCGGCTCGAGCCGGACGGTCGTCCGTGCTCAGTTCGCGGTGTTCTGTTCGCAGGCGTGCTGGGCGGGATTTGCCGGCGTGATGCCAGGTCACGGCGGAGCCGCAGCCGGTCTGGATGTGGCCCCCCTCCCGTCTGCGGGTGGGGCACGAATCTCTCTTGGCCACATCCTGGCCCAGGCCGGTTACGTGCCGGTTCCCTCAATGAGAAGGCTGGGTGGCGAGGGTGTGAAGATCGCCGAAAGGTGTCCTGTCGCCGGGAATCAACGTTTCCCGCGGGTTGGCCTTGCTCCGGTCTACCGATCTGCATCGCTCCTGTCAAGGCGGCCCGGCCCGGGTGTGAAACTGTGCAGATGCGTGGTAAAGTACGCACCAGCGACGAAAGGAGGCCCCAATGGCCACCGCGCTAGACGCCACCACGGCGATCCAGGACAAGATGTTCACCGCCCTGCAGATCGGCCAGAAGGCCATGCTCGACGGAGTCAAGACGTGGGCCGACACGGTCGAGACCGTCTACGCCAAGCTGCCCGAGCTGGTGACGGCCGAGCCGATGAAGCCGACCCAGATGTTCGAGACGACCATCGTCTTCACCGAGAAGGTCGTGGCCAGCCAGCAGGAGTTCACCACCAAGCTGTTCGAGGCCATGATGCCGGCGGCCAAGGCCGCGGCCTCCTCGGTCTCGTCGGTCCCGCCCAAGACCAAGTCCTGATTTCGGCAGCCGCCACGTCGGTCGGGGCGGCGGCCCGACCGCCGGCGGTGCCAGAGTTGCACCGTGCCAGTCACCGAGGAACCGGGCGACCCCTGGGGGGCCCAGCGGGAGGCGTTCGGCTCGTTCCTGCGGGCCCAGCGCCGGCTGGCCAACCTTTCCCTCCGCGACATGGCGGACCGGACCAAGGTGTCCAACGCCTACCTGAGCCAGATCGAGCGGGGTCTGCACGCGCCGTCGGTGCGGGTGCTGCGCTCGATCGCGAAAGCCCTCGACCTGTCGGCCGAAGCCATGCTGGCCCAGGCCGGCCTGTTCGAGGACGACGACCCGGCCGGTGCCGGCGCCGGCGGCGGTGCCGGCGCGGGCGGCCAGCCGGGTGACGGCGAGGGTCCGCCGACGAGCCCGTCCACCGAGGCCGCCATCCGGCGAGACCCCAAGCTCACCGCGGACCAGAAGGAGGCGTTGCTCTCTGTCTACCGGAGCTACCTCGCCGGCAACCGCGGCGGCTGAAGCTGCCCTCGTCGCCACCGACGACATCGGTCCCGAGGCGGGGCTGCTGGCCGGCCTCGACGTCGCCGGCTTCGCCGCCGCGGTGGAGGAGGTGGGCGCCGCCCTCCGTCGCCAGCCGCATCTGGCGTGGGGCCCAACCGGCCGCTACGCGGGCGCGGTGGCCGCCGACGGATGGGCCGCGTGGGCCCGCTCGCTGGGCCTGGCGGTGCCGGGCGTGGTGGCCGCCGACGCCGGCGACCGCCGTTTCCGCGACCCGGCGTGGGAGGCCGATCCGCGCTTCTTCGCCCTCCGCCAGTGGTACCTGGCGTGGAGCCGTTACCTGTACGAACTGGTTGAGGCGGCCGGCCTCGACCCCGCGACCACCAGCAAGGCCCGCTTCGCCATCGGCATCCTGGTCGACGCCCTCGCCCCCACGAACTTCCTGTGGTCCAACCCGGCCGCCCTCCGGCGGGCCGTCGACACCGGCGGGCGCTCGGTGCTGGCCGGGCTGGCCAACGTGCTCCGCGACATGGAGACCAACGGTGGCCGTCCCCGGCAGGTCGACTCGTCCGCCTTCCGGGTGGGGGAGAACCTGGCCGCCACGCCCGGCAAGGTCGTGTTCCGCAACGACCTCATGGAGCTGATCCAGTACTCGCCGACGACGGCGACGGTGCACGAGGTGCCCCTGCTGCTGAGCCCGCCGTGGATCAACAAGTACTACATCATGGACCTGGCGCCCGGCCGCAGCTTCGCCGAGTACGCCGTCGCCCAGGGCCACACCGTCTTCGCCATCAGCTACCGGAACCCCGATGCGTCGATGGCCGACGTCGCCCTCGACGACTACCTCCTCCGGGGTCCCTACGACGCCCTCGACGTGATCGCCGACGTCACCGGTGCCGACTCGGTCAACGTGGTCGGGCTGTGCCTGGGCGGGACGCTCACGACCATGCTGCTGGCCCACCAGGCCGCCGGCGGACACGGTCGTCGACGGGTCGGGGTGGGGTCGGCGACGCTCCTCAACACGCTGGTGGACTTCTCCGAGCCGGGGCCGATGGGGCAGTTCCTCGACAAGGCGTCGGTGGCGCGGCTGAGCGAGCAGATGCTGCGCCGGGGGTACCTCGAGTCGACCGAGATGGCGGCCATGTTCGACCTCCTGCGTCCCCGGGACCTGATCTGGAACTACGTCGAGAGCGGCTGGCTGATGGGGGAGCCGCCCCCGGCCTTCGACATCCTGGCCTGGAACGCCGACGGCACCCGCATGCCGGCCGACATGCACTCTTTCTACCTGCGCTGCTGCTACGTGGAGAACCAACTGGCCACGGGCGGGATGACCCTGGCCGGCACCCGCCTCGACCTGTCGACGGTGACCGCCGACGCCTACGTGCTGGCCGCCCGGGAGGACCACATCGCCCCGTGGACGTCGTCCTACGCCACCGGCGGACTCCTCGGCGGCGATGTCCGGTTCGTCCTCACGTCGTCGGGCCACGTGGCCGGCATCGTCAACCCCATCGGCCCATCCCGCCGGCGCTACTGGACCAACGACTCACTCTCACCGCCGGTCGACTCGCCACCGCCACCGCCGGCCATGGTGGCGGCCGGCTCGCCCCTGTCCTCGGCCGGCTCGGCCCCGTACACGGCCGGCTCGGCCCCGTACACGGCCGGCTCGGCCCCCCCCTCGCCCCCGTCCGGCTCGCCCTCGTCTGCGGCCGGCTCGCCCTCGTCTGCGGCCGGCTCGCCCTCGTCTGCGGCCTCATCGCCCCCGCCCGCCGGGTCTCCGGAGGCGTGGCTGGCGGGGGCAACCGAGCACTCGGGATCGTGGTGGGGCGACTGGGCCGCCTGGATCGCGGCCCGGGCCGGGGCCCGCCGCCCGCCGCCGGCGTTGGGAAGCGAGGCCTACCCGCCGTTGGGCGACGCCCCCGGCGTCTACGTGCACGAGCGTTAGTCCGGCTCCGACCCTTCGATGGCGGCCAGGATCTCCTCGCCGTAGAGCTCGAGCTTGGTGGGGCCGATGCCGGGCAGCGCCCGCAGCGACACGAGAGTGCGGGGCCGGGCCACGGCGACGCCCCGCAGGTACTTGTCGCTGAGGACGATGTATGCGGGGACACCGTCCTGCCGGGCCCGCTCGGTCCGCCACGCTCGGAGCGCGGCCTCGGTGGCCTCGGCGTCGGCCGGCAACGGGGCCAGGACGGGCGCTTCCCGGGGCCCGCGGGCGGACGGTCCGGGGATCGTCGTCAGGGTGGCGGCCGCGCTGCGGGCCTGTTGGCGGGGGGCGGTGCCGTCGAGCTCGGCCAGGAACGGCGACGGCCGGGACGCGTCCCCCAGGACCACCACCCGGTGCCGGCCCCGGGTGATGGCCACATGGAGCACCCGCCGCTCCTCCTCCAGGTCCTCCGCCAAGCGGTGGGGCATGAGGCCGGCGGAGGCCCCGAAGACGACCACCCGGTCCCACTCCCGTCCCTTCACCCGGTGCACGGTCGAGAGCGTGACCCCGCCTGGCGTGGCCTCCCGCCGGAGCACCTCCCGCAGCCACGGCTCGAAGGAGGCGGCGTCGGGGTGGAGGGCGGCCACCTGGGCCAGGGCCTCCAGATCGTCGAGGTGGCTCGACCCACCTTCGCCGGCGCGGGACGAGTCGAGCATGCCCATCGCCCCGCCCAGGCCGATCTCGTCGCGGACGACGGCCAGGGCGGTGGCGGTGGTGCCGCTGGCAACGGCGTCGGCCACCCGCCGGAGGTCGGCGGCCAACTCGGTGACCTTCTGGCCGACCTTCACGTCGTCGATGCGGGACGACATGGCCGCCAGCCGATCGATCGACAGCCGGCCCCGAAGCCATTTGGGGAACCACTGGGGGAAGCCCCGGGACGGCCGCCGGTACACCTCGACCACGTCGGCACCGTCGATGTCGTCGGGGTCGGCACCGATGCGGAGGTAGGCGAGGGCGGCCCGCACCCCGGTGCGATCGAGAACGCTGGCCCGCAGCACCGAGTCGACCGGGACGCCGGCCTCGACCAGCGCCACCTGGGGCGCGAGGAGCAGGGAGTTGACCCGGGCCAACACCGCGATGCCGGCGGGTTCGGCTTCGCTCAGCCAGGTCGAGACGACGTCTGCTACCGCGGTGCCACCAGCCTCGGGGGCGTGCCGGCGGACGGTGAGGGCACCCACGGTGGCGTCGGCGTCGGGGCCGGGGCGGATCTGCTTGGGCACCCGCCGGTCGTTGTAGGACAGAAGGTGGCGGGCGGCGGCGACCACCTCCACCGGGCCGCGGTAGTTGACCTCGAGGGGATGGTCGGCCGCGGCCGGGAACAGATGCTCGAAGTTGACCAGGAATTGGGGGTCGGCACCGGCGTGGCCGTAGATGACCTGGTCGTCGTCGCCGACGCCGAACACGTCGAGGGCGGGGGTGGCCAGCAGCCGCAGGAGCAGGACGTGGGCCGGAGTGAGGTCCTGGAACTCGTCGACCAGGAGATGGCGGCACCCGGCCTGGGCGTGACGGCGGAAGTCGCCGCCGGCGAGGAGGATCTCGATGGCGCCGTAGACCTGCTCGTCGAAGTCGACCGCGCCACTGGCCGCCAGCCGCTGGCGGAAGGGAGCGAAGGCCTCGGCCAGGCCGGGGACGTCGTCGCGGGAGTCCTCCACCGCCACCGGGTCGCGTAGGCCGAGGCGGATGAGGGACAGGCCGTCGAGATAGGGGCCGATGGGGTCGGTGTTGACCCGCCGCCGGGGTCGGGGCACAAGGGTGGTGACGATCTCCCGGACGTCACGCTCGTCGAGGACCGCCGGGGGACTGCCGCGGGCCTCTGTGAGAAGGGCCAGCCCGAGGGCGTTGATCGTGCGGACCCGGGGCCGGAATGCCCGGCACCGGTTCTCCATCTCCTCGCGGGCCTTCTTGTTGTACGCCACCGCGAGCACCGTCTCGGTCTCGAAACCGCGGTCGACCACGAGGTGGCGGAGGCGCTCGGTGAGGACCCGTGTCTTGCCCGACCCCGCGGGGGCGATCACCCGGGCCGGGCCGGCGCCGTGGGCCACCGCCGCCAACTGGTCGGGGGCGAGGACGGCCGTGGGCGAGGTCGGCGGGGGTGCCGGGGTGAGCCGGCCGAGCGCCACCGACTCCACGTGGACCACCGCCGCCCCGTCGCCGGTGTCGAGCGGGCCCCGGGGACCACCGTCGACCCACGCCGCCCGCCCGTTCGGGAGCAGTACGTCGGAGGAAGTGCCGTCCGGGGCCGGGTGGGCGCCGAGGCGCTCCGTCTTCCGGCCCCACCACCACACGGGATCGCCGGGTTTTCGGGCGTCGTAATTGTTGGCCCACACGAGGAAGTGCAGCCGGTCGCGGTACGCCTCGAATGCCGGGCCGAGTGTCCACGGCTCCACCGCCCACGACTCCGGCTCGCGGAACCGGGCCGGGTCGACCGCCAGCGCCACCACCACCGGCCGCCGCGCCGCCCACGCCGAGTGCATCTCGGCGACGCACCGCCCCGGGTCCGCCATCGCCGCCTCGTCGACCACGACCACCGGCGCGCCCGCCCACTCGGCCGGGATCTCCCCGTCGGCCATCACCACCACACCCCGCCCGAGGGCAGCCGGTCCACGCCCAGTCACCCCGTCGACCCTACGCAACCCCAACGACAACCTCGCCGCCCGACCGCGGCCGGCGACCAACGACGGGGTTCCGGGCTTACGTTCCCGCCGCCAAGTCCGGAACGCCCAACCCGTCGACCACAGACGCGTGGGCGTGCTCCTTCGCCGACCCGAGCTCCGCGCCGCTGCGTCCACGGTTGCGCCTGCACTCAGCGATCCCCGAACCGCTCCTTCCCGCCTTCACGGCGGCGGTCGTGATTGGTGGCGCAGGCGGTTGTGGAAGGCGCAGGCGAGGCGGCCGTTGTCGTCGACGGTGAGCCCGCCCATGGCCCAGGGCTGGACGTGGTCGACCTGGCAGTCGTCGGTGGGGGCCTCGCAGGTCTCGTGGAAGCACTCCCGGTCCCGGACCTGCACCGCCCGGCGGGTGGCCCCGGCGAAGATGCGCCGGCGCACGCCCACGTTGGTGACCCGATCCGCTCCCTCGAAGACGACCCGCTCCACCCACGCCTGGTCGAGCCAGGAAACGAGCGACCCCGGCGTGACCACGGTGCCGTCGGCCAGCTCGCAGATGCGTCCGGCGAAGGTCTCGTAGCCGACGAGGACGCTGAACAGCGGCTCGGGCATGCGTGCTCCCGCCGGCATGGCCAGGGCCCGCCGGGCCAGCTCGACGAGGGCGTCGGCCCGGCGCTGGGCCGGGCGGCGGCCCAGGTCGGCTGCGCACACCGCATCTCCCACCCGGTCCTTGGCCTCGGCCCAGTCGGCGGCGAAGAGTTCCTCCTCCACCGCCTTGAGGGCATCGGCCACGATCGATCCCGAGATGGGGTCGAGCAGCCCGTCGAGGACCCACGTCCCCTCGAAGCCGGCCGACAGGTGCAGGCGCCGGGCATCACGTTGGGCGGCGGCCTTGTCCTCGGCCCCGTCGGGATCGGCGTGCTGGGCCCAGTAGGCCAGGGCCCGGCTGAAGTGGCGGTGACTGAGCTCCTTGGCCTGGGAGACCAACATCTCCTCGTCCCGGGCAAAACAGTCGGCTGTGGCCTCGGTGCGAGCCGCCGCCAACGCCGAGACCTGGGCCTGGCCGACGTCGCCCGCCAGCCATGCCTGCTCAACCAGCGCCATGTGTCGTAGCCCACGACCGAGATGCACCCGCTCCCGGGCACTGCCCACCGGCAGGGCGCAGCGGGCCGCCATCCACCTGGCCGCCGAACGGGCGCCGTCGTCGGCCCACGAACCTGCCGAGTCGAAGGCGGCCGAGGCCCGGGTGAGCACCGCCGTCAGCCGTTGCCGCTGGCGGTCGAGGGCCACGATGCTCTCGCCGTCGGCCAGCGTCGAGGGGTCGGCCGCGCACAGCGCGTCGACCGCCGCCACCAGCCCAGTCACCACGTCCATCGCCGGACTCCCCGGTCGAGCACCTGACCAAGGGGGAAGTACCCCCACTCTACACGAACATGTGTTCGTAGTGCAAGTACGGTTCGCGAATTGTTCGTCGCTCGGCCCGGTACGCTCCCCGAGCGTGACAGTGGCCAATGCCGAGCGCCTCGAGCAGATTCTCGGGATGCTTCGCGACCGTGGTGGGCGGGTCACGACGTCCCGGCGGGCGATCATCAGCTCCCCTTTGCGCTCCGGTGGCCATGTCACCGCCGACGAGCTCACGTCCGAGATCCAGGCCTAACTTCCCCGACATCCACCTGTACGATCTATCGCTGCGTCGAGACCCTCTCAGACGAGGCCGCCCACGTCGTAGCCGGCCTCGTCGATGGCGGACCGCACCGCCTCGTCCGACGCCTCGCCCTCGACCCGAACGGTACGGGCGGCGACGTCGACCTCCACCCGGTCGACTCCCGCCACCTTCGCCACGCCGGCCTCGATGGCTGATTTGCAGTGCCCGCACGAGATGGCGGGCACCGAGTAGATGCGGACCTGCGTCTTCGTCGTCGGCTCCATGTCCCTAGCTTACCCCTCCCCAGGTGGGGTACCCTAGCACCATGAAGGAAGCGGACAAGAAGGCTCTGGTCAACCGGCTGCGCAGCGCCCGCGGCCATGTCGACGCCGTCCTGCGCATGGTCGAGGACGACACCTATTGCGTCGACGTGATGAAGCAGTTGTCGGCGGTGCAGGGGTCGTTGGAGGCGGCCAGCCGCACCATCCTCCGCAACCACCTGGAGACGTGCGTGGCCGAGGCCATGCGTTCGGGCCGCACCACCGAGATCGTCGACGAGCTGATGCAGGCCCTCCGCTTCGACCGGATCACCACCGGTCCGGCCCGGGCCGAGGCCCCCGCCGAGGTCCCCGCCGAGGGGTGACCGGTTGACGACCACCGCCCCCGCCCCGATGCACATCGAGCTCGACGTCACCGGCATGACCTGCGGGTCGTGCGCGGCCCGGGTGGAGCGCGTCCTCGGCCGGCAGGGTGGTGTCGAGCGGGCGGGCGTGAACTTCGCCACCGGCCGGGCCACGATCGACTTCGACCCCGCCACCGTCGACGTCGAGCGCCTGGGCCAGGCGGTGGCCGCCATCGGTTACGGCCTGCTGCCGATCCCGCCGTCCGGACCGGGAAGCGGCGGGCCCGGCGGACACCCGGCCGCGGTCGGAGCAGGACGTTTGGTGGCGCCGGGTCGTCGTGGCCTGGCCCCTCACGCTGGTCGTGCTGGCCCTGTCGACCTTCCGCCCGAGCGACGACTGGGCCCGGTGGACGGCCGCCCTCCTCACCGTGCCGGTGCAGTTCTGGGCCGGGTTCCCCTTCCTGCGGGGGGCGGTGGTGCGGGCCCGAGCGGGGACGGCCAACATGGACACCCTCGTCGCCGTCGGCACCCTGTCCGCCTTCGGCCTGTCGGTGGCCGGACTGCTCTTCGCCGACCCCGGCCACGCCCACGGTGGCGGCCACGCCTTCGGCGGCCACCTCCACTTCGACATGTCGGCCCTGATCGTGGCCTTCCTCGTCCTCGGCCGGTGGCTGGAGGCGCGGGCCAAGGGTCGGGCCACTCGGGCCATCGCCGGGCTGGCCGAGCTCGGCGCCCACGAGGCGTCCCTCCTCGACCCTGCACATCCCGACGGCGAGCACCGGGTGCCCGTGGGCCGGGTGCGCGTAGGCGACCAGGTGCGTGTCCGCCCGGGGGAGAAGGTGCCGGTGGACGGGGTGGTCGTCGCCGGCGCGTCGGCGGTCGACGAGTCGATGCTCACCGGGGAGTCGGTGCCGGTCGACAAGGGGCCGGGCGACTCGGTCGCGGGCGCCACCGTCAACCGCCAGGGGGTGCTCACGGTGCGGGCCACCGCGGTCGGCACCGACACCGCCCTGGCTCGGATCGTGCGCCTGGTGGCCGAGGCCCAGGGGTCGAAGGCGCCCGTGCAACGGCTGGCCGACCGGGTGGCGGGGGTGTTCGTCCCGGTCGTGCTGGCCGTGGCCGCCGTCACCTTCGCCGTCTGGACCCTGGCTGCCGACCGTCCCCTCGACGGCCTTCTCGCCGCCATCGCCGTCCTCATCGTCGCCTGCCCGTGCGCCCTCGGCCTGGCCACGCCCATGGCGATCATGGTCGGCACCGGCCGGGGCGCGGCCCTGGGCGTCCTCATCAAGGGCGGCGAGGTGCTCGAACGCTCCAAGGGCGTCGACACGGTCGTGTTCGACAAGACCGGCACCCTCACGGTGGGCGAGATGTCGGTCACCGACGTGGTCGGCGGCGACGTGGTCCTGGCCCGGGCAGCGGCGGCCGAGCTCGGGTCGGAGCACCCCGTGGGCCGGGCGGTGGTGGCCGGCGCCCGCAGCCGCGGCCTCACCGCCGCAGGCGCGACCGCCACCGCCTTCGAGTCCGTGGTCGGCCAGGGCGTGCGGGCCGAGGTCGACGGCTCGTCGGTGGTGGTCGGCAACCGCCGATTCGTCGCCCCGACGGCCGAGTTGGAGGCGGTCGCCGACCGGCTGGAGGCGGAGGGCCGCACCGTGGTCTTCGTGGGGTGGGACGGCCAGGCCCGGGGCCTCCTCGCCCTGGCCGACACCGTCCGCCCGGGCGCCAGGGCCGCCGTCGCCGAGCTCGCGGCCATGGGCGTCGAGGTGGCCCTGGTCACCGGCGACAACGCCCGCACCGGGGCCGCCATCGCCGCCGATGTCGGCATCGCCCGGGTCATGGCCGGGGTCCTGCCGCACGCCAAGGCCGACGAGATCGCCCGCCTCCAGTCCGAGGGACGGGTGGTGGCGATGGTGGGCGACGGGGTCAACGACGCCCCCGCCCTGGCCCGGTCCGACGTCGGCATCGCCATCGGGACAGGCACCGACGTGGCCGTCGAGACGTCGGCCATCACCCTGCTCTCGGCCGACCTGGCCGGGGTCGCCACCGCCATCCGCCTGGCCCGGGCCACGTACACGACCATCCTCCAGAACCTGGGGTGGGCGTTCGGGTACAACCTGGTGGCGATCCCCCTGGCCGCGTCCGGCCTGCTCGACCCGTGGGTGGCGGCGGCGGCCATGGGCGTGTCGAGCGTGTCGGTGGTGGCCAACAGCCTCCGCCTCTACCGCTTCGGTCGGGGGCCCTCGAACGCGGCCGCCGCGCCCGCCCGCGACCGGCGATGGGGACTCGCCCTGGCCTGGACCGTGCCCGCCCTGGCCCTGGTGGCGGTGGCACTCTGGGCCCGAGCCGGCGGCGACGACGACGCCCGGCCCGTCGACCGGGTGGTGGAGATGGCCATGTCGGAGTTCGCCTACTCGCCCACGGTGCTCGACGTCGCCGCCGGCGAGGAGGTGCGCTTCGTGTTCCGCAACGACGGCGCGGCCGTCCACGAGGCGGTCATCGGCGACGAGGAGGTCCAGGGAGAGGCCGACCGGGCGGGCCGCGCCGACAACCATGCCCACGGCGCGGCCTCGGTGCAGGTCGAGCCCGGGCGCACCGCCAGCCTCGTCTACCGTTTCGACCAGCCGGGCCAGGTGCTCATCGGCTGCCACCTGCCGGGGCACTACCAGTTGGGCATGCGGGCCGTCGTCGAGGTCACCGGCGCCGCCGCCGGTTGAGCCGCCTTCTTGACGTCTGAGCATATGTTCAGATAGAGACACAATGGTGTCCATGGAGCCGGCGACCCCTCACGCCCTTCACCTCGACGAGTGCCAGGTGCGGATGGTCGACCCCGAGCGGGTCGACGCCGTGCAGCGGGCCCTGCCGGCCCCGGAGTCGATCACGTCGGTGGCCGAGGTCTTCTCCCTGCTCGGCGACGAGAACCGCCTGCGCCTCCTCCTCGGCCTGCTGGAGGCGGGGGAGCTGTGCGTGTGCGACCTGGCCGCCGCCGCCGGGCTGGGGGAGTCGGCCACCAGCCACGCCCTACGCCTGCTGCGGGCCCACCGGGTGGTGAAGGTGCGCCGATCCGGCCGCCGGGCCTACTACTCCCTCACCGACGGCCACGTGAGAATGCTCCTCGACGTGGCCGTCGAACACGAGCGCGACGACCGTGGCTGACACCCCCGCGGGCCCCCCCGAAGCCCCCGCCGGCCACGCCGAACCCGGCGGCCCCTCCCCGCACGCCCATGCGCACGCCCGGTCGACGGTGCGGGAGCGACGACTCCTCATCGTGCTCGTCCTCAACCTGGCCATCGTCGTCGCCCAGGCGGTGGTCGGCGTCATGGCCCACTCTCTTGGCCTGGTCGCCGACGCCGGCCACAGCCTCACCGACGTGGCCGCGGTGGCGGTGTCGCTCTACGCCGTCCGCCTCGCCCGCCGGCCGGCCACCGTCCGCCACTCCTACGGCTTCCACCGGTCGACGGTGCTGGCGGCCCAGGCCAACGCGGCCGCCCTCCTCGCCGTCACCGCCCTCATCGGCTACTTCGGGGTCCGCGGCCTCCTGCACCCGCCCGACGTCGAGGGCGGGTGGGTGCTCGGAGCCGCGGTGGTGTCGGCGGTGGTCAACGGGGCCGCGGCCTGGATGCTCGGCCACGGCCACCGCCACGACCTCAACATGCGCTCGGCCGCCCTCCACATGACGGGCGACGCCGCCACCTCGGCCAGCGTCGCCATCACCGCGGTGGTGATCATCGTCACCGGCGGCTACCAGTGGCTCGACCCCGCGGTGTCGCTCGTGATCGCCGCCCTCATCGCGGTGCAGGCCCTGCGCCTGGTGGGGGAGACCACGTCGATGCTCCTCGAGTCCACCCCGCCGGGGCTGGTCGTCGACGACCTCATCCAGGCCATCGTCGGACTCGGTTCGGTCGACGACGTCCACGACGTGCACGCCTGGAGCCTGTCGCCCGACGTGCGGGCGGTGTCGGCCCACCTCGTCCTCTCCGGCCGGCCGTCGCTGGCGGAGGCCCAGGAGGTGGCGCAGGCGGCCAAGGTGGCCATCGCCGAGCGCTTCTCCATCACCCACGCCACCTTCGAGCTGGAGTGCGAGACCTGCGTCGACCGGGGCACCGACCCCTGCTGCCTCGGCCCCGGGGTCAGCAGGCCCGGAGTGGGGAAGTCGACGGGATCCAGTTGAGGTTCTCGATCGGCGGCCGCTGCCGGTAGCGCGTCGGTGCTGGTTAGCGCCGGTTTCCCGGTGGGTACGCCGACAACAGTGGCCAAATGACTCTGGATCCGAGCTCCTTTGTCGTCCAGGTCGGGTGGCCCGCCCTGACCAAACCGGCGGGAGGATGCGAGAAGCCCGTGGACGAGAATCGAGTCGAGAGATGCGCAGGTCAGGACACCGATCCTGGCATCCTCGGTCGCCCGGCATTTCGGAGGACGCAATGAGCGGATGGCGCGAACTGGCCGCGTCCGACGAGATCAAAGCCCTCGAGGCCGATCTCGACGATGCCGAGGCCCGAATTCTGGTCGACCTGGCATCGGATCCCACGGCCGTGGGCGTCACCCGCCAGCTCGAGGCGTCTCGTCGTCCGACCCGGCCCGATCCCGTCCCCGCGCCCACCGGTTTCCGGCCCGTCGGTATCGCCGGCCGGGTGTCCGAGGTCGTCGAGCAGTCGCTCACCATCCCCCGCGGCGGAGGTGCGGCCCGGGTGGTCGGCAACCAGGCCCTGTTCGGCGTGGCCATGCCGGTCGAGCAGGCCAAGGCCCTTCTCGACGCGTGGGTCCAGCTCATGGAGGACGATGCCGACGGCGTCGAGGGCGTCCCGCCGTCGCCCGAGGTGGTGGCCATCTCCGAATTCCTCTTCGTCCTGCTCGATCCCCTCGCCGAGAAGCTGTCCGAGCTGCCGTAGCTCCCGACGCCCCTCCCGGATCGCGGGGGCGGCAACCTCTACACTCCGCCGGATGCCGGCGTTGGACGCACGTCCATGAACGTCGGGGGGCTGACCCCGGCCGACGTCCTGCGGGTGCTCGCCCGGTCGTCCGAGTTCCTCCCTCACTTCGCCATCGTGGGCGGCGGTCCGCCGTCCGAGGGACCGATGGCTGCCCTCGAGCTCGGACCCGACCGCTCGACGTGGTTTCCGCTGGTCGCCGCCGACGAGCCCGGCCGCGGCCGCTTCGTCGCCCTGGTGACCGCCCACATCGGCCTCGACTCGTCCTCGGCACCGGCCCGGGGCCGCGGCGACGCCCGACTGGTCCCCGCCTTCCGGGGCTGGTCGACGGTGGTCCTCACCGCCCGCCGGATGGTGGGCATCTGCCCCCGAGGCGACGTCGTCTCGGGACTCGTCGACTTCGAACGGGGGACGGTCGTGGCCTGGTCCTTCCCTCTGGCCCACGTCGACATGGCCCGGGTCGTCGACGCCGGCGGCGCCACGGTGGTGGCGGTGCGTTCGACCGACCGGCTGGTGGGCGGGGTGACGCTGGCCAACGTGCACCGGGTGGTCGACGGCCGGCCGCAACCAGTCGCCCCCGACGAGCTGGCGACCGCCCTCAACGCCGTCACCCACCGCCGGCCCGACGCTCGATCGAGCCTGTGGAGTTGACCCGCCGGTGGAGGTGAACCGGCCCGTGGAGGTGCATCGGCCCCGGCGCTCGCTGCCGGTGGACCTGCCGCGCGAGCTGGTGGCCGTCGTCGGGCTGCTGTGCGTGGCGGGGTTGTTCACCGGTATCCCCGTCCTCCAGGACCTGCCGGATGCGTTCAAGCTCCTCAGCGACGGGGGGCTGTGGGACTCGTTCGGCCCGCTCGTGGTGGTGCTGTTCTTCGAGCTGGGCTTCTTCGCGGTCGCCTGCTTCCTGCTCGCGTGGCGGCTGAGCCAGGGTGACCCGGTGGCGCGGGTGGTCACGGTGGTGGTCAGCGGCAGCCTCGCCTTCGGTCTCCTGGCGGGCTACGGCTTCGACGACGGGTCGGCGACGGTCACCATGGTGTGCTCGATCGCGGTGATGGCCGGCCTGCTCGTACCGCCGCGGGCACGGGAGTTCTTCACCGCCCGCCCGCCGGGGTCGGTGCCGGTGCCGATCACGGCCGCCCGGGCGCTGGTGGCCATGCTCGCCGCCCTGATGCTGGCGGTCGGCGTCGCCTTCCTGCCGGCCATGCCGGTGCGGGCGAAGTACGGGTTCGCCGGCCTGGCCCTGGCCGGGATCGCCGTCGTGTGCCTCAAGGACCGCCGCCGGCTGCAGACAGGCGATCCCGCGGCCCGCACCCAGGTGTCGGGGCTCATGGGAGGAGCGGTGGTGGCCATCCTCCTGGGCAACGAAGGCTCGCTCACCGGACCGTTGTTCATCCCCCTGGGGATGGCCGTGGCGATCGTGGGGCTGTTGTGGCTGCCCAAGGAGAGCCAAGCCTTCTTCGACGCCGGCGTCTCGCTCGACGTCGACGCGTCGGATGACGAGGACGACGACTTCTTCGCCCCCCAGCCGGCGGGGCCGCCGCCGAGGTCGCGGTCGCGGTTCGAGCCCGACCCGCCCCTTCCGGGGCTGGGGTATCCGTCGTCGCCGTCGGGCCTGGCGCCGTTCGAACCGGAACCGGCCCCGCTGGCGTTGGGGTATCCGTCGTCGCCGTCGAGCCCGTCGCCGTTCGAGCCCGACCCGGCCCCACCGGCGTCGAGGTATCCCTCGTCGTCGGGCATGCCGCCGTTCGCGCCCGAGCCGGCACCGTCGGGCTTTCCGCCCCCGCCCCCGCCGCCGCCAGGTCCACCCTCGATCCGGCAGAGTGCACCGAGCTCCCAGCCGACATCGGTGCCGTCCGCACCCTCGGTGCCCATGCCCCCCATCCCGCCGCCGGTGTTCGGCCGCCGGGCGGCCCCGGACGGAGCGAGCCTGGCCGCGCCCTCGTCGGTGTCAGGGAGTGCGCCGGGGCGACCAATTGCGACCAGGCCGACCGCGTCCCCGCCCGGGTGGCTGCTGGCGGCGCCGCCGGCGGGCTTCTGGCCGCCCGAGCGCCGCCGTGCCGACCCCCGCCGCTTCCAGGTCATCGAGGTGGTCGTCTCGTCACCCGAGGAGCTTCTGGCCGCCCCCGACCTCGGCGTTCGCTTCGACACCGCCACCTGGTTCCCGGTGCTCGAGGCCGGAGAACAGGTGAGGGGCGCCTATCTGGTGTCGATGGCGATGTTCGACGACGGGTCCGCCACCCCCGCCTTCCGGGGGACGTCGACCCTGCTGGTGACGACGGCCCGCCTGGTCGGCGTGTGTGCCCGGGGCGACAGCACCGCCGGCCCCCTCGACCCGGCTGTCGGCCGGGTGGCCGTCTGGCGCGTCCGCCTCGACCAGCTCGACCCGGTCCGGGCCGAAGGCTCGGCCGAGGGCGGCCACCTCCCCCTCAAAGGCTCGGACTCGAAGCGCCCCTGGGCCCTGCTGGCCAAGCCCCGGGTGGCGGTGGAGGGCGCCTTCCGCAAGTCGGCGCCGGCCGACCTCGCCGACCTGGTGAACCGGGCCAAGCACGTCATCGCCTGACACCATTCCTGGGCCGCACCCCCGGCAGTCGCCACCGCTCGGTCAGCGGTAGACGAGGCCCATGACGCGGTCGAATCCCCGATCAGGGAGGAGGCGCCGGGCCAGGAGGAGGGGCCGGGCGCCGTAGCCGGCCACGTAGCGGGTCTTCGGCCGGCGGGCGGTGGCGGCCTTGCCGATGACCCCGGCGATCACCGCCGGGTCGGAGGCCTTGCCGCCCTCCGCCGCCGACTCCCGGAGCACGGCCGCCACCTTCCTTGCCTGGTCGGCGTAGGCGGTCGTCCCCGACGTCTGCTCCACCTTGTCGGCGGCGATGGTCCCCCATTCGGTCCTGATCGAGCCCGGCTCCACGATCACGACGTCGATGCCGAAGGGCTTCAGCTCTAGGCGCAGGGAGTCGCTGAGGCCCTCGACCGCGAACTTGGTGGCGTGGTACCAGGTGCCGAGGGGCTCGTAGATCTTGCCGCCCATCGACGAGATGTTGATGATCCGGCCGCGGCCACGCGCCCGCATCTGGGGCAGGACCTGCTGCACCAGGCGGGCCAGCCCGAACACGTTGACCTCGAACTGGTATCTGCCCTCGGACAGCGGCACGTCCTCCAGCGCCCCGTAGGAGCCGTAGCCGGCGTTGTTGACGAGCACGTCGATCCGTCCCGTCTCGGCCAGGATCCGATCGACGCCCGCGGTGACCGAGGCCTCGTCGGTGACGTCCAGGGCGACGGTGCGAGCCCCCTCGGCCGCCACGCCCGCCATCCGGTCGACCCGGCGGGCGGCGGCGTAGACGGTGAAGCCCCGCCGGAGCAGTTCCAGGGCTGTCGCCTCCCCGATCCCCGACGAGGCCCCTGTGACCAACGCCACGTCGTCCATGTGTCCTCCGGTCGTAGGAGGCTCACGGTAGGGGACGACCCGTTGCCCGGTCGGCATCTGGGTGCGGGGCCGGCGCCCCCCTCGTCGGTCAGGCGCGGCCGGCCACCACGAGCATCTGCCCGGCGAGCGGCCGATAGGGCAGGCGCAGGTAGAGGGGCACCAGGGCGTGGCCGAAGGACAACCGGGACTTCATGGTGAGCGGCAGGAAGCGGGGCTCGACGTGCTCGACCGCGAACCCGGACGCGGCCAGGAAGTCACCGAGCGAGCGATCGGTGAAGATCGTCCGGTGGGTGTAGTCGTCGAAGTACTCCCGTGGCCTCAGGCGGAAGTTCGGCTGCACCGCCATGAAGCGGCCGCCCGGGCGCAGGACGCGCCGGATCTCGGCGATCGCCCGCTCCAGCTCCGGCCACGCCAGGTGCTCGAGCAGGTTGCTGGCGAAGGCGACGTCGAAGGTCTCGTCCGGGAACCGGGTGAGGTCGGTGACGTCGCCGACCTCAGCCTCGATCGGCCGCTCGACCATGTCGGGCAGCCCCGGGTTGGCGTCGAAGGCCACCCGCCGCCCACCCTTGATGTGACGGCTGAAATCGCCGTAGCCGGCGCCGAGGTCGAGCACGGCCGCGTCGTCCGGGACCCAACGCTGGAGGTAGGTGCACAGCGACGCCCACACCTTGTCGCGCGCCTCGGTGGGCGTGAAGCGGGTGGAAAAGTAGGCGGACGCGTCGCGCACCGGGCGATCATCGCATAGCGGTCCCGCGGGACCGGCGAAGCCCCCGCCGCCCGATCATGATCGTCCCTCCGACCAGCGCTGGGGCCCGGGAAGTGCTCGGACGGCCATCTCGATCTGCGCTCAGGCCACGGGCTCGTCCGCCTGGATGGAACCTCGCCCGTCCAGCTCGCACCCGGCGGCCGGTACCGGGAGGCGGCCTGGTGATGCCCGTCTGGACCTCCCTCCTGAGGGCAAGGTCGGACGGGCCCGCACGGGCAGTCTCCGTCGCGGCTACGACCTCGGCCACCTCGCCGCCCACGGCGGGCCACGACGGCGTCGATGCCGAGCAAGGCCAGGCCCACAGCGAGGGTGAGGATCACGACGAAGGCGAGCAGGACGATGTCGCCGGCCTCGGTCACGTTGGCGACGAGCACGTCGAAGCGGATCATCTGGGCCTCCCACCTGCGAGATTCGACTCCACGCTCCCATCCAGTCTCGCGCCGACCCGCCCGCGAACGCACCGAGAGACCCTTAGGCAAGGGTCGGCGTAGCCTCCTCCGGTGTTCGACGGGCCGGGTGACGGCGAGATCGAGCGGCTCCTGCGGGCTGCGCCTGAGGCCCGGTGGGACGACCTTTGGGACGCGGTGGTGGCCCTCGACGCCGAGCCCGAACCCGGGCGGTGGGCGGGCTTCGACCAGCCCGTCCTCCAGATGCCGTACGTCGTCTACAGCCCCGCGGTGGACCGGGTCATCGCCGCCATCTACGCCCTGGGGGCCAGCCTCCCGTTCGACTGGCACTCGTGGGACGGGCTCAGCCGGTACCCGGGCGGCCGCGGCCTCGACGCGGCCCCCGTGGCCGAGGCGGTCCGGATGGTGACGGCCGTCGTCCGGGCCGACCGGTTCTCGGAGGGGACGATCCTCACCTGCCTCGGCGACGGGACGCTCCCCGCCGCCATCGGCCGCCTGCGCCGCTGGCATGACGAGGAGCGCCCCCCGATCACCTGAGGTCGCCTGAAGGGCGCAACGGCCGAACGACCCGCGCTCAGCCGGCCAGCAGCTCGTCGAGGCGCTCGTAGCCGTCGCGGACGCCGACGTCCATGCCGCTGGCCACGAAGGCGTCGCGGACCTCGAAGGAGTCGACCAACGAGGTCGACGTGAGCCGGGTGCGACCGTCGCCGAGGTCCTCGAACACGATCCGCTCGAGGGCCACGCCGTCGGGCATGCCCTCGAAGGTGAACGTCTGCACGAGCAGCTCGGCCGGGCGCAGCTCGTGGAAGCAACCCCGGAAGCCGTACTCCTCGCCGTCCTGCGTCATCAGGTAGCGGTACGACCCGCCGGTGCGGCAGTCGAACTGGTCGATCCGCGTCTCCATGCCCCGGGGGCCGTTCCACCGGACGAAGAGGTCGGGGTCGGTGTGGGCCCGGAAGACCTTGGCCGGGGGAGCGTCGAACTCGCGGATGATGCGGACGAGGGGGAGGTCGGGGTCGACGATGATCTCGGTCTCGTGGGTGGTGGTGGTCATCTCGGTGTTCCTTTCTCGGTCTGAGGGGTGGGTGCGACCTGAGGGGTGGGTGCGGCGAAGTCCGGCATAGACCGGAGGACGTCGTCGAGGCGGCGGTAGCGCTCCTCGGCCTGGCCGCGGTAGCGCTCGATCCACTTGGTCATCAGGTCGAAGACCTCCGCTTCGAGGTGCACCGGGCGACGCTGGGCCTCCCGGGTCCGGCTCACCAGGCCCGCCTCCGCCAGCACCTTGAGGTGCTTGGAGACGGCCTGGACGGTCACGTCGTAGGGCTCGGCCAGCTCGTTCACGGTGGCGTCGGCCACCGCCAGCCGGGCCACCATGTCGCGCCGGATGGGGTCGGCCAGGGCCGAGAACACCCGGGACAACGGATCTGCCGACACTGGCCTCCTCCTTTCATTCAACCATTCGGTTGAACACCAACGTAGACCGGTCGGCGGGCGTTGTCAACCATCTGGTTGAATGAAAGAGCAGCGATGAGTCCGAGCGCGTTCCCCCGTCTACGTCAGTAGCCGGTCGATCAGGAGGCGTCCCCATGAGCGTGTTGGAGAAGGAGTTCACCGCCACCCTGCAGAAGAGCCCGAGCAAGGGCGGGTGGACCTACGTGGTCATGCCCGGCTCGGCCGGGTTCTTCGGCACCCGCGGCCTGGTGAAGATCAGGGGAACGGTCGACGGCCACCCCTTCCGCAGCTCGTTCATGGCCCTTGGCGACGGCACCCACAAGTTGCCGGTCAAGGCCGACGTGCGAACCGCCATCGCCAAGCAGGCGGGCGACACGGTCACCGTCCGCCTGCACGAGCGCCTCGACGGGGAGGCGCCGTGACCAGGGTGATCGCCGATATCTCCATGTCGATCGACGGGTTCGTGACCGGACCCGATCCCGACCTCGAACACGGTCTGGGCCACGGCGGTGAGGCGTTGCACACCTGGGCCGTCGACAGCGACGACGAGGTCGACACCGCAGTCCTCCGGGAAGCCACCGGGGACTCGGGTGCGGTCATCATGGGCCGTCGCCTGTTTGACGTCGTCGACGGGCCTCTCGGGTGGAACGACGAGATGGGCTACGGCGCCGGACTGGCCGGGACGCCGCCGTTCTTCGTCGTCACCCACTCCGAGCCCGAGCACGTGCGCCTCGATCTGGACTTCACGTTCGTGACCGACGGGTTGGCGTCGGCCGTCGCCCAGGCCCGGGCCGCGGCGGGAGCGAAGGACGTGTTCGTCATGGGCGGGGCCGACGTCGTCCGCCAGTGCGTCGACGAAGGCCTGGTCGACGAGCTGCGCCTCCACGTCGCCCCGGTGATCCTGGGCGCAGGCACACCCCTGTTCGCGGGCAGCAGCCGGCGGGAGCTGGTCCAACGGTCGGTGCGCGTCTCCCGGACCGCCACCCACATCACCTACGAGCTCGGCGGTTAGGCGCCGGCTACGGCGGCCACGGCGCGTCGGGGCGGCGGAGGAGGAGCAGGGCCTGGTCGGCGGGCGGCAGCCAGGTGTCGTACGGCACCCGCCGGACCTCGACGTAGCCGGGGAGGGGCTGGGTCGACACCACGTAGGTGGAGTCGTTGTCCCAGGCGAACAGGTTGATCCACCACGTCCGGTCGGCCCGGGGGTCGGGGACCTCGACCCCGTCCCGGTAGAGGCGCTCGCCGTCCCACTGGGCACCCCCGTCGAGGTGGTTGGGGTCGACGCCGGCCCGGACAGTGGCCTCGGCCAGGTCGAACGTCGTCCCCTGGAGGACGAGGAAGTCGTGGGTGCCGGCCACCGCGACCACGCCCACCACCGCCGTCACCGCCCACGCCGGCCATGTCGGCAGGCGCAGGCCGGCCACCGCCCACACGGCGAGGGCCAGCGCCAACGGGAGCAGGGGCAGGAGGTAGCGGTCGAGGGTGATGGTGAGGATGGCGCCGGGGGTCGGGTTCTGGAAGTGGAACGTCGGCAGGAGCATGCCCACCGCCTGCCCCACGAGCACGGCGAACACCAGCCCGGCCCCCGCCCGTCCCGACGTCGCCCGGGCCGATGTCGCCCGGGCCGATCTCACCCCGTCCGGGGTCGCCCGGGGGCTCCCGGGCCTCGCCCACCCGCCGGCCGAGGGCGACGGCCGTCACCACCGCGGCGACGGTGGCGGCCATCGTCACCAGCGCCCACAGCCACCGACCGGTGACGAGGGGCCGGCCGCCCTGGAGGTCGGCGGGGCCGATGCCCCAGTCGGCCAGGTACTGGGGGACGTAGGGCATGAGCCGGTCGGCGAGGGCGAAGCCGGCGGCGCCGAGCACCGCCAGCCCCGTCAGGGGACCGGTGACCCGCCATCCTCGCCGGGGGAAGTTCCGCAGCATCGCCGGCAGCCGTGCGACGGCCGAGGCCGCCACCGGGAGCAGGAACAGCCCGCCGTAGACGACCATCACCACCAGCAGCTGGACCAGGAGCCGGGGCGTCCCTGACCGCCACACCAGGCCGAGCTCCTCGGCGAACATCTCCTGGTAGGCGGGCACGCCGTGGATCAGGCGCAGCCACAGCAGGTAGGCGACCGCGGTGAGGGCGGGCAGCGCCGCCACCCGGGCCACGGTGCGCAGGCCGGCCCGGTCGAGACGGACCCGGTGCGTGACCAGCAGGAACCCCACCACCGCGGCCGGGATGAGCGCCCCCTGCTGGCGGAAGAGGAAGGCGGCGGCCGCCACCGCCGAGCCCACCACCACCCACTTCGGCACCTCCCGTTCGCCGCCCAGGCCCCGCACGTAGAAGAGGGTGGCGGCCACCAGCAGCCCGGCGAAGGAGGCGTCGCTCATGAAGCTGTTGGACAGGACGTAGGCGAGGGGGTTGAACAGCCAGGCGGCGGCGGCCACGGCCGACCACTGGCGGCTGGCCCCGAGCGTCCGGCACAGCCCGTAGAGGGCGACCGCCCCCGCGGCGACGAGGATCACGGTCGACAGCCGCAGGGCCACGTAGCTGAACCCGACGACCGACGTCACCGCCGCCCCCCACAGGGCCTGGAGCACGAGGGTGGCGACGGTGGCGTCGACGATGCGGAACCCGTCGCCGTTGATGAACCGTTCGACGGTGCGGGCGTAGGCCCAGTCGTCGCCGACGGGGACGTCGACCCGGGGCATGAGGGCGATGGTCGTGGCGTAGGCCAGGACGACCGCCGCCACCGGCCCGAAGCGGGCCAGGCGGGACGGGGGACTCAGGTCGACATCCGGCGCAGGCTCACGCAGAGGAGCCGGCCTCCAGGAGGTCGTCGTCGGGACCGTCGAGCGGGCGGGCCGCCGGGTGGTCACGGGGGACAGGGACAGTGGCGACGGCGGCGGCGGTGTCGGCGGCGTTGTCGTCGAGGCGCTTCCAGTCCACCCGCTGCTTGCGGCCCAGGGTGCGCACCCGGAACCCGAGGATGAGGATGCCCATGCGCAGGCCCAGGCGGAAGGCCTTGCCGAGGTCTCCCGTCACCGACGAGACCCCCACCCGGGGGAGGTAGTTCACCGGCACCTCCACCGTCCGCAGCCCGGACGTGAGGCAGAGGAGCATCAGCTCGGGCCCGAAGTGCTCGGAGCCGACGGAGAAACGGTGCTGCACCCGTTCCACCGCCTCCCGCCGCAGCAGGCGGTAGGTGCAGCCGACGTCGCTCAGGTGGCTGGTGTTGAACAGGACCTCGATCACCTTGGCCAGCCCCCAGTTGCCCCACTTGAGGAAGAACCCCATGTTGGCGCCCTGCCAGAGCAGCTCGCGGGTGGTGCGGGTGCCGAACACCACGTCGCAGTCGTCGCTGTAGACGAGGAGCTTGAAGATGTCGCCGGGCATGAACGTGCCGTCGGGCTCGCACAGGACGACGAGGTCGCCGGCGGCCTCGGCCAGTCCCCGCTGGGTGGCGAAGCCGTATCCCTGGCGGGGTTCGTGCACCTCCCGGGCGGCGGTGGCCGCCACCTCGTCGTGGGTGCCGGGCTCGGCGTTGTTGTCGACGACCACCACCTCGTCGACCACGCCGGTGGCGAAGAAGCCCTCGATGGTGCCGCGGATCGAGTCCTTCTCGGCGTAGGTCATCAGGACGACCGAGACCGTGCGGTCATGCCACATCGGGCCGTGACGCTAGTCGCATGCTGTCCGGTGGTTCTGGGTAGCCCGCCCGGTGACAACCCGCCGACCGACGAAAGAGGAGCGACCCGATGGACTGCCTCGACCTGCTGATTGCCGACCACAACCGGTTCCGGGGCACCTTCGCCCGATTCCAGTCGGCTCACGAGAGCGAGAACGTGGCCGAGATGTCGAGCCTGTTCAACCTCCTGGCCCAGGACCTCGTGATCCACACGACGATCGAGGAGGAGGTCTTCTACCCCGCGGCCCACGACCTTTCGGAGGAGATCGGCGAGACCATCGACGAGGGGCTCGAGGAGCACCACGTGGCCGACGTCCTGGTCGAGGAGATGAAGGCGCTCACGCCCGGCGGCGACGCGTGGGTGGCCAAGGGCATGGTCCTCATCGAGAGCGTCGAGCACCACATCGACGAGGAGGAGCAGGAGCTGTTCCCGTCGGTCCGCTCGGCCACCGACGCCGACTTCCGCGAGCGGCTGGGCCAGAAGATGGACGCCCGCCGGGCGCAGATGGGCTTCCCCACCGTCGAGGAGCGGGAGAAGCTCACCGTCGACGAGCTCAAGGCCCTGGCCTCGGAGCAGGAGATCGCCGGCCGCTCGTCCATGACCAAGAAGGAGCTGGCCGCCGCCGTCGACACCCGGTAGGCCTTCCGATCGCCCCGCCCACCCCGAACTGGTGACACTTTCGGGCGTCGGGACGACCAAAACCGTCACCAGTTCGGATGGGGCGGCCCCCGGGTAGCACTCGGGTTATGGCGAGAGCGATCTGGAGTGGTTCCATCAGCTTTGGGCTGGTCAGCGTGCCGGTGAAGGCCTATGCCGCGGTACGCGACCACAACGTGCACTTCAACCAGCTGGAGAAGGGCAGCGGGGCCCGCATCCGCTACCAGAAGGTCTCCGACAAGACGGGCAAGGAGGTCAGTGGCGACGACATCGAGTCGGGGTACGAGGTCTCGTCCGGGAAGTACGTGGTCGTCGACACCGAGGAGATCCAGGACCTGCGCCCGCGCACGACGAAGACCATCGACGTGGCCGACTTCGTCGACCTGGGGGAGATCGACCCCATCTACTACGAGCGCACGTACTGGCTGGCACCGGCCGGCGAGGGCGCCGAGCGTCCGTACCGGCTGCTCCTGGCGGCGATGGAGAGCGAGAACAAGGCCGGCATCGGCTCGGTCGTGATGCGCACCAAGCAGTACCTGGCCGCCATCCGTCCCCTCGACGGGGCCCTGGCCATGTCGACCATGCGCTTCGCCGACGAGGTCGTCCCCCAGTCGGACATCGACGCCCTCCCGGGGAAGGGGCCCAAGCCGGACGCCAAGGAGCTGAAGCTGGCGTCGCAGATCATCGGGTCGCTGACCACCGACTGGGACCCGAAGCGGTATCACGACACCTACACCGAGGAGCTCAAGGGCCTGATCGAGGCCAAGGCCAAGGGCAAGAAGGTCACCGTCGAGGAGCCGGCCCCGACCGAGGGCAAGGTGCTCGACCTCATGGAGGCCCTCGAAGCCAGCCTGGCTGCGGCCCGGAAGGGGGGCGGGTCGAGGCTGCCGAAGGAGGTGGCCAAGGCCGCCGAGAAGCTGGCCCAGGAGGCGGGGGAGGAGGACGGGGAGGACGGTCCGGCCGGAAAGAAGCCGGCCGCCGAGAAGCCGGCCGCCAAGAAGACGCCGGACAAGAAGTCGCCGGCCGCCAAGAGGTCGCCGAACAGGAAGTCGCCGGCCAAGAAGGCCGCCGCCGGGTCTGGACGCAAGACGGCCTGAGCCGGCCGGGCCTCCCCGCCCCACCGAACCGGTGACACTTTCCGGGCCCAGAGCCCCCACTTTCGTCACCAGTTCGGGGTCTGCGGTTTGGGCGGTGGCGGGCGGGGGGTAAGAGCGGGCAGTTTGGCTCGACGTCCGAGCCAGGGGTTTGGGGAGTGGAGGTAGGGATGCCTGCTGTTGCTGACGCCCGGGCGACGCGCGCCCGGGCCGGGAACGGGCGGAACGGCGACAGTGACGACCCCTCCTCCGGGACGTCCTGGAGGCGCTCGACGCCCTGGGCAAGGGCGACTTCACCGTGCGCATGTCGTCGCGAGCCAACGGCCGGGCCGGGCAGCTGGCCAAGGCCTTCAACCGGGTGGCCGACCTCAACTCCCGCCTGAGCAGGGACCTGGGCCGGGTGGGACGGGTCGTCGGCCGGGAGGGCCGGATGACCGAGCGCCTGAGCCCGGAAGGGGCGGGCGGGTCGTGGGACCACTGCGTCGACTCGGTCAACCGCCTCATCGACGACCTTGTCCGCCCCACCAACGAGGTGGCCCGGGTGCTCCAGGCGGTAGCCCAGGGCGACCTCACCCAGAAGATGTCCCGCACTATCGAGGGCCAGCCGGTGAAGGGCGAGTTCGCCCGCATCGGCACTGTCGTCAACGGCATGGTCGACCAGCTGGGCTCGTTCACCAACGAGGTCACCCGGGTCGCCCGCGAAGTCGGCACCGAGGGCAAGCTCGGGGGCCAGGCCAAGGTCAAGGGCGTCTCCGGCACGTGGAAGAACCTCACCGACTCGGTGAACGAGCTGGCCGGCAACCTCACCAGCCAGGTCCGCAACATCGCCCAGGTGACCACTGCGGTGGCCAAGGGCGACCTGTCGCAGAAGATCACGGTCGACGCCCGGGGCGAGATCCTCGCCCTCAAGAACACCATCAACACCATGGTCGACCAGCTCGGATCCTTCGCCGACGAGGTCACCCGGGTGGCGAGGGAGGTCGGCACCGAGGGCAAGCTCGGGGGCCAGGCCCAGGTCAAGGGCGTGTCGGGGACGTGGCGGGACCTAACCGACTCGGTGAACTTCATGGCCGGGAACCTGACGACCCAGGTGCGGAACATCGCCCAGGTTTCGGCCGCGGTGGCCCGGGGCGACCTGTCCCAGAAGATCACGGTGGAGGCCAAAGGCGAGGTGGCGGCCCTGGCCGAGACCATCAACTCCATGACCGACACCCTGCGGGCCTTCGCCGACGAGGTCACCCGAGTCGCCCGGGAGGTGGGCACCGAGGGCCGCCTGGGCGGTCAGGCCGACGTGCCCGGCGTCCGCGGCACGTGGAAGGCCCTCATCGACAACGTCAACCAGCTCGCCGGTAACCTCACCAGCCAGGTCCGCAACATCGCCCAGTGACCACCGCCGTGGCCCGGGGCGACCTGTCCCAGAAGACCACCGTCGACGCCCGGGGCGAGATCCTCGAGCTGAAGTCGACGATCAACACCATGGTGGATCAGCTCGGCTCTTCGCCAGCTTCGCCCGACAGGGCCACCGGACTTGCCGTCTGCCGCCGGATGGTCGAGCGCCACAGCGGCACCATCTGGGCGGAGTCGGTGCCCGGTCGGGGAACGATGGTGTGCTTCACCGTGCGGGTGGCGCCCGATCCCGCTTCCGGGTAGGGGTCGTGCGCCTGCTCGTCGTCGACGACGACCCCGATTACCGGCTGTTGGTGTCCCTGGCCCTGTCCGGCCGGTCGGAGGTCGAGCTGGTGGGCGAGGTCGGCATCGCCGAGGAGGCGGCGGACGCGGCCGGGCGGCTCCGGCCCGACCTGGTGCTGGTCGACCTGCTGCTGGCGGGGGCCGAGGGTGGGGCGGTCGTCGGGTCCGTGCACCAGGCTGCGCCCGACGCCGCCGTCGTGGGCTTCGCCGACCGGGAGGTCGGACCGGTGGGAGGGGAAGCGGGCGGGTCGTCGGCCACCTGTCCAAGGCGGTACCCCCCAGCCGCCTCGGCGACGAGATCCTGCTGGTGGCGGGCATGATCGGCGTCGTCCGGCGCACCGTCGACGCCGCCTCCGCCCGGCTGGCCCCGGAGGCGCCCAGTGCCGGCCAGGCCCGCCGCTTCGTCGACGAGACCCTCCGCCGCTGGGACTGCGACGAGCTCCTCGGCACGGTCGAGCTGCTGGTGAGCGAGCTGGTGACCAACGCCGTCATCCACGCCCGGTCCGACGTCGACGTGTCGGTGCAGCTCCTCCCCGACCGGGTGCGCATCGAGGTGGCCGACAGTCGCCGGACGGGATCCGGCGTCGCGAGCAGTCGGCCGACGACAGCTCCGGCCGGGGGATCTCGATGGTGGAGTCGATGGCCACCGCCTGGGGCGTCACCACCAACCGGGCCGGCAAGGCGGTGTGGTTCGAGGTGGCCCGCCCGGAACGGTGATCGGGTCGCGGTACCGTCCAAGGTGTCGGTAGGCCAAAGGTGTCGGTAGGGTCGCAACGGTGAGGGAGGGTGGCTTCGTGCACGAGATGGCGTTGTGTGAGGCGATCGCGTCCTCCGTCGCCAAGCTGGCCGACGGCGGCACCGTCACGAGCGTCTCCATCCGGGTCGGGCATTTCCGCCAGGTCGTCCCCGACGCCCTCTCGTTCTGCTGGGAGATGCTCACCGAGGGCACCAACCTGGGTGGGAGCAAGCTCGTCATCGAGCAGGTGCCGGCGGTCATCGAGTGCGAGAAGTGCGGGGCCGAGACCACCCTGGAGATGCCGATCCTCCTCTGCGAGGCGTGCGGCAGCGACAAGGTCACCATGATCAGCGGTGAGGAGTTCCGGATCGACTCCTTCGACGTCGAGGAGGACTGATGGGCCGGTTCCACCGCCATTCGGACGGCACCACCCACGACCACGACCACGAGGACGCGCCCCTGGGGTCCTTCGACCCTATGCTCGACCACGACAGGCACGACCACGACGGGCACGACCACGACGGGCACGACCACGACGGGCACGACCACGACGGGCACGACCACGACGGGCACGACCACGACGGGCACGACCACGACGGGCACGACCACGACGGGCACGACCACGACGGGCACGACCATCCCCACGACGGTGGCGGGCACGACCACGATCACACCGACGGGCACTCGCGCGAGCACCGGGACGTCGGTGATCACAGCGGCTACGCGGAGACGGGCCGGTCGCGGGTGGCGGTGCTGGAGGACATCCTGGGCGAGAACGACCGGGTGGCGGCCGAGAACGGGCAGGCGCTGGCCAAGGCGGGTGTGCGGGCGGTCAACCTCATGTCGTCGCCGGGCGCGGGCAAGACGTCGCTGTTGAAGAAGACCCTGGCCGCCTTGAGCCCGACGGTGCGGATCGGCATCCTCGAGGGCGACATCGCCACCAGCATCGACGCCGACCAGCTCGAGGGCTACGGGGCCGAGATCGCCCTGGTCAACACGAGCAAGGGCTTCGGCGGCGAGTGCCACCTCGACGCGGTGATGGTGCGCTCCGGCCTGCGCCGGCTGCCCCTCGACGACATCGACCTGCTGGTGATCGAGAACGTCGGCAACCTGGTGTGCCCGGCCGAGTTCAAGGTGGGGGAGCACGCGGTGGCGATGGTGTACGCCGTCACCGAGGGCGAGGAGAAGCCGCTCAAGTACCCGGTGATGTTCCGGGCGGCCGACGTGGTGGTGGTCAACAAGATCGACCTCCTCCCGTACCTCGACTTCGACCTCGACACGTTCCTCGCCAACCTGCACGCGGTGAACCCGACCGCCCGGGTCATCCGGGCGTCGGCCCGCACTGGTGAGGGCCTCGAGGAATGGTGCAGCTGGCTGCTCGGCCAGACGGGCGACGTCTCGGAGTCGCAGCCCTGACGACTGGGCCCTAGAGCTCCTCGATGGCGCTCCGTGACCACGGGGTCTGGGGCTGGGCCTGGCTGAGGCCGTCGACCTCGACGTCGGTGCGCTCGTTGTAGAAGCAGATGCGGCCCCGCACCGCCTCTGCATCCCGCTGGACGTCGTCGCCCTCGTAGGTCCAGGCGATGTCGACATGGGCAGGGTCGACATGGGCAGGGTCGACATGGGCAGGGTCGAGATGGGCGGGGCTGGAGTGGGTCGGGTCGCCGAACCGGGCCGACCAGTGGATGGCGGTGCCCTTGTAGGCGCACTGGGTGACGGTGTCGCTGGCCACCAGGTGTTCGAGCCGCACGTCGCGGAACGGCAGGTAGTAGCGGACGGGGAGGCCGGTCTCGAACAGGGCCTTGGCGCCGGTGGACTCGGCCAGGACGTGCCCGTCGAGCGACACCCTCACCTGCCGGGACGTGGTGAAGGTGTCGATGCGGTGGTAGGGGTCGCGGGGGTGGACGCTGACCTTCTCGTCCTCCTCGAACCACTCGTCGACATCGCCCCACGGGACCGTGACGTAGCCCTCCACCAGGGGCTCGGGCGCGCCACCGATGGAGACGTCCTCCCGGGGGAAGGCGTAGTAGGGAAGTCGGCGACTCTGGTGGACGAGCATGGCCCGCTCGCTGTTGACGAGGGTGACGCCGTCCTTGTGGCCCCGGATTCCGCCGGGGCACGGGCTCGACGAACGTGACGTGCTCCGGCGGCTCGAAGTTGAAGATCCCGGCCGGATGTTGCCCGAACGGGCCGTGTCCCACTGTGAGCGTCATGGCCTCAATGATGCCCGCGCCGGTCGGTCGGCGGTGGGGTCAGTCGTCGTCCTTGGCCTTGCGGGCCTCCTTCACCGCCGCCTTCATCTTGAGGGCGTTCTCGGTGGGCTCCTCGTGGGCGTCGGTCGCGCCGGCGCCGTCGTCGTCCTTCTTGACCAGCCCGGTGACCGCCTCGGTGGCCTTCGACAATGCCGCCTTCACCTTCGCCACCGGCCCGGCCGAATCGCCGCTCCCCGTGCCCCCGTCGTCGTCGCCCCCGCTGATGGCGTTCTTGGCCTTCGCCACCAGCCCCTTCACCTTGCTCGACAGGTCTCCATCCTCCGTCACCCGAACCTCCTCCTCCGACATCGGCCGACACCGGCCTCGTGGATGCAGCATGCCCAACCACGCCAACTCCAACGCCGCCCACCCCCCGATTGGTGGTTTCGCCGGCCGATTCCGCGCGAGGTCGGTTTCGCGACTCGACCGGCCGCTCCATCCGGCCCGGTCCGACGAGCCGGCGCCGCCGGGGGGCGACCGCGGCCCGCCAAACCCCAGGGGCCGCGGCCCCTGTGCGCGGGCTCAAGACTTCGCGCGTCGGCCCAGGCATGACGCCGCGTGTCGGCGGGCGTTCCGGCCAGCCCTCACCCCGCACCTCACGGTGGCATCTCCGGTGGTGGGTCCCATGTCCATGCTCCGGGGCGGCCACCCAGGACCCAGCCCTGGTGGGTCTTGAGGGCGTGGTGGCGGTGGCAGAGCCGGGCCAGGTTCTCCAGCGTGGTGGGACCGCCCTGGGCGAAGGAGACGAGGTGGTCGATCTCCAGGCGCTGGCGTACGTCGCAGCCGGGGACCACGCACTTCGGATCTCTCGTCTCCAGGGCCGAGCGCACGTGGGCGGGGACGGTCCGTCCCCCGTGGGCCACCGCCACCACGTCGACGCCCTTGGTCACCAGCACCTTGAGGATGCCGTCGGTGGCCAGGGCCCGGGCGCTGGCCACCGGGATCGGCCCCACCCCCGGGATGTCGCACACCTCGCCCTCCTCGACCCGTCCCCGGACCAGGGCCGCGTGATCGACCCGGACGTGGACGACCGGTACCGGTCCCTTCGCCCCGCCTCCACCACCGCAGGCCATCGCCACCAGGACGTCGGCCGCGTAGGCCTCGTAGGGCTCCCGCCGGCCCTCGCCCCGGGCGGTGGCGAAGATCCGTCGCTGGTGGGCCCCCAGCGCGGCCAGCAGCTTGGCCCCCGCGTCGGGACAGAGCCGGGCTTCCAGGCGAAACGCCCCCTCCTCGTCGCTCCAGTGCCGCAGGTAGCGGTGCTGATGGATTCGTCGGTAGCCCTCGGAGGCGGCCGATCCCTCGGCCCGCACCGCCCGGCACCGCTCCTGCAACGCCGGCAGGGTTTCCGAACCGGCCGCCGCCACCAGCTCGGCCTCGCGCTCGGGCCGATCCCCGGCCACCGAGGCGACCTCGTTCGCCTGGGCCAGGGACAGCCTCCCCGAACGAAGGGCCTCCTCCGTCGCCGGCAGCGACTCCAGACGGCGGGCCGTCTCCAACGCCACCACCGCCGAGCGCAGCGACGACCCCCAGCGGGAGGCCACGAAATGCGCCGCCGAACGCGTCCCCGAGCCCTGCCAGGCCCGGGTCGCCTCCACCCGCCCCCCGGCCAGCGCCACCCCCGCCGCCCCCAGCCGCTCGACCTCGCCGAACAGCCCCAACGCCTCCACCGCCGCCGGCCCGTCGAGCGCTGCCGGCTCGAAGCCCGACACCATCTCGCGCAGCATCGTCACAACCTCTGCCAGCCGACCCCCTGTCCGCCCTTCCCACATACCCTCATGTTATCGAACATGTGTTCGGTTGTCAAGTCGATGGGGTGAAAATGTGGGCCAGTGGAATACGCCAGTATCAGCAGCAAGGCATTTTGGGTGTGAGGTTTGAGCGCCGCTTGTGCCGATCTCGGCCCCAATCGACGAGGTCCGTGGCGGCAACCGCCGAGCGCAAATCGGCGAGCCTCGCCGCCCCCCAAGCGGATCCTCTTTGCAATGGGGCGCCTTCTCATTGTCTGGGCCAATCGTGTCGATGCGCGGTCTACGAAGGAACACGTGATCACACGTTTATCAGGACACCCGTCGCCGCTTCTCGGAGTCAGTGACGAGTTCCGCTTCTTCTCAAGACAAGACTACCGGCTCGGCGTCCAGACCCTCGTCGCCCGCAATGCGGTGCGCTCGAAGCTTTTTCGCGAGCCGCTCAGCGATCGCCTCGATCTGCGTTTCGATGGGCTCGCCACGATCGATAGTCTCCCCTCCGACCTCGCGCGAAATGTCAAACACGGCATAGTCCTGTCCCGCGAACCAGACCGGAATAACGGCATGTTCACCGAAACGCTTCTTAAACTGCTCGGACTCGAATTTCGTCCAAATGCGTTTCGGATAATCAGGTCCCAGGATTGCAATCACGTAGCTCGCCTCGCTCTTATATATCGGCGCCAGGTACTCCTCGACGTTCTCCGCGAGTATTCGGTCCTGCTCGTTTTTGTCGTAGAAGACCTCGTACTCAAGCTCGGACAGAGCGTCGAATAGGGCTTGGGCAATATCGCGATCACTTCCCGAGAAGGACAGGGCGAAGTCATAGCGAGACGAGAACGACACGTCAAAGTAGCCAATACGCTCGGCGAACCTGTTCCAAGCAAGATTCTTGATGAAGAAAAAGAACTTCGGATCTTCGACGGCGAGTACTCGGGCACCAGTGTCGTAGTGGAGTAAGTCGGCAAGCAGATTCGCGTGTTCGTCAAGATGGTTCGCGAGGTGACCCTTCTCGACCACTTGGCTGACACTGCCGCGCAGCGTTGGGTTCTTTGATATCTCCCGGTCGAGGTCGATGGTCCACTCATCGCTCATTGCCAACCAACGAAGGATTTGGAGATATGGCGCACGACCTTCCCTCCTGAGCTTCTTTCCCTTCGCAAAGACCTCGGCTCGCTTGTAGAAGGATCCCGCGAGACGGTCTAGAACGCGTTCCTTCACCAATTCGTACGAGACGCCCAAGGAAACGCCTTCGGACATAGTCGCGGTTATATCGGCAGTCAAGCACGCGTCGTGGCAGAGCATTTGGGCAATGTTGAAGCTGCCATCAGCGGCCCGCACTATTTCGTGTCCGATCGGAATCTCGATATTAAGCGCTTTGCTGCCCAGCTCGACTAGTTGTTCCACTCGGTCATCAGGGTTAACTCCGAACTTGATTACCTCGATACGGCCGCTAAGATCCGGAGCGAACGAAAGAAGCGATTCACCAGCTTGGTTGATTCCGATCACGACGATCTTCGTGTCGGTGCGTTCCTCGTCCGCAAGAACCTTCAAGTGGTCGGCAATTGAGAGTCTGACCGCTGAGTCCAGTCGGTGGAAGTCATCGATAACGACTAGACCCGCGGCGCCCATGCCTGGGAGCTCGGCGATCAACTCGCGGTCGTCGAGCTTTCGCGCCGAGAGACGGAGTGCCAATTGTTCGGAGTTGGGACTGATCCTGTCGAGCGCTTTCGTGACGGCGCTTGTCTTGCCGATGCCCGATGGTCCTTCGATGACGACGCCCCGGCCAGGTGTCCGGAGCGCCACAACGAGACGAGTGAACTCGACCGGCTCGACGAAGGTGAGATCCGGCACGCCCGACAACTTGAAGACCTGCTCAAGCTGGTAGATCTCCACGGCGGGTGTCACCTCCTCGTCCCCGATGTCCGCAGCCTAAGCTAGGCCGTTGGACCCTGGCCAAGACCAGCGCCTCCAAGGCGGAGGGCGGCGCTCGAATCCGTAGGAACGGTTCTTGCTGATCCGCGCGGGAGCCCTTCGAGCCCGAGCCTGCATTGGCCGACGCCCCAAACACCGCTCCTGTACGGGAGGTCTCGACCCGGCCGCCCCCGGCTATCACCTCGTCGTCCTCTCAGGACGGATTCCTGACCACAGTCGCCTCGTGACCCTGGGCAAGCGACAACCTCTCCGAGCAGCGCCTCGGCCGGTACCAGCAGCGCCTGCAGCCGCCGGGCAGGCACCAACGCCACCCACAGCGGGGCACTCCGAGGACCCGCAGCGCTCGGCCAGGCGCGCTCGAGGTCCCGTCAGGGCGGAACCCGTTCGCCGCCGACACTCCGACAGGCCTCATGCGGGCAGTCGAGGCCCAGGATCCGGGCGAGGCCTGACCGTGGCTGGAGCCCTCGCTGGTACACGTCGAGCGGCCCATGGCCGCTGACCGAACCGACAGTTCGCCCAGACAGCCGATATGGCGGCCGCCCAGGGGGGCCATGCCTCCCTCCACCGCGTGCCGCGGCCACGTCCGTCATTCCGTCGACTTGAATCCTGACCCCGTCATCGGCCGGTCCCTCGGAAAGCCCCGTACGGGGTCAGCGGTGTCCGCGCCCGGCCGCCGCCGAATCGGCCCGTCGGCCGCCGTCCATACTGCTGGTGGACGGCGGCGGTCCTTGTCATGGCGCTCGCCTCGCGAGGGAGATCTGCCGTCGCCACGATCGACGGTACCGACGACCCGAGCGGCGATCGCCGTCGCCGTCGCTCCGATCCGGCCCGACCACCACCATCGCTACGCCGCCGTCGGCCAAGAAGCCGAAGGCCAGCAACTGGATGAGTCCAAGAGACGACCGCGCGCCGGCGAGGGGTGTATCGTCAGGCCCGACACGGAGTGAGTCCCCGCACCGTGTCGGACTCTGCCGGCCACCGTCGGCACCCTCCCGGGAGCGTTGCTCCGGACCCTGGTAACGCAGTCAAGTGCGTTCGTCACCAGGGAGGTCCCATGCCCCACCGAGCCTTCGCGCTCCCGTCCCGTCCCCTCCAGTCCAACGTCGCCCTGCGGGTGACGGCGGCGCGGGCGAGCGACATCGTCCTTGCCGACGGTCAGGCTGTCGAGCGCGACACCACCGCCGCCCCCGCCGGCATCGAGTCGGAACCGAGCACCCGTCCCGCCAGCGGCCGCGGCCGCCGTCGCCACCGCCGAGCGTCGACCGGGGCCTCCCGATGAACCTCAGCCTCTGGACCCCGCCGGCGGTGTTGGCCGGGCTGGTCCTCTTCCTCTGGGTCGCCACGTGGCTCGATCGCCTCGTCGAGCGGCCGCCCGTCCAGGGCCCGGTCCACCCCGGGCTCGCGGCCGAGGGGCAGACCCATGCGTAGACCGGTCAGCCTCGGGTTCGTCGTCTGGATCGTCATCGGGCTGGTGGTCGCGGCCAACAAGGGCTTCCTCGATCACCTCGACAGCCTGTCGGGCGTCCTCTCCGCGCTTCTGGCGGTCCTCGTGTGGCCCCTGGTCCTGTTCAACGTCCACATCGCCATCTGACGCGTCAGCCGGGACCGCCCTTGATCCGGATCGGCGGCTCGATGAGGTGGGGTCGCGGAGGATTGTGGCCGTCGGGCACGAACCACGGCGAGTCGGCCGGCCCCTCGGGGTTGAGCTTCCAGTGGCGGCCGACCCGGTCGATGCCGATGGGGTAGATGGTCAGACCGCCGTCGGCCTCGAAGTGGAGGCGGAGGAAGTTCTTGAGGTCCTCGTGGTGGAGGGGGGCATAGACCTCGTTGCCGTGGTAGCCGAGGATGTTTGTGGCCCAGAAGTAGGCCGCGATCCCCAGCACCCCCCCGATCCCTCCGATCAGGTACACGAGGACGAGGAAGACGAGGAGCGACACCACCCCGCCCGAGGCCCCCAGCGTGGCCGCCCCGTGCGACGCCACCAGATAGACGAAGGCCAGCCCGCCCACCTGGAGGGTGGAGTGGACGAGCCCCAGGGCCAATCGGGGCCAGCCGGCGGCGTCGTGGGCCAGCAACACCATGGCTCCGATGCTGGTGATGAGGAGGAAGACCAGCAGGAAGGCGGCCGGCGTCTCCCACAGGGCGTGCCACAGGTCGGCGACCCCGAGCGTGAGGTACTGGTCCTCCAGGTGCAGCCGCAGGAGGAAGGCCAGCAGCACGTGGACCATCCCCAGCACCGCGGCCAGGGGGAGGTTGTAGGCGGGCAGCAGGAAGACCCGCTTGCGCAGCCCCTTCGACACCGTCTCGGTGGGATAGACCGCCTGCTTCCGGTAGTTCGTCTTGAGCTTGCCGTGGGGGCTGGAGCCTTCCGGGAGCTGGTGGGTGGGGTGGAGGAAGGACCCCCCGCCGCCGGCGGTGATGAGCTGGCGGCCGTCCTCCTCCTCGTAGCGGCTGTAGTAGTGGCGCCCGCTCTTCAGGAACACCTCGATCCGGCCGCCGGCGGGCCCGACCACCTCCCGCTCCAGGTACCGGACGTCGCGGTCGGAGCAGACCTCGGCGCTCTTGGGCCCGCTGTCGACCTCCTTGGCCATGCACAGGATGATGCGGTCGCCCGGCTTCATGGCGTCGCTGGCGATGTCGTTGAAGTAGCGGACCTGGGCCTCGTCGATGAAGTCCCCGAACTGGAGGTCGATGCCCCACAGCCACCAGCGGTGGGGGAGGGCGACCGCGAAATAGCTCCGGGTCTGGCTCGTCCGCAGCGCCCCCAGCTCCCGCCGCCGGCAGAAGATGTTGGTGAAGTTGATGAGGCCGTCGTACCAGTCGTGGCTGCCGGGAATGGCGAACAGGTCGTGCTTCTCGTCCGACGGGTTGGGCATGGCCGCCCGGTAGGGCCCCAGCAGCCGGTTCTCGTACTCCGAGCGCTTGGGGACGGGGTACACCTGGTCGCCGCCCATGACCAGGATCCGTCCCCGCCGGGTGTGCTCCCCGTCGAGGTCGAGTTCGGGCTGGGCCAGCAGGTAGGCGACGGTGTACGTCGAGTTGAAGCCGTCGCCCAGGTCGGAGACGTAGTCGACCCATACGTCGGACGCCGCCGTCCGGTCGTGGACGCCCGCCGCCACCATGGCCTGGAGCTCCCGGTTGTCGGTGTAGGCGCTCCAGAATCCCGACGCCAGGACCCGGCCGGCGGTGTCGAGGAGCTGGTGGGGGTCGAGCCAGCGCACCATGGGCCGGCGGACGAAGTCGAGGTCGGCTTCCGATGCGGGCCGGTCCAGGGCGCCGTCGGAACCGAAGCTGACCGGACGTCCGGGGGCGCGTTCCTTGGCCATGGGCATGCATTCTTACGGAGCCGGAGGGGTGTCCGGACGAGGTCAGACGTCGCGGGCCGACGTCACCACCTCGACCAGGCCCGGACCGTCGGTGACGGCGAGGGCTTCGGCCAGGGCCGGCTCCAGGTCCTCCGGGCGCTCGACCCGCCAGCCGCGGGCCCCGCACAGGCGGGCGTAGGCGGCGAAGTCGGGGTTGACCAGGGCCGTCTGCCACACCGGGCGGAGGGCACCGATCTGCTCCTTGGAGATCTTGCCCAGCTCGTCGTTGTTGAGCAGGACGTGGGTGATCGGCATGGAGTGGGCGACCGCCGTGGTCATCTCGGCCAGGTACTGCCCGAAACCCCCGTCGCCGCTGATCGAGACCACCTTGCGGCCGGTGCCCTTGGTGGCGGCCCACGCGCCCATGGCCGCCGGGAACCCGAAGCCGATCGAGCCCAGGTAACCGGACATCAGCACCGTCTGGCCCCGTTGGGTCTCGAAGTAGCGGCCGAAGGAGTAGGCGTTGTTGCCCACGTCGACGGGGACGACCGCGTCCTCCGGCACCAGGCGGGACAACACCTCGAACACGTGGGCCGGGTGCATGCGCCCGCGGCCGTCGGCCAACAGCGAGCGGGCCGCCTTCTCCGCCCGCCACCGGCGCCACTGCTTGGCGATCGACTCCCGCTGGGCGGGGTGCTCGGCCGCGGGTACGGCCGCGGCCAGCAGGGCCAGGGTGCGGCCGATCTCACCCCACAGGGGGACGGTGACGGGGTGGAACTTGCCCAGCATCATGCGTTCGAAGTCGACCTGGATGGTGGGGACGTAGGTGGCGATCCCGGTGTGGTCGGAGAACGACGCCCCCAGCACCAGCAGGCAGTCGCTGCGGCCCATGTGGATCGACGCCACCGGGATGCCCGAGCGGCCGAGGACGCCGCACGCCAGCGGGTGGGAGTCGGGGACCAGCCCCTTGGCCTTGAACGTGGTGATCACGGGGGCGTCGACGTGCTCGGCGAAGGCGGCGATCTCGTCGCCGTAGCCGCGGGCGCCGTTGCCGACGATGATCACCGGCCGCTGGGCGGCGCGGAGCAGCTCCACGGCGCGGGCCAGCTCGGCCTCGGGCGGGCCGATCTCCGGGGCCGCGACCCTCCCGAGGCGGGGCCGGGGCGCGGGCGTGGCGACCCCCGGCAGCTCCTGGACCTCGTCCGGGAAGATGAGGTGGGCGACGTCGCGCTCCACCAGGGCGTGCTTCATGGCCAGGGCGGCCAGCTCGGTGGCGTTCTCGGGGCGGAGGACGGTCTGGCTCCACGCCGCCACCGGCTTGAAGGCGGAGGCGAGGTCGACTTCCTGGAACGTCCCCGGCCCGATGACCTGCGACTTCACCTGCCCGGTGAGGGCCACGATCGGCACCCGGTCGACCTTGGCGTCCCACAGGCCGGTGAGGAGGTTGGTGGCGCCGGGGCCGGCGATGGTGAGGCAGGCCGCCGGTCGGCCCGACACCTTGGCGTAGCCGGAGGCGGCGAAGGCGCCCGCCCCCTCGTGGCGGATGCCGATGTAGGTGATGCGCCCGTCCTCCTCGGCGCGGCGGAGGGCGTCGGCCAGGCCCAGGTTGGAGTGGCCGACCATCCCGAACACGGTGTCGAGACCCCATTCGCAGAGCACGTCGACCATCTGGTCCATCAGCGAGACGAGGTTCTCGGCCACCGGCAGCTCGACCCACAGGCCGTCCGCGCCCCGGTCTTCGACCGCGTAGGGGGTGGCTCCGTCCTTGAAGCCGGGCGGGGGCTTGCCGGTGGCCGGGTCGTACTCGTAGGCGTGCCACGGGCAGATGACGTAGCCGTCGGCGATCTGGCCGTCGCCCAGGGGCCCGCCCTGGTGGGGGCAGTGGTTGTCGAGGGCGCCGTACCCGGTGGCGGTGCGGGCCAGGCAGATGGCCCGCCCGGCGGCGACCACGGTCGTCACCCGCCCCTCCTCCAGGCCCCCGGGGTCGATCCTCACCCATGCGTTCTCGCTCATGACCTGACCAGCGCCTTTCCCTGTCGGAGGAACTCGAGCGGGTCGGCCCCCGCCCGGATGGCGGAGTACGACAGCGACGCCCCGAAGGGCTCGTTCCAGAAGTCGCCCTCCCGGGGCCGGGTGTCCCACGGGCCGACGTAGAGGTAGGGCTCGGGGTGCCCGGCGTCACCCGGCGAGCCCCCGAAGTTGGCCCGGTCGCCCTCCGGGCCGAGGTCGACGGCGATGTCGAAGTGCTCCGGCCAGAGCTGCACCCTCGACGGCGAGTCGTCGTCGCCCGCCTCCTCCCGGAGCTGTTCGAGGACGGCGGTCACGAAGCCGAACCAGTCGCCCACCGCCCGGGCCGCGTTGAAGTCGACCGCGAGGGGGGCGTCGGGCTCGCAGGGGGTGGTGGGGGTGTAGACGCCCGTACCTTTCCCCAGCTCGACGCCGACGAGCTCGGCGGCCGCAGCCAGGGTGGTGAGCTGGCGCCGGCGGTTGCGGTCGACCAGCTCGCCGTCCTCCACCCGCACCTGGTGGTCGTCGTCGAAATAGGGCGTCCCGAAGCCGCGGTAGGTGTACCGGAGGCCGATCTTGCCGTTGGCCAGGTGCCGGCGGGGGGCGATCACGTGCTCGGCCACCCGGTGGAGGGCGTCGCGGGTCTCGGCGAAGGCGGGCGGGAGGGGGTCGAGGCCGCGGGGGACGAGCCACCGCAGCTCGCACCACGTGCGCAGCTCGGCGTTGCCGATCTCGGTGCAGAAGTCGTCCCACGTGCGGGCGCCGGGGCGGACGAAAGGCACCAGCTCCCCGCCGGCGACGGGGTCGTCGGCGAACCACGGGCCCTCGTTCACCGCCGGCGGCGAAGGTTCGGGGACCCTCGGGTCGTACCGGTGGTTGATGCGAATCGCCGCTTCCGCCCGAGGATTCCTGACGACCATCACCGCTCCTTCACGCTCGACCGTCCTCCGGGGACGAACGGTGTTACACCGAGCGTGGCACGGATGGGCGGGTCAGGCCCGCTTGGCGTCGAGGTACTGGAGGAGGTCGTGGGCGGCCAGCTCGACCTCCTTGTGGTTCCACTCCGCGGCCCGGAAGACGCAGGCGATGAGGGCCGAG
This sequence comes from uncultured Acidimicrobiia bacterium, assembly GCA_963836205.1. GTDB lineage: Bacteria > Actinomycetota > Acidimicrobiia > Acidimicrobiales > AC-14 > JAXDMK01. The sequence continues at coordinate 124,478 of CAWIIV010000020.1, read as the reverse complement.
CGGTGGACCCGCCGGAAGTCGCCGTAGCCGAAGCCGTGGCGGGCCTTGGTCTCGTCGTTGGCGCCCACCGTGAGCCCGAGGTGCCAGGCCGCGTACTCCTCCCAGGAGTGGCGTTCGAGGTACTTGTTCTCGTCCTCGGCCGTGGCCTGGACCTCGCCCCAGGTGCTGCGGAGCACGTACCGGCGGGCGTCGATCAGCCGGCGGCAATGGGCCACCGCTTGTTCGTTGACCAGATATTTGGGCATAGATGGGTTCTGCCCACCGAGGCGTGTCGGCCACCGCGCTTCGGGGGTGTAACGCTGGAGGGGGTCATCCGGACGGGGATGTCGTAGCGAAGAGCCGGTAAGGCGGCGGGAAGGTCCATCATGCCGAAAAGGGTCGCTGTTCTCAGCCGAGAGGCCGCAGTCGAGCACGCCGTACGGCGGGGCTTCTTCCTGCCGCGGCTCGAAGGCCCCGACCTCATGGGTGCCGATCGGGTGGGCATCGAGTTGGAGATGCTGCCGATGGGCCTCGACGGGGGGCGGGCCTCCCACGACGCGGTCCGGGGGGCCTTGGAGGCGCTCGGACCCCTGGCCAGCGGCACCTCCGTCACCTTCGAGCCCGGCGGCCAGCTCGAGCTGAGCTCCCCCCGGCGGCCGACGTCTCCGCCGCGTGCTCCCTGCTCGAGGCCGACCTGACGTTGGTCGCCGACCGCCTCGCCGACCTCGGGATCGTCCTCGTCGGCAGCGGCATCGACCCGTCGCCCACCACCGCCCGGGTCATCCGTTCCCCCCGGTACGACGCCATGGAGGCCTACTTCGCCGGCCCCGACCAGGACTGGGCGAATGCCGGGCGCACCATGATGTGCGCAACCGCCGGGCTCCAGGTCAACCTCGACTTCGACGCCCGCAACCGTTCGTCCGACACCCGGTGGGGCCTGGCCCACCTGCTCGGCCCCACGCTGGCGGCCAGCTTCGCCAACTCGCCCCTGGTCGCGGGCGGGCCCAGCGGATGGAAATCGTACCGGCTGGCCACCTGGTGGCGGATCGACCCGTCCCGCACCCGGTCGGCCGGCGGACCCGGACCGTGGCCGGGGACGTGGGGGGCGTACGTCATGGACGCCCAGGTCATGCTCATCCACGACGGCGCCGGGCGGTGCGTGCCGGTGCGCACGCCGCTGACGTTCGGGGAGTGGGTCGACCACGGCCACACCCTGGGTTTCCCGACCCTCGACGACCTCGACTACCACCTGACCACGCTCTTCCCGCCGGTGCGGCCCCGGGGTTGGCTGGAGCTGCGGATGGTCGACAGCCTGCCCCGGCCCTGGTGGCGGGTGGCCGTGGCCGTGGCCACCGCCCTGATGTACGACGACGAGGCCGGGGAGGCGGCGGCCCAGGCGGCTTGGAGCACGGCCGACCTGTGGGTGCCGGCGTCGCGCCTCGGCCTGGCCCATCCCGCCCTGGCCGACGCCGCCCGGGCCTGCTTCCGGCTCGCACTCGACTCCCTGGTGCGCACGGGCGCCGACCGGGCCACGGTCGGCGCGGTGGCCGCCTACCTCGACCGCTACGTCGAGCGGGGCCGGTGCCCCGCCGACGACGTCCTCGACCACTGGCGCCGGACCGGCGCCCGCTACCTCCCCGGCGACCTGTCCTGGGTCGCCGGGCCCTCCGCAGCCGTCCGGCCGTGACCCCGGCGCCCCGGGCGGTGCGTCCGGGCGACCTGGCCTGGGGAGGGGTGGTCGTGGCCGCGGTGGCCGCCGCCGTCGTGTTCCGGGGCGACGTGGTCAAGGCCACGCTCACCTCGCCCGCCGCCCTCAGCCGGCTGGCCGTGATCGTGCTGGCCCTGGTGGCGCTGTCGTGGGTGCTGCGCCGCTGCGTCGACAGCGCCGTCGTCCGGGGCCTGGTGATGGCCGTGCCCGTCGGCCTGATCGGGTGGCTCCTCGTCGTCCCGTACTTCACCGACGAGGAGGTGGTGGAGCCCCTTCCCGGATCGGCGGCGGTGGCGGCTCCGGTCGCGGTGGCGACGCCGGCTGACGGGCCCGCCCTCCCCACGGGGCCGTCGGTGACCGCCACCGCCCCGGTCCCGGTCCCGGCCCCGTCCGGCCCCGTTCTCCTTTCGATCGGCGAGCTGCGGGGCATCGACCACCGGGCGTCGGGGGCGGCGGCCCTGTACCGCCTCGACGACGGGTCGCACATCGTCCGCCTGGAGGACATCGACATCCAGAACGGGCCCGACTACTTCGTGCACCTGGTGCCGGGCGCCGATCGGGAGTCGCCCGGCGGCGGCCACGACCTGGGGGCGCTGAAGGGCAACCGGGGGAGCCAGAACTACCCGATTCCGGCCGGGGTCGACGTCGTCGCCGAGCAGTTCACCGTCCTCGTGTGGTGCCGCGCCTTCGCCGTGCCGGTCGCCAACGCCACCCCGGTCCCGGTCTGAGCGCACCTTCGTGCCCGGCCGCCGCCGACTCGGATGCCAGGAGGTGGTCGAGCTGGTCACCGATCACCTGGAGGGTGCACTTGGCCCTGCCGTCCGCGCCCGCCTCGAGGAGCACCTGCGGGCATGCCGGCACTGCACCGCCTACCTCCGGCAGATGCGGACGATGGTGCGGGCCGTCAGCCGGGTGGCCCCGCCCCCCCTCGACCGCCGTGGCCGGGACGAGCTCGTCGCCCGCTACCGCCGGTGAACCGCGGCCTGAGGCGGCGGGAATGTCGTGAGTGACGGGGCCGTTGAAACGAAGTTCGACATCGCTGCTACGGAGGAAACCTCGTGTCCGCACTCACCCTCGCACCCGACACCGCCGAACCTGATGGCGCAGAGCTTCCGACCCCCCGCCGTACACTCGTGACCATCGAAACCATCGACCGGGCCACGTTGAACGAGCGTCTCTTCATCCCCGTCGCCGACCAGCTGGCCAACGTCCGCCGCTGGAACGCGGAGCGGGACTGGGGCTTCACCGACGCCGACTTCGACGCCGTCGACACCACTCCCGTGGTGCACCCCCAGCCGCTGATGGCCGACGTGGTGGCCGTCTTCCTGCCCGAGAAGGACGGCGTCGACGGCATCCGGCGCACGTTCGAGGAGCTGTGGGCGGCCGCTTCCGAAGGCGTGCCCGAGAACTGGAGCTGGCGCCAGCACCTGGAGGGTCCCCGCCCGGTGCGGCTGCTCCCCGGCGGCAGGCACGTCCCCGGGATCCGGCGGGTCACCATCGACCTGGCCGCGGGCTGGGACCCGATCGACGGGGTCCGGGCCATCGAGATCCGGGGCCGCCACTCGGCGTCGGCCGAGGTCCTGGCCGCGGCCGCCCACTTCCCGGAGTGGGTGCAGGCCATGGAGGGCGTCAACATCCCGTTCGTCTACCTCGGTGGGTACGTGGTGTCGCACCCGGAGAACGAGGCCTGGCGCCACGTCCCGTGCCTGAGCTGGAACGAGTTCCTGGGCCGGGTCAACCTCATGGACCACTGGGTCGACCACCACCAGCGCCGGTGGGCGGTCCCGGTGGTCGTCTCGGCGTAAGGAGTCGCGGGCCGCAGCCGCCTGCGGCGGGCCATTCGCCGGCCGCGCCTTCGAAGAGGTCGAGCAGGTGGCCGACGTGGTCGCCGGTGTCGAACCGCTCGACGACGTGCCCGGCCACCCACCGGGGGCAGTCGGACAGGACGGGGACGCTGTCTGGCCCCGGCTTCCACCGGCAGCGGGCGAACTTGTCGACCTTGTCCCGGTCCCTCCCCACGTCGCGTGGCCGTCAGACGTTATGTCCCCCGCAACCCGGAACCCCCGTTGGTTGTGCAGTTGTGTGGGATATACCGACAGAACCGCACAACCAACGGGAACGGGCCGCAGCCGGCTGCGGCGGGCCGTGTGGCGGTCGACCTTCGGGTAGCCGCAGTTTGGCTAGGGTCCCGGTCGCGGCAGACCAACGCTACGAGCCCTGTCGTGAGGAGGATGCATGCCGGCTTCAGCCCTCGTACTGCTGATCATCCCAGGCAAGATCGACGCCTGGCGCGAGCTGATGGCCCAGTGCAACGACGACAACCCCGACTACGTCGACTCCCGCCAGCGCCTCGGCATCACCCGGGAGCAGGTCTTCCTCCACGGCAACGAGGGCGAGGAGTTCGTCATCTACTACATCGAGGCCGAGAACCTCGACGAGGCCATGATCGGCATGGGCGTGTCCCTCGACCCCTTCGACCACTGGTTCCGCCTCCAGGTGAAGGACATTCACGACCTCATCCTCGCCGACCCGCCGCCCTGGCCCGAGCAGGCCCTCGACTTCCAGGACTAAACCCGCCCGAGCCTCGGGTAGGAGGTCTCCCATGCCCATCGACCAGCCCACCGCCGACCAGGTCCACGACGCCACCGCCGAGGTCGAGGACGAGATGCGGCCGCAGCCGGTGCCGGTGAACGTGTACGAGACCACCAACGCCCTGGTGGTGGTGGCGGCCATGCCGGCGGTCACCGCCGACGACGTCACCATCGAGCTGCGGCCCGGCTGCCTGCGGCTCTGGTCGCACGTGCGCAGCGCCGGTCCCCGCCAGTACCTGGTCCACGAGTGGGAGTACGGCGGCTACGAGCGCGAGCTCGACCTCCCCGACGGCTTCGGGGCGGGCGTGGAGGCGTCGCTGGCCAACGGGCAGCTCGCCATCCGGGTCCTCCGGGGGCAGGCCGGGCCGACCCTCACGATCCACCCGTCGACCCCCGGCTGACATCCGACCCCGGGCGGGGCTCGGCGCACGCCGGTACCCCGAGCCGCACCCTTTCTGCGAGTGACACCTCTTATTCGAGGCGAGGCTCCACGCACGGAGGCACCGCTCCCGAGCCGGGGGGGTCGGTGCGAGGGTAGGGGTCGGTGAAGCCGGAGCCGGGGTCGGGCGTGTTCAGGTAGCGGAGGATGCCCCGGGCCACGGCCTCGCCCTCCGCCTGCTGCACTTCGGGCCGGCTGATCAGCTCGGCCTCGGGCGGGTTGGACACGAAGGCGCTCTCCACCAGCACGCTGACCACGTCTTGGGGCAGGCGGAGGACGGCGTAGTAGTCACCCCGCTCGCCGGGGCGGAACTTGGCGCCCGCGTCGCGGTCGGCCACCCAGGCCACGTCGTAGGCGGAGAAGGCGCGGACGACCTCCTCGTAGATGAGCCCGGCCAGGCGCTTCGAGTCAGAGGAGGCGATCTGGTAGTAGGTCTCGGCGCCGGGGCCGGGCCACGCACCGTCGGGCTCGGCGTTGTGGTGGATGGACACGAACGCCTTCGTCCCCAGGGCCCGTGCGATCTCGGCGCGGGGGCCGAGGTTGACGTCGTAGTCGCCGGTGCGGGTGAGCAGGACGCTGACGCCGGCCGCCTCCAGGGCCGCTTCGAGGTGCCGGGAGACCCCGAGGTTGACGTCGGCCTCCCGCAGGCCGGCGGGGGAGATGGCCCCCGGCTCGGTGCCGCCGTGGCCGGGGTCGACGACGATGGTGGCTTCGGCCACGGGGGTGCCCTCGGTGAGGACGGCGGTCTCGCTGCACGGGGTCCGCACCACCCAGCCGACGTCGGTGTGGGAGACCACCGGGACGACGACGCCCGTAGGCGAGACGACCGCTTTGGCCTCCGCCCTCGTCGGGGCGACGGTGGCGGTGGTGGTCGGCGCGGGGGCGGTGGTCGTGGTCTCGGGCGGCCGACCCTGGACCGCGGGCGACCCGCCGTCGCCGCCACACGCGGTGGCGACGAGGGCGAAGACCAGGAACGTGACCGCCGGCGCCAGGCCGCGGTCGGCGCGGGGCCGGCCGAGGGTCTCGCGGGGCCTCATGGCCGCCTGGCGACTCAGACGCGCCAAAGCGCGGGGCGGTGCCACGATCGCATGGCGCCGCGCCACAGGACGGCCGCAGGCGGGCCCGCCGTCGGTTCCGCGGCGCGTCAGGGGAGCCTGGCGACCCAGGCGCGGCGAAGACCGGCGGGCGGAAGGATTGGGACGGGACACGTCGCGTCGAGTCTCCCCGGTGCGGCGCGGTTACATCCGTCGGGGTGGTCCGGCGAGCGGGCGGGCAGCGGGTACGGTCCCGCGGGTGGACCGGCCGCGCGACAGCCAGCGGGCTCGCCTGTACCGGGCCGAGAACGAGGTCGATCCGGGCAAGGCCCTGCCCACGGTCGCCGTCATGCAGGCCTATGTCGACGGGGTGGCGGCCGCCGGGTGGTTCATCGACCGGTGGGGCGCCCGCACCTTCGACGTCCGCCCCGGGCACGGCCACAAGCGGGCCACGGCCAGCGCCGAGGGCGTTCTCCAGATGCCGCGGTGGGCCCGGCGGGAGATGACGGTCCTCCACGAGGTGGCCCACTGCCTCACGCCGGTGACGTTCGCGGCCCACGGCGGCGAGTACGCGGGAGTGCTGCTGGCACTCGTCCGCCGGGCGATGGGGCTGGCCCCGGCCCAGGCCCTGGAGGACGCCTTCGACCGCCACCGGGTGCGATGGTCGACGGCCGCCCTCCTCCGCCCGTGACGCGCACCCGCCGGGCCGTCCTCGCCCTGGTGGCCGCTGTCCTCACCCTCGGCGCGGGCCAGACCCCCACAACCCCGCCCTCGACGGTGGCCCCCGAACCCATGCGCCCCTTCTTCATCACCCGTGACGTCACGTACGGCAGCGCCGGCGGCCAGGACCTCTTCCTCGACGTCTACGTCCCCGACGACACCAACGCCGAGCGGGTCTCGGTGATCCTGCTCCACGGCGGCGCCTGGCGCACCGGTGACAAGCGGGACGTGGTCGACATCGCCTCCCGCATGGCCCAGCGGGGGTGGGTGGTGTTCGCCCCCAACTACCGCCTCAACGCGCCCGAGGCCTTCCCCGCCGAGATCGACGACGTGCGGGCGGCGGTGGAGTGGGCCCGCCTCCACGCCTTCGACTACCGCCTCGACGCCGGCCTCATGGGGGCCCTGGGCTTCTCCGCCGGCGGCCACCTGGCGGCCATGCTGGCGACGGTGGGGGACGGGCCGCCCGACCGGGGCTCGCGCGTTTTGGTGGGCGCGTCGTGGTCGGGTCCCATGGACCTCACCGCCCTGGCCGGCGAGGCGCCTGCCCTGTCCGGCTTCCTCCTGTCCTGCCCGCCGGCGGAATGCCCCGAGCGGTGGGACGACGCCTCGCCGATCACCCACGTCGACCCCACCGACGCCCCCCTCTTGCTGGTCAACAGCAGCGACGAGCTGGTTCCGGTCGACCAGGCCCAGGCGATGGCCGCCCGTCTCGACACCGCCGGCATCGCCCACGAGCTGATCGTCGTGCCCGGGGGCCGCCACGGCCGCGGCCTGGTCGACGACGTCTGGCCCCAGACGGTGGCGTTCCTCGACCGTTACCTGACCCGGCCGTCCAACCTGCGCGACCCCAACCCCAACGCCACGTGGGTGCTGCTGGTGGTGATCGGCATCATCGCGGTCGGCGGGGTCATCGGGGGACTGCGGGTACGACGGCGACTCAACCGGCAGGAAGCACGCTGAGCGTCGCCCACAGGCCCAGGTGATCCGAGGGGAACAGGGACGGGTCGGCGGGCGACGGCCGGTAGAAGGCGAGGCCGGCGTCGAGCACCGCCACCAGCTGGTTGACGAAGACGTAGTCGAGCACCGCGCCCGGCCCCGACCCGCCGGGTGGGACCGTGCGCCGCGGCTCCGACCCGTGGACCTCGGCGTAGGCCGACCGCAGGCGTCCGGTCAGGACCCGGATCGGGGCCGAGCCGGGCCGTGAGTTGCAGTCGCCCACCAGCACCGCCGGCCGCTCCGGCCGCTCGTCCATCCACGCCAGCAGCCGCCGGGCCTGGGCGACCCGCACCGCCTCGTCGCCGTCGGCCAAGTGGGTGTCGTAGACGTCGAGGGCCTGCCCGCCGGCCAGCTCCACCGTCACCCGCAGCGCCACCCGCGACTGCCCCCGCAGCCGTAGCCGGGCGTGATCGGTCACCGGGAGCCGGCTGAGCACGGCGACTCCCTCCCACAGCCGTTTGGGCCCGGTCTTGAACGCCTTGCGCACGGCGCTCCGGCCCCCGGCCCGGGCGATGCGCCGGGCCTGGTCGGGGAACCGGCGCACCTCCTGCACGCCGACGATGTCGGGGTCGAGGGCCACCAGCTGCTCTACCAGCAACGGTGCCCGCTCCCGCCAGCGATCGGCGGTGTTGCGGACGTTGAGGGTGGCGACGACCACCCCGGCTGGGGCGGGCGTCGGGGTTGGCCAGGCCAGACTCATGGGAACCCACCGTTGGGATGCGCGGCGCGAGGGTAGGTCGCCCCAGGTAGGTCGCCAAGGTAGGCCGAAGGGGGCGACGCCGGCACGTGACAGCCGGGAAACCGCCCGTTCATCCGCGCGAGGGAGAATGGTCGCCATGAGGGCCGCGTCATGAAGGTGCGAGTCGGGTGCGAGTTCGAGTGGAACGCGTCCGGACCCACGCCATCGGTGTGGCAGGTGCGGGCCCGACCCGAGGAACAGATCCTGTCCGCCAGCTGGGTCACCGACCCCGAACTGGGCCGGGCCTTCTACTGCGACGCCTTCGGCAACGTGTGCGACCGCCTCACCCTGCCCGTGGGTACGACCACCCTCACCTACGACGCGACCGTGGAGGTGTCCCCCTATCCCGACCCGGTCGACATCTACGCCCAGCAGACGCCGGTCGAGAACCTCCCGGCCGACGCCCTCGTGTACCTGCTCCCCAGCCGCTACTGCCAGTCGGACGTGCTCTTCGACGACGCCTGGAAGCTCTTCGGCGACAGCGAGCCGGGCTGGAACAGGGTCCAGGCGGTGTCGAACTGGGTCCACGACAACGTCGAGTGGCTGGCGGGCACCAGCACCGCCACCACCACCGCCTGCGACGTCTACGGCTCGGGCGAGGGCGTGTGCCGGGATTTCGCCCACCTCATGGTCACCTTCTGCCGCAGCCTCAACATCCCCGCCCGCTACGTGTTCGGCTACCTGCCCGACATCGACGTGCCCCCTCCCTACGACGAGATGGACTTCTGCGCCTGGACCGAGGTCTACCTGGGCGACAGGTGGTGGACCTTCGACCCCCGCAACAACGCCCGCCGCATCGGCCGGGTCCTCATCGGCCGGGGCCGCGACGCCACCGACGTGGCCATGGTGACCACTTACGGCGCCCCCCGCCTGGAGCGGATGAAGGTGTGGGCCGACCAGGCATGACCGACCTGGGCATGGCCGGCCCATGACGCCCCCGACCGCGGCCCCGGCCCCGGCTCCGGCTCCCGCCACAGCGCGCTACACGGTGGCCGAGCCCGACCCCGACGCCCCCGCAGTACGGGCCGACCTGGAATGGGTCGGGCGCATGCTCGGGGAGTCCCTCGACCGCCAGGAGGGCCCGGCCCTGTCGGCCCTGGTCCAGGAGGTGCAGCGCGCCACCCGGGCCACGTGGCCGCACGAGGGCCAGCCGGACGACGACGACGGCGGTGATGCGGGGGAGAAGGCCGACGCCCGCCTGGGCGCGGTCCTCGCGGGGGTCGACCTGCCCACCGAGATCCTCCTGGTGCGGGCCTTCTCGGCCTGGTTCCACCTGGCCAACGTGGTCCAGCAGGTGCACCAGGCCCGCCACGTCGAGCGCACGTCGGGCCGGGGCGGACGGCTGGCGGAGGCGGTCGACCGCATCGAGGCCGAGGGGGTGCCGTCGACCCTCGTCGACGACGTCGTCCGCCGGCTCGAGCTGTGGCCGGTGTTCACGTCGCACCCCACCCAGGCCGCCCGCCGGTCGGTGCTGTCCAAGATGCGGCAGGTGGCCGAGCTGCTCCGCACCCGGCAGGACGCGTCCCCCGCCGAGCGGGAGCGCATCGAGGGACGGTTCGCCGAGGTCGTCGACCTTCTGTGGCAGACCGACGAGCTGCGCCAGGGCAAGCCCGAGCCGTCGGAGGAGGCCAGCTCGATCCAGTACCACCTGCAGGAGCTGTGCCGGGCCGTCGTCCCCGACATCCTGGAGGACCTCACCCGGGAGCTGGCCCGGTTGGGGGTCGACCTGGGCGTGGGCGCCCGCCCATTGCGCTTCGGGACGTGGGTCGGCGGCGACCGGGACGGAAATCCCAACGTCACGCCGCAGGTCACCCTCGACGTGCTCGCCATCCAGCACGAGCGGGGCATCGCCGACCTGATTGCCTCGGTCGACGCCCTGGTGCGCGACCTGAGCATCTCCACCCGCATCGTCCCCGTGTCGGAGGACCTGCTGCTCGGCCTGGCCGAGGACCGCATCGTCATGCCCGAGGTCTACGACCGCTCGGTGCGCCTCTACGGCGAGGAGCCCTACCGGCTGAAATGCGCCTACATCCGCCAGCGGCTGGAGAACACCGCCCGGCGGGCGGCCGAGGGCACGTCCCATGTCGACGGCCTCGACTACCGCGACCGCTTCGAGCTGCTGAACGAGCTGGCCATCATGGCCACGTCGCTGCGTACCAACCGGGGCGGCACCGCCGCCGCCGGGGTCGTCGCCCGCATGATGCGGACGACCGCCACCTTCGGCCTCAACCTGGCCACCATGGACGTGCGGGAGCACGCGGCCAAGCACCACGAGGCCCTGGCCGCCCTGTTCGACCCGCTGGAGGACCTCCCCGTCCCCTACCAGCGGCTCCTCCGGTCGGAGCGGATGCGGGTGCTGTCCCGGGAGCTCACCAGCCGGCGCCCCCTGATCGCCCCCACCACCGTCCTGCCCGAGGGGCCGGCGGCCACCATGGCCACCTTCGAGGCCATGCGCCAGGCTCTCGACCGCTATGGCGACGAGATCGTGGAGACCTACATCGTCTCCATGACCGGCGGCGCCGACGACGTGCTGGCGGCGGCCGTCCTGGCCCGGGAGGCGGGCCTGGTCGACGTGCGCACCGGCCTGGCCCGGATCAACTTCGTCCCCCTCCTGGAGACGGTCGTCGAGCTGCGGCGGGCGGGCGAGATCCTCGACGAGCTGCTCTCCGACCCGTCCTACCGGCGGCTGGTGGCGCTGCGGGGCGACGTCCAGGAGGTCATGCTGGGCTACTCCGACTCCAACAAGGACGCCGGCATCACCACGTCGCAGTGGGAGATCCAACGGGCCCAGCGCCGGCTGCGCGACGTGGTCCAGCGCCACGGGGTGCTGCTGCGGCTGTTCCACGGCCGGGGGGGCACGGTGAGCCGGGGCGGGGGACCAGCCCACGAGGCGGTGCTGGCCCAGCCGTTCGGCACCCTCGAGGGCCAGATGAAGATCACCGAGCAGGGCGAGGTGATCTCCGAGCGCTACGGCCTGCCCGGCCTCGCCCGCCACAACCTGGAGATCCTGCTGGCGGCGGTGCTGGAGGCGTCGCTGCTGCACCGGGATTCCCGGCAGCCGATGGACGTGCTCGACCGGTGGGACGTGGCCATGGACGACGTGTCCGACGCCGCCTTCGCCGCCTACCGGTCCCTGGTCGATGCGCCCGGCCTGGTCGACTACTTCCTGACGGCGACGCCCGTCACCGAGCTGGGCGACCTCAACATCGGGTCCCGTCCCGCGTCCCGGGTCGAGGGCGGCGGGGGACTCGACTCCATGCGGGCCATCCCGTGGGTGTTCGCGTGGAACCAGTCCCGCCAGATCATCCCCGGCTGGTTCGGGCTGGGCACGGGCCTGGCCGCAGCCCGGGAGGCCGGCTACGGCGACGTGCTGGCCGAGATGCACGAGCACTGGCACTTCTTCCGGGTGTTCGTGTCCAACGTGGAGATGACCCTGGCCAAGACCGACATGGGCCTGGCCCGCCACTACGTGCGCACCCTCGTCGACCCCGGCCTGCACCACCTGTTCGACCGCATCCGGGAGGAGCACGAGCGGACGGTGGACGAGGTGCTGCGCCTGACCGGTGAGCGTCGGCTGCTCGACCGCCAGCCCGAGTTGCAACGCACGCTCGACGTCCGCCAGGCCTATTTGGACCCCCTTTGCCGGCTGCAGGTGAGCCTGCTGGGCCGCCTGCGGGCGTCGGACGACCCCCCACCCATGCTCCGCCGGGCGCTGTTGCTGACGGTGAACGGCATCGCCGCCGGGCTGCGAAACACCGGGTAGCCCGACACCGACACCCCGAACCGGTGACGTTTTCGGTGGCGGTGGCCACCTTTCGTGTCACCAGTTCGTGGAGGGGCGGCTCGGTCGGCGCCCGCCGCTACCCTGGCCGTTCGATGGTCCTGCGACGCGCGGCCGACGCGGTGGCGGTGTCCCACCTCGCCATCATCGGGTTCCTGCTCGCCGGCGGGTTCGTCGCCCGCCGCCATCCCCGGGTCACCAAGGCCCACCTCGTGGTCCTCGCCGGCACCGCCGCCATCTACGCCGGCGGCCTCGACTGCCCGCTGACCGACTGGGAGAAGGCCCTGCGCCGGCTGGCGGGCGACGAGGTCTACGCCGGCGGCTACCTGGAGCACTACCTCGTGGCGCCGTGGCACCCGTCGGGGATGAACCCGGCCATCGGCCTCGGCATCCTGGGCGTGGCCGTCGCCACCACGGCCGTCGCCTACGGCGGCCGCCTCCGGCGCTCCGGCCCGCCCCGCCCCCCGCCCGCCCCCGCCCGTTAGCCGCCGACGGGGACCAGGACGACCTCGGCGCCGGCCTCGGGGTTGGCGTCGGGGTCGGGCTGGCGATTGAAGGCCACCGCCCGCCCGTCGCCGGTGAAGAGCGCCCGCAGGTGGCGCCCGGCGGGGCCTTCGACGGTGGTCGTGCGGCCGTCGGCGAGCGTGGTGACGGCGACCGACTCCACCCCCTCGGGACCGGACGTGTACACCAGGGCGGCGCCGTCGGGGGAGAAGGCGGCCGTGATCACGATGACGCCGGGCTCGGCGGGGACCACCGTCCGGGGGCCCCCGTCCGATAGCAGGACGACGCCGTCGCGGTAGACGGCCACCCCCGAAGCCTCGGAGACCGTGAACCCGAAGCCCGGCGCCCGGGCCCGGGCCGCACCGGTCGAGTCACGGAGGCTGACCGAGCCGAATCCGGCCACCACGTAGGTGCCGTCGGGGAGCTGGGCCACCTGGGTGACGGCCCTGGATTCGGCTCCGTCGACGGTGAACACGAGGGTCGAGGCGCCGGTGGTCGGGTCGATCGACACGATGTCGGCCGGCGTCTCCTGGGTGAGGTTGTTGCGCCCGGCGAGCAGCCGTTGGCCGTCGGCCGACCAGCCGAACCCGGAGAGGAACCCGGACTCCCGGACGAGGGGCACCCGGCGGAGGTCGGCGAACGTGCCGTCGGCCGCTTCCGAGCCGACCAGCACGTCGGACACGAACTCCTCGCATCCCTTCACCACCGCCACCCGCCCTTCCGGTCCGCGCACCACGGTGCCGCGGATGGTGGCCCCGTCGACCAGGACGGCGGCCCGGGGACTGCCATCGGTGGGCACGCGGAACATCACCGGCTCGGGCTGCCCCTCGCACCCCGGCTTCGACAGCTCGGGGTCGACGGCCTCGACGAACAGGACCGTCCCGTCAGCACTCGACCGACCGAGGAACCCGTTGGTGAGCACCTTCGGATCGCCGAAGCGGTGGTAGTCGACTGCCTCGACGGTGGTCGGCGGCGCGGAGGTGGTGGCCGTGGTGGCCGTGGTGGGCTCGGTGGTCGTCGGCCCCGGCGACGACGGTGGGTCCCCGCAGCCGGCCAGCAGGGTCCCGGCCACGGACAGGGCGAGGGCCAGGGCGGCTCCGGACCGGGTCCGGGCCTTCACGGGCCGATCCAGCGGGCGCCGGGCAGGTCGAGGTTCTCGAAGTCCGACCAGTACTGCTGGCTGGCCGAGGCGAACTCCTCCCACGACAGGGTGCCGTTCTCGTCGGTGTCGAAGCCGGCGAAGGCGGCGGCGACGTCGGTGTCGGCGGCCAGGCCGAGCACGGCGAGCCAGTTCCCGTACTCCTCCTGGGTGATGCGCCCGTCGCCGTCGGCGTCGATGAGGGCGTAGAGGGCCCGGATCCACGGGGTGAGGGGGAACTCGCCGCCGGCGGCCGCCGCCTGGCGCACGACCTCGGTCATCCCCGTGCAGAACGCCCGCCACTCGTCGCGGCTGACCCGGCCGTCGTGGTCGGTGTCGGCCATGCCCGACAGCTGGTCCCAGTAGGCCCGGAGCCCCTCCCGGAGGGTGCCGACTTCGGGCGAGTCGGCGGCCATCCCCCGCTGGGCGGCCAGGGTGTCGATGTGGGCCGAGAAGCTGTCCCAGGTGAGGTCGCCCTCGGGGCTCTCGTAGGCCTGGAACACCCGGTCGTACCGCGCCCGCTGGACGTCGTCCTTTCCATCACCAGCTCCCTTCGCCAGGCCGTCCCCGTCCGGTGAGCGATCACCCTACCGCCGGGGGTGGTTACAAGGGGGGCGTGCTGGCGTCGACCCGGTCGGCCGGGGACTGACCGGAGTACTCCTCGTCGTGGGTCCAGTCGGGTTGCTTGCCCGCGTGTTCCTCGTCGAGGGTTGCCGTCTCGCCCTCGAGGTCGACGATGGGGACGATCAGCTCGGGCACCACCGCCGGCGCCGTCTGGTCGAGGTGGGCCCGTACCGTGTCGGGGAACAGGCGCAGGACGCTTTCCACCACCTGCTGGTGCTGGGTGGCGAGGAAGCAGCGGGCGGAGTCGGTGACGGTGGACAGGCTCGCCCGGAGGGCGTCGAGGTCGGTGGGGTCGGCCTGATCCCGGCCCACTCGCTCGAGGAGCCCGGCGATCGACAGTCCTTCCTGCTTGCACGGCGTGCACTGGCCGCACGACTCCACCGCCAGGAACCGGGACACGCCCGCCGCCACCGCCACCGGGTCGTTCGTCTCGTCGAAGACGATGAACCCGGCGGAGCCGAGTCCGCTCCCGGCCTCCTTCAGGTCCTCGTAGGTGACGGGGGTGTCGATGAGATGGCCCGGCAGGAGGGCGTTGGCCACGCCCGACAGCACCGCCCGCACCCGCTCGCCGCTGCGCATCCCGCCCCCCAGGGTCTCGATGACCTCCCGCAGGGGCGTGCCCATAGGGAACTCGCCCACCCCGTGGCGGCGGGTGGAGCCGGTGACCGTGCACACGATCGTGCCTGGCGACTTGTCGGTGCCCACCGACCGGAACCACTCCGGGCCCTCGACCACGATGCCGGCGATGTTGGCCATGGTCTCGGCGTTGTTGACGAGGGTGGGGGCGGCGGCCGTGTCGGACGTCTCCGACGCCATGGCCTCGTCGGCCGCCGACTTGGTGTCGGGGCCGAGCTCGTCGGTGCCGTGGCGGTAGGGCGGGGCGATGCGGGGGAACGGGTTGCGCCCGGCGATCACCTCCAGCAGGGCCGTCTCCTCGCCGTAGAGGTAGTGGCTGGGGCCCTCGACCACGACCAACTCGATGCCCTCGCCCCATCCCGCCCGCTGGATCTCGCCGATCGCGGCTCGCACCCGGGCCAGCTCCTGGGTGAACGACGCCTTCATGGCCACGATGACCGTGTCGGCACCGACCGTGGTGGCTGCCACCAGCGCCCCTTCGAGCACCCGGTAGGGGTTGCGGCGGAGGATGGCCCGGTCCTTGAACGTGCCCGGCTCGCCCTCGGCCGCGTTGACCACCACCGTCGCCGGGAGGGTGTCCGAGCGGCTGTCGAACACCGTCCGCCACTTGGTGCCGGTGGGAAAGCCGGCCCCGCCTCGTCCCCGCAGCCCGGAGTCCTCCAGGGCCCCGATCACGCCCTCCGGCTCGGCCTTGCCCGCCAGCTGCAGGGCCTGCCCCCCGCCGCCACCGAGATAGTCGTCGAGCGTCGGGACGGGAGCGTCGTCGAGGACGCGGGGATGCAAGGGCATGCCGTGCTTCTTCCCCGGGGCTAACCGTTCCAGTCCGACCAGGGGACGGGCGCCTCGCCTGCGGCCTGGCGGACGAACTCGCCGAGGAACCAGCGCCGGAACTCGACGGCCTCGGGCGGCGTCTCCAGGGTGAGGAGGTCGCCGGCGCGGCAGAACTCGTCGGCCTCGTCGAGCAGGCCGCCCAGGTCGACGGCGGCCTGGACCGCCTCCGGGGGGAGTCGGTACTCGAGGTCGATCGTGTCCGCACCCGAGGCGGCGGCCGCGGCCAGCTCGGACTCGGGCTGGAGGGTGAAGCCGGAGAAGCGACCCCGCAGCTCGTCGACCACGGCCGTGAGCCGGACGGGCACCCCGGGGTCGGAATTGCCGTCGGAATCGGCGCCGGCCGCGATGAGGGCGAACTCTCGCATCAGCTCGTCGCCGTGCTCGCTCGCCCGCAGGTAGACGGGCACCGGCAGCCCCAGGATGCGGACGGTCACCAGGCGGTCGATGTCGACCAACTCCGTCACCCTTTCACCGGGTGGGCCCCGGCGGGGGCGAGCTCGAGCTCGAACCACACGAACTTGCCGCTGTCGGTGACCACCGTGCCCCAGTCGCGGGCGAGCTCTTCCACCAGCATCAGGCCCCGGCCGGTTCCCGACATGTTCGAGTACCGCCGACGGATCGCATGGCCCCCGCCCTGGTCGTGGACCTCCACCGCCAGGCGTTCGGGGAGGACCCGGACCACGACCTCGATGTCGGTGCCGGCGTGGAGCACGGCATTGCTCACCAGCTCGCTGACCAGCAGGACCGCCACCTCCACCGCCTCCGGCCGCCCGGCCGCCATCAGGACCTGGCCAACGAACCGGCGGGCCTGGCCTGCGCTCTCGGGAACGCCGGGGAACCTGGTCGCCGATTGCGACCCGACGCCCGGCATCAGCCGACGGCCCCGACCCCGGGCGGCGCCCCCGCGACGCGGCGGCCGGTGCCCTCGGCATCGGCCACGACCTCGTCGGCCGACCTCCCGACGCTCACCTCGGGGACGGCGGCCACCCCGTCCTCCTCGAAGGACCGCCGGCCCCCGCGGCGCTCGACGATGCCGTCGGTGGACGACACGAGTGAATCGCCGGGCCCCAGCCCGGCGGTGACGTCGTGACGGTCGACGTCGCGGTCCACGCCTAGGAGACTGCCCGGACTGCCCACTGTCTCAACCTCCAGCCCCTCTGGCCCAGGTCCGATGGGGCGGTCGGCTACCAGGACCCCCCGCCACCACCGCCGCCCCCGCCGCCCGACGACCCGCCGCCACTGAAGCCGCTGCTCCCCGAACCGGCGGGGGTGGAGGCGATCGTCCCCGCGGTGGTGGTGGCGAACCCGTTCATCGAGTCGGAGAAGCTGCCGACGGTGAAATGGCTGGGTCCGGAGTACCAGCCGGTGTCCGGCAGCTGGCCGTCGATGCCGGCGAAGGCCTTGGCCCACTTCTCGGTGGCGCCGAAGACGATGGCGTAGGGCAGGTACTCGGAGAACAGGTTCTGGCGCTCGGCGAACTGGGCCCGGTCCTTCTCCGACTCCTCGATGAACCGACGGAAGCCCTGCACCCGGCGGAGGGTGCCCGTGCCCTTGCCCGTGCGCCGGGGCATCCGCCGGGCGCCGAACAGCAGGAGCACGCCGCCGAGCATCAAGGGGATCGGCACCAGCCCGGCATGGGTGGTGGCCGCCACCAGGATGGTGATCCCGATGGCGCCGGCCAGCGCCAACACGCCCAGCACCGTCCACAGGGTGCGGGTGCGGTCGGGGCGGCGGGCGAACCAGCCCTGGGCCACGGCGTCGTCGTAGAGCAGGTCCTCCACCTTCTTCAGGTCGGTGGCGAACGTGTTCTTCAGGCCCGACAGCTTGACCTCGCTCCGGCCCCGAAAGATGGCGGCCAGCAGGCTGCGCTCGTAGTTGCGGAGACCGTTGGCCTCCTTGAGCTCGACCAGGTTCCAGTCCTTCTTGCCGAACCACCCCTCCTTGGGGATCTCGTCGATGCGCAGGTAGCCCCGCACGGCCAGGTCGACGATGGTGGCGGTGACGTCGAGGGTGTTCGCCGTCTCGTCGATGAGCGTGCCCACCTGCCCGGGGCGCAGGTCGTCGGGAGGGGCGAACTCCACCGGCGTGAGCGGGCGCTCCATGAGGGGCACGGTCTGCTCCTGCCCCGTCTCGCTGCCGAAGGCGATGTCGACGGGCGAGCCGGCGAAGCGCCGGTCGCGGCCGGTGCGCCACAGCAGGGCCGCCGCCCCCCCCACGACCAGGGCGAGGATGCCGGCGCTGGCGCCCGCCGTGGCCGGGGTGACGGCGAAGGCCCGGTCGAACGCCCACCGCTCGTCGAGGACAGGCGTAGGCGCCGGGACGAAGCCCTTCTCGAAGCCGACGACGACGGTGAAAGCCTCGTTGGGCCGGAGGTTGTCCGTCACGAAGATCGCCTCGCGATCGAGGAGCTCCGACCGGACGCAGGGAAGGAGCGATCCCATCGGTCCGCTGAAGCAGGCCACGTCGGTGAGGGGCCCGGGCGTGAGCACGCGAGTGGTGGCGTGCTCGACGGGAACGTCCCACTCCGTGCCGATGGCGTTCCAGTAGAGCTCGTCGTGCTCGGCGAAGCCGTTGAGCCCGCTCTTCACCACGTACTCGATCGTGTAGCGGTGGGCGCCGGAGATCGTCTTGTCGGGGTCGCCGATCCTGATCTCCTTGTTGCCGCCGACGGTGTCGACCTCGTACTCGTCGGGAGTGCCCGGCGAGCCGGTGACCGACCGCACCGTGAGGGGGTACACCCGGTCGTAGTGGTCGTCGTAGCGGAGGCGGACGGGGATGATCCGGAAGATGCCGTGGCGGTCCAGGACGCCGAAGTCGTAGTCGATGACCTCGGTGATGGCGAGGTCGCCCGTCGACTCCACCGCGATGGTGATGTCGTAGCTGGTGATGCGCTCGTTCCCGAACTGGGCCCCGCCGGCCGCGGACACGTTGGCGCCCGTCGCGACCCCGAGCGCCAGGAGGGCTGCGGCGAGGACCATCCGGGTTCTCAATGGAGCTCCCGCACCAGTTCGTCGTGCTCGGCCCGGAGCCGGACAACCTCGTCGCGGAGTGCCTCCATCGCCCCCTCCAGGGCCGCCAGTCGCTCCGAGGTGGGCACCGGCACCGACGACGCCGGCGCGGCCATGAGCCCGTCCGGTCCCGAGGCGGCGGTCGGAGCCACGGCCGTGAGCGAGGGTGCCTCCGCCCCCGGAAGCTCGCCCCCCAACAGCTGCGCCCACCGGTTCTCCTTCTGCCCCGGCTGGCGCTCGAGCCGGGCCACGAGGGGCTCGTCCCGCCGGGCCAGGCGGCGGAGGGCGTCATCGACCTCCTCCTGGTCGGCGAAGGGGTGCAGCCGCTCGCTCCGGGCTCGCAGCTCGCTCGCCGTCTGCGGCCCCCGCAGCATGAGCAGGCAGACGACGGCCGCCTCGCTCCCGTCGAGCCCCAGGGCCTCGTCGAGGACCTGGCGGAACCGGTCGGCCCGGTTCGACCGGCTGTAGACGATCCGCACCAGGTTGAGCCCCCGCAGGTTCAACAGGGCGTTGCTCACGGTGGCCTCCTCCAGCCTGCTCACGGGCTGGCGGTTGGTGGTCTGGTTGCAGGCCGACATCAACGAGTTGAGGGTGAGCGGGTAGTTGTCGGGAGTGGTGCGCTCCTTCTCCATGAGGCACCCGAGGATGCGCACCTGCACCGGCGTCAGCGCCATGGCCGCCAGATTAGAGGCGCGGCGCGATCGCGGTGAGAACGCCTTTGGCCGGCCGCCACCTGAACGGAGCTCCGGGCTTCGGGAAGAGCCCAGCGGTGGGTGTGCCAACGCGGGCCGGCCATTCGCCGCCCAGCCCACGCGCAATCACTGACCTCGGACGGGCCGGACGGCCCGGCGATTGTCGCTTCGCCGCGAGCCTCGAGCGAAGCTGTACCGGTGGCGACGCCTCGAACCTTCCGCATAACAATCACGGTGACAGTCGAGCCCGGAGAGGTGGCCTACGACGACCCAGAGTGGATCGCCGATGCTGCGTGGGGCACTCTCACCAACGAGTTTGGGTACTCGTGCGTCGTCGGCCCCGTCGAGGAACTCAGAGGACTCCAGACAGACTTCGGGGGGTGATCGTTCCTCGTGTGATGCGAGCTAGAAGCGCTCAGAGTAGCGCTCGCACACGCGATGGATGAATGAGTCCCAATGGAGAGGATCACCCGACGCCGGTGCTGGCGGCGCCTTCTCGACGTACTTGGTCGAGGCAAGGTTTACGTTGTCCATCTCGACAACCAGTGCGCACTTTGCGTCAATTCCTTGTGCACCCTGGTGCGGCGAGAAAGCGACCATCTTCACCTGATCGACCACGCCTTGGGCCTTGGCATATGCCGTCATCCGACTAGTCGTAATCTGGGTCGGCTCGCTGAGAAGACTCGATTGAAAGGTATCGGAAGCGTTTACGAGCGAGATGCTGGCGGCGATCGTTGCCTCGCTGTACGCGTGGACATGCTGGTGGTGGGCTTCGAGGTCACGCTTGCGGTTCTTGCGGGCTCCGCTGTGCTTGGTCATCGTAGATTTCGCCTCTACGGCGATTCGGGTGGAAATTGGTGTTCCCTCCGGCATTGCCCCGGGTGGAGTACCAGGATCGGGCAGGAAGTCCGGAGACGGAGGTCCGATAGCGAGGTCCGTCTTCCATTCGTCCAGACCGGCTGCCGGCAAGATATGGTCGATCTTGAACACGAGTTGGCCCGCCATGGCCTCCTCTCGGATCCTCACGCATGTCGCCATGAGGTCGGCCACCATGGCTTCACAGATGGCACGCGAGTGGACGCTGTTGCGTGAGTTGTAGCCCTTGGTTTGCAGGTGAGTGAGAAAGCTCAAGGGAAGTGCCACCGGCAGATGTTACGTCGCGGTCCTCCTCGACGATTCCGCCATCCCTGTGAGCTCCTAGGCCGAGAGATCGAATGCCGTTTGAGCGGGCGCCCCGGATGCCTTGGTGACACGCTGCACCGAGTTCGCGAAGTAGTGAGGATCGACTTCACATCCGATAGAGTGCCGGCCGGAGCGTGCGGCCGCTACGGCCGTCGTGCCCGTTCCTATGAACGGATCCAGCACCGTGTCACCGACGAATGAGAACATTCGGATCAGCCGCTCGGCGAGCGTGAGCGGGAACGGCGCTGGGTGCTCAGACGTTGAAGCTCCGCTGAGTCTCCAGACCTGCTGGAACCAGTCCGAATGGTCAGTAGCGGGAATCAAGGAGAGGAGCCTAGTCGGGATATCCGGCTTCCGATATCCACCCGGCTTTCTCTGGAAGAGGATGTACTCGACATCGTTCTTTATGACGCCGTTTGGTTCGAATGGTTTTCCGAAGAAGCCTCCACCACCCGCCTCATACTGGGCATTGGCGATCTTGTACCAGATGATCGGAGCGAGGTTGTCGAACCCGAGACGACGGCATCGCTCCTGGATGCTTGCATGAAGAGGAAAAACGAGGTGTCGGCCGAACGCCCGCCTGGAAACGCTGACGTCTCCGACGACGATTACCAACCGTCCGCCTGGCACGAGAGCGTCGTACGCTCTGCGCCACACCTCGTCGAGCTCGTCGAGGAACATCTCGTAATCCTCGACGTCGCCGAGCTGGCCCTCGTGCTCGTTGTACTTCTTCAGCGTCCAGTAGGGCGGAGATGTCACCACGAGGCCAACACTCCCGTCGGGCAGTGCGAGATGCCGGCTGTCGAGATTTTGAAGGCGGTGACACGTTTCCAACGATGCGACTGCCATGCGCAGTTGCGCGCAGGCGTCCGGATCCTTCGCTATTGCAGGGAAGGCTTTCTGAGGCTCGCGCCTGACGAACTCCAACAGCGAGGCTGGGACAAGCGATGCCAGGTGTTCCAGCCCAAGCGATCGACCGATCACGACGTCGGATCCCGCCGGATGTCCCCACTGGGTTGGCGCTAGGCCCACCGTCGACCTCCCTCATACGAACACTAGTTCGACTAGTCTAGGCCATGCCAGCCAAGGAAGTCTGCAATCCGGGCCGCCCGAACCGTACCTACACGGAGGCGCCAGGTGTGGGATGCAGTTTGGGCAGCCAGGAGCGAAGCATCGGGACGAAGAGGCATCTGAGGCAACAATGCCGAAGAGCGGGACAGGAACCGAGCGCGTGTGCTTGCCGGCGAGCGGGCCTGGTCGGGAGGCCTTCTCTCTGCGTTTCACTCGGCTGGCAGGCGCCCTCGCCTGCCCGCACGGAAATTCGGAGCACGCCCGCGGGTGCCTCGTCGATCATGGGCGCATGAGCGGGTTCGATGCCTACACGGAGACGATGATGAGGCTGTCCGACGCCCGGCTGGCCGACCTGTGCCGCGAGGCCGATCGGCACCGCCGGGCGGCGTCGGTGGCGGCCCCTCGGCGGTGGCGGCGGCGGGCGCAGTCGGCGGCCGAGGTCGCCAACGTGGGTGCGGTCGACGTTGGCCGCGTGGCCGATGTCAGCCCGATGCCGATGCCCGAGGCCGTGGACGCACCCCTCCGCCGCAGCGCCTGAGCTCTCAGCCGTCGTCCGGCGCGGCGTCGGCGGGGGCGGCGAAGAAGGCGGTGACGTCGGCCCGGTCCCGGGTCCGGCGCATCGGCGGTAGGGCCGACAGGATCACCGGCCGGTACGACGACTCCGCCAACCGGCGGTCGAGGACGGCCACGACCCCCCGGTCGGTCGTGCTCCGGATGAGGCGGCCCGCCCCCTGGGCCAGGCGGGTGGCGACGTGGGGCAGGTCGACGGCGTTGAAGGCGTTGGGTCCCGCCCGCTCCCGCCTGGCCTGGATCACCGGGTCGTCGGGCCGGGGGAACGGCAGCCGGTCGATCACCACCAGGGAGCAGGCCGATCCGGGCACGTCGACGCCCTGCCAGAAGCCCATTGTGGCGAACAGGCACGAGGTCTCGTCCGACCGGAAGGCGTCGATCAGCGCCGGCTTGGGAAGGTCGTCCTGGGCCAGGATCCGGTACGGCAGACGGTCGGCGAGGGCGCCGTGGGCCGCCCGCATGGCCCGCCACGACGTGAACAGGGCCAGGGTGCGGCCACCGGCGGCAGCGATCAGGAATTCGAGCTCGGCGTGGGCCGCCGCCTCGTGGTCGGGATGGCGGGGGTCGGGGAGGCGGGGGACGTAGAGCAGGGCCAGCCGGCGGTAGTCGAACGGACTACCCACGTCGAGCTCGACGGAGTCCCGGCCGAGCCCGAGCTGGGCGCCGAGGCCGATGGGGACGGTGGCCGAGGTGAGGATGGCGGTCGTCGACGACCACGCCACCCGGGCCAGCTCCGCCCCGACGTCGATCGGTGCCACCCGCAGCGCCCGCTGCGACCCCGACCCCGCCTGCTCGACCCACGTCACGTCCTCGTCGCCTGCGTGCAGGACCGTGTCGACATCGGCCGCCAGGGAGTCGAGCGCCTTGGTCGCCCGTTCCCGGCGGGCCTTGAGGGCGGGGTCGGGCTGGAGGCCACGGAGCGCCGCCCGCGCCGCCCGCAACGCCTCGGCCAGGTCGGTCAGGACCTCGCCCACCTGGGCATTCCCCATGGCGCCGGTGGCCAGCCGGGTGCCCACCAGCGGTTCGACGACGTCGTCGAGACGGTCCCGGTGGCGGGACAGGCTCGTGGCCGACGCCAGCCGGGCGACGGCGGTGACCCGCCCCGGGGTGAGGGTGACGCCCAGGGCGCCGGCCATGACGTCGGGTGCCTCGTGGGCCTCGTCGAGGATGACGACGTCGTGGTCGGGGAGGACGTGGCCGCCGGAGGCGACGTGGGCCCCGAGCAGGTGGAGGTTGACGACGACGACGTCGGCCTCCCGGGCCCGCTCGTAGGCGGCCTCGGCGAAGCAGGTCTCGCCGCTCGGGCACTCCTTCGCCCCCGGGCACTGGTCGGACCCCACGCTCACCGACGACCACGCCGCCGGGCTCGGCTCGAACGACAGCTCGGCCCGGTCGCCGCTCACGCTGTCCTCGGCCCACGCCAGCAGCCGGGCCACCTCCCGCCCCACAGCCCGCCCGGTCTCGCTGCCCCCGCTCCCGCCGCCGAGCCCGAGGGCGGGGGCGTCGTCGTCGCGAGCCGCCTCCGCCGCCGCCTGCCGGCACAGGTAGTTGCTCCGACCCTTGAGGACCGCCCACGTGAGTCCGGGCCGCACGCCGGCCGCGGCTACCGCGGGAAGGTCCTTGCCCGACAGCTGGTCCTGGAGCGCCTTGGTGGCGGTGGCGACCACGACCTTGCCCGCCGACTCGAGCAGCGATCCGACCAGGTAGGCCCACGTCTTCCCCGTTCCCGTCCCCGCCCGCACGACCAGTGGCCGCCCGTCTCGTACCGCCCGGGCCACCGCCTCCGCCATGGCCACCTGCCCGGCCCGCACCTCGCCGCCTCCGACGAGGGCGCCCGCCAACGTCTTCAGGGCGGCCGCGGGATCCACCCCGCCACTTCACCACGCCCCGGCGCCCCGCCCGCCACTGCTTTCTGAAGCAAAAACGACATGGGAGGTCGTTTTCGCTTCAGAAAGCACATGATCGGGTCGGCCCCAGGGGGCTTTGGGGGCCAGGCCGGGGGTCGGCGGGGCCGTCGGGGGCCGACGGTAGGAGCATGCCCGACGCCTCCGCCCTCATCCCCTGGGTCACCGCCCACGCCACCCTCCTCCTGGCGGCCTCGGTGACCGTGACCGTCGGCGGCGAGCTCGCCTTCGGGACCTTCCGCAGGCGGCTGAAGGGATCGGCGACGTCGATGACGGCCGGCCTGGCCTACCTGGCAGTCAAGGGCGTGGTGTCGAAGGCCCTCATGTTCGGCGTGGCTCTGGCCGTCTACCAGCATCGGCTGTTCACCCTCGACTGGACCAACCCGCTGGTGTGGCTGGGCATCTTCGTCGGCCGGGACTTCGCCTACTACTGGATCCACCGGGCCGAGCACCGGGTGCGGGTGCTGTGGGCGTCGCACATGATCCACCACTCGTTGGAGCGCTTCACGTTCACCTCGGCCGTGCGCCTGCCGTGGATGGAGTCGCTCTACAAGCCCGCGCTCGCCCTCTGGGTGCCCCTGCTCGGGTTCCACCCCGTCGCCTTCGCCGCCATGGGCGCCCTGGTCCTGATGGCCGGCCAGCTCCAGCACACCGAGCTCGTCCGCCGCCGGACGCCGCTCGACTGGGTCTTCGTCACCCCGGCCGCCCACCGGGTGCACCACGGGTCGAACCCCGAGTATCTCGACAAGAACTTCGGCTCGATGCTCATCGTCTGGGACCGCCTCTTCGGCACCTACGCGGCCGAGACCGTTGCCGTCCGCTACGGGCTGACCGGCGGCAAGCGGGTGTCGACGCCGGCCCAGGCGCTTACCGGCGGCTACCCGGCCCTGCTCCGCGGCCTGCGATCCCAGGAGGGCATCGCCGCCGCCGCCCGCTATCTGGTGGCGGCGCCGTGAAGCGGCCGAGCGAGACCGAGAAGGTGATCATGATCCTGGTCGCCTTCGTCGTCGGCCTGTGGTTCGCGTACTCCCTGTGGTTCGCGCTGACCTTCGATTTCTGAAAGCAGCTCAGCGGTTGCGGCCGAACCGCTTCCACCAGGGCATACGCTCGTCGCGCGAGCCCTTGGCCCGCAGCTCCCGCATGATCGACGGTCCGGCGGCGTTGACGATGTCCTCGGCCTCGTCGAGCAGCCGCACCGCGTTCTCGTCGAGCCCGGGGGGCTCCGGAGGGGTGGGCGGGGCGAGCAGTTCGCCGTGGGTCCAGTTGACGTCGGCCAGCCGGGGGGCGAAGGCGGAGCAGTTGGCCGGGCATCGCCACGGCGCTTCAGGGGCCAAGTCGAGGTTGCACTTGCGGACGGTTTCGCCGCCCGGATACGTGCGGCTCTCGTAGTTCTTGCATTCGATCCGCATGGGCATGCACCGATTGTCGCAGGAAATCTCGTAAATCGGTTGACGTGGACCTGGCAATTGGGAACCATGTTGCCGTGCTGTTGACCGCCACCACCTACGCCAAGCGGAGCGATTGCGTCCTCGACGCGGCGCGTCCGTTTGCGGCCGAGGTGTCGATGGTCACGTGGCCGATTGCCAACGGTCACATCGTGCGGCCGAGGGGCTACGGAGGTTCACCGGGATAGCAACCGGTCAGACCTCCAAGCAGGGCCCCTCGAGCCGCCGGCAACAGCCGGCGGCTCTTGGTTTTCCAGGAGAAGTACACACAGGAGAGGAGCGGAGCGATGTTCGCCGAGCTGCAGGAGAACGACGAGGAGCTGTGGGCCGAGGCCCGGTGCAAGAGCGGCACCGGCAACCTGGTCGCGCTGTTCTACTCGGAGCAGCTCGACGACATCGCCCGGGCCAAGGCCATCTGCGCCGTCTGCCCGGTGCGTGAGCTGTGCTTCGAGACGGCTCTCGCCCGCCGGGAGCCGTACGGCGTGTGGGGCGGACGGCTGTTCTTCAAGGGCAAGGTTCTCGCGGTCAAGCGGCCGCGGGGCCGTCCCCCGAAGGTGCGCGCGGCCGTCGAGCAGGAGGGCGCCACCGCCACCGCCACCGCCTGATCGCCTGAGGACCGGGCCCAATTATCGGGCGTAGGGCCCGCCCCGGCCACCGGGTGCCCGCTGGCGAGCTGTGACTCAGATCAGCCGGCGCTCGGTGGCCCAGCGGGTCAGCTGGTGGCGGTTCGAGAGCTGGAGCTTGCGCAGCACCGACGACACGTGGGTCTCCACCGTCCGGGTGCCGATGTTCAGCTCTCGGGCCGCGGCCTTGTAGGCGTAGCCCCGGGCGATCAGGCGCAACACCTCCTGCTCCCGGGCCGTGAGCTGGTCGACCTCGGGATCGCCGCCGTCGGGGAGGGCCGCAGCCGTCCCGAAGGCGTCGAGCACGAAGCCGGCCAGGCGGGGGGAGAACACGGCGTCGCCCTCGGCCACCCGGAGGATGGCCGAGGTCAGCTCCGGTCCGGAGATGGTCTTGGTGACGTACCCCCGGGCTCCGGCCCGGATCACGCCGATGACGTCCTCGGCCGCGTCCGACACCGACAGGGCGAGAAAGCGCACGTCAGGGGCCACGGGCGCCACCCGGGCCACGACGGCGCGGCCCCCACCGCCGGGGAGGTGGACGTCGAGGAGGACGACGTCGGGCCGGCGCTCGATGATCATCTCCACCGCCGCCTCGACCTCCGACGCCTCGCCGACCACCTCCACGGTGTCGCCCAGCTCCGCCCGCACCCCCGACCGGAACAGGTGGTGGTCGTCGACGAGGAAGACCCTCGGCTTGTCGCTCACCGGGGCATCCGCAGTTGGATCTCGGTGCCCTCGCCCGCACCCGTCCGGACCTCGGCCAGGCCGCCGTGGCGGGCCATGCGTCCGACGACCGACTCCTGCAGGCCGTGGCGATCGTCGGCGACGCCGGACGGGTCGAACCCGCACCCCCAGTCCCGCACGAACACCTTGACCTCGCCGTCGGCCGCTTCCACGTAGACCGACACGTTGGCCGCGCCCGACCACTTGGCCGCGTTCACCATCGCCTCCCGGGCCGCGGCCACCACCGCCTCCAGCCGGTCGTCGAGGGGGGCGTCGCCCACTGCCACCACGTCGATGGTCACCCCGTGGTCGACCTCCACCTCCTCCGCGGCCCGGGTAACTGCAGCCGCGAGCGACTGGGCGGCGGTCGGTGGCGGGTCGCCGCGGTAGAGCCAGCTCCGCAGCTCCCGCTCCTGGCGGCGGGCCATGGTGACGACGGTGCGGGGGTCGTCGGCGTTGCGCTGGATGAGGGCGAGGGTCTGGAGGACGGAATCGTGCAGGTGGGCGGCAACCTCGGCCCGCTCCTCCGACCGGATGCGCTCCCGCCGCTCCCGGGTGAGGTCCCGGCCCATGCGCACCCACCACGGCCCCGTGATCACGGCCACCCCGGCCACGATGCCGGCGGTGGCGAGGAGTCCCTGGCGCAGGGCGGAGAAGGCGTCGCTGGCGGCGAGGAAGGACCCGACTCCACCCACCACCAGGGCCACCCCGATCACCACCCGGGCCAGCGCCGCCCGCCGACCCCGCACGTCGACCGCGGCCGGCAGCCGTCCGACGACCCGTTGCAACGAGGCCCGGTCGTCGTCGCCCGCCTGGCGCCAGATGACGGCCAGGCCCACGCCCGACAGCAGGATCGGCCACACCACCCCGTCGCCGAACCAGAGGCCCGTCTCCCGCAGGAGGAGCAGGACCCCGAAGACGACGGCCGCCACGGCCAGGATCTCGGCCGGGTCGTAACGCCGGTCACGAACCGCGGCCTGGGCCAGCGACTCGTCCTCGCCCTCCTGGGGCAGGAGCAGCCAGCCGACCACGTAGAGCACGGCGCCGCTGCCGCCCGCCGCCACCAGGGCCACCACCAGGATCCGAACGATGATCGGGTCGAGGCCGAAGGCCCGGCCCACGCCGGCGCAGACGCCGCCCAGGACGCGACCCTCCCGGGGGCGCGTCACGCTGGTCCAGGACTTCGGGGAACGGGCGTTCTCGCTCGCCAGCGGGTCGGTCACCTGCTCCGATGATCCCATGGGGCCTTCGGGGACGGCTACGGGCATCGTCCGGAGGAGGGGTCGGGTACGGGTCCGGGTCGGGTCCGGGACGTCACGGATGGTCGTCCGCTCCGGGCAGGCGCATGCTGGCCTCCATGGACACGGCACACGAAACCCGACCCCCCGGAGGACCGCCTCCGCCGGGGTCCCGCCCCCCGCTGGGGGGCCTTACCCGGGCCACAGACGACACCGTCATCTCCGGCCTCTGCGGGGGCCTCGGCCGCCAGTTCGGGATCGACCCCCTCGTCTTCCGCATCGCCTTCGTGGTGATGTCGCTGGCCGGGGGGACGGGGATCCTCCTCTACCTGATCGGCTGGGCCCTCGTGCCCGACGACCAGGGCAAGACGTTCGGGGCGCAATGGCTGCCGGGGAAGGACCGCAGCCACAAGCTCCTGGCTGCCGGCCTGGCCGGGGTCGGCGTGCTTCTCCTCCTCGACCGCATCACCGACGGCCACGGGGACGACATACCCCTCGGCCTGGTGCTCATCGGGCTGGGCGCGGCCGTGCTCTGGTCTCGCCGAGGGGGGCAGACGATTCCCCCGACGCCCCCGCCCGCCTCGACGGTGTCCGCCGCACCCACGGCGCAGGCCCACGTGGTGGGCGAGGCCGACGCCACGACCGACTCGACGACCGACCTGACGACCCCGCCGCCGGCGGGGTCGTCGGCGTGGGCGGACACCGTGAGCACTGCGCCGTTGCCGCCGCCGCCGGTGGGGTCGTCGGCGTGGGCGGACACCGTGAGCACTGCGCCGTTGCCGCCGCCGCCGCCGGCCCCGCCGGTGTACAGCCGTCGGGCGCCGGCGCCGCCCAAGCCACCCAAACCGCCCAAGCCGCGGTCGGCGCTGGTGTCGGTGACGCTCAGCCTGCTGGCCATTCTCGCTGGGGTGGTCGCCCTGGCCGGGGCCGACCTGGTGGTTGGCCTGGCCCTGGCCTTGTTCCTGGTCTCGGGGGCCATGGTCGTCGGCGCCTGGCGGGGCCGGGCGCGAGGGCTCATCCCGGTCGCCATCGTGCTGGCCGGTGCCCTGTTCGTGGCGTCGCTGCTCGACGTCCCCTTCAAGGGCGGGGCGGGGGAGCGGCTGTACACGCCCGCCTCGGTGGCCGAGATCCATTCCCCCTACCGCCTGGTGGCGGGCGAGTTGCGCCTCGACCTACGCCGGGTCGACCTGGCCGGCCGGACCGTCCCGGTCGTGGTCAGCATGGCCACCGGCAACATCATCGTGACCGTGCCCGCCGGAGCGGCGGTCGAGGTCGACGCCCACGTCGGGGCGGGCGACATGGTCGTGTTCGGACGGGACTGGGCCGGCGTCGGCGTCGACGAGCGGATCGTGGTCGCCGGACAAGAAGGCGCCGGCCGGCTGCTCCTCGACGCACGGGTCGGACTCGGACAACTGGAGGTGCGACGTGCCGCGGCATGACCTCGACGTTCTCTCGCTGATGGCGGGCGTCTTCTTCGCCGGCGTGGCCCTCCTCGGCCTGCTCGACCAGGGTGCGGGCGACGCCGCCCGCTGGGTGTGGCCGGCGCTCCTCATCGTGGTCGGCCTGGTGGGATTGGCATCCACCCGGACCCGGCACACGAACGGCGGTCGGGACGACGACCTGCCCCTCGGGGGATAACCACCCGTCGCTTCGCCATCCCGGGCCCGGCGCGACGGCGGCCGGGATGGCTCCGGGCCGGTTGGGTAGTGACGGCCCATGACCGACACGACCGAGAAGTCCGGGGCGACTGAGAACGACGAGTCACCCGACACCGCCGAGGCCGCCACCGACACCTCCGAGGCCGCCGACGAGGACCCGGGCCCGGCTGAGACCGACGGCGACTCGGACGTCCCCTCCGACACGACCGACACCGACTCCGACGACGCCAACGACTCGGTCGACTCCGACGACTCGGACTCCGGCGACACCGACGCTGATGACCCCACCGACTCGGTCGACTCCGACGACACCGACGGTGAGGACGCCGACACCGACACGACGGACGCCGACGCGGACGCCGCCACCGACTCCGACTCCGACTCCGACTCGGACTCCGACTCCGACTCCGACGACTCCGACCCGACGGGCACCGACCCGACGGACACCGACACGTCCGACGCCGACACAGCCGAGTCCGCTCAGGCGGCCGACGACCCAGTCACGGAGGCCGACGACGACTCCAAGGCCGGTTCCGGACCCGATCCCCGCCTGTTGGAGGAGCTTGACCAGCACATCAAAAAGGCGCGGGCCGCGGCCGAGGAGGCGTTGGGGGATTCCGAGCACACCTTCGTGAAGAGCAGCGACGCCCAGTCCGAGCAGGAGGACGACCAGACCAGCGCCCCGCCGGACTGAGGTCGAGGGCTACAGCCGCAGCTCCATCTGCTTCTCGGGCGCAGGGCGGGGCGCCCGAACCCGGGGCTTGGACGACGGCGAGCGGGTGCCGCTCGGCCGGGCGGGGCGGCCGCCGTGGCGCTCGACCAGTTCCGACACCATCCGGGCCACCCGGTCTTGGGCCGACTTCGGCGCATACGAGCGCGGGTAGAGCTCGTCGTAGGCAGGGACGAGATCGGGGCGGGCGCCTGCCAGCCAGCCCAGGTAGTGCTCCCGGACGCCCGGCCGCAGGTGGAGCAGGATCGAGGCGATGGGCCGGGCGCCGGCCTCGACGCACGCCTTGACCACCGCCTCCAACTGCTCGGGGGAGTCGGACAGGCCGGGCAGCACCGGCGCCACCAGCACCCCGCACGGCACCCCGGCCGCGTTCAGCTTGGCCACCGCCTCGATCCGCCGCAGGGGATGGGGCGTGCCCGGCTCGGTGAGCTTCCACACCTCCTCGTCGAGGGTGCCGATGGAGAAGTTGGCCCGGACGTCGGTGCGCGTGGCCGCCTCGGCCAGCAGCTCGAGGTCTCGCAGGATGAGCGTGGACTTGGTGAGGATGGAGAACGGGTTGCCCGCCTCGGCCAGTACCTCGACGATCCCCCGGGTGAGGTGGTACTTGCCCTCGCACCGCTGGTAAGGGTCGGTGTTGGTGCCCATGGCGATGTGGTCGCCCGCCCACCGCCCCGGCGCCAACTCGGCCCGCAGCCGCTCGACGGCGTTGACCTTGACCACGATCTTGCGCTCGAAGTCCTCGCCGATCCCCAGGTCGAGGTACCCGTGGGTGGGCCGGGCGAAGCAGTAGACGCAGGCGTGCGAGCAGCCTCGGTAAGCGTTGATGGTGAACCGGAAGGGCAGGTGGGACGCGGCCGGCACCTCGTTGATGATCCGGCGGGCGTTGACGTGGAGGAACTCGAGGCCCCGGAACTCGCCCCTGCCGACGTGGCGCTCCACCTCCTCCTCGAAGAGCGCGGCCTGCCCGTCGTCTTCGCTCTCCAGTCGCCAGCGGACCATGGGTTTGCATTTTACACAAGAATGACTTGCTCTACGAACACATGTTCGTGTAGAGTGGGGGTACTTCCCCCTTGGTCAGGTGCTCGACCGGGGAGTCCGGCGATGGACGTGGTGACTGGGCTGGTGGCGGCGGTCGACGCGCTGTGCGCGGCCGATCCCTCGACGCTGGCCGACGGCGAGAGCATCGTGGCCCTCGACCGCCAGCGGCAACGGCTGACGGCGGTGCTCACCCGGGCCTCGGCCGCCTTCGACTCGGCAGGTTCGTGGGCCGACGACGGTGCCCGTTCGGCGGCCACGTGGATGGCGGCCCGCTGCGCCCTGCCGGTGGGCACCGCCCGGAGCGGGTGCATCTCGGTCGTGGGCTACGACACATGGCGCTGGTTGAGCAGGCATGGCTGGCGGGCGACGTCGGCCAGGCCCAGGTCTCGGCGTTGGCGGCGGCTCGCACCGAGGCCACAGCCGACTGTTTTGCCCGGGACGAGGAGATGTTGGTCTCCCAGGCCAAGGAGCTCAGTCACCGCCACTTCAGCCGGGCCCTGGCCTACTGGGCCCAGCACGCCGATCCCGACGGGGCCGAGGACAAGGCCGCCGCCCAACGTGATGCCCGGCGCCTGCACCTGTCGGCCGGCTTCGAGGGGACGTGGGTCCTCGACGGGCTGCTCGACCCCATCTCGGGATCGATCGTGGCCGATGCCCTCAAGGCGGTGGAGGAGGAACTCTTCGCCGCCGACTGGGCCGAGGCCAAGGACCGGGTGGGAGATGCGGTGTGCGCAGCCGACCTGGGCCGCCGGCCGGCCCAGCGCCGGGCCGACGCCCTCGTCGAGCTGGCTCGGCGGGCCCTGGCCATGCCGGCGGGAGCACGCATGCCCGAGCCGCTGTTCAGCGTCCTGGTCGGCTACGAGACCTTCGCCGGACGCATCTGCGAGCTGGCCGACGGCACCGTGGTCACGCCGGGGTCGCTCGTTTCCTGGCTCGACCAGGCGTGGGTGGAGCGGGTCGTCTTCGAGGGAGCGGACCGGGTCACCAACGTGGGCGTGCGCCGGCGCATCTTCGCCGGGGCCACCCGCCGGGCGGTGCAGGTCCGGGACCGGGAGTGCTTCCACGAGACCTGCGAGGCCCCCACCGACGAATGCCAGGTCGACCACGTCCAGCCCTGGGCCATGGGCGGGCTCACCGTCGACGACAACGGCCGCCTCGCCTGCGCCTTCCACAACCGCCTCCGGCACCAGTCACGACCACCGCCGCCGCCGCCACCGCCGCCGCCGTGATGACGAGGATGCACGGAGCGCTCGACGTTCGTGGGGTCGGCCGCGGATCACCACCCGCGGTGTTGGCGGACACCCCGACTCGAAGGGTCGTCGCCGAGCCCGGCGGGCGTGGGTCCGCGCCTCGGTTTCCGTCGCAGTCGGCCCAGCCGGTGCCCATACTGGGGGGATGGCTTACGAGACGTCGATCATGATCGACGCCGCCCCCGAGAGGGTGTGGGCGGTGCTGACCGATGTGGAGCGGTGGCCGGAGTGGACCGCTTCCATGCAAAAGGTCGTGTCGGAGGACAAGGGTCCGCTGGCGGTGGGCAGCAAGGTGCGAATCAAGCAGCCGCGGGTGCCGGCCGTGACGTGGGAGGTGTCCGAGCTCGAACCGGGACGATCGTTCACGTGGACGGCCACCGCGCCCGGCGTGACGACGGTGGCCGAGCATCGGCTCGCGGCCCTCGGGCCCTCGACGGTCGAGGTCCACCTCGGGATCCGGCGGTCGGGGCCGCTGGCCGGCGTCGTCTCGGCGGTCTCGGCCGCCCTTACCCGGCGGTACGTGGCCATGGAGGCGAAAGGCCTGAAGGAGCGGTGCGAGAGCGGGTGACGATCCGGCCGGCGACGGCCGCCGACGGCGACGCCCTTCAGGACATCGAACGGAGCGCCGGCGAACGCTTCCGTGAGGTCGGGCTCGACCACGTTGCCGACGACGAGCCCTTCCCGCTCGACGTCCTTGCCGCCTACGTCGGCGCCGGCCGGGCCTGGGTGGCCACCGATCCGGTCGGGGCGCCGATCGGCTACGTCCTCGTCGACCCGGTCGACGGCTGCGCCCACGTCGAACAGGTCACCGTTCGTCCCGACCACCAGGGGACGGGTGTGGGGCGAGCGCTGCTCGATCAGGTCGCGGCCTGGGCCACCACCACGGGCCGCGTCGCCCTCACGCTCACCACCTTCGCCGACGTGCCCTGGAACCGGCCCCGGTTCGAGCGCCTCGGCTTCCGGGTGATGGCCGACGAGGAGATCGGTCCCGGGCTGCGGGCCGTCCGGCAACGGGAGGCCGACCATGGCCTCGACCCGTCGACCCGGGTGTGCATGCGCCGCCACCTCGACGACGCCTGATTCGCCGTCCCCCGGTTCCGCAAACGGGGGACGGGGTAGGACCCCGCCCGGTCCGGTTCGAGGCGATCGAAGGAAGGCAACATGGCGACGAAGAAGGCCGCGGGCAAGGTGGCCAAGACGACCAAGAAGGCCGCCGAGAAGGTGGCCAAGACCACCGAGAAGGTCTCCAAGGCGACTTCGGCTGCGGCCGCGAAGTCCGCCGCCGCGTCGACCTCGCGCTCTCGGGCGACGAGCACGCCGGCCGAGAAGATCGCGCCAACGACGGAGCGCGTCTCCAAGGCGGCAGCCGCGAAACGGGCCACCAATGCGCCGGCCAAGGCGCCGACGTCCCCGAAGGCCGTGGCCAAGGCGCCCAGCCCCGAGAAGCCGCGTTCGAAGGCCGACGTGGGCGTCGCCCACAAGGTCGGAAACCCCGCCCGCGACGAGGCCCTCACCCCGACGTGGGCCCAGCGAGGCGATGTCCTCACGACCAGCACCGGCACCGTCGTCGACAACACCGACAACACCCTCCGGGTCGGCCCCCGCGGCCCCGCCCTCCTGCAGGACCACCACCTGCGGGAGAAGATCATGCACTTCGACCACGAGCGCATCCCCGAGCGGGTGGTGCACGCCCGCGGCACCGGCGCCCACGGCACCTTCCGGCTGACCGAATCCCTGGCCGGGTTCACCTCGGCCCGGGTCCTCACCGACACCCGCGTCGAGACTCCCGTCTTCGTCAGGTTCTCGACCGTCGCCGGTTCGAGGGGGTCGGCCGACACCGCTCGTGACGTGCGGGGATTCGCCACCAAGTTCTACACACCCGAGGGGAACTGGGACCTGGTGGGCAACAACATCCCCGTCTTCTTCATCCAGGACGGGATCAAGTTCCCCGACATCATCCACGCGGTGAAGCCCGAGCCCGACCGGGAGATCCCCCAGGCCCAGAGCGCCCACGACACCTTCTGGGACTTCGTGTCCCTCCAGCCGGAGTCCACCCACATGCTCATGTGGGTCATGTCCGACCGTGCCATACCCCGGTCGTACCGGACGATGGAGGGCTTCGGTGTCCACACCTTCCGGCTTGTCGCCGAGGACGGGGCCACCACCCTGGTGAAGTTCCACTGGAAGCCGGTGGCCGGCATCCACTCGCTCGTGTGGGAGGAGTCCCAGAAGCTGGGCGGCATCGATCCCGACTTCCACCGCCGCGACCTGTGGGACGCCATCGAGAGCGGGGCGGGCCCGGAGTACGACTTCGGGGTGCAGCTGTTCCCCGACAACGACGACCAGAGCTTCGAGGGCATCGACCTCCTCGACCCGACCAAGCTCGTCCCCGAGGAGCTGGCCCCGGTGCGGATCATCGGACGCCTCACCCTCGACCGCAACCCGACCAACTTCTTCGCCGAGACCGAGCAGATCGCCTTCTGCACCGCCCATGTCCCGAGGGGCATCGACTTCACCGACGACCCCCTGCTCCAGGCCCGCAACTTCTCCTACCTCGACACCCAGCTGACCCGGCTGGGCGGTCCCAACTTCGACCAGCTCCCGATCAACCGGCCCCGCTCGCCGGTGAACTCGAACCAGCGCGACGGCTTCGGCCAGCACGCCATCCACGAGGGCGTGGCCCCGTACTTCCCCAACTCGCTCGGTGGCGGGTGCCCGTTCCACGCCGGCGCGGCGGGGATGGTGCACGTCCCCCGGCCGGTGGAAGGCACCGTGGTCCGAGAGCGGGCGCAGTCGTTCGACGACCACTTCACCCAGGCCACGATGTTCTGGAACAGCATGACCCCGCCCGAGCGCGACCACATCGTGGGCGCCTTCTCCTTCGAGCTGGGCAAGTGCGTCCACCCCGAGGTCCGGGAGCGGATGGTGGGCAACCTGGCCAACGTTGCCGCCGAGCTGTGCGAACGGGTGGCCGCCAACCTCGGCCTCGACGTGCCCTCGGGCGCACCGGCCGCCGACGCCGGCTCGTCCCCTGCCCTCTCCCAGGTGCCGGCCGAGCCGGGGCCGATCCTGGGCCGGGTGGTGGGCGTGCTCGCCGCCGACGGCGTCGACGGACGGCGGGGTGGACGCGCTGCGTGACGCCTTGGTCGCCGAGGGTGCCGCCCTCTACGTCATCGCCCCGAGAGGGCGGAGCGGTGGCGGGTGCGGACGGGCCGGTGCCGGTCGACCGCACCGTGATGACCACCCAGTCGGTGGAGTACGACGCCCTGGTGGTGGCCGCAGGCTCGGCCGACGCGGTCGGCACCGACCCCAGGACCGCCCTCAACCTGGGCGAGGCGTTCCGCCACCACAAGGTGATCGCCGCCTGGGGCGACGGGCGTGCCGTGCTCGAAGCGAGCGGGGTTGCCACCGACGCGCCGGGCGTCGTCGTGGGCGACACCGCCGACGCCGACTTCGCCGGCCGCCTGGTGGAGGCGATGGGCTGGCACCGCCACTGGGATCGCCTGCCCGCTGGCTGACGGGCGGGCGTCGGGTCGGCGGCGCTAGGTTCCGGGCATGAACGTCGGACAGCTGAAGCAGCTACTGAAGTCGACCGGCCTCGACGACGAGGCGCTCGTCCTGATGGAGAGCGACCGCGGCGGGGGCAAGTCGTCCCTCGACGAGGTCACCCGGGCGACGGCCAGCATCGACTTCGGCGGCACGTCCGCCCTCATCATCCGCCAGCCGGACGGGGCCTAATAGTCCCCGTCAGTAGTCGTAGTAGTACCGGCGCCGGCGGCTGACCAGGGCGACCACCACGACCGCGCCGAGGATCGAGGCGATCCAGCCGGGGGTGTAGAGAGGCCCCCAGATGAGCCGTCCGACGAGGCCGGCACCGATGGCTCCGACGATGCCGGCGGCAGCCGTCCCCAGCAGCCCCATGGGGGTCGGGCCGGGGACCAGGAGCCGGGCGATCGCCCCCACGACGAGGCCGATGAACAGTGCGGTCAGGATGAACCACAGCAGGTTGGATGCGTCAGCGTTCATGCCTGTATGGTCCCCACCGGCGACGGATCTCACACAGGGTGGTCGCCCCGCCACTCCAAGTCAAAAGCCATCCCGTTTGCGTTCAGATTCGTAACATTCCCTCATGGACACCTACCACCAGAGGTATCTGGCCGAAGAGGTCGCCGAGGACTGTGCTCTCGGCCTGATGACCAGGCGGGAGGCTCTCCGTCGCCTGGGGATGATGGGCTTCACCGCCTTCGGGGCCTCGGCCCTGCTGGCCGCCTGCGGGGGCGGTGACGACGACGACCCGGCCGTATCGGACTCCACCTCGTCGTCGACCGCGGGCCCGACCCAGACCACCGCCGCCCCCGCCGCGGCCGACACGACCGAGACCATCACCTACCCGAGCGGGCGGGCCACGCCGCTCACGGGGGCGTGGGCGGCGGCGACGACGGCCAAGGGGGCGGTGGTCGTCATCCACGAGAACCGCGGCCTCACACCCCACATCCGGACGGTCGCGTCCCGGCTGGCCGCCAGCGGGTACTCGGCCATCGCCGTCGACCTGCTGTCGGAGGAGGGCGGCAGCGCCAAGGTGGGGGAGGCCGACGCCGGGGCCGCCCTCAACGCCGCCGGTGGCGACCGCCACGTCGCCGACGTCAAGGCCACCCTCGACGAGCTGGCCAAGCGGGTGCCGGCAGCGAAGCTGGGCGTTATCGGCTTCTGCTTCGGCGGCGCCACCACGTGGGCGGTCCTGGGCAGTGGCGAGCCCCGGGTGGCGGCGGCGGCCCCCTTCTACGGGACGGTCGAGGCCGACGTCGACTTCTCCGGCACCAGCGCCGCCGTGCTCGGCGTCTACGGCGAGCTCGACACCCGGGTGAACGCCACCCTGGAGACGGCGCGCGCCGCCCTGGAGAAGGCGGGCCTCACCCACGAGCTGCGCACGTTCCCCGGGGTCAACCACGCCTTCTTCAACGACACCGGTCCGCGCTACGACGCCACCCAGGCCGCCGCCGCCTACCAGGCCGTCCTCGACTGGTTCGGCCGACACCTGGCCTGAGCCCGCCAGAGCCAACCCCGGCTCGGCCGGCCGCGCCGCGGGCGGTCGCGGGGCGGATCAGCTCTCGAGGAATCCCTTGAGGAGGTCGCCGGGGCAGCCGAGGCGGGCGTGCTCGGCGCGGAGGGCGACGGCCCGTTGCCGGTAGGGCTCCGGGTCGGGCGCGATGACGCCCCGTGACGCGAGATTGAAGTCGTTGCGCAGCTTCAGGCCCTCGGTGGCCACCTCGAGGCAGGCGATGCCCTGGGGATCGCCCTGCACGAGCGTGGTGGTGGGGGCCGGCTCGGTGGTGACGGTGGTGGGCGGGGGATCGTCGCTGCCGCCCCCGCAGCCGCCCAGGAACGCGAGCACGAATCCGACTGCGATCGCCGCTGAAGTCCGCCGCATCAGGACATGATCGCACCAAACTCCCCCACCCGTTCGAGCACGGCGAGAGCCGACCCGCCGATCGCGACCGATGCCTGGGGGAGCGGCGGCCCCCAGCCCGGGGTCTCCGAGGACGGGGGGGTAGCCGGTCGACGAGTTCTCCTTAAGCCAAACGGCCTACTTGCCGATATTCCCGTCATTCGGGCCTGACGCCAGGAGAAGCCCACGCGTCCTCCCGACGCGAGCCGGTTGAACGTCCCTCTGACCCCCGCAGAAGAAGAGGATCGATGCAGTCCCAACCTCTCGGTCGCTGTCTCGTCGTCGGCGTGACGCCCCTCGGCGAGCCCATCGCCGCCGTCGTCGCGGCGGTGGAGCGGGCCGGGGGACTGGGCGTCTTGGACCTCGGACGTGACCGCGGGCGAGCCCTCGCCGCCCTGGCCGACGCCGCCCGGTGGGTGCCGGCGTCGTTCGGCGTGAGGGTCGGACCGGGCTGCCCCGTGACACCGGCCGACCTCCCCCCCGAGGTCGACACCGTCGTCCTGGCCTCCGGCTCGCCGTGGACGGCCGCCGACGCCGCCGAGCGGCTCGTCCTGGTCGAGGTCTGCTCCGGGGACGAGGCCGACGCCGCTCTTGCCGCCGGCGCCGACGGGATCATCGCCCGGGGGGCGGAGGCGGGCGGACGGGTGGGGGAGTTGACCACGTTCGTCCTGCTCCAGACGCTGCTGGCCCACCTTCCGGCGGACGTGCCCGTCTGGGCCGCGGGCGGCATCGGCTTGCACACCGCAGCGGCGGCGGTGGCGGGCGGGGCCGTCGGCGTCGTGCTCGACACCCAGCTCGCCCTGGTTCGGGAGGCGGTCCTGCCCCGGGAGACGGCGGCCGCCATCGCGGCCATGGACGGGAGCGAGACGGTGGTGGTCGGCGGCCACCGGGTGTTCACCCGGCCCGACCTGGCCGTCGACGGCATCGGCGACGTGACCCTCCGCCTCGGCTCCGACCTCCATACCCACCTCGTGCCCGTGGGCCAGGACGGCGCCCTCGCCCGCCCCCTGGCCGACCGTTTCGTCACCGCCGGCGGCGTGGTGCAGGCGGTGCAGGACTCGATTCGCGCCCACCTGACCACCGCCGCCACGGGCGGGGGCCTGCGCCACCGGGTGGTCCAGGGGCCGATGACCCGGGTGAGCGACCGGGCCGCCTTCGCCCTGGCCGTGGCCGAGAACGGCGGGCTGCCCTTCCTGGCCTTGGCCCTGATGACGGGCGACGAGGTGCGCCGGCTGCTGACGGAGACGTCGGACCTGCTGGGCGACCTCCCCTGGGGCGTCGGGATCCTCGGCTTCACCCCGCCCGAGGTGCGGGAGGCGCAGCTGGCCGTGGTCCACGACGTCCGCCCGCCGTACGCCCTCATCGCCGGCGGCCGTCCGTCGCAGGCGGCACCGCTCGAGGCGGCCGGCATCGCCACCTACCTGCACGTCCCCTCGCCCGGCCTCCTCGACCGCTTCCTGCGGGAGGGCGCCCGCCGGTTCGTGTTCGAGGGCTTCGAGTGCGGCGGCCACGTGGGGCCGCGGGCGAGCTTCCCCCTGTGGGACACCCAGATCGAGCGGCTGCTCGCGGTGCCCGAGGCGGTGCCCGACCTCCACATCCTGTTCGCCGGCGGGATCGCTGACGAGCGGTCAGCGGCCATGGTGGCGGCCGCGGCCGCGCCCCTCTCGGCGGCGGGCGCCTCGGTCGGAGTCCTCATGGGCACCGCCTACCTGTTCACCGAGGAGGCGGTGGCCGCGGGCGCCATCCTCCCCGGGTTCCAACGGCAGGCGGTCGAGTGCCGGGAGACGGTGCTGCTGGAGACGTCGCCCGGCCACGCCACCCGCTGCGCCCCCACCCCCTACGTGGAGGCGTTCGACGAGGCCCGGGGCCGGCTGACGGCGTCCGGCGCGTCCCAACAGGAGATGTGGGCCGAGCTGGAGCAGCTCAACCTGGGCCGGCTGCGGATCGCGTCCAAGGGCCTCAAGCGGGACGGGGGCCGGCTGGCGACGGTCGACGAGACCGACCAGCAGCGGGACGGGATGTACATGATCGGCCAGGTCGCGGCCCTGCGGGACGACGTCACCACCATCGCCTCGCCTGCACGCCCAGGTCACCGACGGGGTCGACGCCTTCCTCACCGAACGGGTGTCGGCGCTGGGCCTCGACCCGGCCGCCGTCGACCGGTCCGACGACGCCCGTCCCCTCGATATCGCCATCGTGGGGATGGCCTGCATCTACCCGGGCGCGCCCGACGTGGCCGCTTTCTGGGCCAACGTGGTGGCGGGGGTCGATTCGGTCACCGAGGTGCCCGTCACCCGCTGGGACCCCGACCTCTACTACGACCGCGACTCGTTCAAGGACCCCCGGGGCGCGCACGCCGTCGAAGTGGGGCGGGTTCATCCCGGCGGTGCCGTTCGACGCCCTCGCCTACGGCATCCCCCCGTCGTCGCTGGTGGGCATCGAGCCGGTGCAGCTGCTGGCGTTGGAGGTCGCGGCCCGGGCCCTGGCCGACGCCGGCTACGGAGGTGGGCGCCCGTTCCGGCGCGACCGCACGTCTGTGATCTTCGGGGCCGAGGCCGGCACCGACCTCGCCTCCGCCTACAACCTGCGCTCCGCCTTCCCCGCCTACTTCGGCGAGCTGCCGGCCGCCCTCGACGAGCACCTACCCAGGCTCACCGAGGACTCCTTCCCGGGCGTGCTCGGCAACGTCATCGCCGGCCGCATCGCCAACCGCCTCGACCTGGGCGGCGTCAACTACACGGTCGACGCCGCCTGCGCCGCGTCCCTGGCCGCCCTCGACATCGCCTGCAAGGAGCTGCGCACCGGCACCAGCGACATGGTCCTGTGCGGCGCCGGCGACCTCCACAACGGCATCCACGACTACCTCATGTTCGCCTCGGTGCACGCCCTGTCCCCGAGCGGGCGCTGCGCCACCTTCGACGGCGAGGCCGACGGGATCGCCCTCGGCGAAGGCGTCGCCTGCGTCGTCCTCAAGCGGCTGGAGGACGCCGAGCGCGACGGCGACCGGGTCTACGCGGTCGTCAAGGCGGTGGCGGGGTCGAGCGACGGGAAATCGCTGGGCCTCACGGCTCCCCGCCGGGAGGGGCAGCAGGCGGCGCTGGAGCGGGCGTACCGGATGGCGGGGGTGTCGCCGGCCGCGGTGGGCCTGGTCGAGGCCCACGGCACGGGGACGGTTGTGGGCGACCGCACCGAGCTGGCGGCGCTGACCGAGATGTTCATCGCCGCCGGATCGGCGCCCGGTTCGGCCGTGCTGGGCTCGGTGAAGTCGCAGGTGGGACACACCAAGTGCGCGGCCGGGCTGGCCGGGCTGATCAAGACCACGCTTGGCCCTTCACACCGGGGTCCGCCCGGGGACCTTGCACCTCACCGAGCCCAACCCCTACTGGGACTCGGCGTCGAGCCCGTTCGCCTTCTCGCCCGGCGCCCGTCCGTGGCCGGCGGCACCCGGTGGTCGGTATGCCGGCGTGAGCGCCTTCGGCTTCGGGGGGACCAACTTCCACGCCGTCGTCGCCGGCTACGACGGTGCGGCCGAGCCCGCCCACGGGCTCGACGAGTGGCCGGCCGAGTTGTTCCTCTTCCGGAGTCCGGCCGACGTCGACCGCCTGGCCGAGCTCATCGCCGCCAACGACGGGGCCGGCCGACCCTGGGCCCTGCGGGATCTGGCCTTCACCGTCGCCGTGACCCGAACCGGTGACGGATCCGGGGGTCATGGCCCCCGAAATCGTCACCAGTTGGCGATGGCCGGCGTCTCCGCCATCGTGGCCGACGACCTCGACGACCTGTCGGCCAAAGTCGACCGCCTGCGGGCCGGCACTATCGGCGACGGCGTCTTCCCTGCCGCGCTCACCGCCGCCGACGGCCGAGCCTCCGGGCTGGCAGCCGCCGAGCCAGCCAACCGGCTCGCCGCCACCCACGGGCCGGTCACCGCCGCCGCCGACGATGTGCGCGCCGCTGCCGACGGCCGAGCCGCCGGGCTGGCTGCCGCCGAGCCAGCCAACAGGCTGACCGCCGAAGACGGGGACCCCGGCAAGGTCGCATTCCTGTTCCCGGGGCAGGGGAGCCAGCGGCCGGGGATGCTGGCCGACCTGTTCGTGGCCTTCCCCCGGCTCCAGCGGCTCCTGCGGCTGGCCGGTGGGCGGTACGCGTCGGTGATGTTCCCGCCCCTCGCCTTCGGCCGCGACGACAAGACGGCGCAGCAGGCAGCCATCACCGACACCCGCTCGGCCCAGCCGACGCTCGGGATCGCGGGGCTGGCCATGTACGAGGTGTTGGCATCGGTGGGCGTCCGTCCCGACCTGGCCGGCGGCCACAGCTACGGCGAGCTGGTGGCCCTGGCCGCAGCCGGCGCTATCGCCGCCGACGACCTTCTCACCCTCAGCGCGGCCCGGGCCGCGGCGGTGCTCGACGCGGCCGGTGCCGATCCGGGCGGCATGGCCGCGGTGGCGGCATCGGCGGCCGACGTGGCCGCGGCCATCGCCGGCGTCGACGGGATCGTGGTCGCCAACCACAACTCCCCCCTGCAGACGGTGATCTCGGGGACGGAGCCGGCCCTGGCCGAGGCCATCGCCCGGTTGGCGTCCGCCGGCCTGCCCTCGAAGCGACTGCCGGTGGCGTGCGCCTTCCACAGCCCGGTGGTGGCCGGGGCCGCGACGACGTTCGCGGCGGCCCTGGCCGATGTCGAGGTGGCCGACCCCGCCTTCCCGGTCTGGTCCAACACCACCGCCGCCCCCCACGGCGACGACCTGCGCACCGCCCTCGCCTGTCACCTGGCCCACCCGGTTCGGTTCGTCGACGAGATCGAGGCCATGTACGAGGCCGGCGCCCGCGTGTTCGTGGAAACCGGGCCGGGCGGCGTGCTCACCAAGCTCGTGGGCGCCATCCTCGGCGACCGTCCCCACACGGTGGTGGCCTGCGACCTCCCCGGCGACCATGGCCTGCGCCGCCTGCTCCTCGCCTTGGCCGAGCTGGCGGTGGCCGGCGTCCCGGTCGACACCCAGGCCCTTCTCGACGGCCGAGCCCGCCTGGTCAGGCTGACCGACGTCCCGG
Source organism: uncultured Acidimicrobiia bacterium (assembly GCA_963836205.1). Classification (GTDB taxonomy): domain Bacteria; phylum Actinomycetota; class Acidimicrobiia; order Acidimicrobiales; family AC-14; genus JAXDMK01. Next base: position 81,134 of record CAWIIV010000020.1, on the reverse strand, counting down.
CGAGGCCGGGTTGGCTGGTCGACGGCCACCTCGTCCGCCGGGCCGACGGCCAGCCCCTGGTCGGTGGACTGCGGCCGGCCACGCTCATGCCCCGCGACGCGCATCCCGGCGCCGTGCCCGCGGTCGCCACCACCGAGCGGGACGCCACCGTCCTCCAGTTCCTCCAGTCAACCCGCGACCTGGTGGCCGCCCAGCGGGACGTCATGCTCGCCTACCTGGGCGCGGCCCCGGCACCGATCGTGGTCGCCGCCACCGAGCGAGTGCCGGCCAACACCGCCTCCGTTGCTGCTGCAACCGTCCCCGCTCCCGATCCGGCGATCCCCGACGCGCCCGTCGACCTCACTGCCGTCGTCCTCGACATCGTCAGCGCCCGCACTGGCTACCCCCGCGACATGCTCGACCCCGACCTCGACCTGGAAGCCGACCTGTCCATCGGGTCGATCAAGCGCACCGAGATGATCGGCGAGTTCGCCGACCGCCTCGGCATGGGCGGCGCCGGCGCCACGATCGACGAGAGCCTCATCGAGGACCTCGCCCGCATCAAGACCATCGCCGGCATCGTCGCCTGGCTGGAGGACCACCTCCTCCCGATCGCCGCCCCAACCCAACTGGTGACAGATCCAGGGTTCATGGCCACCGGATCCGTCACCGGTTCGCCGGCCGAGCGCACCCCTCGAACTGGTGACGCGAACGGCCCTTGGACGACCGAAAACGTCACCGGTTCGGAGCCCGGGGCCAACTGGTCATGCAGAAGGTCCCTGGACGACCGAAAGCGTCACCGGTTCGGATGGATCCGGCGGCAACGGGATGCGGCGCTACCTGGTCGAGCTCGGCCGGATCGACCACCCCGCGCCCGCCCCCCTGTCGTTCGCCGGCCGCCGGTTCATCGTCGTGGACGACGGGCGGGGCATCGGCCTGGAGCTGGCCGACCTGCTCGAGCAGCGGGGCGCGTCGGTCCTCAGCACCGACGACTGCGACGCCCTCGACGCCGACGACGAGGTCGTCCACCTGGCCGCCCTCCGGCCGGGCTCGGCCGCCGTCCTCCCCGACGCCTTCGCCGGGATCCGCCGGGTCCTCCTGGCGGGGGCGCCTACGCTCCTGCTGGCCACCGGCTCGGCCGGCACCTTCGGCCACCGCTGGACCGGTGAGGAGTCCACCGATCCCACCCCCGGCGCCGGCGTTCGGGGACTGGCCCGCACCCTCGCCCACGAGTTCCCCGACGTGCTGGTGCGGGCGGTCGACGTCGACACCAAGGAGGCGCCCCAGAAGGTGGCCCGCCACCTGCTCGACGAGCTGGCCACCCGCTCCGCCCCGACCGTCGTCGGCTACACGAACGGTACCCGGTCGACCCTCACCGTGGTCGAGGCTCCCGCGCTCGCGGCCCACGCCCTCGATCTCGACCCCGACGCCGTCGTCCTCCTCACCGGCGGCGCCCGGGGGATCACCGCCCGGGTCGCGATCGCCATCGCCGCCGCGACCGGTTGCCACGTGGAGCTCGTCGGACGCACGCCCCCGCCCACCGGCCCCGAGGCCCCCGCCACCGCCCGCGCCGACGACGAGATCGGCCTGCGTCACTCGGTCATCGAGTCCGGTGTGCGCAAGCCGGTGGAGGTGGAGGCCATGGTGCGCCGCATCCTGGCCGAGAGGGAGGTCCGGGCGCACGATCGAGGCCCTCTCCGCCCACGCCGCCTCCGTTCGTTACCACGTGGCCGACGTGCGCGACCCGGCCGCGGTGGGGTCCGTGGTCGACGACGTCTACGCCCGCCGGGGCCGCCTCGACGGCGTGGTCCACGGCGCCGGCGTTTGCGAGGACGCCCTCCTGGCGGCCAAGTCCCCCGAGTCCTTCGCCCGGGTCTACGAGACCAAGGTGGCGGGTGCCACCGCCTTGGCCAACGCCCTGCGCCCGGCCGGCCTCCGGTTCCTCGCCCTGTTCGGCAGCGTCTCCGGCGTCTACGGCAACCGGGGCCAGTCCGACTACGCCGCCGCCAACGACGCCCTCGACACCCTCGCCCGGGTCTGGCGCCACCGCCTGGGCGGGGCCCGGGTCGTCAGCGTCGACTGGGGACCGTGGTCGGCCGCCGGCGGGGGCATGGTGTCGGCCTCCCTCGAGGCCGAGTACGCCCGTCGGGGACTGACCACCATCGACCCCGACGAAGGCGTGGCCGCCCTCCTGGCCGAGCTGGCGGCCGGACCCGACGGGCCGGCACAAGTCATGTACACCACCGTGCTCGGTCTGGACCCCGCCGAATGATCGACGTGGCCATCGTGGGAATCGGCGCCGTCTTCCCGGGCGCGGGCGACGTGCCGACGTTCTGGCGGAACATCTGCGACGGGGTCGACTCGATCACCGACGTGCCCGCATCCCGGTGGGACCCCGACGTCTACTTCGATCCCACCGCGGTCAACGGCCATTTCGCCAGCGACCGCTTCTACTGCCGGCGGGGTGGCTTCGTCGACGGCCTGGCCGACTTCGACCCCGCCGCCTTCGGCGTGATGCCCAACGCGGTGGCCGGCACCGAGCCCGACCAGCTCCTGGCCTTGCGCACGGCCGCCGAGGCCATCGCCGACGCCGGCGGCGACGACCGCCTGCCCGACCGCAACCGCATCGGCGTGATCATCGGCCGGGGCGGCTACATCACCCCGGCCAGCGCCCGCATGGACCAGCGGGTGCGCACCAGCCACCAGGTGCTCTCCCTGCTGCGGGAGCTCGTCCCCGGCATCACAGGGGCGCAGCTCGACGCCGTGCGCACCGCGTTCGACGACCAGCTCGGACCGGCCTCAGGCGAGTCGGCCATCGGCCTGGTCCCCAACTTCGCCGCCTCCCGGGTGGCCAACCGCTTCGACTTCCGGGGACCGGCCTACACGGTCGACGCCGCCTGCGCCTCGTCGTTGGTGGCAGTCGACCACGCCGTCCGGGAGCTGGCCTCGGGCCGGTGCGACGCGGTGCTGGCGGGAGCCGTCCACCACTGCCACGTGGCCACCCTGTGGAGCGTGTTCACCCAGCTCAAGGCCCTCAGCCCCAGCCAGGCCATCCGTCCCTTCGACCGGCGGGCCGACGGCACCCTCATGTCAGAGGGCACCGGCATCGTGCTCCTCAAGCGCCTGGCCGACGCCGAACGGGCGGGCGACCGGATCTACGCCGTCATCCGGGGGACGGGCGTGGCCAGCGACGGGCGGGCTTCGAGCCTCATGAGCCCGCTGTCCGCCGGCCAGCTGCTGGCGGTGGAGCAGGCGTGGACCGAGGCTCGCCTCGACCCGACCGCGCCCGACGCCATCGGTCTGCTCGAGGCCCACGGCACCGCCACCCCTGCCGGCGACCAGGCGGAGCTGGAGACGGTGGCCCGGGCCTTCGGTGGCCGCCGGACGCCGGGGGCCGAGCTGGTCGGGCTGGGGACGGTGAAGTCCAACATCGGCCACGCCATGCCCGCGGCCGGGATCGCGGGGCTGATCAAGGCCGCCCTGGCCGTCCACCACGGCGTCCGCCCGCCGACGCTGCACGTGGAGGAGCCTCACCCGGCGCTGGCGCCCACCCGCTTCCGGCCGGTGACCGAGCTCGAGCAGTGGGACCGGGCCACCGCGGTGAGTCCCCGCCGGGCCGGGGTGAACGCGTTCGGCTTCGGTGGGATCAACGCCCACGTGGTCCTGGAGGAGGCGCCCGGATGGCGCACCGCCCGCCCGCGGTCGCGGGTCCGGGTCACGACCGAGCCCGCGGAGCGTGTGCTCCTCCTGGCTGCGTCGAGCCCCGACGAGATGTGCCGTCGGCTGGCGTCGTCCGACGACGAGCTGCTCCGGGTCGCCGGCTCTTCAGGCGTCGATCCGGCAGGCGGAGCGGTGCGGCTGGCAATAGTAGCGCCCACCACTCGCAAACTGAACCTTGCGCGGAAGGTCGCCGCCCGGGGCACGCCGTGGCAGGGGCGCAGCGATCTCTGGTTCACCGCCGATCCTCTTCTCGTCAAATCGACGAATAAAATCGCGTTCCTCTTCCCCGGATTCGAGCCTGAGTTCGTGCCCAGGGTGGACGACGTGGCCGAGCACTTCCGCCTGGCTCGGCCCCAGCTCTCCGGCGGCGACGATCTCGTCGAGCGCTCACTCGACATCATCGCCGTCGGACGACTTCTCGCCGACGCCCTCGGGCGCATCGGCGTGGCCCCCGACGTCATGGCCGGCCACAGCCTGGGGGAGTGGACGGCCATGATCGCCTCCGGCCTCTACGACCGGGCCGCCATCGACGCCTTCGTCGCCACCCTCCGCCCGGGTGCGGTCGAGGTGCCCGACCTCGTGTACGCCGCCCTCGGCTGCGGCGCCGACCGAGCCGCGGCCGCCCTCGCCGGCCTCGACGATGTCGCCGTCTCCCACGACAACTGCCCCCACCAGTCGGTGATCTGCGGCTCCCGCCGGTCGGTCGACATCGCCGTCGAGCGGCTGCGGGCCGACCAGGTCATGGCCCAGCCGATGCCGTTCAAGTCCGGCTTCCACTCGCCGATGCTCGCTCCTTACCTCGGCCCGGTGCGGGATTCGTTCGACCGGCTGCCACTTCACCGGCCGTCGGTGCCGGTTTGGTCGGCCACCACCGTCGGCCCCTTCCCCGACGATCCCACCGCCGTGCGCGACCTGGTCGTCCGCCACCTGCTGGAGCCGGTGCGCTTCGGGCCGCTCACCCGCCGCCTCCACGCCGAGGGCGTGCGGGCCTTCGTCCAGGTCGGTCCGGGGAGCCTCCCCGGCTTCGTCGACGACACCCTCAAAGACGAGCGCTACCTGGCGGTTACGGCCAACGTGGCGTCCCGCTCGGGGTTGGCCCAGCTCCGGCGGGTGGCCGCCGCCCTGTGGACCGAGGGCCGCGACGTGCGGTGGGATCGGCTGGACGGCCCCGAGACGGCGACCAGCCCGGTGGCCCGGACGCGCACGACCGTCCGCCTCGACCTGGGCACGCCGCTCGTCCGCCTCAACGGTTCCGCCCCCCGGATCGTCGGCTCCGACGGGCCCTCGATCGAGACGTCGCCCATCACCCCCGGCGGCAGCCCCGTCCTGGCCGAGCTCGGCGTCGCCATGCAGGAGGCCACCGAGTCGGCCCGGCGCATCGTCGCGGCCTGGCAGTCGGCGGCCCCCCTCCCCGCACCGACCCCGACCGCCCCCCGCCGCTCGTCCGTCGAACGCACCTTCTCCCTCGACACCATGCCGTACGTGCGCGACCACTGCCTGCTTCTCCAGCCCGACGACTGGGACGACGACTCCGACCGCTTCCCCGTCGTGCCCCTCACGACCCTCCTCGAGCTCATGGCCGACGCCGCCCGCCAGCTCGTCCCCGGACGCGTGGTCGTCGGCTTCTCCCACGTCCGGGCCATGCGGTGGCTGGTGGTGGCGCCGGCCACGACCACCACCGTGACCGCGGTCGAGGAGGGTCCTGACCGGGTCAAGGTCACCATCGAGGGCTACTCCAGCGGGACCGTCCTCCTTGCCGACAACTACCCGGTGCCGCCCCGTACCACCGACCAGCCCCTCGCCGGCGAGCGCACCCCGCCGGTTTCGGCGGCCCAGCTCTACGACGACCGGTGGATGTTCCACGGTCCCCGCTTCGCCGGCGTCACCGAGGTCACCTCGATCGCCGACGACGGGATCCGGGGCGTCCTCCGGCCCCTGCCCACGCCCGGTGCCCTCCTCGACAGCGCCGGCCAGCTCATCGGCCACTGGATGCAGGTTGGCGTCGAATCCGACCGCACCGTGTTCCCCGTCTCGGTCGACGCCATCCGGCTCTACGGGCCCCAGCCTCCCGCCACCCACGCGGTGGCCTGCACCGCCCGCATCACCGAGCTCACCGAGACCGGGATGCGAGCCGATGCCACCCTCCGCACCCCCGACGGCGACACGTGGTGCGAGATCGACGGCTGGACCACGAGGCGCTTTGCCACCGACGAACAGATTTGGAGGGTGAAGTTCTCTCCCGAGATCGCTGGGGTAGGCGAGTCCCAGCTGGGTGGGTGGTGCCTGGTCCGTGAGCGCTGGCCAGGCACCGCCTCCCGTGAGCTCATGATGCGGCGCTACCTCAACGCCGCCGAGCGGGCCGAGTACGACGGACTCAACGCCCGCCGCCAGCGCCAGTGGCTCCTCGGCCGGATCGCGGCCAAGGACGCCACCCGCCAGATGGCTGTGGGACCACGGCCACGGCCCCGTCTTCCCGTGCGAGATCACCGTCTCCAACGACCCCTCCGGCCAGCCCCGGGTCACGGGACCGTTCCCCGGCGGAGGCCGGCTGCATGTCTCCATCGCCCACAGCGGCGACCTCGGCGTGGCCATGGTGTCGCCCGACGGCCCCGTCGGCATCGACGTGGAGGCGGTCGACGATCGCGCCCTCGACACCGAACGCATCGGCTTCACCTCCGCCGAGCACCGCCTGCTCGACGCCGAGACGGAGGCCGGCGACGCCGGCGACGCCCACGACGCCCACGACGCCCACGCCCGCACCACCGCCCTCGTCCGCTTCTGGGCGGCCAAGGAGGCGGTGGCCAAGGCCCGGGGCACCGGGTTCATGGGCAATCCCCGCAACTTCGAAGTCACCCAGAAGACCGGCGACGGGTTGGAAATCGTCACCGACGGCCGCCGTTACCAGGCAACGACCCTGCTCATCGACGGTCCATCGGCCACCTATGCCGTGGCCTGGACCACCCCTGTTCCAACGGAGGCCCCGGAATGACCAAGTCCCCCGGCACGAAGACCACGGAGGACTCGATTCTCGACGAGGTGGTGGCCATCCTCGTCGAGGTCATCGGCGAGGACTTCCTGCTCGACGTCGAGGTCACGTCCGACACCAGCTTCAACGACGACCTGGCGGTGGAGAGCATCGAGTTCGTCGCCCTGGCCGAGAAGCTCCGGGAGCGCTACGGCGACAGGGTCGACTTCGTCGGCTTCGTCGGCGCCATGGAGCTGGAGGAGATCGTCTCCATGACCGTCGGCCGTCTCGTCACCCACATCCACCAGTGCATCGAGCCCGAAACCGAGAGTGGGGGAGAGAACCATGGCTGACGTCGTCGCCAACGGGGTCAAGTTCCACGTGCAGCGCCTCGTGCCCAAGCACGCCATTCCCCGGACGACGGTGGTGTTCGTCCACGGGCTGATCATCGACAACCTGTCGAGCTTCTACTACACGCTCGCGGGACCGGTGATGGACGCGGGGGCGGAGGCGTTCCTCTACGACCTGCGGGGCCACGGCCGGTCGGAGCGGCCGCCCACGGGCTACAGCCCCGACGACAGCGTCGCCGACCTGGCCGCCCTGCTCGACGCCTGCGGGATCGACCACCCCGTCTACCTGCTGGGGAACTCCTACGGCGCGGTCGTGGCCGCCCGCATGGCCATGACCCATCCCGACCGGGTGGCCGGAATCATCCTGGTGGAAGGCCACTACAACACCGTCGGCGGGTCCCCATGGGCGGAGGACATGGCCAACACCCTCACCACGGGGGCTATGCGGCTCGAGCGCGACGACCTGCCCGCAGCACGCGTTCAAGCTGCGGGAGCGCAAGTTCGTGCGGTTCCTGCGTACGTCCGACGCCCTCCTCAACGGGACCACGATCGTGAACGACCTGGCGTGCGGTGGCTCGATCGAGCCCGACGACCTGCGGCGTATCCAGTGCCCGGTACTCGCCGTCTACGGCGAGGCGTCGGAGCTGATCGGGGCGGTCGACGTCCTGCGGGCGAGCGTGGGCGACCTCACCCTGGCGATCTTTCCGGGGCTGGCCCACACCGTGTTGAGCGAGGCAACCGACGACCTGCGGGACTGCGCCCTCGAGTGGCTGGCGGCCTGTTGGCAGGAGCGGGCCGACCTCGGAGCACTGACGCCGGCACTGCTGGCCGCGGGATGAGCCGCTACCTCTTCGTCGTCCCGCCGCTCGTCGGTCACATCAATCCCACGCTCGCGGTCGCCGAGCAGCTGGAGCGGCGGGGCCACGAGGTGGCGTGGGCCGGTCACGGCGGGGCCCTCGGGTCGTTGCTTCCCGACGGTTCGCGGGTCTACCGGGCGTCCGACGACGACCTCGACGCCGAGCTGGTGAACCTCCGGTCGGCGTGGCAGGAGCTGAAGGGCGTGGTCGCCCTGAAGTTCTTCTGGCAGGAGTTCGTCCTGCCCCTCGGGCGGGCCATGCTCCCGGGCGTCGACGGGGCGATCGCCGAGTTCCGTCCCGACGTCGTGATCTCCGATCAGCAGGCCCTCGCCGGGCCGGTGGCGGCGCGGCGGGCAGGGGTGCCGTGGGTCACGTCGGCCACCACCTCGGCCGAGCTGGCCCATTCCTTGCGCAACCTGCCCAAGGTGGAGGAGTGGATCCGTCAGCTCCAAGTCGAGTTCCAACGGGACGTGGGCCTGGTCGATGCGGTTGACCTGCGCTTTTCCGATCGACTCGTCCTGTGCTTCACGACCGCGGACCTGGTCGGGTCGGACATGACCTTTCCCGACCATTACGCGTTCACCGGGCCGGCGATGACGACTCGGCCTCCGTCGGGCCCATTCCCGTGGGACCGGCTCGACGGCGACCGCCGCGCCGTCCTCGTGTCGCTCGGCAGCCTGAACGGCGAGTCCGGCAAGCGCTTCTTCGGCCTCGCGGCCGAGGCGCTCGGTGACCTCGCCCAGCTGATCATGGTGGCGCCTACGGGCACGGTCGACAATGCGCCGGAGGGTTCGATCGTCGCCGACTGGGTGCCCCAACTCGAGCTCCTGCCCCACGTGGACGCGGTGGTCTCCCATGCCGGGCACAACACGGTGGTCGAGGCCCTGGCCCACGGGCTGCCCCAGGTGGTGGCGCCGATACGCGACGACCAACCGGTCGTGGCCCAGCAGATCGAGGCCGCGGGGGCAGGTATCCGGGTGCGGTTCAGCCGGTTGCGGGCCCACGAGCTGCGCGACGCGGTGAGCACCGTGCTCGACGTCCCGTCCTACCGGCAGGCGGCGGAGCGCATCAGCCGATCGTTCGTCCAGGCCGGGGGCGCGGCGACGGCGGCCGACCGGTTGGAAGGCTTGGTGGCGTGATGCCGGCGCCGACCGGTATCGCCGACACCGTCGACCTCGCCTTCCGTTCCGACGCCGACCCCGAGCTTCGTCTCACCGCCTTCCTCTACGAACAGGTCTTCGGGCACAAGGCGACGCTGATGACCTTCGGTGCCGGCGGCCTGACCGTGTTCGGGGAGCTCGACGACCGTTTCGCCCTGGCCATGCCCATGAAGTGGGGGGCCACCGTGGCCGCGGCCACCCGGTCCGACGGCAGGATCGAGCTCCGCTCGGGCAGCCAGGCGGGGAAGGAGCTCATCCGGCCCCTCGACGAGCTCGACGACGACCTGCCCGCCTGGGCCGCCTGCCCGCTGGCCGTGGTGTCGGCGGCGAGGGCAGCCGGTCACCCCCTGGGCGGCATGTCGCTGCTCGTCGGCACGGCGTTGCCCGAGGGAGCCGGGATGCAGTCCGAAATCGCGCTGGCGGCGGTGGTCGCATCCGCCCTCGCCCAGCTGTTCGGGGCCGAGCTGACCCTGGCCCAACGGGCGCCGTTGGGCGACCTCGCCGCGCAATTGGCCGCCTCCTCCGCACCCGACGGCACGGCCCTGTTGGTCGACCGGCAGGAGATGACGCTGGAGCCGCTGCCGTTCGACCTGGCCGGTGCCGGACTGCGGCTCGTGATCATCGACGTGGGCAAGGTGGTCGCGAGCGATCCGGTCGCGGGTGCGGCTGACCTGGCGCTGGCCGCGGTGGATGTGCTTCGGCAGGGCGACGTGGCCGGCCTCGGCCCCATGCTCGGCCGGGCGAGGTCGTTGGCGGGCGACTCGGTGGTGCAGGCGGTGGCCGACGCCGCCTGTGCCGCCGGCGCGCTGGGCGCGGGCACGCTGCCCGGCGGCTGCCTCACCGCGCTGGTCCCCGTCGACCGTCTGAGCCCGGTCCGAGCCGCGGTCACGTCAGTCTGGCCCGGCGGGCGCGTCCCGAAGTTCCTCACCGCGGTCCCCTCCCGCGGCGGCCGCCCGTTGCAGATGTCGTGAGACCCTCCACCGTCGAGGGGGGGACGTCCTCCGGCCAACCCAGCCGTCAGCAGACGAACATGATGGCGTTGCTCGGCCCTGACCGGTTCCCGGACGTGTCGACGGCGCGGAGGACGACCTCGATCGGCCCGGTGAACCGGCAGAAGGTGATCCCCTCGGCGGCGCCGATGCCCCCGTCGGTCGTGCGCACCCCGTTCTGGTAGATCTCGTACAGGATCTGCGACTGCGGGTCCACGTTGTCGCTCGACGGGGTCCAGTCCAGCCAGATCTCGGGCGAAGAGGTCTCCGGCGACAACGTGAGGTTGGTCGGCGCCGTCGGCGCGACGACGTCGGTCGCCGCCGGGGTCGTCACCGACAGGATGTTGCTGGTGACCGTGTTGCCCGACGCGTCCCGGGCCGTCACCTTGAACACGTACGTGGTCGAGGGGGTGAGGTAGAAGAGCGTCGCCGACCGAAGCCCGATCTGGTCGGGAAACACAGGAGAGTCGTTCATGTACAGCGTGTTCCAGACCTGGCTCAGGTTGTCGGTCGACGCCGTCCACGCCACCGAGATGCGCACGGGGTGGACGGCTGTGAGCGACAGCGCCGGTGGCGGGCTGGGCGGCGTCGTATCGGGCGGTGTCGTGTAGGTGACGGTGTTGCTGTTCGCGGATCGGTTGCCTACCGCGTCGATGGCATAGACGGAGAACGAGAACGTGCGGTCGGGGAGGAGCTGCGTGCGCGTCAGCGTGGTCTGCGGCGGATCGACCCGGATGCATCCGGCGCCACCGTTCTGCACGCAGTACCACCAGTTCGACGAGTTGTCGGTCGATGCGTTCCAGGCCAGCGTGACGCTGGTGGCCGTCGACGCGGTGATGCGGAGGTTGGTCGGCGCCTTGGGCGCGGCTCGGTCCTTTGGGGCAGCGGCCGTGGGCGCGGCGTCCACGATGGCGCTGAGCGCAAGGATGCACACGACCGCAGCAGTCCGTCGAAGGGTCATCCAGCTCTCCTCTTGTCTCGCCCGAGCGGTTGCCGGCTGAGATACGGCCAAGACCTCCACTTGGATTGCGCCGCGGTGGAGCGCGGCTACCACCGCGGGCCGAGCCCCGTTCTCCTACGCTCCCGTCCATGCCCGGGACCGGTCGGCTGCGGTGGACGGCGGGACTCGTTTCCTGTCTCCTGCTCGCTGGCGCCATGGCCGCCTGCGGCGGTGACGACGACGAGCGTTCGGTGGCCGAGCCCAGCATCGGGAGCTGGAGGACCTGGGTCGTCTCGTCGTCGGCGATCGCCGTCCCCCCACCGCCGGAATCGGGTTCGGACCGGGCCGAGGCCGACCTGGCCGAGGTCAGGCGGCTCGTCGGGCGAGCGCACGCCGGCGATCGTGGAGGCCGTCCACAGGTGGAGCGGTCCGATGCCGACCGAGCCGTGGATGACGACGGCCTTCACCTTCGTCTCCAACCAGGTCAAGAACCCGCCCCTGTCGACCCGCAACTACGCCCTCGTCCACGGGGCGATGTACGACGCCATGGTCTCCGCCTACTACTGGAAGCACCAGTACGACGTGATGCCTCCGACCGGTTCCGACCCGGTGATCCCGGCCGGGGCCGACCCGTCCTACCCGTCGGAACACGCGGCCATCGCCGGGGCCGCGTCAAGGATCCTGGCCCACCTCTACCCGAGCGAGTCGGCGCTGCGCCTCGACGAGACCGCGGAGCAGGCGGCCCGGTCCCGGGTGCAGGCCGGTGTCAACACGCCGAGCGACGTCGCCGCCGGCCTGGAGCTCGGCCGGGAGGTGGCCGACCGGTGGATCGACCACGCCCGCACCGACGGCGCGGGCACGCCATGGGACGGTCGGCGTCCCTCCGGGATCGGAGGCGGCCCGGAGTTCTGGGAGCCCCCGCCCGGCAGCGTGTCCCCGCCCGTCGACCCCGCCGCCGGCACCTGGAAGGCGTGGGTGATGACGTCCAACAGCATGTTCCGGCCGCCGCCCCCGCCTGTCTACGGGTCCCCCGACTTCGTCGCCGCGGCCCAGGAAGCTGATCGACATCCGCACCAACCTCACCCCCGACCAGGCTGCGCTGGCCCGGTTCTACGAGGGTGGCCAGGGGACGAAGCTCCCCGGAGGCATCACCCTCGAAGTGAACGCGGCCGACGTGCTGAAGGCGGCCACCGCCGAAATCGAGGCGGGCGGGCTGAGCGTGCCCGACGCGGTGCGGGCGGTCACCCTCGTCACCATCGCCCTGGCCGACGCCGGCATATCGGCGTGGGACGCCAAGTACACCTACTGGAGCCCCCGTCCGATCAACGCCATCCGCGACCTGGGCCTCGACCCGGACTGGACGCCGTTGCTCGGCACGCCGCTGTTCCCCGCCTACCCCTCGGGCAGCGCCGGATATGCCGGCGCGGCGCAGGCGGTCATGACCTACCTCTTCCCCGCCGACGCGGCCACGTTCGAGCAGCGGGCCACGGACCAGGCCGAGTCACGGCTGCTCGGGGGCATCCACTGGCGCTACGACTCGGTGTCGCTGGGCGCCGGCAACCAGATCGGTGACCTCGTCGTCGCCTGGGCTCGGGAGGACGGGTCGCAGGCCCGCTGACGGTCAGCGATTTGCGGCCGCCGGTGGCCGAGTCCGCGGTGAACTAGGAAGCTTGACCTCCATGTTCTGTCGTCGGTGAGTCAAGTTCTGAGACCGATTCCCTCGGACCGAGTTGGGTCAGGCCGCGGGACTGAGGGTGAAGCCGGACTGCTTGGCTATCCGGTCGAGCTCGCGGTCGAGGTTGGCGATGGCGCGTCGGAGCTTGCCGTCGGGGTCGCCCCTGGGGTTGGTGGCCAGGTCGGCCATGGCGGTGGCGGTGAACCGGGCATGGGCGCGGTGCAGCACGACGGCGGCGTTGAGGCCGAAGTCGTTGACGGTGTAGCGGTGGGTGTGGGGGATCCGCTCGATGAGCCCGTGGAGGCGGAGCCGGCGCAGGTGATAGGTCATGCGGCCCGGGGTCATGGTCTCGGCGGGGACGCCGAGCAGGGGTGCGAGCAAGCCTCGCAGGTCGCGGTTGGCGAAACCGGTGGGCAGCAGGTGGCAGACGACGAGCGCGCCGAACAGGGCCTGGGTGACGGGGTGGTCGAAGCGCGGGCGGGGACGCGCTGGCCCTCGACGTGGACGGGTAGGCGACGCGGTTGTAGGTGTCGGCTCCGAGGATGGGGTCGCTGCTGGTTCGTTGCACCTGGAGGAGGCGCCGGTTGGCGGGGAAGCCGACCTGCCGCAGGGCGGGCAGGTTGGTCAGCCGCTTGCCGATCCCGAAGTCGCGGGTGTCGTTGACGGTCGTCTCCGTGCGAAGGGCGATCTCCTTCTTGAAGTACTGCTTGATCCGGGAGTGCTTGTAGTCGACGTGGACCGACGGGATGACCCCCTCGGTGAGAACTCTGGTCCGGAACCGGAATCGCTTCAGCGTCGGCTTGGGATCCGTCGCCCGAAGGTGAGCGACACCTGGTCGGGCCGGCCGGCGTCGAGGTTGGCCCGGATGACATCCTCGAAGGGCGTTCATACCATGATGCGACAGAAGCACTCGATGATGACGACTGCCGGCCTCCGCGGCCGGTGCGATCAGGCGACCTTGCGGTGTTGGGGCTCCGCCTCCTGGCGGTCGACGACGAGCGCCGGGGGGACCTCGATTCGAGCAGCTCGCCGGACCTTCATGATCATGGCGGGGGTCATGAGGGCGAACGGCGGGCGGAGAAGCGTGGTCACCTCGACCAGCCGGAGGCAGACCTCCTCCGAGACCCGGGACGCCCGCAGGACCTTGGCCATGTAGCGGTTGATGGCGTCGGTGCCGGGGGCCTTCGGGCCGCGCGTCTCGGGCAGGGAGAAGTCGGCGCCGGTCGACATCTGCCACACGGGCGTGATCGCCTTGGCCGTCCGGCGGTAGAACTTCCGGACGAAGCGCTCGTCGAGCGTGGACATGTCGTCGAGGGCCTCACCGAGGGCCTCGGCCTGAAGGGTGGCGCTCGACATCCCCTGGCCGTAGACGGGGTTGAAGCTGCACACCGAGTCGCCCACCATCACCAGTCCACCGGGGACCCGGCGCAGCTTCTCGACGTGGCGGCGCTGGTTCGACGGGAGTCGGTGGGTGACGATCTCACCGAGCGGCTCGCACGTCTCGATCACCTCGGCCACGGCGGGCGAGGGAAGGTCGCGGGCGAAGGCGAGGAACCCGGCCGCGTCGCGGGGCGGGTGGTCGCCGTGGAAGCCGGCGAGCGTGACCATCCACCGGTCACCCTCCAGGGGGAGGACGACACCCTGGCGGCCGCTGGGCGGAGGGGCCACGACGAGGGTGCCCTCCCAGGTCTGCTCCACGCCGGGGCGGCGGCGGAAGACCCGGCTGGCGTAGCTCATGTCGATGGTGACGACCGACATCGGCGGCTCGTCGTAGCCCATCGCCGCCAACGACGGCACCGATCGCCCGGCTCGCCCGGAGGCGTCGACCACGAGGTCGGCGGGCAGGTTGGACCCGTCCTCCAACGTGACGCCGGTGACGGTGCGCCCATCAGGGGTCGAGGTGAGGCCCGTCACCCCCGAGCCGCTGCGGACGCTGACGTTGGGCAGGGCCAGCACCCGCCGCCGCAGGTGGTGCTCGATCAGGGCTCGCGAGCAGACCGGCCCGGTCACACCCGACTCGAACTGGACCCGTGCGCCATCGGGGTGGACCCAGAGGATGTCGTCGGCGAAGTCGAGTTGGAGGGCACCGTCGGCCACCAGGGCGTCGTTGTAGCCGGGGAACCAACCTTCGATGCGCTTGAGGCCGGCGGGCAGAAGCCCGTGGGCGTGGCGCCCCTGCGGCACACCCCGGCGGTCGGCGGGTGTCTCGGGGAGCGCGTCGCGGTCGACGAGGACGACGTTGTCGAACCGGCTGGCGAGCACGGCGGCCGCGCTCAGTCCGGCCATGCTGGCGCCGATCACGACTGCCCGCTGCCGGTCGTTCGAAGTCCCGTTGCCCATGACGCATCTCCTGTTTTTCGGAATTGCTGGTGGTACGTAGCAAATGCGATGGGCGGTTCGGGGTCGATGGTGGGAGCCCCACTTCGGGGTCGTGGTAGTACGACTCTTTCGATCCCGCGCGCTGCAACTCGGCGTGGCACGGTTTGGTCATGGACGACTCCGACCGCCAGCCGGCGAGTGAGTGGCGGGCGGTACCGGGTCCGGTCGACCGTGAGAGTTTCGACCGCGCCCAGCGCCGCCACCGGCGCGCCAGTTGGCGATGGAGCGTGGCGTGCGCGGCCGCAGTTGCCGTCATCGGCATCCCCCTCAGCGCCGCCCTCTCCCCGCTCCTCGTGGCCGTGGTCGTCATCCTCAACGACCTGGCCAACCTGGTGGTCCACACGCCCGACCTCCTCCGCCCCTTCCGCGTCGCGATGGATGGCAACCAGGTGGACGACGTCCCTCGGCTCGTCATCACCCTGGTGGTCGTCCTGGTCGTGCCGGGCGCGGTGGCGCTGACCGGCTGTTGGGTGGCCGTCCGTCGCCTGTTCCGGCACGCGGGCACGCCTGCCGAGCTGCTGGCCATGGGCGCCCGCCCGCCCCGCCCGGGTGACCTGGAGGAGCGCCAGTTGGTGAACGTGGTGGCCGAGATCGCCCTGGCGGGTGGTCTACCGCCGCCGAGCGTCCACGTGGTCGACTCACCCGTCGCCAACGCCGCCGTCACCGGCACCTCCCCGGACGATGCGGCGGTGGTCGTTTCGCGAGGACTGCTCGACGGGCTCGGTCGGGAGGAGACGCAAGGGGTCGTCGCCCATCTGGTGGGTCGGATCGGCAACGGCGACCTGGCCATCGCCCGCACCATCGCCAGCCTCTCTTACACGCTCGGCCTGTGCTCGGCGGTGCTGACCGCCCCCACCGACCGTCGGGCCCGCCGGGCGCTCGGGCCCACCCTCCGGTTGCTCGCCCGCCCCCGGGCCGCCGCCCAGAACCCGGAGCAGGCGAAGGAGGTGGCCCTGGCCCTGCTCCAGGCCCAAGGCGGCGGCGGGGGCGAGACGGTCGAGGCCAAGGGGTGCCTGAGCGTGCTGCTGCTGCCGCTGATGGCGGCCCAGCTGGCGTTCGTGATGAACCAGCTTCTCTTCTCGTTGTTCCTGGTGAACCCGCTCGTCCGGCGGGCGTGGCGGGCTCGGTCGGCGCTGGCCGACGCCTCCGCGGTGGAGCTGACCCGCTACCCGGACGGCCTGGCCGCGGGCCTGGTCGCTCTGACCGAGTGCGGCGGCGTCCTCCCCGGTACCGAGTCGGTGGCCCACCTGTTCGTGGTCGGGCCCCAGGCGTCGGAGCCAGCCGACCCGAAGCACGATTCCCCGCTCGCCGGCTTCCAGCCGAAGATGGGCCGCCGCCTCGCCCACCTGCGTGCTCTGGGTGCGACCGTCGAGTTCGACGAGGGCCCTCGTCGTCTGGGCGCGGGCGCCAAGGTGGTGCTCGTGCTGGTCGGCGGGCCGCTGGTGGTGCTGTTCTACGCCCTCATGCTCGGCATCTCCGTGGCCATGACCGGGATCGCGTTCGCGCTGTACATGATGTTCCTGGTCGGGCCCGTTCTGGTCCTCGACGGCCTCCTGCGCGGCGGCTGAGGCCCTCGGCGACCCGGCAAACGAGCTCCTCGCCCAGCTCAGGTGACCGGGCCCACCGACGAGTCGGGGTCAGCATCCGACGGTGGAGACGGCTGTCCGCAACTCGGGGTCGTCGAGGAGGGTGAGCAGGTCGCCGAAGTTGGCGCAGTTGTCGCCGGAGTCGTCCGGCGGGGCGGCTTCCGGCTCCGGCTCGGGCTCGGTGTACGTGTAGGTCGGGGCGTATGTGGCCCGAGGAGCGGGCGGAGGAACGTCCGGCGGGGGCGCAGGCTCCGGTGCCACCTCGGTGGGCGGGGGCGGCGGGGGCTCGGTGACAGGCGGGACGGCCGGGGGGACGATGGCCGGGGCGGCGGTGGTCGCGGTGGTGACCGGAGCCGCGTCCACCGGGAACGGCACCGAGGCGGGGGTGGCGGTGAAGGGGCCGGACACGATCGGCCGAGCCCGGTCCGGGGTCGGGCTCGCCGTCTGCAACTCGGTCTGCGGCGGGGTGTAGGTGAGCAGGCCGGCCACGCCTGCGGCCGCGGCCACCGCCAGCGCGGTGCGACCGAGGTTCGACCCCCGACTCACGGGCTCAGGCCGTCCGGCGACACCACCGGCCGGAGCAGCCACTGGTGGACCGCACCGTCGGGGTCGACGTCGCGCCAGGTGTCGGCCACGCCCGGCAGGCGGGTCAGGAGCAGGAGGCGGAGGGTGTCGTGCAGCTCCACCAGCGATCGCCGCAGCAGCGTCCCCTCGACGAACGCGGTGCGGCCGGGGTGCCCGAGCGTGGCCCGCACCGACTCCCAGGCGTACATGGCGCCGGTGCCGTCCTCCCGGATGCGCCGTGACCGGCCCGGGTCGCGGGCATCGGCGGTCTTGGGCAGGGGGGCGACTCCGGCCGCGACCACGGCTTCCTTGAACGACGGGTCGTCGCCCAGCCGGAAGACCCGGGTGAGGGGCTCGTCGCCGGGGGAGCAGGCGATGGCGGCGTAGCGCTCGACCGCCGCCCAAAGGAGCAGGTAGGAGGACTGCAGCCCGTAGAAGCGGTTCCAGAGCGCAGCGCTGTCGCCGGGCAGCGCGGGGAAGGCGGTGACCGCGTGGTCGAGCGCGGCCCGGCGGACGGCGTGGAGCCCGAAGCGGAGGAGGGGATCGGCGTCGGCCGACCACGACGTGAACCACTCGTCGGCCACGCCCCGCTCCGGGTGGCGACCCTGGAGGACGTTGACCCGCACCGACCTGTCGTCGCCCACCCGGGCGTCGGTGATGTACCACCGGTACTGGTGGCGGGGCTCGAAGCCGCAGACGGCGTCGTAGGCGGCCCGCTCCTCGCCATGGGCGAAGCGGAGGACGGCACCCTCGACGCCGGCCGTGCCCTCGGGGTCGAGGACGGGCAACCCGTCGCGGTAGCGCAGGCCGCCGCCGTCGAGACGGGCGGGCGAGGCGACGGCCACGACCGGCGCGACCACACCGCCGTAGGCCGGCTGATCGGGCTTGAGCAGTCCGTAGGCGAAGAGGGGGAGGTCGAGCCGGGGCGGAAGCTCGAGGGTTTCGGGCATCTCCCGGCGATCCTACGGGCTACGTGCTTGTAATTCGCGCCACGATGTGGGAATGGAGATGCCCAAGCCGACTGAGGACGACAAGGAGTTCTTCCGCTCGCTGGTTCCTGACGATCCCCGCGTCGAGGTCAAGCCCATGTTCGGCCAGCTGGGCGCGTTCGTGAACGGGAACATGTTCATGGGCCTGTTCGGCGCCGACGTGGGCGTGAAGCTGGACGAGGGTGATCGGGAGCGGCTGACGACCGAGCACGGCGGGGGACCGTTCGGGCCGGAGGAGCGTCCCATGGGCGGCTACGTCACCCTGCCGTCGGCCTGGCGGGCGACACCGGCCGAGGCCGAGCCGTGGATCGCCACGTCGTTGGCGCTGATCGGTGCTCTGCCGCCGAAGGTGAAGAAGGGGAAGAAGTAGTCAACCGGTGACGTTTTTGGGGGTCAGGACCCCGCAATCTGTCACCGGTTCGATGGGCCTGGACTTACAAGCTTGTAACTGTCGCACCGGCTTGGCAGGCTGGTGGGCGATGTCCTCTGCAACCCTGGCCGTCGCCGCCGAGCGCCTGGCGGTCCTGCTCACCGGTGGCGGGAGCGTCCTGAGCGACCCCACCGGCACCGACCTCGCCTTCTCCTACGACATCGAGCCCCGGCCCCTCGCCCGGGCCGCGGCGCCCGACGAGGTGTGGGCCGTCGACGGCGGCCAGGCCCTTGTGGCCGACGCCCGCTGCCTGCAGCTGGTGGTCACCCGGGCCGCCCGGGTGCGGTTCCGCGACGGGGAGTGCGTGGAGTACGAGGGCGAGCTCCAGGCCCGGCTGGTCGGCTGTGGCGAGGAGCGGGCGGTGGCGGCCGACCTCGGCCTCGACATCCGCCTCGACGCCAAGATCGACCTCAACCTCCTCCGCGACCGCGAGGAGTGGGTGGCCGTCGAGCAGTGCATCGCCGAGGCCGAGCGGGGCGCGGTGGTGCTGGTCGACGGCGACCTGGTGCCCGACTGGCGCATCCCGTCGGCGTGGCTCAAGGGGCTGTTGGAACGGGCCGGGGCCGCGGGGGTCACGTTGGCGGGCGTCACCAAGCGATCGTCGTTGGCCCGGGGTGGGGCGCCGTTGCTGGGCCAGCTCGAGCTGGAGGCGGAAGTCCTCCTCGGTACACGTGCCATGTGGTGGACTCCGGTCGCCCGCACCCGGCCCGACGTCGACGCCGGCATCCAGGTGGTGGCGGCGCGCCTCGACCCCGACGCCCGCTTCGCCTTCCGGGTCGATCTGCCCGGCGACGTCGACGCCGAGCCGGTCCTGTCCGCCCTCGCCGGCCTGTCCGACGACGCCGCCTTTCCCGGCTACCCCTACCCGCTCACCGTCGCCGACCGGCTGGCCGCCTGCCCGGGCTGGCTGCGGGAGGAGGCGTGGCTCGAGGTCGAGGGCCACTTCGACCGGGTGGGCGTGCCCCACGACGTCCGGGAGCGGGCCTTCGCCGACCGCCACGGGCTCATGGAGCGGTTCTAGATGGGTGACTCACGGGGCCGGCTGTTCGGCAAGAACGTGTTGGAGGGCGTGTTCCGGGCCGGGCCCGACGAAGACCTGTTCCTGGGCGAGCTGCTGGTGGCGGTCGACGAGGCCACCGGGCGGCGCTACCTCTTTCGCATCGTCGACGTCACCTACGGCAGCGAGCACCGGGAGCCGGGATGGGCCGAGCGGGTGGCAGGCACCCTCCTGGCCGACGACGACCGGGGCGACGACGGTGCCCATCGCCTCTACGAGCAGTCCCGCCGCACCTACCGCGTCGCCACCTGCCGCTGCCTGGGCTACCTCACCCCGGACGGGCTCGAGTTCCGCAAGCCCAAGAGCCTGCCCACCCAGTTCTCCAGGGTGGTGGCGCCGGAGCCGGCCGACTTCGCCTTCCTCCGCACCCGCATGGGCGACCTGCCCGTCGGCAACCTGCGCAGTGGCGAGACCGTCGTCGACTTCGAGGTCGGCATCCCCGGCGACAGCCTGGCCACCCACGTCGGCATCTTCGCCACTACGGGCATGGGGAAGTCCAACCTGATGATGGTGCTGGCGGGCGGGGTCATGCGGGCCCAGGGCCGATACGGGCTGCTCCTGGTCGACCCCCACGGCGAGTACCGCACACAGCTGGCCCGCCACCCGTGGGCGGGGGAGCGGCTGCGCACCTACGCCGCCCGCAGCCTGCCCAACACGTCCACCCTGCGGGTGGGGCTGGGCGAGCTCACCGTCGACGACCTGCGCACCGCCTACGACTGGAGCCGCCCCCAGGAGGAGGCCCTGTTCGAGCTCGAGCGCCACTACTCCCGATCGGGCGGCGAGGGACTCTCGTGGATGCTCGAGTTCTCGGCGGTGGAGGACCTCCCCGGATTCCGCGACGTGGAGCTGAACTCGCGGGTCGCCCTCAACACCCTGCAGGTGGTGCACCGGCGGGCCCGGCGCATCGTGGAGCTGCCGTGCGTCGCGGCCGACGCTCACGTGTCGGTCGGCTCGGCGGTGCTGCGCGACCTGCGTGAGGGCAAGGTGGTGCTGGTCGACGTGAGCGGCCTGGGGTCCACCGAGGAGGTGCTGGTCGCCTCGTTCCTCGCCCGCAAGGTGCTCGACGAATGGTCGGCCGCCTACCTCGACCACCCCGAGGTCCACGAGCGGCTGCCGGTGGTGGCCATCGTCCTGGAGGAGGCGCAGCGGGTGTTGTCGGCCAACAAGGACAAGGAGTCCAACGTCTTTCCCCGGGTGGCCCGGGAGGGGCGCAAGTTCAAGGTCGGGCTGTGCGCCGTCACCCAGCAACCCAAGCTCCTCGACGGCGAGCTGCTGAGCCAGTTCAACACCTTCTTCATCCTGGGCCTGGCCGACGAGAAGGACCGCACCATCCTGCGCTCGTCGTCGAAGCAGGACATCTCCGCCCTCGGGCCCGAGATCCAGACGCTCATGCCGGGGGAGTGCCTGGTGGCCAACCTCCACGCCCCCTTCGCGGTGCCGGCCAAGGTCCACCTGTGGTCGCACGTGGTGCGCGACTGCCCGCCCCCGCCCGTCCCCCGCCCCGTGGTGCCACCCAACATCGCCGCCCTGGTCGACTGATGCGCCCGACCTTCGAACCGGTGTCGTTTTCGGTTGCCCTGGCCACCAAAATCGTCACCTGTTGGCGACGCAACCCCGAACCGGTGACGTTTTCGGTTGCCCTGGCCACCACTTTCGTCACCAGTTCGAGGGGGCGGGCGGCGTGAAGATCGCGGCCCTGGGCGACGCCCACCTCGGGCGGTCGTACTACTCGTTCACCACGCCCGAAGGGGTCAACCAGCGCGAGCGTGACTTCGAGCAGTCGTTCGAGGCGGCCGTGGAGCTGGCCCTGGCCCAGGCGCCCGACCTGGTGGTGTGGCTGGGCGACATCTTCGACCATCCCCGTCCCACCTACCGGTCGTTCCGCATCGCCCAGCGGGCCATGTCGAGGGTGCGGGCCCACGGCGTCCCCCTGGTGGTGATCACCGGCAACCACGACACACCCCGCCTGCCGGGCACGGGCAGCCCCTACTCGGCCCTGGCCGACACGTTCACCGACGTCAAGTTCGCCCACCGCCTCCAGTACGAGCGGTTCGACTTCGCCGGGCTCACCATCCACGCCGTCCCCCAGATGCTCACCGTGGCCGACACCATCGAGGCCCTCCACCACGCCGACCGCAACCGCAGCCTCGACCGCACCAACCTCCTGCTCACCCACCCCCGGGTGCCCCAGGTCGAGCCCCGGCACGCCGACATCAACGAGATCGAGGTCGACGCGTCCGAGCTGAAGGCCGACCTCGTCCTCCTCGGGCATTACCACTTCCACACCGAGGTGGCTAAGGGGATCTGGTACGCCGGGTCCACCGACACGTTCTCCTTCGCCGACAGCCCCGAGGAGCCCAAGGGCATCGTCACCCTCGACACCGACACCGGCGTGTGCACCCATCACGCCCTCACCGGCCAGCGGCCCCTGGTCACCCTCCCCTCCGTGCACGCCCTCGGGCTATCGCCGGCCGAGGTCCAGGCGGCGGTGTTGGAACGGGCGGCGGCGGTGCCCAACGGGGCGGTCGCCCGCCTCTACCTCGAACAGGTCGAGCCGGAGGCGTTCCACCTGCTCGACCGGGAGGCGGTGCGGGAGGCGTCGGCCAAGGCCCTGCTGGTGAAGCTGGAGCCCCGGTTCCGGGAGTCGGAGGGCCACGCCCAGCTGCCCGAGCTCCAGTCGCTGCCCGCCCAGTGGGGCGAGTACGTTCAGGGCCAGGACCTGGTCGGCTTCGACCGCGACCGCATCCGCACCATGGGCGACGACTACCTGGCCCGGGCCGTCGAGTCCGCGGCCGACTAGGCGGGCCCGCCCACCATGCGCATCACCCGGCTCCACCTGCGCAACTACCGGGTCTACGAGGAGCCGCTCGACCTCGAGATCCCGCCGGGGCTGGTCGGCATCTACGGGCCCAACGGAGGGGGCAAGAGCACGATCGTCGAGTCGATCCGGTGGACGCTCTTCGGCCGCTCCCGCACCTCGATCGACGAGATCCGCACCGCCGGCCTCAGGTCGGAGTGCGTCAGCGAGGTCGAGTTCGAGCACGAGGGCCACCTCTACCTGGTCCGGCGCACGATCGCGGGGGCCGGCTCGACGGTGAAGGCCCAGGCCCACGCCGACGGGATGCAGGTGGCCGAGGGCGTCCGCGACACCGCCCGCTATGTCCACTCGATCCTGGGAATGGACGACGCCGCCTTCCGGGCCTCCGTCTTCGCCGAGCAGAAGCAACTCGCCGCCTTCAGCGACCAGCCGCCGAGCGAGCGCCGCAAGCTCGTCCTCCAGCTCCTGGGGATCACGCCCCTCGACGGCGCGCGCGACCTGGCCCGCAAGGACGCCCGGTCGGCCACCACCACGTTCGAGCGCCTGCGCGACATGCTCCCCGACCTCAGCCGGGTCAAGGCCGAGCTGCAGGAGGCGGTGTCGATGGCCACCGCCCTGGAGTGGAAGGCGTCCGAGCTCGACACCGCCCTGGAGACGGCACGGGTCCACTTCGAGGCCGCCCACCGCAGCGCCGACCGGCTGGAGGGCGTCCGCCAGGAGCACGACAAGCTGGTGGCCGAGGGGCGGGCGGTGCGGGCGGAGTTCGAGCGGGCCCTGGCCGGGGCAGCCAAGCTGGCCGACGAGCTGGCTGCGCTGGAGGCGGCTGCCAACCGCCTGGCGTCGCTCCAGGCCGAGGCCGAGGGCTGGCGCGACGCCGAGGCTCGCCTGCGGCGGGTGGAGGCGGTGGTCGCGGCTCGGGCCGCGGTCGCCAACCTGCCGCCGGCGGAGGACCCACCCCCGCCCGACGAGGAGGGCTACGAGGCGGCCCGGGCCGAGCTCGACGTGGCCCGCACCGAGGTGTCCCGGGTGCAGGCCGTGCTCGACGCGGCCCGCGCCACGAGGGAGCGGGCCGCGGCCGCGGTCGATCGCTCGGGCGAGCTCACCGGCGAGGCCGATTGCCCGCTCTGCGGCCAGGCCCTGGGCGACGCCTTCGAGTCGGTGCAGGCGCACCGAGCGGCCGAGCTGGCGGTGGCGGAGGGGGCCCTGGTGGAGGCCGAGCTCGACCGGCGGCGGGCCGGGTTCGCGGCCAGCGTCGCCGCCGAGGCGGCAAATGCCCTACTCATCGACCTCAAGCTGGCCCGCGATGCGTGGAAGGCGTACGAGGCCACCCGGGCCCGCCGGGCGGAGGCGGAGTCGGCCCTGGCCCGGGCCGAGGCCGCCCACGGCGAGCCGGTCGAGGAGGGGGAGGTGGCCCGGCTGGCGGCCGAGGTCGACCGCCGGCGCCAGGCGGCCGACGAGTGCCAACGCATCGCCGGGCGCCTCGAACGGCGGGTGACGGCCAAGGCCGAGCTCGACGTGGAGCGGGCCGCGGCCGACGAGAGCAAGGGCCGGCTCGACAACCTGCGGGCCAAGGCCAAGGGCCTCGACTACCGGCCCGACGACGTGGCCCAGGCGGTCGCGGTGCGCGATCGGCAGCGGGCCGTCGCCGACGAGGCCGCCCTCGCCGCCGGCCACGCCCGGGTGGCGGCCGTCCAGGCCCGGGCCAAGGCCGACGCCGAGGGCCGTCGGCTGGCCGAGGCCCTCGAACAGCACGAGCGGCTGGCGGGCCTGGGCGACGACGCCCGCCACCTGGCCCGCCTGGCCGACCTGCTCAACGCCTTCCGCAACGAGCTGGTGGCGTCGGTGGGGCCCCGGCTGTCGGAGAAGGCGGGGGCGCTGTTCGCCGAGCTCACCGACCACGAGTACGACGAGCTCATCGTCAACCCGGAGACCTACGAGATCCAACTGCGCGACGCCGGGCTCCTCTACGGGATGACCCGTTTTTCGGGCTCGGAGACCGACCTGGCCAACCTCGCCCTCCGGGTGGCGGTGAGCGAGCAGGTCCAGTTCCAGGCCGGCGGGGCGGTCGGGCTGCTCGTCCTCGACGAGGTCTTCGGCCCCCTCGACGACGAGCGCAAGGAGCGGATGCTGCTCGCCCTGGAGCGGTTGAAGAACCGATTCCGCCAGGTCCTCGTCGTCACCCACGACAACGCCATCAAGGAACAGCTCCCCAACGCCATCGAGGTCGTCAAGCTCCCCGGCCGCCGGGCGACGGCCCACCTGCTCAACAACTGACCGAACTGTCATGCAGTCGGCGGCGGACGCGGCAAGATCGGGTGGCCGCGACCATCACCCAGTCCATCTGGTTCGGCCCCACCGCAGGCACCTGCGCCGCATACCCCCGGGCCGAGGCCTACTTCTACCCGCCGGTGGGCTACGCCGGGGCAGTCACCGCCGACGCCGCCCTGGTCGACTCCCGGGCGAGCGCGACCGGCGCCTGCCCGGCCGCAGCCACCAGCGAGCTCCCGCCCTGGATCCACCTCCGCCTGGGCACCGACCCGGCGTCGCCAGGGGCGTTACGGCCGCCAGAGGAGGGGCGTGTCGGTGGGGTTGCCGTAGGTGAAGGTCACGTCGGCGACGCCGGTGGTGTTGCCGTTGCGGAGGAACCACGAGCTGCCCCGCACCACGCCGGGTGTCATCGTCCCGATGCCGTCCCAATCGCCGGCCAGCGGTTTGTCGCCCGCGTTGCCGTAGCCGTAGCTGCCGTCGGCCGTGCCCTGGGTATTCGAATTGCGGATGAACCACACGCCGTTGCGCACCACACCAGGTGTGGTCGACTTGGTCGTGTCCCAGTCGCCTGCCACCGGGATGTCGCCCGGGTTCCCGTAGACAAAGCTGAGATCGGCCACGCCCTGGGTGTTCGAATTGCGCAGGTACCAGGTCCCGGCACGGACCACGCCCGCGGTCACCGTCCCGTTGCCGTCCCAGTCGCCGACGACGGGCGTGTCGCCCGGGTCGCCGTAGAGGAAGGAGGCGTCGGCCGTACCCGTCGAGTTGGCGTTGCGCAGGAACCACGAGTCGCCCCGAACCATGCCCGGGGTGACGGAGCCGTTGCCGTCCCAGTCGCCGGTGACGGGGATGTCGCCCGTGGGGTTGCCGTAGACGAAGACGGTGTCGGCGTTTCCCGTGGTCTGGCTGTTGCGCAGGTACCAGGTGTCGGCCCGCACCACGAGGGGCCGGGCCTGGTTGGCCCCCGCGGGCGGGACGGTCGTGGTGGTGGTGGTCGTGGTCGTGGAGGTGCTCGTCGTTGAGGTGGAGGAGGTCGAGGTGGTGGTGGTCGACGAGGTGGTGGAGGTTGTGGTCGTCGGCATCGGCCCCACGACGATGCCGGGCACGCTGTCGGTGTCGACCGTGTCGCCGGTGAGGGTGGCGGCCACCGCCAGGAGGTGGGTGCCGGCTTCGGTCCAGGTGAGGGCCATCGCCTTCTGGCCGCCGTCGGCGGGCACGAACGTGTACGCCCGGGTCGATCCGCCCCCGTTGTTGGGCGTGATCGTGAAGCACTCCCCGCAGTCGGCGACGAACGTGACCGTGCCCACGTAGCCGGTGTCGTTGGCATTGGTGCCGTCGCGCAGGGCCACGAACAGGTTGTCGACGTCGCCGACGTTGAGCGCCGTCGTGACGTCGGTGAGCACGACCTGGGTGGCCGCGGCCGCGGTCACGGGTGGGACAGACACACCACCGAGCGCGATCACCGCGGCCACGACGATGCCGATCCGGATGGACGTACGCCGCCTCGAACAGTTCATGACCATCCCCTTTTCCCGACCAAGGCCCGTGGTCCACGGGGCAATCACGCTACCAAGACAATCGCCGACGGTTGCCGCCGACATTTTCCTGCTCCGGCGATTGCCGCAATAGGGGCCTGCCGGCGGGGCAGAATGGTCGACCTTGAGGCGGAAGCTGCTCGTCGTCGGCATCGTCGCCGTGCTCCTCGCGGGCGGAGGCGGGGCGTACTTCCTCAGCCGCGGCGACGACGAGCCCCGATTGGCGACGGCCGAGGTGTCGACCTACCTGGCCGCGTGGGAGCGGTTCGATCCCGCGGCCATGGCTGTGGTCGTCGACGGTGCCCCCGCCGGCTTCGCCGAGGCGGTCACGGCCATGCGCGACGACCTGCGGGTCACCAGCGCCGCCTTCCGCACCGTGCTGGTCGACGAGCTGCAGGCCACGTTCACCGCCGACCTCGAGGTGGGCGGGATCGGCCGGCTTCAGTACGACGGCCGCCTCGCCCTCGTCCGCCGGGACCAGGACGACGACGGCGCCGACGCCGACGCCTGGCGGATCGCCTGGGACCCGTCGTCGCTCCATCCCGCCCTCCGCCCCGACCTGCGCTTCAGGCTGGGTGTGGTGTGGCCCACCCGGGCGCCCATCGTCGGGGCCGCCGGCGCCACCCTGGCGTCCACCAGCGACACGGTCGTCGTCGGCCTGCAACCCGATCGCATCCTCGACCTGGCCCAGGTCCAGGCGGTCCTCACCCAGCAGCTCGGCACCGACCCCGCCGCGGTCGCGGCCGCCCTCGACGACCCGGGCGTCGGGCCCGGCCACTTCGTCCCCGTCTCCCGGGTGGAGCGCGACCGGTTCGCGCCGATCCGGGCTGTGCTCGAGCCGGTGCCCGGGGTCTTCTTCCAGCAGGGCTCGGGCCGGGTCACGCCCACCGACGAGTTCGCCCTCCACCTGCTCGGACGGGTGGGCGAGATCACCGCCGAGCGCCTCGACCAGCTCGGTGCGCCCTACGAGGCAGGTGACCAGGTCGGGCTGTCCGGCCTCGAAGCGGCCTACGAGCGGCAACTGGCGGGGCTGCCGTCGGGCGAGGTTCGCCTCGTCGACGCCTCCGACGTGGAGGTCGCCGTCGTGGCCCAGTTCCCGGGCACCCCGCCCGAGCCGTTGGTCCTCACCCTCGACCCCCGGGTTCAGCAGGCGGCCGACCAGGCGTTGGTGGGCATCGACGAACCGGCGGCCATCGTGGCCATCGACGCCGCCACCGGCGACGTGCGAGCAGTGTCGGCCCGCCCCCTCGACGAGGCGTTCAACCGGGCCTTCGACGGCCAGTACCCGCCCGGTTCGAGCTTCAAGGTGGTGACGGCGGAGGCGTTGGTGGCCAGCGGCATCGGCCCCGACACGGTCGTCGCCTGCGAGCCCTTGGCCACCATCGGGGGCAAGCCGTTCAAGAACTTCGAGGACGAGTCCTTCGGCTCCATTCCCTTCCGCACGGCCTTCGCCCATTCGTGCAACACCGCATTCGTCACCCTCGCCGACGAGCTGTCGGACGCCGATCTGGTCGCCGCTGCGTCGCGATTCGGCTTCGGCGTCGACTACGACGCGGGGGTGGGCGCGTCGGGGGGCGACTTTCCCGACCCGGGCGACGCCGCCGACCGGGCGTCGTCCGCCATCGGCCAGGGCCGGGTGCTGGCCAGCCCCCTCCACATGGCCTCGGTGGCCGCGGCGGTGGCCTCGGGGACGTGGCGGGCGCCCCGCGTCCTGGGTGCCGGTTCGCCGTCGGCGGTGGCGGTGGCGCCGGTCGTGTTGGCGCCGGCGACGGTCGCCGTCCTGGCCGACCTCATGCGGGAGGTGGTGCGCACCGGCACCGGCACGGCCGCGGCCGTCGCCGGCCTGGAGGTCGCCGGCAAGACGGGCACGGCCGAGTTCGGCCGGGCCGACCCGCCCGAGACCCACGCCTGGTTCATAGGCTTCCGCGGCTCGCTGGCGTTCGCGGTGCTGGTGGAGGGTGGCGGCGTGGGCGGTCAGGTGGCGGCGCCGATTGCGGCCCGCTTCCTGGGCGCGGTGCCCGGCTGAGGCGTGGGCACTCGCGACGTCGCTGGGGTCGCCGGCGGGGGTCGTCGGGGTCGGCCGTCGCCGGCTGCTACAAAGGGGCCTCCCGTGGCCTGGATTCTCGATCTCGACGGCGTGGTGTGGTTGTCGGAGCAACCGATACCGGGTTCGACTGAAGCCATCGCCACTTTGCGTGAGGCTGGGCACCGAGTCATCTTCCTCACCAACAACGCCGGTCCCCGCGTGTCCGAGCTGGTGGCCAAGCTGGAGGGGATGGGCGTGCCGGCCACCGCCGACGAGGTGGTCACGTCGGCCCAGGCGGCGGCGTCGCTGCTGGAGCCGGGGAGCACGGCCCTGCTGTGCGCCGGAGCCGGGGTGCGGGAGGCGCTCGAGGCCCGGGGCGTCGAGGTCGTCCGGGACGGCGACGCCGACGCGGTCGTGGTCGGCTTCCACCGGGACTTCGACTACGACCGTTTGACGGCCGCCTTCCTCGCCGTCCACCACGGCGCCCGCCTGATCGGGACCAACGACGACACCACCTATCCCACGCCCGACGGCCCCATCCCCGGCGGGGGTGCGATCCTGGCCGCGGTGGTGGCGGCCGCGGGCGTCGAGGCGGAGGTGGCGGGCAAGCCCTACAAGCCCATGGCCACGCTGCTGGCCGAGCGGCTCGGGGACGAGCGGGGGAGCGAGGGGGAGACGATCCTGGTCGGCGACCGGCCGTCGACCGACGGGCTCATGGCCCGCCGCCTGCGCGTGCCGTTCGCCCTCGTGATGAGCGGGGTGACGGCGGAGGAGCCGATCGACGACCCTCCCGAGTACGTGTTCGACGATCTGGCCACGCTGGTGGCCGAGCGGCTGGGCGCCGGCCAGGAGTCGGTGGCGGGGGAGTCGGCCGCTCAGGAGTCGGTGGCGGGGGAGTCGGCCCCTCAGGAGTCGGTGGCGGGGGAGTCGGCCCCTCAGGAGTCGGTGGCGGGGGAGTCGGCCCCTCAGGAGTCGGTGGCGGGGAGTCGGCCCCTCAGGAGTCGGCCCCTCAGGAGTCGGCCCCTCAGGAGTCGAGGCCCCTCAGGAGTCGGCGTAGACCCAGGGGTCGATGGTGAGGTACTTCTGGCGCTCGGCGCAGGGATCGTCGACCGCCTCGAAGACGAGGGTCGACTTGCTGACGATGGGTCCGGCCACCACTTCGATCGTGTAGGCGCCCACCTGGTCGGCGCAGTTGGCGGTGCGGACCGTCGCCGCGCCGTGGGCGAGGGTGAAGCTTCCGGTGGTGGCGCCGGGTCCTTCGGGAAGGATGAGGTTGAGCTCGCCGTTGTCCCGGAGTTGGAGGAGTCCCTGGTGGACCGACCGGTAGATGCCGGTGATGTCGGCCGCGGTCGCGGGCACGCCGAGCTCGGGCGGACGGAAGTTGGTGCGCTCGGCCTTGTCGCCACAGGCGGTCAAGGCGAGGGCCACGAGGAAGGCGGTCGTCACCGACCGGATGTTCACCACGGCCTCTATCCTGCCTGACTATGAAGAAGTCCGAGTTGGTGAAGCAGGTGGCCAAGGGAGCCGGAGTCGCCAGGCGGGAGGCGGAGAAGGTCCTCGACGCCTTCTTCGACACCGCCAAGAAGGCGGCCAAGAAGGGCGAGCAGGTCTCCTGGCCCAAGTTCGGCGTGGTCGAGGCGGCCAAGAAGGCGGGCAAGCAGGCGTCCTCCAAGAAGGGGGCGGCCAAGAAGGCGGTCTCCAAGGTCGTCGAGAGGGTCGAAAAGGTCGTCCACCTCCCGGGCGGGAGGCCGGACGAGCCGCCGCCCCCGATGGCCGAGGCGGCTCCGCCCGTGATCGAGGAGACGCCGCCCATGGCTGAGGAGGCGCCGCCGGTCGTCGACGAGGCCCCGCCCGTGGCCGAGGAAGCGCCGTCCTATGCCGAGGACGCTCCGCCGGTCGTCGAGGACGCTCCCGCGGAGATGTCGACGGCCGAGGAGGCGCCGCCGGTAAAGCGGGCGCCTGCCGCTCGGACGGCCGTGGCGAAGGCGCCGGCGGGGAAGAAGGCGGCCGCGGTGAGCAAGGCGCCGGCGGCCACAAAGGCGGCGGTCAAGAAGGCGGCGGTCAAGAAGGCGGCGGTCAAGAAGGCGGCGGTCAAAAGGCGGCTGTGGCGAAGAAGGCACCGGTCGCCAAGAAGGCGGCGGGTGCCACGGCGGCGGACACCGAGGCGGCGGCAACCACGACGGCCACGGACGCCACGACCGCGGCGGGCGTCGAGACGGTGGTGGACGCCGAGAGGGCCGCGGCCCCTCCCGGCGACGAGCCCTTCCCGCCGGCGGCCGAGCCGGCCCCGCCCGGCGACGAGCCCGGTCCGCCGGCCGCCGAAGCCTGAAGCGCCGGGCGAGCCAACGGGAACGGCGATGAGTTCGGGGCGCTGATCCGGTGCAGGTAGTCACCACGACGGGCAAGGAGTGACATGCGCATCATCCTCAGTGACTTCATGAGCCTCGACGGGGTCGTGCAGGCGCCCGGAGGCCGCAAGGAGGACCCCGACGGCGGGTTCGCCCACGGTGGCTGGTCGATGCGGTTCTTCGAGGCGGAGACGATGGGTCCGGTGCTGCAGGAGGTGATGGACGGCACCGTCGCGCTGCTGTTCGGCCGCCGCACCTGGCAGACGATGGCGGCCGCGTGGCCGCGCCGAGCGGGAGATCCTTTCGCCGATCGTATGAACGAGATTCCCAAGTACGTCGCCTCCCGGACGTTGACCCAGGACGACCTCCACTGGACGAGCTCGACGCTGCTCCCCCCGGATGACGTCATCGGCGCGGTGCGGAAAATCGGTTCTTCGCGAAACCTGGTGATCGCGCCGCCTGAATGGCTTCCCCGTCATCATCGGCGATCCCGGCCTCAGCTCGCCAGCGCTGGCGGGTGACCGGAGCAGAACAGAAGCACCCGGGCTCGGTAGTTGGCTCTGGAGGCGAACCCGTACGCCATTCGCTCCAGCACCTCGATGCGGGTGTTCACCCCCTCCGAGGCTCCGTTGGTGGCCCGGTCGGTCTTGTGGAAGTTGAGCGCCTCGACCCCCCAGCGGCAGAACGTGGTGATGGCCGATCCCAGGTTGATTCCCGCGGCCAGGTAGGCGTCGGTGAACCAGTCCAGCGCTTGCTCGGCGTCGGCGTCGTTCTCGGCGCAGAACACGACGTGAAATCTCTGCACCAGGCCCCACACCACGCCGAGCTCGGGATGGGCGTCGAAGAGTGCGCCCAGGCGGGCCATCTCCTCGCCGCTGAGTCGGTCGAGCCGCTTCATCAGCAGGAACCGGGCCCGGAACACCTCGGCGTCATGCGGCTGGCCGAGGGGGCTGCGCTGGGCGTCCCGGCGGGCGCTGACCAGCACCTTGGCGAAGCCGCGCACGACATGGAACCGATCCGCCACGTGGCGGGCGTGGGGCAGGTGCTTGCGCACCGCAACCCGGTAGCACTCGGCCATGTCGGTCACCACCACCGACACGCCCCCTCGCCAAGATGGGCTCTGAGCTGCGAGGAAGCCCCCCAGCACATCCGCCGAGCGGCCCTTGAGCACGGCGATGACGGCGCCCCGGTCGCCGTCGGTGAGGATGGTGGAGAACTGGCCCCGGCCCTTGCGCATCGACTTCTCGTCGACCAGCAGCACCCGGCACGGACGACGCCGTCGAGCCCGGGCCAGCAGCTCGCCCTCGGCCAGCACCAGGCGCATCACCCGGTGCCAGGACAGTCCGTGGCGGCGGGCCACGGCGGAAACGGTCATGTCCTTGGCGTCGGCCACCACCGCCCGGGCCAGTCGCCTGGTCATGCGGTCGACGAAGAACGGATGGCTCTCCGTCGTCGTCGTGCGACAGTTCTTGCACCGGAACCGGCGGCGGTGCCAGACCAGGGTGACGGGCCGTCCCGACACGGCCAGGTCGGCGATGCGGACCTTGCGGGTGGCATGCACCCGGGCCGTCTTGTGCCCGCAGGCCGAGCAGCGGATCACGTTGGCGATGGCCACCACCGCCACCACCAGGGACTCGGGCAGGTCCTCCACCACCTCCAGTACACGCACCGCGCGCAGGTGCAGGCGGATCGTCATAGCGTCGAGGGCAGCCACCAGGCCTCCTTGTTCGATCAGCTTCGTCACTGACCAGTTCAGGAGGCCCGGTGGCCCAGATGGTGGATACCGGCTACGGCACCGGCGCCCCTTCACGAGAGGCCGTCACCAGCTTTCGCGAAGAGGGGGAAAATCCGGGCGGAGCCGGGCGGTGACATCCAGGTGATGGGGAGCAGCAATCTCGCCTCGCAACTCATCCGACACGAACTCGTCGACGAGTACCGGTTGATGATCGAGCCGGTGTTGCTCGGTGGCGGTAAGCGACTCTTCCCCGACGACGGGCTGGTCCGGAGGCTCGAGCTGGTGTCCACCACGACAACCACCACCGGGGTGCACCTCTGCAACTACCGGCCAGTCACCACCTGAGGCGGAGGACGAGGATCGTGGATTGGACCCTGGAAGTCGTCGTCCTCCCGGTGAGCGACATCGCCGCCTCGATCGCCTTCTACCGCTACCAGGTCGGCTTCGACCTCGATCACGAGACCACCAACGAGCACATGCATGTCACCCAGTTGACGCCTCGAGGCTCGGCCTGCTCGATCGTGTTCGGCGACCTGCCATCGCAACGGGAGATGGCGGCCGGCTCGATGCGGGGCCTGCAACTGGTGGTCGCCGACGCCGCCGCCGCCGCCGCCCGTCAGGAGCTGGTCGATCGGGGTGTCGAGTGCAGCGAGCTCATGGTCTTCTCGTGCCGACGACGGCGACCGCACCGAGGAAGGCAGTAGAGGGGCCAAGGACGGCAGGGCTCGCGTCGACACTGCTCCGCCGATTGCGGATGACGAGGTCGAAAACATCGGAGTCATAGAAGGCCAAACCGCTGCCCCATTTACCAGTTAGCGACTTGCGCTATTGATCGAACACTAGTACGATGAGACCGTGCTGGAGGACCTGGCCGAGGCGATCGAGAAGCTGCGGGTGCCGACCGAGGGTGCTGCGTTGGCGCAGCTGCTGGCCCTGCGGGATCTCCTCGACGCCCGCATCGCCGAGGCCGTGGGCGACTTCGACGCCGCCGGTTTGTGGGACCTGGACGGGGCCACGTCGATGACGGCCTGGCTGCGGGACAAGGCCTCCATGACCTCGAGGTCGGCTCATGGCCTGGTATCGCTCGCCGGCCGGCTGCGGAAGCTGCCGGTATGCGCCGCTGCCCTCGCGCAACGGGAATTGGCCAAGGGCCAGGTCGAGGTGATCGTGGCCAAGCTGGACGATTCCACCATCGACGCCTTCGCCGGGGCCGAGTCCGAGCTGGTTCCCTACCTGGCCCCGTTGACCCTGGCCGGCTGTGCCCGGGCCATGGCCGCCTGGAAGGAACAGGTCGAGGAAGCCAAGGACTCAGCCGAGCCCGAGCGCAGCCTGCACCTGTCGGCGACGTTGGACGGCCGCCACGTCATCGAGGGCCATCTCGACGCCGAGGGCGGGGCGGTGGTGGCCACCGCCCTGCGCCTGGCCACGGTGAACGATCCCGGGCTCAGCCCGGCCCAGCGCCGGGCCGACGCCCTCGTGGCCGTGAGCCGGTTCTTCCTCGACCACCAGCAGTCCATCCCCGCAGGTCGCCACCGTCCCCATCTCAACGTGGTCGTCGACCTCGACGCCCTCCAGGAGGGCCGGGGCGGACGGGTCATCGGCGGTCCCGGACTCGACGGGCCGACCCTGTCGACGATGCTGTGCGACTCCAACCTGCACCGGGTCCTGACCAGGGGCCGCTCGGCCGTCCTCGACTACGGCACGTCGACGAGGACCATCCCCGCCACCCTGTGGAGCGCACTGGTCATCCGGGACGAGGGATGCCGCTTCCCGGGCTGCGACCGTCCCTCGTCGTGGTGCGAGGCCCATCACGTGCGCTGGGTCACCCACGGCGGGCCGACGGAGATGAACAACCTCGTTCTGCTGTGCAGCCGCCATCACCACCGCCTCCACCAACCCGACTGGCAGGCCAAGCTCCTGCCCGACGCCACCTTCGAGGTCACCGACGCCACCGGCATGGTCCGGGCCACGTCACCACCGAGAGCGGAGCCGGGGTGACGCGGTGGCAAGCTTGACTCCGGCGCGGCCGATGGTGGCGACGATGAGGTTTCGCGCTCGTCCAAGACTGGCTCGCTCGGTGATCGCGGCGGGCGACGGGAGATCGTGCGCCGGAGCAGCCGACGCATGCCCTTAATCTCTTGCCACCCCGCCACCCGGCCACCCGCCGCCACCCCGCCGAGCCACTCCGCTTCGCCGACCACGCCGCTACCCGCTGCCGAGCCGCGCCGCCCCCCGCCACCGCCGCCGGGCCCGGCCCCCCCGCCCCCTCGGCCGCGATATTCTCGGCGCCACTTCCTCCTCCCGTTTGGGTTCCGTCGAGGAGGTTGGCCGTGTGGCGGTCCGTTCGTATCACCCGTTCTCCGATTGCCTATTGGCTGGTCGTCGGCGTGCTCGCCTTGTTCACCGGGATGGTGGCGGCGCGGATCGTGGGCAACGCCGGCGCCCTCGCCGCCCAGTACGGGCCGCTCCGGCCGGTGGTGGTGGCGGTGCACGCCCTCGAGCCGGGCTCGGTGGTTGGCGACGACGACGTGTCCGTCCGACTCGTCCCCGCCTCCCTGGTGGCCGACGGGGCGCTTATGTCCCCCGACGACGCCCGAGGGCGCACCGTCGTCGCCCCCGTGTTTCCAGGGCTGCCCATCGTGGCCGGCCAGCTCGCGCCCGACGGCCGGCGGGGGCTCGCCGCCCTCCTTCCGCCGGGGAGCCGGGCGGTGGCGGTGCCCAACGCCCGGCCCAGCCTCGCTCTCGTCCGGGGCGACGCGGTCGACGTGCTCGCCACCTTCGACCTGGCCGACGCGGCCGAGGGCACCCCGCCCACGTTCCCCGTGGCCACCGACGCGGTCGTGGTCGACGTGGGGGACGAGTCGGCGGCGGTGGCGGTGTCCCCTGACGAAGCCGCCCGGGTCGCGTTCGCCCTGGCCAGCGGGGTTGTCACCCTGGCGTTGGCCGCGCCCGAGGCCCCCGACCCGGGCGTCAGCGGAAGTTCGTCGCCAGCAGGCCCAGCACCACCAGGCCCGCCATCACCCGGTAGATGACGAAGGGGGCGAACGACTGCGTCCGCACCACCCGCAGCACCAGCCACACCGCCAGCGCGCCCGTGACTCCCGACGCCAGCATCCCCCAGGCGAAGGCGGGCAGCGACCCCGCGGGCAAGCCGCCACCGGCGACCACCTTGGCCCCTTGATAGAGGCCGGCACCGGCGATGATGGGCAGGCTCATGAGGAAGGAGAGGCGGGCGGCGGCGTCCCGTTGGAAGCCGAGGAAGCGCCCCGACGTGATGGTGATCCCCGACCGCGACACGCCCGGCACGAGGGCCCCGGCCTGGCACAGCCCCATCACGGCCGCGTCCCGAAAACCGAACTCTTGCTCGCCCCGGTCCCCGGGCAGACGGTCGGCCACCAGCAGGACCAGCCCGAACACGATCAGCAACACCGCGATGAGCCAGATCTGGCTGCCGAGCGAGTCGCCGATGGTCGTCTCCAGCACAGCGCCGACGGTCGCCCCAGGGAGGGCCGACAGGGCCAGCAGCCACGCCATCCGCTGGTCGGGCCCGTCCACCCGGCGGGTCCGCAGCGACGTCCACGCCGCGCCCGCCAACCGCACCAGGTCGGCCCGGAAGTAGGCCGCCGCTCCCACGAAGGTTCCCAGGTGCAGGGCCACGTCGAAGGTGCGGTTGAAGTCGGCGTTGGCCGAGCCGGTCAGCTCCGTCCAGCCGAACAACCAGGGGACGAGGATGAGGTGCCCGCTGGACGAGATGGGGAGGAACTCCGACAGCCCCTGCACGATCCCGAGCACGATGGCATGGAGGACGGGGATGGTGTCTGGCGAGGCGGCGAGGAGCACGACCGCCTGACGCTAGCGGCCTACTCTTGACCCGATGGACGGCCCCGTCGGCACCATCGACGAGCTGGTGGTCGACTGTCTCGACCCCAACCGACTGGCCACCTTCTGGGCCGCGGTGCTCGGCCGCGAGGTCTTCGTCCGCACGCCCGACTGGGTCATCGTGAGCGACCCCTCGGGCGGCCTCCGGATCGCGTTCCAGCGGGTGCCCGAGCCAAAGCAGGGCAAGAACCGGCTCCACCTCGACGTCGAGGTGGCCGACATCGCCGACGCCACCGAACGGTGTGTCGCCCTCGGGGCTACCGCCACGGGTCCCGTCATCAAGGACGAGCAGGGCCGGTTCCAGGTCATGCTCGATCCCGAAGGCCACGAGTTCTGCCTCGTGGCGTAGGCCGGGCGCTGCCCGTCGGCGTCGAACTGGTGGAGCAGGGAGAACGCCCGCGCCGTCGGACCGTGGCCGCGGAGGTGGTCGAGCCGGACCTGGGCTTGCTCCAGCGTCGGCTGCTCGCCCTCCGGCACCCACCACAGCACCGTCGTCGGGCCCGCGACCGGCTCGAACCAGCGCCGACGCCGCCGGGTGAAGGAGCCGTGGTCGCTCCGGTAGACGAAGGCGTGGAGGGCCTCGTACGACTCCCACACCGACAGGTTGGCGAACATCCCGTCCCGCACGACGTGGCCCTCGGGGACGACCAGCCGCCACACGAACCCGGGGCTCACCTCGGCCAGCCGGTTGGCCCGGTCGAGCCCGTCGAGGAACTCCCGCCACACCGCCTCGTCGAGCGGCTCCCTGGAGCCGGGCGACGTTGAACTGCGCCAGGTGACGGTTCGGCACCCGCCCGGGGCTACGACCCGCTCAGGGTGACGTCGCGGATGACGAGGGTGACGCCTGCGGCGCCGCCGGGCAGCCACTCGCGGTCGCCGCCGACGGCCACCACGTCGTGCAGCATCCGTTGGAGGGTCGATGCGATGGTGGCCTCCCGCACCGGCTCGGCCCGCTCGCCGCCCCGCACCATGAGCCCCTCGACGCCCACGGAGAAGTCGCCGCTCACGGGGTTGACGCCCGAGTGCAGCCCGCTCACCGACTGCACCAGCAGGCCCTCGCCGGTTTCCGCCAGCAGCTCGTCGGCCGACTTGTCGCCCGGCGTCAGCGTCAACGCCCGGCTGCCGACGCCGGGGCCGGTCATGTAGCCGCCCCGCACCGCGGCCGCGTTCGACGCCCGTCCGGTGCGGCGGCCGGTGTAGGAGTTGTGCAGGAACCCGGCCAGGACCCCGCCGTCGATCAGGAGGTTGCGCCGGCTGGCCAGGCCCTCGGCGTCGAACCGGGAGGCGCCGTAGGCCTCGGGCTCGGTGGGGTCGTCGACCAGGGTGATGAGGTCGACCGCCACCGCCTCGCCGTCGCGGCCGGCGAACAGCGACCGGCCCTTGATGGCGGACTCGGCGCTCAGGGTCGACGACAGCACGCCCAGGAACGACGCCGTGACCTTGGGGTCGAAGATCACCGTCAGCCGCCGGGACGCGGGCTTGCGGGCGCCGAGCAGGCGGGTGGCCCGGTCGGCGGCCTGCTCGGCGGCCTTGGCCAGGTCGAGGTCGCCGGGGCTGCGGCCGACGGAGTAGCCGTAACCGGTCTGGGTCTCGGTGCCCTCGCCGGCCAGGGCCTCGGCCCACACCGAGCAGTTCGTGCGCCGGCCGGTGACCCGGATGCCCTCGGTGGACGCGATGGCCGACGCCGGAGGACGAGTCGCCGTAGCCCGCGCTCTCCAGGCCCCGGATGCGGGAGTCGGCGGAGCGGGTGGCCCGGTCGACGTCGAGGGCCAGCTGCACCTTGCGGTCGGTGGGGAAGTCGGCCAGGTCCTCCCGGAACAGGTCGAGGTCGGCGGCGGCCACCCCGTCGGGCGCGACCAGGCCGAGGAACTCGTCGACCGTGCCGAAGGAGGCGTTGTCGCGGGCCTCGGCCAGCACCTCGGCCATGACCGACTCGTCGAGCGAGCCGGCGTAGGCGAACCCCTGGCGGCCGTCGACCACCACCCGCACGCCGATGCCGGCGGTATCGGCCGACGACAGCGACTCCACCTTACCGTCGAAGATCTTGACCTCGGTTCGGGACGACCGGCCGACGTAGGCCTCCACCTGCTCGCCCGGCCGGGCGCCGGCCACCACCCGCTCTGCCAGTTCGAGCAGTCCCGAACCTGATGCCGCAGTCACTTGGCCGTCCCGCCGACGGTCATGCCCGAGACTCGCAGCGTGGGCTGGCCGGCCGACACCGGCACCCCCTGGCCGTCCTTGCCGCAGGTGCCGGCCCAGGTGTCGAAGTCGTTGCCCACCGCGTCGATCGAGCGGAGGACGTCGGGGCCGTTGCCGATGAGGTTGGCCGCCCGGACAGGCTCGGTGACCTCGCCGTTCTCGATCATGTAGGCCTCGGTCATCCCGAACACGAAGTCGCCGGTGGCGGTGTTGACCGACCCCCCGCCCAGCTGCACGCAGTAGATGCCGTGCGGCGTCTGGCGGATGATCTCCTCGGGATCGTCCTCCCCGGCCAGCACGTAGGTGTTGGTCATCCGCACCATCGGCAGGTGCTGGTAGCTCTGGCGGCGGCCGTTGCCCGACGACTCCCGGCCCTCCTTGCGGGCCCGCAGCAGGTCCCACATGTAGTCGGTGAGCCGGCCGTTCTCGATGAGGGTGTTGCGGCGGGCGGGGTGGCCCTCGTCGTCGATGGCGTAGGTGCCCCACTCCTTGGCGTAGGTGCCGTCGTCGACCAGGGTGACGAGGGGACTGGCGACCATGGTGCCCACCTGGCCCCGGAACACGGAGGCATCGCGACCGACAAGGTCGGCCTCCAGGCCGTGGCCGCACGCCTCGTGGAACAGCACGCCGCCGGCGCCCCGCTTCAAGACGACCGGCAGTCGTCCACTCGGCGCGGGTCGGGCCTTGAGCATGTCGAGCGCCCGGCGGGCGGCGGTGCGGGCCACCTCGGCCACGTCGACCCCGTCGTAGAACTCGAAGCCGACGGTGCCGCCGGGGCCCTCGTAGCCGGTCTGCATGCCGCTGTCGCCGGCCGCCACGGCCGAGACCATGAACCGGGTGCGCACCTGGTCGTCGCCCGCCAGGAGGCCGTCGCTGTTGGCCACCATGATCCGTCGTCGGCTGTCGCCGTAGGACACGCCCACCTGGCGGACGCCGCCCCCCTCGGAGCGGCCGCCCTCGGACCGGCTGCCCTCGGACCGGGCGGCATCGTCGGCCCGACGGAGGAGCTCGACCTTGTCGGCCTTGGGGACGTCCTGGGGCAGGATCTCGGCATCGGACTGGCGGCGTCCGTGCTCGGATCGGGTGAGCGCGACCTCCCGCACGCCGCCTCCACCGCCCCGGGCTGCGGCCGACGCCACCTGGGCGGCGGCGGCGAGGCCGGACTCGCTGAGGTCGGACGTGTGAGCGAAGCCAGTGGTGTCGCCCACCACCACCCGGATGCCGGCCCCACGACTACGGCCGGATGTGAGCTCTTCCACCTTGCCGTCGTCGAGGCGGGCGGACGACGACCGCCGGTCCTCGGCGAAGACCTCGGCGAAGTCGCCACCGGTGCGCAGCGCCACCCCCAGCACCCGCTGGACCACGGCCTCGTCGAGCATCGGATCGTCGGTCGGCATGGTTGGCCATGGTACGGCGTGGGCCGCGCTAGTCGGCAGCCCGGTCGCCCCCACCGGCGGCGGCACCGTATCGGGAACATTTCCCCTGTCCAGTGCGTAGGCTTAAGGGATGAGCGGCCGGTCGGGAAGAAGCCTCGGCGCGGGTGAAGGGTCCCTCGAGCGGGGCGTCGCCGACCCCGAGGCCGTCCCGCCTGTCCCTGGTCGACCCAAATCGGTCAAGCGGGCCCGCATCTTTCTCGGCCTGCGGGTGGCGGCGAGCGTCACCATGCTCGGGTTCCTCCTCACCCGGTTCGACCTGTCGGTGCTCAACCCCATCGACGAGCTGTCGAGTTGGACCTGGGTGCTCACCGGCGTGGCGGTCACGTTCGGCGCCGTGATCCTGGCCACCCTCCGGTGGCAGCGGGTCCTGCGGGCCCTCGACCTGCCGTCCGACCTGCACACCCTCCTCAACCACGTGCTGGCCGGGGTCTTCGTCTCCAACTTCCTGCCCAGCACGGTGGGTGGCGACGTCCTGCGGGTCACCCGGCTGTCGGCCGGCAACGGGCATCCCCCCGAGTCGTTCGCCTCGGTGGTGCTGGAGCGCCTCACCGGCTTCGTGGTCCTGCCCTTCATCACGCTGGTCGCCCTCGTCGGCAACCCCAGCCTCCTCCACCTGGGCACCGCCAGCCATCTGGCCTTGGGCCTGTCCCTCGGCACCCTGGCCGTGCTGGCCGTGATCCTCCTGGTGGCGGGCAACGCCCGGCTCGGGGCCCGCCTGGCGGGGCACGCCAACTGGCTCGGATTCCTGGGCGCCGTCCACCTCGGGATCGACCGCATGCGCCGGCACCCGGGCCAGGCCGCGTCGGTGCTGGTGGCGGCCCTGGCCTACCAGCTCACGATCGTGCTGGCGGCATGGGCCGCGGGCCACGCCCTGGGGCTCAACATGGGCTGGTCGGCGGCCATGGCATTCGTGCCCATCGTGGCCATCGCCCAGGTCCTGCCCCTGTCGGTGAACGGGCTGGGGCTGCGGGAAGGGGCGCTGGTGCTCCTGCTGGCTCCCCTCGGGGTGGCCACCGGCCAGGCCGTCGCCCTCGGACTGCTGCTGTACGGGATGAACCTGGTGGTCAGCCTCCTCGGCGCGCCGGCGTTCGCAGTGGGCCCCCGCCCGCTCCGAGCGGTGGCGTGACCGCCGGGCTCGACCCCGACACCGACGACGCGGCACCCGGCGACCCGGCGCCCGCCGATCCGGTACCCCCCACCCCGGCGCCCGCGGACGTCGAACGGGCCTCCGACGACCGGGCCGCCCGGCGGGGCCTCCGCTGGTGGAAGGAATTGGGCCTCATCCTGGCCTTCTACGCCGTCTACAGCGTGGTGCGGAACACCCAGGGCTCGGCCGTGGTGTCCGAGGCCCGGGCCCTGCGCAACGCCCTGCGGGTGATCCGCTGGGAGAAGCTGCTGGGCATGTACCACGAGGAGGCCGTCCAGCAGCGCTTCCTGGCCTGGGACGGCTTCATCGAGTTCTGGAACCTGTTCTACGGCACGTTCCACTTCTTCGTCACCATCTTCGCCCTGGTCTGGCTGTTCCGCCGCTTCCCCGCCCGCTACCGCCGGTGGCGCAACACCCTCGCCGCCACCACCGCCCTGGCCCTGATCGGCTTCGCCACCTACCCGCTCATGCCCCCCCGTCTGCTGCCGGCGGCGCACGGGTACGTCGACACCCTGCGGGTCTACGGCAGCCTGTGGTCGTTCGACTCCGGGGCCATGAGCAAGATCTCCAACCAGTACGCGGCCATGCCCAGCCTCCACTTCGCATGGGCGATGTGGTGCACGCTGGTGCTGGTGCCGGCGCTCAAATCGACCTGGGCCAAGGCGGCCATGGTGATCTACCCCGTCTTCACGCTGTTCGCCATAGTGGTCACCGCCAACCACTTCGTCCTCGACGCCGTCGGGGGAGTGGTCGTGCTGGGGGTGGGTGCCGTCATCGGCTTCGCCATCGCGGCCCGGGTCGAGCGGGCGTCCGCCCGCCGGGCGGGCTCGGCACCACCACCGCCTCCGTCACCGCCTCCGCCGCTCGAGTCGGCCGTGGGGACGGGTTGATGCAGGTCGTCCCCCGCTCGGCGGCCGCCCCGCCCAGCCTGAGCGTGATCGCGGCCCGGGTCGAAGACCGCGTCCGGGCCGTGCTCGACGAGGAGCTGGCCCGATGGGCGGCGGTCGACGCCGAGCTGATCGAGCCCTTCGAGGCCCTCCGGGAGCTGGTGCTGGCGGGCGGCAAGCGCCTTCGGCCCGCGTTCTGCCACTGGGCCTTCGTGGGGGCCGGGGGCGACCCCACCGACCTGAAGGTGGTCGACGCGGGTGCGGCGCTGGAGCTGCTCCACACGTTCGCCCTCATCCACGACGACATCATGGACGGCTCGTCCACCAGGCGGGCGATGGACACCATCCACGTCCAGTTCGAGGCCCGCCACGCCCTCGAAGGGTGGCGGGGCGAGGGCCGCCGCTTCGGCGAGGGCGTCGCCATCCTGGTCGGCGACCTGGCCTTCGTCTATGCCGACCAGCTGCTGGCCGGCGCCCCCAAGGCGGCCCTCGAGGTGTTCACCGAGCTGCGCATCGAGGTCAACGTGGGCCAGTACCTCGATCTGGTCGGCACCGCCCGGGGCCGGGTGGCGGAGGATGCCGCCCGCCGCATCTGCCGGTTCAAGTCGGGCAAGTACACCATCGAGCGCCCCCTGCACCTGGGCGCCGCCCTCGCCGGACGCCTGCCCGAGCTGGGTGGCCCCCTGAGTGCCTTCGGGCTACCCCTGGGCGAGGCCTTCCAGCTCCGCGACGACCTCCTGGGCGTGTTCGGCGACGACACCGTCACCGGCAAGCCGGTGGGGGAGGACCTGCGCGAGGGCAAGCCCACCGTCCTCTACGCGCTGGCCGCGGAGGCCGTCGGGGGGTCGCGGACGGCCCTCGACCGCTACGGGGCCGACGATCTCACCGACGACGACATCGTCGCCCTCCAGGAGATCCTGGTCGACACCGGCGCGGTCAAGCAGCTGGAGATCCGCATCGACGCCCTGGTGGAGACGGCCGTCATCGCCCTCGACCAGGCGCCCCTGTCGGACGAGGCCGCCGCCGCCCTGGCCGAGCTGGCCTACTACGTCGCCGGCCGCGACCGCTGAGCGCCCAGGCCAAGGCCCAGTCCCAACCGGTGGCACTTTCCGTCGCCTGGCGACCGACTCCGTCACCAGCTCGCATCGCTCCGCCCGAATCCTTCACCGGCTGGACAGGGGGCTGACCGTGTTCAAGGCCCTGAGGAGCGACGAGCTGCCCGCCGGCGAGGGGGCCGGCACCCAGATCCGGCGCGTGCGGATGGGCGACGGCCACGTGATGGTGGCCCGCCTGACCGACGGCCGGCTGGTGGCGTTCGCCCCCTCGTGCCCCCACCAGGTGACCCCGCTCGACGACGCCACCCTCCACGAGCGGGTCATGCGCTGCCCCCGCCACGGCTACCAGTACGACGCCACCACCGGGGCCAACGTCTTTCCCACCCGGGACGCCAGGCCCGAGAACCTGTGGAAGCTCAAGCCGAAGTACCTGCCCGTCCACGACGTGGTCGAGGAGGACGGTTGGATCCTGGTCTCGGAGGAAGCCCGGCCGCCGCCAGACGCATGGGATCCGTCCCTGGAGGAGCGCCCCGCGGGCGCGAGCGACGCGCCGCCGGCGACATCCCCGATCACGGTGGCCCCGTCGGCCGGTATCGAGCAGTCGATGAAGTTCGTCACCGCCGTCGCCGGCGAGGAGCTCGAGATCCGGGTCGCGGCCACGCCGGTACCGGGTTACGAGTGGCGACTCGACGTGGTGGGCGACCTGCTGACCATCGTCGAGAACCAGTTCGAGGGGGGCGAGATGCCGTGCCAGCGGGTGCGCGTGGTCGCCCGCGGCGCGGGTGCGGCCACCCTCACCTGCACCTACGCGTCGATGATCGACGGCCGGACGGCTGCCGTCCGCACCTACATCGTCCGGGTCGCCCAGTAGGTTCGAGCCCGATGCACGTGGTCGTTGTCGGAGCGGGTCTGGGCGGGCTGTCGGCCGCGTGTCATCTGGCCGGTCGGGGCCACCACGTGGAGGTGGTGGAGAAGGCCGACGTCCCCGGGGGACGGGCGGGGCTGTTCGAGGCCGGCGGCTACCGGTTCGACACCGGGCCCAGCGTCCTCACCATGACGGGGATCCTGGCCGGCGTGTTCGCCGCCGCGGGCGAGGACATGGCCGACCACCTCACCCTCGTCCCCGTCGACCCCATGTACCGGGCCTGCTTCGCCGACGGCAGCCAACTGCGGGTGTGGCACGACCGTGGCCGCATGCAGGCCGAGATCCGCGACCTGGCCGGGGCGGCCGAGGCGGAGGCGTTCGGGCGCTTCTGTGACTGGCTCGCCCGCCTGTACAAGCTCGAGCTGCCCAACTTCATCGACCGCAACTTCGACTCGCCCCTCGACCTGGCCTGGCCCCTCGGCCCGATCATCCGCCTGGTCCGGATGGGCGGCTTCCGCAAGCTCAACGCGGTGGTCGAGTCGTACTTCTCCGACCCCCGGCTCCAGCAGATCTTCAGCTTCCAGGCCATGTACGCGGGGCTGTCCCCGTTCGAGGCGCTGGCCCTGTACTGCGTCATCACCTACATGGACACGGTGGAGGGCGTGTACTTCCCCCTGGGCGGCATGCACGCCATCTCCCGGGGCCTGGCCACCGCGGCGGAGAAGGCGGGGGCCGGCTTCCGCTACGGCACCACCGTC
Organism: uncultured Acidimicrobiia bacterium; assembly: GCA_963836205.1. Classification (GTDB taxonomy): domain Bacteria; phylum Actinomycetota; class Acidimicrobiia; order Acidimicrobiales; family AC-14; genus JAXDMK01. The sequence goes on along the minus strand of CAWIIV010000020.1, from coordinate 36,538 downwards.
GAGGGCCTGCTGCGGCCCGGTTTCCCCACGCCCGGCAGCCGGGTCACCGGCGTGCGCCTGGCCGGCGGCGAGGTGATCCACGCCGACGCCGTCGTCCTCAACCCCGACCTGCCGGTGGCCTACGCCGAGCTGCTGCCCGACGTGGCCCCGCCCCGCTCGGCCCGCAAGGGCACCTACTCCCCGTCGTGCTCGGTGTGGCTGGCGGGCGTGCAGGGCGGGCTGCCCGAGGGTGCCGCCCACCACAACATCCACTTCGGGCCGGCGTGGGAAGGTGCGTTCGAGAACCTCCTGGGCCGGGGAGTCCCCATGGACGACCCGTCGATCCTCGTCACCAGCCCCACCGTCACCGACCCGTCCCTCGCCCCGCCCGGCCGCACCTCGCTCTACGTCCTCGAACCCATGCCCAACCTCGACGGCAAGGTCGACTGGGCCCGCGACGGCGCCCGCCTGCGCGACCGGCTGACGGCCAAGGTGGCCAGCCTCGGGTACCCCGTCGATGACGTCGAGGTCGAGCGCTTCGTCGACCCCCCCGGGTGGCTGCGGATGGGGATGGCCCGGGGGACGCCCTTCGCCCTGTCCCACGACTTCTTCCAGACCGGGCCCTTCCGCCCCGGCAACGTCACCGACCGGGCGCCGGGCGTGGTCTTCGTCGGCTCGGGGACGGTTCCCGGCGTCGGCGTGCCCATGGTGCTCCTCTCGGGACGGTTGGCTGCCGACCGGGTGGAGAGGATGAAGCGGTGACCGGGCCCGTCCTCACCCTGGAGGACTCCTACGAGCGCTGCCGCCGGCTCAACAAGCGCTACGGCACCACCTACTACTGGTCGACGTTCCTGCTGCCACGGGTCAAGCGCCACCACGTGCACGCCCTGTACGGGTTCTGCCGGTACGCCGACGACATCGTCGACGACCTCGGCTCCACCGCCCCGCCCGAGGTCCGCCGGCAGGCGATGGCCGACTTCGGCGACCGCTTCTTCGCCGATCTCGAGCGGGGCCGGTCCGACGACCCCGTGCTCAAGGCGGTGGTGCACACGGTCAAGGCGTTCGACATCGACCCCGGCTGCTTCCGCCGGTTCATGCGCTCGATGACGATGGACTTCACCGTCGAGTCGTACGAGACCTGGGAGGACCTGCTCGGCTACATGGACGGGTCGGCGGCGGTGATCGGCGAGATGATGGTGCCCATCCTCGAACCGCTGGAGGCGGAGGCGTTCGAGCACGCCCGCGACCTGGGCAACGCCTTCCAGCTCTCGAACTTCCTGCGCGACGTCAACGAGGACCTCGACCGGGGCCGGGTCTACATCCCCCAGGAGGACATCCGGAAGTTCGACGCCGACCCGTGGGCCCGCCGGGTGACGCCGGCGTGGCGCGACCTGATGGCGTTCGAGATCGCCCGCAACCGGCGCCTGTACGAGTCGGCCGACATCGGGATCCCGATGCTGCCGCCGACGTCGGCCCGTTGCATCCGGGGCGCCCGCGCCCTCTACTCGGGCATCCTCGACCAGATCGAGGCCGCCGGCTACGACGTGTTCTCGTCCCGGGTGCGGGTTCCCACGTGGAGGAAGCTGGCGGTCGCCTTCCGCCTGTCCCGGCCCCGGATCGGCCGGCCCCGATGAGGCCGTACGTGCGCCACCGGCTCTTCGCCCTCGCCGCCCTGGTGGTCGTGGGCCTCCCCGCCTTCCTCATCGGGGGGACGTACTGGCGCCACGGCGTCGACGGCGACGAGGCGGTGGCCCGCTTCCGGGCCGCGGGGCCGGAGGCGGCCGAGCCCGCGCCGGGCCTGCCCCAGCCCGGCGTCTACCGCTACCGCACCAAGGGTGGGGAGCGGGTGTCGTTCCTCGACTACGACCGGCCGTACACGCCCGTCACCCACCGGATCGTCACCCGCCAGGGCTGCGGCATCCGGGAGGAGCAGCTGTTCCTGGTGCAGCACATCGAGTACTACGACCGCTGCGGGGAGCAGCTGGTGGGCTACGGCACCGACATCGCCTTCTGGTGGACGCACGGCACCCAGGACTTCATCTGCTCCGGGGGGTCGTTCGACGGCGCCGGCGTGAAAGTGGGGGAGCCGGCGGCCTGGGAGTGCCACGACGAGGACACCCGGGCCCGGCAGACCACCGAGTACCTGGGGAACGAGGACATCGAGGTCGACGGCCGGTCGATCCCCGCCCGCCACACCCGGTGGACCACCGTCTTCGAGGGCGCCACCAAGGGGGCGGCGGTGGTGGAGGACTGGTTCGACGTCGAGACCGGCCTGGTGCTGCGGGAGACCCGCAACATCGGCCTGCGGGTCGGCTCCCCGTTCATCGGCGACCTGTCGTACATCGACGTGTCGGAGTACGCCCTGCTGTCCACCGCCCCCGACCGCTGACGCCCCCACCCGGCCGGGCCGGGCCCCGGGCCGCCGCTTCCCGATCCATCCGCCGTGATATGTTCCTGATATCACATTGGGATGTTGATCGAGGAGGTCGTGCCATGGCGACGCCCGAACGTCCAGCCCGGCACTACCGGGGCGCCGCCGTGGTCATCGGGCTGCTGGCCGCGGTGGTGATCTCGTTGGCGCTGGTGGTGGCCACCGCCGGCAATCCCGGCGCGGTCGTCCTGTTCATGTTCGTGGTGGTGGCGGCGTGCATCATCGCCGGGGGGCTCATCGTGGTGCCGCCCAACCAGGCGCGGGTGCTGGTCTTCTTCGGCCGTTACATCGGTTCCGTCCGCAAGGACGGGTTCTGGTGGATCAACCCCTTCACCATCCGCTCGCGGGTGTCGCTCAAGATCCGCAACTTCGAGAGCGACGTCCTCAAGGTCAACGACGCCGCCGGCAACCCGGTCGAGATCGCGGCGGTCATCACGTGGCAGGTGGTCGACACCGCCCGGGCCCTGTTCGACGTGGAGGGCTACGTCGACTTCGTGCGGGTGCAGGCGGAGAGCTCGGTGCGCCACGTGGCCAGCCAGTACCCCTACGACGCCTACGAGGAGGGGGCGCACTCGCTCCAGGGCAACGCCGAGGAGGTCATGGACACGCTCCAGAGCGAGCTCCAGGGCCGCCTGGCCGACGCCGGGGTGGCGGTGCTCGACACCCGCCTGCGCCACCTGGCCTACGCCCCCGAGATCGCGGGGGAGATGCTCCGCCGCCAGCAGGCCAACGCGGTCGTGGCCGCCCGCCACCGGATCGTGGAAGGGGCGGTGGGGATGGTGAAGATGGCGCTCGAGCAGCTGAGCGAGCAGGGAATCGTCGAGCTCGACGAGGAGCGCAAGGCGGCCATGGTGTCCAACCTCATGGTCGTCCTGGTCAGCGACAGGGGCGCCCAGCCGGTGGTGAACAGCGGCACCCTCTACACCTAGCCCGGTGGCGTCCCGCAAGGCCTACCCCCTCCGCATCGACCCTGGCCTCTACGCCGCGCTCGAGCGGTGGGCGGCCGACGATTTGCGCTCGGTGAACGCCCAGATCGAGTTTCTCCTGGCCGAGGCGGTGCGGAAGGCCGGCCGGGGGCCGACCCGCGACCGCGGGCGCGACCCCGAACCCTCGGCATCGGCGGGGGACCCGTCCCCTTCCTGATCGACGTCGCCGGCGCGTTCGGGCGAACCAGCCGGGCGTCGAAAATGGGCCGTTCGGCCCCTGTCGGCCGCAGAGGCACCGGTGTACCTTCCGACTTAGAAGTACGTCGTCGCCGGCGGTTTGCTGCCTTCGGGGCAGCTAGGGGCATCCGGCCGGGCCAAACGCCCATCGATGCCGAGAGAGACCCCCATGACTGGTGGCACGTCCGTCACTCGTATTCCATCCCGAGGTGGCACGGCCGCGGCGCGGGTGCTCGTCGGGATGCTCCTGGGCATCCTGGCGCCGCTCCTGCCGGTCCCCTCGCCGCTGGTGCGCGTCGGCATCGGCCCAGGTGGCGGGGGTTGGGATGGTCGTCATGCCCTCCTTCCCGACCACGGTGTCGGTCGGGCAGACGGCCGTCGCGGCCCAGCTCCAGATCGCCAACAGCTCCTCCGGGGTCGGCTCCGTGACCCTCAGCCAGATCACCCTCAACCCTGCCTGCGGCGACGTCACGGTCTCCTGCGACGACCCCGACCTCGGCGTGCTCCAGCTCTCGCCCACCGCCACGGGTAGCGGAGGCTCGTGCTCGGGGAGGGCGTTCACCATCTCCGCGCCGGACGCCAACGGGCGCTCCCTGTTCGTTCCCGCTTTGCCGGTCGTGCTCCAACCGTCCGGGACCAACGCCGAGTGCTTCATCGACTTCACGTTCGACGTGCTCAAGGCGCCCACGACCGACGCCGACCCCGAGGCCGACCTGCAGACGCGCCAGTTCGCCACCACCGCCGGCTCGGCCGTCACCTCCTCGTCCCAGACGCTGTTCGGCGACGACGAGGGCACGTCGATCACCACCGTCGGCCTGCGCCAGCCCAGCGTCTCGACCCTCGCGTCGGGCCCGGTCATGGTCGGGTCGCCCATCTTCGACACCGCCACCCTGACCGAGGGCCAGAACCCGACCGGGCTCATGACCTTCCTGATGTACGGCCCCGACGTCCCCGACTGCCCGGGCGTGGCGTCCGAGGGCCCACCGGTCAGGGTCTCGCCCCGGCAGCCGGTGGTCGTGCCCGACTTCGTGTCGAACAAGCCGGTGGACGGCAACGGCGACTACGTCTCCGACCCCTACATCCCGACGCAGCCCGGCCTCTACCGCTGGTACGCCTTCTACAGCGGCGACGACAACAACTACGCGACCAACCCCGCCTGCGAGGACCACCTCGAGGAGGTCGACGTCGCCGAGGGTCCGGTGACGACCACCACCTCGTCGACAACCACCTCGACCACCTCGACCACGCTCCCGACCGGGGGGACGACCACGACGATACCGCCGGTTGTCGGCCCGCCGACGACGCGGCGGCCGCCGCCGGTGCTGTCGGGGCCGCTGGCGGAGACGGGGCCGGACCTCGCCATCCAGATCGGCTTCGCCCTCCTCCTGGTGGCGGTCGGCGCCCACATCGTCCTCGGGACCTGGCGCGGCCGGGGCGGCTTCTAGGGGTGACCCTGGGGACGGGTGGTGTCAGCGGCAGCGCGCGGGACGGCCTTTCCACCGCACCGGCCGCCCCGTCGCCGCCCGCCACCGGCTCTCGACGTGGAACCCGGCCAGCATCACCCGGGCCAGGGGGGACAGCAGCCCGTAGAGGGGGTTCTGCCCCGCCACCGCCCGGCCGCCGGCGCTCACGACCACCGCCGCCCACGGCCGGTGGGTCGCCACCGGCACCAGCAGCCCGGCCAGGTGGGGGAGCGCCCGGGGGTGGAGGGCGGCCTGGTTCTTCACCAGCCCGGCCCGGATGCCGGCCAGGTCGGGGTACATCCGGGCCCGCATGAGCCTGGGGGCCAGGCGGGCGTCGTGGCCGCCGAGGGCTCGGCCCAGGTCGCAGTCGTCGACGACCGACCCCCGCACCCGGGCGTGGCCGTGGCCGCCCACCGCCTCGTAGGCGTCCCGCCGTACCAACAGGCACTGGCCGCTGGTGAAGTCGTCGGGGAAGCCGGCCTGGGCCAGGGCCAGGCCCAGCTCGGGCAGCAGGAGCCGCTCCCAGAACGACCGGCAGTCCAACCCCCCCACGATGCTCGTGGACGTGGCCCGGGTGGCGGCGGCCATCGTGGCCAGGGCCGACGGGTGCAGCACCACGTCGGCGTCGACGAACGCCAACCACTCGGTGGCCGCACCGGCGGTGCCGGCCAGGCAGGCCCGGGGCTTGCCCATCCACCCGGGCGGCAGGTCGTCGTCGAGGCGGACGACGCGGGCACCGGCGGCCGCGGCCCGCGCACCCGTCCCGTCCGTCGACCCGTCGTCGACCACGACCACCTCGACCGCCTGGCCGAGGACGGCGGCCACGCACGCCCCGATCACGTCGGCCTCGTCCCGGGCCGGAATCACCACCCGAACGTCGACGGCCGGCGCCGCCGGGTCGGGCGCCAGGAAGCGGCGGGCCGCCATCCCCATCCAGGCCAGCCCCACCCCGCTGGCGGCGGTGGCGAGGCTCGGCCGCCTCACACGCGGAATGATGGCCGGGTGGACGGCAAGCCGGGCGACGAGCACCTCCGGGACTGGGCCGCCTTGCACCTGACGCAGCCACCGACCGGGTTCGTGGGGGGGTGGCTGCGGACCATGGCCGCCATCGCCCGGCCCCTGGCCCGGGCGGGCGTGTCGCCCAACACGGTGACGGTGGCCGCCTGCATGGTGGCGGTGGCCACCGTCCCCCTGGCCATGATCGACGGGTGGGTCGGCCCGGCGGCAGCGTGCGTGGCCCTCATCGTGTCCGGGCTGCTCGACGCCCTCGACGGGGCGGTGGCGGTGCAGGCCGGGCGCACGACCAAGGTCGGCTTCCTGCTCGACTCCGCCCTCGATCGCCTGTCCGACGCCGCCCTGCCCGTCGCCCTCGCCGTCGCCGCCCACGACCCGGCCGCGGGCGAGCTGGCCGTCGCGACCATCGGTGCGACCTGGTGGCTGGAGTACGTCCGGGCTCGTGCGTCCCTCGCCCACGAGCCGACATCGCAGGTCGTCACGCCCGGCGAGCGGCCCACCCGCATGATCCTCACCGGCGTGGGGCTGGGGCTGCCGACGTTGGCCGTGGCCGCCCTGTGGGGCCAGGTCGTCATCGTCGGGGCCTCGGCCCTGTTCCTGCTCTGGTGGTCGGTGCGCCGGTTGGCCGCCGTCGACCGAGATGCACCCAGATCAGGATCGTGAGCGTGACCAGGGCGAACCCGAACAGGTAGTCCTCCACCGGGACGTCGAACGGCGCCCGCCAGCCGGTGAACGTGTCCGGGTTGTAGACCACGATGGGCGCCGACAGCTTGGTCAGCCACCCGTCCACCAGCACCTGGAAGAACACCACGATCCCGTAGGCGATCCAGAAGGTGGCCGTGCGGAGGATGCCCGTCCGCAGCCATGCCAACTCCAGCACCACCACCGCCACCACCCCGCCCACCGCCGCCCACGTGTACTCCATTAGCGGCGGACCAGCCGCCGGAGCCGGGCCCACACGTCCTCCCACTCGTGGAGGATCCGCCGCACCGCCTCGTACGTCAGCAGCCCGCAGATCGGGATGACGACGAAGAAGGCCACCTCCTCGACGGGCAGGTTCCCCAGGTCCCAGCCGGTGACGTAGCGGGGGTTGTAGGTCCAGTGGTCGCGGGCGATCGCCACCACGTCCCACACCACGAAGACGGCCACCGGGAGGGCCAGGGCGGCCAGCAGGCGTCGGGGCTGGGCCCACACCCGAGCGCCCAGGAGCAGCTCCAGGGGGAGGGTGATCACCAGGCACAGGCCCATGAGGAGCAGGTACTGGAAGCGGTCCAGGTCCATCGGCGGGACACGCTACCGGCGCCTCGCTCCGTGGACGGGACCGCCCTGACTACAGGGAACCTCCGGGCGGCAGGTAGCGTGGCCGGAGATGGTGCTCGAGACGATCACCTCGGCAGAGGACTTGCGCCGGCTCGGGCCCGAAGAGCTCGAACTGCTGGCCGACGAGATCCGCCAGTTCATCGTCCAGTCGGTCTCGGTCACGGGCGGCCACCTCGGCTCCAACCTGGGCGTGGTCGAGCTCACCATCGCCCTCCACCGGGTTTTCGACTCCCCGAACGACATCCTCCTCTGGGACACCGGCCACCAGGCCTACGTCCACAAGATCCTCACCGGCCGCCGGGAGCGCTTTCCCAGCCTGCGCCAGGCCGGGGGGCTCTCGGGCTACCCGTCCCGGGCCGAGTCCGAGCACGACTGGGTGGAGAACAGCCACGCGTCCACCATCCTCAGCTACGCCCACGGCATGGCCACCGCCCTCCACCTCAAGGGCGAGGACCACCGGCGGGTGGTGGCGGTGATCGGCGACGGGTCGATGACCGGGGGGATGGCGTTCGAGGCCCTCAACAACATCGGCCACAGCGGGCGCAAGGTCCTCATCGTCCTCAACGACAACGGCCGGTCCTACGCCCCCACCGTGTCCCGGCTGGCCAGCGGGCTCAGCCGGCTGCGGCTCAACCCGGCCTACGTCCGCAACGTCAAGCGCCTGCAACGGTTCGTGCGCAAGGTGCCGATGGTCGGCCAGCAGCTGGAGATCGGCATGAGCGGCCTGCGGGCGGCGGTGCGGGAGGTTCTCGCTCCCGACGCCTTCTTCGAGGCCCTCGGCGTGCGCTACGTGGGCCCCATCGAGGGCCACGACATCGCCGCCTTGGAGGACGTCCTGCGCCTGGCCGGCCAGTTCGACGAGCCGATCATCGTCCACGTCGTCACCCAGAAGGGCCGGGGCTACCAGCCGGCGGAGGACGACGACGAGAAGTGCCTCCACGACGCCCCCGTGTTCGACCCCGCCATCGGCCCGCCCCGGTGGCTGCCGGTCGGCTACACCCAGACCTTCGCCGACGCCATCGTCGAGGCGGGCGACATCGACCCCCGGGTGGTGGCCATCACCGCGGCCATGGCCGGCCCCACCGGGCTCATCCCCTTCCAGAACCGCCACCCCGACCGCTTCGTCGACGTCGGCATCGCCGAGCAGCACGCGGTCACCGCCGCCGCGGGCATGGCCATGGGCGGGCTGCGGCCGGTCGTCGCCATCTACTCGACCTTCCTCGCCCGGGCGTTCGACCAGGTCAACCTCGACGTCGGCCTCCACCGCCAGCCCGTCGTCTTCGCCGTCGACCGGGCCGGGATCACCGGCGACGACGGCCCGTCGCACCACGGCATCCTCGACATGGCCCTGCTGAGCAAGGTCCCGGGGATGACCATCTTCGCCCCCTCGTCGGCCCAGGAGCTGGAAGTCATGTTGAAGGAGGCGCTGTCGATCGACGACGGGCCGTCCGCCGTCCGCTACCCCAAGGGCGCCGCCCGCCAGGCGCCGCCCGACGAGGTCGGCTCGGGACTGTCGGCCCGGCTCGTTCGCCGCGGCCCCGACGTCTGCATCCTGGCCGTGGGCAAGTTGGTGGAGGCGGCGGAGGACGCCGCCCGCCTGCTCCACCTCCAGGGGATCGGCTGCACCGTGTGGGACGTGCGGGTGGTCAAGCCCCTCGACCCCCACATGATCGCCGACGCCGCGGGGGCGCCCCTCGTGGTCACGGTGGAGGACGGGATACGGGTGGGCGGGGCCGGCTCGGCCATGGTCGACGCCATCGCCGGGGTCGCGTCCCAGGCCGGGTTGCGTCCTCCCCGGGTGGTGGTGCTGGGCGTTCCCGACGAGTACCTGGCCCAGGCCCCGCCGGCCAAGATCCACGCCGACCTCGGCCTCGACGGCCCCGGCATCGCGGCCTCGGTGCTCGGTTCCCTGGAGGCGGCCCAGTCCGTCCGCGGTCGCTGACATGATCGTTCGCCGGAGGGCGGCGGCCACCGCCGCCATGGTCATGCTCGCCTTGGTGGCAGTCGCCTGCGGCGGCGGGGGCGACGACGACAAGAAGGTCGCCACCGGCGCCACCACCACGTCGACGGTCGCGGGGGCGACCACGACCACCACTGCCGGCGACCCCGGCGCCACCACGACCACCACCGCCGAGGCCGGCACCGACACCACGGTGGCCGGCGGTCCCGGCACCACCGCCGCCGGCCCCGGTCCGGGCCCGGCCACGACGCCCCCGCCCGCCACCGCCCCGCCGGGCCCGGTCGCCCTCACCCCCGCGACCCCCGGCGTCTACCACTACCTGACGACGGGCAGCGTCACGTTCAACGGATCGCCCGTCGTGTTCCCGCCCGACACCACCAACACCATCGGTGCCGCCGCGGGCAGCCGTCAGGTGGCCACCCGCGACCTGGGCAGCGGGTCGCAGGTCACCTACACGTTCGACTACCGCCCCGACGGGCTCTACCTGGTCTCCCTCGTCTTCACCACCACCTACAACGGCGTCGCCTACCCGTTCGCCCTCACGCCTCCGGCGCCGCTGCTGTTCCTGGCCACCGGGGCGGCGACGGGAGCGTCGCAGACGCTCACCATCCCCGCCGGCGGGGGGTCGGCCACGGTGGTGGTCGACGTCCTGGGCACGGAACCGGTGGCGGTGGGTGGCCAGAGCATCGACACGCTCATCGTGCGCTCGGTGGCCACCTTCCCGCCGGGCCAGATCCAGGGATCACAGACGCTGTTCATCAACCTCGACCGCGCCTCCCGGCTGTGGGTGCGGGAACGGGCCATCGGCGACGCCACCGCCGGCGGGCTGCTCACCGTCCACACCGAGTACAACGCCACCATCAAGTCCCTCACCCCGGGGTAACGACCGGGCCGGTCAAGATCGACGGGCCGAAACGTCGTGAATCGGGCGATTTCGGCCCCTGACCTCAACCGGTCACCGCGACAGCTCCTGTCAGAGGAAGGGTCGCGGTGGGCAGGAGGCCATGGTTGGACGAAGCGGTGGTCAGGGGGCTTCGAGGGCGGCGAGGACCCGGACGTAGAGGTCGTCGGCCGCCTCGGGCGTCGCCCCGATGCAGGTCACACCCATCTTTCCGGCCCCCGGCAGGGCTCCGAGCAGGTGGAGGGTGGCGCCGGTGGCGGTGGTGGCGTCGTAGGCCAGTCCGGCCTGGTCGATCCGGGCGATGACGTCGGCCGGGCGACTGCCCAGCAGCCGGAGCGACTTGATGTTGTCGGTGGCCACGTAGCACCGGCTGCCGCCGCCGGGCACCCGCAGCTCGCCCGAGGCTTGGTCGTAGGTGCCGCCGGTGGCCAGGCGGGCCATCCAGTAGGGATGGGTGGTGCCACCCATGCGCAGGTTGATCTCGCTCAAGGTGACCCGGTCGCCGTCGACGAGGAAGTCGATCCCGAACACGCCGGTGACGCCCCGGGCCACCATCACCTGGGCCACCTTGAGGGCCTCGGTCTGGATGGCGAGGCGGTACTCGGGCCGGGCCGGGAAGCGGCAGCCGAGGTAGACCTGGTTGTCGGGGCCACCCAGGATCTGGTCGTGGGTCGACAGCACCTCGACGTCGCCGGCGGGCGAGATCTGCAATTGCACGCTCGGCGAGCGCAGGCCGTCGGAGCGGACCAGCGTCTCCACGATGGCGCCCTCGTCCTCGATCTTGGCCTCGAACGACGGCCACGACTCCTCGGCCGCGCAGAACACGGTGGTCGACGCGGTGAGCGGGTCGGCCAGCTCCCAGTGGATGTCGTCGAGCTCGATGATGGCGTTGCCCTGCCCCGAGAACCCGTTGTCGAGCTTGACCACCACCGCGGGGGCCTCGGGCCGGGCCTCGCGCAGCCCGGCGATGGCCTTGGCCAGCTCGGCCAGGGAGGAGACGTCCTCCACTCCCGGCAGCACGGGCACGCCCGCCTCCATCGCCACCTGCCGCGACCCCGACTTCGACCCCAGCCAGATCAGCTCGGGACGGGGCCCGTACAACGTCAACCCGAGGGCGTCGGCCAGATCCTGCTCGGCCCGGGTGACGTTGAACGGCAGCATGCCGCCGTCGGCGGGCTCGTCGCCGATGGCGGCCCGCAGCCGATCGAGGTCGTCCGGCCGGGCCAGGAGCTTGGCCGACAGCGACCCGATGGCGGGATCGCCGACGTCGACCAGTTCCAACCGGCGGCGGGCGTCGGCCGGGTCGGGCAGGAACCGCAGGTAGTAGTCGACGGTGGCGGGGTCGATCGCCTCCGACGTGACGTAGACCAACCGCAGCGACGGTTCGGCCAGCAGGAGCACGAGGAAGAGCATCCGCTCCTCGTAGGACTGGACGGCCGCGATCTTCTGCAACTCCACCACCGGGAACGAGATCGACGGCACGACCACGATGAGGTCGCCGACCGCCCCGCCCGGCCGGGACCCGCCCCGCCCTTCCACTACGGCCCGACCACCCCGTCGACGGCGGCGTCGATGGCGGCCAGGCTGGCGTCGTCGAGGGTCACGCCCACCGCGCCCACGTTGTCGTCGATCTGCTCGGGACGGCTGGCGCCGGTGATGGCCGAGGCCACGTTGGGCTGGCGCAGCACCCAGGCCAGGGCCAGCTGCGCCATCGACAGCTCGAGCCCCTCGGCAATCGGACGCAGCCGCTGCACCGCCTCCAGCACCTCGTCGTCGCGCCAGCGGCCCATCCACTGGCCCATCGACTCGTTGGCCGCTCGCGACCCGGCCGGGGGACGGGCACCCGGCTTGTACTTGCCCGTCAGCGCGCCCTGGGCCAGCGGCGACCACACGATCTGGCTGATCCCGTGGCGCTCACAGACCTCGATGATCTCGGGCTCGATCTTGCGGTAGAGGATCGAGTACTCGGGCTGGCTCGAAACGAACCGCGCCACACCGGGGATGGCCAGGGCGGCCTCGATCTGCTCGCCCGTCCACTCGCTGAAGCCGAGGTAGCGGGCCTTGCCCTGCTTCACCAGATCGGTGAGGGCCTCCATCGTCTCCTCGAGGGCGACCCCGGGGTCGTAGCGGTGGCACTGGTAGAGGTCGACGTAGTCGGTGCGCAGGCGCTTCAAGGACGCGTCGGCCTGCTTGCGGATCTGGGCCGCCGACAGGCCTCGGCCGCCGTCGGGCATGGGAAAGAAGGCCTTGGTGCCCAGGATGTACGAGTCGCGGTCGACGCCGGAGAGGGCCTCGCCCAGGAACGTCTCCGCCCCGCCCCCGCCGTAGACGTTGGCCGTGTCGAAGAAGTTGATCCCCACCTCGAACGCCCGCCGGACGCAGGCCAGCCCCCGGTCGTTGTCGACCGCGGCGCCGTACGTCAGCCAGGAGCCGAGGCTGACCTCCGACACCACGAGCTCGCTGGCGCCGAGGCGTCGATACTGCATCGGCCAAGCTTTGCACGGCTGCCCACGCTCACCCGACCGCCAGCAGCCGGCGGACCTCCTCGTCGGTGGTGGGCGAGAAGTCGAGGTACCAGGATCCGACGGCCCCGAAGGGCTCGGGGGTGGCGGTGCAGACGACCTCGTCGGCGTCGGCCCGCAGCCGGGCGCAGGTGGACGCCGCTCCCACCGGCACTGCCACCACGACCGAGGCCGGGGCCTGGCTGCGCACCGCGCCCACCGCCGCCCGCATGCTGGCTCCGGTAGCCAGCCCGTCGTCGACCAGCACGACGGTGCGCCCCCGGAGATCGAGCGGCGGACGGCCTCCCCGGTACGACGCCTCCCGTTCGGCCAGGACGGCCTGCTCACGGGCGGTGACCTCGGCCACGACCTCCACCGACAGGGTCGCCACGACGTCGTCGTTGAGGACCCGCAGCCCGCCGCTGGCGACCGCGCCGAAGGCCAGCTCCTCGTGTCCGGGCACCCCCAGCTTGCGGACGACGAGCACGTCGAGGGGGACGGCGAGGGCTCGGGCGACCTGGTACGCCACGGGCACGCCCCCGCGGGCCAGCCCCAGGACGACGACGTCGGGACGGCCGTGCCACGACGGATCGAAGGTGGCGGCCAGCCGGGTGCCGGCGTCGACCCGGTCGCGGTAGGGCGCGACCACCACCGAGCGCCTCAGCGGCTCAGGTCGGTCCAGCCCGGAGCCACCGCAGCAGGACCCGGGCGCTCTCGTCGCTGCCGCGCACAGTGTCACCCACGCCGTCGAGCAGGGGGAGGAGCTCGGCTGACCCCCGCTGATCCAGGGCCCCGGCCTGCCTGCGCAGCTCGTCGACTGCATCCAGGCGGTGGTCGAGCTGGTCGAGATAGTCGGTCAGGAGCGCGGAAAGCACGGCAGTGTCGGGCACGGGCACCTCCTGTACCCCATTATCCGCCCGGGGAAACCGGTTGGCGCCCACAATTGTCCGCGCATGGACATCGTCGACGCCCACATCGAGTCCTTCGTCTGGACCCGGGTCTTCGGCTACGACCTCGGCTGCACCCACGGGCAGGGGGCTGCTCGGGGGGAGGCTCTACTCGCAGGTCGACGTCCCCCGGATGCGGGCCGCGGGCCTGACCGGCGGGGTGTTCAGCATCGCCACCAACCCTTTCCGGAGCCGGGCCGGGCGGCGGACGGCGCTGCTGGCCAACCTCGCCCGGCTCCAGGCGGCGCTGGAGGCGGACCCGGGCGTCGCCGTGGTGGCCGACCTCGCCGGTTACCGCCGAGCCCGGGCCGAGGGCCGGATGGCGTGCTTCCTCGCCGTCCAGGGCGGGAATGCGGTGGGCGCCGACGACGTGGCGTCGCTGCCCGACGTGGTGTCGCGGGTCACCCTCGTCCACCTCACCCGCTCTGACCTCGGATCGCCCAGCCGGCCGCTCTCTGGCCGCCGGAGCCGGGGCCTCACCGGCGCCGGGCGGGACTACGTGGCCGCGCTCGACGCCCGCCGCATCCTCGTCGACCTCGCCCACGTGAACCGGACCGGCTTCTGGGACGCGATGGCGGCCCACGACCGGTCGGTGCCGGCCATCGTGTCCCATACCGGGGTGCGGGCGGTCCACGACGTGTGGCGCAACGTCGACGACGACCAGATCCGGGCCATCGCCGGCACCGGGGGCGTGGTCGGGATCATGTACCACTCGGGCTTCCTGGGCGAGAGCTCGGCCGAGGCCGTCGTGCGCCACCTCGCCCACGTGGTCGATGTCGGGGGCGAGGACTGCGCCGCCCTCGGCAGCGACTGGGACGGTTTCATCGTCCCACCCCGCGACATGCGCACCGTCAGCGAACTACCCGTTCTCCTGGCCGCCATGCGATCCCACGGCTTCTCCGACACACGCATCGCCAAGATCGCCGGCGCAAACTATCTGCGGGTCGTCGAGGCCGTCCGCGGCTGATCGCGCCGAGCAAATGGCGCGAGAGCCCCCTCCAAGGGGGTACTTGTGGCGATCGCTCGCCGGTCCCCGCACAGCCCCCCGAGCAAATGGCGCGAGAGCCCCCTCCAAGGGGGTACTTGTGGCGATCGCTCGCCGGTCCCCGCACAGCCCGCCGAGCAAATGGCGCGGGCGCTCCCTCCGGGGGTCGCCCCGCGCGCCCCGCGCGCCGCGGGTGTCAGACCCGCATGGTGAAGCGGCGGTCGGCGGGGCGGTCCCCGTTGGTGTCGTCGGCCTCGCCCCGCTCGGCCCGTCGCAGCAACCGCATGATGTGTTGGCCGAGCACGTCGAGCTCGGTCGACGCGTACTGCTCGCCCCCGAAGCGGCGGACGTTGTCGGCCTGGGCCCGGAGGATGGCCTTGTCCTGGGCGAAGATCCGGTTGGCGACGGGGGTGACAACCGCCCTCACCAGTCCGGGCGGCAGGCGCAGGCGGAAGGTGACGGCGGCGTGGAGGTCGGTCACCCCCTCCTCGCCGGGAGTGAAGGCGGTGGTCGTGACCAGGTGGTTCAGACCCAGCCGGTACTCCACCTGGGCGATCGAGGGCATGAGGAAGCGGTCGACGTGGGTGACCACCCCGCCCTCGGGGGCGAGTATGCGTCCGGCCAGGCCCGGCGGCCGGGGCTCGCCCACGTACTCGGCCTCCACCCCGCCGGCCGTGTGGCGGACGACGACCTCGATGTCCACCGGCGGACGCCCGCCACGGAACAGGCCCCCGTGGAGGAAGGCGGTGTGGGGGACGTCGAGGGTGTTCTCCAGGGCCGCGTGCAGGCCGGCGGTCACCGACAGGCTGCGGCGGACGGTCGTGTAACCGGCCGACTCCACGTAGGGGAAGCGGAACGCCGGTGGTGGGGGAGCGGCCCCTCCGGCCGCCGAGACGCCCGGCCAGACCCACACGAACCCGTCCCTCTCGGCCGTGGGGAACGAGTCCACCCGCCGGGCCCGGCGGTCGGCGTCGTCACCCACCAGCCCCGGGACCAGCCGGCACGCGCCCGTCCCGTCGAACCGCCACCCGTGGTAGGCGCACTGGAGCTGGCCGTCGCACACGGTGCCGATCGACAGGGGGGTGTTCCGATGCGGACAGCGGTCGAGCACGGCGGCGGCCACGCCGTCCGAGGACCGGAACAGGGCCATGCGCACGCCCAGGACCGTGCGGGCCAACGGCCGCCGCCCCCGGAGGTCGTCGGAGAGGCAGGCCACGTACCAGAACTGCGGCAGCCGGACGTCCACGGCTCCCATACTGGCCCCTGCCGCTGGTGATGGGGGCAGACTTGGCGTATGCCGTTCAACCGGGTGGCGTTCAGCAAGATCTCCCACGTCTCGTTCTCCGTCCGCGACCTCATGACCAGCGTGGGCTGGTACAAGGCCGTGCTCGGGCTCCAGGAGCTCGACTACGTGGAGGGTGAGGGGTGGCAGGGTGTGCTGCTCGTCCACGAGCCGTCGAAGTCGATCATCGAGTGCCAGCACCACGACGCCAACCAGGGCGAGGCCTTCGACCCCCGCCGCACCGGCTTCGACCACATGGGCTTCAAGGTCGAAAGCCGGGCGGCGTTGGAGGACTGGCAGGAGCATTTCATCCGCCTGAGCGTCGACCACACGCCCATCGCCGACCGCGAGTACGGGTCAGTCCTCACCTTCCGCGACCCGGACGGGATCCAGCTCGAGATGTTCTACACGGCCGACCACCCGTAGCCCCGCGCCGGCGGGCTACATCTCCGTGACGACGTCGAGGTTGCGGAAGGTCGGCTGGCCGTCGCACAGGGCCATCATCTTGGCCGCCATCTCGCTCGTGTCCTCCCGCTGCGAGTTCTCCATCGCCGCCTCGTAGGACGGGAAGCGCACGATCGTCAGGTAGGTGTTCTCCCGGTCTCGGTCCTTCGTCACGGTGACCTGCGGTCCATCCGCGGCGTCGCCCCGCATCGCTCCGAACTCGTCGCCGACGGCCCGCAACTCGTCCGGCTTCGACGTCTGGTACTCGATGATCTGCACGAACTCCATCACGTGCCTCCTCGTCAACCGCCGCCCCCAGCAGGGCGGACCCGGGCCAAGGTACTTCCGCCGGCCGGGCTCGGTGGGGTCAGTCGGCCGCGGACCCGGGGCGGAGGCGGCGGAGGCGGCGGGTGGCGATGGCGAGGCCGACGGCGGCCACCAGTGCCAGCCGCACCACCGCCGCCCAACCGTGGGGGATGCCCTCCCGCTGGAGGCCGGGATCGGCGTCGGTGAGCCCGACCAGCACCGCCTGGGCCAGCCAGCCGGGCGA
Source organism: uncultured Acidimicrobiia bacterium (assembly GCA_963836205.1). Taxonomy (GTDB): domain Bacteria; phylum Actinomycetota; class Acidimicrobiia; order Acidimicrobiales; family AC-14; genus JAXDMK01. The sequence goes on along the minus strand of CAWIIV010000020.1, from coordinate 19,598 downwards.
CAGTTGGGCCAGCCCGGCCAGGGCTGCGCCCAGGAGCCGCTCGACGATGATGACGAGGGCCAGCGACCACACCACCGGACGCTTGAACGTGGCCCCGATGGCCAGGAACAGCCCGAGGTAGGCGGCCGCCCCGGCCACGGAGGCGAGCACCGCCGCCCCCGCGCTCCCCGGCGCCCCCGCCAGGATGGCGGCCGCGGCTGCCGCGGGAACCAGGATGGCGGCCGCGATGAGAATTCCGCCCACCCACCGGCCGAGGACGATGGTCGAGTAGCGCACCGGGCTGAGCCAGGTGAAGGCGAACACGCCGGAACGGATCTCTGCCCCCAGGAGGGCGTCGCCGACGACCAGGCACGTGATCGGCAGGACCAGCGTGTGCAGGGCGGTGCCTCCCACCTGGGCGAACGCCGTGGTGGGGCCGTCGTCCGACAGGCGGGACAGCAGCCCGAACAGCACTGCTCCCGCCACCGGTAGCAGGAGCAGCACCCGCCGGGCCGGCACACAGACGCGCAGCGTGTACCCCACGACCGCGGCCAGCGGCGTCCGTGAGCGGGCGGTGGTTGTGGATCTCGCCCGCTCACTCATCGCACCAGCTCCCGGAACAGGCTCTCGAGCGAGTCGTCGAGGGGACGGACCTCCCGCAGGCGCACGCCCAGCTTTCGGGCAACCGGGGCCACGGCCAGGGCGAGGTCGCCGGCCCGGTCGGTGGTGACCACCAGCCCGGCCTCGGTGAAGCTCACGCCGGCCACCGTGTCGACGTCGAGCAGGGCCGCGGCCAGACGGCGGGGCTCGTCGGCCCGGATGAGGACGTGCCGGGGACGGTCGTCCATGGCGTCGCGGATGGCTCGGTGGTTGCCGGCCGCAGCCAGGCGGCCGTGGATCAGCACCAGCACCCGGTCGGCCAGCAGCTCGACCTCCGACAGCACGTGGGAGCTCACGATCACCGTCCGCCCCTCCGCCCCCAGCCGGCGGAACAGGTCGCAGAGCCGCAGCCGCTGCACCGGGTCGGCGCCGTTGAGGGGCTCGTCGAGCACGAGCACCGGAGGGTCGGTGACCAGAGCCGCCGCCACCTTGGCCCGCTGGCGCATCCCCTTGCTGAACCCGGCCAGCCGGCGGTCGGCGGCCGGCATCAGGTCGACCGATTCGAGCGCCCGCTCGGCGGCGTCGTCGGCGCCGGCCACCCCGTGGAGGTCGGCCACGTAGCGGACCAGCTGGCGGGCGGTGAGGCGGGCGGGGACGGCCTCGTCCTCCGGCACCAGGGCGATGCGGCGGTGGACGTCGCGGTCGGTGCGGGGGTCGTGGCCCTCCACCGTCACCCGCCCCGCGTTCACGCCGATGAGACCGGTAATGGCCCGCATGAGGGTGCTCTTCCCGGCGCCGTTGGGCCCGAGCAGGCCGGTGACGCCGGGTCCGAACGAGCACGCCAGCTCCGAGAGGGCCACCTGCTGGCCGAACCAGACCGAGGCCTGGTCGACCACGACGGTGGCGTCGGCGACGAAGGCGGGGTCGCTCACGCTCATGCTTCCGCCGATCGGTACCGCACGAGCAGAACGGCGATTCCCGCGGCCACCACCGCGAGATAGGCGGCGATGGCCATCGCCCCGCCGCCGGTGACTCCCGACAAGGCCGAGTCGTCGTCGAGGTGGCCCAGGAAGACCAGGTCGCGCACGTACAGGGGGAGGGCGAGGATGTTGAGCAAGGCCGCCGGGTGCCCGGGCCGGTCGACATCCGGCCCGCCGGGCCCACTGGACTCCACGATGATGGCGGCGACGCTCGAGGAGACCAGGGTGATGCCCAGAAGAGTCGCCCCGGCGACGATGCGGCGGCCGCTCAGCGATGCCACCGCCACGCTCAGGACGGCATAGAAGAGGGCGAGCACGGCGACTGCCACTGGGACCTGCCACAGGACCGCGGTGTTCGCCCGGAGGTAGGCCAGGGCACCGTCGCCCACCAGCATCTGGCCCAGGTAGAGCACGACCTGGGGCAGGAACGAGAAGGCGAACACGCAGGTGAAGATGGCTCCCACCTTGGCCAGGGCGTAGTCGGGGCCGGTGAGGGGACGGGCGAAGATCAGGGGCAGCACCCGCTGGCGGCGGTCGGGGCAGACGAGGTCGGGGGCGACGAGGGCGACGAAGAGGAGCAGGGCGCTGCTCACCCCCACGTACTCCCGGTAGGTGAGGAACTCGAAGCCCTCGGCGGGGGTGTCGCGAGTGAGGTAGCCCACGCCGACGTTGATCACGGCCGGCATGACCGCGATGGCGATCAGCAGGGCGGGCGCCATCTTCTGCCGCCACGGCCGGCGCAGGCCGATGGCCCGCCGCAGCGACGTGCGGTAGAGAGCCAGGGTCGACGCCCGCCGGCCGCCGAGGGTGCCCTCGTAGGGCCGGTAGCCCCGGTCGTAGACCGCCCCGCCGGTGCTCATGGCGTGGGCGCGGGCGCGGGCTCGGCGGCCGGCGCCCGGTGGACGAAGACGTCGTCGAGCGACGTCAACCGGTTGGTGAGCCGGTGCAGGGGCAGGCCGAGGTCGGCCACCACGTCCCGGATGACGTCGAGGTCGGCCTCGGCGGCGACGGTCACCTCCAGAGTCCCCCCGTGGTCGGGGGCGTTGACGGCCAGGCCCCGGGCGGCGAGGGCGGCGACGAGGCCGGGGACAGCGGCCGGCCCGACGTCGACGACGACCGCTCCCGTCTGGCGGAGGAGGGTCGTGGTGGGGGCGTCGGTGACGAGGCGGCCGGCGTCGAGCATCACCACGTGGTCGCACACCCGGGCCACGTCGTCGAGGAGGTGGGTGGCGAGGACCACCGCGATGCCGAAGCTGGCCAGGCGGGCGACGAGGGCGAGCATCTCCTCCCGTCCGGACGGGTCCAGCCCCGCGGTCGGCTCGTCGAGGAGGACGAGCTTGGGGTCGGCCACGATGGCCTGGGCCAGCTTGGTCCGCTGGCGCATGCCGGTGGAGAAGCCGCCGACCGGTCGGAAACGGGCCTCGTCCAGGCCGACCAGGTCGAGCACCTCCGACGCTCGCTGGCGGGCGGCCCGCACCGGCAGCCCCCCGAGCTCGCCGAAGGTGGCGACCACGTCGGCCGCGGTCTGGTCGAGCGGGAGGCAGTCGTGCTCGGGCATGTAGCCGATGCGGCTGCGGACGGCGATGGGGTCGTCGGCCACGGGGATGCCGCAGACCTCGATCGTGCCCGCGTCGGGCCGGCTGAGCCCGAGGAGGAGCCGGAAGAGGGTCGTCTTGCCGGCCCCGTTGGCCCCCACCAGGCCCACCCGCCCGGCGGGCAGGTCGAGGTCGACGTTGTCGAGGGCGGTCACCCCGGGGTACCGCTTGGTCAACCCCCGGGCCACCACGATGCTGGCCATTGGCCCTCGACGCTACCGGCCGGTCCGGCCGCCCCGGACGCGTGGCCACCCGGTCCCCGGACGTCGCCGCCGGTGGGACCGATCCGACTCCCGTCGGCGCGCTGGTCGAAGGAGGCGAAACGTGGGCCCCTCCGCCCTTGCCGGCTCGGTGCCGGTGACGGCCTGGTGTCGTCTCCGTGCCAAGCGGCACCGCGCGCGACGGCGGTGACGCCGTCGTGCCTGGCGGCCCGGTTAGGACGAAGGGCCAACGGCGATAATCGCCCATCGGGCGGTCACGTTCCGTGCTTCCCGTTCGTCATCAAGTCAGACAACCGACCCGACGCACGACTTCAGGAGTGACCATGACCGGATCTTCCACCCAGGGAATCATGACCGTGCTGCACCCCGTCTCCGACCTGGCGGCGGCCAAGAAGGTGTACGCCGCCCTCCTCGGCATGCCACCGCAGACCGATGGGTCCTACTACGTTGGCTTCGAGGCCGCGGGCCAGCACATCGGCCTGGTGCCCGGCGGTGGACCGCAGGCCATGACTTCACCGGTGGCCTTCTGGCACGTGTCGGACATCGAGGGGAAGCTGGCCGAGGTCACCGCCGCGGGTGCCACCGTGAAGGAGCCTGCGCACGACGTCGGTGGCGGCCGTCTGGTTGCCACCGTCACCGATCCCGATGGCAACGTCCTCGGGCTGCTTCAGGATCAGTAGGGCCGACCAGCGCGGCGCGACACCGAGCTTGGGTCTGGGTACCGCCCGGCCGCGAGGAGCGACGGCCGCCAGTTGGTCTCACGCCTCCGCTGGACGGCGCGCGGCGCGGCCGGGCCAGGGGCTCCACCGGCCGAACCGAAGGAGAATCAGAGAGGGTGCTCGAAGCTGGTTAGATCGAGCCAGGCGACGCCGGCGAAGACCGCGGGCGGCCTCGCCCAACAGATGGAGAGACGATGAGCATCGACACGAGGACGAAGACGCGGCCGCCTGCGTCGCACCTGGCCGACAGCCACGATCTGATCCGCGTGCACGGCGCGCGCGTGAACAACCTCAAGGACATCAGCATCGAGCTCCCGAAGCGCCGGCTGACGGTGTTCACCGGCGTTTCCGGCTCGGGCAAGAGCTCGCTGGTGTTCAGCACCATCGCCGCCGAGTCGCAGCGCATGATCAACGAGACCTACAGCGCCTTCCTCCAGGGTTTCATGCCGACGCTCGCCCGTCCCGAGGTCGACGTCCTCGAGGGACTGACGACCGCGATCATCGTCGACCAGGAGCGGATGGGCGCCAACGTTCGATCCACGGTGGGCACCGCCACCGACGCCAACGCCATGCTCCGCATCCTGTTCAGCCGACTTGGGCAGCCGCACATCGGCTCGCCGCAGGCGTACTCGTTCAACGTCGCGTCGATCTCAGGATCGGGGGCCGTCACCTTCGAGCGCGGTGGCACCACGACGAGGGAGCGGCGGAGCTTCAGCATCACCGGCGGCATGTGCCCGCGCTGCGAAGGTCGGGGCACGGTCTCCGACATCGACCTCACCCAGCTCTACGACGACTCCAAGTCGCTTTCCGAGGGCGCGTTCACCATCCCCGGCTGGAAGTCGGACAGCTTCTGGACGGTGCGGGTCTATGCCGAGTCGGGCTTCGTCGACCCGGACAAGCCGATACGTGACTACACCAAGAAGGAGCTCAAAGACTTCCTCTACAAGGAGCCGGTGAAGGTGAAGGTCGACGGCGTCAACCTGACCTACGAGGGATTGATCCCGAAGATCCAGAAGTCGTTCCTGGCCAAGGACCCCGAGGCGATGCAGCCCCACATCCGGGCGTTCGTGGAACGGGCGGTCACCTTCACCACCTGTCCCGAATGCGATGGCACCCGGCTCGCGGAGGCGGCCCGGTCGTCGAAGATCGAGGGCAAGAACATCGCCGACGCCTGCGCGATGCAGATCAGTGACCTCGCCGATTGGGTCCGTGGCCTCGACGAGCCGTCGGTGGCGCCGTTGCTCGCGGCGCTGCTGCACACCCTCGACTCGTTCGTGGAGATCGGGCTGGGCTACCTCTCGCTCGACCGGTCGTCGGGCACGCTGTCGGGCGGCGAGGCGCAGCGCACCAAGATGATCCGGCACCTCGGCTCCTCGCTCACCGACGTCACCTACGTCTTCGACGAGCCCACCATCGGCCTGCACCCCCACGACATCCAGCGGATGAACGAGCTGTTGCTGCAGCTGCGCGACAAGGGCAACACGGTGCTCGTCGTCGAGCACAAGCCGGAGGCGATCGCCATCGCCGACCACGTCGTCGACCTCGGCCCCGGCGCCGGCACCGAGGGCGGCACCATCTGCTACGAGGGCACCGTCGAGGGCCTGCGGGCCAGCGGCACCATCACCGGCCGCCACCTCGACGACCGGCACGCGCTCAAGGACACCGTCCGCACACCCACCGGCACGCTGGAGATCCGCGGCGCGACCACCCACAACCTGCAGGACGTCGACGTCGACATCCCGCTCGGGGTGCTCTGCGTGGTCACCGGCGTCGCCGGCTCCGGCAAGAGCTCGCTCGTGCACGGGTCGATGCCACATCGGTCTGGGCCGGCGGGCGCGGGTGTGGTGTCGATCGACCAGAGCGCGATCCGCGGCTCCCGACGGAGCAACCCGGCGACGTATACCGGACTGCTCGACCCGATCCGCAAGGCGTTCGCCAAGGCCAACGGCGTGAAGCCGGCGCTGTTCAGCTCCAACTCCGAGGGCGCCTGCCCCAACTGCAACGGTGCCGGCGTCATCTACACCGACCTCGGGATGATGGCCACCGTCGCCACCACCTGCGAGGTGTGCGAGGGGAAGCGGTTCGAGGCGTCGGTGCTCGACTACCGCCTCGGCGGCCGCAACATCAGCGAGGTGCTGGCGATGTCGGTGACCGATGCCAAGGAGTTCTTCGGCGCCGGCGAGGCGCACACGCCGGCCGCCCACGCCATCCTCGACCGGCTGGCCGACGTCGGGCTCGGCTACATCAGCCTCGGCCAACCGCTCACCACGTTGTCCGGCGGCGAGCGGCAGCGGCTCAAGCTGGCCACCCACATGGCCGAGAAGGGCGACGTCTACGTCCTCGACGAGCCGACCACGGGCCTGCACCTCGCCGATGTCGAGCAGCTGCTCGGCGTGCTCGACCGGCTCGCCGACTCCGGCAAGTCGGTCATCGTCATCACGCACCACCAGGCGGTCATGGCCCACGCCGACTGGGTCATCGACCTCGGCCCCGGCGCCGGCCACGACGGCGGCCGGATCGTCTTCGAGGGCACACCCGCCGACCTCGTGGCCGCCCGCTCCACCCTCACCGGCGAGCACCTCGCGGCCTACGTCGGCACCTGACCGACGCTCTCGCGGAAGGGGGCTGTCAAGGCATCGCGCTGTCGTGCTGCGAAACCACCCTGCTGGGTCAGGCTTCGACCGCTAGCGTGGCCCCGCCGAGCCTCTCGCGGCCCGAGCGCCCCAGACCGCAGGGGAGTCTGAAGTCGGGGCCGTCCGCATCGCCTCTGACCCGGGTTCTTGTTTCCAGCCCTCGTAGCTCAGGGGATAGAGCAACAGTTTCCTAATCTTCTCCGGCCACTTCGCTGACCTGCGACGATGGGGGAATATGCCCCGTGACCTGCTGTTTTCGGTCCCGGCCGATCACGGCGGATCACGCTGTTTCATGGGCTGCCGCGGCCTAGCTGCGGCCTAAAACGAGGGTCCGCAACATCCGGCCCAGGCGGTCAACAACCCTGCCGGGATGGCGGGACAAGATCACGGCGCTTACCGCCACGTCGGCGCTCCTATAAGCGAGGCCACTCCTGCTACTAGTAGGTTGCATTTGTCCACCCCAGGTCGACCCTGTCGGGTCGGCAGTCTCCGCCGGAGGTCAGCCATGGGCCGGTTCCACCCGCATTCCGAAGGTACGACACACAACCACGGTCCCGCCGAACACGGGCACGACCACGGGCACGATGGCGGAGGGCACGACCACAGCCATCGCGATGTGGGCGACCACAGCGAATACGTGGCCACGGGCCGCTCACGGGTCGCGGTGCTCGAAGACATCCTGGCCGAGAACGACCGAGTGGCCGGTGAGAACGGCCGCGCCCTGGCGGCGGCGGGGGTCAGGGCGGTCAACCTGATGTCGTCGCCGGGCGCCGGCAAGACGACGTTGCTCAGGAAGACGCTCGAGTCGATCGGAGGCAAACTCCGGCTCGGCATCCTCGAGGGCGACATCGCCACCAGCATCGACGCCGACCAGCTCGAGGGCTACGGTGCCGAGATCGCCCTGGTCAACACGAGCCAGGGCTTCGGCGGCGAGTGCCATCTCGACGCAGTCATGGTGCAGGCCGGTCTGCGCCGCCTGCACCTCGACGACGTGGAGCTGCTCGTGATCGAGAACGTCGGCAACCTGGTGTGCCCGGCCGAGTTCAAGGTCGGCGAACATGCGGTGGCGATGGTCTACGCCGTCACCGAGGGGGAGGAGAAGCCGCTCAAGTACCCGGTGATGTTCCGGGCGGCCGACGTGGTGGTGGTCAACAAGGTCGACCTCCTTCCCCACCTCGACTTCGACATGGCCGCGTTCCTCGACAACCTCCACCACGTGAACCCCACGGCCCGTGTGATCAGGGCCAGCGCCCGTACCGGCGAGGGCGTTGACGAGTGGTGCCGCTGGCTCCTCGCCCAGGCGTCGGGGCCGGCGTCGAACGTGTCAGCCGACGAGGCGAGACCGGACGTCGTCCCGGCCACCTGGCTCGGCTGATCCGGGCCGCACGGCAGTCACCACGAAGAACGGCTTGGTCCGGCGGACCTGGCGCCGAACCGGGCCTTCCTCGAATCGGATGCGCTGGTTGACGGAGGTCAGCCAGTCGAGACTCGGGCGCTCGTCGCCTGAGGCGGTGAAGATCCCGACGATGGGATCGGTGCTGGTCCAGCGGCGGCCGGGCGGCTGCTCCGACGAGGGGCGAGGCGGGGGAGGCGGGCCCGGAAAGGCGCCCCGTCGCAGGCGAAGGCGCAGGCGGTCCCGGGCCTGGGCCAGGGCGACCCAGCACCGGTAGGCCGGCCAGGCCACGTGCTCGGCGACCGTCTGGCGACCGAACCACAGGGCGTCGATGCCCATGACCCGACCGCCGGGGGCGGTCACCCGGCGCCACTCGACGACTGCCGACTCCGGGTCGTAAAGGGTCCACAGCAGCATCTTGCTGACCACGACGTCGAACGAGCCGTCGGCGAACGGCAGGGCGTGGGCCTCGCCCCGATGGAAGCTGACCGGCAGGCCGAGGGCGCCCGCCTTGGCCTCCGCCGCCCGCAGCATCGCGAGGGACAGGTCGAGGGCCTGAACGTGGTGGCCGAGCCGGGCCAGGGTGAGGGTGAGCTGGCCCGTCCCGCACGCCAGGTCGAGGATGCGCAGCCGTCCCGCGGTCGGGTCCGCCGCCGGGTGGCCGAACAGCCGGGCCATGTCGGACAGCCAGGCCGCCTCCATCCCCGGCGTGGCGAAGCCGATCCCCTCGCCCCGATCGTAGGCCTCGGACCAGTAGTCCCACGTGGCCCGCATCTCCTCGGCGTGGAAGTCGACCGCCATCACTGACCTCCCCGGGGCAGGCCGACGGGCCGGGGCGCGGTCCGGCCCATGTGAACGGCGACGTGGAGGGTCCCGGTCTCGGGGTGGATGCCGCAGTGAGCCCGGACGCCGAAGACGGCCATGACCATCTCCTCGGTGAGCACCGTCGCCGGCGGACCGGCGGCCGCCACCCGCCCGTGGTCGAGGACGACCATGTGGTCGGCGTAGGCGGCGGCCAGGTTGAGGTCGTGGAGGACGGCCACGACGGTCAGCCCCTCGTCCTCGACCAGAGCGCGCAGCAGGTCGAGGAGGGCGCACTGGGCGGCCACGTCGAGGTGGTTGGTGGGTTCGTCGAGCAGGAGCAGGCCTGTCTGCTGGGCTAGCGCCTTGGCCAGCAGCACCCGCTGCTTCTCACCGCCCGACAGCGACGAGAAGAACCGGCCTCGGGCCCACCCCACCCCCACCTGGTCGAGAAGCCGGGCCACCAGGCGGTGGTCGGCCGACGAGTCGCGCTCGAGCAGGTGCTTGTGGGGGGTCCGCCCGGTGAGCACCACCTCGGTCACCGACAGCTCGAAATCGTCGGCCCGCTCCTGGTTGAGCACCGCCATCCGGCGGGCGACCTCACGGTGGGGGAGGGCCCACACGTCGACGTCGCCCTCCGGCCCGGAGAGGCGGACGGAGCCGGCCAGGGGCCGCAGCGACCGGTACACCGACCGCAGCAGGGTCGTCTTCCCGCTGCCGTTGGGACCGACCACGGCCGCCAACTGCCCGGCGGCGACGTCGAGGTCGATCCCGGCCACGACCTTGATCCCGCCCAGCTCGACCTCGACCCCCCGCACCCGCAGTGTCATGTCGCCGTCCTCGCCAGCCGTTCCGGCCGGCGCAACAGCCAGATGAAGAACGGTGCTCCCACGGCGGCGGTGAGCACGCTCAGGGGGAGGTCGCCGGGCGGGGCGACGGTGCGGGCCATCAGGTCGACGATCACCAGGAAGGTGGCCGCCAGCAGGGCCGCCACCGGCAGGACCTTGCGGTGGTCGGGGCCGACGAACATCCGCACGACGTGGGGGACGATCAGGCCGACGAAGCCGACGCCGCCGGCGACGGCGACGATCGCCCCCGTGAGCAGGGCGCTGGCGACGAGGATCTCCAGGCGGAGCCGGTGGATGTTCACGCCGACGGCGATGGCCGCTTCCTCGCCCAGCAGGAGGGCGTTGAGCTTGCGCCCCTGGGCCATCGCCCACACGGTGACCACCACCACGCAGACGGCAGGCAGCCACAGGTCGTGCCAGTGGGCCCCGGCGACGCTGCCCAGCAGCCAGAACACCACCGACCGCAGTTGCTCGGGGTCGGCCTGGTACTGCAGGTAGCTGGTGGCGGCGGACAGGAGGTAGCCCACGGCCACGCCCGCCAACACCAGCCGGGTGGGCACGAAGGCGCCCGCCCGCTGGCCGAGGACCACGACCGCCAGCAGGCTGGCCATGGCGCCGAGGAAGGCCGCCGCGCTCACTCCCAGCCCGCCCAGCGCCGCCGGCCCGAGGACGATGACGGCGGTGGCCCCGAGCCCCGCTCCCTGGCTCAGCCCGAGCACGTAGGGATCGGCCAGCGGGTTGCGCACCACCGCCTGGAGCATGGTGCCGCTGACGGCCAGACCCGCCCCGGCCAGGGCCGCCAGCAACGCCCGGGGGGTGCGGAACTGCCACACGATCTGGTCGGCCACCCCGGGCCGGGGCGGGCGTCCGAGCAGGCGGTCGACGACGACCCCGGCGACCGTGCCCAGGGAGAAGTGAACCGTCCCGATGCCGATGGCGAGCATGACGGCCAGGACCGCGCTCGCCCCCAGGCCGCACAGGGTCGCCACGTACCAGATCCCGTGGATCCGGTGGGGACTGGGTGGGGACCCAGAGAGGTCGTCCACCGGCTTCGGGCGCAGGGCCGTGCCGGTTACGAGAACGCCTCCGGGTGCAGGGCCTTGGCCATCAGCGTGGTCAGCCCCGGGTGGGTGACCTGGAGGGTGACGGTGTCGTCGATCTGCACGACCGAACCCGTCTGCGCCGCCGGCCACGAAGGGAAGGTCGCCTTCACGAAGGCCAGTACCTGTTCCGGCGGCGGCGCCCCGTCGTACTCGCCGTAGACGACGACATCGGCGGGCCGGGCGGTGGCGTCCTCCTTCGACACCGACTGGAAGTCGTCCCCGTCGGCCCAGACGTTGGTCCCACCGGCGACGGCCAGGAGCTCGTCGAGGATCTTGCCGCCGTAGACGTAGATCACGCCCCCGCTCATCGTCTCGTCGGCGATCGACGGATCGGTGATTGTCATCCGCTTGAGGGGGAGGCCGGCCACCTTGGCCCGGGTGTCGGCGATGGTCTGGCGGATCTCGGCCACGAGGGCCGCGGCCCGGTCGTTCACGTCGAAGATCTGGCCCAGCTCGATGATCGTCTGCAGGTGCGCATCGATCCCCGCGTTCTTGCGCGCCACCACCTCGGCGGCCGACGGGTTCTCCTTGAACTCGGCGCAGAAATAGGCGGGGGCATAGGCGTTGATGCCGGCGGCGTGGAGCTCGTCCCGGGTGGCGAAGCCCTCCGTGGACTGGAAGTAGGAGTCGAACCCGGCCACGACCAGGTCGGGCTCGAGGGCGATCATCTCCTCACGGGGCAGGCCGTTGCCCTCGACCGTGACCCGGTTCAGCGTCTTGAGCTGGGCGGGCATGCCCGGGATGTCACTGCGGGTGGAGTAGATCGTCGTCTTCACGATCCGGTCCTTCAGCCCGAGCTCGATCAACAGGGCCGTGTTCTGCGGAGCCCCCTCGGTGAGCACCGTCCGCGGCGCCCGGGTAAAGGTCTCCTTCGACTCGCAGTTGTCGATGGTGAGCGGGTAGGTCGTAGGGCCGGTGAAACCGGTCGTCGCAGCCCCCGCCGTCGTCGTGGCCGTCGCCTCGCCGTCACCGCCGTCCTCGCCGCAAGCGCCGAGCACCAGACCCAGGGCGCACGCTCCCGCCACACCAGCCCGCACCCGCCGCGACCGCATCCCCATCCTGGCTGCCTACCTCCCGAACCGTCTGTTCCGGCCATCTCGCAACGGTTACGTGCTAGCACCTGACTCCACCTAGGAGCTGAGAGCTTACGAGAACGCCTCCGGGTGGAGGGCCTGGGCCAGGAGGGTGAAGTTGACCGGATGGGTGATCTGCAGGTTCACCGTGCTGTCGACCTGCACGACCGAGCCGCTGGCGGCCGCGGGCCAGGAGGGATAGGTGGCCTGGACATAGGCCGTCACCTGCTGGGGGTTCGGCGAGCCCTCGTAGAGGCCAAAGATCACGACGTCCGCCGGGCGCACGGTGGCCGCCTCCTTGGTTATCGTGGCGAAGCCCTCCTGGTCGGACCACACGTTGGTGCCGCCGGTGGCGGCCAGCAGCTCGTCGACCACCTTGCCGCCGTACACGTAGAACGCCCCCCCGCTCTTGGTCTCGTCGGCGATGGACGGGTCGGTGAACGTCACCCGCTTGGGCGGGAGGCTCCCGACCTTGGCCTCGGTGTCGGCGATCGTCTGGCGGATCTCGGCCACGAGGTTGGCGGCCCGGTCGTTGACGTCGAAGATGCGGCCCAGCTCGATGATGGTCTGGAGGTGCTCCTCGATCCCTGCGTTCTTGCGGGCCGCCACCGCCTCGGGCGTCGGGTTGTCGACGTTGTTGGCGCAGAAGTAGGCGGGGGCGTAGGCCTGGATACCCGCCGCGTGGAGCTCGGACCGCAGGGCGAAACCCCGCTTCGCCTGGAAGTAGCTCTCCTGCCCGCCGACGATCAGGTCGGGCTTGAGGGCGATCGCCTCCTCCCGGGAGAGGCCCAGGTTCTCGACCACGACCCGGGGAAGCGACTCGAGCTCGGCGGTCATGCCGGGGATGTCACTGCGGGTGGAGAAGACGGTCGTCTTCACGATGCGGTCCTTCAGCCCGAGCTGGACGAGCAGCGCGGTCATCGGCGGCGCGCCCTCGGTCAGCACCGTCCGGGGGGCTTGGGCGAACGTCTCCGTCGAACCGCAGTTGGTGATGGTGAGCGGGTACGCGGTGCGGCCCGCCCCTCCCAGAACCGCGGCCGTCGTCGCCGTGGTGCCCGCGTCCTCGCCATCATCGCCGCAGGCGGCCAACACCAGGCTCAGCAGGAAGAGCCCAGCGATCCCCGCACGCACATCTCGTCTCATCGCTGTCCGGACCTCACCCTTTTGATCAGACCTGGTCGCAGTAGTCAACCAGATGCCGGGTGGCGACCGCACGTCCAACGACGCCGCGAGATTCGCTAAGCGCAAGTCCGTCGCAAGAAATCTGTTGCGAGCTGGTCGCAGAATAGCTAGGTTCTCCCTGTGCCCGCTCGACCGTCATCGGCCACCGACACAGTTGGTCGGTCGACCGCGGACGAACGGCTCCGCCCCGGGCCGGCCGCCGCCCTACCCGCGTCGCCCTCCGACGGCCGGACACCGGGACCGGGTTGGCTCAGCGCCCCCGATGCCGCATCCCGGCTCGGGGTCCGCCTTCCGACGCTGTACAGCTATGTGAGCCACGACCTCCTCCGCAGCCACCAGGCGTCCTCGGGCCGGACCAGCGTGTTCGACGCGACCGAGGTCGAGGCGCTCGTGGCGGCGAGGGCCGGCATCGGTCCCGGTTGGGCAGCCGGACGGCGGCCCTCCGCCGGCCGTCACCACGGCCCGGAGGGGGCGGCGGACGGCTCGAGCTGGCGAGCGCGCCATCGAGCGGCGGAACGATGGGCGCCCCCGGCGGACCTCCGGCTCCGGGAACCAGCCGGTCGACCTGAGTGACGGCCGCGGGCGGGCCCCGGGGGTCGGCCAGCGGCCGTCGCCAGGGCGGAGCGGTCAGTCGCCGGAGCAACCCGCGCAGCGCCCGATGAGGGCGAAGCACCGGAGCCGGAGGGCGAACCGGTAGTCCGTCCCGACCTCGTCGATGAGGTCGGCGAACACCTCGTCCGGCACCTCGATGACGCGGGCGCAGCCCTCGCACAGGAGGTGCTGATGGGGCTCGTCGGTGAGGTGGTAGACGGCGCGGCCATGGCCGATGTGGATCTGCTCGACCACGCCCAGCTGCTGCAACGTCGACAGGCACCGGTAGATGGTGGACAGGTGCACGTCGGGGAAGTCGACCTGGATCTCGGCCGTGAGCGAATCGGCGGTCACGTGGCCGTCGGAGTGGAGCAGGGCGTCGATGATGGCCCGCCGGGGAGTGGTCGCCCGTCCGCCGTTGGTCCGCAACAACCCGAGGACGTCCTCCAGGCGCTCGCTGACCTCTACCGTGACCCGTCGCACACTGCCACTGTTACCCGAACAGGTTGCAATAGCAAGGCGGTCCCGGGTCGGCTGACCCGGGGCGTGTCGGAGCGAGGGGTCAGGATGCCTGGCAGTCGGCGCAGCGGCCGAGGAGGGCGAAGTGCCGGGGCCGGATGGCGAAGCCGTAGTCGGCCTGCAGCCGCTTGCCCAGGCTGGCGAACAGAGCGTCGGGGACCTCGATGACGGCGCCGCAGACCTCGCACATCAGGTGTTGGTGGGCCTCGTCGGCGAGGTGGTAGATGGCCCGACCGTGCCCAAGGTGGATGTGGTCGACGACCGCCAGCTCCTCGAGGGTCTCCAGGCAGCGGTAGATCGTGGACAGGTGGACGTCGGGGTAGTCGGCCTGGATCTGGCTGGTCAGCTCGTCGGCCGTGATGTGGCCGCCGGACTTCAGCAGGGCACTGATGATCGCCCTGCGGGGCGTGGTGATGCGACCGCCGCGCTCCCGCAGCATGTCGAGGATCTCGGCCAGACGCGGGTCGGTGGAAGCAAGAGTAGGCATGGGAACATCCTAACTCCGTTATAGCGATCGATCGCTATAACCCTTGCCTGCATCAGCTCCACAGATGCTGTGGCTGACGCGACCTGCTCGCTCTAGATTTGGGTCGGACCGACTGGATGACGGTGCTGCGCGGCGGGCCGACTTGGGGTCGCTCGACGCGGAGGAGGAAGCCTGATCACCATCGACGAGGGGACGATCGACGACCTCCCCGCGCTCGTCGCCATCGCCAACCACTCCGTGGCCACGTCGAACGCGAGCTTCCACAACCGTCCCGTCTCCGTCGAGGACCGGCTCGCCTGGTTCGGAGGGTTCTCGACGTCCGGCCCCCACCGCCTCCTCGTCGCCCGCCACGACGGGCTGACGATCGGTCACGCGTCCAGCGGCCGCTACCGCGAACTCGAGGCGTTCGTCGAGACGGTCGAGGTCGGCATCTCACTCCACCACGACTGGCGGGGCCGGGGCATCGGCACCCGCCTGTACCGGGCCCTGTTCGACCGCCTGGCGGGTGAGCCGGTCCACACCGCCTTGGCCGGCATCGCTCTCCCCAACGACGCTTCGGTCGCCCTCCACCGCAAGTTCGGCTTCACCGAGGTGGGGATCTTCGAGGAGTACGCGACCAAGCACGGCGAGTACATCAGCTCCCTCTGGATGCAGCGTCTGTTCCCGTCGCCGTAGCCCGCGACGGGGAGTAGAAGGCGAGTTGGGCCTTGCCCGTCACCGGGTGGACGGACCGGACTGCACCCACACCGAAGACGGCCCGGACGAGCTCGGGCGTCAGCACCTCCTCCGGCGGACCCGATGCCACAACCCCCCCTCCGGCCAGGACGTAGACCCGGTCGCAGTAGCAGGCCGCCAGGTTGAGGTCGTGGAGGGCGGCCAGGGTGGCGACGCCCAGGCCCCGCACCAGTTCGAGGACCTCCAGCTGGTGAAGGATGTCGAGGTGGTTGGTGGGCTCGTCCAGCACCAGCAGTCGTGACTGCTGGGCCAGGGCGCGGGCCAGCAGCACCCGCTGCTTCTCGCCACCGGAGAGGGTGAGGAAGCCCCGGTCGGCGAAGGCGGACGCCCCCACCCGGTCGAGGGCTTCGTCCACGATGCGGTCGTCGGTCTCCGTGCCCCGCTCCAGCATCCCGAGGTGGGGCGACCGGCCCATCATCACCATGTCCCGGACGGCGAAGTCGAAGTCGCTGGGTGGCTCCTGGACGACGACCGCGGTCCGCCGGGCGGCGGCGCGCGGGGCCAGCCCCCACACGTCGTCACCGTCGATGCTCACCAGGCCGGCGTGGGGCCGCAGTACTCGGTAGACGCAGCGCAGCAGCGTCGACTTCCCGCTCCCGTTGGGTCCCACCAGCCCGACGACCTCGCCCTCGCCCACCTCGAGGGTGGCCGACGACACGATCGTGTGCCCGTCGAGCACCACGGTGACCCCCGCCGCCTCCAGTTTCACCGGCTGTACCTGGCCGCCCGGCCCCGCTGGCGCATGATGAGGACGAAGAAGGGCGTCCCGAACAGGGCGGTGACGATGCCGATGGGCAGCTCCAGCGGGCTGACCACCGTCCGGGCCAGGACGTCGGCCCAGATCATGAAGCCGGCCCCGAGCAGCATGGCCACCGGCAACACCCGGCGGTGGTCGGACCCGACCAGCATGCGCACGGTGTGGGGCACCATGAGGCCGATGAAGCCGATCCCGCCGGCGACCGACACGACCACGCCGATGAGCAGGGCGGAGAGCACGAACAGCTGCTTGCGGAACTTGCGCAGGTCGATGCCGAGGGTGGCCGCGGTCTCGTCGCCCACGAGGAGAGCGTTGAGCGAGCGGGCCTGGAGCATCAGGAGAGCGGTCCCCGCGAGGACCGCGACCGCGGGGATGGCCAGCTGGTTCCAGCGGGCCGCCCCCAGGCTGCCGAGAAGCCAGAAGAGCACCGCCTGGGCCACACCGTTGTCGCTGGCGTCCCGAGCGAGGAAGACGAGGAAGCTGGTGAGGGCCGACATCGTGTAGGCCACCGAGACGCCGGCCAGGATGAGCCGGGCCGGCGACAGCCCGCCCCCCAGGCGGGCGAGGATGAGGACCAGCGAGAAGGCCACCACCGCGCCGAGGAACGCGGCCACCGACGTCGTGAACTGGCCGAAGGTGCCGATCCCGAACACGAGCACGCAGGTGGCCCCCACCGAGGCCCCGGACGTGATGCCGAACACGTAGGGGTCGGCCAGCGGATTGCGCACCAGGGCCTGCAGGGCCGTGCCCACCACGGCCAGGCCCCCACCCACCAGCGCCCCCAGCAGCACCCGGGGAAGACGCAGGGTCCACACGATCTGCTCGTGGGCGGGGGTCCAGTCCCCCTCGGAGAAGACCTGGGGGAGGACGTGGTGGGCCACGATGCCCCAGACGTGGCGGGGCGCGATCGAGACCGCGCCGATGCTGACACCGGCGGTGACGGTGAGCAGCAACCCGCCCGTCATCGCGCCGAGGACGACCCGGAACCGGCGCCGGTCCCTCTGGGCCCGGGTGCGGGTGCGAGCAGGGGCGGGGGTGGGAGGGGCGGTGGCGATGTCGGAGCCGGCCACCTCCGACTCGACGGCCACGGCTAGTTGAACTTCAGCTCGGGGTGCAGGCAGGCGGCGACCGCGGCGACCGTGGATGCGGTCCGGGGGAGCGTGCTGAAGCCGTCGAAGTCCGTGTAGCAGAAGCGGTCGTCACGCACCGCGTTCACCGACGTCCCGAGGGTGTCGACCAGGAACTGCTTCTTGGCGTCCGCGCTCAGGCCGCTCGAGTCGAAGATGCCGGCATCCACGATGAGGATGGCGTCGGGGTTGCGCTCGATGACCTGCTCGGCGCTGACCTGGGGCGTCGGGAACGACGGCACGTCGTCGAAGATCCCCTTTCCACCCGCCTGCTGGAGGCCGCTGTCGAACTGCCCTCCGCCACCGTAGGTGCCGAGGGGTCCGGCGCCCTGCTCGTAGAAGAACGTGCGCACCGGCGCCGCCCCGACCAGCACCGCCTGGGTCGCGGCCTGCGAGGTGCGCACCTTGTCGAGCAGGGCCTTGGCCTCGGCCCCCTTCCCGAACAGCTTGCCGAACTCCTCGTAGCGGGAGAACAGCAGGTCGTTGGTCGCCTTCTCCCCCTTGCACAGGAACGTGTAGCCGGCGATGCCCTGGGGCGCCAGCTCGGTGCGCACGAAGCCGGTGCCGCCGGCGGTTGTGGGCCCGAAGGTGTAGGAGTCGGAGTTGCCGGTGACCAGGTCGGGGCTGGCGTTGAGCAGGATCTCGAGCGAGGGGTACTCCTCGGAGATCACGGGCAGCGCCGTGTAGGCGGTGGCGACGCTGGGGATCCCGGCACCGCCGTCGAACGGCTTCGGTATCGGGTGGGAGTGACCGACCACGGCCTTCCCCAGCCCGAGATGGAGCATGATCTCGGTGGAGAGCGAGTCCATAGATGCGACGCGTGATGGCGGCTTCTGGAACGTCTGGGTCTGGCCGCAGTTGGTGATGGTGAGCGGGAAGCCGGCCAGGGCCGCTGTCGTCGTGGCCCCGGTGGTGGTGGTGTCCGACCCGGAGGTCGTCTCGTCGTCGGAGCTGCCGCAGCCGGCGAGCAGCAGTGCGCCCACCGCCAGCGCGGCGGCGGCCTTGTATCGACCTGCCATTGAGTCATCCCCTCGTGTTCTGTCGCCCCCCGGGACGATCAGGGCCGAACGTTAGAGTTCCTGCTACCAGCATGCAAGAGAGCCCAGAAGGTGAGAGCGCGCCAATCCGGCGCCATGTCCAGATCCCCGATCTGCGGGGGGACGGGCCGTTCGTCCGGTTCTGGCTGGCCCACACGGTCACCGTCACCGGGACGACGGTGAGCTCGGTCCTCCTGCCCATCCTCGTCTTCGAGAGGACAGGTTCGCCCGCCCAGACGTCCCTCGTCGTCGCCTTCGCCGCCCTGCCCTACCTGCTCCTCGGCCTGGTGGCGGGGGCGGTGGCCGACCGTTCGGACCGCCGCCGCCTCATGGTGGGCTGCGAGCTGGCCAGCGCCGCCCTGGTCGCCAGCGTGCCGGCGGCGGCCGCCTTCGACGCCCTGACCCTTCCCCACATCTACCTGGTGGCCCTGGGCACCGCCACCAGCTTCGTGTGGTTCGACGCGGCCAATTTCGGCGCCCTACCCGCCCTCGTCGGTCGAGACCGGCTGGTGGCCGCCACCAGCGCCCTCCAGTCCGCCGAGGGCGTCGCCTACATCGTCGGGCCCACGATCGGCGGCGTGCTGGCGACCGCCATCGGGCCGGCCACGGCCATGACCGTCGACGCCGCCAGCTACGTCGTCTCCGGCGCGGGCCGCTGCTCGGCGTGCGCCGCCCCTTCCACGGCCCATCGCCCCGGCCCGCCCGCCGACCCATCCGGGCCGAGATCGGCGAAGGGCTGCGCTGGCTCTGGGAGCATCGGCTGGTCCGGGCCCTGACCCTGCTCGGCACCGGCCTCAGCACGAGCCTGGGCGCCACCCTCGGACTTCTCGTCGTGTACGGCGTCGAGGACTTGGGCCTGGGGAAGGACGACTGGCGCATCGGCCTGCTCTTCAGCGCCGGGTCGCGGGCGCCCTCCTGGCCAGTGCCGGCTTCCCCCGGCTCCGGCGCGCGGGTGCCGGTTTCCCGGATCAGCCTGGCCTGCCTGGGTGGGGCGTGGGCCTGCATGGTGGCCTTGGCGGGGATCTCCCGATTCGAGCTGGCCGTGGTCGCCTACCTCGGCTTTCTGGGCGCCTGCCAGCTGGCCATCATCAACGGCATCGCCTACCGCCAGCAGGTGACACCGGACGCCCTCCAGGGCCGAGTCAACGTCGTGGGGCGCATGATCGCCTGGGGTGGCCAACCGCTGGGCGCGGCCGTCGGCGGCTTGCTGGCATCCGC
>CAWIIV010000019.1:0-106041 GCA_963836205.1 uncultured Acidimicrobiia bacterium | reverse complement strand
TCGCCTGCTGGCGGAGGAGAATCAGCTTTTCCAGCGGTCGTGAGGGTCAGGCTCTACGACTCGCCCTCGTGCGACCGGTACCCGCCCCCATCGCTGTGCGCGTGAGCGACTCTGGCAGGGCAGACGTTCGTGCAGAGCCTGGAGTACCCCGTGCTACTTTCCGGGGGACTGGCCGCCGGGGGATCACCAGGAGCCGATGCAGTCCACCAGAGCCCTTCCGGCCCGGCCGATCGAGACCTCGGCGTGGCGGGCTGCACTTCTTGCCGCTGGCGTGGTGGCCGTTCTCTTTGTCGTGTCGGGGCTGGCCGTCGCCCTGCTCCCGTGGTCGGGGCAGCCGCATGTGGCACCGCCGTTCACCGGGTACCAGTGGGTGGAGGGGTGGGCGCAGTGGGACTCGGGGTGGTACTACCGGATCGCCCGCGACGGGTACTCGTACGTCGAGGGGCAGCAGTCGACGGTCGTGTTCTTTCCTGCCTATCCGCTGCTGATGCGGCTCACCGGTGGCGTCGTCGGGAGCACGTACCTGTCCGGGATCCTCGTGACGGCGGCGGCGGGCATCGGGGCGGCGGCGCTCTTCTTCACCTGGGTCCGTGAGCGGCTGAGCCCGGGGGCGGCCAAGTCGGGATTGCTGCTCTTCATCCTCTACCCGTACGCCTTCTTCATGTTCGGGGCCGTCTACGCCGACGCGGTGTTCATCCTGGCGGTCATCGGCGCCTTCGTCCTCCTCGAGAAGGACCACCCGTCGCTGGCGGGGCTGGTGGGGGCGGTGGCCACTGCCTGCCGGCCGATGGGGGCGGTGCTGGTGATCGGGCTGGCGGTGCGGGCGTGGGAGCGGCGGCGGGATGGGGCGGCGGTGAACGGTGCGGCCGGGACGACTCCGGCCACCGACGCGATTGCGGCCACACCTGCCACCGGGACGTCGTCGACCGACGCGGCGGCGACCGCGACCTCGACCTCGACTGCGGCCGACCGCCGGTGGCGGGGGGCGGGCGTGCTCCTGTCGGCCGGCGGGCTGGCGGCGTTCTCGATCTACCTGTGGTCGCGGTTCGGCGATCCGTTGGCGTTCCTCACCGGGCAGGAGGCGTGGGACCAGCAGGCGGGGTTGCGCACGTGGCTGAAGATCCAGTTCTTCGAGGACGTGACCAACTTCAGCAGCCCGCTCTCGTGGCTGACGTTCGTCGCCCACCCGATTCTCACCTTCGCCGGGCTCGCGCTCACGCCCCGCATCTTTCGCCGATTTGGGAAGGGCTACGGGATCTACGTCCTCCTCCTGATCGGACTCTCAGCCCTGTCGACCAAGAACTTCTTCGGGATGAGCCGGTACCTCCTGGCCGCCTTCCCCTGCTTCGCGGTGGCGGGCGAGCTGGTCGCCGACCGCCCCGCCATCCGCAAGGCCGCCACCGCGGCCAGCGCCGTGGGACTCGTCGCCCTCACCGCCGCCTTCTCCCGGGGGTACTACCTCTCGTGAACCGGCTCCTCATCGTCAACGCCGACGACTTCGGGCTCACCGAGGGCATCTCCCGGGGCATCCTCGCCGCCCACCGCACGGGGATCGTCACCAGCACGTCGGCCCTCGCCATCGGCCCCGCCTACCCCAAGGTCGCGAAGTGGCTGGCCGACGAGCCGGCCCTGGGCGTCGGCGTGCACCTGGCCGCGGTAGGGGAGGACCCGCCCCTGCTCACCGCGGCCGAGATCCCCACGCTCCTCGACTCCAGTGGTCACCTGAGCCCCGGTTACAAGGGCTTCATCGTCCGGGCCGTTGCCGGTCGGGTCGACCCCGAGGACCTGAGGCGGGAGTTCACCGCCCAGCTGGAGATGGTGCAGGAGCTCGGCGTCCCCATCACCCACCTCGACGCCCACCAGCACATCCACCTTTGGCCCCTCGTGTGCGGTGTGGTCCTGGAGCTGGCCCGCCACTACCGGATCCCGGCGGTGCGGGTGCCCCGGTTCCGGTCGGTGACGCCCGCCGGCATCGGCGTCACCGTCCTCGGCCGCCGCCTGGCCCGCCGGGCGGCGGCCGCCGGCCTCCGTTATCCGGAGGACGCGGTGGGCATCGAGTGCGCCGGCCGTCTCGACGACGAGCGCCTACCCAAGGTCCTGGCCCGGCTGGCCGCGGGCACGCGGCAGTCGATCGAGCTCACGGCGCATCCGGGAGAAGGTGACGACGCCGATCGGGCCCGGTACGAATGGGGTTACCGGTGGGAGGACGAGCTGGCCGCCCTGGCCGCGCCCGGCGCCCGTGACCTCGTCGTCGACTACGGGTTCACCCTGGCCACGTACGCCGACCTCGCCCACCTGGACTGAGGCTGCCGACACCATGGCCAACGCCAGGTCGGTCGCCGTCAGCCCCGCCCGGGACGTGCTCCGCCTCTACCCGCCCGTACCCGTCTCGGTTGCGGCCCACGTGCGCCTGCGGTGGGCGACCTGTCCCCTGCGGGCAGTGGCGGCCGCCATCCCGACCTCCGGCCGGGTGCTCGAAGTCGGCTGCGGCCACGGCCTGCTGGCCAACTACCTGGCCCTGGAGTCGCCCGACCGGGAGGTCCACGGGGTCGACATCGACGGCCCCAAGATCGACGCCGCCCGCCGGGTGGGCACCAGGTCGGGGGCCACGTTCTCCGTCTCCGACCCCGACCGTCTGCCCGACGGGCCGTGGGACGCGATCGCCATCGTCGACGTCCTCTACCTGCTCACCGAGGACGACCAGCGCCGGCTCCTCCGGGACTGCGCGGTCGCCCTCGCCCCCGGCGGGGTGCTGGTGGTGAAGGAGATGGCGCCGTCGCCGGGGTGGAAGGCGACGTGGAACCGGGTCCAGGAGACGGTCGCCGTCCGCGTCCTGTGCATCACCGAGGGCGGGGGCGGCTTCGTGTTCCTCCCGCCGCCCCAGCTGGCGGCGTGGATGGCTGACGACGGCCTGGTGGCCACCCATCGGCCCCTCCACAAGGGCTACCCCCACCCCCACCACCTGGTCGTGGGCCGCAAGGCATAGCCGGGAGCGGGGCGTAGGATGGGCCATCGGATGACCGAGATCGCCGCTGTTGCCGAAGACATGGGACGGGCGTCGCTCGCCCTGGCCCGCCGCTTCAACTCCGGGGCCACCATGTGGTGCACCTCGCCGAGTTGGCCCTTCCACGCCTCTCACGTGGCCGTGGAGTTCGTCCACCCCGTGATCGTGGGCAAGCGGGCGCTGGCCGCGGTCACCGTCCCCATCGGGGCCGATGTGGTGGCCACATTGCGGGCCAACGTCCGTCCCGGCGACATCGTGGTGGCCCTGGCCGACAGCGACGACCCCCAGATCGTCGACGCCATGCGCCGGGGCGAGGCCTGGGGCGTGGAGACGGTGTGGATCGGTGCCGGCCCCGACCGTCCCCGCTCGGGCTCGTCCGACCACATCATCTGGCTCGACACCGACGACCCGCTGGAGGCGTCGGAGTGCTTCGTGCGCATCTATCACCTGCTGTGGGAGCTCACCCACGTGGTGTTCGAGCACCCGGGATTGCTCAAGGGCGACGCGAAGGAAGTGGTGTGCACCGAGGAGGTGTGCATAACCTGCTCCGACGAGGGCCGGCTCACCGAGGTGGTCTCGGTCGACGGGGATGAGGCGGTGGTCAAGGCCCTCGGCGTCGAGGAGCGCATCGACGTCTCCCTGATCGACCCGCCCCGGCCGGGCGACCTCGTCCTCGTCCACGCCGGCTTCGCCATCCGATGAGGTCTGGCCGATGAAGGAGACCACCGACTTCCTCTACCCCTTCATCGAGGGCGACGAGACCGATGCCACCTCCCTGCTGGTCGACCTGGCCCAGTCGGCGGAGGAGAAGTGGGCGGTGAGCACCGAGCTGAAGGTGGTCACCCTGGCCCGGGTCGAGGAGCAGTTGCGGATGATCGCCGGCCTCATGGCCGAGCGGTTCGCGGCCGGCGGCCGGCTGTTCGCCTTCGGCAACGGTGGCAGTGCCACCGACGCCGACGGGGTGGCCCAGCTCTACACCCGCCCGCCTTCGGGGAAGGCCCTTCCCGCCCGTTCGCTGGTGGAGGACCGGGCCGTCATCACCGCCCTGGGCAACGACGTGGGCTACGACAAGGTGTTCTCCCGGCAGATCATCGCCCACGCCCGGGCGGGCGACATGGCCCTCGGGTACTCGACGAGCGGCAACTCGGAGAACCTGCTGGTGGCCTTCGCCGAGGCCCGCAAGCGGGGACTGCTCACCATCGGCTTCGCCGGCATCGACGGCGGGCGGATGGGAGTCGACCCCAACGTCCAGCACTGCGTGATCGTGCTATCGCAGAGCGTGCACCGGGTGCAGGAGACGCAGGCGTCCGCCACCCACGTGCTCTGGGGCTACGTCCAGGAGGCGCTGGCCGCCCGCAGCTGACGAGGCCGCCTGAACTGACGAGGCCGCCGGCGCTGACGACGCTCAGACGACGGCAGCTGGAACCGGGTCGACGTCAGTCGGCGCTGCCATAGGGCCGACCGGCGTCGTCGTAACAGTTGTGGTGGAAATGCTCAACCCGGTTCCAGGCGCCGTCGACGTACACGTTGGCAATCACTTGCAGGAGGCGGAGCTTGGCCTTGAACTTCACCGGCTCACCGCACCAGGTACAGACCGCGGAGTTGCCGGCCTCGACGGTTCGGACCACGGCCCTGCTGGTGAAGGTCGTCTGCGTCGTCATATTGGCCCTATCGGCATGCGAAGCCCCGAGGTTGACTGGAAATTGGTCGGCCAGGCGTCCGGGACCTTGACGGGCGGGCCGAATTCCGTCATAACAGACCCTCGTCGGGGCCCGGGGTGCGTCCGCCGTGCACCCCAGCCCCGACGACTCTTTCAGAGGGGGGCGGGCCCCCCTCCGAACCTCCCCCCGGGGCGGCCTTCGGCCGCGTGCGGCGCCAGCCACTGGGGGGCGGCTTCGCCGCTTGCGTGGCCGGCGCACCTGCCTGGCGTGAGGCACAGGCCGCGCCGGCCTCGCTGCGCTCCCTCACGTGCGCCGACTCCGCCGGACTCGGTCGTGATGGACCCGGGCTGGGTTAGGGCTGGGGCTCTTGGAAGCCTTCGACGAAGCGGTCGAAGGTGGGGCGGAGGGCGAGCCAGTCGGCTTCCTTGGTCTGGAAGTTGAGGGCGTAGGACTGGGGGCCGGTGACGAAGGACAGGTCGTAGTTGTGGAGGTCGACGTCGTTGTCGGTCCACGTGAACTCCCAGACGGCGGCCGGATAGCCGTCGTGGATGCTCTGGCTCAGCTGCACCCGCTGGTAGGAGGGGTGCTCGGCCTTGAACTCCTCCTCCAGCTGCAACCACAGGCCCAGGGGTGTGTTCTGGGGGGGCTGCTGGTAGCCGACCCGGAGGGCGGCGCCCGTGTTCTCGTCACGGAAGTCGGTGAGGTTGCCTTCGTGGGAGACGGTCCAGGCGCCGGGATGGTCGATGGAGTAGCCGGCGGTCTCGTCCTTGTAGGTGTTCCACTGCACCGCCAGCTCGGTGGCCTTCTTGCGGACGACCGCCTTGTGCCCGCCGGCGGCCAGCAGGCTGCCCAGGATGCCGACGATCGACACCGCGCAGACGATGGTCCAGATGTGGGCGCGGAGGTCGCGCTTGGGCGGGGGAGTGGGCAGCGGGCGGGGCTTGCGGATCGGCTCCCCGTCGTCGTCGAGCTCGACCGGCTCCGGTTCGTGGATCTCGCCGAGGTCGGGCGGGACGAGGTGGACCTGGGGCACGTCGGGGTCGCGGTGGAACATCCGGTCGAGCGCCTCGGCCGGGTCGAGGGGCACCGACGGCGCGCCGACCGACACCAGCGCCACCGCGCTCAGCATCTCCCGCAAGCGGGCGTGGTCGGGACGTTCCTCGGGCGCCT
This sequence comes from uncultured Acidimicrobiia bacterium, assembly GCA_963836205.1. Lineage (GTDB taxonomy): Bacteria > Actinomycetota > Acidimicrobiia > Acidimicrobiales > AC-14 > JAXDMK01. Next base: position 100,206 of record CAWIIV010000019.1, on the reverse strand, counting down.
TGGCCAGCAGGGCTTGCAACACGGGGGCCAGGCGGCCGGCCCGCTCGACGGGACGGGGCGACTCGTTGGCGATGGCGGCCAGGGTGGCCTTGGTGGAGTCGCCCTTGAAGGGGGCCTCGCCCTCGACCGCGGTGTACAGGGTGACGCCGAGGGCCCACAGGTCGGCCGGGACGCTTCCGGCAGCGACCGACCGGTGTTCGGGGGCCAGGTAGCCGGCCGATTCGCCCACCGAGCCGGTGGCGGTGACATCGGGGTCGCCGATGAGGGCGGCCACGCCGAAATCGGCCAGGCGCACGGGCCCGTCGTAGGGCAGGAGGATCCGCGCCGGGCGCACGAACCGGTGCGACAGTCCGGCGGCGGAGCAGGCGGCCAGGGCCTCGACCGCGGCCATGCCCACCACCGCCACCCGCTCGGGCGACATCGGCCCGTCGGAGGCGACCAGCCCGCCCAGGGTGGGCCCCTCCACCAGCTCGGTGACGATCAGCGGGGGGTCGTGGGTCTCCAGGACGTCGACGACCCGCACCAACCCCGGGTGCTCGAGCGTCTGGAGGATGCGGGCCTCGGCCAGGAGCTTCTCGGTGAGGGCGGCGCGGGCCGCCTCCTCGAGGACGGCGGGGAAGCGGATCTCCTTGACCGCCACCTCCGCCTCCTCCAGCAGGTCGCGGGCCCGCCACACGACACCCATGCCGCCGGAGCTGATGGGGACCACCAACTCGTAGCGATCGTCGATGACGTCGCCGACCTGATATCCGGCGCTCTGAGGTTCCGAAGCCACGGGCACGACGCTACCCGCCGGTAGAATCGGGCTGTGGGCACTGGACCGGTGGAAGTCGAAACCGCGATGCGGCACCCGGAGAGCGAGGGGTCGACGTAGTGGCACCTCCGGCAGCAGCCGGGAGCTTCGGAGCCAACGCCGGTCTGGTCGACGAGATGTACGACCGCTACCGCGACGATCCGTCCTCGGTAAGCGCCAGCTGGCGGGACTTCTTCGACGACTACCGGCCCGACGGCGTCCGCAACGGGTCCCCGCCGGGCGTGGCCGATGGTGCCGCGGCGACGACCGTGGCTCCGGCCGTGATCGATCCCGCGTCCGTCCCGGGCGCGGTCGCCATGGCGCCGGTGGCCGCCCCCGCCGCTCCCTCCGTCGCCTCCGCCGCCCCGGCCCCGACCGTTCCGGCCCCGGTGGCGTCGCCCCGGCCGCCGGCGGCGGCACCGGTCCCTGGAGTCCGGCGCCTGCGCGGTGCGGCGGCCCGCATCGCGGCCAACATGGAGGCCAGCCTCTCCGTCCCCACCGCCACCAGCACCCGGGTGGTGCCGGCCAAGCTGCTCGAGGTCAACCGCAAGGTGATCAACGGCTACCTCGGACGCATCGGGTCGTCGAAGGTCAGCTTCACCCACCTCATCGGCTACGCCGTCGTCCGCGCCCTCGACTCGGTCCCGGCCATGAAGAACACCTACGTCGACACCGACGACGGGCCCGCCGTCGTCACCCACGACCACGTCGGCCTCGGCCTGGCGGTCGACGTCCCCAAGCCCGACGGCAGCCGTACCCTGCTCGTCCCGTGCATCAGGGACGCCGACACCCTCGACTTCGCCGGTTTCCAGGCCGCCTACGAGGACATCATCCGCCGCCTCCGGGCCAACCGCATCGGCCCCGACGACTTCGCCGGCGTCACCATGACCCTCACCAACCCGGGCACGCTCGGCACCAGCGCCTCCGTGCCCCGCCTGATGCCCGGCCAGAGCGTGATCGTGGGCATCGGCGCCCTCGCCTACGGGGCGGAGTTCGAGGGAGCCGACAAGCGCCTGCTGGCCGAGATGGGCGTGTCGAAGACGGTGAGCCTGTCGTCCACCTACGACCACCGGGTGATCCAGGGGGCCGAGTCGGGCATGTTCCTGGGCCAGGTCCACGAGCTGCTGTGCGGCGCCGACGGCTTCTACCGCGACGTGTTCCGGTCGCTCGGCGTCCCCTACGAGGCGGTGCGGTGGCGGCCCGACAGCAACCCGCCCGAGGACCACGACGCCACCCAGCGCATCAAGCAGGTCCACGTGCAGACCCTGATCAACATGTACCGGGTTCGGGGCCACCTCATCGCCGACCTCGACCCCCTGCGGTGGAAGGAGCCCCGCACCCACCCCGAGCTCGACCCCGCCACCTACGGCCTCACCATCTGGGACCTCGACCGCGAGTTCTACACCGACGGCGTCGCCGGCGACGACCTGATGACCCTGGGCGACCTGCTGGGCGTGTTGCGCGACGCCTACTGCCGCCGCATCGGCGTGGAGTACATGCACATCCAGGAGCCGGAGCAGAAGCGGTGGATCCAGGAGCGGGTGGAGGGGGTTCCCACCCGGCTCGACACCGCCGAGCAGCTCTACCTGCTGGGCCGGCTCAACGCGGCCGAGGCCTTCGAGCGCTTCCTGCACACCAAGTACGTGGGCCACAAGCGGTTCGGGCTGGAGGGGGCGGAGAGCCTCATCCCCCTCGTCGACGAGATCCTCGACCAGGCCGCGGTGGCCGGCATCCACGAGGCGGTGCTGGGGATGGCCCACCGGGGCCGGCTCAACCTGCTGGCCAACATCATCGGCAAGCCCCTGCGCAAGATCTTCCGGGAGTTCGAGGGCAACCTCGACCCCGAGACCACCCAGGGCTCGGGCGACGTGAAGTACCACCTGGGTGCGGCGGGCAAGTTCGTCGGCCGCTCGGGGCAGACCCTGCCCGTGGCCCTGGCGTCGAACCCCTCGCACCTGGAGGCGGTCGACCCGGTGGTGGAGGGCATGGTGCGGGCCAAGCAGGACCTCATCGGCGATCCGGAAGCGTTCGCGGTGCTGCCCCTGGTGATCCACGGCGACGCCGCCTTCGCCGGCCAGGGGGTGGTGGCCGAGACCCTCAACCTCTCGGCCCTGCGGGGCTACCGGGTGGGGGGGACGATCCACGTCGTCGTCAACAACCAGCTCGGCTTCACCACCGCCCCCGAGGAGGCCCGGTCGTCGGTGTACGCCACCGACGTGGCCAAGATGGTCCAGGCGCCGATCTTCCACGTCAACGGCGACGACCCCGAGGCCTGCCTGCGGGTGGCCCGGCTGGCGTTCGGCTTCCGCCAGCGCTTCCACAAGGACGTGGTGGTCGACATGGTCTGCTACCGCCGCCACGGCCACAACGAGGGCGACGACCCCTCGTTCACCCAGCCCCTCATGTACAAGCTCATCGACGGCCGCCGCTCGGTGCGCAAGCTCTACACCGAGACCCTCGTGCGCCGGGGCGATATCACCGCCGACGAGGCGGAGAAGGCCCTCGACGACTTCCTGGCCCGCATGCAGACCTCGTTCGAGGAGACCCGGCAGTCGGCCCCGCCGGCAGTGGTGCCCTCCCGGTCGACGCCGGTGGTCATGCTGCCGCCGGTCGACACCAGCGTGCCCCGGGCCGTCCTCGACCGGGTGGCGGGCGCCCTGCACACCGCCCCCGAAGGCTTCACCGTCCACCCCAAGCTGGCCAAGGTGCTGGAGGCCCGCCACGACCTCTACCGGAGCGGCCAGGTCGACTGGTCGCTGGGCGAGGCCCTGGCCTTCGGCTCCCTGCTGCTGGAGGGCGTCGACGTGCGCCTGGCGGGCCAGGACACCCGCCGGGGCACGTTCTCCCAGCGCCACTCGGTGCTGGTCGACTCCCTCACCGGCAACGAGCACGTGCCGCTGGCCAACCTCGACCCGGTCGACGGCGCTCGCAGCGACACTCATCGGGGTCGCTTCCGGATCTACGACTCGCTCCTGTCGGAGTACGCCGCCCTCGGCTTCGAGTACGGCTACTCGGTGGTGCACGCAGCGGCTCTGGTGGCGTGGGAGGCCCAGTTCGGCGACTTCGGCAACGGGGCCCAGGTGGTGATCGACCAGTTCATCGCCGCCGCCGAGTCGAAGTGGGGCCAGAGCTCGGGACTGGTCCTCCTCCTGCCCCACGGCTTCGAGGGCCAGGGTCCCGAGCACTCGTCGGCCCGGCTGGAGCGCTTCCTCACCCTGTGCGCGGGCGACAACATGCAGGTCGTCAACGCCACCAGCGCGGCCCAGTACTTCCACGTCCTGCGCCGCCAGGTGCGCCGGGCCCGGCGCCGGCCGCTCGTGGTGCTCACGCCCAAGTCGCTCCTGCGGGCCCACTCGTCCCGCTCGCCCGTCGAACATCTGGTCGCGGGCCGCTTCTACGAGGTCCTCGACGACGCCGGTGTCACCGACCGGGCCTCGGTGCGGCGGGTGGTGCTGGCCTCGGGCAAGGTCGCCCTCGACGCCATCGCCCTGCGCGACCAGCGGGGGCTGCCGGCGGCGGTCGTGCGGGTGGAGCAGCTGTACCCGTGGCCGGGTTTGCTGATCCTCGACACGGTCGCGCACTACCCGGGCGCCACCGAGGTGGTCTGGCTCCAGGAGGAGCCGGAGAACATGGGCGGCTGGAACTTCGTCAGCGGACGGCTGGCCCGCCTGCTGCCGGAGGGGATCTCGCTCCGCCACGTCAGCCGGACGGAGTCGGCCAGCCCCGCCAGCGGCAGCCACACCGTCCACCAACACGAGCAGGCGGAGCTTCTCGAGCGCACGTTCGTCGGCCTCTGATCGGGTCGCCTGAGGAGTGGATCACCGTCGGACTTGCGTACGGATGCTTGACTGAGCGCACCGTGACCGCAGGCGTACCGTGACAGCAGACAAAGGGACGAGACAGCGCGTCGTCGTCGACGGCTCCAACCTCGCGACCGAGGGTCGGTCCCTCCCGAGCCTGGCCCAGTTGGACGAAGCCGTCCGTGCCTTCCGGGAGGAGCACGAGGACGACGACATCATCGTCGTGGTCGACGCGTCGTTCAGCTATCGCATCGACGAGTCGGAGCGGAGGATCCTGGAGGAGGCGGAGGAGGCGGGCGAGATCGTGTCGCCGCCGGCGGGCGCCATCGGCCGGGGCGACGGGTTCCTGCTGCGGATCGCCGACCGCACCGGGGCGGTGGTGCTCTCGAACGACTCCTTCCAGGAGTTCCACGGCGACTACAAGTGGCTCTTCGAGGAGGGCCGGCTCATCGGTGGCAAGCCGGTGCCGGGCGTGGGGTGGATCTTCACGCCCCGCACGCCGGTGCGAGGTCCCAAGAGCCGGGTCGCGGTACGCGACGCGGAGCGGGCCAAGCGACGGACGACCAAGAAGGAAGAGCCGGTGGCGGAGGCGATCGCGGAGGCCACCGCCGAGGCCATCGAGCCGGCCGCGCCGGGGGGCACCCGGCGGGGGGGCCGGAAGCGGGGCGCGGGCTCGGGGTCGGGCTCGGCGTCGGGTTCGGTGTCGGTGGCACCGTCGCCCGAGGCGGTGAACGACCCGCTGCCGTTCATCACCTTCATCGCCAACCACCGGCTGGGGAGCGAGGTCGAGGGCGTGGTCGACAGCTTCACGTCCCACGGGGCGTTCGTGAACGCCGACGGGGCCCGGTGCTATGCGCCGGTGGTCGGGCTGGGCGACCCGCCGCCCCGGAGTGCGAAGGAGGTGTTGACCCGGGGCGAGACCCGCACGTTCGTCGTCCAGGCCCTCGACCCTCCCCGCCGGGGCATCGAGCTGGCCCTGCCGGGGCTGGCCCGGTTGGCGGGCAAGCCGCGGGACGAGACGGTCGAGGCCGAGATCGAGGAGATCGAGGAGTCCCCGCCGGCGGCGCGGACCCGTCGGCGGGCGAAGGTCTCGGAGGAGGCCGCGGCCGTGCCCGAGGTCGAGGTGGTCGCCCCCGAGCCCACACCCGCCCCCGCCCGCCGGACCAGGAAGCGGGCATCGACGACGGTGGCGGCTGCCACCGCCGAGGTCGACATGGGAGCCGCCGACGGCGAGACACCGGCACCGGCGCCGGCGAAGCGATCCCGGCGGGCGGCGTCGAAGAAGGCGGCCGAGCCGGTCGAGGTCGTTGCCGAGGACCCGGCTGCATCCGAGGCGCCGGGTGATGCCACGGCGGATGTCGTGGCCGACGTCCCCGCCGATGCGAGCCCGTCGGCGAAGGCGACCCGACGGCGGCCGACGAAGAAGGCGATCCCGGCGGCGGATGTCCCGGCCGAGGCGACCCCGGTGGCCGAGGCGCCGGCGGATGTCCCCGCCGAGGCCAGTCCGCCGGCCAAGGCGCCACGGCGGCGACCGACGAAGAAGGCGGCCTCGGCGGCCGAGGCGGCGTCCATCGAAGGGCCCACCGCCGACTCACCGCCGACGGGCACACTGCCGGCCGATGGGCCGCCGGTCTCCGCACGGATTACCGACTCACCGTCGGCCGACGGGCCGCCGGTCGCGGCCCGGAGGACCGCCAGACCGCGGGCACCCGCCTTGCCGGCCGATGTGGCAGGCTCCGCACCGCCGGGCACGGCGGCGGTCTCCGACGCGCCCGTGGGCGACGGTCCGGCGATGAAGCGTCCCTCGACCAGAGCGGCCTCCAAGCGGACCGCCCGGACCGCCCCGGCGGCACCGGAGGTCGCCCCGCCTGCACCTGAGCCGGCCCCGAAGGCGGCGAAGCGATCTCGGAAGGCGACATCATCCGCTCCGCCCACGGTCGAACCGGTCGCCGAATCGTCCGCAGCCCCAACCCCGTCGGCCGAGGAGCGCGCGCCGTCCCGGTCCGGCCCCCGCCGCTCGACGATCAAGAAGGCGCCGCCGTCGGCGTCCGCACCGAGCCGCGACATGCCGTCGGTCGGTGGGGCGAAGCGGTCACGCTCCCGCCGCGGTGCGGCCAAGGCCGCCACCACCCCGGAGGGACCCGAGGGTCCGGCGGGCAGCAAGGCCCGAGGGGCAACCGAGGCAGCCACGAGCGATGCGCCTCCGGCCCCGGCGTCCAGGCCGACCACGGCGAAGACGGCCAAGAAGGCCAGTCCGGCGGCAAAGAAGGCCCCCCGGTCGGAGTAGCGAAGCTGTCCGAGACTCTCCCCGGATGGTAGCAGGACATCGCGCCCTGTAATTCCATGGTCGGAAGGCTTGTGTTTTTTTTCACAAGCAACAAAGCTGTAGACGTGCAGGTCAGGACCGGTCTCAATGGGTTCCGATCCGAGGACCGGGTTTTTTCCGAAGAGTTCGGCTCGATTCCCGGGTATGGTCGTTGTGTCGAGCCAATTAGGACCCGACGGAAAAGAGATAATCACATGGCCGTTATCGCCAGCACGCCCAGGAACCCCGCCAACCTCGACACCCAGGTCGGTGGCTCCTACACCGGCGGGATCAGCAACTACCCCGGCGGCACGCTCACGGTCAACGACGTCAGCCCGTGGCCCGGCCGTTCGACCGGCGAGAGCGTCTCGAACAAGGCCAACCAGGAGTCGATCGCCCGTATGTACGGCAGCAGCCGCACCGGCAACGGCCCGATCGCCAGCAACTAGGTTCACTTCCTTGATCGCCACGTCGTCCGGCCTGAGCAACATGGTCTGGAGCGTGGCGGTCAGGACAGGTTTCACGCAGTAAAACCTGTCCGAAGCTGCTTCACGATGTAGCGCCGCATTCTCCCAACCATTTGGGGGATGCGGCGTTTCTCGTGCCCGACCCCAGGGCCTACGCTCGGTGGCGATGCGGATCGCGACCTGGAACGTCAACTCCCTGAAGGCCCGCCTGGGTCGGGTGGAGGAGTGGCTGGCCTACGCCCAACCCGACATCCTGTGCCTGCAGGAGACGAAGCTGGCCGACAGCGCCTTCCCGTCCCTCGCCTTCGCCGCCCTCGGCTACGACGCCGCCCACTGCGGCCAGGGCCAGTGGAACGGGGTGGCCATCCTCAGCCGGGTGGGGATCGACGACGTGGTCGCCGGGTTCTCCGATCAGGCCCCAGATGAATCTGGCTCCGAGACCACCGAGGCCCGCCTGCTGTGGGCCACGTGCGGGGGAGTGCGGGTGGGGAGCGTCTACGTCCCCAACGGGCGGATGGTCGACAGCGAGTTCTACGAGGCCAAGCTGGCGTGGTTGGCCCGGCTGCACCAGGATCTGGCCACCGGGTGCGACCCGGCCCAGCCCCTGGTGGTGTGCGGCGACTTCAACGTCGCCCCCGACGACCGTGACGTCTGGGACCCGACCAAGCTCCACGGCAACACCCACGTGAGCCCGGCCGAGCGGGCGGCGGTGGCGGCCCTCCGGGACTGGGGCCTGGTCGACGTCTTCCGCCAGCACTACGACCAGGACCGGCTCTACTCGTGGTGGGACTACCGGGCCGGCGACTTCCACCAGGGCCGGGGCCTGCGCATCGACCTCATCCTCGCCACCCGGGTCCTCGCCGACCGCTCCACGTGGGCCCTCATCGACCGCTTCGCCCGCAAGGGCAAGGGTCCGTCCGACCACGCCCCCCTCCTGGCCGACTTCTCGTCGTAACCGCCTACGCCAGGAACTCGATTCGGAGCTTGGCCAGGCCGCCGGCCAGGGCGGTGCGGAGGTCGGCCCGGGGGATGTCGAGGTCGTAGTGGAGCTGCTTCATGGTTCGGGGCGGGCTGCCGTCGATGCCGTAGTGGGCCACGATGACCTGCCGCTCGAGGGGGTCGAGGCCGTCGAGGCGGGGCGGCGACGCCCGCAGGGCCACCGCGTCGTCGTCGAACCAGCCGTCGGGGTCGGCCAGCTCCTTCTCACTGTCCGGGTATGCCCAACCGTCCTCACCAGGCCAATCGAAGGAACGCATGGGTCTGTTTTCGCGCCGGACGGGCGCCTCGTCAACCTCCGGGTGCGGACGTGGCCACGACCGCGAGCACGGCGTCGCCGTAGCGCTCGGCCTTGACCGGGCCGACCCCAGGAAGGGCGAGCAGGGCGGTGCGATCGCGGGGCTTGGCCTCGGCCACCGCGGCCAGGGTGGTGTCGTGGAAGACCACGAACGCGGGCACGCCGGTGGCCCGGGCGGTGCGGGCCCGCCACGTCTTCAGCGCCTCCAGCACTTCGGGATCGGCGTTGGCCCCGGCCATAGGCGGGCGCCCGCCGCTGGCCGCCCGCAGGCGGGCCCGGCCCTCGTCGACCCACCGCCGCCACCCGTCGCCCGTGCCCCCCTCGGCCAGGTCGCGCACCGCGGCGGTGACCGCCTCCAGGTAGGGCGACGGCTGACGGGTAAGCGAGCGGGCGCCGAACGACCGCTTCTTGGCCCACGACGCGTGCAGCTCGACCCGGGCCCGGGTGACGGCGACATAGAGCAGGCGCCGCTCCTCGGCGAGGGCCTCGGGCGTCTCGGCCCAGCTGATCGGTAGCAGGCCGTGCTCGAGACCGGCCAGGAACACGATGTCCCACTCCAGGCCCTTGGCCGCGTGGAACGTGGTGAGGGCGACCGCGTTGTCGCTGTCGACGGCGTCGTCGCCTCGCAGCGCCGCCCGCAACCACCCCATGAACCCGGACAGGCTGGCCGCGGGGTCGGTGGCCAGATGCTCCTGGGCCATGCGGTGCAGCCCGTCGAGGTGGCCCCGCCGTTCACCGGCGGAGCTTTCCGGCTCCGCCTCCTCCGCCATCTCCCGCAGGTCGGGCAGCGCCGCCGCCAGTAGGGTGTCGGGCGGACGACGGCGGAGCTCGGACAGGGCCGACCGGATCTCGGGCTGGTCGAGGAAGGCGCCGCGGCCCCGGAGGCGGTAGGGCACCCTCGCCGACCGCAGCGCCTCCTCGAAGAGCAGCAGCTGGGCGTGGGTGCGGGTGAGCACGGCCATGTGCGACCAGGGCGTGGTGCCGGCCCGGCGGCGGAGGGCGCGGGCCACCTCGACCGCCTCCTCCCGGTCGGTGGGCCAGGAGGACACCGAGGGCACCGGCCCCGCGGACTGGTGGGCCTGGAGCCGGTGGGGCGCGTGCTCGTCGCCGGTGGCGGCGGCGGAGCTGTCGAGGACGGCGTTGGCCACGGCCAGGATCTGGGGCGACGAGCGGTAGTTGTCGTCGAGGTGCACCACCTCGGCCGTCGGGAAGCGGAGCCGGAAGGCGGCGAGGTAGGCGGGGTCGGCCCCGTTCCAGGCGTAGATGGCCTGGTTGGGGTCGCCCACCACGCACAGGTCGGAGCGGTCGCCCCGCCACGCCTCGAGGAGCCGGAACTGGAGGGGGTTGACGTCCTGGAACTCGTCGACGAAGAGGTGCCGGAACCGCCACCGCTGGGCGGCGCCGAACGTGCGGTCGACCTCGAGGGCAGTGGCGCACAGGAGGAGGAGGTCGTCGAAGTCGACCAGGTGGCGCTTGGCCTTCTCCTGCTCGTAGCGCTGGTAGAGCACGGCCATGGCCGCCCCGGTCAAGGGGGGCCGACGCCCGGCGGCCGCGGCGGCCGCCTCGTAGACGGACGGGGACACCATGCGGGCCTTGGCCCACTCGATCTCGGTGGCGATGTCGGCCGGATGGACCTGGGCGCCGGCCGGGCTCGGGAGCAGCGACGCCAACAGCCGGACCTTGCGGTCGAGCAGGGCCGGTGGCCTTTCGCCCCAGTCGGCCCACAGCCGCCGGAGCTGGCCGTAGGCGACGGCGTGGAAGGTGCCGGCTGCGACCTGCTCCCGCACGCCGAGCTGGGCCAGCCGCATGCCCAACTCGTTGGCCGCCCGCCGGGTGAAGGTGAGGGCCAGGACGTGGGGCGCGAGGGCGCTGCCCTGGGCCACCCGCCAGGCGATCCGGCGGGTGAGGACCCGGGTCTTGCCCGACCCCGCCCCGGCCAGGATGCACAGCGGTGCCGCCTCGCTCACTACCGCCTGCCGCTGCGCCGGGTTCAACCCGGCCAGCAGCTCCTCATCGACCATGCGTTCGACCGTACCGACGGGGTGCGACAGAAACGCGGATGGTCGCCGCCGCGCCGCCGCCGGGCGCCGTCACTTTGCCTCACCCACAAGGACGTGATCCGGCGGCCGATCCGCGGCTGGCGGCTCGGTGTTCGGATCGACCGGTTGATTGCGGGTCCGGCCGATCCACGGCTGGCGGCTCGGTGTCCCACCCCCCCGATAGCCTCGGGGCATGCTTCTCGGTCTCGACCTCGACGGGGTCTTGTGCGACATCGGGCCGGCGGTGGCGGCTCGCATCGCCGACCGGTTCGGGGTGTCGAGCCACCCCGCCACCTGGCGCACCTACGACCTGCGGCTGCTCCAGCTGGGCCTGCCCGAGGCCCGCTTCCACGCCTTCCTCGACGAGACCTTCGCCGACACCGAGCTCTACCGCACCGCCCCGGTGGCCGAGGGGGCGGCCGCGGCCGTCACCACCCTGGTCCACGCCGGGTGGCGGATGGTGGGCATCACCGCCCGTGCCCCCCACCTGGCCGCCGCCACCGCGTCGTGGCTCGAGGCCCACGGGCTGCCGCTCGACGAGGTCCACCACACGGCCGTGGGGGGCAAGGCCGAGTTGGGGCGGGCCATCGGGGTCGACGCCACCATCGAGGACAACCCCGTCGAGGCCGAGCTGCTGGCCGACGTGTGCCAGTCGTGGCTGCTCGACCGTCCCTACAACCGCGATCAGCCCCTGCTCCGGGCTCGCCGGCTGGCGTCGTGGGACGACGCCGTCGGCCGCCTGTGCCAGCTGCGCCTCTTCGCCTGAGCAGCCTCGCTACCCTGGGCGACCCATGGCCTTCCCCCGCAAGTACCTGAACGAGGGCGAGGACATCGTCGTCGAGATGCGGCCCCACTGGTTCTTCCTGGCCGGCCCGGCGGTGGCCCTGGTGGTGGTGCTGGTCCTCGCCATCGGGGTGTCGGCCCAGGTGGCGGGCGACGTGCAGCGGCTGGCGATGATCCCCCTGCTCCTGCTGGTGGTGCTGGCCCTGGTGTGGTTCGTGGTCCGGTACGCCAAGTGGGCCACCACCACGTTCGTGGTCACCACCGACCGCCTCATCCACCGCACCGGCGTCATCTCCAAGTCGGGCCGGGAGATACCGTTGGAACGGCTCAACGACGTGTCGTTCCACTCCACGATCTTCCAGCGCATGCTGGGGGCGGGCGACCTGCTCATCGAGTCGGCGGGGGAGCGGGGCCAGCAGCTGTTCAGCAGCTTCCCCCACCCCGAGCGCACCCAGAACCTGATCCACCACCAGATCGAGCTGGCCCAGGGCCGCGACGCCGACCGCATGGCCGGCCGCCGCGAACTGTCCCCCCTCGAGCAGCTGGAGAAACTGGAGGAGCTGCGCCAGCGGGGCGTCATCTCCCAGGCCGAGTTCGACGTCAAGAAGGCCAAGCTCCTCGACCGGCTGTAGGCCCGCCGCCACCGGCGCATCCGGTCCGCCCAGAGTTCCGTATCGGGACCGAGCATCCCGGTCCCGAGGGCTAGCTTCGGAATCCATGAGCACCTTGGTCGTCTTCCACGCCCACCCCGACGACGAGGCCATCGCCACCGGCGGCACCATGGCCAAGGCCGCCGCCGACGGCCACCGGGTCGTGCTGGTGGTCGCAACCCGGGGTGAGCGAGGCGAGGTCGCCGACGGCTATCTGGAGCCGGGCGAGGCCCTGTGGCAGCGGCGGGTGGAGGAGACCCACGCCGCGGCCGCCGTCCTGGGCGCCAGCCGGGTGGAGTTCCTCGGCTACGTCGACTCGGGGATGGACGGCACGCCCGAGAACGACGATCCCACCTGTTTCTGGCAGGCCGACGTGGAGGAGGCGGCACGCCGGCTGGCCGACATCCTGGAGGAGGAGGGGGCCGACGTCCTCACCGCCTACGACGAGAACGGTGTGTACGGCCATCCCGACCACGTCCAGGTCCACCGGGTGGGGGTGCGGGCGGCGCAGCTGGCGGGGACGCCCAAGGTCTACCTGAACACCGTCGACAAGGATTTCGTCCGCGCCTCGATGGCGGAGCTGGTGGCGTCAGGCCAGGACATGCCGGGCGACCTCGACCCCACCACCCTCGACATCGGCGTGCCCGGCGAGCGCATCACCACCACCGTCGACGTCCACCACTACGTCGACCTCAAGCGCAAGGCCATGGGCAGCCACGGGAGCCAGATCTCGGAGTCGTCGTTCTTCCTGGCCATGGACCCGGCGATGTTCAAGATCGCCTTCGGCCAGGAGTGGTACATCCTGGTCGACGCGCCCCCGGGCACGGTCGAGACCGACGTGTTCGCGGGTCTCTGAGCCCGGACGCGGCGCGTGGTGCAGTTCCTGCACGGCTTGTGGTCGTGGGTCGTCATCCTCGGCAACGGCGGCGCCGGGGCGTGGGCCCTGGCCGCCGCCCGATGGCCACACTTCCGCACCCGGTCCCTGTGGTGGTTCACCGCCTTCGCCCAGGTGGCGGTGTTCGTGGAGGTGATCCTGGGCGTGTGGCTGATGGCGGTCGACAACGTCGATACCCCCCAGTTCCACACCTTCTACGGGTTCCTCGCCATCATCTCGGTGGCGATCATCCACTCCTACCGCCAGCAGCTGAAGCACCGCCTGTACCTGCTCTACGGCTTCGGCGGCCTCTTCGTGATGGGCCTCGCCATCCGGGCCGCACTGCTGAAGTAACTCAGACTGATAAACGGTTGCTACAGGTTGACCACGGGGCAGGTGAGGGTGCGGGTGATCCCGTCGATGAGCTGGATCCGGTTGACGACGAGCTTGTTCATGGCGTCGTTCGACTCCGCCTCCGCCCGGGCGATGACGTCGTAGGGGCCCATGACGCCCTCCGACGCCACCACCCCTTCGATGTCGGCCACGGTGTGGGCGACCTGGGTGGACTTGCCCACCTCGGTCTGGATCAGCACGTACGCACGGACCGACATCCGCACCCTCCTTCTCGGGTCGCCGGAAGACTAGGCGCTGAGCCGCTTCTCCAAGGCCTGCAACTCGTCCTTGAGGGCGACGGGGAGGCGCTCGCCCAGCTTGGCGTAGTGGTCCTCGATCGAGGGCACCTCGGCCCGCCAATCCTCCACGTCCACCCGGAGCAGCTCGGCCATGGCCGCGTCGTCGACGTCGAGGCCGGTGGTGTCGAGCGACTCGGGTGTCGGCAGGTTGCCGATGACCGTCTCCACCGCGTCGGCCTGGCCGGTGATGCGGCCGAAGATCCAGGCCAGAACCCGGCTGTTCTCGCCGAACCCGGGCCACAGCCACTTGCCCTCGGGGCTCTTGCGGAACCAGTTGACGTAGTAGAGCTTGGGCAGCTTGGACTGGTCGGCGGCGGCGTTGCCCACGTCGAGCCAGTGGCCCAGGTAGTCGGCCATGTTGTAGCCGCAGAACGGCAGCATGGCGAAGGGGTCACGGCGGAGGTTGCCGACCGCGCCGGCCTGGGCCGCGGTGGTCTCCGAGGCCATGATCGAGCCCAGGAACACCCCGTGCTGCCAGCTGAACGACTCGTGCACCAGGGGGATCACCGTCGAGCGGCGGCCGCCGAAGAGGATGGCCGAGATCGGCACGCCCTTGGGGTCCTCCCACTCGGGGGCGATCACCGGGCACTGGCTGGCGGGTGTGGTGAAGCGGGCGTTGGGGTGGGCGGCCGGGGTCTTCGACTCCGGGCTCCAGTCGTTGCGCTTCCAGTCGATGAGGTGGGCCGGCTTCTCCTTGGTCATGTCCTCCCACCACACGTCCCCGTCGTCGGTGAGGGCGGTGTTGGTGAACAGGGAGTTCTTCTCCAAGGTGGTCATGGCGTTGGGGTTGGTGTCGTCGGACGTGCCCGGGGCCACGCCGAAGAACCCGGCCTCGGGGTTGATGGCGTAGAGCTGGCCGTCGTCGCCGTACTTCATCCAGCAGATGTCGTCGCCGACGGTCTGGACGTCCCAGCCGGGCAGGGTGGGCACGAGCATGGCCAGGTTGGTCTTGCCGCAGGCCGACGGGAAGGCGGCGGCCACGTATCGGACGACCTTCTCCGGCGAGGTGAGCTTGAGGATGAGCATGTGCTCCGCCAGCCAGCCCTGGTCGCGGGCCATGACCGAGGCGATGCGCAGGGCGAAGCACTTCTTGCCCAGGAGGGCGTTGCCGCCGTAGCCCGACCCGTAGGACCAGATCGTGCGCTCCTCGGGGAAGTGGACGATGTACTTGTTCTCCGCGTCGCACGGCCAGGACACGTCGGCCTGGCCCTCCGCGAGGGGGGCGCCCACCGAGTGCAGGCAGGGGACGAACTCGCCGTCGCCCAGGGTGTCGAGGACGGCCTGGCCCATGCGGGTCATGATCCGCATGTTGATGGCCACGTAGGCGGAGTCGGACAGCTCCACGCCGATGTGGGCGATGGGCGAGCCGAGGGGGCCCATGCTGAAGGGCACCACGTACATGGTGCGACCCTTCATCGAGCCCTTGAACAGGCCGGTGAGGACTTCCTTCATCTCCGCCGGGTCACGCCAGTTGTTGGTGGGACCGGCGTCGATCGCCTCGGCCGAGCAGATGTAGGTGCGGTCCTCGACGCGGGCGACGTCGCCGGGGTCGGACGTGGCCCAGTAGCTGCCCGGGCGCTTCTCGGGGTCGAGGGCGGTGAGGGTGCCCCCGTCGACCAGGAGCTGGCAGAGGCGGTCGTACTCCTCCTGGGAGCCGTCGCACCACTCGACCTTGTCGGGCGTGCACAGGGCCGCCATCTCGTCGACCCACGCCAACAGCTTCTGGTTCGTCGTCTTCGTGTTCGTGATCTGGTTCGTGTTCGTGATCTGGGCCATCAATCCTCTTTCACTCTGGGGGGGAACCCTGGTGTACCCATGTCGACTTCGGACCCAAGCCGCAGCTTGGTGGCCCGACCCGCGCCGTCGAGGTCGAACACGACCCGCTGCCCCTGCCGAAGCATGCGGAAGACCGACCCGGTGATGGCGTCGGTCGCGAGGTCGTACTCGCTGCGATCGGTGTCCCGGACGAGGACGCCTTCCTTGGTACCGGGGTCGTACGACTTGATGACGCCCTGCAAGAGGCCTCCAGCGAATCTAGGTGGTCCGGGGACGCGTAACGTGAACTTCACGACTCTACCGGGCGAGTTCGCCCTCATCGAGCAGTTGCGCCGACGGATGACGGGCCCCGACGGGCAGATCTGGGTCGGCGACGACGTGGCCCTGGTGCCCGGACCGGCGGGCGCCCTCCTCCTCGCGTGCGACGCGGTGGTCGCCGGAGTGCACGCCGACCTCTCCCTCGTGGGGCTGGACGACTTCGGATGGAAGGCGTTGGTGGCCAACGTGAGCGACGTGGCCGCGGTGGGGGGCCGGCCGCTGGCCGCGGTGGTGAGCGTGGCCGGGCCGCTCGGCGAGGTCGACGTGGGGCTCCTCTACGACGGGTTGCTGGAGGCGTCGCTCGCCTATGCCTGCCCGGTCGTGGGCGGCGACATGACGTCGGCGCCGACGCTCGTGGTGTCGGTGGCCATCGCCGGCGACGGCGGGCAGTCGTCTCCCGGCCCCGTGCTGCGATCGGGAGCCCGTCCCGGCGACCGCCTGTTCGTCACCGGCCCCCTGGGGTCGTCGGCCGCGGGGCTGGCCGTGCTGCGGGCGGGTGCCGCCGGGCTGGGCGGGGAGGCGGCCGCCTTCGCCGACCTCGTGCTCGCCCATCGCCGGCCGCGGGCCCGCCTGGCCGAGGGGTCGGCGGCGAGGGCCGCGGGGGCCACGGCCATGATCGACGTGTCCGACGGCCTGGCCTCCGATCTCCGCCACCTGGCCGCCGCATCGGGCGTGGGCGTGGTGGTGGAGAAGGTGCCGGTGGCGGTGGGCGTGTCCCGGGTGAGCGACGAGCCCGAGCTGCTCGCCCTCGGCGGGGGCGAGGACTACGAGCTGGTCTTCGCCGCCCCCGACCCCGCCCGGGTGGCCACCGTCTTCGTCGAGCTCGGCCTCGGCCTGCCGCTGGAGATCGGCTACTGCACCGCCGACCCCTCCGAACGCCGCCTGCGCGACGCCGCCCTGCCCGACGTCGGCTGGGAGCACCGCTGGTGACGTCCGCCATGAGCGAACCGGTGACGTTTCTGGTGGCTGGGGCCACCAGAAACGTCACCAGCTGGGGGAGGCGATGAGCCCTCGGCGGCCCGTGGCCCTCACCATTGCCGGTACGGACTCGGGAGGGGGGGCGGGGGTGGTGGCCGACCTGAAGACGTTCGAGGCCCACGGGGTGTGGGGGACGGTGGCCATCACCGCGGTGACGGCCCAGAACACGCTCGGCGTGCAGGCCTTCGAGGCGGTCACGCCCGAGCTGGTCCGGGCCCAGATCGCCTCGGTGGCGGCCGATATCGGCGTCGACGCGGCCAAGACCGGCATGTTGGCGTCGGCCGAGGTGGTGGAGTCGGTGGCCACCACGGTGGTCCAGCTGGGCGTCGGTCCGCTGGTGGTCGACCCGGTCCTGGTGTCGAAGCACGGCGACCGCCTCCTCGCCCCCGACGCCGTCGACGCGATCCGCACCCTGCTCATCCCTCTGGCGGCGGTGCTCACGCCCAACCTCCCGGAGGCCGAGGCCCTGGTGGGCTTCCCCGTGCGCACCCGGGACGACATGGAGGCCGCGGCCCGGACCCTCGTCGACCTGGGGGCGGAGGTCGTCCTGGTCAAGGGTGGCCATCTGGCCGACGGCGAACGTTCGCCCGACTGCCTGCTGGTGGCCGACGCCGCACGGCCCGTTGTGGCTCGACGGCCCCCGTCTCCCCGGGCGTCACACCCACGGAACCGGCTGCGTGCTCTCGGCTGCCATCGCCGCCGAGCTGGCCCGGGGGATGGAGCCGGCCGACGCCTGCGTGGCCGCCAAGCGCTTCGTCGAGCGGGCCATCGGGGCGGGCGTGGCCCTCGGCAGCGGCGTCGGCCCGGTCGACCCCGGCTGGGACCGACTCCGCTAGCCGGCCCCATCGGTCGCCCCCGGTAGCGGCCGGGCGGCCGTCCGTCTAGAACTGCGCCATGGGCCCCCGCCGGCGCCGCACCGACACCGACCGAGGCGCGGCCCACATCATGGTCCGGCGCATGCGGCTGCCGGCCGGCCTGCTGGCCTTCGCCCTCGTCTACGGCACCGCCGGCTACATGGTCATCGAGCACTTCAACCTGCTCGACGCCGTCTACATGACCGTCACCACCCTGGTGACGGTCGGTTACGGCGAGATCCACCCCCTGAGCCCGGGCGGGCGGATTTTCACCCTGACGCTGATCACCATCGGCGTCGGCGCCGTGTTCATCCTGATCGGGGCGTTCACCAGCGCCCTGGCCAGCGGCGAGCTCGGCCTGTCCCTGAAGAGGAGAAGCATGCGCAGCCGGCTCGACGCCCTCGACGGGCACTACATCATCTGCGCCTACGGACGGGTGGGCCGGGCCGCGGCCGAGGAGCTCACCCGCCAGGGCCAGCAGGTGGTCGTCATCGAGATCCTGGAGGACCTCGAGGCGAGGCTGGCCGAGGACGGGATGACGTACATCATGGGCGACCCCACCGACGACGCCATCCTCGAGCAGGCCGGCATCCACCGGGCCAAGGCCCTGCTGTGCGCGGTCGACTCGGACGCGGTGAACGTCTACATCACCCTCACCGCCCGCTCGCTCAACCCGGCGCTCTTCATCGTGTCTCGGTCGTCCCGGCCGGAGTCGGTCGACAAGCTGCGGCGGGCGGGGAGCAACCGGATCATCTCCCCCTACTCGCTGAGCGGGGTGCGGATGGCCTCCCTTTCGATGCAGCCGGCGATGATCGAGTTCGTCGACATGATCAGCGTGGCCCCCGACCTGCGCATCGAGGAGCTCGTCATCGGGACGGGGTCGCCGTTCGCGGGACGGGAGGTGCGCGACGTGTGCCGGCCCTACCAGGGGGTGATGCTGCTGGCCCTGAAGCGCCCGGGCGGGGAGCTACTGGTCCCGCCGCTGGCCGAGAGCCTCATCGGGGAGGGCGACGTGGTGATCGCGGTGGGCCAGGTGAAGGTCCTCAACCAGCTGGCCGAGGGCGCCGGCTAGGCCGCCGGTCCCCGGTACCGTCCCTGGGGATGGACCTCAGCGAGCAGGAGGTGGCGCTCGTCCTGCGGCGGGCGGCGGAGCTCGACCTCACGGCCGACGGCGACGGGCCCGGCCTCGACGTGGCCACGGTGGAGGAGTCCGCGGTGGAGGCGGGCCTGTCCCGCCAGTCGGTCCAGGCCGCCTTGGCCGAGCTGCGGCTGGGGGTGCTCCAGGCAGTGGGGGCCGTCCCCTCCCGCCGCATCCTCGGCCCGGCCACGGTCACCGTGCGCCGCACCGTCCCCGGTCCCGAGGCCGACGTGCGGGCGCGGCTGCGGGGCCACCTCGGCCGGGAGCTGTTCCGGGTGCGGCGGGAGCAGGGCGACCACGCGTCGTGGGCCCGGCGCGACGACTTGCGGGCGAGCGTGCGCCGCAAGGTCGACAAGTCGATCCAGAAGCGGCTGTCGCTGTCCGAGGTGCGCCGGGTGGAGGTGGGCGTGACCGCGGAGCCGGGCTCCGACGGCCGGCGGGTGCTGGTGGTGGTGCAGGCCGACGTCAGCCGCATCTGCCGGGACCGGGGCGCCCTGGTGGCCACCGGCGGCGCGGTGGGGGCGGCCATGACCGGCGGGGCGGTGGTCCTCGCCGTCCTCGGCGACCCGCTGCTGCTGATGGCGGCGCCGGCCGGGGTGGGGGCGGCCGCCGCCGGCTACGGAATGGGCGCGAGGTACTACCGCACGCGGGTGGACGACATCGAGGTCGCCCTGGAGGCGATGCTCGACGACATGGAGCGCCGATCGCTCCCACCGGGCCGACCGGATACCAAGCCGGGGTGACGGCGGTATCCTCGGGTAGATGTCCCGGCGTGGAACGGACAGGGCGAGCCTTGGAATTCTGGCGGTGCTGAACCGCGTACGGACCCTCCGGCGGTTGCTCGGGGCGACCCTCACCCTCGGTCTGGTGGCGGCGGGGCTGCTGGCGGCGCCGGCCCAGGCCAAGGGCCGCCGTCCGATCACGGTCATGACCCGGAACCTCTACCTGGGGGCGAACCTCGATCCCGCCATCGGGGCGACCTCGGTGCCGCTGCTGCTGGCCGCCACCGCCCACATCTTCTCGGTCATGCAGCAGACGAACTTCCCCGAGCGGGCGAAGGCGCTGGCCCGGGAGATCGCCGACGCCGACCCGGTGCTGCTCGGCGTCCAGGAGGCCGCGGTCTGGTACAGCGGGCCCTTCAACGACCCGGCCCCGGCGACCACCGTCGAGTACGACTTCATCGCCATCCTCCGCCAGGAGCTGGCCGCCATCGGCGCTCCCTACGACGTGGTGAAGGTGCAGCCGGAGGCCGACATCGAGGCACCCGCAGGCGCTCCCTACGGGCGGGACATCCGCCTCCTCCAGCAGGACGCCATCCTGGTCCGAGCGGACGGGAACGACGACGTCACGCTGACCAACGCCCAGTCGGCCAACTTCACGGCCCGCCTGGTCGTCACCACCGGCACCGGCCTGCAGTTCGTGGTGAACCGGGGATGGGTGTCGGTCGACGCCGAGGTGAACAAGCACTTGTTCCGCTTCGTCAACACCCATCTCGAGGCCTTCCACCCCGGGATCCGCCTGCAGCAGGCGCAGGAGCTGCTCGCGGCCGCGGGACCGGTGGGCTCGGCACCCGGGCAGGTGATCCTCGTCGGCGACCTCAACTCGGGCCCGGAGCTCCCGGTGCCGGCCAACCGGCTGGCGTTCGACGCGCTCGTCGCCTTCGGCCTGGTCGACACCTGGGCGGTGGCCCATCCCGGCGACCCCGGCTTCACCGCCGGCTTCAACGAGCTGCTGACCGATCCCAGCGCCGAGGGTGCGTTGGAGCACCGGGTCGACCACGTGATGACCCTGGGCGAGGTCGACGTCAAGAAGTCCCGCCTCTCCGGCACGGATCCCGACGATCGCACCCCGAGCGGCCTGTGGCCCTCGGACCACGCCGGCCTGGCCGCCACCCTTCGCCCGTAAGCCTGACGGCGAGGGCGGCGTCCTTCGGCTAGCTGACTCGCTTGGTGATCTTGCCCGCCTTGATGCACGAGGTGCAGACCGACACGCGCCTCGGTGAGCCGGCCACGATCGCCCGCACCCGTTGGATGTTGGGGTTCCACCGACGCTTGTTGCGCCGGTGGGAGTGACTCACGCTCATCCCGAAAGAGGGGTGCTTGCCGCAGATCTGACACACAGAAGCCATCGGGAGACACGGTACCAGCAGCGCCGATACGTCTACGATCCGACCGATGGGGGTCCAATGAGTGTGGTCGACCGGCTCGACCACACGCATCTGCGGGCGGCTGTGGTGGGTTTCCGCGATGCGCTGCGGGCCCACCAGCAGCGGCTGAACCGGCTCAACGTCTATCCCGTCCCCGACGGCGACACCGGCACCAACATGGCCCTCACCCTCGAGTCGGTGGTGACCGCCCTCGACGGGGTGACCGAGGCCGACCGCGACATGGTCGCCACCTGCAAGGCCATCTCCCACGGGTCGCTCATGGGCGCCCGGGGCAACTCTGGCGTGATCCTGTCCCAGGTTCTGCGGGGACTCTGCCACCGGCTCGACGACGACGACGAGGCCGACGGGGCCTCGGTGGCCGCGGCCCTGGCCGAGGCCAGCACCGCGGCCTACGCCGCGGTCATGCGTCCGGTCGAGGGGACCATCCTCACGGTGGTGCGTGAGGCATCGGAGGCGGCGGTGGCGGTGGCGGCCGGCGAGAAGACGCTGGTGGACGTGCTCGACGCGGCCGTCCGGTCCGCCCGTGACGCCCTCGCCCGCACGCCTGAACTGCTCCCGGTGCTGAAGGAGGCGGGCGTGGTCGACGCCGGGGGCGCCGGGTTCGTCCTCTTCCTCGACGCCCTCCTCCAGGTGGTCGACGGCCGGCCGGTGCCGGAGGCGCCCGAGGGCGAGGCCGAGCCGTCGATCGCGGTCGGCCACGGCGCCGGCGGCGAGCCCGGCGGCGGCGACGGCGGGATGGACGGTCCCCGGTACGAGGTCATGTACCTGCTGGAGGCGCCCGACGAGAAGATCGACGCCTTCAAGGCCACGTGGATGGACATCGGCGAGTCGATCGTGATCGTCGGCGGCGACGGGCTGTGGAACTGTCACATCCACTCCGACGACATCGGCGCGTCGATCGAGGCGGGCATCGAGGCCGGTCGTCCCCGCCAGATCCGGGTCACCGACCTGGCCGGCCAGGTGGAGGAGGAGCGGTGGGTCCGCCAGGGCCTGGGCGGCGCGGCCCTGCGCCCGAGCGTCACCACCGCGGTCGTGGCCGTGGCCCTGGGCGACGACGTCCGCGACGGCTTCCGGTCGATGGGCGTCCAGGAGGTGGTCGTGGGTGGTCAGACCATGAACCCGTCCACCGCCGACCTGCTCGACGCCATCGAGGCCACCGACGCCGACGAGGTGATCCTGCTCCCCAACAACAAGAACATCGTGCCGGTGGCGGGGCAGGCGGCGGCCCTCGCGTCCAAGCCGGTGCGGGTCGTGCCCACCCGGGGGATGGTGACGGGGCTGGCGGCCATGCTCGCCTACGACCCCGACGCAACGGCCGACGCCAACGCCAAGGCCATGGAGGCGGCGGCCTCCCAGGTGGTGTCGGGGCAGGTCACGTGGGCGGTGCGGGACTCGGGCGAGATCAACGAGGGCGACTGGCTGGGCCTGGCCGACGAGGAGATCGTGGTCGTCCACCCCGACCTGGCCACGTGTGCGACGCGACTCCTCGACCGGCTGGTCGAGAGCGGCCACGAGCTGGTCACCGTGTTCGTGGGGGAGTCGACGCCCGACGACACCACCGCCGCCGTCGAGCAGTGGCTGGCCGGCAACCGGGCCCACGTGAGCGTCGAGGTGCAACGCTGGCGCCTCCCGCTGTCGGCCTACCTCTTCTCCATCGAGTGACTCGGGGCTGGTATCACCGGTGATACCGTCTGGGGGCATGGCAGAGGTGACGATCAGGGACCTGCGGAACCACGGCGGGGAGGTGATCGACAGGGTCCGAGCCGGCGAGCGGATCACCATCACGCGTGATGGCGAGCCGGTGGCGGAGCTGCGGCCGCTGCCCCGCCGGCCTCTCGATGCGGCGACTGTGATCGCGCGCTTCCGCGGGCTCCCTCCGGTCGATCCCGAACGACTTCGAGCCGACATCGATGCGCTCATCGACCAGTCGCTGTGACCGCGGAAACGGTCGGGGTGCTCGACACCAGCACGCTCGTGCTGATCGACCGCCTCGACCGCGGTGTCCTCCCGACACGACCGGTCATCACTGCGATCACCCTTGCGGAGCTGTCAGTCGGCCCGCTGACGGCCATCGACCCGGCAGAGCGCGCCGCCCGCCAGATCAGGCTCCAGGAGGCGGAGTCGACGTTCGAGCCCTTGCCGTTCGATGCCGCGGCTGCCCGCGCCTTCGGTGTGGTCTCCGCCGCGCTCCGCCAGTCCGGCCGCAAGGCTGCTGCACGAGCCTTCGACGCCATGATCGCCGCCGTCGCCCTGGCCAACGACCTCCCCCTCTACACCTGCAACCCCCGAGACTTTGCCGGAATCGACGGTCTCCGGGTGCGCGCCGTTCGCCATCCTGACCACCCGGAGGCCGGGCTCTGACAACGGGCGGCGCGGGGTGACCGGGCGGCGGTTGGCGCAGTTGGCGGCCATTCCGGTCGGCGAGCTGAAGGGGGTCGGCGTCAAGAAGCTCGACGCCCTGGCGGCCATGGAGATCAACACCGTCCTCGACCTGCTCACCCACTACCCCCGGCGCTACGTCGACCGCACCCGCCAGTCCGACATCGCCGATCTCAAGGTGGGGGACGAGGCGGCCGTGCTGGCCATGGTGAAGCGGGTGAAGTCCCGCCGGACCC
Source organism: uncultured Acidimicrobiia bacterium (assembly GCA_963836205.1). Taxonomy (GTDB): domain Bacteria; phylum Actinomycetota; class Acidimicrobiia; order Acidimicrobiales; family AC-14; genus JAXDMK01. The sequence continues at coordinate 76,663 of CAWIIV010000019.1, read as the reverse complement.
GCCAGGGGAAGATGATCGTCGAGGTCGACGTCTTCGACGGGTCCAGCTACCTCCACGTGGTGTTCTTCAACCAGGGCTGGCGGGCCAAGCAGCTCGGCGCCGGCACCCAGGCCGTGTTCTTCGGCAAGCTCGAGCGCTTCCGCGACCGGCGCCAGATGACCAACCCGGTGGTCGACCTGGTGGGCGACCGCACCGGGCGGATCGTGCCCGTCTACCCGCAGTCGAAGAAGGAGGGCGGGCTCTACACCTGGGAGCTGGCCGGCTTCGTCGAGGAGGCCCTGGCCCGGGCGGGGCCGTTCGCCGACCCCCTGCCCGAGGCGTGGCTCGACCGCCTCGACCTGGTCGACCGGCGCACCGCCTTCACCGCCATCCACAACCCCGACTCCATGGAGACGGCCCAGGCCGCCCGCCGCCGGCTGGTGCTCGACGAGCTGCTCCGCATGCAGGTGGCCCTCGTCCTGCGCAAGCGGGCCATCGAGCGGGAGGCGAAGGGCATCCGTCACGTGGTGGAGGGCGGGCGGCTGGTACCGAAGTTCCATACCGTGCTGCCGTTCTCCCTCACCGGCGCCCAGCGGCGGGCGATCGACGAGATCACCAAGGACCTGGCCGGTCCCCATCCCATGCACCGCCTGCTCCAGGGCGACGTGGGCAGCGGCAAGACGGTGGTGGCGCTCACCGCCCTGCTCACGGCCGTGCAGGGCGGGTACCAGGGGGCGTTCATGGCCCCCACCGAGGTGCTGGCCGAACAGCACGACGTCAGCCTTCGCCACCTCCTGGGCGAGCTGACCGTGCCCGACGAGCGCACCCTCACCGGTGACCGGCCCCTGCGGGTGGAGCTGCTGTCGAACCGGACCACGGCCGGCGAACGGACCCGGATCCTGGCCGACCTGGCCGAGGGCCACGTCGACCTGCTGGTCGGCACCCACGCCCTGTTGGAGGAGCGGGTGGCGTTCAAGGCCCTGGGGGTGATCGTGATCGACGAGCAGCACCGGTTCGGCGTCGAGCAGCGGGCCGCCCTGCGGGGCAAGGGCGACGATCCCGACGTGCTGGTGATGACGGCCACGCCGATCCCCCGCACCGCGGCCATGACCGTCTACGGCGACCTCGACGTGACCACCCTCGACGAGCTACCGCCGGGCCGCACCCCGGTGACCACCCACTGGGCCAGAGGGCCGCTGGAGGAGGCGGAGGCCCACCAACGGGTGGCCGACGAGGTCGCGGCCGGGCGCCAGGCGTACGTGGTGTGCCCGCTGGTGGAGGAGTCGGAGAAGATCCAGGCCCGGTCGGCCATCGAGGAGCGAGAGCGGCTGGCGGCCGAGGTCTGGCCCGACCTGCGGCTGGGCCTGCTCCACGGCCAGATGCCGTCGAAGGAGAAGGAGGCGGTGATGACCGCGTTCCGCCAGCGGGAGCTCGACGTGCTGGTGGCCACCACGGTCATCGAGGTGGGCGTCGACGTGCCGAACGCCACGGTGATGATCGTGGAGGACGCCGACCGGTTCGGGATCGCCCAGCTCCACCAGCTCCGGGGCCGGGTGGGGCGCGGGTCCGACCAGTCGTGGTGCTACCTGTTCGGCGAGGGCTCGACGCCGGAGTCGGAGACCCGCCTGAAGGCACTGGAGGAGACGACCGACGGGTTCGTCCTGGCCGAGGTCGACCTCGACCTGCGGGGTGAGGGGACGGTGCTCGGCACCCGCCAGAAGGGCCACTCCGACCTCAAGCTGGCCTCGTTGCGGCGCGATCGGGACGTGGTCGCCCAGGCCCGCCGGCTGGCCTTCGAGATCGTCGACGCCGACCCCGGCCTCAAGGAGAACACCCTCCTGGCCGAGGAGATCCGCCTCCTGATCGACGAATCCGAGGCCGAGTTCCTGTTCAAGTCATAGTTCTGCGACCGGGCCCGGCGCGGGCGTCACCCGGCTGACGACCAGGACGCCCTGGTGCTGCCGGTCTCCCCGGGTGATGAGGTATCCCTCGAGGCTGGCGGGGCCGCCGGCCACCCCCGGAAGGGCCAGCAGCGCCTGCCCGGTGACGGGCGCGATCCGGTACCGGTGGACCACGGCGATGCAGACGTCGACCTCGACCGGACAGGGCCGGCCGACGTAGTCGAAGTGGTTTCCGTGGCTTTCGACTACCCCGACCCACGTCCCGGACGGCCTGGTCTGGGCCGAGGCTGGTGACACGGCCCCGCCCATCAGGCCCGCCGCCAGCACCAGTCCCACCAGCAGCCTCGAGATTCGTCTCATCGGTCCTCCCAACGTCCGCAATCGCGCTTCCCTCACCGATTGCCCACTCTCCGGTCTCTTGACACCGCCTCGTCGCCGGCGGGCGGTCGAGGCCCTCGGCGGGCCGCGTTACCTAGGCGGCCGGCGGCACGGGGCAGCCGAGGGCGGCGAGGAGGCCGTTGAGGATGCCGCCCAGCAGGTTGGAGATGGGCTGCAGGAGAGCGCAGAGGAGGTTGGTGATCGGGATCGTGGTCGGCGGCGGGACCGTCGTCACCGGCGGGACCGTGGTCGGCGGCGGGAGGGTCGTCGCTCCGGGGATCGTCGTCGCCGGCGGGGCGGTCGTCGGCGGCGGGCCCGTCGTGGGAGACGTCGTGGGGATCACGGTGCCGGCCCCGGCGAAGGTGATGTGGTGCCGGGAGCTCTTGCCACCGGCGTCGGCCACGATGGCACACGCCTGGACGCCGCAGTTGAAGGTGGTGCTGGCGAAGGTGGTGATGACCCGGTTGACCGTCATCGGAGTCGGCGGGAAGGTGCCGTCGCCGCCGGTGAGGAAGATGCCCGAGACCACGGTGTCGCACGCGGGCGCGGCCACGCTCCCCCCGCACTCCCGGATGAGTCCGGGCACGTTGGCCGGGAATCCCGCACCCGACACCATCACGCTCTGCCCGTCGGTCAGGTTGTCGTCGGGGTTGACCGTCAGCGTCACACTCGGGTCGAGGCCGGATTCGGGACCGTCGGCCCCTGCCGGCAGCCCGCCCACGAGCAGCGCCGCCGCCAGCCCGGCCACGAACAACCCCCGCCGCACACCAGGACCGAACCGGGAAATCGAGAACCCACCACGCCCGTCCGCCATCGTCGCCTCCTTCACTCGCTTGCCGCCACCTTACCCCGCCACGCCGCAGATCACACTCCCGGTGGTCGGCCGTGGGCGGCGAGTGAGATACCCGGCCAGAACATCGGGACGGGACCGGTACCGTGAGCAGCCATGAGAGTCCGGCCATGAGAGTCCGGCCATGAGAGTTGTCGCCGGAGTGGCTGGAGGCCGGCGGCTGCTGGCGCCGCCCGGGCGGCGGCTGCGACCCACCACCGACCGGGTGCGGGAGGCGATGTTCTCGTCCCTGACCAGCATCGACGCCATCCGCGACGCCCGCGTCCTCGACCTGTTCGCCGGCACCGGTGCCCTTGGCATCGAAGCTCTGTCCCGGGGGGCGGCGTCGGCGACGTTCGTCGACGCCGACCACGCCGCCGTCCGGGCCGTCGAGCAGAACCTGGCCACCACCGGCCTGGGGGGCGAGGCCAAGGTCGTCCTCGGCGACGCGCTCCGCTTCGTCGAGTCCACCAAGGAGACGTTCGACCTCGCCCTCGTCGACCCGCCGTACGCGTTCGACGAGTGGCCCCGCCTGCTGGCCGCCCTCCCCGCCCGCCTGGCCGTCCTCGAGACCGGCGACCACATCGACATCCACCTGCCGTGGGCGGCCCTCAGATCCCGCCGCCATGGCGATACGGTGGTGACCCTCGTGCGCCGCCAGCAAGGCGACGCCGCGGAGCAGGAGGGGGAGGCAGCCGGATGACCAGGGCCCTCATACCCGGCTCCTTCGACCCGGTGACGTTCGGGCACCTCGACGTCATCGAGCGCAGCGCCCGCCTGTTCGACGAGGTGCTGGTGGCGGTGGTTGAGAACCCCCACAAGTCCACCGTCTTCACCCTCGTCGAGCGCACCGAGATGCTGGCCGAGGTCACCGGACACCTGCCCAACCTCAAGGTCGACGAGTTCGAGGGGCTCCTCGTCGACTACGCCCTCGACCGGGGGGTCAGCGCCATCGTCAAGGGGCTGCGGGCCGTGTCCGACTTCGAATACGAGCTCCAGATGGCCCAGCTCAACTACCGCCTGTCCGGGATCGAGACGCTGTTCATGCCCACCACGCCCGAGTACTCGTTCCTGTCCTCCAGCCTGGTGCGGGAGGTGGCCCGCTTCGGGGGCGACGTGTCGTCGATGGTCCCCACCACGGTCGCCGAGCGGCTGCGGGGCCGGTTCGAGAACGTGAGCCGGGTCGAGACCGTGGGCCGGGTCGAGACCGTGGGCCGGGTCGAGACCGTGGGCCGGGTCGAGACCGTGGGCCGGGTCGAGACCGTGGGCCGGGTCGAGACCGTGGGCCGGGTCGAGACCGTGGGCCGGGTCGAGAAGTGAGCATCGTGGAGCCGCCCGACAGCGAGGTCCTGCTCCGGCGGGTGCTCGATCTCATCAACAGCGCCCCCAAGATGCCCCTGTCGTCCACCGTGCGGCTGGAGAAGGACGAGGTGGTGGAGCTCCTGGAGGAGGCCATCGCCCGCCTGCCGGAGGAGATGCGCCAGGCCCGGTGGCTGCTGAAGGAGCGGGCCGAGTACCTGGCCAAGGTGCAGCGGGAGGCCGACGACATCCTGGCCGCGGCCCGGGAGCGGGCCGAGCGCATCGTCCAGCGCACCGAGCTGGTGCGGGAGGCCCAGCGGGTGGCCCGGCGCACGGTGGAGGAGGCCAACGACGAGTCCCGCCGCCTGCGCCACGAGGCCGAGGACTACTGCGACCAGAAGCTGGCCAGCTTCGAGACAGTCCTCGAACGCATCACCAAGACGGTGGGCGCGGGCCGGGCCAAGCTCCGGGTGACGCCCCTGCCCGGGCCCCAGGAGGGCGACCAGACGGTGCGGGCCGAGGGCGAGCCCGACACCGGCGAGGTGTTCTTCGACCAGGACCAGTGGTGAGACTCTCTTTCCTATGCGGCCTTTCGTCGTCAACGTCGCCGATCTCGTCCACAAGCCCGCCGCCCGCCGACGGGAGCGGCTGAGGGGCAGGCTGCCGGGGCTCAAGGTGGGCGTGGCCGAGGTGCCGGCCGACGAGGATCTCGACGTGGTCACGACCCTGGAGTGGGTCACCGACGGGCTGCTGGCCAGCGGCACCATCTCCGCCCCCTGGCGGGCCGACTGCACCCGGTGCCTGGGGCCGGCCGCGGGGCGGGTCGACTTCGAGTTCCGGGAGCTGTTCGAGAGGGCGCCCCGGGAGGGCGAGAGCTACCGCCTGGGCCACGACACCATCGACGTGGAGCCCCTCGTTCGGGAGCACGTCCTGCTGGAGCTGCCATTGGTGCCCCTGTGCGCCGCCGACTGCCGGGGCCTGTGCGCCACCTGCGGGGCCGACCTCAACCTCGGCCCGTGCGGGTGCGACCCCGCCGACCTCGACCCCCGGTGGGCGGCCTTGGAGGGATTTCTGGCCGACCCGCCGACCGAGTAGCCCAATGGGACTACCATCGAACCTCCATGGCTGTCCCCAAGAAGAAGACGTCGAAGGCCAAGAGCCGCAGTCGCCGGGCATCGAACTGGCGCTTGGCGGCACCCGCCCAGAGCACCTGCCCGCAGTGCCGCCAGGTCAAGCGACCCCACGTGGTGTGCCCCAACTGCGGCTGGTACGGCGGTCGCCAAGCCATCGACGTCGACTAGTACCCCCTACGATCCGGCGCCCGGCATGACCAGCCCGGACAGTCCCCCCCAGGGCATCGACCCGTCGCGCCCGACGCCCGCCCTCCTTCCCATCGCGGTCGACGTCATGGGCGCCGACCAGGGGCCTCTGGAGATCGTCGCCGGCGCCCGCCAGGCGGCGGAGGAGCTCGGCGTCCCCATCCTGCTGGTCGGCCGGCGCGAGGTCATGGGGAACACCTGGGGCCTCGAGGTGCTGGAGGCGAGCGAGGTCGTCGACATGCACGAGGACCCGGCCGGGGGTGTGCGCCGCAAGAAGGACTCGTCGGTCGTGCGGGCGGCGGAGGCGGTGCGCGACGGGCGGGCGTCGGCGATGGTGTCCGCCGGCAACACCGGGGCGGCCATGGCCAGTGCACTGCTGCGCATGGGACGGGTCAAGGGCGTGGCCCGGCCCGCCATCGCCACCGTGATCCCCGTGCCGGGCGCCATCCCCACTGTCCTGCTCGACGGGGGCGCCAACGCCGACTGCACGGCCAGCTGGCTGGTGCAGTTCGCCCAGATGGGGGCCGTGTACGCGGCCGAGCGGTTCAAGCTCGACGAGCCCCGGGTGGGCCTGCTGTCGATCGGCGAGGAGCCGGGCAAGGGATCGGCCCTGGTCAAGGAGACCCACACCCTGCTGGCCCAGCCCGGCTGCCTGCGCACATCGGGGAAGTTCATCGGCAACGTCGAGGGCCGCGACGTCCTTTCCGACAGGGTCGACGTGGTCGTCACCGACGGCTTCACCGGCAACGTCGTCCTCAAGACCCTGGAGGGCGGCACCCGCTTCCTCCTCGACACCCTCCTGCGGGTGATGACGTCGACCGAGGAGGCCCGCCAGGCCACCAACGTGCTGCTACCCCTGCTCCTCCCCCTCAACGCCGAGCTCGACCCCGAGTCCTACGGCGGGGCCATGCTCCTGGGCGTCGACGGGCTGTGCATCATCAGCCACGGATCGTCGTCGCGGCGGGCGATCTTCAACGCCGTCGGCCTGGCCCGGGAGATGGTCCTGGCCGACATGGTGGGCCGGATCCGGGAGTCGGTCGCCGACGCCTGAGGGCGGGCCCGTTCACAAGCGCACAAGCGCGAAAACCGGTACCATCAGCCGGTCCCAGTCCGCCACTCAGGAGCTTTACCGGCCGTGCCCGCCGTGACCCCGACATCGAATGAAGAGACCTCCAACGGGGGCCCTTTCGACCGCCAGGCCGTTTTCACCCTGATCCGTGAGCGGTTGGCCGACATCCTCGAGATCGAGCCCTCCGCCATCAGCGAGGGGGCGTCGTTCACCGACGACCTCGACGCCGACTCCCTGGCCCTGATCGAGCTGGTCGAGGCCATCGAAGAGGAGATGACCGAGCGCTCCGCCGGTTTCCGCATCGAGGACGAGGACCTCGAAGATCTCAAGACCGTGCGTGACGCGGTCGACTACGTGGTCGAGCGCGCCGGCGGCGCTTCGAAGTCCTGAGCCACCGCGAACAACTCGACGCCCTGGTTGAGCGGCTCGGTCGTCCTTTCGCCGATCCCACGCTGCTGGCGCGGGCGCTCTGCCACCGCTCCTGGTGCGCCGAGAGCCCGGGCGAGCTGTCGAACGAGCGGTTGGAGTTCCTGGGCGACAGCGTCCTCGGGCTGGTCGTCACCGCCTACCTGTACCGCACCTACCCCGACCTGCCCGAGGGCCACCTGGCCCAGGTGCGGGCGGCGGTGGTGAACGCCGGCGTGCTGGCCGAGGCCGCGACCGAGCTGCGCCTGGGCGAGGCAGTGCGCCTGGGCAAGGGCGAGGACTCGTCGGGCGGGCGGGAGAAGCCCTCGATCCTCTCCGACGCCATGGAGGCGGTGATCGGCGCCGTCTACCTCGACGGGGGGTGGGACGGCGCGTCGACGCTGGTCATGGACCTGCTGGGCGAACGCATGACCGAGGCCGCGGCCGGACCCGGCGGCCACGACTTCAAGACCCGGCTCCAGGAGCTGGCCGCCCGCCGCTTCGACGAGCTGCCGCAGTACGACGTGGTGTCCGAGGGCCCCGACCACGCCAAGCGCTTCACCGCCCGGGTGTCGATCGGGGGCGTGGAGTACGGCCTGGGCGAGGGACGGTCGAAGAAGCAGGCGGAGCAGGCCGCGGCCCGGATCGCGTGGCAGGGGCTGTCGGAGCCGGCGCTTCCGGTCGAGCCCGTCGACTTGGTCGAGCCGGTCGAGTTGGTCGAGCCGGTCGAGCCGGTCGAGCCGATCGAGCCGGTCGAGTCGGTCGAGCCCGTCGAGTCCCTTGGGCTCGACGACCCGTCGGCGGACGAATCCGATGCCTGAGCTGCCCGAGGTCGAGACCCTCAAGCGCGACCTCGACAAGGAGGTCGTCGGCCGGCGCATCAAGTCGGTCGTGGTGGAGGGCACCCGGTCGATCCGTCGCCACCCCGACAACGCCGACTTCGTGGCCCGCCTCGAAGGTCACAAGATCACCGCCGTCGAGCGGCGGGGCAAGTACCTGCTGCTCCGACTGGAGGGCGGCGACGTCCTCGTCGTCCACCTGGGCATGAGCGGCCAACTGCTGCGGGGCAAGGGCGGGGTCCGCGACCCCGACCCCAAGCACACCCACGCGGTGATCACCTTCACCCAGGGCGGGCTGCTGCGCTTCGTCGACCCCCGCACGTTCGGCGAGCTCTTCGTCACCACGCCCGAGGCCCTGGCCGACCAGGTGCCGGAGCTGGCCCACCTCGGGTTCGACCCCGTCGACGACATGATGTCGTGGGTGCGGTTCGGCGAGCTGCTCACCGCCCGCAAGACCAAGCTCAAATCCCTGCTCATGGACCAGAAGTTCGTGGCCGGCATCGGCAACATCTACAGCGACGAGATCCTGTGGGCGGCCGGGCTGCGCTACGACCGCTCGTCGGAGACGCTGTCGTCGCAGGAGGTCCGCCGCCTTTACCGGGCCATGGTGGAGACGTTGCAGGACGCGATCAAGCACCGGGGCTCGTCCCTCGCCGACGAGCAGTACCGCGACCTGTTCGGGGCCATCGGCGAGTACCAGAAGGAGCACAAGGTCTACGACCGGGCCGGCCAGGCCTGCCGCCGCTGCCGCAGCACCATCGTCAAGGTCAAGGTCAACGGCCGCTCTTCGTTCCTCTGCGAGCAGTGCCAGGTCTGAGGACCCGGCCCGGCCAAGCCCCGTTTCGGAGTCGCGCTAGGGGCAGGCGTTGGTGTTGACGCTGTCGAGGAGGGTCTGCTGGAGCTCGCCGAAGACGAGCTGCTGCTCGCCGTCGAAGAGTTGGGTGCGGGCCTTGCTCCAGGCGACGACGGCGCCGACGTACTGGGCCTGCTTGGCCTTGAGGGCACGGCCGGAGGCGGTGGAGTCGCCTTTGGCGTCGAGGACGCCGAGGTGGTCGACGACGGCGGCGGCCAGCTCTCCCATGGCCGTGGTCATGGCTTCCCGCCTGGCGTCGACCGCGGCCCGGGCGGCGGTGAGCGCGTCCTCGGCCTGAGGCAGAGCCAGGCCGACGTTGCCGATGAGGTTGGGCAGCCGGCCGCAGATGGCCTCGATGAGCGTGGGCGCGGCGGTGGTGCTGGTGGTGGGGGTGGTCTGGGCCGCCCCGGCGCCGGCGGGGACCAGGAGAGCCAGGCTCACCGCGGCGATGGCGCCGAAGCCGACGGCGACTATGCCCATCGAGCGGGCGGATGTCCTGCGCATCTGACGTCCTCCTTCCTGGGAGTGGTGGGGCCGCACCATCAGGGCTTGGCCCCGATCTGGCGCAACAGGTCGTCGATCGACTTGTCGACTTCCTCGGGAGTCAGCTCGTGGGGTTGGCCACTGGAGTCGGCCGCCTGCTGGAGTTGCAGGGGGAGGGCGGCGAGGAGCTGGGCCACCTCCGCCGGTGTGGCGGGCGGCGGGGCAGTCGGGGAGAGGGGGGTGACGGGCTGGCTGCCGGAGTCGATGGTGCCCGGCGGGCGGTTGGTGGCGGGGGCGCCGACGACGGTGGTGACGGTGCCCGACCCGTCCTCGACCGCGGCCGCGGGGCGGTCTTCCGTCAGGATGCCGGGGACGCCAGAGTCGTCCCGGGTGACGAGGACGGTGACGCCGCCGAGCAGGGTGAGGACCGTCCCGACGACCGACATCCAGATGCCCGTGCGCCGGATCCGGGTCGACTCTCGCACCGGCCGGGCCTGAAAAAGGGTGGGTGTTACCGCCGGCGCGCCCATTTCCTCGCTCCTATCGGCAGGAGTGGGGTCGGGCTTTAGCACTTTCACAGGAAAACTGTAGGGGGTCGGGGGCCGGAAGGGTCCGCCGGACGGGTCGGAGGCCCAACTACCCTCGGGGGACCGATGTTTCTTCGCTCGCTCACCCTGAAGGGCTTCAAGTCCTTCGCCGAGTCGACCACCCTCGAGTTCGAGCCCGGGCTCACGGTGGTCGTCGGCCCCAACGGCAGTGGCAAGTCCAACGTGGTCGACGCGGTGGCGTGGGTGCTGGGCGCCCAGGGCCCCCGCACCGTCCGGTCCAGCAAGATGGACGACGTCATCTTCGCCGGCACCGGCCGCCGCCCCGCTCTCGGGCGGGCCGAGGTGAGCCTCACCATCGACAACACCCGGGGGGTGCTGCCGATCGACTTCCGGGAGGTCACCATCACCCGGACGCTGTTCCGCGCGTCGGGGGAGAGCGAGTACACGCTCAACGGCGTCCCCTGCCGGCTCCTCGACCTCCAGGAGCTGCTGTCCGACAGCGGGGTGGGCCGCCAGCAGCACATCATCGTGTCCCAGGGGAACCTCGATGCCGTCCTCGACTCCCGTCCCGAGGACCGGCGCCTGATCGTGGAGGAGGCGGCGGGCATCCTCAAGTTCCGCCGCCGCAAGGAGAAGGCGGAGCGGCGGCTGGAGGGGACGGAGGCCAGCCTGCTCCGCCTCACCGACCTGCTGCGGGAGGTCGGGCGCCAGCTGCGGCCCCTGGAGCGCCAGGCCGAGGCCGCCCGCCGCCACGGCGACCTGGTGGGCGAGCTGCACGCCCTGCGCCTGTTCCTGCGGGGCCGGGAGCTGGCCGTGCTCACCGCCCGCCACGAGGCCGCGGTGCAGGCCCGCACCGGCCTGGAGGGCGAGGAGGTGGGGCTGAAGGCCGAGCTGGAGGTGCTCGACACGTCGGTGGCGGCGGCCGAGATCCGGGTGGCCGACTTGGGCCGGGCCCGCCTGAGTGACACCGTAGGCCGGCTGGAGGCGCTGCGGGAGCGCACCCGGGGACTGGTGGCGGTGGTGGCCGAGCGCCGGCGGTCGGTCGAGCGGGACCTGGCCGTGAGCGTCGACTCCGCCCTCCTCGCCGCCCTCGACGACGACGCCGCCCGGCTGCGGGCCGAGCTGGCCGACGTGGAGGCCGCCGCCGGCACCATGGCCGCTCGCTTCGCCGAGCTGGCCCGGGGCGAGGCCGACCTGGCCCAGGAGCGGGCTGCTCTGGGCGAGCCGTCGAGCCGGGCCAACGTCGCCGCTGAGGCCCGGGGCGAGCTGGGGGCGCTCCGGGCCAACCTCGACCGGGGTCGCGCCGACCTGGCCCGGCTCGAGCACCGCCTGGCCGGCCTCGACACCCGGGCCACGGCCCTGGGCGACGAGGCCGACCGGGTGAGCTTGGAGCTGGCCCGCCTGGCGGCGGCCGAGTCCGACTTGGCCGCGGCCCGGGAGGCGGCGGAGGGGGCGCGGAGGGCGGCGGAGGCGGAATTGGCCGCGTCCGAGAGTGCGGCCCGGGAAGCGGCGGCCGGGCACCGCACGTGGGTGGCGCGGGCCGACGCCCTGGCCATGGCGGTCGACGAGGCCCGGGGCCGGGGCGACACCGACCGCCTGGCGGGAGTCGACGGCGTGATGGGCACCCTGCTCGACCTGGTCGACGTCGACCCCGGGTTCGAGGCCGCCTTCGAGGCGGCGGTGATGGAGGCGGTGGGGGCGGTGGTGGTCGACGGCGTCGCCACCGGCCGCCGGCTGCTCGACGGCCTGGCCGGCGCCGGTGCCGGCGCCGGCGCGGGCGCGGGCGCCCTGCCCGCGGGCGTGCTGCCCCTGAGCTCCCTCCTCGACCCGCCGGCCGCGGTCTCGCCCCACTGCCCGGCCCGCCCCCTTCGCTCGGTGGTCCGGTCGAGCCATCCCGGGGTCGAGCGGCTCCTCCGCCACCTCTTGGCCGGCGTGGTCGTGGTCGACGGCGGCTGGGAGGAAGCGGTCGACGTCACCCTCGCCTTCCCCGACGTGGTCGCGGTCACCCGGGCCGGCGACCGCATCTCGTCCGTGGGCTGGCGACTGGGGGTGGGGGCGCCGGGAGTCACCCGGGCCGCCCTCGACGAGGCCCGGGCCCGGGTCGACGAGCTGGCGGCGGCGAAGGCGGCGGCCGACGACCGGCTCCACCACGCCACCGCAGCGGCCCGCACCGCCACCGCCACCGCCGCCCGGTGCGCCACCGAGGCGTCGGCCGCGGCCAGCCGCTACCGCCAGCTCGACGCCGCCGCCACCACCGCTCGGGCCGACGCCCGCCGGTTGGCGGGTGAGATCGACGACGTGCGGGCCCAGCGCGACCGCACCGTCGACCGGATCGCCCAGGAGGCGGCCCGGGTGGCCGAGCTCGAGTCCCTCCTCCCATCGCTCGACGAGGACGAGGCCGCGGGCGCGGCCCGGGTGGCGTCAGAGCGGGCCGACCGCACGCGCATCCAGTCCCGGGCCGAGGGCCTGGTCGCGCTCCGGGCCGAGCTGGAGGTGCGGGCCGCCGGCCTCCACGACAGCCGCTCGGCCCTGGCCCGCCGCCTGGCCGAGGTGGAGTCCCGCCTGGCGGGTGCGGCCGCCCGCCGCCAGGAGTCGGAGTCCCGCCGGGCGGGACTGTTGGCCACCAGGGCCGGCCTCGACCGCCTCGGTCCCCATCTCGACGAGGGGTTGGCCGAGATCGACGCCGCCCTGGCCGACCTCCGCCAGCGCCGCGACGCCCAGCTCCGGGCCACCGCCGAGGGGGTGGCCGCCCTCGACGGCCTCCGCAGCCGCCGCCACGCGTCCGAGCGGCGCCTGGGCGAGCTGCGGGAACGCTCCGGACGGGTGGAGCTGGAGACGGCCGAGGCCCGCCTGCGACTGGAGACGGCGGAGGAGGCGGTGCGCCGGGAGCTCGACTGCGAGCCGTCGGACGCCATGGTCGCCTCCTGCCCGACGCTGGCGCCGGGCACCAACGCCGCCGCCCGGGCCCGAGACCTCGAACGGGAGCTGCGCCTCATGGGCCCCGTCAACCCCCTCGCCCTCCAGGAGCTGGAGGCGCTGCAGGAGCGCCACGACTTCCTCACCGACCCAGCTCGACGACATCAAGGGCTCCCGCCGGGAGCTGGTCAAGATCATCCGGGCGGTGGAGGCGGAGATGGCGGAGCTGCTCACCGCGGCCCTGGCCGACGTCACCGAGCACTTCGCAGACCTGTTCGAGACCCTCTTCCCGGGCGGGCGGGGGCGGTTGCACATCACCAACCCCGACCACGTCCTCGACGCCGGCATCGAGCTCGACTGCCGGCCCGCGGGCAAGAACGTGCGCAAGCTGTCCCTGCTCTCGGGCGGGGAGCGGGCCCTGTGCGCCATCGCCTTCCTGTTCGCCGTCTTCCGCAGCCGGCCGTCGCCCTTCTACCTCCTCGACGAGGTCGAGGCCGCCCTCGACGACGTCAACCTCCACCGCTTCATCGACCTCCTCCACCAGTTCCGCGACGAGGCCCAGCTGGTGGTGGTCACCCACCAGAAGCGCACCATGGAGGCGGCCGACTCTCTCTACGGCGTCACCCTGCAGCCGGGCGGCTCGTCCAAGGTCGTGTCGGAGAAGGTGCGCACCCCGGCCTAGCGCCGGAAGGCGGGCCGCCTGAGGGGAGGGTGACAGGGGTCACCTACATTGAGGGCAAATGGAACTTGTCCTCCTGGTCCTGGCGCTGCTGGTGGTCACCGGCATCGTCGCCGCCGTTCTCGCCGCCCGCCCCCGCCGGGGAACCGACCTCGATCCGCCCCCGGCGTCGGCCCTTCCCGAGGCCCCGCCCAGGAAGCGGCGGAAGATCCCGTCCGAGGTGGAGCTCGACCGCCAGGCGGCCGAGCTGGTGGCGGAGGCGGAGGCGGTGCTGGCCGCCGCCCAGCCCAGCCCGAGCCCGAGCCCGAGGCGGTTCCCGGGGAGCCGGCCCCGGCGCCCGAGCCGGTCGAGCCCGAGCCACCGGCCAAGCCCCGGTTCCGCGACCGGCTGGGCAAGGCCCGGGGCCTGTTCAGCGGCTACCTGGGCGCCATGCGCACCCGGGACAAGATCGACGACGAGACGTTCGACGAGCTGGAGGAGGCCCTGCTGCGGGCCGACGTGGGTGTCGGCTCCACCACCGCCCTCCTCGACCAACTGCGCACCCGGGTCAAGGCGGAGGGCATCACCACCGCCGACGGGCTGGTGGAGGCGCTCAAGGACGACCTCAAGAAGCAGCTCACCATGGCCGACCGGTCCCTGCGCTACGAGCCGGGCCCGCCCAACGTGTGGCTGTTCGTGGGCGTGAACGGCGTGGGCAAGACCACCACCATCGGCAAGGTCGGCCACCAGCAGGTGTCGGAAGGGCGGACGGTGATCATGGCCGCGGGCGACACGTTCCGGGCGGCGGCCGCCGAGCAGCTGGAGCTGTGGTCGAAGCGGGCGGGGGCGACGCTGGTGCGGGGCAACGAGGGCGGCGACCCCGGCGCGGTCGTCTTCGATGCGGTCGAGCGGGCCGCGGCCCGCAACGTCGACCTGGTGCTGGCCGACACCGCCGGCCGCCTGCACACCAAGGTCAACCTCATGGAGGAGCTGCGCAAGGTGCGCCGGGTGGCCGACAAGCCGCCGGGCAAGGTCACCGAGGTCCTCCTCGTCATCGACGCCACCACCGGCCAGAACGGGCTGGTGCAGGCCAAGCAGTTCCTGGAGGCGGTCGACGTCACCGGCGTCGTCCTCACCAAGCTCGACGGCACGGCCAAGGGCGGCATCGTCCTCGCCATCCAACGCGACCTGGGCATCCCCATCAAGCTGGTCGGCCTGGGCGAGACCGCCGCCGACCTCGTCGCCTTCGACCCCGACGAGTTCGTCGACGCCCTGTTCTCCTGAGGCGGGCCAATCCGCGGGAGCGGTTCACCCGTACCCCAAAGGGCATGGAGCGAGATGGGCGACGCCGGCGGGGCTGGGCTGCGCGAGGCGGGATCGGCCCGCCACCGGTGCGACCGACCACCTCCGACCAGCTTCCGGTATGGCTGCTGCGGGCGGGACTGTCGTTCGTCTTCCTCTACGCGGCCACCGCGTCCTTCCAGCACCCGACGACGTTCGCCCGGTACTCCCCGTCGTTCCTTCCGGAGGACTGGGCGGCGGGCCTGCTCCCGGCGTTCGCCGTCTTCGAGCTCCTCCTGGCGCTGTCACTCCTGACGCCCCGCCTCACCTACGCCGCGTCACTGCTGGCCGCGGCCACCCTCGTCGGCATCATGGCGGCCAACGTCGACGCCTTCGAGGTGCTCTTCCGCAACGTCGCCATCGCCTGCGCGGCGTTGGCGCTGGGGCTCCAGAATCGCCCGGCACGACGGCCCGAGGAGGCCCGGCCGGAAGTCGCCAGCAGTCTCCGTAGCTGACTCCGACGGTCGGCCCGGGGGTCGGAGGGTGGACCCGTTCGACCAAGTACCCTGGTCCGGGCATGTTCGAATCGTTATCCGACCGTTTCGAGGGGATCTTCCGCAAGCTCAAGGGCCGCGGGCGCCTGGGCGAGCGCGAGGTGGAAGAGGTCCTCCGGGAGATCCGGGTCGCCCTGCTCGAGGCCGACGTCAACTTCAAGGTCGTCAAGAACCTCGTCGGGCGCATCCGGGAGGAGTGCATCGGCGCCGACCTGTCGGCCAGCCTGTCGCCGGCCCAGCAGGTCATCAAGATCGTCCACCAGGAGCTGATCGGCAGCCTGGGGGGCCAGACCCTCAAGATCACCTACGCCTCCAAGCCCCCCACGGTGGTCATGCTCGCCGGCCTCCAGGGCTCAGGAAAGACGACCGCCACCGGCAAGCTGGCCAAGTGGTTCAAGCAGCAGGGCCGCAACCCGATCCTCATCGGGGCCGACCTCCAGCGCCCGGCCGCGGTCGAGCAGCTCCGGGTGCTCGGCGGCCAGGTGGGCGTGCCCGTCTTCTCCGCCCCCACCGACCCGGTCGCCGTGGCCAAAGCCGGCCTGGAGGAGGCCCGCCGCCTGGGTCGTGACGTGATGATCGTCGACACCGCCGGCCGCCTCCACATCGACGAAGCGCTGATGGACGAGGTCCGCCGCATCTCGGAGGCGGTGTCGCCCGACTACACGTTCCTGGTGGTCGACGCCATGACCGGCCAGGACGCGGTCAACGTGGCCGAGGCCTTCCACGCCGTCCTCGAGATCGACGGGGTCATCCTCTCCAAGCTCGACGGCGACGCCCGCGGCGGTGCCGCCCTCTCGGTCAAGGAAGTGATCGGCCGGCCCATCGCCTTCGCCTCCACCGGCGAGAAGCTGGCCGACTTCGAGCCGTTCCACCCCGACCGCATGGCGTCGCGGATCCTGGGCATGGGCGACGTCCTCACCCTCATCGAGAAGGCCGAGCAGGCCTACGACATGGCCGAGGCGGAAGCGGCCGCGGAGAAGCTCACCAGCGGCAAGTTCACCCTCGAGGACTTCCTCGAGCAGATGCAGCAGCTGAAGAAGATGGGGCCGCTGCAGAGCCTGGTCGGTATGCTGCCAGGGATCCCCAAAGAGCTCAGGAACGCGGAGATCGACGACCGGGAGCTGGCAAGGGTCGAGGCCATCATCCGGTCGATGACCCCGGCCGAGCGGCGGGACCCTTCCCTGATGAACGGTTCCCGGCGCCTCCGGGTGGCACAGGGCAGTGGGATGACGACCAACGACGTCAACCAGCTGCTCAAGCAGTTCAAGGAGATGCAGAAGATGATGCGGTTCCTCGGCAAGGGCGGTAAGGGCGGCAAGGGCCGCCCCCGTGTGCCGAGCTTCGGATAGGAGAGCAAGCGTGGCAGTGAAACTCCGCCTCATGCGGATGGGCAAGAAGAAGCAGCCGACGTACCGCCTGGTGGCGGCCGACGCCCGGTCGCCCCGCGACGGGCGGTTCATCGAGATCGTCGGCTTCTACGACCCCCGGGCCGAGCCGTCGGTGGTCAGGATCGACAACGAGAAGGCCGTGGGCTGGCTCCGTCAGGGCGCCCAGCCGTCCGACCCCGCCCGCAAGCTCCTGGAGATCTCCGGCGCCTGGGGCGAGTACAAGGGCACCACGTGAGCGACGTCCACGCCGACGCCGACCTCGACGAGGAGGACGACGTCGTTGACGACGGGCCCGACCTCGACGACCAGGATGAAGGCGGGGCGGTCGAAGGGGGCGGTCATCGACGACGGGCCGGTCGTCGAGGACGAGTTGGACGACGAGGACGACGACGAGCTCGACGATGACGACCTCGACGATGACGACCTCGACGATGACGACGACGACCAGGAGGACGAGGTCGACGGCAACCGGGTGGTCGGAGGGCTGTCCGCCGGTGTGCTCGACTACCTGGCCCGCTCGATCGTCGACGAGGAGGACGCGGTCGACATCGAGGTGGAGGAGGGTCGCCGGTCGGTGACGCTCCGCCTGCACGTGTCGCCGTCCGACATGGGACGGGTGATCGGCCGCCGGGGCCGGGTGGCCCAGGCCATCCGCACCGTCGTGCGGGCCGCCGGCGCCCGTGAAGGCGTCGACACGTCCGTCGACATCGTCGACTGAGCCCACCTACTCGAACCGGTGACGCTGAAGGTCCTGTGGGGACCTTGACCGTCACCAGTTAGGGCCGCTCGATGCTGGAGGTCGGGCAGATCGTCAAGCCTCACGGGCTGAAGGGCGAGGTCATCGTCTCGATGATCACCAACCGGCCCGAGGAGCGGTTGGCGTCCGGGTTCGTGTTCGCCACCGACCGGGGCGACCTCACCCTCCTGTGGGCCACGCCCCACCAGGGGCGGTGGATCGTGGCCTTCGCCGGCGTCGGCGACCGTGACGGGGCGGAGGCGCTGCGGGGCACGGTGCTGATGGCCGAACCGCTGGCGGGCGGCGACGACGACGACACCCTGTGGATCCACGAGCTCATCGGGGCGGAGGTGGTGGGAGTCGACGGGCGGGCCTACGGGACGGTGGAGTCGGTGGAGGCCAATCCCGCGTCCGACCTGCTCGTGCTCCCCGGCGGCAAGCTGGTGCCCCTCGTCTTCGTGGTGAGCGGTCCCACCGCCGGCCGCCTCGTCATCGACCCCCCCGCCGGCCTCCTCGACTGACAGTGAGAATGAGGGACGGCCGTCGCAACCGGTACACGATCCAGGAGCACCTCCCGCGGCGCAGCTCGATCGGCCGGGAGCGGACCATCGGCGAGGTCCTCGACCTCCTGGTCGTCCCCAAGCACGGTTGAAGGGGATGGGAGCGGTCCAGGCCGCCGTCCGGCGCGCCCACCGGGCCGTCGTCGCCGCCCGGGCCGACGACGTCTTCCTCTACTCGGCCGCGCTGGCGTTCTACGGGCTGGTCTCGGTGGCCCCGCTGGTGGTGGTGGCCCTGTGGGTCACCAGCCTGCTGGTGAGCGACAACCAGGTCCACCAGGTGGCCGACGAGCTGGGGCGCCTGGCGCCGCCCTCCCTCGGGGCCGACCGGGCCCTGGAGCAGGTCGCCAACCTGGGCGCCACCCTCGGCCTCACCGCCCTGGTCGCGGCGCTGTGGCCGGCCACCGCCTACGGGTCGGCGCTGGTGCGCGTCCTCGACCGGGTGGCGGGCGACCGGGCGGTGAACAGCCTGCGCAGCCGGGGCACGGCCCTGGTGCTCGTCTGCCTGGTGCCGGTGCTCATGCTCGGCAGCCTGGTCGCGAGCTACGCCGGCGCCACCGCCCTGGGCGACTCGGGGCCGGAGATCGCGCTGGGGCTGGTGCTGGCCCTGGTCAGCGGGTTCGCGGCCACGGTGGCAACGGTGGCCGTGATCTACAAGGTGTTCCCGCGCAACGCCCCGACCTGGCCGGCGACGGTGCGGGGAGCGCTGGTGGCAGCCGCCATCATCTCCGTGCTGTCCGCCGCCTACGTGGCCTATCTGCGGCTGGGTGCCAACTTCGAGCGCCGCTACGCCTCGACGGCCCTGGCCGCGGTGGTGCTCCTCGGCCTGTGGCTGTTCGCGGCCAACATCGCCCTCGTCGTCGGTTTCCGTACCACCTCCCGCCAGACCACCTCCCGCCAGGACGGTTGACGCCCGCCTCCGATCGATGTATCAATGTACTGATACATTGATCTGGAGGTGGGGCGGTGGTATCCATCCTGTTCGGGCTGGCATGGTTCCTGGTGTTGGTTCCCCGCCCCACCTACCGAGCCCTGACCGCGGGCCGGCCCGATCGAGTGCGGGCGTGGGCCGCCGCCCAGGGGCTCGAGGTGACGGCCGAGAACGAGGAGATGCTCGGCGACCACCTGCGGCGCGCCGGGCGGTGGCGGGCGGCGGGAACCCTGGTGGGCCTGAGCGTCGCCATCCTGGTGCCGGAGTTGGAGGTGCGGGTGTACCAGGCCCCGCGTCCGGGGGGCAACATCGGTTTCCTCGACTTCTGGGCGGTGGCCTTGGGGTATCTGGCCGGTGTCCTCGCCGGCGAGCTCGCCGGCGGGCGACCGCCGGGCACGGTGCGGCGGGTCGCCAGCCTGTCGCCCCGAGAGCTGGACGAGTACGTACCGCCCGTGGCCCGGCTCTGGTTGGCGTGGGGCGCGGGAGCGTCGGTCGTCGCCGGGGTCGCCTTCCTCCTGCTCCCGATGCACGACCGCGCGACCGTGGGCCGGGCGGTGGTGGCCGTCGTGCCCCCGGTCGGGGCGGTGGCCTTCGCCTTCGCCGCCCCCCGCCTCGCCCGCCTGCTCCTGCATCGGCCGCAGCCGGCGGGCACACCCCTCCAGATCGCCACCGACGACGCCGTCCGTTCGGCCGGCGCCCGGGCGGTGGTAGCGGCCGCGGTCGTGATCGTGCTGGTCAGCCTGGCGGTGGAGCTGTTCGCCGTTTCCCTCACCGATGTCGAGATCCTGCGCTGGACAGGGTGGATGTTCGGTCTGTGTGCCCTCGGGTTCGCCTACGGCGGCTGGCGCATCCTGGTCGAGCCGGGCGGCTGGAGGGTGCGCCGGAACGCCGTCCGGGAGCGGCCGGCGTGATCATCGAGGTCGACACCTCGTCGCCCGTCCCGCCGTACGAGCAGATCCGGGACCAGGTGACCACGATGGCCGTCACCGGCGTGCTCCCGGTCGGCACCCGTCTCCCCGCCATCCGCCAGCTGGCGGCCGACCTGGGCCTGGCCAACGGCACCGTGGCCCGGGCCTACCGGGAGCTGGAGACGGCCGGTGTCATCGAGAGCCGGGGCCGCCACGGCACGTTCGTGCGGGGTCACCGGCTACCGGCCGCCGACCCCCGCCAGCTCCAGGATCGGGCCCGGGCCTTCGCGGTGGCCGTCCAGCAACTGGGTGTCGACCACGGGGAGGCCCTCTCCGCGGTGCGCCTCGCCCTGTCCCGCCTCGACGGCCCCTAGAGAGCCGCCCTCGGCGGGTTCCCCGCCGCCGCCGCCGCCGCCGTCCGCGGTCCGCGTCCGCGGCCTCGTCATCGTCATCGTCATCGTCAGCCGGCAGGCCCGCCTCGACGGGCCCCTTGACCGCCCTCGGCCGGGTCCTCGCCGTCGCCGTCGGCCTCCTCGTCGTCGTCCACCGGGAGGGGGTGGGGGATGCCGTCGAACCAGCCGTCGGCGCCCACGCCCTGGCGTTCTTCCAGGCGGGAGGCGTAGTGGTCGGTGTAGACCTTCGCCACCGCCTCGTGGCGGTCGGCGGCGCCGATCTTGGCCAGCACCGGCGCACTGTCGTCGGTGGGCCGGTCGCGCAGGACCAGGCTGAGGACGGCCGCCTCGTCGGGCGACAGCCCGTAGGCGGCCACGATCGGCTCCGCCACCGCGGTCGTCCGCACGGGCTCGACGATGACCGCCACCGGCCCCTGGGGCTCGCCCTCCAGGAGGGCGGCGTGGAGGTCGACCTTGTCGCCGGAGGCGGTGTTGGCCCGGGCCACCGCGGGGCCGGCGTCGAAGTGGCCGGCACCGGTGCGGCGGGCGTGGCTGGCGATGGCGTAGACCTCGCCCGGCAGCACCGTCGACCAGGCGTCGCCCAGCTCCACACCCAGGCCCGTGAGCCACACCTCAGCCGGCGGGGAGATGAGGTCGACCCGGTTGGCCGGCCCGAGCACGATGATGCCCGGCGCCCGGCTGCCGTCGTCCTCCCGGTTGAGCACGCCAGTGAGGTGGGCCCGCTCGATGGCCTCCCCCAGGAACTCAACCACCCCGGCCAGGGCCTTGAGCTCGGGCTTGATGAAGTCGGGAGCGTCGTCCTTGCGGTAGAAGGCCACCCCGCCCCAGCACAGCCCCTCCCGCACGAAGGCCACCCGCAGCTCGTGCTCGAAGCCGTTGGGCTGGAGGAAGTCGCGGTAGCGGGCGCTGGTGTCGAGCTTGCCGCCGGTGGCGTCGGACAGGAGGCTCACGTTGGGACGGTCGCGCCCGAGGTGGACGAACCGGCTGACGTCGTCGACGGTGGACTCGTGCTCGAGGAACCGGGTGGAGTCCTCGATGGGCAGCGACCGGAACGGCGTGTGCGACGTCGGCAGCCCGGTGGTGGGGTCGAACGTGAACCACGAGCAGCCCTCGTACTCGATGTTGCGGTCGAGGGTGACCCGGAGGGACGCGAAGAGCGTGGGGATGTCGGACGCCACGTTGCAGATGAGCTGGATCTCGCGCCGGAACCGGTTGGTGTCGATGATCGGCATCGTCATTGGAGAACCCCAGTCATCGGAGAGATCCAGTCATGGGAACAACCACCTGGTGGGGGAGCCGGCGAAGTCGGCCTCGACCAGCCCGATGACCCGGACGGGTACCACCCGGTAGGTGGCGTTGACGCCAGGGTCGAGGAAGTCGACCGAGTACTCGGTGCCGTACTTGGCGTTGGTGAGGCCGATGAACCGGCTGCGGGCGTCGAGATCGACGACCCGTTCGGCCGTGCCGTCGACCACCACCGGCTCGAGGGCGTTGTCGGTGGTCACCGTGAGACGGGGGTCGGCGTCAAGATTGCGGGCCTTGCGTGAGCCCAGACTGCTGCTGAACCATAGGTAGCCAGCGTCCCACACCGCCCACACCGGCATGACATGGGGGCGGCCGTCGGGCCAGGTGGTGGCCACCCAGTACTGGCGGGACGTCGTCAGCCGCTCCTCGGCCCACGACCACGGCAGCAGTCCCGACCCCTCGCCCGGGCCCACGACGCCGTAGCCGGGCATGAACGGGCGGCCGGCGCGGACCGGCGGGCCGATCAGTGCCCCCTCGCGATCCACTCGTCGAGGTGGGGGGCCTCCTCGCCGATGGTGGTGTCGTCGCCGTGGCCGGTGTGGACGACGGTGGTCGGCGGCAGGACGAGCAGCCGGCGGCGGATCGACTCGACGATGGTGCCGAAGTCGGAGAACGACCGCCCGGTGGCGCCCGGTCCGCCCCGGAAGAGGGTGTCGCCGCTGAAGAGCACGCCCGACTCCTCGGCGAACAGGCAGACGCCGCCGGGGGAGTGCCCCGGCGTGTGGAGGACGGTGAGCGGCACCGGTCCCAACGGCACCGTCGCCCCGTCGGCCAGGTCGAGGTCGGGGGCCCGGCCGGGGTGGATGACGTCCCACAGCATCCGGTCGTCGGGATGGAGGGCGATGGGGGCGGACACCGCATCGGCCAGGTCGACGGCGGCGTTGATGTGGTCGTTGTGGCCGTGGGTGCACACGATGGCCGTCACCCGGCGGCCGCCGACCGCGGCCGCGATGGCGGACGCGTCGTGGGCGGCGTCGACGATCACCACGTCGTCGCCGTAGACGACCAGCCAGATGTTGTTCTCCACCTCGAAGTCCTGGCCGTCGAGGGAGAAGACGCCCGCGGTGCGCACCCGTTCGACATCGACGTTCATCGGTAGGCGCCCGGGCTGGAGAGGACGTCCCGGCCCCACCGGCGGGGAGTGACGAGCACGGCCCGGGGACAGTCCTCGAACAGCCAGCGGCCGAAGTGGCGGCGGGACCAGTCGGACGAGCCCGCCAGGCGGAGGGCGGCGTTGACGCCCTTGCGGTGGGAGAGGGTGCGGCTGAGGCGCATCGACATGCGGTGGTCGGCGAACAGGCCCCGGCGCATGGCCTTCTCGTAGGCGGCGCCGACCGCGGCCGGCTCCTCGTCGGTAGAGCGGGCCAGGATCGCCTCCGCCGCCCACCGGCCGCTGAGCAGGGCCTGGGCGATGCCCTCGCCGGTCATGGGGTCGGTGGCGCAGGCGGCGTCGCCCACGAAGAGGGCCCGCCCCCCGCCGGCGGTGAGGGGGGTGTCGTCGACCCGGGCCGGGATGGGCCACGCCTTGTGGACGCCCTCGGGCACGGCCCCCTCGCCCAGCACCTGGCGGATGTGGGGGCGAGCCAGGATCTCGGGCCACATGCGCTTCATGTCACGGGTCGGGATACCCGCCCCCCGGTGGATCCCGAACCCGACGTTGGCCCGCCCCCCGGGCAGGGGGAACGACCAGGCGTAGCCGGGCAGGAGGTCGGGCTCGAACCACACCCACAGCCCGTCGGCCTCCGGTCCCACGCCGGAGAAGTACTGGCGGAAGGCGTGCCAGTCGCCCAGGTACCCGGCCGGGGCCGCGCCGAGGGCCTTCCGCAGCGGCGACCACATCCCGTCGGCCCCGATGGCGAAGCGGGCGACCAGGGGACCGAGGCCGTCGACGTCGAGCTCGAGGTTTCCCTCGACCTCCCGGGCGCCGGTGACCCCATGGCCGTCGTGGACCTTCACCCCCGCAGCCCGGGCCACGTCGAGGAGGGCCGCGTCGAGCTGGGCCCTAGGGGCGCAGACCGCGTACTGGCCCCGGTCGGCGGGCAGGGGGAAGCGGACGGTACGCCCCGTCGGTCCCCGCACCCACGCCTGGTCGACCACCTGCCAGTCGGGTACCGACTCCGGCCGCAGCCCCAACCACTCGAGCTCGCGCAGGGCGGCTGCGGTGAGGCCGTCGCCGCAACACTTGTCGCGGGGGAAGGTGGCCTTGTCGACCAGGACCACGTCGCGCCCGGCCCGGGCCAGGACGATGGCGGCGGCCGCCCCCGACGGGCCACCCCCGACCACCACCACGTCGACGGGCGCCACGGCCATGGGCGGCGGTCCTATCCCTTGCCCAGGGCGCCGACCAGGCGCCGGCCGACCACGACCGTGCCCGCGGCGGCGGCGAAGGCGAGCACGGCCCGGCGCCGGGGGAGCGAGCGGGCACCGAGGACGACGGCGAGGGCGTCGCCCGCGTCGGCCAGCATGCCCGCCTCCATCCAGCCCCGGGCGGGACCGTCGTTCCGGAGGGCGAAGAGGGTGCCCATGCCGATGGCCAGGTCGCGCACGCCGGTGGACCGGGCCAGGAAGCGGGCCGAGGGGTCGGCGTCGGAGCCCTGCCCCGGCCACAGCCGCAGGGCCAAGCCCGGCGCCAGGCAGTAGCCGGCCCCCAGCGCCATCCGCCCCACTGCGATCGCCTTGGCGGTGGCCCTCGCGTCGATGTTCATCGGGGGCAGACCACGCCCTCCTGGGGCGCGTACAGGGCGTAGAACTTGTCGACCGACGTGCGGCCGTCGGTGTAGGTGCGGGTGCGCTCGGTGACGACCCGGGTGCACAGGTACAACTTGGGCTCGGGCGGCGGGGGCGGCTCGGTGACGGGCGGTGCCTCGGTGGTGGGGGCGGAGGGGTCGGGGTCGGGTGGGGTGGTCGTGACGGTGGTGGGCACCTCGACGACCTGGGTGGTGGGGATGTCCTCCGTGGTCTGGGCCGTCTGCTCCCCCTCCACCGTGTGGGTGGAGTAGAGGGTGACGGTGATCGACGTGGCGCTGTACGAGGGCCAGATGAGCACGCCGTAGGGGGTGGAGTTGCGGACCTTGAGGTCGAGGCTGGGGTAGTCGAGGGTGGCCTCCCGACCGTAGGGGTAGCGGGAGATGTAGATCCCGTGCATCCCGTAGGTGGGGATGTCGAGGCCGGCGAAGAAGGCGGCGTTGAACAGGGTGGTGGAGAACTGCGACACCCCGCCGCCGACGTCCTTGGAGAACTTGTACTCGGCATCGATCACCGGTGCCTCCACGAACCCCTTCTCGATCGTGCGCCGGCCGACGTGGTCGTTGAGGGAGAACGTGCCCCCCGGCTCGATGATGGCCCCCTCGACGAGGTCGGCGATGCGGTGGATGTTGGTGACCCGGGGCTCGCCGGCGGCGTGGTTGGTGGTGAAGCTGCCCACCACCTCGTTGACGCCCAGTTTGCGCACCGACTCCTCGTCGCGGGTGGCGGGGATCGTCTTCAGGGGGAGGACGACTGCGGGGTCGCCCGGGCGCCGGGTGCGGAGGGCCGTCTCGATGGCGGTGGCCGCCTCCGGTGCGCAGCAGGCGGTGCCCGTCTCGGCCGGTGTCACCACCACCTCGCCGCCCACGATCGCCAGCCCGGCGTCGACCGCGGGCTTGCCCGCCTCCGGGAACAGCTCGGCCAGGGCGTCGGCCGCCCCGTTGGCGTCGACGCCCAGGCGGAGGCCCTGGTCGGAAGGGATACCCCGCAGCCAGGTGCGGACGGTGGCCGCGGGGACGGTGGCGGTGGAACCCTCGATCGACACCGGCAGCTCGCCGATGGCCAGCGCCTCCGCCTCCGCCGCCAGCCGCTCGGCGTCGGCGATGCCGTACTGGGGGGGACCGACCGCCGGGGCACCGACACCTGGAGCGGGAACTGCTGCCCGGCGTCCGACCGCAGGGCCCGCAGCACGGTGGCGGGGTCGATGCCCCGTCCGGGCTTGCCCTCGACGGCGACGATGCGGCCGTCCTTGAGCGTGATGTTCGGCTCCACCGGCGGCTCCCGGAGGGGGTCGCGCTCGGCCACCAGCCTGCGCACCGCGCCCTCGTCGACCACGAGGGTGACGGGCGACTTCCGGGAGACCACGAAGCCGGTCGCCCAGTTCCACATCCGGGCCAGGGGGAAGCCCCGGTGGCCGACCTCGAGGGCGGCGTCGGCGGTGCGGTCGGCGTCGACCGACATGCCCAGCTCGGGGGCGGTGGCCCGGAAGCCTCCGTCGGGCGCCTTGACCTCGACGTCGGCCGCCCGGTAGCGGTCGGCCAGGTCGGTGATGGCGGCCTCCACCTCGGCCCGGTTCATCCCCCCGATGTTGCGATCGACGAGGACGACGTTGCGGGCCACGACCCCCTTGTGGGACTGGCCGTCGAGCAGCCACAGCACCAGTACGACGCCCACCAGGACCCCGAAGAGGCCCAGACCCACCAGCGCCCGCCGCCGCAGGCCGCCGGACCGGGCAGACCCGCCGGACCCGCCGGACCGCCGCAGGCCGCCGGACCGGGCAGACCCGCCGCCTTCAGACCCGCCGCCGGGCCGGCCGGACCGGGCAGACCCGCCGGACCCGCCGGACCGCCGCAGGCCGCCGGACCGGGCAGACCCGCCGCCTTCAGGCCCGCCGCCGGGCCGGCCGGACCGGCCGGACCGGGCAGACCCGTCGCCTTCCGACCCGCCGCCGGAGCCGCCGGCCCCGCCCCCCTCAGACCCGGGCGGCGAGGGGGTCCGGGCCAGGCGCGGCGGGCGGGGGGCCCGGGCCTGGCGGGGAGGTCGGGCGATCACGCGGGCCTTCGTCACCGGCATGACCGCGGTGCCGTCGGAGTCGCCGTCGGCGGGCGCCCGATTCGGCGGGGGCGGGGGTGGGGTCGGGGGCAGGTGCCGGGGCGCGAACTGTCCCGCGTCCGTCGGACCGCCCACCTCGCTCCCTTCGGCCATCGTCGCACCAGGGTACGAGATCGGTCCCCCCTTCCCGACTCACTCACCCGGGCGCACTACCTTGCAGGGCGTGCCTCGCGCTCTCGTCACAGGAATCACCGGCCAGGACGGCCGCTACATGGCCCAGCTGCTGGTGGCCAAGGGCTACGACGTCTTCGGGCTGGTCCGGGGCCAGAACAACCCCAAGGCCCAGATGGTGCAGGAGGAGACCCCGGAGCTGGAACTGGTCGATGGCGACCTCCAGGACCTGTCGTCGTTGATCGCGGCGGTCGAGCACGTCCAGCCGGACGAGGTCTACAACCTGGGCGCCATCAGCTTCGTGGCCCTGTCGTTCCGCCAGCCCGAGCTCACCGCCGACATCACCGGCCTGGGCGTGCTGCGGATGCTGGAGGCGATCCGGGTGGTGGGCGGGGCCGGCAATCCGGTGCGCTTCTACCAGGCGTCGTCGTCGGAGATGTTCGGCAAGGTGCGGGAGACCCCCCAGACAGAGGCCACCCCGTTCCACCCCCGCTCGCCCTACGGCGTGGCCAAGGTGTTCGGCCACTTCATCACCGTGAACTACCGGGAGGCGCACGGCCTCTACGCCTGCTCGGGCATCTGCTTCAACCACGAAAGCCCCCGCCGCGGCCTTGAGTTCGTCACCCGCAAGGTCACCAACGGCGTGGCCCGCATCAAGCTGGGCCTGCAGGACAAGCTCGCCCTCGGCAACCTCGACGCGGCCCGCGACTGGGGCTTCGCGGGCGACTTCTGCGAGGCCATGTGGATGATGCTCCAGCAGGACGAGGCCGACGACTACGTCATCGCCACCGGCGAGACCCACACCATCCGTGACCTGCTCGACGCCGCCTTCGCCGCCGTCGGCATCGACGACTGGACCCCGCTGGTGGAACAGGACGCGCGGTTCATGCGCCCGGCCGAGGTCGACATCCTCACCGGCGACGCGTCCAAGGCCCGCGACCGGCTGGGCTGGAAGCCCAAGGTCGCCTTCCCCGAGCTGGTGGAGATGATGGTCGCCCACGACCTCTCGGTGGAGGCGTCCAAGCACATCCACTGAGTGAGGCGAGCCGCCGGGCCGACCCGGCTACCTGGGCTCGACCACCAGACGGTAGCCCCGGGACCGGGTGACCTCGACCGCGGCCGAGCACCGTCCGAGCCGGCGCCGCAGCCGGCCGACCACCACTTCGAGCAGGTGGGGGTCGACGTCGGGCGAGCCCCAGATCCGCTCCAGCAGCGCCGTGCGGTCGACGACCACGCCCGGACGGGCGGCCAGGGCCTCGAACACGGCCCGCTCCCGGCCGGAGAGGGTCGAGCTGTCCCCGTCGGCCTGGACGGCCGACCCCTGCACGACGAGTTCCTTGTCCCCGACGGTGAACGTCTGCCGGCGGGCGGCCAGCTCGTCGCTCAAGACCCGGACCAGCAGCCCCAATCGACCCACCGTGGGCTCGATCGGAGCGGCGACGCCCATGTCCTTGGCCGCCTGGGCGCACACCGGACCCACGCAGGCGGCGGTGAGGCCGTGGTTGAAGGCCCGCCGGAGGTCGTCGTCGACCTTCTGCTCGGCCGCGATCATGAACAGGTTGCGCACCGCGGGGGCGCTGGTGAAGGTGATGGCGTCGACCCGGCCGTTGAGGGCGGCGTCGATCATGGTCAGGGCGGGGCGGGTGTCGGCCGGGTAGCGCCAGCGGTACACCGGTACCCGGAGCACGGTGGCCCCCGCCGCCTCGAGGGCGGCGATGAACTCGGGGCTCTCCATGCCGTACTCCTGGAGGGCGATCCGCCGCCCCTCCACCCCGTCGGCCAGGAGCTTGGCCAGCACGTCGTCCATCTGCTCGGTCTCCGACCGGGCCCACACCGGCAACCCGGCGGCGATGACCACGCCCGCGGCCTTGGGTCCCCGGGCCAGGATGCGGGCCTCGGTGAGGGCAGCCATGAGCGCGGGCCCCATGCCCCAGGCCTCGGCCGTCTCCAACCACGCCCGCACACCGATGCCGGTGGTGGCCACCACCACGTCGGGCGGGCGGTCGATGACCTCGACAGTGGCCCGCCTGAGGTCGTCGTCGTCGGCCAGGTAGAGGGTGTCCATGCAGGGGCCGTGGACGACGGTGGCGCCCCGCCGACGTAGAAGCTCGGCCTGCTCTTCCCATCGCCGGTCGGCGGTGATGCCGACCACGAAGCCCTCGAGTGGCCCCAGACAGGTGATCGGGGTCATGGGTGACATAGTCCCCCGGCCCCGTGACGGGACCGTACGTTCGCCGTATCGGCTCGGTGAAGACAACCTGACTGGCTTCTGGCCTCTTGACGACCGCGGAGGGGCGGGCCAGAGTCTGTGCGCCCGGGCAGCCGGTGCCTCGCCGTCGGATCGACGACGGCCTTTCGAGTCTCACGACCGAAGGCAGTGCGATGGCGCAGATCCTGGAGTTCCTCGGCCAGTTGGCCGACGAGTTGTGTGCCGCGGAAGAGGACGACGACGACCTGCTCGTCCACGTGGTGGCCACCGCCGACGGTGCGAGCGTGGGCTTCCTCGACCTCGTGGGCGAGGCGCCGGCCGACGTTCTCCTGGGCATGGTGGCCCCCGACGACTGGGTGGCGCTGGGCGTCGCCGTGCACGGTTGGGCCCGCCCGCTCGACGCCATGTCCACCGGCGGCCGCGACCGGAGGCGAACCGCGCTGGCCCTGCTCGTCCACCGCTCGGGCGAGGTGGTGAGCCGGCTGCGGGTAGCTGGTGAGGTCCACCGGGAGCCGCCCGCGTTCGGACTCACCCTCGACGGCCTCCAGCGGGCCCTCGGGCTGCCCACCGCGCCCCCGCAGGTCAGCACCGGGCATCTCTTCGCCGCCATCTGGCTGGAGAGCGTGGTCGGGGCCGCCCGGGAGCGCAGGGGAGCGCTCACGTGGGCCGAGGCCAGGGCGATGCACCCGGCGGTGAGGATGCTCGCCGCCGCCGGGGAGGAACCGATCGAGGGGGCCGACGATCCCGTCGCCGCCGGCAAGGCCCTGGCCCGGGCGCTCGACTGGGAGCGTTTGCGATGGGAGGCCGTCGAGGGACGCTGGTCGGCACCCCCGTTGGGCCCTCTCGACGCGGCCTGGTGCGACGCCGGTGCCTTCTCGCGATGGGTGATGGACGGGCGCCCGGAGCTCCACGCCCTGCTCCGGGAGGTAAAGCGGGCCGCGGGCTCGGGCGTCGCCCGCCGGTGCGTGGCCGTCCTCCACCGCCTCGGCCTCCTCGGCCGGTCGGCCGCCAAGTAGGAGGATCGTCATCAAGGCGTACGCTGTTCGTATGCAGGAGAAGGTTCGGCTCACGGCTTCGGTCGACCCCGTGCACTTGGCCGCCGCCCGGGAGGCAGTCGCCGCCGGCCGGGCCGACAGCGTGAGCGCCAGGGTGAACGAGGCCATGCGCCGGCAGGCGGAGCTCGAGTCGCTCACCTCGCACCCGGACGACCTCCGCCGGTTGGCGGCGGCCGCAGGTGTCCACGTCGACCTGGTGCCGGTGTAGCCCCACCTCCAGCCTCACGGCGCCGCCGCGGCCGGTGAGAGGACCTTGTCTCGCGCCCGTCACCGGGACGCAACCCGACGAACACCCGTTGCCGGTTGACTGGCCCCATGCATCCCAAGGGCTTTGACGCGGCCGGGGCATGAACGCGTTCGAGATCTCCCCCCGGCGCACGCTCGTCGTCGTCGGCAACGGCATGGTCGGCCACAAGCTGCTCGAGGTCCTCCTCGACCGGGGCGCCACCGCCGAGTGGGACATCGTCACCTTCTGCGAGGAAGGCCGCCTGGCCTACGACCGGGTCGGTCTCAGCTCGTTCTTCTCGGGGACCTCGGCCGAGGAGCTCTCCCTCGTCCAGCCCGGGTTCTTCGAGCGCTTCGGCCTCTCCGTCCACGTGGGCGACGCGGTGGCGTCGATCGACACCAAGGCGGCCACGGTCACGTCCCGCAACGGGATCAAGATCGCCTACGACGCCCTCGTGCTGGCCACCGGCTCGTACCCGTTCGTCCCCCCGCTGCCCGGCAACGACGCCCCCGGCTGCTTCGTCTACCGCACCCTCGACGACCTGGAGGCGATCCGCGAGTACGCCAAGGGCTGCCGGGCGGGGGCCGTGGTCGGTGGCGGCCTGCTCGGGCTGGAGGCGGCCAACGCCCTGCACTGCCTCGGCCTCGAGACCCACGTGGTCGAGTTCGCCGACCGGCTCATGCCCATGCAGGTCGACGACGCCGGTTCCTCCGCCCTCCGACGGCGCATCGAGGAGCTGGACGTGACGATCCACACCGGGATGCGGACGGAGGAGATCCTGCGCGACCGGCGGGGCCGGGTGAACGGCATGCACTTCGCCAACGACGGACCGGATGGTGGTCCGATCGACGACCTCCGGGTGGGCATGGTCGTCTTCTCGGCGGGCATCCGGCCCCGGGACGAGCTGGCCAAGGCGGCCGGGCTGCGGATGGGGGAGCGGGGCGGCGTCATCGTCGACGAGGCCTGCCGCACGTCCGACCCCAGGATCTACGCCATCGGCGAGTGCGCCCTCGCCCCCGACGGAAGCGTGGCCCGGCGCCGCATCTACGGCCTGGTCGCGCCCGGCTACCACATGGCCCGGGTGGTCGCCGATCGCATCCTGGGGGGCGACGCCGAGTTCCTCGGGGCCGACATGTCGACCAAGCTCAAGCTCCTCGGCATCGACGTGGCCAGCTTCGGCGACGCCTTCGCCACCTCACCCGGCGCCGAGGCCGTGACCTACAGCGACCCCCTGGCCAACGTCTACAAGCGGCTGGTGGTGGGGCCGCCCGACCGCAAGGAGCGGCGCACCGTCATCGGCGGGATGCTCGTCGGCGACGCGACCCTCTACCAGACCCTCGTGCAGATGGTCCGGGGCGACATGCCCACGCCCGACCACCCCGAGGAGCTCATCTTCCCCGCCCGCACCGGGGCGGGTCCGCCCACCATGGGCGTCGGCGGCCTGTCCGACACGGCCGTGATCTGCTCGTGCAACAACGTCGACAAAGGCGTCATCTGTGGGGCCATCGGCGGCGGCGCCCACACCGTCTCCGACATGAAGGAGTGCACCGCGGCCGGCACCGGCTGCGGCGGCTGCGTGCCGCTCGTGACCGAGCTTCTCCGGTTCGAGATGAAGCGGCTGGGCCTGGAGGTGTCGAACAACCTCTGCGAGCACTTCGCCTACAGCCGCCAGGAGCTGTTCGACCTGGTCCGGGTGCATCGCATCACGTCGTACTCCGAGCTCATCGCCAGCCACGGCAAGGGCAAGGGCTGCGAGATCTGCAAGCCGGCGGTGGCGTCGATGCTGGCGTCGATGGGCGGGGGCTACATCCTCGACGGTGAGCAGGCCACCCTCCAGGACACCAACGACCACTTCCTCGCCAACCTCCAGCGCGACGGCACCTACTCGGTGATCCCCCGGGTGCCGGGGGGCGAGATCACCCCCGACCAGCTCATCACCATCGGCGAGGTGGCCAAGGAGTTCGGGCTCTACACCAAGATCACCGGCGCCCAGCGCATCGACCTCTTCGGGGCCCGGGTCGACCAGCTCCCGCGCATCTGGCGCCGCCTGGTCGACGTGGGCATGGAGTCGGGCCACGCCTACGGCAAGGCCCTGCGCACGGTGAAGTCGTGCGTGGGCAACACCTGGTGCCGGTTCGGCGTGCAGGACTCGGTCACCCTGGCCATCGACCTCGAGCTGCGCTACCGGGGCCTGCGGGCGCCGCACAAGCTCAAGGCGGCGGTGTCGGGCTGCACCCGGGAGTGCGCCGAGGCCCAGGGCAAGGACTTCGGGGTCATCGCCACCGAGAAGGGCTGGAACGTCTACGTGTGCGGCAACGGCGGCATGAAGCCCCAGCACGCGGTGCTCCTGGCGGCCGACCTCGACCGGGAGACGGTGTTCCGGTACCTCGACCGCTTCCTGATGTTCTACATCCGCACCGCCGACCGGCTGGAGCGCACCAACGTGTGGTTCAACAAGCTGGAGGGCGGCATCGAGCACCTCCGGCGGGTCGTGATCGACGACGCGTTGGGGATCTGCGCCGAACTGGAGGCGGAGATGGCCCGCCACGTGACCACGTACGAGTGCGAGTGGAAGGCCACCATCGACGACCCCGAGCGGGTCAAGCGCTTCCGGTCGTTCGTGAACTCCGACCAGGTCGACCCCAACGTGGTGTTCGTCACCGAGCGGGGCCAGCCCCGGCCCGCCCGGCCGGGCGAGGAGAAGCCCGACCCTGCCCTGCTGGCCGCAGGCGGACGGTGAAGGGTCCCGGCACGGCCTCCTCGACGACGGTGTGGGTCGACGTCTGCGCCGTCGGCGACCTCGTTCCCGGCCGGGGGGTGGCCGCGCTGGTGGGAGCACATCAGGTCGCGGTGTTCCTGGTGGACGGCGACGTGTTCGCCCTGTCCAACTTCGACCCCTTCAGCCAGGCGTTCGTCCTGTCCCGGGGGATCGTGGGCTCCCGGGGCGAGCGGCTGAAGGTGGCGTCGCCGATCTACAAGCAGTCCTTCGACCTCCGAACCGGCCAGTGCCTCGACGACGCCGAGGTGTCGGTGCCCGTCTTCGGGGTCCGGGTGGTCGACGGCCGGGTCGAGGTCTCGAACCCGGCATGACCCTCAGCCTCACCACGCTCGGAATCCCGGCCCTCCTGCCCTTGGAGGACGGTGAGCAGTACCGGTTCACGTTCGACATGAACTCGTGCGTGGGCTGCCATTCGTGCGAGGTGGCGTGCGCCGAGCAGAACGGGACGCCGGTCGACGAGGCCTGGCGACGGGTGGGCGAGCTGGAGAGCGGGAGCTTCCCCCAGACCCGCCGCTTCAACCTGTCGATGGCCTGCAACCACTGCCTCGACCCCACCTGCCTGTCGGGCTGCCCCACCAAGGCCTACGAGAAGCTCGGCAACGGGATCGTCGTCCACCACCCCGACGAGTGCGTGGGCTGCCAGTACTGCATGTGGAACTGCCCCTACGAGGTGCCGGTCTACGACAAGGCCCGCAAGATCGTCTCCAAGTGCGACATGTGCCGACCCCGCATCGACGCCGGCCAGACCCCGGCCTGCGTGCAGTCGTGCCCCACCTTCGCCATCGGCCTGGAGGCGGTCGACGTGGCCGCCTGGCGGGCCGACCCCTCCGCCGGCGACGCGCCCGGGCTGCCCCCGGTGGCCATCACCATGTCGTCCACCCGGATCGTCCTGCCGCCGGGCGACCTGTCGACCATGACCGCGGCCGACGACTACCGGGTCGAGCCGGAGGACGCCCACTGGCCCCTCGTGGCCCTCACCCTGCTCACCCAGCTCTCCCTGGGGACGGTGGCGGCCACCGTCGTGCTGCAACTGGCCGGCGCCGCCACCCGGGCCGTCATGGGGGGCGCGGCGGTGGGCGCCTTCGTGGCCGGGGCGGTGGCCCTGGGGGCCTCGCTGCTCCACCTGGGCAAGCCGGCGCGGGCGTTGAAGGCTTTGCGCAACGTGCGCACGTCGTGGCTGAGCCGGGAGGTCGCCCTCTTCTCGCTGTTCTCCGGGTTGTCGCTGGGCTACGCAGCCGGGTTGAACCCGGTCGTCGGCGTGCTGGCGGTGGTGGCCGGCGTGGCGGGGGTCTACGCCAGCGGCCGGCTCTACCTGGTGCCGGCCCGGCCGGTGTGGAACTCGTGGCGGACCCCCGTCGCCTTCTTCGCCACCGCCGCCGCCACCGGCCCCCTGCTGGCCTATTTCATGCTGGACCGGTCCCGGGTGGGCAACGGTTGGCTGGTGGGACTGGTGATAGCCGCCGCCTTCGGGACGCTGGCCCAGGTGGCGGTCCAGGTCCACCTGGCGAAGGCGGTGCGGCACCGTACTGACCGCCAGCACCAGGGCACCGCCTTCCTCCTCCTCGACCGCTTCGGGGGTCGGTTCCAGGGCCGGATGGCCCTGGCCGGGATGGCGCTCCTGCTGCTGGCCGGTGCCCTGATCGAGCCCCTGGCGGGGGGGGCCGCGGGCGGGCGGCTGGGGGCGGCGCTGGTCGTGGTGACAGCCGGTGAGCTGCTGGGGCGGTGGCTGTTCTACGTGACCGTGGTTCCGTTCCGGGTGGCAGGGAGCTTCTTCCGGACCCGGCCCTAATGGTGAGCGCATGACGACGTACGTCCCCGACGACACCTACGGGGTGATGCGGGAGGACGTGCGGCCCGACGAGTGGGTGCGTACCACCTGTGGCTACTGCTCGGTGGGCTGCGGGATGCTGCTCGGGGTCAAGGGGGGCAAGGCGGTGACGGTGATGGGCGACCCCGCCCACCCTGTCAACCAGGGCCGGCTCTGCCCCAAAGGGTTGTCGGAGCACCGGACGATCGACGTCGACGGGCGGCTGACCACACCGCTGCTCGGCGGTCAGCCGGTGACCTGGGACGCCGCCATCGGGTCGATGGTGGTCGGCTTCCGCCGCCTGCTCCACGAGCACGGACCGGACTCGGTGGCCGTCCTGTCCACCGGCCAGCTGGTGACGGAGGAGTTCTATGCCCTGGGCAAGCTGGCCCGCCTGGGCCTCGGCCTGCGCCACTACGACGGCAACACCACCCTGTGCATGGCCAGCGCGGTGTCGGGTTACAAGCGCACGTTCGGCAGCGACGGGCCGCCGGGGGCCTACGCCGACCTGGAGGTGGCCGACTGCATCCTCCTGGTGGGGGCCAACATCGCCGACAACCACCCGCTGCTGGCGCCCCGGGTCATCGGGAACACCACCGCCACGGTGATCGTGGTCGACCCCCGGGTGACGAAGACGGCGATGATGGCCGACCTCCACCTGGCCGTGCGGGCCCGCACCGACATCGTCCTGCTCAACGGGATGATCAAGATCCTCATCGACGAGGGCCTGGTCGACCGGGCGTACGTGGATGCCCACACGTCGGGGTTCGAGGAGTTGGCGGCGCATGTGGCGTCCTACGACCTCGATCGGGTGGCGGCCGAGTGCGGGGTCTCGGCGGACCTCATCCGGGCGGCGGCGTTGGCCTTCGGGCGGGCGGGGTCGGCCACCGCCGCGTGGACCATGGGCGTGAACCACTCGACCCAGGGCACGGAGACGGTGACGTTGCTCAACACGCTGTGCCTCATCACGGGCAACGTGGGCAAGGCGGGGGCGTCGCCGTTCTCCATCACCGGCCAGTGCAACGCCATGGGCACCCGGGAGGCGGGGGCGACGGCCTCCATCCCCGGCTACCGGGCGTGGGACTCGGCCGCCGACCGGGAGGAGATCGCCGGCCTGTGGGACTGGCCCGTCGACCGGCTGCCGGTGACCCGGGGGCGGGCGTACCCCGACATCATCGACGGGGTCTACGACGGGACGATCAAGGGGCTGTGGATCATCGCCACCAACCCGCCGGTGTCGTTCCCCAACCGGGGCCGGCTGGAGCGGGCGCTGTCCAACCTCGACCTGCTGGTGGTGCAGGACGGGTTCGAGACGCCCACCACCGCCCTGGCCCACGTGGTCCTGCCGGCCGCCATCTGGGGCGAGAAGGACGGGACCTACACCAACGCCGAGCGGCGGGTGTCCCGGGTGCGGGCGGCCGTGGCTCCGCCGGGGCTGGCCCGGTCCGACTTCGACATCTTTCTCTCGGTGGGGGAGGCGCTGGGGGTGCGGGAGGCGTTGTTCCCCGGGTGGAAGGGGCCGGAGGACGCCTTCCGGGAGTGGGGGCGGGTGTCGGCCGGTCGGCTGTGCGACTACTCGGGGATCACCTACGACCGCATCGACGCCGCCGGCGGGGTGCAGTGGCCGTGCTCGTCGTCGACCGCCGACGTGGGGGGGTCGGTTCGGCTCTACGAGGACGGGGTGTTCCCGACTGCCGACGGCCGGGCTCGGTTGTGGTGCGTGTCGCCCGAGCCCATCGCCGACGCCCTCACCGACCGGTTCCCGTTCCTCCTGAACACCGGCCGCACCGTCGAGCACTGGCATACGCGCACCAAGACGGGCCGGGTGGGCGTGCTGGAGCACCTCGCCCCCGAGGGCTGGGTCGAGGTCAACCCCGCCGACGCGGTGCGACTGGGCGTGGCCGCCGGTGA
The DNA here is from genome assembly GCA_963836205.1 of uncultured Acidimicrobiia bacterium. Taxonomy (GTDB): domain Bacteria; phylum Actinomycetota; class Acidimicrobiia; order Acidimicrobiales; family AC-14; genus JAXDMK01. Next base: position 40,159 of record CAWIIV010000019.1, on the reverse strand, counting down.
TCGGGTCCGCCTCGTCTCCCGCCGCGGCATCGTCGAAGGCGTCCCGGTCCGCGTCACCGCCACCATCCGCGAGGGCGAGGTCTTCATGCCCTTCCACTACGACGAGCTCTGCGTCAACCGCCTCACGGTCGACGAGTTCGACCCCATCTCCCGCGAGCCCAACTACAAACAATCCGCCGTCCACCTAGAACCCATGTCCAAGCCCTAACCCCCGCTCTCGCCGACCGCCCCGTCTCCCGCCCCCCCCGCCCCCCGCTCTCGCCCACCGCGCCCACCGCGTCCAGCCTGCCCAGCGCGAGCTCGCCCACCGCCCACCTCCCGCGCTCCGTCACGTCGCCCGTCGTCCGTCGCCCGTCGTCCGTCGTCCGTCGTCCACCGCACGTCGTCCGTCGCACGTCGTCCGTCGCACGTCGTCCGTCGCCCGTCGTCCGTCGTCCACCGCACGTCGTCCACCGCACGTCGTCCGTCGCCCGTCGCCCGTCGCCCGTGGCGCCCGCTGTCCGCTGTCCGTCACGTCGTCCTTGGCGCCCGCTGTTGCGCGTCAGCGGCCGCCCGAGGCACTGCCCGCCGCTCGCCCAAGCGGCCCCCGGCCGTTCGGTACCAACGATCGTCCGCCGCCGCGCCGCCGCGCCGCCGTCGCCGCCGCGCCGCCGGCCCGCCGCCCGCCGCCGTCGGGCCCGTCGCCGGCCGCTGTCGGGCCGGGCTCAGAGCGCACGCATCCTCCCGGGCTCCGCCGGGCGTCCCGATCGCTCACGCTGCCGGCGGGCCATTGTCCCTGACGTCCACAGCGTTCCTCGGATGCCGCCGATCCTCGGGTGGGACCAGCGCCCGTTTGCCCCGGCCCTCGACCAGGGACCAGTTCTGCCGCGTCTTGAGCGCGTGGCAGTGCCCACAGAGGCGATCGAGCAGGTCGAGCACGGTGAAGTGGGTGCGGGACCAGTCGACGCGATGGTCGTAGTCGAGGCGGGCCTGGGCGCTGCAGGCCTCGTTGGCGCAGCTCGGGTACAGCCACTGGAGGGCCGTCTGCTGCAAGGCGTTGGGCCGCCGCCCCAGATGGGCCACTCCGACAAGTTTCTGGCCCCGGGTGGCAACTGCGGTGAGGAAGGGGTCATCGGTGTCGATCATCTCCCGCACCGCGGACACCGCCACTGGCCCGAACCCGGCGATCTCGCAGACCTCCCCCTCGGTCGGCAAGCCTCGCAACAGTGCCTCGAGGTCGACCCGCACGATGATCTTCGGCGGACCCACCCGCGGCACCGGCGCCCGTTGCCGGACGGGCCGGTCACCCGCTACGGCGACGCCGCTCGGCTCCGGGGCCCGGTCGACGTCGACCTGCCCGTCGGGCGCACGAGTCTGGTCATTCCCGCCGACCCCGCTCGCCCCATCGGTTTCGCCGACCCCGATCGGCCCGTCGTCCCCCGTGGTTCCGCCGGCCCTCGGGCGGCGATCCCGGCGACTTCGCCGGCACACTGACCGGCGGGCCATCTCGGCCAGGGCGTCGGCGGCGTAGGCGTCGGGTGGTTCGTGGCGGGCCTCGGCCCTCGCCCGGCGGAAGATCGCCTCCCGGATCGGTTCGAGGGCGGCCATGATGCGGGCGCCCACCTCGGGGTTGTCGCGGCAGTGGAGATGCCACTCGCCCTCCGAATCGGTGTAGGAGCGCAGCGACCGCCTTTGGTGGATGCGCCGACGGCGGGCCTCGGTGTCGACGTGGGCGGTGGCCTTGGTGCGGGCGCACTGCTCCCGCAGCTCGGCCAGCGGCGAGCGCCGGGCCGCCTCGAGCAGCCGGCGACTCGGCCTCGGCGTCGGAACAGGCGGCGTCGACGATCGCCGATGCCTGCTCAGCCGACAGCTCACCCCGACGAGCGGCCGCCGACGTCTGCGGCAATGCGTCGAGCCGGCGGGCGGTGTCGAGGGCGGCCGCGGCCTGGACCACGCTGGTGCCCGTGCGCCGGGCCAGCATGTGGGCTGCCGAACGATCGCCCTCGGCCCGCCACGTCCCCGCATCGGCCACCCGGGCCGCGGCCAGGGCCTTGACGGTGGCGGCGATCTTCTCGATCCGGGACGCCTCGTCGACGACCACCGCGGCCTGCACCGCCGACAGCACGGCCGCGTCGAAGCCGGCGGCATACCCACTCAAGGACTCCCGCAGCTCCGCGATCCCTACGCCCATAGCCATGCCCGTTGTCGACCGAACGACTATGGAGGGGGAAGCGAGCCCAGCGAACTGGTGTTCGTATCCTACCACCTCCCCAGGGCAATGCAAGTGCTCGCCTCCCAAATGTTTCGATGTCTGCCAGGACACGGCCTTTCGCTGATGGGACCCGCCGGCATTGCCCGTACCTTCGTGCGCTCACGCCGCGAAGCGGCCCCGAGCACACCGGTCAGCGCCGCCTCCACCGCGCTGCCTGAGCATCTCCCGTCGGATCTCGAGTTCGGCCGGCACCGCGTCCCGCACCCATCCCACGCGTCCCACCCACGCGACGGGCCCGCGCCCGGCCGGCTGGCTAGCGTCGTCATTGTGGACGAGGCGATCGTGGTGCGGGGCGGGGGGCAGGCCCGGGCGTTGCCCGACCGGGCGGTCGTCACAGTTACGGTCGAGGCCGACGGATCCGGTCGCGACGACGCCTACCGGGAGGCGGCCCGGCTGGCCGGACAGGTCGATGCCGCCGTCGCCAACCGCCAGGCCGCCACCGACCGCGTCATCACCACCTCGCTCGTGGTGCACCCACGGACCCGTTGGAAGAAGGGCGAGAGCGTCCGCACCGGGTGGCGGGCGAGCCGGACGTCGGTGGTCGAAGTCGTCGACTTCGCCGTCCTCGGCGACCTCCTGGCCGAGTTGGCCGCCGCCGGTGCCGCCGTCGACGGGCCCACGTGGCAGCTCGACCCGACCAACGGCGTCCACACCGAGGTTCGCCGGCTGGCCGCAGCCGACGCCCGGACCCGAGCCGACGCCTACGCGGCCGCCCTCGGCCTCCGGGTGACGGGCGTGCGATGGGTGGCGGAACCGGGCCTCCGTCAGCCGTCCGACGCCGTCGGCTTCACGCCGATGATGGCGCGTATGGCGGTCGCCGGTGCCGCGGAGCCCGAAGTCATCGACGTCACCCCGGACGAGATGACCGTCGAGGCCGCCGTCGACGTCGCGTTCACCTTCGCTGCCGGCTGAGCCCCAGGGGGAGGTATGGCACCGAGCCGGACCTCCGATACCGCGTGCCGCCGCCGTCGAGGTGGCGTTCACCCCGCCGCCGGCTGGGTACCCAGGAGGGGGAGGTGGGCACCGAGCCGGACGTCCGATACCGACTTCGCCGTCGACGCCGCCGTCGACGTCGCGTTCACCTTCGCTGCCGGCTGAGCCCCAGGGGGAGGTAAGGCACCGAGCCGCGCCGCCGCCGTCGCCGCCGCCGCCGTGCCTTGGCGCTACCGACGTGGCCCCCGCGATTGCCAGTGGCCGTGACGGTACCTTTGCCGACGCGGGAACACGGCCCTGAGGGCCGCGTTCACCGCCCGTCGGCGAGCCGCCCAGGTCAGTCGAGATTGATCGTGACGATGATCGTGCCGCAGTAGGTCGTTCCCCAGACGGTGACACAGACCGTGACCCGGACCCGGATCGTCAACCGGTTCGTCTCGTACTCGGCGGCCTCGGTGCCGACGGAGACGACCTCGGCGCCGTCGACGGCCAACAGGCTCGACGCCCGGACGGTGTCGCCTTTCGCCGCCGCCCCCTGGATCTGCCGTACGAGCGCCGGGTCGCCGGCCAGACGCCTCTCGATGTCGCTCAGCGCCTGTTGGGCGATGGCGTCCCTCTTGGCCCCGAACTCGACCTCGGCGGTCGCCGCGGGGCGGGTGGCGGTCTCTTCGGCGATGGCGGCGCGGGGCGCCATGACCAGCAGGCTCCCGGCGACGGCGATGGCGGCGAGGGTCTTCCTGAACATGGGAGGGGTCCTTTCGGGATCGGTGGCCGGTGTGTCCGACAACCGCATCGTCCGCCTCCACCCCTGCCACAACCCTGCGAGCGCCTTGCCACCGCCCTGCCGCCGCCGCAACGGCCGCCGCGAAACGACCGACCAGGCGGCAGCGGCAGCGGCCTCCTCCTCCGCAGCCATCCAGGCCATGAGCTGCTCCTGCGCCTCGCGGAACACCCAGACGACCCGGCCGGCATCTCGTCGGCCACGATCACCATCCGGGCGTAGCCGCACACCGTCGTCGCGGACAACGTGAACGGGACCGCACAGCGGCCGGGGCGGGCGTGTGAGCGAGCCTTCATCAACCGGTGACGGGTCGGAAACGGCCCCGAAGGCATCGACTCCTAGGTTTCGGACGACGGGCTATTTGCCGATCCGAGCCAGCCTGCCCCGGAGGCGACATTGAGCACGACCGACACCATCACCGCTCCATCACCAGGCGCCTCGACCGGCGACTTCAGTCGGAGAGGCCGTTGGATCGACCACTGGGAGCCGGAGGATCCGATCTTCTGGGAACAGACCGGCAAGCGGATCGCGGCCAAGAACCTCGTGTTCTCGATCATCGCCGAGCACATGGGCTTCAGCATCTGGGTGCTGTGGACGATCGTGGTCATCAACCTGGCCAACATCGGGCTCACGCTGTCGGTGTCGGAGCTGTTCATGCTCACCGCTGTCCCGAACCTGGTCGGATCGTTCCTCCGCATCCCCTACACGTTCGCCGTGCCCCGCTTCGGCGGACGGGCGTGGACCGCCATCAGCGCCTCGTTCCTGTTCATCCCGGTGCTGCTGCTGGCCATCGTGGTGCCGAGCGGCTGGCTGGCCGACCAGTCCCACGACCTCCAGCTGTGGATCCTCCTGGCCTGCGCGGCCACGGCCGGCTTCGGAGGAGGCAACTTCTCCTCCTCGATGTTCAACATCTCGTTCTTCTATCCCGAGGGGAAGAAGGGCTTCGCCCTGGGGATGAACGCGGCCGGCGGCAACCTCGGCGTCGCCACCGCCCAGCTCCTGGTGCCGCTGGCGATCATCATCGGCATCCCCGCGGCAGCGGTGAAGCTCCCGGTCCACGACGTCCATTTGGCCTACGCCGGCCTGATGTGGGTGCCCCTCATCGCCATCGCGGCCATCGGCGCCTGGCTCTACATGGACAGCCTGACGCAGGTCAAGGCGGACAAGCGCTCCTACGTGGCGGCGCTCGGCTACGGCCAGACGTGGATCATGGCGTTCCTGTACATCGGCACGTTCGGCTCGTTCATCGGCTTCTCCTTCGCCCTGCCGCTCGTGATCAAGAACACGTTCCCGGAATTCCTCGGCGGGCACCCGTTCATCGCCACCTACCTCGCCGGCCTCGGGTTCGTCGGTGCCCTCATCGGCTCGGTCGCCCGGCCCGTCGGCGGCTGGCTGTCGGACAAGGTGGGCGGGGCCCGGGTCACGCTCGCGGTGTTCCTGGGCATGGCCATCGCCACCGGCACCGCCATCGTCGGGGTGCAGGAGCGCAGCTTCCCGCTGTTCTTCGGCTCCTACATGGTCGTCTTCCTGCTGGCCGGCATGGGGAACGGCTCGACCTACAAGATGATCCCGTCGATCTTCGCCCTGCTCGGGCGGCGGGAAGCGGGCGCGAAGGGGCTGGAGCCGAAGTCGGTGGCGGTGGAGTTCAAGCGCCGGGCGGCGGCGGTGATCGGGATCGCGGGGGCGATCGGCGCTTTCGGCGGCTTCCTGATCCAGGTGGTCCTGCGCCAGGCGAGCCTCGACGTGTCGGCCCTGGTGAAGGCGGCCGCGACTCCGGCCGAGAAGGTGGCCGTGGCCGCCGCCCACGCCGACTGGTCGGTGCCCGCCCTGTGGGTGTTCCTCGTCTCCTACCTGGTGTTCGCCGTCGTGACGTGGGCGTTCTACCTGCGCAAGAGCGCCAGCTTCTCCCAGGCGTCGGTGTAAGCGGCGGGCGGGCGTCGGCGCTACAGGGGCGCCGGCACCTCGGGGGCGGGCTCCGGCGGAGCCGTGCCACCGAGGACGAGGCCAGGGACGACACCCCGGCCGTCCGCCGGGCATGAAGCGGGCGACCAGCAGCGACGCGCCCAGGGTCACCGCCGCCGCCACGACGAAGGCGAGCGACATGGCGTCGACGAAGGCCGCCCTCGCCGCCGCCGCCAACCGCGGGCCGTCCTCGCCGGCCGACGCCGCCACCTGGAGGGCGGTGCCCAGCGACCGCCGGGCCAGGTCGCCGGGGACGCCGGCGAAGCCGGGGACGGCCCCGATCGACGATGCGTAGTGCGACGCCACCAGGCTGCCGAGGACCGCCACCCCGAGGGCACCGCCGAGCTCGCGGGTGGTGTCGTTGACGGCCGAGCCGACGCCGGCCTTGCCCAGCGGCAGCGACGTCATGATCGAGGTGGTGGCGGGCGCCATCGACATGGCCAACCCCGTGGCCAGGATCACGAGGCACCCGGCGAGCAGGGCGTACGGGGTGTCGGTGCCGAGGGTGGACGCCAGCGCCAGGCCGACGGCCACGACCGAGAGGCCGGCCGCGATCACCCACCGGGCGCCGAAGCGGTCGACAACCTTCGAGCTCATGGGGGCCATGAGCATGATGGTGAGGGGAGCGGGGAGGGAGTGCACCCCCGCCCCGAGGGCGGAGTAGCCCCGCACCAGCTGCAGGTACTGGGTGAGCAGGAAGAACGTGCCGAAGAGAGCGAAGAACACCAGGGTGATGGCCGCCGCGGCCGAGCTGAACCGGGGGTTCTTGAAGAACCGCAGGTCGAGCATGGGGAAGGGCGTGCGCAGCTCCCAGGCCGCGAACAGGAGCAGGAACGCCACGCCGATGCCGGCGGCGACGAGGGTAGGGCCTCCGGTCCAGCCGTGGGTGGGGGCCTCGATGATGGCGTAGAGCACCGACCCCAGGCCGACGATCGACAGTCCCGCCCCGACCGGGTCGAGCGGGGGCCTGCGGGGGTCGCGGGAGGTAGGGACCAGGAAGTGCCCGCCCACCAGGGCCACCGCGATCACGGGGATGTTGACCAGGAACACCGAGCCCCACCAGAAGTGCTCCAGCAGCCAGCCGCCGGCGATGGGCCCGACGGCCGCCCCCGCCCCGGCCAGGCCGGCCCACACGCCGATGGCCCGGCCCCGCTCGTGGGGCGGGAAGACGGTGACCAGGATCGACAGGGTGGCCGGCATCACCAGCGCCGCGCCCAGGCCCATGATCCCCCGGGTGACGACGACCTGGCTGGCGGAGTCGGACACCGCGGCCAGGATCGACGCCGCCCCGAAGACGACCAGGCCGATGGTGAGGGCGCCCTTGCGCCCGAAGCGGTCGCCCAGCGCACCCCCGGTGAGGAGGAGGCCGGCGAAGACGAGGGCGTAGGCGTCGACCATCCACTGGAGGTCGGTCGACGAGGCGTCGATCTCCCGGATCAGGGTGGGGAGGGCGACGTTGAGCACCGTGTTGCCCACGATGATCATCACCAGGCTGAGGCAGAGGATCCCGAGGGTCCACCAGCGCCGGTCGTCCACCCGCCCGTCGTCCACCCGCCCGTCGTCCATTCGCCCGTCGTCGGTCATCCACGCCCCTTTCCGGCCAGACGATCGCGTTCGACCGTTGGGAAAGTCAACCGATTTTCGGACCGACCGATTCCGCGGACGACGCATCGGCCTCGACCAGCAGGGGGAGGTCGACCACGAACGTGGCGCCCCGGCGGTCGGGCGCGGGCGGCTCCAGGCGGGCCGAGCCGCCGTGGACCTCGGCGATGGCGGCCACGATCGACAGTCCCAGCCCGGCACCGCCCGGTGGCCCGGCTGCGGGCCTTGTCGACCCGGTAGAAGCGCTCGAAGACCCGTTCCGCGGCCTCGGGGGCCAGGCCGGGGCCGTCGTCGCTCACCTCCAGGCGGGCCCGGTCGCCGTGGGCGGCCACCGTCACCCGCACCGCCGTGCCCGGGGGCGTGTGGACCTGGGCGTTGGCGAGCAGGTTCCCGGCCACCTGGCGCAGGCGGAGCTCGTCGCCCAACACCATCACCGGCGACCCGTCGGTGAAGGTGATGGGTCGGTCGGGCGACACCGCCCGGGCGTCGGCCACGGCATCGGCGGCCAGGCGGGCCAGGTCGACCGGCGACCGCCGGCGGCCGGTCGGCCTCGTCGACCCGGGCCTGGTCGAGGCGGGCCAGCAGGAGCAGGTCCTCCACCAGGACCCCCATGCGGGCCGACTCCTCCTCGATGCGGCGCATGGCGGTGGCCAGGTCCTCGGGCCGGTCGGCCGCCCCCCGGCGGAACAGCTCGGCGTAGCCCCTGATCGAGGTGAGGGGCGTGCGCAGCTCGTGGCTGGCGTCGGCGACGAAGCGGCGCAGGCGGTCCTCCGTCGCCCGCCGCTCGTCGAAGGCGGACTCGATCTGGCCCAGCATGCGGTTGAGGGCCAGCCCCAGGCGGCCCACCTCGGTGCGGTCCTCGGCCCGCTCCACCCGCCGGCTCAGGTCGCCGGCGGCGATGGCCTCGGCGGTGGCGCCGATGTGGTCGAGGGGGCGCAGGCCCAGGCGCACGACCCACCAGCCCAGGGCGGCCACGGCGACGAGCACGCCCGCCCCCATGCCCGCCTCGATGCCCAGCAGCTGGCGGAGCGTGGCCCGGTTGTCGTCGAGGGGAAGGGCCACCGAGAAGACGCTGCCGTCGTCGAGGACCGAGGCCAGCACCCGGTACGACCCGCCGCCGGACACGGCGGGGGCGTCGTAGTAACGGTCCTCGTCGATGGTGGTGGCGTCGGCCAGCTCGGGCACGATCCACCCCTTGGTGCTGTAGGTGGCCACCGGACCCCCCGGGCGGCGCAGCTCGGCGAAGGTGCCGGTGAGGATGACCGACTCGCCGCTGGCCCGGCGGTGGGAGGGCCCGGGGTAGGCGGCCCGGGCCAGCTCCCGGTAGACCGGGTCCTGCGAGTCACGGAGCTGCTGCTCGGTGCGGGACTGGAGGAAGCCGGCCAGGGCCCGGTAGGTGCCGAAGCCGAGCACGAGCACGCCGACCGCGGCCACCGCCAGCAGGCCCGCCACCAGCCGGCCCCGCAGGGACCGGAGGCGCCACATCTAGCTGGGCAGGCGCAGGCTGTACCCCACGCCCCGGACGGTGTGGATGAGGCGGGGCTCGACCTGGTCGACCTTCTTGCGCAGGTAGCTGATGTAGGTCTCCACCACGTTGGCGTCGCCGTCGAAGTCGTAGTGCCAGACGTGGTCGAGGATCTGCGACTTCGACAGCACCCGGCGGGCGTTGAGGAGCAGGAAGCGCAGGAGCTTGAACTCGGTGGGCGTGGTGACGATCGGGATCCCGGCCCGGAACACCTCGTGGGTGTCCTCGTCGAGCTCGAGGTCGGCGAAGGTGAGCTTGGAGGTGGTCTGGGTGGGCCCCTCGGCCCGGCGCAGCAGGGCCCGCACCCGGGCCACCAGCTCCTCCAGGCTGAAGGGCTTGGTGACGTAGTCGTCGCCGCCGATGGTGAGCCCGGTGACCTTGTCGTCGGTGGCGTCGCGGGCGGTGAGGAACAGGATGGGCACCCGTACCCCCTCGCCCCGCAGCCGGCGGGTGACCTCGAAGCCGTCGAGGTCGGGGAGCATGACGTCGAGCAGGACCAGTTGGGGCCGGAAGGTGGTGGCCGCGGCCAGGGCCTCCCGGGCGTTGGCCGCCACCGCCACCTCGAAGCCGACGTAGCGCAGGGCGGTGCTGACCAGGTCGGTGATGCTGGGCTCGTCGTCGACGACGAGCACGCGTCCCCCTTCACTCGTGTTCGGGGACATGGCTAGTTGGCCGGCCGCTCGCCCAGCGTGACGGTGAGTTTCTGGGACCTGCCGTCGCGCTCGACGGTGACCGACACCCGGGTGCCAGGGGAGAGCTGGCGGAGGACGCCGACCAGCCCGTCGGAGCCCACGACCTCCTTGCCGTCGACCTCGGTGACCAGGTCGCCGATCTCCATGCCGCCCCGGTCGGCGGGACCGCCGGCAACCAGGTCGACGATCTCGGCCCCCTGGCTGTTGTCGCCCGGGTCGCGGGTGCTCACGCCCAGGTACCCCACGGCCTGGGGGGCCTGGCCCGAACGGAGCCGGTCGAGGATGGTGCGGGCGGAGTCGATGGGGATGGCGAAGCCGATGTTCTGCCCGCCCCGGCCCGCGACCGCGGTGTTGATGCCGATGACCTGGCCCTTGTTGTCGGCCAAGGGGCCGCCGGAGTTGCCGGGGTTGATGGCGGCGTCGGTCTGGATCATGCCCGTGAGGGTGTCGAGGGAACGGTTGAGGGCGGACACGATGCCCCGGGTGACGGTGGGGTCGCCCCGCAGGCCGAGGGCGTTGCCGACAGCGACCACGTCGTCTCCCACCTTCACCGCGGCCGACGAGCCGAGGTCGGCCGTGGCCAGCCCGGAGGCGCCGGTGATCTTGAGCAGGGCGACGTCGTTGAAGCTGTCGGCGCCCACGAGGGTGGCGGCCCGGGACTGGGTCTGACCGGTGATGGTGACCCGGATGCTGGTCGCCCCCTCGATGACGTGGGCGTTGGTGAGCACCTCGCCGTCGGCGCTGATGACGACGCCGGTGCCCTGGCCCGTCCCCAGTCGCCCGCTGGCCTGGATGGCCACCACCGCCGGCTCGACCTTGTTCAGGATTGCGGCCACGTCGAGCACGGGCCCGCCCACGGCTGCCGACGGCCCCGACGCGGCGGGGGTGGTCGACGTGCCGGCGGTGCCGGCGGTGCCGGCGGCGGTCACCGGCGCGTCGTCGTTGGCCAGGTTGGCTCCCACCACGCCGCCCACGACGCCCGTGAACAGGGCCACCGCGGCCGCCGCCGCCACCCACATCGGGGCCCGGCTGCGGCGGGCGGGGGGCGGGGGCGGGGTGTAGGGCGAGGGCCGGGGCCGGATCGGCGGGGGGGTGAACGGGACGGTCGGGTCGGCGTCGAGCTCCGGCTCGGGAAAGGACGGGCTGGGAGCCGACCGGCTCCAGGGTGAGGGGGGCGTGTCCACGGTGCTCATGCCCAGAGTAAGCCCCCGCTTCCTGTGAGCATGCTGAGTGCCCTCTGTGAGCTGGCGCACAACCTCGGCGAACCGGTGACGGAAAGGTCGCCACAGGACCGAAACCGTCACCAGTTCGACCCGTTGGGCGGGTCCGGGGGCGCACACCTCGGTCGAACCGGTGACGGAAAAGGTCGCCACACAGGACCGAAAACGTCACCAGTTCGATCCGTTGGGCGGGGCCGGGATCGCACACCTCGGCGAACCGGTGACGGAAAGGGTCGCCACACAGGACCGAAACGTCACCGGTTCGAACGGGTGGGCGGGGCTACAGCCCTCGCACCACCCGGGCCGGGTTGCCGACGGCGACCACGTCGGCCGGCAGGTCGCGGGTGACGACCGCGCCCGCGCCCACGACCGTGTTCTCGCCGATGGTGACGCCGGGCAGGACGATCGCCCCGCCGCCCAGCCAGACGTTGTCGCCCACCACGATGGGCCGGGCCGCCTCCCACTTGTCCCGCCGGGGGCCGGGCTCGGTGGGGTGGGTGGGCGTCAGCAACTGGACGTTGGGCCCGATCTGGACGTCGTCGCCGATGGTGATCGGGGCCACGTCGAGTGCCATCAGGCCGAAGTTGGCGAACACCCGGGCCCCGATGCGCAGGTGCGAGCCGTAGTCGCAGTAGAACGGGGGCCGGATCTCGCTGCCGGCGCCGAACGCCCCCAGCAGCTCGTCGAGGATCCGGCGCCGGCCGGCGGGGTCGGCGGCCGGACTGCGGTTGTACGCCTCCAGCAGGCCCATGGCCCGCAGCCCCTCGGCCGCCAGCTCGGGGTCGTCGGCGTTGTACAGGTCGCCGGCGAGCATCCGCTCCTTCTGGCTGCGCTCGTCGTCCATGGCGACCGGCGGGCTAGGCCGGGCCCAGGGTGAGCTCGACGGTGAGGTGCTGGACCAGCTCGGACTGCTGGGCGCCGACGCCTACGGTGAAGATGCCGTCGCCGCTGCCACTCCCGGAGCTGGTCAGCGGCAGGTGCCGGGTGAGGTCGCCGGTCGTTCGGCCCGTGCTCTGCAGGGTGAACCGGGTGATGGAGGCGCGGGTGCCCGACGGCAGGCCGGGAAAGCTGGCCGCGCCCGGTGGCGCGTCCGCCTCCGTGGTGTGGTCGAGCTCGTACTGGTCACCGGTGCGGCTGCGCAGGGTGTAGTGGGTCGTGGTGTTCATGGTGATGCCGCTGATGTTCGCCGACGCGGTCGTCGTCCACCGGGCGCCGACCCCCACCGGCTCGACCGGGAACGGCGCCGCCAGGTTCCCGACCTGGGACGAGATCGAGTTGAGGGTCGAGGCGAGCGACGAGCTGAGGGCGCCGGTGTCGAAGGTCGCGGTCTGGGCGCCGCCGTGAAGGTCGAAGGTCCCCGTGCCGGATAGCCCCTCGAGCTCGTCCAGGCTGGCCTGGGTCTGGCTCACCAGCTCCGGGTCGGTTTCGGCCGTCGCCACCGCCTTCACCTCCCGGAACGTCAGCGAGTAGTGGACGGTGCCGTCGGGGTCGACCCCATCGATGACCTCCTCGAACACCATCGACGTGGCCGGCAACACACCCGTGGGCAGCTCGGTGCCGTCGAGGTTCATCTCGATGTCGAGGCCCGTCTGGAAGGCGACCTGGGCCCGGCTCCCGGCGGTCAGGCGCAGGACGAGGGGCTGCCGGGGCTCGGCACCGGGATCGTCGAGGACCACCGTGGTGGCCGAGCCCGGTCGTGGTCGGCGCCGTGGTCGACGTGGCGGCGGCGGCCGAGTCGTCGCCCGGCCCGGTGGACTCGGAGGAGTCGTCGCCCGAGCTGCAGGCGGCGGTGGTGAGAGCGAGGAGGAACGCGGAGGCGAGGGCGATCCGCCGTGGTTGAAATCGCATGCGCCAGTGCTAGCACGGCGGCTCCGGCCCGACCTCAAGTTGCCCTGGTTTGAGGACGACATCTACTGCTGTGTCCCGGAGGGTCGGTGTCGTCGTCGCGCTGCTGTTCCTGACGATCGCGCCGGTGACCACCGCCGTCGCCACCGCCGCCCCGCCCCCGGCCACCGACGCCCGCAAGGGGATCGTGCTCGACGGCCTGCTCCCGACCGCCGCCTGCAAGGGCCAGTTCCAGGTCGCGACCCGGGCGCCGGCCGGTCCCGGACCCCTTTCGTGCACCCACGGCCCCGATCCCGCCCCCGACGGCGTCGACGTGCGCCTGTCCCGCTCGACGGCCGAGCTGGTGCCGGCCGCCGCCGCCGGCCGCGGGGCCTCGGCCGACGCCCAGGCCGCCCCCCCGGTGCCCTGCTACGGCGACGGGACCAGCGGCTACCGGGTCCAGGTGATCTTCGCCCGCTCGTCCGACGTCCCCGACCGCTACCCCGCCCTCGCCGCCTCCCTCGTGCAGTGGTCGCTCGCGGCCGACATCGTGGTCAGCGCCAGCGCGGGCGAGACCGGCGGCACCCGCCACATCCGGTTCGTCACCGGGGCCGGCTGCTCCCTGTCGGTGGCCCGGGTGACGATGGATCCGTCGAGCGACGACCAGTTCGGGACCACCATCGACGAGCTCGTCGCCCAGGGCTACGACCGCACCGACCGGAAGTACCTGGTCTACGTCGACGCCAACGTGTACTGCGGCATCGGCGAGATCTACTACGACGACCGGCCCTCGACCACGCCCGGCGTCAACTACAACAACGGCCACCTGGAGGTGCCGGGGACGGTCGCCCGGGTCGACAACGGCTGCTGGGGCCGCCCGGCCTCGGTCGAGGCCCACGAGCTGATGCACAACCTGGGAGGAGTGCAGGACACCGCCCCCCACGTCACCGCCAACGCCCACTGCACCGACGAGTACGACCGCATGTGTTACGAGGACGGGGCCGGAGTCGTGCTGACCTACCCGTGCGCCGCGTCCCACGAGAACCGCTTCGACTGCAACCACGACGACTACTTCTCCACCCTCACCCCGGCCCTCGGCTACCTGGCCACCCACTGGAACACGGCCAACAGCGCCTTCCTGGCCACCGTCGAGCCCTTCCCGGCCCGGTCGTGGGGGTTCAACGGCTACGGCCAGCTGGGCGACGCGTCGCTGATCAGCCGGCCGACGGCGACCCTGCTGACCCCGACCAAGGTCGACTCGGTGGCCGCCGGCGGCTTCCACTCCCTCGTCCTGTCGGGGGGGACGGTGTCGTCGTGGGGCCTGGGCCACGTGGGCCAGCTCGGGCGGGGCTCGACCGTCAGCCTCGGCATCCCCGGACCGGTCATGGGGGCCTTGAGCGGGGTCACCGCCGTGTCCGCCGGCGTCTTCCACTCCCTCGCCCTCAAGGGTGACGGGACGGTGTGGTCGTGGGGCTGGAACGCCTACGGCCAGCTCGGTACCGGCACGATCGTCGACCGCAGCCTGCCCGGGCCCGTCGTCGGCCTCTCCAACGTCGTCGCCATCGCCGCCGGCGGCCTCCACAACCTGGCCCTCAAGGGGGACGGGACGGTGTGGACCTGGGGCGCCAACGGCGTCGGCCAGCTGGGATCGGCCAGCCCGGCCCAGGCGACCCTCCCGCAGCAGGTACCTGGACTCACCGGCGTGACCGCCATCGGGGCCGGCGCCTACCACAGCCTGGCGGTCGTGGCCGGGGGGGCCGTCGCCACCTGGGGATGGAACTCGTGGGGCCAGCTGGGCGACGGGACCACCACCAGCCGTCCGGCACCGGTCGGCATCCCCGGCCTCACCGGCGTGGTCGCCGTGGCCGGCGGCACCGGACACAGCCTCGCCCTCGGCGCCGACGGCCTGGTGCGGTCGTGGGGCCTGGGGGCATCGGGCCAGCTCGGCCGGCCGGTGGTGGGCCAGTCGGCCAGCCCGGCCATCGTCCCCGGCGTGACCGGCGCCACTGCGGTCGTCGCCGGCGGCTACCACAGCGTGGCCGTGCGCGCGGGAGGCGCGGCCTCGGCCTGGGGATGGAACGTCTTCGGCCAGCTGGGCGACGGCACCATGATCGACCGGTCGGGGCCGGTGACGGTCGCCGGCGTGACCGGCACCTACGCCGCGTCGGCCGGCGTGGCCCACGTCCTCACCGCCGCCCCGTGACCAGGGCCGGGGCCGCCCGCCGCGCCCGCCGAGTCCACCGAGGCCTGGGGACGGTGGTGCTGGCGGTGGCCGCCGTGCTCACCGCGACCGGGCCGGCCACCGGCGCCGCCGCCCGCCCGGGACCGCCCGACGACGTCCGCCGGGGCGTGGTCCACGAGGGGCTGGCGCCGGCCGCCACCGGGGGTGCCTGCGCCGGGATGTTCGAGGTCCCGGGGGACGGTCCGCCGGTCTGCACCCACGGCCCCGACCCCGCCCCCGACGGCGTCGACGTCCGCCAGCGCCGGGCCCCGGAACGGGCGCCGACCGCGTCCGAGGGACCCAGCCCCTTCGCCTGCTTCGGCGACGGGTCGGATGGGATGCGGGTCCAGGTCCTCTACGCCCGGGCGGCCGACGTCCCCGACCGCTTCGCCGCCTACGCCGCCTCCTTCGAGGCGTGGACGGCCCGGGTCGAGCACACCGTGGCGGCCAGCGCGGCCGCCACCGGGGGAGTCCGCCACGTCCGCTTCCTCACCGATCCCGCCTGCAACCTGGCCATCGGCCGGGTGGTGCTCACCACCTCCGGCGACGACACGTTCAACGCCACCGTGCGCGACCTGTGGGCCCAGGGCTACAACCGCACCGACCGCCGCTACCTGGTGTACGTCGACGCCAACGTGTACTGCGGGCTGGGGTCGATGCTGGGCGACGACCGGCCGGGCGCGGTGAATGTCAACAACGGCGGCGCGGTCGCCGGCACCATCGCCCGGGTCGACAACGGCTGCTGGGGACTGGCCCACTCCACCGAGGCCCACGAGCTGATGCACATCCTGGGCGGTGTCCAGCCGTCGGCCCCCCACGCCACCATCGGCTACCACTGCACCGACGAGTTCGACCGCATGTGCGGCGACGACGGCACGGGCACCCCCCTGCGCTACGTGTGCCCGCTGGCGGCCGAGCACCTCTTCGACTGCAACCACGACGACTACTTCTCCACCAACCCCGTCCCCGGCAGCTGGCTGGCCACCCACTGGAACGTGGCCGACAGCGTGTTCCTGGGCACCGGCGACCCCACCGCGACACCGGGCCTGACCTGGGGTTTCAACGCCTACGGGCAACTGGGCGACGGCGCCGCCGGCAACCGGGCGCGGCCGGTGCCGGTCGCCCTGACCGGGGTCGAGGCGGTGGCCGCGGGCGGGTTCCACTCGCTGGCCGTCGCCGACGGGCAGGTGTGGACGTGGGGACTGGGCCACGTCGGCCAACTCGGACGGGTCTGGCCGGGCGACGCCTCCTCGCCGGGCGTAGTGGGTGGGCTGGCGGACGTGGTGGCGGTGTCGGCGGGCGTGTTCCACTCCCTGGCGCTGAAGTCCGACGGAACCGTCTGGGCGTGGGGCTGGAACGCCCACGGCCAGCTGGGCGACGGCACCGCAGTCGACCGCTGGCAGCCGGTTCGGGTGGCCGGCCTCACCGGGGTGACGGCCATCGCCGCCGGGGCCACCCACAGCCTGGCCCGTACCGCCGACGGCTCGGTGTGGTCGTGGGGCCTCAACGCCGTCGGCCAGCTGGGCCGGGGCGGATCGCCGTTGGACGCGGCCCGGGTGGCCGCGGTCGGGACGGGCGTGACCGCCATCGCCGCCGGTGGCTACCACAGCCTCGCGGTCGGCCCTGGGGGCGCGGTGTGGGCCTGGGGCTGGAACGTCTGGGGCCAGCTGGGCGACGGGACCACGGCCGACAGGTCCACCCCGGCGGCCGTGCCCGGGCTCACCGGCGTGGCCTCGGTGGCGGCGGGGGTCGGCCACAGCCTGGCCCTCGGGATCGACGGCACGGTTCGCTCGTGGGGATTGGCCAACACCGGCCAGCTGGGCCGGGCGGTGACGGCCGCGTCACCTTCGTCGTCGCCCGCTCTGGTGCCGGTGCCGGGTCCGGCCGGGGTGACGTCGGTGGCCGCCGGCGGCTACCACTCGCTCGCCCTCGGTCCCGGGGGAGGCGTGTGGGCATGGGGTTGGAACAACCTCGGGCAGCTCGGCGACGGCACCCTCACCGACCACCCCTCGCCCGTGGCCGTTCCCGGCTTGTCGGGCGCGGCGACGCTCACCGCGGGCATCGCCCACGACCTGGCCACGGCGACCGGCTGACAGTCCTACGCGGCCGGCCCGAAGCGGTAGAACACGATGTCGCTGACGGCTCGGTAGCCCATCCGGACGTAGATCCCGTTCGACGTGGGGTTGTGGAGCTGGGCGTAGAGCATGCACCGGTCGGCCCCGTCGGCCAGGAGCCGCTCCGACAGGGCGGCCACGAAGGTGGTGGCGTACCCCCTGCGGCGCAGGCCCGGAGGCGTGTAGACGAGGCCCACCCGGCTCACACCGCCCAGCGGTGCGGTCGCCGACGCCATCGTCACCGGCCCGGTGTCGTCCCACAGCCACAGCCGGTCGGCGGCCAGATGGCGGTCGACAACGGCCGCCGGGTCGTGCTCGGGCAGGCCGCCGACGTCGGCGAGGAAGCCGGCGGCCCACGGCACCAGGGCGTCACGGTCGTCGGCGGTGGCCAGCCGCAACCGGCCCTCGGCCCGGCGAGCGGGCGGGACGACGGTGTCCAGCTGGTACACCCGTTGCGCCTCGACCGGCCGGGCGGGCACGCCCAGGCGCTCGGCCCACCGGCCCGCGAACCGGGCCGCCACCCCCGCCTCCGCGATCACGCCGGGCAGGTCGGGCACGTCGACCATGAGCCGGTCGCACAGGGCGTCGATGGTCTCCGGTCCGGCCGGGGCGACCCCGGTGCTGAACCCGGCCGGCGCCTGCATGGCGAACCCGACCACCGCCGCGTCCACCGCCGCCCACCAATACCGGCCCGCGACCCCCTCGTGGAGCATGGTCAAGAAGATGCTGTTCCGGACCGGCTCGG
The DNA here is from genome assembly GCA_963836205.1 of uncultured Acidimicrobiia bacterium. Taxonomy (GTDB): domain Bacteria; phylum Actinomycetota; class Acidimicrobiia; order Acidimicrobiales; family AC-14; genus JAXDMK01. Next base: position 22,289 of record CAWIIV010000019.1, on the reverse strand, counting down.
CCAGCAGGAACCCGCCGGCCGCGTCGAGGGCCTCACCGGGGTCCCCGCTCGAACACACGTCCATCGCCGCCATGGCGGCCCATCGTGCCCGACCGAACCCGTCGGGGGGGACGGATTTCCTGGGACGCAGGCACCTGCGAGCGGCGCAGGCCGCCCGGCAGAGTCGGCGAACTGCCCGTCGTCGCGGGGAGCCGAGCCGGTGGCACTACCGGTCCCTCCGCTGGCCCACTCGCGCCACTCGCTCGCCGGACCGGGGCCCGGGCCGCCAGCCGTCCGAGCCGGTGGCACTACCGGTCCCTCCTTGGGCCCACTCGCGCCACTCGCTCGCCGGAGCGGGGGACCGGGCGCCGATGGATCGCAAAGGGCAGCGGTGCGCAGCGGCCCCGAGTTGGCCGGGCTAGGCCCCCAGGTCCTTGTTCTCGAGGACGAACTGGCTGGCGATGAACGTCGCGCCCTGCGGGTCCTTGACCAGCGCCATCCGGGTCCACGGGGCATCGAAGGGGCCGGCGACGACCTCTCCTCCCAGCTCGACCGCCTTGGCCGCGGCCGCGTCGGCGTCGTCGACGGCGAAGGTGACGCTCCAGTGAGCCGGCGTGTCGGCGTCGTCGGCTGCGATCGGGTTGAGGGCCGCGACCACGTCGATGAAGCCGTCGGGCCCACCCATCTGCGCCATCTGCTCTCGCAGGCCCGGCGAACCTTCCTCGAGGTGGTCGCCGTAGCCGGGCAGCGTCCACATGGGCATGCCGGGCAGCGCCAGCGTGTCCCAACCGAACACGGCGCCGTAGAACGCCTTGGCCCCCTCGGGGTCGCGGGTGGCCAGGGTGTTGAAGTTCAGCGAGCCGTGCTCGTTGACGACCTGGGCGCCCTTGCTCGCCCCCGCCTCCCAGACGCAGATCACGGCGCCTTCGGGGTCGACGAGGACCGCCATCCGCCCCGCGTCCATGACGTCGAAGGGCTCCATGGCCACGCCGCCTCCGGCTTCGCGGGCCTTGGCGACCGTCTCGTCGGCGCTGTCGACCCAGATGTAGGTGTTCCACGTCGGCCTCGGCGGCGCACCGGGGGGTGTCGATCCGATGGCGGCCACGTCACCGCCACGGATGCTGGCCATGAAGTAGCTGCCCGGCGCCCCCTCCGGCATCCGGTCCTCGAACTCCCATCCGAACAGGCCGCGGTAGAACGGCAGGGAGGCTTCGGGGTCGGGCTGGTTGGTGTCGACCCAACAGGGGACGCCCGGGATGTATCCGTCACGCTCCGGCATTGCCGCTCCTTCCGTCGCTGAACGCCCTCGACCCTACCGGCGAACGAGGGTCATTCTGCCGGTGGCAGGTCGGGCGGGAATGAGTTGCGTCCACAGACGTGGTGTACGAGTCGGCGCTGAGGGCCTGACGGCCTGACCATCCCCCCGACGCGACGACCACCGCGTCAACCTCAGAAGGAAGAGACCAAGCAACCAACTGAGGAGGAACACGGTGGTCCCTGACACCTTTAGCGCACTCGCCTGGCTGCGCAAGCACATCGACGGCGAGGGCGGCAACGACGTCATCCGCGACATGGTCAAGGTCTTCGCCGAGCAGCTCATGTCGGCCGAGGCCGACAACGCCTGCGGCGCGGCCTGGGGCGAGCGCAGCCCGGAGCGGGTGAACTCCCGCAACGGCTACCGCGGCCGTGGCTTCGACACCCGGGCCGGCACCATCGAGTTGGCCGTGCCCAAGCTGCGCTCGGGCAGCTACTTCCCCGACTGGCTGCTCGAGCCCCGCCGGCGGGCGGAGAAGGCCCTGGTGGCGGTGGTGGCCGAGGCCTACGTGGCCGGCGTGTCGACCCGGCGGGTGGACGCCCTGGTGCAGTCCATGGGCATCGACGGGATCTCCAAGTCCCAGGTCTCGGAGATGGCCCGCAGCCTCGACGCCGCCGTCGACGCCTTCCGCTCCCGGCCCCTCGACGCCGGGCCCTACGCCTACGTGGCCATCGACGCGCTGACCCAGAAGGTGCGGGAGGAGGGCCGCATCGTCAACATCGCCTGCGCCGTGGCCTGCGGCGTCAACGCCGACGGGCACCGGGAGATCCTGGGCATGGACGTGTTCACCACCGAGACGGGAGCAGGCTGGACGACGTTCCTGCGGGGACTGGTGGCCCGGGGCCTGTCGGGGGTGTGCCTCGTCGTCTCCGACGCCCACGAGGGCCTCAAGGCCGCCATCGCGGGGGTGCTGCCGGGCGCCACCTGGCAGCGCTGCCGGACCCACTTCGTGCGCAACCTGCTCTCCAAGGTGCCCCGCTCGGCCCAGACCATGGTGGCCACGGGGGTGCGCACCATCTTCGAGCAGCCCGATGCCACCCAGGTCGTCGCTCAGCACGCCCGGGTGGTGGAACAGCTGGTGGCCAAGTACCCCGAGGCCGCCGGGATGCTCATCGACGCCCGGGCGGACCTGTTGGCCTTCACCACCTTCCCCAAGGAGCACTGGCGCCAGATCTGGTCCAACAACCCCCAGGAGCGGCTCAACAAGGAGCTGCGCCGGCGCACCGACGTGGTCGGCATCTTCCCCAACCGGGCCGCCGTGATCCGCCTCGTGGGGGCAGTGCTGGCCGAGCAGAACGACGAGTGGGCCGTCGCCCGGCGCTACATGTCCCCCGAGCTGCTGGCCAAGGCCCGAATGATCGTCATCGACGGAGGGCTCGATGACACGACCAACGACACCGACCTGGCCAAGGTGGGGTAAACAAGTCCCCGAGGTTGACGTGGTGGTGGTCATACACCACGTCCGTGGACGTGACCGCGGGAATGGCTCGGACGACGGAAGGAGCGGTTGCTTGACCGCTACCGCCCTTGGGATATCTAGGCTTCTCCCCAGGAGGCGCCCATGGACGATCACGAGGTTCTCGATCGCATCGCGGCCCTGGTGGCCAAGGAGCACAAGCTGGAGGAACAGCACGTCGGCCAGGGGCTGCCCCCGGAGGACGCCCACGAGCTGCGGCGGTTGGAAGTCGCCCTCGACCAGTGTTGGGACCTGCTCCGCCAGCGCCGGGCCCGGCGGGCGGCGGGACTCGATCCCGACGACGCCGAGGTGAGGCCCGAGTCCACCGTCGAGGGCTACAAGCAGTAGGCATGGACGGACGCTCCCTCGGCGGCCTCACCGTCTCGGCCATCGGACTCGGCTGCATGGGCATGTCCGAGTTCTACGGGGTCACGGACGACGCCGAGTCGACCGCGGTCATCCGCCGCGCCCTCGACCTGGGCTGCACCTTCCTCGACACGGCCGACATGTACGGGCCCTTCACCAACGAGCGCCTGGTCGGGCGGGCCATCGCGGGCCGACGCGACGAGGTGGTGGTGGCCACCAAGTTCGGCAACGAGCGCCGGGAGGACGGTTCGTGGGTGGGGATCAACGGCCGCCCCGACTACGTGCGGGCCGCGTGCGACGCGTCCCTGGCGCGCCTCGGCGTCGACCGCATCGACCTCTACTACCAGCACCGGGTCGACGCCGACGTGCCCATCGAGGAGACGGTGGGGGCGATGGCCGAGCTGGTGGCGGCGGGCAAGGTCGTCCACCTCGGCCTGTCGGAGGCGGGCGCATCCACCGTGCGCCGCGCCCATGCCGTCCACCCCATCGCAGCCCTCCAGACCGAATACAGCCTGTTCACCCGAGACGTGGAGGACGAGATCCTGCCCACGGTGCGCGAGCTGGGGATCGGCTTCGTGGCCTACAGCCCCCTCGGTCGGGGGATGCTCACCGGCGCCTACCGGTCCTCGGCCGACCTCCCCGAGGGTGACACCCGGAGGAGCCGGTTCCCCCGGTTCGGGGAGGGGAACTTCGACCGCAACCTGGCCCTGGCCGACGCCGTCGTCGAACTGGCCGGGCGCAAGGGCGTCACCGCCGGGCAGGTGGCCATCGCCTGGGTCCTGGCCCAGGGACCCGACGTCGTCCCCATCCCCGGCACCAAGCGCCTCCGGTACCTGGTGGAGAACGTCGCCGCGGCCGACGTCGACCTCGACGACGACGACCTGGCCTGGCTGGACGCCAACGTCGGCCGGCCGGCCGGTGACCGCTACGGCGACATGGGCTCCGTCAACCGCTGAGCGGTTGGCCCGGCTTCAGCGGGCCGGGATCTGTTGGACGGCCCACCCGTTGCCGTCCGGGTCCTGGAAGAACACGAACCGGCCCCACGGGAAGTCCTGGACGTCGCTGACGGCCACCCCTCGCCCGGCGAGCTCGTCGTGGGCGGCGTCGATGTCGGCCACCACCAGCTGTAATCCGCTCACCGAGCCGGCGACGGTGTCCGACATCCCGGTCCCGATGGCGATGGAGCAGGCCGAACCGGGCGGCGTCAGCTGCACGAAGCGCATGGTGTCGCTCACCCGGTGGTCGTGGTCGGCGACGAAGCCGACCTGGTCGGTATAGAAGGCCTTGGCCCGGTCGACGTCGGACACGGGCACCGCCACCAGCTCAAGCTTCCAGTCCATGCCCCGAGCCTACGGCGGAGACCTCCGCCGCGCCCGCGGACTTTCGCCCCTCCGGCCCGCGTGGGTCGCTTGCCGACCGTCCCGCGCCGCGGAACGGGACCCGTGATCGACTTCAGCCACCAGATCAAACGCCGCCGCCGGCGCCTCGGGGCCCGGTTGCTGGAGGCGAGGGAGGCCCGTGGACGCCTACCGACCCCGAACGGATCCCCCATTGGTCCCTGCCGGTCTCCGGCGACCTGCGCCTGTTCGGTGGCTGTCAGCTGGAAGGCAACCCGGCAAGACGATAGAGCCGTGCGACCGGCGCGTCGGGCGACCCGTACCCAAGGGGGAGCGCCTCCGCGGCGCTCCGATCGGGCCGCGGGCTCCCGGGCCAGCCGGCCGCCGGACCGGTCGGCTTCAGCGACGTCGGACCCGGCCGCCGTCACAGGCGCGGAGCAGATCCGCCAATCGACGAGGACGCCACCACCCCGAGCCCAATCCTCAACTTGGCGGCTCAAACAGCCGATACAGCCGTCATGGACCTCATGATGCAGTTCGGCGCCATGGCGCTGGCGTCGACACTGATCCTCCGGATGGCCCTCGCCGAGCGGGCCCGCGTACAGGCCCAGCTTGTCCGGGTGCGGGTGGAGACGCGTCAGGCTGTCCGCCGGTAGCGCCGCACCGCCAGCGGTGCGAACACGGCGACGATCCCGATCGACCAGGCCAGGCTCGTGAACACCTTGCCCGCGGTGGGCCCCCCGATGGTGAGAGCTCGCACCGCGTCGACCGCGGCGGTCATCGGCTGGTGGTTGGCGTAGGCCCGTAGCGGGCCGGGCATGGTGGCGGTGGGGACGAAGGCGTTGGAGGCGAAGACCAGCAGGGCCATGAGCGGGAAGGCGGCCGCCTGTGCCCCCTCGGCGGTGCCTGCCCGCAGCCCCAGGTTGGCCATCACCCACGACATGGCGAAGCCGAACAGCAACATCACCCCCACGGCACCCAGCAGGGCGAAGGGGTTGGTGTGGACCCGGAAGCCGACGCCGAAGCCCACCAGCAGCATCAGCACGATCACCATGAGGTTGCGGAGGGTGTCGGCGAGGGTGCGGCCGGCGAGGACGGCGGAGCGGGCCATGGCCAGTGACCGGAAGCGCTCGATCAGGCCCTTGGACAGGTCCTCGGCCAGCCCCACCCCGGTGTTGACGCTCCCGAAGGTGACGGTCTGGACGAAGATCCCCGCCATCAGGAAGTCGACGTAGCGCAGGCCGGGGACGTTGATCGCCCCTCCGAAGACGTAGCGGAACATGAGGACGAAGATCACCGGCTGGATCGTCGAGAAGACGAGGGTGGTCGGCACCCGGAACAGGGAGATGAGGTTGCGCTGGGCGATGGTGAGGGCGTCGCTGACCGCCCAGCCCAGCTTCGACTTGTGCTCCGCGGGCAGGGGGAGGGTGGTGGCGGTCATGCCGCACCCCGCTTCCGGCCGCCGACGGGCACGGCCTCCGCGTCGCCCTCGGCCTCGTCCGGCGCCTCCGCCCGGTGGCCGGTGAGCTGGAGGAACACGTCGTCGAGGGTGGGTTCGCGGACGGTGAGCCACTCGGGCACCAGCCCGGCGCCGTCGAGAACGCGGACCGCGTCGAGCACGGCCCGGCCCGCGTCGGGGACGGTGACCGACACCGTGCGCCCGTCGGAGCCGGTCTCGGTCGGCCCGATGGGCGAAAGCCGGTCGGCGGCCCGGCGGGCGTCGGCGGCGTCGGCCAGGCGGACCTCGACGATCGTCGCTCCCACGGTGGCCTTGAGGTCGTGGGGCGTGCCGTGGGCGATGATCTTGCCCCCGTCGATCACGACCACGTCGTCGGCCAGCCGCTCGGCCTCCTCCAGGTACTGGGTGGTGAGCAGCACCGTCGTGCCGTCGGAGACCAGCTCCGAGATCACCGCCCACAGGTCGCTGCGGCCGCGGGGGTCGAGGCCGGTCGTCGGCTCGTCGAGGAAGAGCACCGGCGGCCGGTGGACGAGGGCGGCGGCCAGGTCGAGCCGCCGGCGCATGCCGCCCGAGTAGGTTCGCACCGTGCGCTCGGCGGCGTCGGCCAGCCCGAAGCGCTCCAGCAGCTCGCCCGCCCGCTGCGCCACCACCGCCTTGGGCTGGTGGGTGAGGCGGCCGATCATGCGCAGGTTCTCCCGGCCGGTGAGGTTGTTGTCGACCGCTGCGAACTGGCCGGCCAGACCGATGATCTCCCGCACCGCCGCCGGCTGACGGGCGACGTCGTGGCCGAGCACGACGGCCCGGCCCTCGTCGGGGCGGAGGATCGTGGTCAGGATGCGGACGGTGGTGGTCTTGCCGGCGCCGTTCGGCCCCAGGAGTCCGAGGATGGTGGCCGGGGGGACCTCGAAGCTGACCCCGTCGACCGCGACCACCTCGCCGAAGCGCTTGACCAGGCCCTCCACCAGGATGGCGGGATCGCTCATCCCGTGATCGTCGCGCCGAAGTTGAGTGCGATCAAGCATTTTCTTGAGTCAACTAAACAGTTTATGACGGAGGTCTACCCTGCTACCCTTCCCGCATGGGGCCGGAAGTGGCGCAGGGGTCGGTGGCCCACGAAGCCTGGGCCTGCTTCTTCGAGCTCATGACGAGCGAGGCCAACCGCCGGCGCATGGCCGCCATCTGCGACCACTTCGGCATCACGCCCGGGCAGATGCGGGCTCTCGTCACCATGGGCCCGGGACCGGCCCGGCCCATGAAGGATCTGGCCGTGGAGTGGCACTGCGACGCGTCCTACGTCACCGTCATGGTCGACGACCTGGAGGAGCGGGCATGGGTCGAGCGCCAGGCCCACCCCGGCGACCGGCGGTCACGGGTGGTGGCGCTCACGCCGGAGGGGATGGAGGCGCGCCAGGAGCTCCTCGGCCGTCTCGGCGAGCCGCCCCCGTTCTTCGCCGCCCTCACCGACGACGAGCAGCGCACCCTGCGCGACCTGCTGCGCAAGCTCCTGGCCGCCGACGGCGCCGGAGATGAAGGCTGACCACGGCCAACCTCACCTGGGACGAGGTCGACGCCCGCCGGCTGGCCACCAACCACCTCACCGTGCCCGCCACCCCCTCCGACCTGGCCCCCGTGGTCAGCCGGGCGTGCGGGATCCAGGCCCAGGTGCTGTCGGCGGCCGAGCTGGCCCTCAGCGCCCGCATCCCCGACCTGCGGGTGGCCGACGTCCGGGCCGCCCTGTGGGAGGAGCGGTCGCTGGTGAAGACCTACGGGCCCCGGGGCACCATCCACCTGCTGGCCGCGGCCGACGTGCCCCTGTACATGGCGGCCGTGGGCGACCATCCCTTCTGGCGGGGCGACGCCCTCCTCGCCACCCTCGGCCTCGACGGGGTGAGCGCCAGCGCTCTCGTCGACGCCTTCGCCGACGCCCTCGACGGTCGCCGCCTCACCCGCGACGAGCTCGCCACCGCCGTCGGCCTCCGGCTGGGGGCCGAGGTCGAGGAGCGGGCTCGGTCGAACTGGGGGAGCCTGCTGCGCCCGGCCGCCTTCGCCGGCGTCCTGTGCTTCGGGCCCAGCGTCGGCAGCCGGGTGACGTTCGTGCGGGCCGACCAGTGGGTCGACGGGTGGCCGTCGGCGCCCACCGACCCGGAAGCGGCGACCATCGAGCTGGTCCGACGGTTCCTGGCCGCCTACGGCCCGGCCTCGGAGGCCGAGGTCGCGGCCTGGCTGGGGACGGCGCCGGTCGACGCGATCCGCAACGTGGAGGCCCTCCGCCTCGAGCTGGACGAGGTGACGATCGAGGCTGACGGGCGCCGGCGGTGGCGGATGGCGGGGGAGCGCGCCGCCGCCACCGCCGTCGATCCGCCACCGTCCTCCACGCCGACGCTCCGGCTCCTGCCCCAGTACGACAGCTACGTCCTCGGACACCGCCAGCGGGAGCGTCTGGTCCCGCCTGCGGCCAAAGCGCGGATCGCCCGGGATCCCAAGGGCAGACTGGAGCACGTGGTGGGCGTGTCGGTGGTGCTGGTCGACGGGGTCGTCGGCGGGCTCTGGTGGCGCAGGACCACGGGCCGCCACCTCCGGATCACCGTCGAACCGACCACCACCTTCGGCCCCACCCACCTCCGCCTCCTCGACGCCGAGGTGGCCCGGGTGGCCGCCTTCCTGGGCCTGGACGCCTCCCTGGCCTGGGCCCCGTGACCCCGATCGAGATCTACCTCGAGCAGGGGTCGAAAAAGGTCTTTGCCTGCGCCCTCGACTGGCCCGGATGGTGCCGGGCCGGGAAAGGCGACGAGGCCGCCGTCGAGGCCCTGGCCGCCAGCGCCGTCCGGTACGCGCCGGTGGCGGCCCAGGCCGGGATCGCCCTCCCGCCCGGGTGGGGGGCCGACTTCCACGTGGTGGAGCGCATCCCCGGCTCGGCCACCACCGACTTCGGCGCGCCCGACAAGGCCGCCGCCCGCGACGACGAACCTCTCGACCCGGCCGCCGCCGAGCGGATGGCGGCCCTGGTGGCGGCGACCTGGGTCGTCCTCGACCGGGTCGTGGCCGGCGCCCCCGCCGAGCTGCGGAAAGGACCCCGGGGCGGGGGCCGTGACCGCGACCGGATCGTCGCCCACGTGGAGGAGTCCGAGGTCAGCTACGCCCGCACCCTCGCCATCGAGAGTAGGCAGCCAGAGGTTCGCCGGCTGATCGTCGACGTTCTCCGGGCGTCCGACGGCTCCCGGCCGGTGCCCGGCAAGGGGTGGCTGCCCCGCTACGCCGCCCGCCGCATTGCTTGGCACGTCCTCGACCACGCTTGGGAGATCGAGGACCGCTCCGCCCCCGCCTGAACGCCGACGGGCTCAGGAGATGTGCTTCTCGGGCGACCGGGGCCCGTTCTCGGTGTCGTGGGTCCGGATGAAGGAGAACTTCCCGTCGGGCTCGAGCACCCCGATCCTCACCTGGGCCAGGTCGGAGATGCCCTGGTTGCGGGCGCTCTCGCACACCTCGTCGAGCACCAACCGTTCCAGCTTCAGCACCTCGTCCAGCGGCTTGCCGTCGCGCACCACCACCACCGGGACGCCCTCGATGGCGGGCCGGGACCGGGGGAACTTCCACCCCAGGTACCCGAAGGCGAGGATCCAGAAGGCAAGGGTGCCGACGGCCAGGAAGGCGCCGATGATCGACATGTCCTCCTGGGTGACGCCCTGCTGGATGAGGTCGCCCATGGTGACGAGCAGGATCAGCTCGAAGGCGGTCAGCTCCGACAGCTCGCGCTTGCCGGTGCCCCGGGCGACCAGCCACAGGAAGAAGTAGAGGAACGTGGCCCGGATGATCAGTTCCATTACGGCAGGACCAGCGTGCGGAAGGCGGCGGTGACCACGTCGGCCCCGGACGCATCGAGCACCGACACCTCCCCCTTGACCCGGGACAGCTGCACGCCGGGCTCGATGCGGGCGTCGAAGCTGACGGACATCACGTCGCCCGGCGGGGGATCGAAGCTCCAGATGCTCCGCTCCCCGTCGCTCACCGACTCGGCCGGATCAGGGTCGAGGCCGTTCTCGTCGAAGGCATCGAAGTAGGACGACGTGACGGCGACGACGACCTGGTCGTCACCGAAGCCGCCCGCCCGGCGGATCTCGACCGCCCACGGGGTGGCCAGGCCGGGACGGGTGATCTTGGTGTAGGTGACGGTCAGCTCGTACCCGCCGCCGGTGGCCTGGGTCTCACCCGTGCGCACGCCGTAGAGGCCGAGCAGCCCCAGGCCCAGGAAGACGACGAGGACGACGGTGAACACCCGCCGGCCGAACCGGCCCCTCCGCACCTGCCTGATGTCAGGCGGGGGCGGCAGGGTCGAGATGCCCGGGGTCACGCCAGGTCGTTACCCGTTCAGGACGAAGGTGAACGTCCCGTTCTTGCCGGCGGCCGCGTCCTTGATGGCCAGGAGGAGCTCGTCCCGGTAGATGCCGTCGGACGAGTTCCCGGGCTCGCCCGGGAAGTAGAGCTGGCTGGTGAGCACCGACGAGTTCGGAGCCTGGACCTTGACGTGGATGTGGCGGGTGCGGCCGGGGTACAGCCCGGGCATCACCGTCTTCACCGCGTAGCGGCCCTGGGCGTCGGTGAACTGGTGGCCGCGCAGCGTGTAGCCGGTGTTGTCGTACTCGCCGGCATCGTTGGCCTGCCAGAACTCGATCTTGGCCTGGGCGAGCGGCTGGCAGGCGGTGGTGACCACCGTGCCCGACAGGTCGAGGGCTGTGCCGCCGCCGGCACCGGCCCGCAGGTCGGTCTGCTCGGGCGAGTTGGCCTTGAAGTAGGGGCCTTCGGTCTGCTCGGGCGTGGGGTCGTCGTCGTCGTTGCACGACGGCGTGGGCGCCAGGGTCGTGGCGGTGGCGCCTCCCGCCGGTGCGCCGGTGGACGGCGTGGTGGCGGACGTGCGCCGGTGGTGGTGTCGGGGGCGGAGCTGGCAGAGTCGCCGTCGCTGCCGCAGGCGGCGAGGACGATGGCGGCGAGCGCGCCCGCGCCGGCCATGAGGACCTGGCGGCGGGACGGGGACGGAAACGGGAACGGTGAAGGGTCGTCGATCGGTGCGAGGTCTGAGCTCATGCCCTCCATCATCGACCGAAAACCTGGGAAACCGCTGGGAGGAGGCCGGGAGCCGACCGGGAGGTGATCCCCGCCGGGCGGCCTACGCCGGCGGGGGCTCCTTGAGGGTCTCCTCGACCACCCGCATGCGCTCCCGTAGGGCGTCGCGGTCGGGCGCCTGCGGCGGGGCCTTGGGTGCCTCGACCGCGGTGCCGGCCTGGGCCGCCTGCTGGGCCAGCTTCTTGCGCCGGTAGGCGCACGACGGGCACAGGGTGGCCGTCTCGTCCTCCAGCCGCAGCCCGCAGTTCTCGCATCTCGGCATCGGGTCCGACACTACCCACCCGGGCGAGGACTACTCGGGTGCGTCCAGATAGGCCTCGACCAGCCAGGCCCGGATGTCGGCGTCGACGTCGTCCGGGCCCCGGAGGTTGAACACGTGATACTGGCGCCCGCTCCACGGCTGCACCCGACGGGTCATCGTCCGGTGCGACACCACCCGCCGCAGCCCGAGCGAGAGGGCCACCCACTGCTGCATGGGCCGGAGCTGGGCGAACGAGCCCGCCCGCTTCAGGAAGATCCCCACCGACACCGGTTCCACGTGCACCGGTCCGACCTCGTCGAGGGCGTCCATCACCGCCTCGAAGATGGGCCGCTCCCGAGCCGGGCCGGTCGAGAAGTACTCCTCCAGCGTCATCGCGGGGGCGCACTCATGGGACTGGCGGGCCCGGCGGAACTGGCGCCGGCAGTGGGGGCAGGTCCACGCCATGGCCCAGAGCTTGCCCGGAAATGCCTCAATCGGCGTCCCCGCACGGTCGATACCAGGAGGACGGCGAGGAGTGGGTTTCCATCGCCGGGCTGCCGACCGACCGGGGGATGGAACGATGGCGAACACGACGGACGACGACGACAGCGGGGACGACGGCGACGGGGGGGACCATTCCGCCCACCGGTCGTCCACGCCCGCCTCGCCCTCGGCCTCGGCCTCGGAGACCATCGCCGACCTGTGGCGCCAACGGGAGGAGCAACTGGCGGCGGCCCGCCCGGTTCCGCCCCCGCCGCCCCCTCCTCGAACACGGTCCCGGCGGGCGCCCGCGCCCGAGTCCCCGGCCGGGAAGCCAAGATTCGGCGTGGGCACGATGGTCGCCGTGGTCGTCGGCGCCTTGGTCCTGGCCGGCGGCGTCGGCTACCTGCTCGCCGGTCGCGGCGGCGGAGCGTCCCGGGGCAGCTTCATCGCCCGGGCCGACGCCATCTGCCGCCCGGCCGACGCCATGCTGGCGATCACCCGGCCCTCCAGCTACCCCGAGCTGGCCACCGCCGCCACCATCTTCTCCACTGCCGCCGAGGGTGAGCTGGGCCAGCTGCGCCAGGTCCCCCAACCGGGCGGCAGCGCCGGTGCCGAGGCCCGCACCGTCGTCGACGACTTCGCCGCCACCACCGCCGCCGCCCGCGGTCTGCACGAGGCCGCGGTCCAGAAGGACGACGCTGCCACCGTGGCGGCCATGAAGCAGCTGTCCACCGCCGCCGCCGACACCGCCGGGGCGTCGGGCGCCTACGGGATGACGGCCTGCGGCAGCGGGCTCCTGCCGACCGTGCAGACGCTGAGCCAGGGCGCCCAGTCCGTGGTCAAGGCCGGCCTGGTGGCCAGGGCCGACGCCCTGTGCCGGGCCGCGTCGGACGAGTTCGACGAGCTCGGCGACCCCAGCACCGACGATCTCGACGACCTGCACGACTATCTCGAGGCCGCCCTCGTCATCCAGGTGCGGGTCGGCGACGGGCTGCGGGCCCTCCCCGTACCGCCCGGCGACGAGGCCACGGTGGCGGAGATGCTGGCCGCGCTCGACCAGGTCACGGCGAAGGCCCGGGCGCTGACGGAGGCAGTGGGCAACGCCGACCAGTCCGGCGTCATCGTCGCCCTCCGGGAGATCACCACCCTCGGCACCACCGCCGACGCACGACTCGACGGCTACGGCCTCGGCGTCTGCGGCTCCAACTTCGGGAACATCTGATGGTCCGCCGGCTGACGCTCCTGGCCACCGCCCTCTCGTGGCTGCTGCTGGCGGTCGGGGCCGCGCCCTCGGCCGCCTCGCTCACGGCCGACGACCCCCTGTTCGAGCGGCAGTGGGCCCTGGAGGAGATCGGGGCGACCGACGCCTGGTCGCACGCCACCGGGCAGGGCGTCGTCATCGGCATCGTCGACAGCGGGGTCGACGTCGACCACCCCGACCTGGCCGGCAAGATCGACGCCGTCGCCACCTGCGTCGACGGTCCCTGCCGGGAGGGGAGCGCCCCCGACTCGGATGGCCACGGGACCGCGGTGGCCGGTGTGGCCGCGGCCATCACCGGCAACGGCGTCGGCATCGCCGGGGTGGCCCCCGACGCCCACCTGGTGGTGGCCAAGGCGCTCGCCGACGACGGCTCCGGCCGCACCGAGGACATCAACAACGCCATCATCTGGGCCGTCGACCACGGGGCCCAGGTGGTGAACCTCAGCCTGGGCGACCCCCGGGTGGTGGTGACGTCGATCCTGGGCACTCCCCTCGGCCCCGCCATCGAGTACGCCTGGACCCGGGGCGCGGTCACCGTGCTGGCCGCGGGGAACTACGAGGAGGGCGTCACCGGGCTGAGCCCCAACTACGGCGACCTGCACGCGGTCGTGGTCGGCGCCACCGACGAGTCGGGGGCAGTTCCCGACTACTCCACCGCCCTCGGCAACGCCGTCTGGGGGATGGTCGCGCCGGGCGGGATCGGCGACGGCGTGGCGGAGGACATCGTCACCACGGCCCCCGGCGGCCGCTACTGGTCGGTGGCGGGCACCTCGTTCGCCGCCCCCCACGTGAGCGGGACGCTGGCCCTGCTGCTGAGCGAGGGGCTCACGCCCCAGGCCGCGGTCGACCGGCTGCTGGGCACCCTCGACCAGGCGCCGGCCTGCGGCGAGGGCTGCCGCGGCCACCTGCGGGCGGGCGCCGCCGCCACTCCGCCGGTGGTCGCCCCGCCGGTCGATCCCACCGTGGTAGGACCTGGTCCGGTCGCCGCAGTGGCGGTGGAAGACGGCCTCGACCCGGTCGTCGTCGGCCTCGCGGTCGTGCTCCTCGCCGGCGTGGCCATGGCCGCGGTGGCCGTCGGAGTCACCAGGGCCCAGGCCTCGACCCGGACGGGGTGGCCGGCGTCGCCCAACGTGGCCTGACGCTCGATGCGGGTGCCTACCGCGTCCGGCGTGACCACCAGGCGAGGGACGCCGCGGCCGCGGCGCCGCCAACGGCCGCGACCAGCGGGCGGTGGGTGGTCAGGGCCAAATGCAGGCTGGAGTCGTGGGCCTCGGCGTCGAAGTCGCCGTGGGCTCCGGGGTCGCCCGGCACCGGCTCCCACAGGTACGACTGGCGGTCGGGCGGGATGGGCTCGTCGGTCTGCTGGCCCTGGTAGTTGGTGCGGGCCAGGTAGCGGTCGACCAGCCCGGGGGCGAGTCGTCCGGCCCAGACGGTGAGCGGCGTGGGCCCGCCCACCATCACCTCCCGCCGCCGGTGCTCGGCCGCCCACACGATGGCCTTGGCCGCCACCTCCGGCTGGTACACGGGAGCGACGGGTCGGGGGTGGCGGGGGAGCGTGGTCTTCACCCGGTCGAACTGGGGCGTGTTCAGCCCCGGAAGGTGCACCATCGTGATCCGCACCCGGCTGTGGTCGTGGAGCAGCTCGCACCGCAGCGACTCCGTGAATCCCTTGACCGCGTGCTTGGCCGCGCAGTAGGTGGCCTGCAGGGGGATCGACCGGTAGCTGAGGGCCGACCCCACCTGGATGATCACGCCCCGGTCGCGGGGCACCATCCGGGCCAGGGCGGCGAGGATCCCGTGGACCTGACCCAGGTAGGTCACCTCGGTCACCCGGGCGAACTCGGCGGCCGACGTCTCCATCACCGGGGCCAGCACCGCGGTCATGGCCGAGTTCACCCACACGTCGATCGGACCCAGCTCGTCCTCCACCTGCTGGGCGGCCCGGTCGACGGCCTCGGCGTCGGCCACGTCGAGGGGGAGGACGAGGGCCCGCCGGCCCGCCGCTTCCACCTCCTTGGCCGCGCCCTCGAGCCCGTCCAGACCCCGGGCGATGAGGGCGACGTCGGCCCCCCGCTCGGCGAACGCCCGCACCGCCGCCCGCCCGACACCCGAGCTGGCCCCCGTCACCACGACGACCTTCGGCGGGCGGGTCATCGTCGTCCTCCACGGTCGGCCGCGGCCGCTCGGGCGATCACCCGGGGATGGGGATGGGGATGGGGCGTGGGGGTCATGGGCCGGGCTCCTGGTGGTTCGGGTCTCCGCCGGCTCTTACCCGCCCGCCGTCTGCCCGATCCATGGGTGACGGGCGAGCGGAGTGGGGTAAGGAACCGCTCGGTGTCCAAGCTCGCAACCGTCCTCGACGTGTCCGGGCGGGTGGCCAAGCAGCCACCCTTCTGGGTCGCGGTCGCCGGTGGAGTGGCTGCCGCGGGCCGGGGCGCCGACGGGAGCCGGCGGACCGCGGCCCAGGCTCTCGTCGGCTACGGATCGGCGGGCGTGGTGGCCAACCTGATCTTGAAGCCCATGTTCGGTCGCGAGCGGCCGCCGGGCGCCGGGAAGCTGATCCGCCCGCCCACGTCGTCGTTCCCGTCGGGCCACGCCGCCTGCGACACGGCCTTCGCCCTGATCGTGGCCCGGGCCCTTCCGGTCCTTGCGATGCCGATGCTGGCCCTGACCACGGCCTCGCACTGGTCGTTGTGGCGGGAGCGCAGCCACTACGTCTCCGACATCCTGGCCGGCGACGCAGTGGGCGTGGCCCTGGCCATGGCAGTCCTCCGCCTGTGGCCGGCCCCTGTCGGCGATCCCGGAGGAGATCCATGACCGACATCGCGGAGGACGTCAACGGCCGGCTCAGGTCGACGGTGGCCGGCGAGGCCCGGGCCTACGACCACGGGGAGGGCCGTCCCCTCGGACCTTTCGTCGTCCTCATGGCCGCCTACGGGGCCGTGGTCGGGGCGGGTGGGCTGGCGGTCCGGCGCCAGGGTTTGCCCGAGCGCCTGGCGTAGTCCGATGTCGCGCTGACGGCGGTGGCCACCCACAAGCTGAGCCGGTTGCTGACGAAGGACCCGGTCACCAGCCGCTGCGGGTCCCGTTCACCCGCTTCGAGGGATCGTCGGGCCCGGCCGAGCTCGAGGAGGAGGTGCGGGGGACGGGGCCCGGAAAGCCGTCGGCGAACTGGTGACCTGCCCCTTCTGTGTCGGGCAGTGGGTGGTGACGGCGTCCACGTTCGGCCTGCTCCTCGCCCCCCGGCCGACACGAGTGGTGGCGGCGCCCGACACCGCCAGCTGGGCCGGCAGGGGGATGTACCCGTGGCCCCCGGTGGGCTTCTCGATCTGGTACCCGACGACCTCGCCGGTGCTACCTACCAGGATGGCCGGGTCGTGCACGACGCCCAGGCTCTTGCCCCCCTCGGTGAGCACGTCGCGCCGATGAGGTTGCGATCGGTGGCCGGGTGTCCGACCTCGTCGGGGGCGTCCTCGGGGGCGGTGAGACTGGAGTCGTCCAGGATCATGACGGCGTCGCGGCCGATGGCGTGGATCGCGTCCGCCGGCCGGACCTCTTTCCGCCGCCCTGCGAGCAACCCTCGCTTGTTGAGCGTCAGGCCGACGACGCGCCCGGCCTCGGGGTCGTAGATCACATCGCGCACCTCGGCCACGTCGTCCCCCCCAGGGACGGTGACCACGGGCAGGCCGTTGATCTGGGAAGCGGTCATGAGCAGCTTCACGGCTTGCGCCGGGTGACGATGACGCCGCCGCCCCGCCGACGCCGTCGGCGCGAGGAGGAACGCGGCGTTTAGGATCCGGCCACGCTTCAGAGGGGAGTCATCGACGTGCGCCGTCCCTTTGTCTCCGCCGCGGTTGTCGCCTTCCTGCTCGTCCTGGGGGCATGTTCGTCGACCTCGCCATCGGCCGGCGAACCCGACACCGCCGGCCCGGCGACCGGCGGATCACTCGACGGGGTGACCGTGCCCGACGAGTTCACCGCGCTCACGCTCGTGCCGATCAGCGGGGCCACGTTCCCGTTCCTCGGCACCGATCAGAGGTTCCACGTCACCTACGACCTCCAGGTCACGAACGCCTCGAGCGTCCCCGCCACGCTCGACAAGCTCGACGTCGTCGACGGGCTCGACCCGGCCAAGGTGCTGGCCTCGTTGTCCGGGGCCCGGCTCGTCGACCCGACCTGTCTCGCGGGCGATTGCAACCGCCTGCGCCGGCTCCCGTCGACCGACGCACCCGACTCCGCCATCCCGCCCCAGGAGTCGCGTGCCGTGCTGGTCGACATCGCGTTCGATTCCCTGGCGGAGGCGCCCAGGGCGGTGCTGCACCACGTCTACGGCACCGGCGCCGCTTCGCCGCCGGCCAGCACCCCCACGCCGATCGACTTCCTGGCCGCCCCCTTCGACATCTCGGCGGGGACGCCTCGGGTGATCGGTCCGCCGGTGAAGGGCAAGAACTGGGTCGCGCTCAACAGTTGCTGCGACGTCGGCTGGCCCCACCGCACCTCGCTCGCCTCGCTCAACGGGAAGCTCGGAAACAGCCAGCGCTTCGCCATCGACTGGAAGCAGCTCGACGACCAGGGCCGGTTCTACGTGGGCGACAGGACCAGGAACGAGAGCTACGTCGACTACGGCTCGGCCATCTACGCGGTGGCCGACGGCACCGTGGTCGGCACGCTCGACACCGAGGAGGCCAACGCCCCCGGCGTGCTTCCCGCCGCCGATCCGGTGCTCAGGGCGAGGCTCACGGTCGAGAACGTCGACGGCAACCACATCGTCCAGGACATCGGCGGGGGCGCGTACGCCATGTACGCCCACCTGCTCAAGGGCAGCCTGAAGGTGAAGGTCGGTGACCAGGTGAAGAAGGGCGACGTCATCGCCGAGCTGGGCAACACCGGCAACTCCAACGCCTCCCACATGCACTTCCAGCTGATGGACGGGCCGTCACTGCTCGGTGCCGACGGGCTCCCGTACGTCATCGACGAGCTCACCTACGTCGGCCAGGTCGGACCGACCTCGATCCTGGACGCAGACGACTTCCTGACCGGAACGTTCCTGCCCGCCGCACCGCCCGCGGCGGAACCCCGCACCGAGCAACTTCCGTTGGTCCTCGCCATCGTCGACTTCCCCGAGTAACCATCGCCGGGCGCGGTCGAGCCCGAGGACGTCACGCGGTCGCAGTCGGTGTCGGCGCGGGAGCGCGGTACCTGATCGTCTCGACGGACTCTCGTCGAACCGTCCACATGAACCGGGACGCCCTCGTTGTCACCATGGAATCGCGGTCGCTCGAGGCTTACCATCTCAATCGGCCTGGGCCGGGCGACGGCGGCCTGGTGAGCATCGGGCCGATCCGTTCATGACTTGGGGGGGACATGGCGACGAAGGAGACTCCACTTCCCGGTTCAGCCGAAGAGCGAGCGAGGCGGGACTACAAGATCTGGAACGTGATCGGCGCTTCGTCGGCCGGCACGGTGATCGAGTGGTACGACTTCTACATCTTCGGGACGCTGGCCGCGACCCTGGCCCCGAGGTTCTACCCTCCCGGCAACGAGACGGTGCAGCTCCTGCTGTACCTGTCGACATTCGCCGTCGGCTTCGTGGTGCGCCCCTTCGGCGCCATCTTCTTCGGCCGCATCGGCGACCTCGTCGGCCGGAAGTACGCCTTCATGGTGACGCTGATCATCATGGGCGTGACCACCGCCGGAGTCGGCCTCCTACCGGGTTACGGGACGATCGGTTATGCCGCACCGGCCCTGTTGATCCTGTTCAGAGTGCTCCAAGGCCTTGCCCTGGGCGGGGAGTACGGCGGGGCGGCCATCTATGTCGCCGAGCACGTCCCCGACAACAAGCGGGGCTTCTACACGAGCTTCATCCAGATCACGGCCACCGGCGGTCTCTTCCTGGCCATCCTGGTGGTCGTCATCACCCAGCGGTCGATGAGTCCCGAGAGCTTCACCGACTGGGGTTACCGGATCCCGTTCCTTCTGTCCCTGATCCTCCTGGGCCTCTCGCTCTATGTCCGGATGAAGATGAAGGAATCCCCCATCTTCGCCACGCTCAAGGCGGAGGGGAAGACGTCGAAGGCGCCGCTGACCGATGCCCTCAAGGGCTGGGAGAACTGGAAGCGAATCCTGCTGACCCTGTTCGGGGCTACCGCGGGGCAGGCGGTGGTCTGGTACACGGGCCAGTTCTACGCCCTCTTCTACCTGACCACCATTCTCAAGGTGGAGACGGAGGCGGCCCGCATCACGGTGGCCGTGGCGCTGTTGCTGGGCATGCCGTTCTTCACCATCTTCGGCGCCATGTCCGACCGAATCGGCCGGAAGCGGATCATCATGACCGGCTGCCTCCTGGCCGCGCTCTCCTACATCCCGATCTACCACGGGATGCAGTCGGCGGCCAAGACCGACGTGGTGGGCCTGTCCGCCACCCACGATCCGATCACCGACGAGCCGAAGCTCTCGGCCATCAACTCCGAGGGCCAGATCGTGACGGCCAAGACCGATACGGCCTACAAGACGAACATCGAGAACACCGAGGAGATCCGGCCCGGCGTCAGCAAGTTCTTCGACGCCCAGAAGGTCGACACCAACTTCGCCTTGCTGGTGTTCTTCATCTTCCTGCAGATGTTGCTCGTCTGCATGGTCTACGGGCCGATCGCCGCATTTCTGGTGGAGGCGTTCCCGGCCAAGGTCAGATATACGTCCTTCTCCTTGCCGTACCACCTCGGCAACGGCGTCTTCGGAGGACTGCTCCCACTGATCGGGCTCTATGTGAACTCGGCCACCGGGAGCATGTACTGGGGTCTGGCCTATCCGATCCTCGTCGCCTCCATCACCTTCATCGTGGGCATGATCGCGCTGAAGGAGACCCGCAACGTCCGCATCTGGGACGAGTTGGAGGCGATCCGAGCCGAGCAACCCCCACCGGCCGAACCAACGCCGGCCCCATCCGGCGCGCCCACCTGACCTGATCCACCGCCCGGGAGCGACAGTTCGAGCGGTGGTGGCCGAGCGGACAGCAGTACCGCCATGGACGCTGGCAATCTGGCTGGCCTGACGCGACCGGATCAACAGGGGTTGTGGTGCTCAGCCGACCTGTCGGCGGGACACAACTCCAAATAGGGCTGACCTGCAGTTATGCAGCTTAGCGGACCCCTCCAGTTCTCATCTAGAGTCCTCAGCTCGAAGAAGATCTGAGGGAATATGGGAGTTCGTGGCGGTCGTCCGCGGCGCTTGAGGGTCAGCTCGCCTGGAGGTAGGCCCGGAGCGCATCGCGTATCAAATCCGAGTTCGTGCGCCCCTCGCGGTGGGCTTGATCGTGAAGCGCCTGGCTGAGCTCCGGGTCGAGCCGTACCGACTCCACCGCCGCAGCCGACGAGCCCATCGGTGGCCGCCCACCTCGGCGACGGAGGATCTCCTCGACGTCGAAGCCCTCCTCCGCCTGGGCCGTGAGCTTTTCGAGAAGCTCCGCGGTGATCGGCTCGCCGCTACGGGTCCTTCCAAGGTCGTCGGTCATCATCAGCCTCCGGGCAACAGCGGTCGATACTTCGCTCGCATCGGCATGGCGTGAATCACTAGCTCCGTCTGGCTCTCGCTCCTCATCAGGGCGATGACTTCGAGCAGCGTGCCGCTCCGGCTCGGTCCGAGGTAGAGACGCAGGTCGTCGTCCATGTCCTCGATCACCATGGCGTTTCGCACAGCGTGTTCGATTTCCTCGACGAGGACTCCGTGCTTGAGCGCTGAGGGGCGCACATCCACATCGAGCAATCGTACTACGAAACCGTCAGCCCGTGGTAGTAGTCCGATCAGCCAGCGCATGCTCGAATGTGAGCCACTCGTCATCGGTGAGGCCCGTGTGGTCAAGGCCGAGCACAGCCGGAGAGCGACGGACCTGCCACTCCCTCACCCTAGTGCTATTGTGTAGCACATGGACCGTATCGGGGTTCGAGAGCTTCGCCAGCACGCCAGCCGCTACTTGGACCGCGTCGCGCACGGCGAGAGCCTCGAGGTCACCGACCGGGGGCGCCCGGTGGCGCGCCTTGTCCCCATCACCTCCGATGCTTGGGCCGACATGATTGCCAGCGGCCGGGTCACGCCCGCCGAGGACGACACCGACGTGGCCGACGAGGCGCCCGAAAACTACGACGTCGACGCATCCGCAGTCCTTGCCGAGATGCGCGCCGACGAACGGTGAGGTTGTACCTGGACTCCTCCGCGCTCGTGAAGCTGGTCAAGCTGGAACCCGAGTCGGGCGCGCTGCGCCGCTTCCTTCGCCGCCATCCCACCGACGGTCGGGTGACGAGCGCCCTCGCCCGGGTCGAGGTGGTGCGGGCCGTGGCTGCCGGCGGCCCGGCAGCGGTCGCCCAGGCGAGGCGGCAGCTCGCCCGCGTGGACCTCGTCAACATCGACCGCGCCCTGCTCGACGAGGCGGCCACGCTCGCACCGGGGACGGTCCTTCGGTCCCTGGATGCCATCCATCTGGCGTCGGCCAGCTCAATCGGCGCCGACTTGCGGGCCGTGGTCACCTACGACCGTCGGATGGCCGACGCGGCCACCGCCCTCTCCCTCGTGGTCGAGTCGCCGGCCTGACGGACGACGAATACCACCCGGCGGTAGTATGCCTGGTATGGCACGGCAGAAGGCGACCGTTACGCTCGATCGGGACAAGGTCGAGGAGGCCCGCCTCCTGATCGGTGGGCAGTCCATGTCCGAGGTGATCGACGTGGCCCTCGACCGCCTGATTCGGACCGAACGCCTCCGGCGCGACGTCGAGACCTACACGCGCCACCCGCAGGACCGGGCCGAGCTCGGTATCGCCGACCTCGCGGTCACGTTCGATCTCGACGATGACGAGGTCGACTACGACGCGCTCTACAGGGGTTCGCCGTGACGGTGCCCGCTGCCCGTCGGGGCGAGGTGTGGTTCGCCGAGGTGCCCGGCGACAAGCGTCGGCCGGTGTTGGTCCTCACCCGCGACCCGATGGGACGCATCCTTCACTCGGTGATCTGCGCGCCGATCACGTCCACCATCAGGGACTTGGCCACCGAGGTGCCGGTCGGCCAGGAAGCGGGCCTGGCCGCCGAGTCGGTGGCCAACTTCGACAACACCTTCCTGCTGGCCCGTACGCGCCTCCTTCGGCGTCTCGGGCGAGCGAGTGACGACACCATGCATGCTGCCTGCCGCGCCCTCACCATCGCCGCCGGGTGCGACGCCTGAGTCGCCACGAATCAACGCTCGCCACCAGGTAGGAGCGCTACTGCGGTCGGCCTCGCCGGAGTGT
>CAWIIV010000018.1:0-44200 GCA_963836205.1 uncultured Acidimicrobiia bacterium | reverse complement strand
CTAATCTTCTCCGGCCACTTCGCTGACCTGCGACGATGGGGGAATATGCCCCGTGACCTGCTGTTTTCGGTCCCGGCCGATCACGGCGGATCACGCTGTTTCATGGGCTGCCGCGGCCTAGCTGCGGCCTAAAACCAGGGTCCGCAACATCCGGCCCAGGCGGTCAACAACCCTGCCGGGATGGCGGGACAAGATCACGGCGCTTACCGCCACGTCGGCGCTCCTATAAGCGAGGCGACTCCTGCTACTAGTAGGTTGCATTTGTCCACCCCAGGTCGACCCTGTCGGGTCGGCAGTCTCCGCCGGAGGTCAGCCATGGGCCGGTTCCACCCGCATTCCGAAGGTACGACACACAACCACGGTCCCGCCGAACACGGGCACGACCACGGGCACGATGGCGGAGGGCACGACCACAGCCATCGCGATGTGGGCGACCACAGCGAATACGTGGCCACGGGCCGCTCACGGGTCGCGGTGCTCGAAGACATCCTGGCCGAGAACGACCGAGTGGCCGGTGAGAACGGCCGCGCCCTGGCGGCGGCGGGGGTCAGGGCGGTCAACCTGATGTCGTCGCCGGGCGCCGGCAAGACGACGTTGCTCAGGAAGACGCTCGAGTCGATCGGAGGCAAACTCCGGCTCGGCATCCTCGAGGGCGACATCGCCACCAGCATCGACGCCGACCAGCTCGAGGGCTACGGTGCCGAGATCGCCCTGGTCAACACGAGCCAGGGCTTCGGCGGCGAGTGCCATCTCGACGCAGTCATGGTGCAGGCCGGTCTGCGCCGCCTGCACCTCGACGACGTGGAGCTGCTCGTGATCGAGAACGTCGGCAACCTGGTGTGCCCGGCCGAGTTCAAGGTCGGCGAACATGCGGTGGCGATGGTCTACGCCGTCACCGAGGGGGAGGAGAAGCCGCTCAAGTACCCGGTGATGTTCCGGGCGGCCGACGTGGTGGTGGTCAACAAGGTCGACCTCCTTCCCCACCTCGACTTCGACATGGCCGCGTTCCTCGACAACCTCCACCACGTGAACCCCACGGCCCGTGTGATCAGGGCCAGCGCCCGTACCGGCGAGGGCGTTGACGAGTGGTGCCGCTGGCTCCTCGCCCAGGCGTCGGGGCCGGCGTCGAACGTGTCAGCCGACGAGGCGAGACCGGACGTCGTCCCGGCCACCTGGCTCGGCTGATCCGGGCCGCACGGCAGTCACCACGAAGAACGGCTTGGTCCGGCGGACCTGGCGCCGAACCGGGCCTTCCTCGAATCGGATGCGCTGGTTGACGGAGGTCAGCCAGTCGAGACTCGGGCGCTCGTCGCCTGAGGCGGTGAAGATCCCGACGATGGGATCGGTGCTGGTCCAGCGGCGGCCGGGCGGCTGCTCCGACGAGGGGCGAGGCGGGGGAGGCGGGCCCGGAAAGGCGCCCCGTCGCAGGCGAAGGCGCAGGCGGTCCCGGGCCTGGGCCAGGGCGACCCAGCACCGGTAGGCCGGCCAGGCCACGTGCTCGGCGACCGTCTGGCGACCGAACCACAGGGCGTCGATGCCCATGACCCGACCGCCGGGGGCGGTCACCCGGCGCCACTCGACGACTGCCGACTCCGGGTCGTAAAGGGTCCACAGCAGCATCTTGCTGACCACGACGTCGAACGAGCCGTCGGCGAACGGCAGGGCGTGGGCCTCGCCCCGATGGAAGCTGACCGGCAGGCCGAGGGCGCCCGCCTTGGCCTCCGCCGCCCGCAGCATCGCGAGGGACAGGTCGAGGGCCTGAACGTGGTGGCCGAGCCGGGCCAGGGTGAGGGTGAGCTGGCCCGTCCCGCACGCCAGGTCGAGGATGCGCAGCCGTCCCGCGGTCGGGTCCGCCGCCGGGTGGCCGAACAGCCGGGCCATGTCGGACAGCCAGGCCGCCTCCATCCCCGGCGTGGCGAAGCCGATCCCCTCGCCCCGATCGTAGGCCTCGGACCAGTAGTCCCACGTGGCCCGCATCTCCTCGGCGTGGAAGTCGACCGCCATCACTGACCTCCCCGGGGCAGGCCGACGGGCCGGGGCGCGGTCCGGCCCATGTGAACGGCGACGTGGAGGGTCCCGGTCTCGGGGTGGATGCCGCAGTGAGCCCGGACGCCGAAGACGGCCATGACCATCTCCTCGGTGAGCACCGTCGCCGGCGGACCGGCGGCCGCCACCCGCCCGTGGTCGAGGACGACCATGTGGTCGGCGTAGGCGGCGGCCAGGTTGAGGTCGTGGAGGACGGCCACGACGGTCAGCCCCTCGTCCTCGACCAGAGCGCGCAGCAGGTCGAGGAGGGCGCACTGGGCGGCCACGTCGAGGTGGTTGGTGGGTTCGTCGAGCAGGAGCAGGCCTGTCTGCTGGGCTAGCGCCTTGGCCAGCAGCACCCGCTGCTTCTCACCGCCCGACAGCGACGAGAAGAACCGGCCTCGGGCCCACCCCACCCCCACCTGGTCGAGAAGCCGGGCCACCAGGCGGTGGTCGGCCGACGAGTCGCGCTCGAGCAGGTGCTTGTGGGGGGTCCGCCCGGTGAGCACCACCTCGGTCACCGACAGCTCGAAATCGTCGGCCCGCTCCTGGTTGAGCACCGCCATCCGGCGGGCGACCTCACGGTGGGGGAGGGCCCACACGTCGACGTCGCCCTCCGGCCCGGAGAGGCGGACGGAGCCGGCCAGGGGCCGCAGCGACCGGTACACCGACCGCAGCAGGGTCGTCTTCCCGCTGCCGTTGGGACCGACCACGGCCGCCAACTGCCCGGCGGCGACGTCGAGGTCGATCCCGGCCACGACCTTGATCCCGCCCAGCTCGACCTCGACCCCCCGCACCCGCAGCGTCATGTCGCCGTCCTCGCCAGCCGTTCCGGCCGGCGCAGCAGCCAGATGAAGAACGGTGCTCCCACGGCGGCGGTGAGCACGCTCAGGGGGAGGTCGCCGGGCGGGGCGACGGTGCGGGCCATCAGGTCGACGATCACCAGGAAGGTGGCCGCCAGCAGGGCCGCCACCGGCAGGACCTTGCGGTGGTCGGGGCCGACGAACATCCGCACGACGTGGGGGACGATCAGGCCGACGAAGCCGACGCCGCCGGCGACGGCGACGATCGCCCCCGTGAGCAGGGCGCTGGCGACGAGGATCTCCAGGCGGAGCCGGTGGATGTTCACGCCGACGGCGATGGCCGCTTCCTCGCCCAGCAGGAGGGCGTTGAGCTTGCGCCCCTGGGCCATCGCCCACACGGTGACCACCACCACGCAGACGGCAGGCAGCCACAGGTCGTGCCAGTGGGCCCCGGCGACGCTGCCCAGCAGCCAGAACACCACCGACCGCAGTTGCTCGGGGTCGGCCTGGTACTGCAGGTAGCTGGTGGCGGCGGACAGGAGGTAGCCCACGGCCACGCCCGCCAACACCAGCCGGGTGGGCACGAAGGCGCCCGCCCGCTGGCCGAGGACCACGACCGCCAGCAGGCTGGCCATGGCGCCGAGGAAGGCCGCCGCGCTCACTCCCAGCCCGCCCAGCGCCGCCGGCCCGAGGACGATGACGGCGGTGGCCCCGAGCCCCGCTCCCTGGCTCAGCCCGAGCACGTAGGGATCGGCCAGCGGGTTGCGCACCACCGCCTGGAGCATGGTGCCGCTGACGGCCAGACCCGCCCCGGCCAGGGCCGCCAGCAACGCCCGGGGGGTGCGGAACTGCCACACGATCTGGTCGGCCACCCCGGGCCGGGGCGGGCGTCCGAGCAGGCGGTCGACGACGACCCCGGCGACCGTGCCCAGGGAGAAGTGAACCGTCCCGATGCCGATGGCGAGCATGACGGCCAGGACCGCGCTCGCCCCCAGGCCGCACAGGGTCGCCACGTACCAGATCCCGTGGATCCGGTGGGGACTGGGTGGGGACCCAGAGAGGTCGTCCACCGGCTTCGGGCGCAGGGCCGTGCCGGTTACGAGAACGCCTCCGGGTGCAGGGCCTTGGCCATCAGCGTGGTCAGCCCCGGGTGGGTGACCTGGAGGGTGACGGTGTCGTCGATCTGCACGACCGAACCCGTCTGCGCCGCCGGCCACGAAGGGAAGGTCGCCTTCACGAAGGCCAGTACCTGTTCCGGCGGCGGCGCCCCGTCGTACTCGCCGTAGACGACGACATCGGCGGGCCGGGCGGTGGCGTCCTCCTTCGACACCGACTGGAAGTCGTCCCCGTCGGCCCAGACGTTGGTCCCACCGGCGACGGCCAGGAGCTCGTCGAGGATCTTGCCGCCGTAGACGTAGATCACGCCCCCGCTCATCGTCTCGTCGGCGATCGACGGATCGGTGATTGTCATCCGCTTGAGGGGGAGGCCGGCCACCTTGGCCCGGGTGTCGGCGATGGTCTGGCGGATCTCGGCCACGAGGGCCGCGGCCCGGTCGTTCACGTCGAAGATCTGGCCCAGCTCGATGATCGTCTGCAGGTGCGCATCGATCCCCGCGTTCTTGCGCGCCACCACCTCGGCGGCCGACGGGTTCTCCTTGAACTCGGCGCAGAAATAGGCGGGGGCATAGGCGTTGATACCGGCGGCGTGGAGCTCGTCCCGGGTGGCGAAGCCCTCCGTGGACTGGAAGTAGGAGTCGAACCCGGCCACGACCAGGTCGGGCTCGAGGGCGATCATCTCCTCACGGGGCAGGCCGTTGCCCTCGACCGTGACCCGGTTCAGCGTCTTGAGCTGGGCGGGCATGCCCGGGATGTCACTGCGGGTGGAGTAGATCGTCGTCTTCACGATCCGGTCCTTCAGCCCGAGCTCGATCAACAGGGCCGTGTTCTGCGGAGCCCCCTCGGTGAGCACCGTCCGCGGCGCCCGGGTAAAGGTCTCCTTCGACTCGCAGTTGTCGATGGTGAGCAGGTAGGTCGTAGGGCCGGTGAAACCGGTCGTCGCAGCCCCCGCCGTCGTCGTGGCCGTCGCCTCGCCGTCACCGCCGTCCTCGCCGCAAGCGCCGAGCACCAGACCCAGGGCGCACGCTCCCGCCACACCAGCCCGCACCCGCCGCGACCGCATCCCCATCCTGGCTGCCTACCTCCCGAACCGTCTGTTCCGGCCATCTCGCAACGGTTACGTGCTAGCACCTGACTCCACCTAGGAGCTGAGAGCTTACGAGAACGCCTACGGGTGGAGGGCCTGGGCCAGGAGGAGGAAGTTGACCGGATGGGTGATCTGCAGGTTCACCGTGCTGTCGACCTGCACGACCGAGCCGCTGGCGGCCGCGGGCCAGGAGGGATAGGTGGCCTGGACATAGGCCGTCACCTGCTGGGGGTTCGGCGAGCCCTCGTAGAGGCCAAAGATCACGACGTCCGCCGGGCGCACGGTGGCCGCCTCCTTGGTTATCGTGGCGAAGCCCTCCTGGTCGGACCACACGTTGGTGCCGCCGGTGGCGGCCAGCAGCTCGTCGACCACCTTGCCGCCGTACACGTAGAACGCCCCCCCGCTCTTGGTCTCGTCGGCGATGGACGGGTCGGTGAACGTCACCCGCTTGGGCGGGAGGCTCCCGACCTTGGCCTCGGTGTCGGCGATCGTCTGGCGGATCTCGGCCACGAGGTTGGCGGCCCGGTCGTTGACGTCGAAGATGCGGCCCAGCTCGATGATGGTCTGGAGGTGCTCCTCGATCCCTGCGTTCTTGCGGGCCGCCACCGCCTCGGGCGTCGGGTTGTCGACGTTGTTGGCGCAGAAGTAGGCGGGGGCGTAGGCCTGGATACCCGCCGCGTGGAGCTCGGACCGCAGGGCGAAACCCCGCTTCGCCTGGAAGTAGCTCTCCTGCCCGCCGACAATGAGGTCGGGGCTGAGAGCGATCGCCTCTTCCCGGGACAGGCCCAGGTTCTCTACCACGACCCGGGGGAGCGACTCGAGCTCGGCGGTCATGCCGGGGATGTCACTGCGGGTGGAGAAGACGGTCGTCTTCACGATGCGGTCCTTCAGCCCGAGCTGGACGAGCAGCGCGGTCATCGGCGGCGCGCCCTCGGTCAGCACCGTCCGGGGGGCTTGGGCGAACGTCTCCGTCGAACCGCAGTTGGTGATGGTGAGCGGGTACGCGGTGCGGCCCGCCCCTCCCAGAACCGCGGCCGTCGTCGCCGTGGTGCCCGCGTCCTCGCCATCATCGCCGCAGGCGGCCAACACCAGGCTCAGCAGGAAGAGCCCAGCGATCCCCGCACGCACATCTCGTCTCATCGCTGTCCGGACCTCACCCTTTTGATCAGACCTGGTCGCAGTAGTCAACCAGATGCCGGGTGGCGACCGCACGTCCAACGACGCCGCGAGATTCGCTAAGCGCAAGTCCGTCGCAAGAAATCTGTTGCGAGCTGGTCGCAGAATAGCTAGGTTCTCCCTGTGCCCGCTCGACCGTCATCGGCCACCGACACAGTTGGTCGGTCGACCGCGGACGAACGGCTCCGCCCCGGGCCGGCCGCCGCCCTACCCGCGTCGCCCTCCGACGGCCGGACACCGGGACCGGGTTGGCTCAGCGCCCCCGATGCCGCAGCCCGGCTCGGGGTCCGCCTTCCGACGCTGTACAGCTATGTGAGCCACGACCTCCTCCGCAGCCACCAGGCGTCCTCGGGCCGGACCAGCGTGTTCGACGCGACCGAGGTCGAGGCGCTCGTGGCGGCGAGGGCCGGCATCGGTCCCGGTTGGGCAGCCGGACGGCGGCCCTCCGCCGGCCGTCACCACGGCCCGGAGGGGGCGGCGGACGGCTCGAGCTGGCGAGCGCGCCATCGAGCGGCGGAACGATGGGCGCCCCCGGCGGACCTCCGGCTCCGGGAACCAGCCGGTCGACCTGAGTGACGGCCGCGGGCGGGCCCCGGGGGTCGGCCAGCGGCCGTCGCCAGGGCGGAGCGGTCAGTCGCCGGAGCAACCCGCGCAGCGCCCGATGAGGGCGAAGCACCGGAGCCGGAGGGCGAACCGGTAGTCCGTCCCGACCTCGTCGATGAGGTCGGCGAACACCTCGTCCGGCACCTCGATGACGCGGGCGCAGCCCTCGCACAGGAGGTGCTGATGGGGCTCGTCGGTGAGGTGGTAGACGGCGCGGCCATGGCCGATGTGGATCTGCTCGACCACGCCCAGCTGCTGCAACGTCGACAGGCACCGGTAGATGGTGGACAGGTGCACGTCGGGGAAGTCGACCTGGATCTCGGCCGTGAGCGAATCGGCGGTCACGTGGCCGTCGGAGTGGAGCAGGGCGTCGATGATGGCCCGCCGGGGAGTGGTCGCCCGTCCGCCGTTGGTCCGCAACAACCCGAGGACGTCCTCCAGGCGCTCGCTGACCTCTACCGTGACCCGTCGCACACTGCCACTGTTACCCGAACAGGTTGCAATAGCAAGGCGGTCCCGGGTCGGCTGACCCGGGGCGTGTCGGAGCGAGGGGTCAGGATGCCTGGCAGTCGGCGCAGCGGCCGAGGAGGGCGAAGTGCCGGGGCCGGATGGCGAAGCCGTAGTCGGCCTGCAGCCGCTTGCCCAGGCTGGCGAACAGAGCGTCGGGGACCTCGATGACGGCGCCGCAGACCTCGCACATCAGGTGTTGGTGGGCCTCGTCGGCGAGGTGGTAGATGGCCCGACCGTGCCCAAGGTGGATGTGGTCGACGACCGCCAGCTCCTCGAGGGTCTCCAGGCAGCGGTAGATCGTGGACAGGTGGACGTCGGGGTAGTCGGCCTGGATCTGGCTGGTCAGCTCGTCGGCCGTGATGTGGCCGCCGGACTTCAGCAGGGCACTGATGATCGCCCTGCGGGGCGTGGTGATGCGACCGCCGCGCTCCCGCAGCATGTCGAGGATCTCGGCCAGACGCGGGTCGGTGGAAGCAAGAGTAGGCATGGGAACATCCTAACTCCGTTATAGCGATCGATCGCTATAACCCTTGCCTGCATCAGCTCCACAGATGCTGTGGCTGACGCGACCTGCTCGCTCTAGATTTGGGTCGGACCGACTGGATGACGGTGCTGCGCGGCGGGCCGACTTGGGGTCGCTCGACGCGGAGGAGGAAGCCTGATCACCATCGACGAGGGGACGATCGACGACCTCCCCGCGCTCGTCGCCATCGCCAACCACTCCGTGGCCACGTCGAACGCGAGCTTCCACAACCGTCCCGTCTCCGTCGAGGACCGGCTCGCCTGGTTCGGAGGGTTCTCGACGTCCGGCCCCCACCGCCTCCTCGTCGCCCGCCACGACGGGCTGACGATCGGTCACGCGTCCAGCGGCCGCTACCGCGAACTCGAGGCGTTCGTCGAGACGGTCGAGGTCGGCATCTCACTCCACCACGACTGGCGGGGCCGGGGCATCGGCACCCGCCTGTACCGGGCCCTGTTCGACCGCCTGGCGGGTGAGCCGGTCCACACCGCCTTGGCCGGCATCGCTCTCCCCAACGACGCTTCGGTCGCCCTCCACCGCAAGTTCGGCTTCACCGAGGTGGGGATCTTCGAGGAGTACGCGACCAAGCACGGCGAGTACATCAGCTCCCTCTGGATGCAGCGTCTGTTCCCGTCGCCGTAGCCCGCGACGGGGAGTAGAAGGCGAGTTGGGCCTTGCCCGTCACCGGGTGGACGGACCGGACTGCACCCACACCGAAGACGGCCCGGACGAGCTCGGGCGTCAGCACCTCCTCCGGCGGACCCGATGCCACAACCCCCCCTCCGGCCAGGACGTAGACCCGGTCGCAGTAGCAGGCCGCCAGGTTGAGGTCGTGGAGGGCGGCCAGGGTGGCGACGCCCAGGCCCCGCACCAGTTCGAGGACCTCCAGCTGGTGAAGGATGTCGAGGTGGTTGGTGGGCTCGTCCAGCACCAGCAGTCGTGACTGCTGGGCCAGGGCGCGGGCCAGCAGCACCCGCTGCTTCTCGCCACCGGAGAGGGTGAGGAAGCCCCGGTCGGCGAAGGCGGACGCCCCCACCCGGTCGAGGGCTTCGTCCACGATGCGGTCGTCGGTCTCCGTGCCCCGCTCCAGCATCCCGAGGTGGGGCGACCGGCCCATCATCACCATGTCCCGGACGGCGAAGTCGAAGTCGCTGGGTGGCTCCTGGACGACGACCGCGGTCCGCCGGGCGGCGGCGCGCGGGGCCAGCCCCCACACGTCGTCACCGTCGATGCTCACCAGGCCGGCGTGGGGCCGCAGTACTCGGTAGACGCAGCGCAGCAGCGTCGACTTCCCGCTCCCGTTGGGTCCCACCAGCCCGACGACCTCGCCCTCGCCCACCTCGAGGGTGGCCGACGACACGATCGTGTGCCCGTCGAGCACCACGGTGACCCCCGCCGCCTCCAGTTTCACCGGCTGTACCTGGCCGCCCGGCCCCGCTGGCGCATGATGAGGACGAAGAAGGGCGTCCCGAACAGGGCGGTGACGATGCCGATGGGCAGCTCCAGCGGGCTGACCACCGTCCGGGCCAGGACGTCGGCCCAGATCATGAAGCCGGCCCCGAGCAGCATGGCCACCGGCAACACCCGGCGGTGGTCGGACCCGACCAGCATGCGCACGGTGTGGGGCACCATGAGGCCGATGAAGCCGATCCCGCCGGCGACCGACACGACCACGCCGATGAGCAGGGCGGAGAGCACGAACAGCTGCTTGCGGAACTTGCGCAGGTCGATGCCGAGGGTGGCCGCGGTCTCGTCGCCCACGAGGAGAGCGTTGAGCGAGCGGGCCTGGAGCATCAGGAGAGCGGTCCCCGCGAGGACCGCGACCGCGGGGATGGCCAGCTGGTTCCAGCGGGCCGCCCCCAGGCTGCCGAGGAGCCAGAAGAGCACCGCCTGGGCCACACCGTTGTCGCTGGCGTCCCGAGCGAGGAAGACGAGGAAGCTGGTGAGGGCCGACATCGTGTAGGCCACCGAGACGCCGGCCAGGATGAGCCGGGCCGGCGACAGCCCGCCCCCCAGGCGGGCGAGGATGAGGACCAGCGAGAAGGCCACCACCGCGCCGAGGAACGCGGCCACCGACGTCGTGAACTGGCCGAAGGTGCCGATCCCGAACACGAGCACGCAGGTGGCCCCCACCGAGGCCCCGGACGTGATGCCGAACACGTAGGGGTCGGCCAGCGGATTGCGCACCAGGGCCTGCAGGGCCGTGCCCACCACGGCCAGGCCCCCACCCACCAGCGCCCCCAGCAGCACCCGGGGAAGGCGCAGGGTCCACACGATCTGCTCGTGGGCGGGGGTCCAGTCCCCCTCGGAGAAGACCTGGGGGAGGACGTGGTGGGCCACGATGCCCCAGACGTGGCGGGGCGCGATCGAGACCGCGCCGATGCTGACACCGGCGGTGACGGCGAGCAGCAACCCGCCCGTCATCGCGCCGAGGACGACCCGGAACCGGCGCCGGTCCCTCTGGGCCCGGGTGCGGGTGCGAGCAGGGGCGGGGGTGGGAGGGGCGGTGGCGATGTCGGAGCCGGCCACCTCCGACTCGACGGCCACGGCTAGTTGAACTTCAGCTCGGGGTGCAGGCAGGCGGCGACCGCGGCGACCGTGGATGCGGTCCGGGGGAGCGTGCTGAAGCCGTCGAAGTCCGTGTAGCAGAAGCGGTCGTCACGCACCGCGTTCACCGTCGTCCCGAGGGTGTCGACCAGGAACTGCTTCTTGGCGTCCGCGCTCAGGCCGCTCGAGTCGAAGATGCCGGCATCCACGATGAGGATGGCGTCGGGGTTGCGCTCGATGACCTGCTCGGCGCTGACCTGGGGCGTCGGGAACGACGGCACGTCGTCGAAGATCCCCTTTCCACCCGCCTGCTGGAGGCCGCTGTCGAACTGCCCTCCGCCACCGTAGGTGCCGAGGGGTCCGGCGCCCTGCTCGTAGAAGAACGTGCGCACCGGCGCCGCCCCGACCAGCACCGCCTGGGTCGCGGCCTGCGAGGTGCGCACCTTGTCGAGCAGGGCCTTGGCCTCGGCCCCCTTCCCGAACAGCTTGCCGAACTCCTCGTAGCGGGAGAACAGCAGGTCGTTGGTCGCCTTCTCCCCCTTGCACAGGAACGTGTAGCCGGCGATGCCCTGGGGCGCCAGCTCGGTGCGCACGAAGCCGGTGCCGCCGGCGGTTGTGGGCCCGAAGGTGTAGGAGTCGGAGTTGCCGGTGACCAGGTCGGGGCTGGCGTTGAGCAGGATCTCGAGCGAGGGGTACTCCTCGGAGATCACGGGCAGCGCCGTGTAGGCGGTGGCGACGCTGGGGATCCCGGCACCGCCGTCGAACGGCTTCGGTATCGGGTGGGAGTGACCGACCACGGCCTTCCCCAGCCCGAGATGGAGCATGATCTCGGTGGAGAGCGAGTCCATAGATGCGACGCGCGATGGCGGCTTCTGGAACGTCTGGGTCTGGCCGCAGTTGGTGATGGTGAGCGGGAAGCCGGCCAGGGCCGCTGTCGTCGTCGCCCCGGTGGTGGTGGTGTCCGACCCGGAGGTCGTCTCGTCGTCGGAGCTGCCGCAGCCGGCGAGCAGCAGTGCGCCCACCGCCAGCGCGGCGGCGGCCTTGTATCGACCTGCCATTGAGTCATCCCCTCGCGTTCTGTCGCCCCCCGGGACGATCAGGGCCGAACGTTAGAGTTCCTGCTACCAGCATGCAAGAGAGCCCAGAAGGTGAGAGCGCGCCAATCCGGCGCCATGTCCAGATCCCCGATCTGCGGGGGGACGGGCCGTTCGTCCGGTTCTGGCTGGCCCACACGGTCACCGTCACCGGGACGACGGTGAGCTCGGTCCTCCTGCCCATCCTCGTCTTCGAGAGGACAGGTTCGCCCGCCCAGACGTCCCTCGTCGTCGCCTTCGCCGCCCTGCCCTACCTGCTCCTCGGCCTGGTGGCGGGGGCGGTGGCCGACCGTTCGGACCGCCGCCGCCTCATGGTGGGCTGCGAGCTGGCCAGCGCCGCCCTGGTCGCCAGCGTGCCGGCGGCGGCCGCCTTCGACGCCCTGACCCTTCCCCACATCTACCTGGTGGCCCTGGGCACCGCCACCAGCTTCGTGTGGTTCGACGCGGCCAATTTCGGCGCCCTACCCGCCCTCGTCGGTCGAGACCGGCTGGTGGCCGCCACCAGCGCCCTCCAGTCCGCCGAGGGCGTCGCCTACATCGTCGGGCCCACGATCGGCGGCGTGCTGGCGACCGCCATCGGGCCGGCCACGGCCATGACCGTCGACGCCGCCAGCTACGTCGTCTCCGGCGCGCTGCTGCTCAGCGTGCGCCGCCCCTTCCACGGCCCATCGCCCCGGCCCGCCCGCCGACCCATCCGGGCCGAGATCGGCGAAGGGCTGCGCTGGCTCTGGGAGCATCGGCTGGTCCGGGCCCTGACCCTGCTCGGCACCGGCCTCAGCACGAGCCTGGGCGCCACCCTCGGACTTCTCGTCGTGTACGGCGTCGAGGACTTGGGCCTGGGGAAGGACGACTGGCGCATCGGCCTGCTCTTCAGCGCCGGGTCGCGGGCGCCCTCCTGGCCAGTGCCGGCTTCCCCCGGCTCCGGCGCCGGGTGCCGGTTTCCCGGATCAGCCTGGCCTGCCTGGGTGGGGCGTGGGCCTGCATGGTGGCCTTGGCGGGGATCTCCCGATTCGAGCTGGCCGTGGTCGCCTACCTCGGCTTTCTGGGCGCCTGCCAGCTGGCCATCATCAACGGCATCGCCTACCGCCAGCAGGTGACACCGGACGCCCTCCAGGGCCGAGTCAACGTCGTGGGGCGCATGATCGCCTGGGGTGGCCAACCGCTGGGCGCGGCCGTCGGCGGCTTGCTGGCATCCGCCTTCGGCGTGCGGACGGCCCTCCTCGTGATGAGCCTGGCCATCGGGGCCAGCTTCGTCAGCGGTGCCCTCGGCCCCCTCCGGCACATCGACGTGACCTGATCAGGAATTCCCGCCGGTCGGCGGGCGGCGGCTCAGGCGACGGTCGACGGGTCGAAGCCGAAGGGGAGCGACAGCCGGTTGGCGGCCATCAGCGAAGCGTCGGAGAGGATCTCACCCGTCGGGCCGTCGGCGACGATGACCCCGTCGTTCATCACCAGGGCCCGGGGACACAGCTGCAGGGCGTAGGGCAGATCGTGGGTGACCATGAGCACGGTCAGGGGCAGCGACTGCAGGATCTCGGCCAACTCCTGGCGGGCGGCGGGGTCGAGGTTCGACGAGGGCTCGTCGAGGACGAGGATCTCGGGCTCCATGGCCAGCACGGTGGCTACCGCCACCCGCCGCCGCTGACCGAAGCTCAGGTGGTGCGGCACCCGGTCGGCGTAGCTCTCCATCCCCACCTGGGCCAGGGCCGCCTTCACCCGCAGCCCGAGGTCGTCGCCCTTGACACCCATGTTGGCCGGGCCGAAGGCCACGTCGTCCCATACCGTCGGCATGAAGAGCTGGTCGTCGGGGTCCTGGAACACGATGCCGACCCGGCGGCGGATCTCCTTGAGGTTCTCCTTCACCACCGGCAGTCCCCCGACCACGACCTCACCCGCACCGGCGGTGTGCACGCCGTTGAGGTGGAGGACGAGCGTGGTCTTGCCCGCGCCGTTGGGGCCGAGGACCGCCACCCGTTCGCCTCGGCGGATGGTGAGGTTGCACCCGAACAGGGCCTGGCGGCCGTCGGGGTAGGCGAAGGCAAGGTCGCGCACCTCCAGGGCCGGGACCCCGTCCGTCACGCGTGGGTCACCCAAGCGGCGACGGCGATCACCGACGCCAGCGCCGGCAGCGACAGGGCCGCCAACCACTCCAGACCCGAGGCGTTCCCCCGGCCCACGACCGGCATGACGCCCGAGTAGCCCCGCGACAACATGGCCAGGTGCACCCGCTCCCCCCGCTCGTAGGCCCGGATAAACAAGGCCCCCATCGACGAGGCCAGCGCCTTGGCCTGCCAGATCCAGCGGGGGTCGTAGCCCCGCGACAGGCGTGCGATCTTCATCCTCCGCATCTCCTCGGTGATCACGTCGAGGTAGCGGACCATGAAGCCGGCGACCGCGGTGAACGCCCGCGGCACCCGCAGCCGGTCGAGGCCCTGCAGGAGCTCGGGGATAGGGGTGCTGGCGGCCAGGATCACGGTGGCCGCCACCCCCAGTGTGCCCTTGACCAGGATGTTCCACGCCCCCCACAGCCCGGCCACCGACAGCGAGAGTCCGAACACGTCGGTCCGCTCGCCCTGGCCGATGATCGGCAGGAAGAAGGCGAAAGCCACGAACGGTAGCTCGATCGTGAGGCGCCGGAGGAGAAGGCGGAGGGGGACGCGCGCCTGGCGGGCCACCAGTCCGAGGACCACGGCATAGGCGCCGTAGGCCCAGAACGCCTCCCGGGGGGTCGCCACCACGACCAGGACGAAGAGCAGGGTGGCCGCCACCTTGCACTGCGGACGCAGCCGGTGGACGTGGCTGTCGGCGTGGATGAAGAGACTGTGGACGTGGCTGTGGCCGCCCCCCACCTCAGGTGGAGACGGCGCTGCTCGACCGCCGGCGGGACACCCGCAGCAGGCCGAACAGTCCCAGCCCGATCGCGAAGGTGACGGTGACGCCGATGATGCCGGCCAGCCCGGTGCTCAGGCGCTCGTTGTCCACACCCTCGACGCCGTAGTCGGCCAGTGGGCTGTCGGCCATGTCATGGTCCTGGGCCGTGTCGATGAAGCCCTTGTCGATGGCCACCTTCTCCAGCCCGTCCGGCTTGCTGGAGGCCTCGGGGCTGACGGCGAAGGCGAGAAGCAGGGCCACCGCCAGGCCGGCGCCTATGAACAGGGACAGCTTGACCTTGCCCATGTCAGACCCTCCCCGTCCGAAGCTCGAGCTTGGGAACCAGATCGGTCGCCCCCGCCACCAGGTCGGGCCGCACCGCCAGGACGGCGCCGATGGTGAGAGCGGTGATGACGCCCTCGCCGATGCCGATGAGCAGGTGGGTGCCGATCATGGCCCCCGCCACCGCCCCCAATGACGCTCCTCCCTGGCCGCCGAGGGCGTACTCGAGGGTGAAGGCAAGCGACGCCAGGACCACCCCCAGGCAGGCGGCAACGCCGGAGGAGATCATGACGCCGGCTCGGCTCGTGGGCAGCACCTTGCGCAGGCCCATGTAGATGGCGTAGCCGCCGAAGCCGGCGACGACGGCCATGTTCACGATGTTGAGGCCCAAGGCCGACAGCCCGCCATCGGCGAACAGCAGGGCCTGCACCAGCAGAACGACTGCCACGCACACCGCTCCGGCCCATGGTCCGACAAGGACGGCGGCCAACACCCCCCCGAGGAGATGTCCACTGGTGCCGCTGGCAACCGGGAAGTTGAGCATCTGGACGGCGAAGATGAAGGCTGCCACCAGCCCGGCCATGGGGGCCTGCTTCTCCTCCATCACCTCCGCGGACTTGCGGACGCACACGCTGAGCGCGCCGACGGCAACCACGCCCGCTCCGACGGAGACGGTGCCGTTGATGAACCCGTCGGGGATGTGCAGCGCGCTACCTCCTGGGCGGCGTTCCGGCCGATGTGCCTGGAATCTCATCTTCCACCACCTGCACCGTGTTCGCAAACGCATGCTCATGACAGTCGGGTGGAGGCTGTCACTTGCCGGCCGCGCCTCGGCCATCGCCGCCACTCCTACCACCGTCGACGGGCCTGGCCTGGTCGAGGCCGTCGACGGGCAGGCGTCGTCCGCTCACCCACCTGGCCCGCCAGCAGGCGGCGGTAGGTGCCGTCGGCGGCGGCGAGGTCGTCGTGGCGGCCCTGCTGCACCACCCGGCCGCCCCCCAGCACGACCACCCGGTCGGCCGTGCGGATGGTGGACAGGCGGTGGGCGATGACCACTGTGGTGCGACCGGCCCGGGCCGCGTCCAGGGCCGCCTCAGGTGGGTCTCGCCCTCGGCGTCGACATTGGACACGGCTTCGTCGAGGACGAGGACGGCCGCGTCCCGCAGGAGGGCCCGGGCCAGGGCGATGCGCGGGCGCTGGCCGCCGGACAGGGCCGCCCCCCGCTCGCCGACCGTCGTCGCCAGTCCCTCGGGCAGGCCGTCGCCGAACTCGCCCACCAGGGCCTTGCGGGCGGCGTCGGCCACCTCGTCGTCGGTGGCGTCGGGGCGACCGAGGCGGATGTTCTCCAGGATCGAGGTGTTGAACAGGTAGACGTCCTGGGGGACGAGCGCCACCCGCTCCCGGAGGGCGGACTGGGTGAGGTCACGGAGGTTGCGTTGTCAGACGATCGCTCGACTGGTCGTGGCCCTGGTCGTGGTACTCGCCGCCGGCGCCTGCGGCAGCGACGACAAGCCCGCGGGCACCTCCGCCGGGACGCCGACGACGAGCCAGGCGGCCCCCATGAAGACCTCGACGCCCGCCGGCTTCGGCGGCGCCGAGATGCTCCTGCGCACCGCTACGGCCCGGCCACCCCCCGGACGGTCGTGGCCGACGGGCTCGACCTGTTGGTGTCGGTGGGTGAGGTCGTCGGCATCTGCGGCCGCTCCGGCGTTGGCAAGAGCAGCCTGCTGCGGCTCCTCGGGGGACTCGAACGTCCGTCCGGTGGCGAGGTGCGGCTGGGCGGCCGTCCGGTGTGGGAGCGGCGACACCTGCGCTGGACGCGGCGCATCCCCCGTCCCGGCTACGTGATGCCGGTGTTCCAGGGGCCGGTGGCCAGCCTCGATCCCCGGTGGCCGATCGGCCGCACCGTCCTCGAGGCTCTGACCGCCGGCCACCCCCGATCCCCGCCGAGCGCGGAGACGGACGCCCGCCGGGATGCGGCCCCGGCCTCGGTCGGGTTGGCTGGCATTCGATCCCCGGACCCCACCGGCCGGTCTCTCCGTCGGCCAATGCCAGCGGGTGGCGGTGGCCCGCGCGGTAGTCGCCGAACCCGCGCTCCTGCTCGCCGACGAGCCCACCAGCGCCTCGACCTGATCAGTGCCGCGGGCGTGGTGCGGCTGCCCCGCCGCCTGGCCGATGGCGGGACGGCGATGGTGGTCGTCAGCCACGACCGCCGACTCCTGGCCGTGCTCGCCGACCGGGTCCTCGAGCTCAAAGCCGGACGGCTGCTCCCGATCACGGGCGAGGCATGCCGGCAGGTTCCCGGCCCCGGGCCAGGACAAGGGCTCCGGCACTGAACACCACTACGCTCGTCCAGTCGTTCAGACGGAGGCCGAGGACGTGGCTGCTGTCGTCGATGCGCAGCAGCTCGACGAAGAATCGCCCGAACGTGTAGGCGCACACGTACACCGCGAACAGCCGCCCCGGCTTGAGGCGGGCCCGGTGCTCGACGGCCAGCACGATGGCGACCACGACCAGGTTCCAGAGCGACTCGTAGAGGAACGCCGGGTGGAAGGTGGCGACCTGCTCGTAGCCGGCGGGGCGGTGGGCGGCGTCGATGCGCACGGCCCAGGGAAGCGTCGACGGCCTGCCGAAGAGCTCCTGGTTGAAGTAGTTGCCCCACCGCCCGATGGCCTGACCGAGGGCGATGGCGGGAGCGACAGCGTCGAGGAGGCGGGCGACGTCGAGGCCGCGCCGGCGGGCCACGACGACGCCGGCCAGCATGCCGCCGGCCACGCCGCCCCAGATGCCGAGGCCGCCGTGCCAGATGGCGAAGACCGCCAGCCATCGGCCCCGGAAGCGATGGAAGTCGGTGGCGACGTGGTAGAGACGGGCGCCGACGACTCCGGCGGGAACGGCCCAGATGGCGACCTCGGACGCCGCCCCTGCGGCACCGCCCGAGGCCTGCCACCGCCGCTCGGCCCAGCGCACGGCGGCCACCACCCCGACGGCGATGAGCACCCCGTAGGCAGCAGGCTGAACGGGCCGAGGCTCACACCTCGGAAGGGTGGTACGGGGAGGGAGGCGATCAACCGGCCGAGCCGGATCCGCCCGCCGCCAGGCGGACGAGTTGGTCGAACTGATCGGTGGTGATCTCACCGGAGGTGCGGGCCACCACCCGGCCCTGGCGGTCGACGGCCACGAAGTAGGGGTAGCCCGGCAGCCCGAGGGCCACCGCCGCCGTCCCCTCGGGCGGGTCGGCCATCGTCGGGGCCGTCCATCCGACCGACTCCAGCCAGGCCGAGGGCGGGTAGTTCGGCCGGCTGGGGTCGGTGGCGGTGGCCACGGTGACCAGATCGATCCCCGCGGGCACGGGATCGTCGGCCAGGTGGTCGACCAGGAGGGGCACCTCCCGCTGGCAGTGGGGGCACCAGTGGGCCACGAAGACCACCAGCTGAGGCCGGCCGTCGGGGGCGATGACCATGGGCTGGCCGTCGAAGGCGGCTCCGCTCACGGTAGGGATGACCTGGCCCACGGCCGGGTCGACGCCACCGGCCACCAGCTTGGCCAGGGGGTTCCCGGTGACCTCGACGGGTTGCGTCTGCTCCAGGCCGGCCGTGGATGGCCTGGTCGAACCCCCCGAGACCGTCACCGCCACCACGCCGGCAACGAGGACGATCACGCCCAGGGCGATCCAGGGCCACGGCGTCTTCCGGCGCCTGGTCGGTGGGCGCCGGTGGCGGGGCTTCAGGTCGGCGTTGGGCATGCGAGCTCCTTGAGGTTTACGCCGCGGCGGGGCGCCGGGCCGGGGGGCGGGCCACCAGGACCAGCACCAGGACGAGGGCGAAGGCGCTCAGCGCCATGGTCGGGATGGTGAGGTACCCCAGGCGGCGCACCCAGATGAGCGTGCACGGGTTGGTCGGGTCGCAGACGTCGGACTCGAGCGTGGGGTAGTGCTCGATGAGCACGTGGTAGGTGGCGATCAGGGCGCCGACCCCGGCGAGCGCGGTCGCGGCTCGGCGAAGCTGGCCGCCCCCGCGCCACGCGGCGAGGCCGAGGACGGGCACGAGTGGGTACATGCAGGCCCGCTGGAACCAGCACAGCCGGCAGGGAGTGAAGTGCGCCACCTCGGAGAAGTAGAGGCTGCCGGCGGTCGCCACCGAGGCCACGGCCAGGCCGAGCCCCAGCGCCTGGGGTCGGACGCCACCGGCGAGGGCGCGGCGGGCCCGGGCCACCCGCGCCGACCACCGCCCACCCACGGCCAGCACGACGGCCATCGCCACCGCCCCCTGTGCGACGACGGCCAGCAGGGCCAGGAACAGCGAGACCGTGTCGGAGGTCACGCCGACCCTGCCGCCACAGAACCGGTCACCGCATGCCGAACGCAGCCCGGAGCCGTCGCACCCGGCGGATGACGTAGCGGTCCAGGCCAAGGGCGGCCAATGCGCTCACCGCCCACAGGGGGTAGACGATGCCGAGGCCAAGCGCCGAGAGCTTCAGCGCCTTCGGCAGGGCGACGTTGTTTGGCCGGCGGGGCAGGCCGGCCTTGCCCCGGGGACGGCGCTTCCACCACATCACCACCGCGGTGAAGGCCATCCACAGCAGCAGCAGGCAGCCCCCGGTCATGACGATGCGGTTGACGAGGCCGAACTGGGTACCCATGTGGGTGTTGATCCCGAACGATGTCGCTGCGCTGAGGGCGCCGCGGTCGAAGGAGTCCTTGCGGGCCAGGGTGACGCCGCTGAACTGGTCGACGTAGACCGTGGAGTAGGTGTCCATCCGGGCCGGCCACGGGTCGCCGAGCACGTAGCTGCCGTACACCGGGCTGACAGGGTCGTCGGGGAGTCCACCGGCAGGGCGATGCTGTACCCGGGCTGCATCCTCTCGACCCAGGCGATCTCGGCGACCCGGTCGAGGCTCAGAGGCGCCGGCAGGCCGGCTTCGACGACGGTCGCCGGCTCCGCCGCGGTGCTTGCCGTCGGGGTCCCAGCCGGGCCGTGCTCGGGATGGGCGGGATGGCCGAGTCCACCGCTCGCGTCCGATCCCGCGGTCGGGTCCGAGGCCGGCACCGGCACGTTGCGCACGGACCACTCGATGCGGTTTCCGAAGCGGTCGAGGTCGCCGGTACGGGCCAGGGTGGAGGCGGGCTCATCGAATCGGGGCGCAGGGGTGATGTCGGAGGAGGCCGCGGACCAGTTGTCGCCCCAGTACGACGACCATGGCAACCCGGTGGAGACGAAGAACATCAAGACGCCGGCGAAGAGGATCCCCGGCACCGCGTGGAGGTCACGCCACCGGGCCCGGCCGCCCTTGCGGAACCGGGCCAGGCTGGGCAGGAACATGGCCTTGCCGGTGCCGGCCTTGCGAGGCCACCACAAGAAGATGCCGGTGCCGGCCAGCACCAGTCCCCAACAGGCCCAGATCTCCACCGCCATCTCGCCCACCGGGACCGAGGCGAAGGCGGGACCGTCGCCCAGGATGCCCGTCAGCATGGGTAGTGGCACCTTGAGCGAGTCGTTGTTCAGGGTGCCGTGGAGGCGGTTGGCCAGCCCGACGATGCCCGACCCCTGTTGCAGCGAGCCCAGCACCACACCGGTGTAGGGGTTGACGTAGACGTCGCGGAAGTGCTCGTCATCGGAGGTGACGGCGAACACCGTCGACAGGTCGGCGCTCTTGGGGGTGGTGACGCCACTGACGTGCAGGTCGGGGAAGGCCGTCTCGACCGCCTCCCGCTGGGCGTCGAGCGTCACCGGCGCCCCCGCCGGCACGACCTTGCGCAGGTCGGCGCCGAAGGCGTTGTTGATGGGCTCGGTGTAGAGGATCACCAGCCCGGTGATCGACAGCAGCACGAGCATCGGGAGGGCGAACACGCCGGCGTAGAAGTGGACCCGCCACACCGTGCGCCACCGCCTGCTGGTCTCGGCCGGCGGTGATCCCGCGGCCCGACCGGCGGACACCCCGATCGGCTCTCCCGATTCGGGCCGGGTCGCAGTCAGGTCCACCCCGACGAGTTGGGATTCGCCGGGCACGGCCAAGCCCAGGGTGTCATCCATCTACGGCTCCCCCTCTGGCGCGAGGACTGCGTGCTCGCAGCCGATCAGGGAGTCGCCAGGCCCGCCCCGATAGTTCCCGCCTCTTTCCGGCGAGTGAGGTGGCCCTACCGGGCTTCGGCCTGCCGCACCAGCGAGAAGAGCTCGGCCCGAGCCCGGGCCACCCGGGACCGGATGGTGCCCACCGGGCAGTCGAGGGTCGCCGCCGCCTCCTCGTAGCTTAGGCCGAGGAGCTGGGTGAGGACGAAGGCGTCCCGCCGGTCGGCGTCCAGAGCCCGGACGAGGTCGTCGATCGGAGCCGGCGGGGAGGCACTGGCATCCTCG
Source organism: uncultured Acidimicrobiia bacterium (assembly GCA_963836205.1). Taxonomy (GTDB): domain Bacteria; phylum Actinomycetota; class Acidimicrobiia; order Acidimicrobiales; family AC-14; genus JAXDMK01. Next base: position 23,213 of record CAWIIV010000018.1, on the reverse strand, counting down.
CCAGCCGCCATCAGCCGACCCAACAGGCGGCGCTGGCGCTGGTGGCGGCGCACGTGATCGGCGCACACCCGCCGGGCGATCGACACCATCCACACCAGCACCGGGGCCTCGCCCCGGTAGGAGGGTAGGGCCCGCAGCACCCGCACGTAGGTGTCCTGCACGAGGTCCTCTTCCTCGCCGGGGGACCCGAGCACCGAGCAAAGCCGCCATACCGCGGGTTGGGTGCGCCGGACCAGCTCAGCCAGGGCGGCGTCGTCGCCCTCGAGGGCGGCGTCGAGGAGCGGGCGCAGCGGATCGGGCGGGAGCACGACGCCATGGTGGCCGTCAGGAGCAGGTGATTCAATTCGGCGGGAACCACAGCGCGACGAGGAACGACAGGAACGAACGTGACGTGCCAGCCCTGGCAGGAAGCGATCTCGGCGCTCGCTGACGGCGAGGCCGCGGGTGTGGACGAACGCCTGCTCGACGCCCACCTCGCCCGCTGCCCCGGCTGCCGGCGGTTTCGGGCCGACGTCGAGCAGAGCGCGCGGGCGGTCCGGGTCCGACCGGCGGAGGCGATGCCCGACCTGGCACCCCGAGTCGTCAAGCTCAACGCCATCGCCGATCGGGCCAGCCGATGGGGGCCCGTCCGGGGAGCCCTGGCCGTGGTCGGCTTCCAGATCATCGGGTTGTCGCTTCCCGCCCTGGTGCTCGGGGACGAGGCGGCGACGTCGGCCCATGCCGCCCGACACCTCGGGGCGTTCACAGTCGCCTACGGAGTCGGCCTCCTGGTCGTGGCGGTGCGACCGGCGCGGGCGCGCGCCATGCTGCCGGTGGCCCAGGTGCTGGCCGGCGCCCTCCTCGTCGGAGCGGTCATCGACATCCTCGACGGCAACGTCCCCATGACCGGCGAGATCACCCACCTGCCCGAGTTGGCGAGCGTCGTGCTGGTGTGGCTTCTGGCTATCCCCGCCCCGAGGCGTAGCCCCGCAGCCCAGGCGGCGGAAGGCCTTCGCCTCGTCGAGGAATCCGGCGATGCTGAGGTCGACCCGGGCCACCAGGCGATCTGAAGAAGGTGGTTCCCGGTCCGGGCATGTTCGGCCTGAGGGCCGAAACCGGCCCTCAGGCACCGACGCCAACTTTCGTCGGCACAGCCGACAACGGACGGAACAGCAGTTGCCGCCCGTCGTGGTCGTCGATGCAGCGCACCCCGATCTCGTAGACGGGCTCCAGGACCTCTGGGCGCAGCACCTCGTCGCAGGTGCCGGTTGCCACGACCCGGCCCTTCTGGAGCAGGACCAGCCGGTCGCAGTAGCGGCTGGCCAGGTTGAGGTCGTGGAGGACCACGACCGACGTCGTGCCGATGCTCCGGATGAGGCTCAGCACCTCGTGCTGGTACCGGATATCGAGGTGGTTGGTCGGTTCGTCGAGCAACAGGTGGCGGCACCCCTGGGCCAGGGCCTTGGCGATCAGGACCCGCTGCTTCTCGCCACCCGACAGGAAGGCGAAGGCCCGGTCGGCGAGGTGGCGGGCGCCCACGCGGTGCAGGGCTGCGGCGGCGAGCCGATAGTCCTCGGCCTTGTAACGCTCGAAGGAGCCGAGGTGCGGCGACCGGCCGAGTATGACCAGTTCCGAAACCGTCAGCGGGAGGTCGCCGGAACCCTCCTGGATGACCACGGACAGGCGGCGGGCGACGTCACGGGGGGCGAGGGCCGCCACCGAGACGTCGTCCACCATCACTGCGCCGGTCCGCGGGCGCAGAGCTGCGTACAGGATGCGCAGGAAGGTGGTCTTGCCGCTGCCGTTGGGACCGATCAGGCCCACGACCTCGCCGTCGCCGACCACCATCCCCGCGCCCTCGAGGACGAGGCCCCCGTCGTAGGCGAAGCTGATCTCGTCCGCTTTGAGCACGATCGCCTACGCGTAGAAGCGCTTGACGATAGTTTCGAGGCCGTCGATGGAATACGGATTGGCCGGGTCGGTGTGGCCGAACGGGATGACCAGGAGGTTGTTGTTCTTCACGGCCTGGAGACCGCTGACGCCGGGTAGTGTCTTGAAATACTCGACCAGCTTCTGGTCGTCGGACTGCTCGCCCCCCAGGATGACGACGACCTCGGGGTTGCGGTCGATGAGCGACTCGACGCTCGTCTCGTTGTAGCGCCCGGACAAGTCGGCGAAGACGTTGCGGAAGCCGGCCTCCTTCAGCTGCGGGTCGGCCATGCTCGAGGTGCCGTAGGCTCCGAAACAGCTCCCGTCCAGGCACGCGTACACCGTGGCGGCTGTCCGCTCAGGGGCGTCGGCGACCTCCGAGTGCACCGCATCGATCCGAGTCTGGAGGGCTTTCACGGATATGGCAGCCGCCTCGGGCCCGTCGAAGACCTCGCCCCAGAACTCGACCTGGTCGAGGATGAAGTCGAGATTGAGGTTGTTGAGGACGGCGGTGTGGCCGTCGCCGCAGAAGCCGGGGAGGATCAGCATCGGGATGCCGACCTCGGCCAGCCCGGTCCGGGTCACGGTGTCGGTCTCCCCGCCGATGACGAGGTCGGGCCGGGCGTTGATGATCGCCTCCAGCGAGACGTCTTCGGCGCCCCCTTGCGGGGTGAGGGTGGTCAGGCCCTTGACGAACTTCAGTGCCGCGGGCTGGTCGGAGAGCTCGTACTCGGGGCTGCTGAAGCCGATGACGATGGTTTTCACCTGGTCGAAGGCGCCGGCCGCCTCGACGTAGCCGACGGGGCTGAGCGAGGTCAGCAGGACGTTCTTCGGGCGAGCGGCGATGGTGACCTGCTCGCCGCAGTTGTCCACCGTGAGCGGGTAGCGGGTGCTGCCGGTGCTCACGGCATCACCCTCGGTGTTGGCGTCGGTGGTGGTGCCCGTGCCGCCGCAGGCGACGAGCCCCAGTCCTATGGTCAGGACGATCGCAGCGATACGTGATGACTTCACCTGTCTCCTTGATGGGTTTGGGTTACTGGACTGACGTGTGGAGCTTGCGGACGAGGACGAGGAGGAATGGGCCGCCCACGACGGCGGTGACCACCCCCAGGGGGAGCTCGCGGGGCGGGACGACGATGCGGCCAGCCACGTCGGCCCACACGAGGAAGATGGCGCCGATCAGGGCAGCTACCGGGATGACCTTGCGGTGCGAAGACCCGACCACGCGGCGGGCGAAGTGGGGGATGATGAGGCCGACGAAGCCGATGCCGCCGGAGACCGCCACCACGGTTCCGACCATCAGCGCGACCACCACCAGCAGCAGGGCGCGGAATCGCTCGGGCCGGACGCCGAGGGCGAGGGCGGTGTCGTCTCCGATGGCGAGGGCGTCGAGCTTGCGGCCCCAGAGGATCAGCAAGGGAATGCTAAGGAGCACCACTGGCGCAGCGGCGAGGAGGAACTCCCAGCGGGCCAGGGCGACCGAGCCGAGCATCCAGAACAGGACGGCCCTGGTCTGGGCCAGGTTGCCCGCGAAGAAGATCAGGAGGTTGGTCGAGGCGAAGAGCACGTAGGCGACCGACACGCCGGCCAGCAGGAGCCGGGACGAGGTGACCCGCCCCGAGGCTCGGGCGAGGGTGAACACCAGGACGGCGGCGCCGAGGGCGCCGAAGAACGCGGTCACCGACAGCGACACCCCGCCCAGCCCCGTCCCGATGCCGAGGATGATGGCGGCCGCCGCGCCGGTCGACGCGCCAGAGCTGAGGCCGAGCAGGTAGGGCTCGGCCAGGACGTTGCGGACCATGGCCTGGAGCACGACGCCAGACACGGCGAGCCCGGCCCCGACCAGGGCGCCGAGCAGCACCCGGGGCACGCGGACCTTCCACACGATGGCGTCCTCGGCGTAGGTCCAGTCGACCGGCGACGAGCTACCGGTGAGGTGGTGGACGATGATCCGGGCCACGGTGGCCGGGTTGATCGAGACCGGACCGAGGCCGACGGCGACGATGACGGTCGCCACCAGGCTGAGGCCGAGCACGGTGAGCTGGACGACCGTGCGCCGGCGGTGGGCGAGGTGCCCGAGGTCGTCCTCGAGAACGCTCAGATCCGGTTCGAGCACGACGAGACCGGCCAGCCGCTCGCCGAGCCCGTCCTCCTGATCGGTGCGCAGCACAGCTCTGGAAGCTACTGCGAACAGTTCGTATAGTCAAAGGCGACGCGACTAGACTGCGGCCATGACCGAGCAGACAGATGACAGGACGGCGACCGATTGGGGCGAGCTTCTGCGGCGCTGGGACGTCCAGCAGGAGGTCTACATCGAGCAGCGGGAGCGCCGCTACGGGATCATGTTCGAGCTGATCGACGCCCTGCGCCCGAAACCGACTCGGTTCCTCGACCTGATGTGCGGTCCCGGCGCCATCTCGGCCCGGCTGCTCGAGCGCTACCCGGACGCCTCCTCCGTCGCCGTCGACATCGATCCCGTGCTGCTACGGCTAGGCCAGGGCGCGCTCGGAGACCTCGGGGGTCGCCTGGAGTGGGTCCGGGCCGACATCACCACGCCGGACTGGGTCGCCGCCCTCCCCGACGGCCCCCCCTTCGACGCGGTGCTGTCGACCACCGCTACCCACTGGCTCACCGGCGGCCAGCTGACCGCGGTATACACCCAGCTGGCCGGGCTGCTCCCCGAGGGGGCCCTGCTGCTGAACGGCGACAGCATGCCGGACACCGGCCGGCTCCCGGCGATCACCTCGGCCCTGAAGGAGCTGAGCGCGGCCCGCCTCGACCGGGCCGTCCAGTGTGGCGCCGAGGATTGGGACACGTGGTGGATCGCGGTGCGCGAGGACCCGACCTTCGCCGAGCTGCTGGCCGAGCGCGACCGCATCTTCCCGGGCGACCGCGAGCGGCCGTGCCGGCCCGACGGCCCCCTCCACGTCGCCGCCGCCGGGTGCGCCGGGTTCCGGGAGGCGTCAATCGTCTGGCGGGACCTCCAGGAGGGTCTGCTGCTCGCCGTGCGGTGAGACCTCCGGCGGTACGCGTAGGAGCACTCCGTCGGCGTCGGCGAGGACGGTGACGAAGCCGGCATCGGCGGCGCCCGCGGCCCGGGCGTCGGTGAACCAGGCCGGGTCGGCGACGACATAGGCGACACCGAGCCCGACCAGGAGGTCGATGCTGTCTGCGTCCGGGAAGCGGTTGAGGCGCCGGCGCCGGTCGTTGGCATCGGCCGGCTCGAACGTCGTCAGGCCGTTCACCAGGGGATGGTGGTGGTCGAGGGACTGGACCATCCAGGCCGTCGTCTGCTCGTAGCTGGCGACCAGGGGGCTGCGGGCGAAGGGCAGGTGGGCCACCGCTCCTCCGTTTTGGTGCTCGGCCAGCCAGCGCTGCCACGCCGAGCCGGTCGTTGGCGCGCCCACCAGCGGACCTGGGCCCGTACCGGCGGCGAGGACGGCAAGCACGGTGGCGAGGGGGGCGATGGCCCGGATCACGGCTCGGCGGTGGGCCCACAGCGCGTGCAGGGCGGAGGCGGCGAGGGCGGCGAGGGCGAGTTGGACAAGGACGGTGGCCCGGAAAGGTGCCCGCAGGCGGGCGATCGGGCCCACGTGGTCGGCCAGGAACAGCCAGGGCCGCCATCCCGCCACCGACAGGTTCGGTCCGAGGGCGGCGAGGGCGGCGGCGCCACCGAACGCGACCAGGAGCGCGGTCGACCGGCGTCGAGCGGCGAGCGCGGCGCCGGCGAGCCCGAGAAGGAGCAGGGGCCATCCCGGTCCCCATCGTCCCCCCGGTGCGAGGTCGGCCCAGGTGGCCGACCCGGCAAACACACTGGCCGGGAGCAGCCGGCTGCCGGGGAGGCGGCGCTGCTGGCCGATCACCAGGGGGAGCACGAGGCCGGCGAGGATCGCGGCCGCAGCGAGCGTGCCGACGGCCCGCCGGCGGTCGCGCCACCAGTCCCGCCTGATCAGGACGACAGCGGCCGGGACGGCGCTCAACGCCAGCAGGGCCGCGTAGACGCCGCAGGTGCCGACGGCGGCGGCGAGAGAGAGGGCGCCGAGGACGGCATGGCGGGGGCGGGTGTCCTCGGCCCAGGCCAGCGCGCAGGTGACGGCCGCCAGCAGCGGCCACAGCGCCAGCAGCTGGATCACGCCGAGCTGCCGGTGGACGAACGGCAGCGCCTGGACCAGCACGCCGGCCAGCGCCGCCGGCACGGCGGCGGCGCCGAGACGCCGGGCCAGTGCGGCGCCTGCGATCCCGTTCAGCGTGAGGGTCACGAGCAGGACCAGGCCGTAGCCGGCGACGGGCCCGGCCGGAAGCGAGAGCAAGGCGTGGGCGACCCCCGTCACCGGCTGGAGCTCGCTGCCGGCGTACATCCCCGGGTGGGGCCAGAAGATGGGCGCGTCCCACCAGCCGGCGAAGAGGTGGGCGGCCCGTTGGCCCGTCCACCGCAATGACCACAGGTTGAAGAGGGTTACGGTGGCCACCGGCTCCCGCCCGATCGGGATCCGGTCGAGTTGCCAGGCCAGTGGCGCGGTCAGGGCGACCGCGACCGCGGCGTGGACCAACACCCACCGGCGGTCGGTCGGGGCGCGGTTCACGTCGTCGTGCCGGCCGACGCGGGGGCCGCCGGACTACCGGTCGAGGAGGCCGAGCTGCTGGGCCGCGACCAGGTGGGCGAACGTGCCGCCGGCATCGATCAGCTCGGCGTAGGTGCCGGTCTCGGCTACCCGACCCCCCTCCAGCACCACCAGCCGGTCGGCGCTGCGGATGGTCGACAGGCGGTGGGCGATGAGCAGGGTCGTGCGGCCCTGCCGGATCTCGGCCATGGCCACCTGCAGCAGCTGCTCGCTCTGGGTGTCGAGGTTGGACACGGCCTCGTCCATCACCAGCACCTGGGCGTCGCGCAGCAGGGCCCGGGCGATGGCGATCCGTTGGCGCTGCCCGCCCGAGAGGGTGGCGCCCCGCTCGCCCACCGCGGTGTCGAGGCCGTCGGGCAGCTCGTCGAGGAACTCGCCGACCAGGGCCCGCTCGGCGGCCAGCGCGACCTCCTCGTCGGTGGCGTCGGGCCGGCCCAGACGGATGTTCTCCCGGGTAGACCGCGCGTCCGACTGCCGTGCGGGTGTGATCTGTGCTCCCAACGAGCGAACCGACTTCCTGGAGTGACGAACGGCCTTACTCGGCCCTCAGGAGGGCAACGCTAACGGCGTGCTCCGGGCAGTTGCAATTAGCTCGTCGGTCAGGCTCCCCGGATCTCGGTCACCTGCTCTGCGACACGGTCATGGTCACGATCGACCAGCAGCCGGCCGCGGTTCTCGACGGTGACCGGGAAGCCGGCAGGAGTCTCGGAGGGCCCGGACGCAGCATCGTTGTCACCACTGCCCCCACATGCGGCAGGACGGATTGCAGCACGATGCCGACTACCGCCAGACGACAACGCCTCGCGGTGCTTCCTCCGTCCTGACGGCTCCGACCGACCCTAGGGCAACTACACTGATATGCAATTGCGAGCTGCAATCCGGTTGCGGTCGGGATTCAGTCCCCACACCGGCTCGTCGACGTCAGTCGCCAGCCGGCCACCCGTTCCCGATCGGCAACCCAGCGGGCGTAGAGGCCGCCCGCCACCACCAGCTCGTCGTGGGTGCCCCGACCCACGACCCGGCCGCCGTCGAGGACCACGATCTGGTCGGCGGAGCGGACGGTCGCCAGCCGGTGGGAGACGACCACGATCGTGGTGGTGGCCCGGAGGCGGTCGAGGGCCTCGGTGACGACCCGCTCCGTGGACGGGTCGACAGCCGCGGTCACCTCGTCGAGGAGCAGGACCGGTGCCCGCTTGAGCAGGGCCCGAGCCAGGGTGACCCGTTGCCGCTCGCCGCCGGACAGTGTCTGGCCGGCCTCCCCGACCGAGGTGTCGTAGCCCGCGACCAGGGCGGCGATGTCGTCGTGGCAGCCGGCGGCCCTGGCCGCCGCCACCAGCTCGTCGTCGGATGCGTCTGGCCGGCCGGCGGCGATGTTGTCGCGGACGTTGCCCCCGAAGAGGTAGGCGTCCTGGAACACGACGCCCACCGCGTCGTACAGGTCGCCCTCGGACACCTCCCGCAGGTCGACCCCGCCGATCCGGACCGATCCTTCCCCCGGCCGGTAGAGACGGGCCAGGAGCCCGAGGATGGTGGACTTCCCCGCCCCCGACGGGCCCACGATGGCGGTCATGGTGCGGGCGGGCACGGCGAAGCCGACGTCGACCAGCACGGGGGCGGCCCCGTAGGAGAAGTCGACAGCTTCGAGGGTCAGGTCGTAGGCCTCGATCGGCCGGGTGACGGTTGGCACCGGTTCGCACGGCGCATCGAGGAGGGCGTGGATGCGGGCCAGGGACGCGGCCACCTGCGGCACCGGCTCGACCTGTCCCGCGATGTCGAACAGCGGCTCGTAGACCCGGACGGCCAGCACCAGGAACACGACCGCAGTGCCGGCGTCGAGCTGGCCGCCGAAGAGCAGGTAGGCGACCGCGGCCAGGGTGACCGCGATCCCGAGCTGGAGCACGGTGGTGAACACCGCGTAGGTGGGCGACACCGTCCTCAGGAGCCGAACCATGTTGGCGTGGAGGGCGTCCGTGGCCGCCTTGAAGCTGGCCTGGCGCTCGCCCGCGAGGTTGAACGCCCTGACCACTGCGATCCCCTGCACGTACTCGACCACCCGGGCCACGGTCTGGCCGTGGAGGTCGCGATGAGCCTCGGTGAAGGCGGCCAGGCGGCGCTGGGTCCACGCCAGGGCGGGGAGGGCCAGCACGACCGAGAGGGCGGTGGCGGCGGCCATGCGGAGGTCGAGCACCGCCAGCACGGCCAACACCGAGAGCGGTAGGGCGATGTCGCCGACGAGGACCGGGAGGCTCCATCCGACGAAGTTCTCCACCCGGGTGACGTCGCCGGTGAGGACCATGGTCGTCTCGCCGGCCTGGTGTCGGGAGTGGTAGGCGACGGGGAGGGCTCGAGCCCGGTCGAGCAGGCGCACTCGCAGCTCGCCGCCGAAGAGGTAGCAGTGCAGCCACGCCATCCGGTTGCCGGCGACAGCCAGTCCCAGCTGCACCGCGGCCGTGGCGGTCACCCCGCCTGCGATCCACCACGCCGCGGTCGAGGTCAGGCTGGCGGTGCGGACCCGCTCGATGGCGACCACGACGAGGAGGACCTGCACCGCCGAGAGCAGGGCCAGGGGCACCCGGATGACGAGACACCGCCGCAGGGGCGCCCGGTGGCGGCCGGCGAGTGCCCACACCTGGCGGGACACGTCGACCACCGAGGCCAACTGGCCCCGAGCCCGGGGCGTGTCCGACGTTGACGGGAGCGTGGCGGTCATCGTCCGACCGCCGTCACCGTCGGTGGCGGAGTGGCCCGGGTGGCGTCCTCCCACATCCGCAAGTAGCGACCCCCGCCCGCCAGGTTCTCGGCGTGGGTGCCGCTCGCCACCACCCGGCCGCCGTCGAGCGCGACGATGCGGTCAGCCGCCACCACCGTCTGGAGCCGGTGGGCGACGACGATCAGCGTCCGACCCACCACCAAGGCACCGATGGCGGCCTGGATCTCGGCCTCGCTCTCGGGGTCGGCGAAGGCGGTGGCCTCGTCGAGCACGACGACGGGGGCGTCCTTGAGCAGGGCCCGGGCGATGGTGATGCGCTGGCGCTGCCCGCCGGACAGGGTCGACCCCCGCTCGCCGACGACGGTGGCGTAGCCGTCGGGAAGCGCCTCCACGAAATCGTGGGCCCGGGCCGCCCGGGCCGCGGCCCGCACCTCCTCGCCGGTGGCGCCCGCCCGCCCCACCCGGATGTTGGCCTCGATCGAGTCGTGGAACAGGAAGGGGTCCTGGGCGACCACGGCGACGTTCTCCATGAGCTGGTCGACGGCCACGGCCCGTAGGTCGACCCCGCCGAGCAGGACCGCGCCCTCGTCGGGGTCGGCGAAGCGGGCGACCAGGCGGGCGACGGTGGTCTTGCCCGCGCCCGACGGCCCGACCAGGGCGGTGACGGCGCCCTCGGTCGCCGTGAAGCTCACCTGGTGCAGGACGCGGCCACCGTCGCCGTAGCCGAACGAGACGTCGCGGAACTCGACCGCGGCCCCGTCGAGCTCTACCCGGCGGCCCGTGTCGGGCAAGGGTTCCTCGTCGAGGACCTGCTGGATGAGCATTGCCGCCGACGCCATGAACGTGGCGAAGGCGCCGAGGGTGTAGAAGCGCATGAGGGGTAGCCCGTAGCCGAGGCCGAGGAGCAGGAAAAGCAGCAGCGAACTGGTGCCGACCGCTCCGGTGGCCGCCAGGGGCAGGCCGACGACGACCACCGCCACCACGTTGTAGGTGACCAACTGGTAGAAGGCGGTCGCCAGGGGGACGTACTCCCGACTCCACTCCGTCTGATGGTGGGCGAAGTGCTCGATCGTGCGCCGGGTCTCGACCAGCGCGTCCTCCGCTCGCCGGAACACCTTGAGCACGGGCAGGCCGACGAGCAGCTCCACGATCGAGCCGTTCATCCTCGACGACGCCGCCTCCGCCTCGGCCAGCTTCTCCGCCGTGCCCCGCCACGAGAGCACGAGCAGGGCGAACGCGACGGGCACGGTGGCCAGCACCGCCGCCGCCAGCCGCCAGTCGACCACGAACAGCCATACCGTCACCGCCAGCCACCACACCAGCGCCGAGACCACCTCGGGCACGGCATGGGCCACGAACAGCTCGAGCCGGCCGAGGTCCTCGGCCAGCAGCTTCTTCAGCTCACCGCTGCGGCGGGTGCCGAACCACCCCATGGGCAGGCGGGCCACGTGGGTGGTGACGTCGACCCGCAGACTGCGCTCGATGTCGGCCGAGGCCACGTGCGAGATCCACATGGCCGTCGCCCACAGGACGAAGCGCCCGGCGATGCAGGCGGCGGAGACCAGGGCGAGCGCGAAGAGGCCGCCCCGGCTGGCGGTGCCGGCCACGATGGCGTCGACCGCCCGGTAGAGGAGGTAGTAGGGCGCGAGCTGGAGAGCGGTGGCGACGACCGCCAGGGCGACCGACACCCACAGCTGTCGGCGCACCCGGCCGGCGATTCCCAGGAGCAGGCGGAGCCGGCCCAGGACGCTGACGGGTTGGTCGGGGTCCATCGCCCTCCCCTCAGCCGCCGAGGGTCGACAGGAAGAACTGCGGCCGGCCGGTGACGGGGTGGATGACGGGGGTGGCGTGCACGCCGAAGACCTCCGCCACCAGGGCGGGGGTCAGGACCTCCTCCGGCGGGCCGCTCGCCCGCAGCGTGCCCCGGTCGAGCACGTGGACCCGGTCGGCGAAGCTGGCGGCCAGGTTGAGGTCGTGCATGGCGGCGAGGACGGTGGCCCCGGTGGCCCGGGCCAGGTCGAGGACCCCGAGCTGATGGCGGACGTCGAGGTGGTTGGTGGGCTCGTCGAGGACGATCAGGGGGGACCGCTGGGCGAAGGCCCGGGCCACCAGCACCCGCTGGCGCTCGCCGCCCGAGAGCCGGGTGAAGCGGCGGTGGGCGAGGTCGCCGATGCCGGTTCGAGCGATGGCGTCGTCGACCGCCTCGCAGTCGGACGAGCCCAGGGTGGCGAAGGCCCGCTGCCACGGCAGGCGGCCGAGGGCCACCACCTCCCGCACGGTCAGCTCGGCCGCGGCCGGGCGCTCCTGGGTGAGGGTGGCCACCCGTTGGGACGCCTGGCGGGCGTTGAGTCGCCACACGTCGTCGTCGCTCACGTGGACCGCCCCGGCCGACGGCCGCAGGCTCCGGTAGACGGTACGCAGCAGGCTCGACTTGCCGCTCCCGTTGGGGCCGACGGCCACCGCCAGCTCGCCCGGGCCGACCAGCACGGTGACGCCCGCGATCACCGTCCGCCCCGACAGGCGGGCCTCGACGTCGCGGACCTGCAGCTCGACTGTCACCCGGCCTCCACCTGGCGGCGGCGGCCGACGAGGAGCAGGGCGAAGATGGGGGCGCCCACCAGGCCGGTGACCACCCCGATGGGCAGCTCCCGCTGGGAGAGGGCGACCCGAGCAGCCAGATCGGCCAGCACGAGGAACAGGGAGCCGGCGAGGGCCGCCACCGGCAGCAGGCGGCGGTGCTCACCACCGACGACCAGCCGGGCACCGTGGGGCACCACCAGCCCGACGAAGCCGATCGCCCCCGACACGGACACCGCCACTCCGGTGAGGAGCGAGGCCGCCACCAGCAGCTGGCGGCGGAACCGGGTCACGTCGACCCCGCAGGCGATGGCGTTCTCGTCCCCCAGCAGCAGGGCGTTGAGCGCGCCCGCCCGGGAGATGGCCGCAACCAGCACCGCCACCATTCCCACCGCGGGGATCAGGAGCATCGACCATCGAGCCGCGGCCAGGCTGCCGACGATCCAGAACAGGGCGTTGTTGGTCTCGCCCGGGCTGTCGGCCAGGAGGAGCAGGAAGTAGACGACGGACTGCATCGCGTAGCCGACGGCCACGCCGGCCAGCACGACCCGCAGCGAGCTCTCCGTCCCCGCCGCGGTCGCCAGCAGGTAGACCAGCCCGAAGGCGCCGGCCGCGCCCACAGCCGAGGCCGCGGTAACCGACGAGACGCCGAAGGCCCCGATGCCGAGCACGATGAAGGCGACCGCCCCCACCGACGCCCCCTGGGAGACGCCCAGCAGGTAGGGATCGGCCAGCGGGTTGCGCACCGTGGCCTGGATGAGGACGCCGGCCGTGGCCAGGGCCCCGCCCACGATGACGCCCAGCAGCGCCCGCGGCACCCGTAGGTTCCAGACGATGTCCTCCTCGAGCAACGTCCAGCGGACCTCGCCCACGCCGAAGAGCCGGCGGGCGACGATGCGGCCGACCTCGAGGGGCCCGATGCGGACGGGGCCCACCCCCACCGCAACCGTCACCGCCACCATGAGGGCGACGACCAGGATGCCCACGACGAGGGTCTGGGGCACCCGCCGACGAGGCGCCTCCACTGCCGCATCCGCCTCCACCTCCACCTCCGGACTCGCTACTCCGAACGCCCCGGCTCAACGGGCCGGGGCGCCGCGGCACCCAGCTCAGACCGCCTCAAGAAAGGGCGCCTCAAGAGATGGCGGCTCAAGAAAAGGCGGCTCAAGAAAAGGCGTCGGGGTGGAACTTCCGGGCCAGGTCGACGACGGCGTCGGCGTTGCGCACGCCACCTGCGCCGGTCAGCCAGGCGTCGATGTCGACGATGCGGTCGTTGACGACGGCGGCCAGGTTGCGGGTGGCCGGGTGCTCCCGAAGCACGGTCTTAGCCTTGTCGATCACCTGCTGGTAGTCGCCCTCGACGTAGTTCCCCACGGTGAGCACGATCACGTCCGGGTTCTGGGCGGCCATCTCCTCCCAGCCCACCTCCTGGTACCCGGTGTCGAGGTTGTCGAACACGTTCTCGGCTCCGGCCAACCCGAGGATGGCGTTGACGACATGGCGGTTGCCGATGGCCGAGCTCGGGGCTTCGGCGGTGATGCTGTCCCCGCCCAGGTACAGCACCCGGGGCTTGGGCCGGGATCCGACATTGGCCGCCACGTCGGCGAGCTTGTTCTGCATGGCGGCGACGACGGCCTCCGCCTCCGTGCTGCGACCGAGGATCTGGCCGACGTCACGGATCTCCTTGTACACGAGGTCGAGGTTGGTCTGGGCGCCGGCCTCTGGGCAGTCAGTGCTGAAGGACAGGTAGGACGGGATGCCACGATCCTTGAGCTCGGCCTGGCTGAAGCTCACGAAGGTGGTGGTGAAGTCGCTGTACACGAAGTCGGCCTGCTTGGCCAGGAGCCGCTCGAAGGTCACGCCCAGGTAGTCCTGGCCGGGGACGTAGGGGTCGGCGATGACCTCGACCGACTTGGCCGCGGCCCGGAACTGCGTCGGGAACTGGGTCTCCGTGTAGGGGCCCTCGGCCGTCCCGACGATCCTGTCGCCCACCCCCAGCCAGTACAGGGTCTCCATGGCACTTGCGCTCAGCGACACGATCCGATTCGGGGGCGCCGGGTAGGTCTGCGACAGGCCCTTGCAGTCGGCAACGGTCACGGGGAAGCCGGCGACGGCTGCGGACGACCCGGGTGTCGCGGCGTCGGCGGTGGTGGCAGTCGTCTCCTCCGACGCCGACTCTCCGCACGCGGCGCACGCGGCGACCAGCAGGGTGGCGACGACCACCCGCCCGGCCCGACAGTTCATCCCAGCCCCCTTGTCACTGCCAGCATGCGGTAGCGAGAGGGTAGCTATCACACCGTTGCCGGTCAACTGAGACGTGGGCGGCGAAGGAGATCACGATTCGCGTCCGTGGCCGGTCATCTGCTGGCGGCAGCGCCCGGCCCGTCGCTGACGACCGCCTGGGACGGCGAGTCCGAACCACTACGCGAGGTGGTGGGGTGACCAGCGCCTTGGCCACCCCCAAGGACAGGGCCTCCAACACGACTTCAATGGTTGACGGCGTCGTGGTTAATCTGCGACCAGTTCCCAATAAGAATCGGGAGGGGTTCGCCGTGTTGCAGGACCGGATCACCGACTACTGGCAAGGCGCCAACGAGAGTTATCAGCGGTACATCCAGGGTGAGCTGTCCGGACCCCGGCGGTCGGCGTGGCGAGCGCTGGTGGAGGCCAACCGCCCGGCCGGCGGCGGGCTCCGGGTCCTCGACCTCGGCACCGGCCCCGGGTTCTTCCCGTTGCTGTTCAAGGGCAGCGGCCACCACCTGACGGGGGTCGACTGCGCCACCAACATGCTCGCCACCGCCCGCTCCAACGCCGAGGCGGCCGGGCTCACCGACGTCGAGTTCCATGTCATGGACTCGCAGGCGCTCACCTTCGCCGACGACAGCTTCGACCTGCTCCTGTGCCGCAACGCCACCTGGCTGCTCCCCGACCCGGAGCGGGCCTACCGGGAGTGGTACCGGGTGCTGCGGCCCGGGGGCCGACTGCTGATCTTCGACGGAAACTGGTACCTCTCCCTCCACGACGCCGAACTGCGAGCTCGGATCGAGGCCGACGAGCGCGACGCCGTCGCCGCCGGCTACCAGCCCGACCCCGACGACCATCACCCCGACGGCGACGCCATCGCCCTGGAGCTGTTTCTCAGCGGCCGGCGCCGCCCCCACTGGGACGTCCCGACCCTGCTCGACACCGGCTTCGCCTCGGTGTACGTCGAACGGGACATCGCCGAGGTCGCCTTCGACGACGCCGAAAAGATCTTCTACCGTTATCTGTCGGAAGGCCCTCGGCGTCCTTGACGATCCCGACGCCGCATGCAGTGGGCCTCGATTGGGGTGACGGACGTCTTATCTTTGGGTCTACGTAAGATCATCATCGTCGCCGGGGCGGACCCCGATCGCCAACGTGAGTCGGCATGCGTCCGGCATACCGAAGCCCTGCTCCGAGCCGAACGACGGACGCTCAGCCGTGCGAGTTGCCTCGGCAGGCTCTCGCCAGCAGCGCCGCGCCGAGCAAGGCGGCCACGGTGGACGCACCCAGCACACCGAGTTTGGCCGCGTCCTGGATAGCACCCGGATCGAAGGCGAGCTCGGCGATGAACAGCGAGACGGTGAATCCGATGCCGCCGATGGCGGCGATGCCCACGACCATGGCCCAGGTAGCCCCCTCGGGTAGGCGGCCGAGCCCGCACCGCACGGCCAGCCACGTCGCCGCCGAAATTCCGACCACCTTGCCCACCACCAGGCCGAGCACCACGCCCGCCGTCACACCGACCGTCGCCGGAGCATCGAAAGAATCGGCCTTGATCACCACCCCGGCGTTGGCCAGGGCGAAGAGCGGCACCACGGCGAAGCTCGTCCACGGGTGCAGCAGGTGCTCGAGCCGCTCGGCGGGTGAGACCGTGGTTCGAGCCAGGCGGTTCATGACGGCGAGCTCGGCCGGACCGGGATCGTCGCTCAGGTCCCGTGCCCACTGGCGGGTGACCGCGGCCGGGCTGAGGGCCCGTGCCGGAGCGAGCAACCCGAGGGCCACCCCGGCGATGGTGGCATGGACACCCGATGCCTGCGTCGCCAGCCACACTCCGACGCCGAGCACCACATAGGGCGGCGTCCACACGACGCCCGCCGCGCCGCATGACCAGCATCACGACGATGATCCCGGCCGCAGTGGCGATGAAGACCGGGCCGGATGTCGGTGGCGTAGAAGAGCGCGATCACCACGATGGCGCCGATGTCGTCGACGATGGCGAGGGTCAACAGGAAGAGCTTGAGTGACGCCGGCACCCTCGAACCCAGCAGGGCCACGACACCGATGGCGAAGGCGATGTCGGTGGCCATGGGAATGCCCCAGCCCTTGGCCCCGCCGCCGCCGACGGTCACCAGGAGGAAGAGCAGGGCAGGGACCACCATGCCACCGAGGGCGGCGATGGCGGGCATGGCCGCCACCCGGGGCTCGCGCAGGTCGCCGTGGACGAGCTCTCGCTTGATCTCAAGCCCCACGACGAAGAAGAACAGGGCCATGAGCCCATCGTTCACCCAGTGCCGGAGGTCCTCGACGAGCACGAACCGGCCCACGCCGACGGACAGCTCGGTGTGCCACAGCGCCTCGTAGGAACCGTGCCACGGCGAGTTGGCCCACACCAGCGCCACCACCGAAGCCACCAGCAAGACGAGCCCGCCGGCGGACTCGGTCGCCAGGAACTGGCGCAGGACTCGCGGCATCCGCCGCCCGGGAAGAGCTGCGCCGGGACCGGCCAGATCGCCTCCGGGCCCGCCGTTGTCGGTCTTGCTGGTACCCATGGGCGTGCTCCTTCGGTCGCGTGGCTACACCGCCGACCAGGCTTCCCGGCTCACCCGCCACCGAAGTGGTTGCCCCCCATCTTGGTGGCCCGGCGAGGACCGGGGAAATCAACAGCGTCGGGCCGGGGACCGCGGGCGATCCCGGGGCATCCGGTCGTCAGGTCGAGCGTCGTCGGTCGACGCGGCGTCAGCGGTTGGGCCGTCCGAGCGCCCGGTCAGCTGGTATGGGGAGATGGATGACTCGCCCATCACCAGCTGCGCCGCGATGGGCGGTGATCAGCCCCGGCACCACGAGCCCGGTGCGGGGCACGTCCTGAGGTACGGCAGGTGGACATGGCGTCGCCCCACACCCAAGGACGTCAGCGCGCCGCCAATCCCATCACCCCGCCCTACCGGGAGCGCCCGTTGTCCGTCGGCCTGTGGGCCGGCGTCGGATCAGCCCGAGAATGGAGAGCGCCACTCCGCCTGACGCGATGAGCGCCAGGCTGCGCATGCCGGCGCTGGCCCGGAACGGCACGGCGGTGGCGAGGCCGGCGCCGCTGACCCAGCAGAGCTGGAAGATTGTCTCGTAGCGGGCGAAGGTGCGGCCCCGTACGGTCGAAGGTGCGTCAACCTGGAGAAGGCTGTCGAATGCCAGTCGACCGCTCGCCGTCGCCAGTCCTACGACGCCCGCCACCACTGCCGCGCGCGGCACATCGAAGGACCCCCCGGCCCAGAGCGCCGCCACCGCCGTCGCTCCCAGGCTGAGCTGGAGGAGCAACGTCTCCCGGACTAGGGCGCGCAGGGCTGGCGCCAGGACCGCACCGGCGAAGCCACCGATGCCAGCACCGGCGATTACCACTGCAAACCCCCGGCCCTGCTCCCCCTCGGCCCGGAGCAGGAACGCCAGGAGGAACGTGAGGAAGCCCACCGCCGCCCTGCTGGCACCCATCGCCACCCCTCCGGCCAGCAAGCGCGAGCTGAGCAGCGCCCGGTAGTCGCCGGCCTCGACGGGGTCCCTGCCCTCCGTAGGACTACGGGGGATCCGCGTCCCGGGCACGACCGCAGCAGAGAACACGACGACGGCGAAGCCCAAAGCCAGTCCCGACCCGCTGATCACATTTGCCCCTGCCGCCAGACCGGCCCCGAGAGTCCCCCCCACGACGGAAAGCACCGCCAGTCTGGCGTTCCCCCACATAGGCGACCGGTCCGGCGGCAGCACGTCGGGCATGAGCGCGCTGCGGCTGACGCCGTGCATCCGGGACAGGACGAGGAGCCCGAAGGCCAAGGGGTACAGGGCGACACGGTCGGTGCGGGTAGCGAGAAGGAGAGCGAGGACGGCCCGGCCTCCCGCGGCGAAGATGATCGCGAGCCGGTAGGTGCCAGATCGTCGGTCGAGCCAGGGTCCGACGAGCGGGGAAAGGGCGGCGAAAGGCGCCATGGTAAGCGCCAGATACAGGCCAACCTTGTCGCGTGCCTCGCCGATCGGGACGGCGAAGAAGAGGGTGTTGGCGAGGGCAACGGCCACCATGCCGTCGCCCGCGGCGTGAAGGACCTGCACCTCGGCCAGCCGGCGGAAGGGGGTCGGTGTCCGGCGTCGGTCCCCGCCTTGGGCCCGCCACCTGGCTTGCGACGATGCCCGGCGTGATCCCACCGACCGGATGCTACGGCGCTCACGCCCACTCCGGAGTCGGCCGCGGGGGTGGCGAGTGATGGGGCGATGTGGTCCTTGTCGCGGCACTTCGGCGGCAGGCAATACTGGCGGTAGCCGCGCTCGGGGCGAGCAAGCAGCTCGCATTCGAAAGCTAGGCACGCCGAGAAGGAGCGACCGTGGCCGCCTGCACCGACGAAGAAGGACCGGCCAGTGGCGTCGCTGGCGCACGGCGTCGAGGCCAGCAGGGTTTGATTGCGGCCGCCCGGCGCCCGTTCTCCGGCACCGGCTTCGATCCCGGCGACCCGGCGAGGCGCCGAGCCATGGGCGTCAGTTGGCAGGTTCTGGTTCCTGTGGCGCTCCTCGCCCTTGCAATTGGCTGCGGCAGTCCTGAGGACACCGGGCTGACCACGCCGGTTCCGACCTCAACGACCATTGCCGGTTCGACGGAAACGATCGCCCCAGTTCCATCAACGACCTCCGGACCCTCGACGGTGCCCCCCACGACAGAGGCCCCCACCACCGTCCCGCCCACGACGGACCCCCCTGCGACTCCGCCCCCGACCACCGTGCCCCCGACCACCGTGCCCCCGACCACCGTGCCCCCGACCACCGTGCCCCCGACCACCGTGCCCCCGACCACCGGGCCCCCGACCACCGGGCCCCCGACCACCGGGCCCCCGAACACCGTGCCCCCGACACCTGCGGTCTTGGGTCGGGGCGATGAGGGCCCTGACGTTCTCGCCGTGCAGGAGCGGCTCACCGCCCTCCGTTACTGGCTCGGCTCGGCGGACGGGGCGTTCGGTCAGCTCACCCAACAGGCTGTCTACGCCTTCCAGAAGGCGAACGGCATTGCCGTCGACGGCCGGGTGGGACCCCAGACCCGGGCTGTCCTTGCCAATCCGACCTCGCCCGTACCCCAGAGTCGAGCAGGACGGGTGATCGAGATCGACAAGGCGCGCCAAGTCCTCTTCAGCGTCATCGACGGCAGGATCGACTGGGTCTTCAACACGTCGACGGGGACGGAGCTGCCGTATGACCACCCGCACGGCTACACCGCGCTCGCCGATACTCCCCCCGGCACCCACACCGTGTTCTGGGAGACGGACGGGTGGGAGGACGGCAATCTCGGGCCCCTCTACCGGCCGAAGTACTTCCACGAGGACGGGATCGCGGTCCACGGCTACGGCAGCATTCCGCCCTTCCCCGTCTCCCACGGTTGCGCTCGCGTCAGCTTTGCCGCCATGGACTTCATCTGGGACTTCGGGCTCATGCCCATGGGGTCGACGGTGCTCGTCTACGGCGAGACGCCCGCGGTCTGATCCCCCCTGCCCGCTGATCAGGCCGCGGGTGCGCGGGGCACCACCTCGCGGTCGACCCGGAAGCTGCCCTCCACTCCGGCCAGCGACACGTAGTCGACAGCAACCAGCTGTCCGCCCCGGAAGTGGAGCACCTCCGCCTCGTACGCCAGCGCGGTCGAAACGGTGAAGGCGCCGAGCCCACTCGCGCCGGACGTTCCAACGGTGAGGAACCTCGTGCCGGAGCGGAGCTCAGATCGCCGCCGATGGGTGTGACCTTGGACGACCAGGGGGACGGCTCCGGCCGCCTCTGCGCCCAACACCGGATCGTGGACCGCGAGCACGTCCGGGCCGAGCTCCTGGACGAGCTGGGCGACGATCGGAGCCTCCTGGGTCTTGGCGTCCTTCGCCTCCCCGGGGCTCGTCTTGTTGTCGGCGGTGAACGTCGGGTCGGCGACGCCGAGAACCCGGACGCCGCCGATCTCGACGAGCTGACCGTCGAGCACGGTCACATTGGCGACCCCCGCCAGGGCGGTGCGGACCTCGGGCGAGTCATGGTTTCCGGGGACGAAGTAGTACGGCACGGGCATGGTGCGGAGGATGTCTCCGATGCGGGCTTCGACAGGGAGGCCGAACGACGTCAGGTCACCAGTGTCCACGATGGCTCGGGTCCCGAACTCCCGGGCCAGCCGCGAGGCGAACTCGAGGCCCAGAGGGTTGAGGTGGATGTCACTGACGTGCAGGATCGCGGTATCAGTGGGACCTGGCTGGGGCTCGGCCGATGCCGCCTGGTACAGGTTCGTGAGCTGGCGACTCAGGATGTCGACGCGCCCTCGCACGTCCTCGAAGCTGTCGACATGGCGCTGGATGGTTTGCAGCACGTGCGGCGCTTCCTCCAGCGGACCCACGAACTGCGGAGACTCGAAAGCTCCGGCGTCGAACGTGGTCCACGTCAGCCCGAGGACCAGCGCCGCGCCCGCCACACCCCCCGTGATGCCGGCCACCACCAGAGTCGGCCGCCGGCGCGGGACAACCGCTCCGAGGAGTCCCCCGACGACACCCGAGAAGATGAGCGTGCGAACCACGAAGGCGCGCAGCAGAGGCTCGACGTCCTGCGTGATCGACCTGCGGAGGGCGAGCTCTGGGTCACTGCCGGCCAGAAGGCGCTGGAGCTCCTGGATGTCGAGCTGCTGGACCGTCGCCGACAGCTTCAGGGGTGACCGGTGCGTGCGAGCCGAGAGCGCTCCGAGGGGAGGGAGCTCCAGCTCTGTCGTTGGGCGGCCGCCCAACGAGGCACGAACGGCCACCGAGCCAGGTCCGACCGTCCCCCGGGTGACTGGTTCGATGGCCAGGGCGGCACAGGCTCCGACCATGCCCAAGCCCATTACGGCGGCAACGGCGAACATGCGCCGCCCGATCGAAGAACGCCGCGACCCGCGACCCACAACGGCCCCTGGTTGGTCGGGCTGATCGTCGGCCATGCGAAGATGCTCGCGCGTCGCCTCCACCCTCGGCTGCCTGGAGATGCGCCGGCGGCTTCTCCCCCACAACCTGTATGTCGAGGTCCACGCCCGACCTCCCCGCTTCACCCCCGGTGATGCCGCCGAGCGGCGTGGTCCGGGATGCCGAGGAGCGGCGAGCAGCGCCCGATACCCTGCGGGCATGGACTCCAAGCGTCTCAGTCGCTGGTTCCCGTTCACCCCTCGGCAGACCGCCGGACTTGTGCTCGTGGTGCTGGCCGTGATCTTCGTCCTCGAGAACCGGCGGTCAACCACGATCCGGTTTCTGATCCCAGAGGTCACCGCGCCCCTGTGGGTCGCTCTCTTCGCCAGTCTGGTGGTGGGCCTCGTCGCCGGTGGCCTTCTGGTCCACGGCCGCCATCACGAGTAAGCCCGGGGGTTCCGCCCACCTCGCCGCGATTTCGCCGTCGGCGAGCCAGCGCGATGTCCGGTCGAGGACTCGGTAGGATGTCCGGGGTTCCGACCGCGTCGTGAGCGACAGACCGCCTGCTCGTGTCGCCAGGTGTCGGCGGCGGAACCCGAGGAGCTGAGGCCCCACGGCCAGGCGAGAGGAGTTGACCAGCGAGGATCCTGTCGGTTCTGACCCAGATAGCCGTGCCCGAGGAAGCCTGCGGGGCACCCGAGCACTCGGGCGCCCTCTGCGACACCGTCTACCGGCTGACCGGCAACGAGGTGGTGGCCCGGGCCAGCGACGTCTTTGTGGCGCGACCAGCCCGAATCGGTTTGATACTGCTCGTGGCGTGGATCACTGCCCGTGTCCTGCGGCGGGCGATCCGACGCTTCACGAAGGGCCTCGGTGACGTGAGGGCCGACGTTGCGTCGGCCGTCGACCGCTCGGCCGGGACGCTCCTGCGCACGGCGCCCGCCCTGTCGGTGAGGGCCAGCCAACGAGCGGACACGATCGGCGCCCTCCTGGGCAGCGTCGCCTCCTTCACCGTGTGGACGATGGCCGCGCTCATGGCCTTCGCTGAGGTGGGTCTCGAGCTCGGGCCTCTCCTGGCCGGGGCAGGGATCGCCGGCGTGGCCCTCGGGTTCGGCGCCCAGAACCTGGTGCGCGACTTCCTGTCGGGGATCTTCATGCTCATAGAGGACCAGTACGGCGTCGGCGACGTGATCAACGCCGGCCCTGCGACCGGAACCGTCGAGGGGGTCAGCCTGCGCACGACCCGGTTGCGCGACGTGGAGGGCAACGTGTGGCACATTCCGAACGGAACGATCGCCTACGTGGCGAACAAGTCGCAGCAGTGGTCTCGGGCCCTGCTCGACGTGCAGGTGGCATATGGCACCGAGACGGCGCGAGCGATCGCCGTCATGGAGCGGGTGGCCAAGCAGACCTGGACCGACGAGGGCTGGTCGGACGAGATCCTGGAGGAGCCGGAGGTCTGGGGGGTCGAGAGCCTCGACGCCGACGGAGTCACCATCCGGCTGGTGGTCAAGACAAAGCCGCTCTCACAGTGGAGGGTCGCCCGGGAGCTGCGAGCGCGGATCAAGCAGCAGTTCGACGCCGAAGGCATCGAGATCCCGTTCCCGCAACGGGTGGTCTGGCACCGGGGTGACGC
Organism: uncultured Acidimicrobiia bacterium; assembly: GCA_963836205.1. Lineage (GTDB taxonomy): Bacteria > Actinomycetota > Acidimicrobiia > Acidimicrobiales > AC-14 > JAXDMK01. Next base: position 596 of record CAWIIV010000018.1, on the reverse strand, counting down.
CGGCGGGTCGCCCACGGACACGGAGTTGCCCGATCGAGACGTAGGCGCGAACGCCGCGTCGGCCCGAACCCACGACGGGTCGAGATGATGCAGGGCCAGCGGCGTGGCGTCCGCCCCCACTGTGGCAACGCGGTTCACACCATCATCGCCCGGGGGCGGCGTCGTCCGGCATCACCGGCCGTAGTTGGTCAGCGCTGGTCGGTCGTGGCCACCCTGGCGGTCGCCGTGGCGGCAGCTATGGCGGGATGTGGGGACGGAGGCGACGTCGGCGGGCCCGCGCCGTCGGTGGCGCCGACCTCCTCCTCGACGCCGGCCCCGTCCACCACCACGCCGCCGGGCAACTTCGTCGTGTGCACCGCAGAGTCCGAGGGCTTCCGCCTGCGCTACCCGGCTACCTGGTCGACCAACGACCCCGCAACAGGCCCGCCCGTGCCGGTTCTACCATCCGGCGCCGTTCACCGTGCCGTCGGAGAGCGAGGCTCCCGGGCTGGCGATCGCGGTCAAGGTCGAGCCGGTGCCGATGGCCGACATCGCCGTCGGTCCCGAGGGGTCGCTGACGGCCGAAGTCCTGGCGCTGCGGGAGACGACGGTGGCCG
>CAWIIV010000017.1:0-260935 GCA_963836205.1 uncultured Acidimicrobiia bacterium | reverse complement strand
TTTCTCCCCCTGGCGGAGTGCGGTAAGATTTTCGACTGTCCCCGGGCACGCTTCTGAGTGCCTGGCGCGCTGGTATCCGGCGCGCGTCCCGGGGTGCCCGTTCTGTTTCAGGAGGATCACCTGCCCAAGCCCAAGGAAGACGCGATCGTGATGGAGGGCAAGGTCGTCGAGCCTTTGCCCAACGCCATGTTCCGCGTGGAGCTGGAGAACGGCCACAAGGTGCTGGCCCACATCTCCGGGAAGATGCGCATGCACTACATCCGCATCCTGCCCGGCGACCGGGTCCAGGTTGAGCTCACGCCCTACGACATCAGTCGGGGCCGAATCACGTACCGCTACAAGTAGGCGAGGCCCGAGGAGACATGAAAGTTAAGCCGAGCGTGAAGCCGATCTGCGACCACTGCAAGGTGGTGCGCAGGCACGGCAAGGTGTTGGTGATCTGCACCAACCCCCGTCACAAGCAACGCCAGGGCTGAGGGGATTCATGGCACGTATCGCCGGTGTCGACATCCCCCGCGAGAAGCGGTTGGAGATCTCCCTCACCTATATCTACGGGATCGGGCGCACCCGGGCCCACCAGGTCTGCATCGAGACCGGCACCGACCCGTCGACGCGTGTCCGCGACCTCACCGACGAGGAGGTGGCCCGCCTCCGCACCTGGATCGACGCCAACCTCAAGGTCGAGGGCGACCTGCGCCGCGACGTCGCCCAGGACATCAAGCGCAAGATCGAGATCGGCTGCTACCAGGGCATCCGCCACCGCCGGGGCCTGCCCGTGCGCGGCCAGCGGACGCACACCAACGCCCGTACCCGGAAGGGTCCCAAGAAGACCGTCGCCGGGAAGAAGAAGGTGAGGAAGTAGTGCCGAAGCCCAAGCCAGGTGGCCGGCGTCCGAAGAAGCGCGAGCGCAAGAACGTCACCTACGGGGTCGCTCACATCAAGAGCTCGTTCAACAACACGATCATCTCCATCAGCGACATGGAGGGCAACGTCCTCGCCTGGGCGTCGGCCGGCAACGTCGGCTTCAAGGGGTCCCGCAAGTCCACCCCCTTTGCCGCCCAACTGGCGGCCGAGGCCTGTGCCCGGCGGGCCATGGAGCACGGCGTGCGCAAGGTCGACGTGCTGGTGAAGGGTCCCGGCTCCGGCCGCGACACCGCCATCCGCTCGCTGCAGAACACCGGCATCGAGGTTTCCGGCATCAAGGACCTCACGCCCATCCCCCACAACGGTTGCCGCCCGCCCAAGCGGCGGAGGGTCTGACGATGGCTCGCTACACCGGTCCCGTCTGCCGCCTCTGCCGGCGGGAGAAGATGAAGCTGTTCCTGAAGGGTCCGAAGTGCGACTCCATGAAGTGCCCGATCGAGCGCCGGCCCTACCCCCCCGGCGAGCACGGCCGGGGCCGGGTGCGGGAGTCCGAGTACCTGCTCCAGCTGCGGGAGAAGCAGAAGGCCCGCCGCATCTACGGTGTGCTCGAGAAGCAGTTTCGCAACATGTACGAGGAAGCCAACCGCCAGGACGGCATCACCGGCGAGATCCTCCTCCAGATGCTCGAGCAGCGCCTCGACAACGTCGCCTTCCGGGCCGGATGGGGCGCCAGCCGCTCCCAGGCCCGCCAGTTCGTGCGCCACGGCCACGTCAACGTCAACGGCAAGCGGGTCACCATCCCCAGCTACCAGGTGCGTCCGGGCGAGGTCGTCTCCGTGCGCCCAAAGTCCCGCACCATGATCGTCCTCCGCCACAACCTCGACACGATCGACCGCCTGGTCCCGCCCTGGCTGGAGACCGGCGACGAAGGGATGTCGGTCACCGTCCGCGGCATCCCCCAGCGCGAGCACATCGACGTGCCCGTCCGCGAGTCGCTCATCGTCGAGCTCTACTCGAAGTAAGCCCAACCAGGGTAATCAGGAGTTCAAGCATGCTCATCATTCAGCGCCCCACCGTCGAGGCTCTCACCGAGCCCGAAGGCAACCTCCAGCGGTTTTCTGTCTCCCCGCTCGAGCCCGGCTTCGGCCACACCCTCGGCAACTCGCTCCGCCGCACCCTCCTCTCGTCGATCCCGGGCGCGGCCGTCACCCAGGTCCGCTTCGACGACGTGCTTCACGAGTTCGCCACCATCCCGGGGGTGAAGGAGGACGTCACCGACATCATCCTCAACCTCAAGGACCTGGTCCTGACGGTGGAGTCCGACGAGCCCGTCATCCTCCGCCTCGACGCCCGCGGCGCGGGTGAGGTCACCGCCCGCGACATCCAGCCCCACTCCGACGTGGAGATCCTCAACCCGGAGATGCACATCGCGTCGATGTCCGACCGGGCCCGGCTGGCGATCGACATCACCGTCGAGCGGGGCCGGGGCTACGTGTCAGCCGACAAGAACAAGAAGTCGTCGGTGATCGGGGTCATCCCGGTCGACTCGATCTTCTCGCCGGTGCGGCGGGTGGCCTTCCAGGTCGAGCCCACCCGGGTCGAGCAGGCCACCAACTACGACCGCCTCACCCTCGACATCGAGACCGACGGGTCGATCTCGCCCCGCGAGGCCCTGGCTTCGGCCGGCGCGACGTTGCAGGCCCTGGTCGGCCTGGTGGCGCAGATGAGCGACTCGCCCCAGGCCCTCGAGCTGGGCGAGACGGGCGGGCTGGGCAGCGGCTCCCCCGACCTCGACCTCGCCATCGAGGAGCTCGACCTGTCCGAGCGCCCCCGCAACTGCCTCAAGCGAGCCCAGATCAACACCGTCGGCGAGCTGGTCAACAAGACCGAGGACGACCTGCTGGCCATCACCAACTTCGGCCAGAAGTCGCTCGACGAGGTGCTGGCCAAGCTCGACGAGCGGGGCCTGGCCCTGCGCAACAAGGGGGCCTAGCCCGCCATGCCGGCCACGCCCAAGAAGGGCCGCCGCTTCGGCGGCAGCGCGTCGCACCAGCGGCTGATGATGGGCAACCTGGTGGCTTCGCTGATCGCGGCCGAGGCCCTGGTCACCACCGAGGCCAAGGCCAAGGCCCTGCGGCCGATAGCGGAGAAGATGATCACCAAGGCCCGCAAGGGCGGCGTCCACCGGCATCGCCAGGTGGTGGCCTTCATCGGCGACAAGGACATGGCCCACAAGCTCTTCGAGGAGATCGGTCCCCGCTACGAGGACCGTCCCGGCGGCTACCTCCGCATCCTCAAGCTCGGCCCTCGCCATGGCGACAACGCGCCCATGGCCCGCATCGAATTCGTCTAGGCGTCCGACTCGCCGCCCGGGCGCCATCCGGCGGTTTCACGCATCGGTAGCGTGGTGAATCCCGGGCCGACGAGCGAATCCACCACGCCACGGGTGATCCAAACCGGGGCCGGCGTGCGGGTGCGCCTCGTCGTCGCCTACGACGGGGGGCGGTTTCACGGGTTCGCGGCGCAGCCGGGGCAAGCCACGGTCGCCGGCGCGCTCAAGGGGGCGATCGATCGGGCCCTTCGGGACGACGTGTCGTTGGTGTGCGCGGGGCGCACCGACGGAGGGGTGCATGCCTGGGGCCAGGTGGTCACGTTCGACACCGTTTCGGAGCGGTTCGACGCGGCCGGCCTGCAGCGGTCGGTCAACTCGTCTCTGGGTCCCGGCATCGCGGCCCGTGAGGTCGCCGTGGTCGATGCCGGGTTCGACGCCCGGCGGTCGGCGTTGTCGCGGCGATACCGGTACACCGTGCTCAATCGGGAGGTGCCCGACCCCTTCCTGGCCGCGACCACGTGGCACGTGCCGTCGGCGCTGTCGATCGGGGCCCTGCGGCTGAGCTGCGACCCGATCATCGGAGAGCACGACTTCACCTCGTTCTGCCGGCGGCCGAGGCGTGATCCGGACGCCTCACTGGTGCGGCGGGTCGACGAGGCTCGGTGGACCGATCTCGGCGACGGGCTTCTCCGGTTCGAGATCGAGGCCAGCTCGTTCTGCCACCAGATGGTGCGTTCGCTGGTGGGCACCATGGTGGAGATCGGACTGGGCAAGCGGCTGGCGGGCGAGATGGCGGGCGTGCTGCGGGCTCGGAAGCGGTCGTTGGCCGGCCACATCGCCCCACCCCACGGCCTGTGCCTGTGGTCGGTGAGGTATCCCGGGTTCGACTCGGCCCAGCCGAACGCCTGACCGGTCCGGGCCGGGGACCGGGCGAGCGGATGCCGCTTGTGGTCCCGATTGGGACCTCTCGCGCCACTCGCTCGGCGGGCATGCCCGTCATCCGGGCGAGCCGACGGCACTTGTGGTCCCATGGCGGGCCCTCTCGCGCCTCTCGCTCAGCGGGCATGCCCGTCGCCGGGCGAGCGGATGCCACTTGTGGTCGCTCCTGGGGACCTGTCGCGCCATTTGCTCGGGGTCGGCCGCCCTGGCCGGGACGGGCGCGCCGTCTCGAACCGGGCCGAAATCCTCAGGTCGCCGGCAAGCTACCCTCTGGGGATGCCCACGTTCTCCCCCAAGCCGTCCGACGTGACGCGGGCCTGGCACGTCGTCGACGCCGACGGGCTGGTGCTCGGTCGCATGTCGTCCGAAGTGGCCCGCCTGCTCCGGGGCAAGCACAAGCCGATCTTCGCCCCCCACATCGACACCGGCGACCACGTGATCGTGGTCAACGCGTCCAAGGTCGTGCTCACCGCCGGCAAAGCGGCCAAGAAGCTGGCCTACCGCCACTCCGGCTACCCCGGCGGCCTGCGGTCGAAGAGCTACACCGAGATCATGGCCACCAACCCCGAGGCCGCCGTGCGGGCCGCGGTGAAGGGGATGCTCCCCAAGGGTCCCCTCGGCCGCCAGATGCTCAAGAAGCTCAAGGTCTACGCCGGACCCCACCACCCCCACGTCGCACAGCTCCCGCAGCCGCGGCCGCTGGCCCACACCGCCAGCCGCCCGCAGGGCTCGTAGGGCCAGGAGGACACGTTGCCCAAGCCCCTCATCCAGTCGACCGGCCGCCGCAAGCGGGCCGTGGCGCGGGTGCGCCTGCGCACCGGCACGGGCGTCATCACCGTCAACAAGCGCACCCTCGACAACTACTTCCCGTCGGAGACCCACCGCATGGTGGTCACCGAGCCCCTGCGGCTCACGACGCTCACCGAGACCTACGACATCGACGCCACCCTCGACGGCGGTGGCCCCACCGGCCAGGCCGGCGCCCTCCGCCTCGGCATCTCCCGCGGTCTGGTCGGCCTCGACGAGGACCTGCGGGGCGTGCTCAAGAAGGCCGGGTTCCTCACCCGCGACGCCCGCGAAAAGGAAAGCAAGAAGTACGGCCTCAAGAAGGCCCGGAAGGCTCCCCAGTACTCCAAGCGCTAGCGGGCGAGTTCTCCTGACCCTGCGGTTCGGTACCGACGGTGTCCGCGGTGTAGCCAACGCCGATCTCACCCCTGAAGTCGTCCTGGCCCTGGGCCGGGCTGCGGCCCGCGTCCTCCCCGGCGACCACTTCCTGATCGGTCGCGACACCCGGGTCTCGGGGGCGCTGCTCCAGGCGGCGCTGTCGGCCGGGCTGATGGCGGAGGGGTGCCACGTGGCCGACCTCGGCGTGCTCCCCACCCCGGGCGTGGCCTGGCTGTCGGCGGCCGACGGCCACCCGGCGGCGGTGATCTCGGCGTCGCACAACCCGTTCCACGACAACGGGATCAAGTTCTTCGCCGGCGGCGGGCGCAAGCTGAGCGACGAGGACGAGGCCCGGCTGGAGGACGAGCTCGACCGCCTCCTGGGCGTGACCGCTGGTGGTTCGCACCCACCGGCACCCGTCGGGGCGGGCGTAGGCACGGTGACCGGCGACGACGGCCGCCACCGCTACGTCGACGGGATGGTGGGCGTGCTCGGCCCCGGCGCCCTCGACGGGCTCACCCTGGTGCTCGACTGCGCCAACGGGGCCGCGTCGACGGTAGCGCCCGAGGTCTTCCGCCGGCTGGGGGCCACCGTCCACGTCCTCCACGACGATCCCGACGGGCGCAACATCAACCACGACTGCGGGTCGACCCACCCCGCGGCCCTCCAGGCCGAGGTGGTGGCCCGCGGCGCCGACGCCGGGCTGGCCTTCGACGGCGACGCCGATCGGGTGCTGGCCGTCGACGCGGGTGGCAACCTGGTCGACGGCGACCAGCTCATCGCCCTGCTGGCCGTCGACCGCCAGGCGTCCGGGCGCCTGCCTGACCACACCGTGGTGGTGACGGTGATGGCCAACCTCGGCTTCCGCCACGCCATGCGAGAGGCCGGGATCACCATGGTCGAGACCGACGTGGGCGACCGCTACGTGCTGGAGGCGCTGGAAAAGGGGGGCTGGACCCTCGGCGGCGAGCAGTCGGGCCACGTGATCTTCCGCGACCTGGCCACCACCGGCGACGGCATCCTCACCGCGCTGCAGGTGCTCGACGTCGTCGTCCGCTCGGGACGGTCGCTGGCCGAGCTGGCGGCGGTGGTGGAGCGGCTGCCCCAGGTGCTGCGCAACGTGGCGGTGACGTCGCGCCGGCCGTTGGCCGACGAGACCGAGCTCAAGGCGGTCATCGCCGAGGTGACGGCCGGTTTGGGCGACGCCGGTCGGGTCCTCATCCGGGCCAGCGGCACCGAGCCCGTCATCCGGGTGATGGTGGAGGCGGAGACCATGGCCGCGGCCGAGGCCGCCTGCGAGGCCCTGTGCCAGGCGGTGACGAGGGCGCTCGGCTCGTAGGGCATCTGGGCGGCAGGTCGCTCGCGACCGCCCGCGGGCGGCGGACGCGAGAAGATGGGGAGATGTGCGGCATCGTCGGCGTCATCGGGAGCGGGCCCGCGCTTCCCGTCATCCTCGACGGGCTGTCCCGCCTGGAGTACCGCGGCTACGACTCGGCCGGTGTGGCCCTGGTCGACGGGGGGACGGTCTGGGTGCGGCGGCGGGCGGGCAAGCTGGCCGAGCTGATGGCTGCGGTGGGCGACGCGCCCGCGGATGCGACCACCGGCATCGGCCACACCCGGTGGGCCACCCACGGCCGCCCGTCGGAGGCCAACGCCCATCCCCACGCCGACTGCTCCGGCGGGCTGGCCCTGGTCCACAACGGGATCATCGAGAACCACGTCGAGCTGGGCGACGAGCTTGTGGCGGCGGGCCACGAGCTGCGTTCGGAGACAGACACCGAGGTCCTGGCCCACCTGGTGGAGCAGGCCATGGCCGACGGACTCGGGTTGGCCGACGCGGTCCGGGCCTCCCTTCGCCGGGTGGAGGGCTCCTTTGCGGTGGCGGTGGTCTCGGCCACCGACCCCGACCTGCTGGTGGCCGCCCGCCGGGGTTCGCCCCTCGTCGCGGGGCGAACCGACCACGCCTCCCTGGTCGCGTCCGACATCCCCGCCATCCTCCCGTCGACCCGGGAGATCTACGTGCTCGACGACGACCAGGTGGTCGAGGCTCGGCCCGGCTGGCTGCGGGTGACCGGCCTCGACGGGGTCGAGGTCACGCCCGTGCGCCGCCACATCCCCTACGACATCGAGGTGGCGGAGAAGGCGGGCTACGCCGACTTCATGCTCAAGGAGATGCACGAGCAGCCCCAGGCCGTCCGGGAGACGCTCCGGGGTCGCACCCGGGGCGGGCGGCTCACCCTCGACGAGCTGCAGCTTTCGGACGACGAGCTGCGGGCGGTCGACAAGGTCTTCATCGTCGGCTGCGGGACGAGCTACCACGCGGGCCTGGTGGCCAAGTACGCCATCGAGCACTGGGCCCGGCTGCCGACGGAGATCGACGTGGCGAGCGAGTTCCGCTACCGCAGCCCCGTCCTCGACGCCCAGACCCTCGTGATCGGCGTGAGCCAGTCGGGCGAGAGCCTCGACACCATGGAGGCCTGCCGCTACGCCCGGTCGGCGTCGAACAAAGCCCGGGTGCTGTCGGTGTGCAACGTGGTCGACGCGTCCATGGCCCGGGAGTCCGACGCGGTCCTGTACACCCGGGCCGGCCTGGAGATCGGGGTGGCGGCCACCAAGACCCACGTGGCCCAGGTGGTGGCGCTCGAGCTGCTGGCCTTGCGCCTGGCCGAGCTGCGGGGCACGCTGTTCCCGGAGGAGGCGGGCCTGCTGGTGGAGAGCCTCTGCCGCATGCCGGCGCTGGTGCAGCAGGTGCTCGACCGGGCCGACGACGTGTTCGGGGTGGCGGCCCGCTTCGCCTCGGTGCGGGACTTCTTCTTTCTCGGCCGGGGGGTCGGCTACCCGGTGGCGCTGGAGGGGGCGCTCAAGCTCAAGGAGATCTCCTACGCCCGGGCCGAGGCCTATCCCGCGGGGGAGATGAAGCACGGGCCCATCGCCCTCGTCGAGCCGGGGACGGTGGTGGTGGCGGTGGCCACCAGGGGCCATCTCCAGTCCAAGATCATGATGAACGTGGAGGAGGTCAAGGCCCGGGGGGCGACGGTGATCGTGGTGGCCAACGAGGGCGACCGGGTGGCCGCCGCCGCCGACGCGGTGCTGGAGGTGCCGCGGGTGCCGGCGGGGGCGGAGCTGTTCTCGCCCATCGTCGACGTCGTGGCCCTCCAGCTCTTCGCCTACGCGGTGGCCAAGGCCCGGGGCTGGGACGTCGACCAGCCCCGCAACCTGGCCAAGACCGTCACCGTCGAGTGACCCCGTGATCGAGCCCAGGTGATCGGGATCGGCATCGACGCGGTGGAGATCGACCGGTTCCGCGCCGTGCTGGCCCGCTCGCCGGCGGTGGCCGACCGGGTGTTCACGCCCGGGGAGCGGGCCCACGTCTCCCGCTCGGCCGACCCCGTCCCCCGGCTGGCGGCCCGGTTCGCGGCCAAGGAGGCGGTGATGAAGGCGTTAGGCGTCGGACTGGGCGCGTTCGGTTTCCACGACGTGGAGGTGGTGTCGGCGCCGTCGGGGGCGCCGTCGCTCGTCCTGACCGGGCGGGCCGCGGCCCTGGCCGACGACCTGGGCGTGGTCGGCTGGCGGCTGTCCTTGACCCACACGTCCCGGAGCGCGCAGGCGGTCGCCGTCGCCCTGTGATCCCGGTCGTCACGCCTGCGGAGATGGCGGCCATCGATCGGGCGGCGCCGGAGGCGGTGGACGTGCTTGTGGCCCGGGCGGGATGGGCGGTGGCGGTGGCGGCGGTGGACATGATGGGCGGGACGTACGGGCGGCGGGTCGTGGTGGTGGCGGGCAAGGGGAACAACGGGGCCGACGGGCGCCACGCCGCTGCACAACTCGCCCGGCGGGGCGTGCGGGTGGAGGTGCTCGACGCGGTCGACCCTCCGGCCCGGCTCCCGGCCGGGCTCGACCTGGTGATCGACGCCGCCTACGGCACCGGGTTCCGGGGCGACTACCAGGCGCCCGACCCCGGCGGCGCTCCCGTCCTCGCCGTCGACATCCCCTCGGGCGTCGACGGGCTCACCGGCGCCGCCGGCCCGGGGGCGGTCAGGGCCGTCCGCACCGTCACGTTCGCCGCTCTCAAGCCCGGCCTCCTCTTCCCGCCGGGGAGGGAGTTGGCCGGCCGGGTCGACGTGGTCGACATCGGCCTCGACGCCTCAGGCGCCACCGTCCACCGGGTCGAGCTCGACGACGTGGACGGGTGGGTCCCCCGGCGCCCGGTCGGCACCCACAAGTGGAAGACCGCGGTCTGGGTCGTCGCCGGGTCGGCGGGGATGACGGGCGCCGCCCACCTGGCGGCACGGGCCGCCATGCGGGCGGGAGCCGGCACCGTCCGCCTGGGCATCCCCGGCGGGCCGCCCGAACTGCCCTTCCTCGAGGTGGTGGGCCGGTCGGTCCCGGCCGAGGACTGGGACCCCGAGGTCCTCGCCGACCTCCGCCGGGCCAAGGCACTGGTGATCGGCCCCGGCCTCGGGCGGGCCGGGCCCACCGCGGGCGCCGTCCGCCGGCTGGTCGCTGCTGCGCCGCCACCCACCGTCGTCGACGCCGACGGCCTTTACGCCCTGGGGACGGCGGAGGAGGCGGCGGCCGTTCTGAAAGGCCGGACCGGCCCCACGGTCCTCACCCCCCACGACGGCGAGTTCGAGCGCCTGGCCGGCCGTCCGCCGGGCCCCGACCGGATCGCGGCCGCCCGCGACCTGGCCGCCCGTACCCACGCGACCGTGCTGCTCAAGGGGCCGACGACCGTGGTGGCCGACTTCTCGGGCGAGGTCCTCGTCTCCACCGCCGGCGACGAGCGTCTGGCCACGGCCGGCACCGGCGACGTGCTGGCGGGCGTGGTCGGCGCCTACCTGGCCCAGGGCCTCGGCGGGCTGCGGGCCGCGGCCGCCGCCGCCTTCGTCCACGGGCGGGCCGGACACCTAGGCTGGCGCCACGGCCTGGTGGCCGGCGACCTGCTCGACCTCCTGCCCGCCGTCCTCGACCGCAGGTAGGAACGGTCATGATCTCGGAGGTTTGATGCCCCGCTCGCTTCTGGTCCGCCAGGTGATGACCACCGACGTCCTGACGTTCCAGCCGGGGGACTCCATCGACGAGGCCGCCCGGGCCCTCTCCTCCCGCAACATCGGCGGGGCGCCGATCGTCGACGAGGAGGGCACCGTGCTCGGCCTGCTGGAGGACGACGACCTCATCGTCCGGGAGAGCCGGCTCCACTTCCCCACCGTGATCTCGGTGCTGGGCGCCTACATCGAGCTTCCGTCGTCATTGGCCCACTTCGAGGCCGACCTGCGCAAGGCGGTGGGGTCCACCGTCGACGACGTGATGGACCCCAATCCCCGCACCTGTGGTCCCGACGACACCCTGGAACAGGTGGCCACGGTGATGCACGAGCACGACCTGTCCCGGATGCCGGTGGTGTCCGAGGGTCGCCTGGTGGGCATCGTGTCAAGAGGTGATCTCGTCCGCGCCATCGTCAGCGACCCCACCGACAGGGACCCCACCGACAGGGATTCGGGGGACTGACCGGGTGACCCTCCGGCCGGTGTGGGCGGAGGTCGACCTGGCCGCCGTCCGCCACAACGTCGGCCTGCTCGCCGGCCTGGCCGCTCCGGCCCGGATGTGCGTCGTGGTCAAGGCCGGGGCCTACGGGCACGGGGCGGTGGAGGTGGCCCGGGCGGCGCGGGAGGCGGGGGCGCCGTGGCTGGCGGTGGCCCTGGTGGAGGAGGGGGCCCAGCTCCGCGACGCCGGCGTCGACGGCCCCGTCCTCCTGCTCTCGGAGCCGCCGGCCGAGGCCATGGCCGACGTCGTCGGTCTGGGCCTGACTCCCACCGTCTACACCGAGGACGGGGTGGCCGCGGCCGCGGCCGCGTCCGCCACCACCGCCGGGAACCCGCTGGCCGTGCACGTGAAGGTCGATACCGGCATGCACCGGGTGGGGGCCACGGCGGCCGGCGCGGTGAAGCTCGCCCTCACCGTGGAGGAACGGCCCGAGCTCTCGCTGGAGGGCCTGTGGACCCACTTCCCGGTGGCCGACGCCCCCGACGACCCCTTCACCGCGGTGCAGGAGCGGCGCTTCGCGGCCGTCCTCGGCGAGCTGGCCGGCTTCGGCGTCCGCCCCGCCCTGGCCCACGCCTGCAACTCGGCGGGTTTGCTCGCCCACGCCGACTCCCACCACGACCTCGTCCGGTGCGGGATCGCCGCCTACGGGGTCGCCCCCAGCCCCGCCCTGGAGGACCGCACCGCCGCCCTCCGGCCGGCCCTGGCCCTCAAGGCCCGGATCTCCCTGGTCAAGGAGGTGGAGGCCGGCGAGGGCGTGTCGTACGGCCTCCGGTTCCGGGCCGAGCGGCCCACGGTGGTGGCCACCGTGCCCATCGGCTATGCCGACGGCGTCCCCTGGGGTCTCACCGGAGCGGGTGGGGAGGTCCTCGTCGGCGGCCGGCGGTGTCGGATCGCGGGGGCCGTCACCATGGACCAGCTCATGGTCGACTGTGGCCCCAGCGGAGGCGGTGGCCGGACGGTGGCGGTGGGCGACGAGGTCGTGCTCCTCGGCCGCCAGGGTGACGAGGTCGTCACCGCCTGGGAGTGGGCGGGGCGCCTGGGCACGATCGCCTACGAGGTCCTCACCGGCATCGGGGCTCGCGTGCCCCGCGTGTACCGCTGACCGACCACCGGGCGGGGGTCGGGCGATAGCATTCGGGGATCATGGCCACCCTCGCTGACGTCGAGCGCGAGGCGCTGGCCTGCACCGAGTGCCGCTTGGCGGAGGGGCGGACCCAGGTGGTGTTCGGTGTCGGGAACCCCCACGCCGAGATGATGGTGGTCGGCGAGGGGCCGGGAGCCCAGGAGGACATCGAAGGGATGCCGTTCGTGGGCCGGTCGGGCCAGTACCTCGACCGCGTCATCCTGGAGGAGATGGGTCTCACCCGGGCCGACTTCTACATCGCCAACGTCGTGAAATGCCGTCCTCCCGGCAACCGTGACCCCCTGCCCGACGAGGTCGCAGCCTGCAGCCCGTGGCTCGGACAGCAGCTCGACCTGGTCGACCCGTCGGTGGTGGTCACCCTGGGCAACTTCGCCACCAAGCTCCTCCTGCGCACCACCGAGGGCATCACCAGGCTGCGGGGGAAGGCCTACCCCTTCCGGCGGGGGGTGCTCATCCCCACCTATCACCCGGCGGCCGTGCTTCGCAGCGGGGGCGAGGCCGCGGCCCAGATGCGAGCCGACCTGGTACGGGCCAAGAAGCACCTCACGGCCCGGGTGCCGGCGTGATCAACGCCCGCACCACCTCGGTCGACGACACCCGGACGCTGGCGGCCGAGGTCGCCCCCCTGGCCAAGCCCGGCGACCTGCTCCTCCTGGCCGGCGACCTGGGGGCGGGCAAGACCGCCTTCGTCCAGGGGTTCGCCCGGGGACTCGGCGTCACCGAGCCCGTCACCAGCCCCGCCTTCGTGCTCGCCCGTCCCTACTCCGGCCGGCTGGTGCTCCTGCACCTCGACGTCTACCGCCTGGAGCACATCCAGGAGCTGCACGACCTCGGCCTCAGCGAGCTGCTCGACGACGGCGGGGTGACGGTGATCGAGTGGGGCGACGTCGTCGCTCCCGCCCTGCCGGCCGACTTCCTGGAGATACGGATGAGCCCGGGCGACGACGACGACGAGCGTTTCCTGTCCATCCGGTGGGTGGGTCCGGCCTGGCCGCCCCGGGCGGCCGCCCTGCGCCGGGCCGTCGCCGCCTGGGCCGTGGCCGGCGACCGGCCCCCGGGCGATCCCGCCTCCCGCCATGTGGCCCCCGAGGATCGGATCTAGGCATGCTCATCCTCGGTATCGAGACCGCCACCGCCCAGGTGGGTTGCGCCATCGGCGGCCACGAGGGAGTACTGGCCGAGTTCCACTCCGCCCGCGGCCGCCGCCACGTGGAGACGCTGGCCCCCGCCATCGAGTTCGTCTGCCGCCAGGCCCGGGTGGAGCTGTCGGAGATCTCGGCCGTCGCCGTCGACATCGGCCCCGGGCTGTTCAGCGGCCTGCGGGTGGGCGTGGCCACGGCCAAGGCCATGGCCCAGGCCCTGCGGGTGCCGACGGTGGGGGTGTCGAGCCTCGACCTGCTCGCTTTCCCCATGCGCTACAGCAGCCGCCTCATCGCCGCCGTCATCGACGCCCGCCGGGGTGAGGTCTTCTACGCCTTCTACCGCCAGGTCCCGGGGGGGCCCAGCGGCTGTCGCCCTACCAGCTGGGCACGGCCGACGAGCTGGCGTCGGAGCTGCTGGCCCGGGGCGAGGAGTGCCTCCTCGTCGGCGACGGCGCCGTCCGCTACCAGGACGTGCTTCGCGAGGTCGCCCGCTTCGACGCCTCCGACATCGTGAAGGCCTACCCGTCGGCCGCCTCCCTGGTGGAGCTGGCCCACCCCCGTGCCATCCGGGAGGAGTTCGTCCCCGCCACCGACCTCATGCCCCTCTACCTGCGGCGCAGCGACGCCGAGATCTCGTGGAACCGGTGATTCCGGTCGTGGCGCGAGGGGCATCCCACTGATGGTGCAGGCGCGGCGGCGGGAGGGCGAGGTCGCCGGCTCGGACGACTTGGTCGTGCACCTGGTGCCGATGAGGAGGCGGCATCTGCGGTCGGTGCTGCGGATCGAGGCCCAGGTCTATCCAAGGCCGTGGTCGCTGGGGCTGTTCATGAGCGAGCTGGCCCTGCGCAACAGCCGGGTGTACTACGTGGCCCGGATCGAGGGCGTGGTGGTGGGCTACGGGGGCCTGATGGTGAGCGGCGACGACGGCCACATCACCACCTTGGCCATCGACCCCGCCTGGCATCGGCGCAAGCTGGCCAGCCGGGTGCTGCTGGCCCTGGTGCGGGAAGGCGTGACGCGGGGCGTGGCCAGCCTCACCCTCGAGGTGCGGGTCGGCAACGCCGCCGCCCAGGAGCTGTACCGCCAGTTCGGCTTCGCCCCGGCCGGCATCCGGAAGAACTACTACGTCGAGACCAACGAGGATGCGTTGGTGATGTGGGCCCACGACGTCGACGGCCCCGAGTACCGGCTGCGCCTGGAGCGCATCGAGGCCGGGATCCCGGGTGTCACCCTCTTGCACGACGGGCGCTCGTTCGACGACGGCCCCAACGAACCCCCGATGTATTCGCCGGACGAGGCAGGGACGGAGCGTCCATGAGCACAGGTACCAACGGCCCGGGGCCCACCACCAACGGGCCCACCAATGGAGACGACGGGAAGTTCCGGATCCTGGGCATCGAGACGTCGTGCGACGAGACCGCGGCCGCGATCGTCGCCGACGGCACCGACGTCGTGTCGTCGGTGGTGTCGAGCCAGGTCGACCTCCACGCCCGGTTCGGGGGGGTCGTGCCCGAGATCGCCAGCCGGGCCCACGTCGAGCTGCTCACACCGGTGGTGGCCCGGGTGCTGGTGGAGTCGGGCCTGGAGGGCAACCAGCTCGACGCAGTCGCCGCCACCGTCGGTCCCGGCCTGGCCGGCGCCCTGCTGGTGGGTGTGAGCACGGCCAAGGCGCTCTCCCTCGTGTGGGGCGTGCCGTTCGTGGCCGTCAACCATATGGAGGCCCATCTCTACGCCTGTTTCCTGGAGGACCCCACGCTCGAGCCCCCGTTGCTCGTCCTTCTCGTCTCGGGCGGCCACACCATGCTCGTGTCGATGGACGACCACGGGAAGTACCGGCTCATCGGCACCACTGTCGACGACGCGGTGGGCGAGGCGTTCGACAAGGTGGCCCGCTTCCTCGGCCTCGGCTACCCGGGCGGACCGGCGATCGACCGGCTGGCCATCGTGGGCGACCCCGGCGCCGTCCCCCTGCCCCGGCCCATGCCCGGTGGCTTCGACTTCTCCTTCAGCGGCCTCAAGACGGCCACCATCCGCTACGTGAAGGCCCACCCCGACGTGGCCACCGCCGACGTGGCCGCCTCGTTCCAGAAGGCCGCCGTCGACGTGCTGGTCGAGAAGGCCCGCCGGGCGGCGAAGGAGACGGGCGCCAAGACCCTGTGCCTCGGCGGCGGGGTGGCCGCCAACTCCCTCCTCCGGGAGCGCATCCTCGACGCCTGCGACGAGGACGGCCTCCAGCCCTTCCTCCCGAGTCGGGAGATGTGCACCGACAACGCGGCCATGGTCGCCGCCGCCGCCTGGTGGCGCTACAAGTCCGACGGCCCCAGCCCCCTCGACATCGGGGTGAATCCCAACCTCCGCCTGGCGTGAACAGTCGGGGGGCTGACAGTCGGGGGGCTGGGAAGCGCCCCCCGACGGCCCCCAGAGTCAAAACCGCAGGGGGCCCGGCCTTGCGGGCCGTGGAACGCGGAGCGTTCCACCGACCGCCCGGCGCCGACGGCGCCGTGGGCGGTCGGAACAAGCAAACAGCCCGACGACGGCGGCCCAAGCCGTGCCTCGGGGGGGTGCCGGGGGGCGGAGCCCCCCGACTGTGTTTGAGAACCGGCCGGGAGCCCGGTATCGTTAGCACTCGATACCAGAGAGTGCTAACCGGAGGTCGACCCAGCAATGAACCTCAAGCCCCTTGACGACCGCATCGTCGTCCGCCCGAGCGAGGGCGAGCAAACCACCATCAGCGGCATCGTCATCCCCGACACCGCCAAGGAGAAGCCGCAGCAGGGTGAGGTGCTGGCCGTAGGCCCCGGCCGTCGCTCGGAGATCTCCGGCGAGCTCATCCCCATGAACGTGGCTGCCGGCGACATCGTCGTCTACAGCAAGTACGGCGGCACCGAGATCACCGTCGAGGGCGAAGACGTCCTGATCCTCACCAGCCGCGACGTCCTCGCCGTCGTCGGGAAGTAGGTACGGGCATGCCCAAGGTGCTCAAGTTCAACGAGGAAGCGCGCCGGGCGCTCGAGGCCGGTACCAACAAGATGGCCGACGCGGTCAAGGTCACCCTCGGCCCGCGCGGCCGTAACGTGATCCTCGAGCCCAAGTACGGCGTGCCCATCGTCACCAACGACGGCGTGTCCATCGCCCGCGAGTTCACGCCTCTCGAGGACAACTTCGAGAACGTCGGGGCCCAGCTGGTCAAGGAGGTGGCGATCAAGACCCAGGACGCAGCGGGCGACGGCACCACCACCGCCACCGTCCTGGCCCAGGCCCTGGTGCAGTTCGGCATGCGCAACGTCACCGCCGGTGCCGAGCCTCTCGCCCTCAAGCGGGGCATCGAGAAGGCCGTCGTGGCGGCCGTCGCCCACATCAAGGGCCAGGCCAAGAACGTGGAGAGCCGGGCGGAGATCGCCCAGGTCGCCACCATCTCGGCCAACAACGACCCCGAAGTGGGCGAGGTCATCGCCGACGCCCTCGACAAGGTGGGCAAGGACGGCGTGGTCACGGTCGAGGAGTCCAACACCTTCGGCATCGAGATCGAGTTCGCCGAGGGCATGCAGCTCGACCGCGGCTTCCTCTCCCCCCACTTCGTCACCGACCAGGAGCGCCAGGAAGTGGTGCTCGACGAGCCCTTCATCCTGATCGCCAACCAGAAGATCAGCGCCGTCGCCGACCTGCTGCCGATCCTCGAGAAGGTGATGGCGGCCAGCAAGCCGCTCTTCATCGTCGCCGAGGACGTCGAGGGCGAGGCCCTGGCCACCCTGGTCGTCAACAAGATCCGGGGCATCCTGGCCACGGCCGTCGTCAAGGCCCCCAGCTTCGGCGACCGCCGCAAGGCGCAGCTCGAGGACCTGGCCGTGCTCACCGGTGGTGAGCTGGTGTCGGCGGAGATGGGCTACAAGCTGGAGAACCTCACCCTCGACCTCCTCGGTCGCGCCCGCAAGGTGACGATCACCAAGAACCTCACCACGATCGTCGACGGCTACGGCGCGCCGGAGGACATCAAGTCCCGGGTCGACCGGATGCGGGTCGAGCGGGAGCTATCCGACTCCGACTGGGAGCGCGAGAAGATCCTCGAGCGCCTGGCCAAGCTCACCGGAGGGGTTTCCCTGATCAAGGTCGGGGCCGCCACCGAGGTGGAGATGAAGGAGAAGAAGCACCGCATCGAGGACGCGGTGCTGGCCACCAAGGCCGCCATCGAAGAGGGCATCGTCGCCGGCGGCGGCACGGCCCTCGTCCGGGCCCGGTCGGCGGTCGCGGAAGTCCGCGACAGCCTCCAGGGCGACGAGCGCACGGGGGCGAGCATCGTCTACAAGTCCCTGGCCGCTCCGCTCTACTGGATCGCGGCCAATGCCGGCATGGAGGGCAACATCGTCATCCAGCAGGTGGAGCGGGAAACCGGCACCACCGGCCTCAACGCCGCCACCGGCGAGTTCGAGGACCTGCTCAAGGCCGGCATCATCGACCCGGTCACGGTCACCCGTTCGGCGCTGGAGAACGCGGCGTCGGTCGCGGCCATGGTGCTCACCACCGAGGTCCTGATCAGCGACAAGCCCACCGACTTCGACGCCACCACGGCGCACCTCCCCCGCAGCGGGATCGCCGCCGGCCAGTCGGGCGGCATGCTTCAGATGTAGTCGGCGTTCCAAAACGCCCTGTTGTTGCGATCCGAACCGGTGGTGTCCCGAGGGGGTGCCACCGGTTCGGCGCGTCGGGGCCCTGAAGTACGCTCGTCCCCGTGGAACCCCGCCTCCCCCCCGACCCCGTCAAACTGCTCAGCTCCTGGATGGAGTGGGAGAAGGGCGACACCCCGCCGGGACGGGTGATGAGCAACCTGAAGCTCGGGGGGATGAAGGAACTGCTCGAGGCCGCAGCCGAGCAGGCCAAGCTGGCCGTCGAGCTCGAGAGCTACTGAAGCTGTCCGCTTCGCGGCATTGCCGGAGCGGCCCACCGCCCGCCGGTATTCTCGGGACCTGGGGGTGATCCGTCGTGGCTGAAGTCGAGATCGGGATCGGGAAATCGGGACGTCGGGCCTATGGGTTCGACGACATCGCCATCGTGCCCAGCCGGCGCACACGCGATCCCGAGGACGTCGACATCTCCTGGCACGTCGACGCCTACAGCCTGGGCCTGCCCCTCATGGGAGCGGCCATGGACGGTGTCATCAGCCCGGCCTCGGCCATCGAGATCGGCCGCCTGGGCGGGGTGGGCGTCCTCAACCTCGAGGGCCTTTGGACTCGCTACGAAGACCCCGAGCCCTACCTGGAGGAGATCTCCTCGCTGGCGGCCGACAAGGCCACCGCCCGCATGCAGGAGATCTACGCCGAGCCCATCAAGCCCGAGCTGATCGGCGCCCGCATCCAGCAGATCAAGGAGGCGGGGGTGGTGTCGGCGGCGTCGGTGACGCCCCAGCGCACCACCCAGTTCGCCCCCGCCATCCTGGCCGCCGAGCTCGACCTGCTGGTCATCCAGGGCACGGTGGTGTCGGCCGAGCACGTGTCGAAGACGGTCGAGCCCCTCAACCTCAAGCGCTTCATCCGCGAGCTGGAGATCCCCGTGATCGTGGGCGGGTGCGCGTCGTACCAGGCCGCGCTGCACCTCATGCGCACGGGGGCGGTCGGGATCCTGGTGGGCGTCGGACCGGGACAGGCGTGCACCACCCGGGCCGTGCTCGGGCTGGGCGTTCCCCAGGCCACCGCCATCGCCGACGCCGCCGGCGCCCGCATGCGCCACCTCGACGAGACGGGCGTCTACGTCCACGTCATCGCCGACGGCGGGATGAGCACAGGGGGCGACGTGGCCAAGGCCATCGCCTGCGGCGCCGACGCGGTGATGATCGGCTCGCCCCTGGCCGCGGCCATCGAGGCGCCCGGCCGGGGCTGCCACTGGGGCATGGCCACCTTCCACCCCACGCTGCCCCGGGGGGCACGGGTGAAGGTGGGCATCCGGGGGACGCTGGAGGAGATCCTCATCGGCCCCGCCCACGAGAACGACGGCAAGCTCAACCTCTTCGGGGGTCTGCGAGCCTCGATGGCCACCTGTGGCTACGAGACGGTCAAGGAGTTCCAGAAGGCCGAGGTCATGGTGGCGCCGGCCCTGAAGACCGAGGGCAAGAGCCTGCAACGGTCGCAGGGCATCGGGATGGGCGCCTAACCCCGTCGCCGGCCGCCCTCACCGGAGGGCCCCGCGGAGGAACCAGACGGTGACGAGGCCGCCGGCGAGGACGGGGATGGCCACGATCCAGGGGCTCTTCTCGCCGATGGTGACGTAGACCCCGGCCCAGGCCACCTCGGCTGAGGTCAGCCCGGCCAGGATGGCGGCGGCGACGCCGACCCCTCGCGACCCGGAGCCGCGGGCGACCCAGGCGAGGAGGGGGAGGAGGGCGGGAGCTCCGACGATGGCGCCGCCGTGGGTGAGGAGAAGGAACGCGCTCCCGGCCAGGATCACCCCCCGGACGAGAACTCGGGCGTCGAAGTCGACGGGGTGCCTGATGATCCGCTCAATCTCGCGCCGGCGGCCGAGTTTCTGCAAGGTCGGGCGGGCGGCCCGCTCTGAACGGCTGTACGTCAACGAACAGCCCCAAGGAGCCAGCCATGAACAGCACCGACACCACTGTCGCCCCGCCCCGCAGCGATCTCTCGCAGCCCACCCCGCCCCGCGGCCCCGACCGGAGGCCCCGCCTGGCCCGTTGGGTTGCCGCCGGAGCCGGCGTGGCCGTGGTGGGACTTCTCCTCGGCCTGGCCGGGCTTGGCCCCTCCCCCGACTCGTCGGGCGACGGTGGCGGCGTGGGCGTCGAGGTCGTCAACGGCGACGACCTCGGCACCGATGCCGGCCCGTCCGGCCAACCCGCCGCCGACCAACCCGCCGTCGACCAGTCCGATGTCGACCAGTCCGATGTCGACCAACCCGACGTCGACCAGCCCGACGTCGACCAGTCGGGCGACCCGCCCGAGGCGGAGGAGCCCCAGCCGCCCGTCGAGCCCGTCGCCGCCACCCTGTCGGTGACCCCCGACCCGGTCAACCTCAAGACCGGCGTGTATGTCGGGTCGATCACGGTCGCCAACGTCGGCGACGAGCCCATGCAGTGGGCGGCCGCCACCAAGCCGTGGGTCTCCCTGTCGGACACCACCGGCGACCTCGGGGGGCACGGCGAGAACGTGATCACGTTCACCGTCGACGAGTCCCAGCTCGACGGAGGGTCCTTCACCTTCAAGATCAAGGTGTGGGGCAACGGCGGCACCGAGTACGTCGACGTCTCCGGGGCCAAGCCGTTCAACGAGGTGATCTGACCGCATCCACGTCCTCACGAGATCCGACCACGGCAACGGCGCCGGGGTCGGGTCCTCGTCGCGGTCCCTGCCGGTGGCGGGTAGCCTGGAGCCTTGGACGAGACGGTTCTGGTCGTCGACTTCGGTGCGCAGTACGCCCAGCTCATCGCTCGGCGCGTCCGCGAGGCCCACGTCTACAGCGAGATCGTTTCCCGCGACATCCCCCTCGCCGATCTCCTGGCCCGCAAGCCGGCCGGGATCATCTTCAGCGGGGGGCCGGCGTCGGTCCATGTCGACGGGGCGCCGTCGTTCGACCCGGCGGTGTACGACGCCGGGATTCCCGTCCTGGGCATCTGTTACGGAGCCCAGCTCCTGGCCCAGCAGCTCGGTGGCGTGGTCGCCCGCACCGACGTGGCCGAGTACGGCCGGACCGGCCTGGAGGTCACGGCCGGCTCCGCCCTCTTCGCCGACCTGCCCGTCGCCCAGGACGTGTGGATGAGCCACGGCGACTCCATCGTCCAGGCCCCGCCCGGCTTCAAGGTCACCGCCCGCACCGAGGTGGTGCCGGTGGCCGCCCTGGAGGACGCCGAGCGGCGCATCTACGGCGTCCAGTTCCATCCCGAGGTGGCCCACACCCCCCGGGGCCAGGAGGTGCTCAAGCACTTCCTCTACGACGTGTGCGGCTGTGCCCCCACCTGGACGATGACGTCGATCATCGAGACCCAGGTGGAGAAGATCCGGGCCCAGGTGGACGGCGAGCGGGTGTTGTGCGGGCTGTCGGGCGGGGTCGACTCGGCTGTGGCCGCCGCCCTCGTCCACAAGGCGATCGGCGACCAGCTCACGTGCGTGTTCGTCGACACCGGCCTCATGCGCTCGGGCGAGTCGGAGCAGGTGGAGGACACGTTCCGCCGCCAGTTCAGGATCGATCTGGTGCACGTGAAGGCGTCCGACCGCTTCCTGGAGGCGCTCGACGACGTCATCGACCCCGAGACCAAGCGCAAGGCCATCGGGGAGACGTTCATCCGGGTCTTCGAGGAGGTGGCCACCGACTTCGAGGACGCCCGCTTCCTGGTCCAGGGCACCCTCTACCCCGACGTGATCGAGTCGGGCGGCAAGGACGCGGCCCGCATCAAGTCCCACCACAACGTGGGCGGCCTCCCCGACGACATGAACTTCGAGCTGGTGGAGCCCCTCCGCAACCTGTTCAAGGACGAGGTCCGGGCCATGGGCGAGGAGCTGGGCCTGCCCGAGGAGATCGTGTGGCGCCAGCCATTCCCGGGGCCGGGCCTGGCCGTGCGCATCGTGGGCACCGTCACCCCCGAGCGGCTCGACATACTGCGCCGGGCCGACGCCATCGTGGTGGAGGAGATCAAGCGGGCCGGCCTCGCCCGCGACCTGTGGCAGAGCTTCGCCGTGCTCATCGCGGTGCGCACCGTGGGCGTGATGGGCGACGAGCGCACCTACGCCTACCCGATCGTCATCCGGGCCGTCACCAGCGACGACGCCATGACCGCCGACTGGGCCCGCCTGCCCTCCGACCTGCTCCAACGGCTGTCGAGCCGCATCATCGCCGAGGTCCCCGGCGTCAACCGGGTCGCCCTCGACATCACGTCGAAGCCGCCCGGCACCATTGAATGGGAATGAGGCGAGTGGGAGTAGGGCCGCTCAGGGCTCCAGGACGACCTTGACGCAGCCGTCCATCTTCTTCTGGAAGATCTCGTAGGCATAGGGGGCCTGCTCGATCGGCATGCGGTGGGTGACGAGGTCGTCGAGCCCGAGGGGATCGGCGTCGCCGGCGAGGAGGGGGACGAGGTCGTCGACCCACCGCTTCACGTTGGCCTGGCCCATGCGGACGGTGATCTGCTTGTCGAACAGGTCGCCCAGGGGGAACATCGGGAACGGCCCCCCGTAGACGCCGGCGATCGACAGCGTGCCGCCCCGCCGTAAGGCACCCAGGGCGCTCTGGAGGGCGGCCAGCTTGTCGGGCTGCACCTTGGTGGCCTGGAGGAGCGAGTCCCGCAGGGAGCCGGACGCCTCCATCCCCACCGCGTCGATGGCGGCGTGGCACAGGCCGCCGTTGGTGAGGTCGGCGATGGCCTCGGCCGCGTCCTTGACGTCGCGGAAGTCGAGGGTTTCGACGCCGTGGCGGGCGGCCATGTCCAACCGCTCGGGGACCTGGTCGACGCCGATCACCCGGCCCGCGCCCCGGTGGAGGGCGATGCGGGCGGCCAGCTGGCCGACGGGACCCAGGCCGTGGACAGAGACCGTGTCGCCGGGGCGGACGTTGGCGTACTCGACCGCCTGCCAGGCGGTGGGGAGCACGTCGGCCAGGAGGACGTAGCGGAGCTCGGCCCCGTCGTCGGGGACCTTGATGGGACCGAACTGGGCCTGCGGCACCCGCACGTACTCGGCCTGGGCGCCGAGGCGGAAGGGGTTCATCTGGGCGGTCTCGCACTGGGAGTACATCCGGTCGAGGCACTGGAGGCACCACCCGCACGCAACGTTGGCGGGAACCACCACCCGGTCACCGGGCCGGACGTGCACCACGTCGCGGCCGGCGTCGACCACCTCGCCCACCGCCTCGTGCCCCAGGAGGTCGCCCTCGTCGAGGATCGGCCACAGCTTGGTGTACAGGTGCAGGTCGGAGCCGCAGATGGCGGTCGCGGTCACCCGGACGACGGCGTCGGTGGGCTCCTCGACCCGGGGATCGTCGACATCGTCGACCCGCACGTCGTTCCGGCCGTGCCACACCACCGCCCGCATGGCCGGCAACGTACCCGGCCGGGGCCCGCTTCTGAACCGCTCGCGCCTCCGGCGGTGATGTCCGGACAGCCGTGGCCCGTAGAGTGGCCTCGACGAAGCGAGGAGCGATGCCATTCGCCGGACGGAGGCCCCGCGGGGGTGTCGTCGTCGCCCTGTCCGCCGCGGTGGTGGGGCTCCTGGTTGTGGACGGGTTGGTCCTGGCCGAGGTCAACCGTTCGCGGCGGCGTCCGGCCTTCTCCGAGGGAGGCGATTTTCTCACCGCTGCGCCCTTCGCCACGACCTCGACCCCTGCCGGCCTCACGCCGGCACCGCCACCGCCGGCCGTCCCCGTCCCGACGACCACCATCGCGGGTGCCCGGACGACGACCACCACCACCACGAACACCACGACCGTCACCACCACGACCGTCACCACCGCGTCGGCGCCACCTGCCCCGATAGGCCTGAGGCCTCCTGCCCCCGGCCGCTACACGTTCGCCGTCAGCGGCGCCGAGGCCGCCTCCATCGTCGGCAGCCGGGCCTTCGAGCCCACTGCGACGCTGGTCGTGCATCCGGGCGCCGGGCTCGGGCCCGACCGGATGGTGTTCGACTTCACCTTCTCGTCCCAGCACGAGGAGCGGGAGATCGGGGCCTACGGACCGCATGGCATGTCGCTCACGAACGAAGGCGGGTCGATCACCTTCGGCCTGATCACCGAGTCGAGCGAGGTGTCCTACGACCCCCCGATGGGATACGTGCCGTCCCCTCTCTTCCCGGGCACCGTCACCACCGGGACGAGCACCGTCCGGGCGCCGGACGGCTCGACGGTACGGGTCGACGACTGGGAGACCCGGGTGGTGCGGGAGGAGACCATCGTGATCGGCGGACTGCCGGTCGACACGGCCGTGGTGCACTTCGCCCGGACGAGCCGGCCGGGGAGCGAGGTGATCACCCAGCGGGCGACGTGGTGGTTCGACCCCGTCCGGGGGATGCCGGTGAAGATCGAGGACGAGATCCACGCCGACCGCACCAAAGGCATCCTGACCCTCACGTACGACGCTCGGTACACGGCCGTTCTGAGTTAGACGCCGGGTCCGCACCAATGCATCGACGGTCTCCTCGTCGACGACCGAGTCGCCCGCCACCACCGCCCGCATGGCGGTCAGCAGGCGGTCGAGGTCGTCGACCCGGTCCTTGAGGATGTAGGCCCGGCCATTGGCCCCGTCGCCGAGCACGGCCATGGCGTAGCTCGGTTCGGCGAACTGGGAGATGACCACCACGCCGAGGTGAGGATGGCTCTCGCGCAGCAGCCGGGCGGCCTGGATGCCCTCGTCGGAGAAGCTGGGCGGCATCCGGATGTCGGTGAGCACGACGTCCGGATCGTGGACCTCGACCGCCTCGAGAAGCTCGGGCAGTGACAGCACGCCGCCCGCACATCGACGACGCCCGAGAGTGCGAGCAGGCTGCAGAGCCCCTGCCGCACCAGGAGATCGTCCTCCGCCAGCACCGCCCGCCACATTGCCCCCAGTCTCCCAGGAGTTGGCGGGCGGGCACGGGAACGCAGAATGCCCTGCCACCCGGACGGGCGGCAGGGCACTTGCGCAGGCCTGGCGATCTTGTCAGCCCACGAGGTCGATCAGCCCACGAGGTGGAGCACCGTCACGGTCA
This sequence comes from uncultured Acidimicrobiia bacterium, assembly GCA_963836205.1. Taxonomy (GTDB): domain Bacteria; phylum Actinomycetota; class Acidimicrobiia; order Acidimicrobiales; family AC-14; genus JAXDMK01. Next base: position 236,140 of record CAWIIV010000017.1, on the reverse strand, counting down.
CGTCGTCGATCCCCCTCTCATTCGTGCTGTCGAAGACTTCGAGGGTGAGCGACCAGATCGTTGTCCCGGTGCCATCCTCGACGGCCAACTGGACGTCGACCGACGAGCAGTCCTGGACCTTGCCCTGCTTGTCCTTGATCGTGTTGGCGTTCCCGGGGACGGCGCTTCCGGTGCAGAGGACCTTGGTGCCGGACTTGCTGGTGGCGGTCCACCGGAAGCGGGTGCCGGGGACAGCACCGTCCTCCTTGTCCGTCGCCGTTCCGGCCACGTGCAGCTTGGCGTGGAGGCCGTCGGCGAGCAGGGTGACCGCCTGGGCCGGTGAGGTGATGGTGACGGTCGGTGGGGCATGCCCAGGAGCAGGGGCGACCACCTTGAACGGGTGGCTGTCGGTGCTCCCGTCGGCCGTGAACTCGGCCACGTAGTTGCCGGCCAGCGCCTTGGCCGCGGGGAGACTCGCCTGGTGGCCGCCGGCCTCGAGCACCGGCACCTTGGTGCCAGTGCGCCGGATGACCCACTTGGCCTGGTTGTCGGGCACGGGATCGGACGTGTCCGGGTCCCACGTTTTCCCGGTGAGGGTGATCGCGAATCCTGCCGGGTAGCTCGCGTTCTTGGCCGGGGTCACGATGTCGACGAGGGCCTTCTCGTCGACGACCTCGATCGTGATCTGGTCGGTCGTGGAATCACCAAAGTCGTCGGTGGCCTTGGCCGTGATCACGTGCTTGCCAAAGGGAAGGTTGGGCCAGGCGAGCACTCCGGGCTTCGGGGCGCCCAGTTGGCCCGAGATGCTGCTCGACCATTGCAGGGGCAGAGGGTCGCCGTGGTAGTCGGCGACATCGGCCGTGAAGCCGTATGACTCCAGGATGCTGTGCTCGGACTTGTCGACCGGGGCAGTGATGTCGACCGTCGGACCGGCGTGCAGGGCGGTGGCGACGGCCCGGGCGGCGTTGACCCGTAGCTGGCTTCCCGACCACCACTCGCCACCGAGGCCGCCGAAGTGCGCGGTCTGGAGGAGGATCGCCTCCACCTGCTTGTAGTCGAGGGTGGGATCGGCGGCCATGACCAGGGCTGCCACCCCGGCCACGAACGGGCTCGCGATGCTGGTGCCGCAGACCTGCTTGATACCCGTGTCGGTTGCGATGGACGGGTCGTTGATGGCCCACGTGCACATCGGCCCGTAGATGTCGACCGAGGTGCTGTCGTCGTTGGTGCCGTAGTTCGACTTGTCGGCGAGCAACGTGCTGTTCCAACCCATGCCGCCGACGCACATCACCCGACTGCTCTCGCACGGCAGGATCAGCGCGTCGTCATCGACGTCCCGGTCGTGGTTCCCGGCCGCCGCGAACACCAGTGCGCCGGCCTCGTTCATGTGCCGGAGGTGGCGGTCGGTCGAGTTCGCCTGGGCATCCTTGAAGAAGTGCGCGGTGTGGCTCCAACTCATGTTGACGATGCGGGCGTGGTGCTCCTCGGTCTCGCGGGCCGTCCGACGGAACCGGGTCCAGGCGTCGCCGCCGTTGCCGACCGCGATCACGTCGCTGGCCAGGGGACCGGCGGGCCCGGCGACGCCGAAGTCGTTGTCGACTTCCGCCATGGCCGCGGCGATGACGTAGGTGCCGTGCCACGGGCACTTGGCGCCCTTGGTGCACGTCATCGGGTTGGACTCGTTGAACTCCATGTAGTCGATCGTCCACTTCTTGGCCGAGTCGGCGTTGGGGATGAAGCCGCCGTCGTTGACCAGGACCCGCACGTTGGCGCCGAGCTTGCCCTCGGCCTGGAGGAGCTGCCAGGCCCGGGCCACGCCGATGTCCTGGGGGCTGCCGATGTTCATGTACGGCCAGTCGAAGACGTTCTTGGGCTCGGGCACCTCGGCGCCCTCGAAGACCTGCCCGTCACCGATACCGTCGCTCTCGGCCATCCACGACACGGTCACCGTGGTGCCGGCCGCCGCCTCCTGGGCCACGAGGGCGAGCAGCTTGAGCACCCGGGGGTCGCCGACCTTGTGCTCACCGACCTGCTCGGGCTCGATGGCCAGCAGGCTGGCGGGCAGGGCCGCGACGTCGGCGGCCGACGGGTCGACCTTGACCATGTGCATCTGGCCTTCGCTGTCGGCCCGGTCGCTCTCGAGCACCGTGCCTGACCAGCGGCCCAGGAAGGCGTCGCCCTCGGCGTCCGACTTGGTGACGAGGACGACATGGTCGATGACGAGCTCGGCGGTGGTTCCGTCGGGGAACGACATCGCACCCACCTGGCGGGAGTCGCGGGTGCCGTCGACCGGCTCGATGGTGGGGGTCCGGGGGACCAACGAGGGGTCGACGACGAATCGCAACGGCCCGTAGCGTTCGAGCAGGGACTCGTGATCGCCGGCTGGCCCGTCATGGTCGGTCGGGGTGCCGCCCGGTCGGCTCGGCGGGCCGGAGGTTTGGGCCCCGGCGGGGGTCGAGAGGGTATTGAGAATCAGGGCGATCAGCACTCCCAGCAGCGGGAGGCGGACCCAGGTCTTGTTCTTTTCCATCGCACTCTTCCTTGCTCGAATGCCGGCTCGCGGCGTCGGTTGTCAGGGAAGAGAGTCGATCTTTTGGCCCTCGCGGCTCAATGATGCTGTCCGCATTCCTTCGGGCGGCTGACAGCCCTACGGGTACCCCTACCCCCGCCCGCCTGCTGCCCCCCCGAACCGCGCCAACCCCCTTCGCCGTACCTGGGTCGACGTTCCGCATCCGGCGGACCGGCGGACCGAGAAGGGAGAACCGAGATGGGACGCACTGGCAACGGCAAGCAGGGACGGGGGCGCCTGCGGTACAAGGTGGCGGTGGCAGCCGTGGTGGTTGCCGGAATGGGAGCCGTGGGCGCGGTGGCCCTGGCCGCCATCCCCGACGCCAACGGCGTGATCAACGGGTGCTTCGACACCAAGGGCGGCCAGAACAACGGCCGGCTGCGGGTGATCGACCCCGACACCTCGTCGTGCGACAAGCACGAGGTCGCCATCTCGTGGAACCAGGCCGGGCCCCAGGGACCCCCGGGCGCGCCCGGTCCCGCCGGCCCGGAGGGGCCGCAGGGGCCGGCAGGGCCGACCGGGCCTCCAGGGCCGACCGGTCCTCCCGGGCCTCCCGGGCCTCCCGGGCCCGCCGGGATCGGTGACGCCTTCATCGCCCAGAACGGTGGCCTCGAGTTCGTCCAGCTCGAGGGTCTGGGCGACGTCGACGTGGTGTCGGTGGCCGTCCCCGCCGGCAGCTACGCCGTGTTCGCCAAGACCTCCATCATCAGCTTCGAGCCCGACTCGGTGGGTGTCAGCTGCAGCCTGAGCACGGGCGACTCGTCCATCGCCCGGTTCCCGAGTCAGAGCGCGGTCGGCGCCGTCAACCTGAGCCAGGTCATCTCGGTGCAGGACGCGGTGACGCTGGCGGAACCGTCCACCCTGACCCTGCGCTGCGCCGCCGGACCGGGCACCGCGGTGTCGACCGACGCCACCATCACCGCCATCCAGGTGGCCGCCGTCCACTGACGGCGACGGGCTGGACCGGCCGGGCGAGACATCCGCGGTTACCCGTGGATGTCGGACCCGGCCGGTAGCCTGGATCGGGCCATGCCCGAGCGTCCCGCCCTGCTCGACAACCTGAATCCCGTCCAGCGGGAGGCCGTCACCCACCCCGGCGGCCCCCTGCTGATCATCGCCGGGGCGGGGTCGGGCAAGACCCGGGTGCTCACGTCGCGGGTGGGTTGGCTGATCCGGGAGCAGGGGGTCTCGCCGTTCGAGATCCTGGCCATCACCTTCACTAACAAGGCCGCCGACGAGATGAAGCACCGGGTGGGGGCCCTGGTCGGGCCGGTGGCCCAGAAGATGTGGGTGTCCACCTTCCACTCCGCCTGCGTCCGCATCCTGCGGCGCGACGCCTCCCGGTTGGGCTACTCGTCGTCGTTCACCATCTACGACCAGTCCGACGCCGAGCGCCTCACCGCCTACGTGCTCCGCGACCTCAACATCGACCCCAAGAAGTTCCCGCCCCGCACCGTCCACGCCGTGATCAGCGCGGCCAAGAACGAGCTCATCGGGGTCGACGCCTACGCCGACCGGGCCCGGAGCATCTACGAGCGCCGCATCGCCGATGTCTACCGGGAGTACCAGCGGCGGCTGGCCGATGCCAACGCCATGGACTTCGACGACCTCCTCACCAAGGCGGTCGAGCTCCTGCGGCGGGCGCCCGACGTACTCGAGCAGTACCAGCAGCGGTTCACCCACGTCCTCGTCGACGAGTACCAGGACACCAACAAGGCCCAGAACGAGCTGGTCAAGCTCATCGCCGGCGGCCACCGCAACATCTGCGTCGTCGGCGACTCCGACCAGTGCCTGCCGCCGGGCACGCTGGTGTCCACGCCCGCCGGCCCCAGGCCCATCGAGGACGTGGTCGAGGGCGATACCGTGCTCGGCACCCGGGGCCACCTCACGACCCACCCGGGCACGGTGACGGCGGTCAAACGGGGCCGGTACGAGGGCCGGATGTACCGGGTCACGGCCGGCGGGAGGTCCCTGCAGGGCACGCCCCACCACATCCTCCTCGCCCAGCGGGCCCGAGAGGCGGGCGGCTACCTCGTCTACCTGATGTACCGGGCGGACCGGGGCTACCGAGTGGGCCTGGCCAAGTCGATGCGCCCCCGGAGCCCGGGCGACGAGGATCTCGGCCTGCGGGTGCGGGTCAACCAGGAGCACGCCGACGCGGCCTGGATCCTGCGGGCCTGCGCCTCCCGGGCCGACGCCGCCTACTGGGAGGCCTACTACGCGGCGGAGTACGGGCTGCCCACGCAGTGCTTCCACGGGCTCGGACGGGAGCTGGCGATGAGCGACGACCTGCTCGAGCAGCTCTACCTCAGCCTCGACACTGCCAGCCGGGCCAAGCGGCTGATGGACGACCTCGACCTGCACCCCGACTTCCCCCACCATCGGCCCCAGAACGGCCGCAACCGGCAGTGCCTCAACCTCACCATGTTCTCCGATCGGCGGGGGGCGTTCCCGTACCACCGGGTCCAGTGGTCGACCAACCGGCTCGACCTGGCCGACCGGCTCACCGCAGCCGGGTTCCAGATCCGTCCGGCCAAGACGGCCTCGGTCCGCTTCGAGACGAGCCGGAAGAGCTACCTGGAGGCGCTGGCGCTGGCCCGAGCGGCGTCGTCGGCGGCGGGCATCGGCATCCACCGGCGGGCGGCGGTCGGCGACGAGATCTGCGACTTCGTCCCCCTGTCGCACCTACGGGTGGGCATGACTGTTCTCGTCGAGCGCGACGGCGTCCTCACGCCGGCCCGGGTCGACGCGGTCGACGTCGAGCACTACGACGGCCCCGTCTACGACCTCCAGGTCGAGCCCACCCACACCTATGTGGCCGACGGCGTCCTCGTCCACAACAGCGTCTACAAGTTTCGCGGCGCCGACATCCGGAACATCCTGGAGTTCGAGGACTCGTTCCCCGACGCCACCATGATCGTCCTCGAGCAGAACTACCGGTCGACCCAGACCATCCTCGACGCGGCCAACTCGGTGATCGCCAACAACCTCGAGCGCAAGCCCAAGGCCCTGTGGACCGAACAGATCGGCGGCGAGCTCATCCAGCGCTACTTCGCCGAGGACGAGGCCGACGAGGCCGCGTGGGCGGGCCGGGAGATGCTCCGGCTGCACGGGTCGGATGGCTGGCGGTGGTCCGACATGGCCGTCTTCTACCGCACCAACGCCCAGAGCCGGGTGCTGGAGGAGCACCTGGTCCGCCTCAACATCCCCTACAAGGTGGTGGGCGGCACCCGCTTCTACGAGCGCCGGGAGGTGAAGGACGCCCTTGCCTACCTGCGGGCGGTCGTCAACCCCACCGACGAGGTGTCGCTTCGGCGCATCGTCAACGTCCCCAAGCGGGGCGTGGGCGACACCAGCATCGCCCGCCTGGAGGCATGGGCCGCGGCCCAGGGCCGGCCCCTGGTCGACGCCCTGGCCAAGGCCGAGGAGGCGGGCGTCAGCGGGCGGGCGCTGGCCGGCATCCGGGAGCTGGTGGGCCTGCTCGACGAGTTGCGGGCCGAGGGGCGGGGCCCGGCGGGGACGCTGGAGGCGGTGCTGCGGATCACCGGCTACCGGGCCGAACTGGAGTCGGAGCGCTCCATCGAGGCCGAGGGCCGCCTGGAGAACCTGGCCGAGCTGGTGGGCTTCGCCCGCGAGTTCGAGGACGAGGCCGCGGAGGAGGGCCGGCCCGGGGGCATCTCCGAGTTCCTGGAGGGGGTGAGCCTGGTGGCCGACTCCGACGAGCTCGACCCCGACGAGTCGTCGGTTGTGCTGATGACGCTCCACACGGCCAAGGGGCTGGAGTTCGACGGGGTGTTCATGATCGGCCTGGAGGACGGGGTCTTCCCCCACCTGCGGTCGCTGGGCGAGCCGGCCGAGCTGGAGGAGGAGCGGCGGCTCTGCTACGTCGGCATCACCCGGGCCCGGCGCCGGCTGTACCTGTCCCACGCCTGGAGCCGGATGCTGTTCGGGTCGACCCAGTACAACCCGCCCAGCCGCTTCCTCAAGGAGATCCCGGGCCACCTCACCGACGTCATCGAGGGCAGCCGTAGCGGCCGCCGGGGCGGGGGCGGCGAGCTCGGCGCGGGGGGCGGCTACCGGGCCAACCGGGAGCGCATGGTCGACGCCGCCAGCCGGCCGGCAGCCACCCCGGCCCGCACGTCGGGCGCGGAGCGGCTGGGCATCCGGGTGGGCGACGATGTGGTCCACGCCAAGTGGGGGGAGGGCGTGGTGCTGGAGATCATCGGGTCCGACGACAAGGCGGAGGCGGTGGTGCGGTTCCCCAGCGTGGGGGAGAAGCGCCTGCTGCTGGCCTGGGCCCCCCTCAAGAAGGCCTGAGACTCAGGAAGGAGTCGCGAGCAGCGCCGTTCGTTCGGCCCACAGCTGGGCCGGGTGGCACGCCCGGGAGGCCATCACCGCTTCGGCGGACGGTCGCCGGCGGCGGGTGTCGAGGGGGATCACCCGCGCGCCAGCGTCCGTATCGGGACCGGGACCAGGGCATTCCACGTTCGCCGGGGGGGAAGCGAGGGTGAGGACTGCGGCCTGGTCCGGCATGGGCGTATTCCCTCACATCCCGACCCCCCGGGGAAATGGTGATGGCCGGCCTCTTGCGGGGGGGGTGCTAGCACCCCTCGGGCGCTCGCAGGTGCCAGACTGGCGCGGTGGCGGGTCCAACCACGTACCGGGTCGTCATCGCCGACGACGAGTACCTCGTCCGGGAAGGGGCGCGCAGCGTCCTGTCGGCGGTGCCCGGGATCGAGGTGGTCGGCCTGGCCGGCGACCCCCAGGAGCTGATGGTGGTCATCGAGGAGACCACGCCCGACGTGATCGTCCTCGACATCAAGATGCCGCCCACCCACCGGGCCGAGGGCATCGAGGCCGCCCACCACGTGCGGGAGAAGTATCCCCACATCGGGGTGGTGATCCTGTCGCAGTACGCCGACCCGGAATACGCCCTGGAGCTGCTGCGGCACGGGTCGAACAGCCTGGCCTACCTGCTCAAGGAGCGGCTGGGGCGGCCGGCCCAGCTGGCCGAGGCCATCCGGGAGGTGGCCCAGGGGGGCTCGATCCTCGACCCCAAGGTGGTCGACGCCCTCATGGAGGCCCAACGGCGCCGGTCGCGGTCGCGTCTGCACGGGCTCACCGAGCGGGAGCACGAGGTCCTCACCCAGATGGCCACCGGCCGCACCAACGCCGCCATCGCCGCCGGCCTCTACCTGTCGGAGCGGGCGGTGGAGAAGCACATCAACTCCATCTTCCGGAAGCTGGGCCTGAGCGAGGAGCTCGACATCAACCACCGGGTGGCGGCGGTGCTGTTCTTCCTCCAACGCAGCGTGGATTAGGCGGCGGGCGCGCACGGGATCCGGCCCGGGCGCGGCCGCGTCCTGGAGACATGGGCGTGCGGCGGGCGCGGACGTGGCAACCCGGCCGGTCGGTCGCGTCGACCACACCTCGCCCGAACCACTCCGGTCGAAATCAGGTTTCCAGCACGGCGACGTCGTAGCGACTGAGGTTGGAATCGTGGGTCACAAGAGTCAGACCCTCCACCCGGGCCTGGGCGACGAGCATCCGGTCGAAGGGGTCACGGTGGTGGTCGGGCAGGTCGAGGACAGCGACCGCATGCTCGACCGTCACAGGAAGCTCGTCGAATCGAGCGGCAACGAGCTGGGCGGGAAGGTCGTCAGGCGACCCGAGCTTCCCGATGGCCCGTTTGATCGTGATCTCCCAGGCGCTGGCGGCGCTCACAAGCACCTCGGTGGTTCCGTCGATGATCAGATCGCGCACCGCCGGACGCAGGCGTGAGTCGGCGGTGAGGGCCCACAGCAGGACATGGGTGTCGAGGAGGAGCCGCATTCAGAGCCCTCCTTCGAATGCCCCTTGGAGGTCGTCGGGCAGGGGGTCGTCGAAGTCGTCGGCAATCCGGACATCGGCGTCGCGCCAGGCCCCGAGCCGACGAGGACCGGGGTCGACGGAGTATCCGACGAGCATCGCCACCGGGCGCCCGGCTCTCCCGATCACCACCCGGCCACCTCCCTCGACCTCCTGAACGAGCCGTGACAGCTGCGCCTTCGCCTCGGTGATGTTCACGATCCGGGCCACCGCGCCAGGTTACCGCGACCGAACTAGACCAGACCAGGTCAGCCGGTCAGCCGGCGGGCGTGGCCGTGGTGGCGTCGATCCCCACCCGCTCGGGGAAGGTGGCGACCACTTTGGTCCCCCCGCCAGGCGTGGACGAGATGGTGAGGTGTCCGCCGAACGACCGCACCCGGTCCTCCATGTGCAGGAGGCCGCCCCGGGGCCGGCCCTGGTCGCGGTCGAAGCCGACCCCGTCGTCGGCGATCGTCACGTCCAGCCAGCCTTCGGCCAGGCGCAGGCCGATGTCGATCCTCGTCGCCCGGGCGTGCTTGAGGGCGTTGGTGACGGCCTCGCCCAGCAGGAAGTAGGCCCCACTCTCGATCTCGGGGGACAGGCGGGGGAAGTTCTCCGGCTCGCACGTGACGACGGTGGACAGCGGCAGCCGGCCCACGTAGCTGTGGAGGGCGGACGTGAGGCCCCGGTCGACGAGGATCGACGGGTAGAGGTTGTGGGTGACCTCCCGCAGCTGCTCGATGACCCGGTCGAGCTCGGCGCCCAGGGCGTCGTAGGCCCGGACCGGGTCGCCGCCGTCGGGACCGATCCCGTCCTGGAGCATTCCCACCTGCATGCGGAGGACGACGAGCTGCTGCTGGATCCCGTCGTGGAGGTCGCGGGACAGCCGCTGGCGCTCCTCGTCCTCGGCGGCCACGATCCGCTGCGAGCTCTCCTGGAGGTCGGTCGCCTGGCGGGCGATGAGGTCGAGGCGGGCCTTGAGCTCCAGGCGCATGTGCTCGAGCGACCGGGCCAGCATGCCGATCTCGTCGTTGCCGCGGCGGACGAAGGTGGCGTCGGCGTCGCCCCCGGCCACCCGTCCGGCGGTGCCGGCCAGGACCACCAGGGGCCGGATGAGGGCCCGAAAAAGCACCCAACCCAGGCCCAGCGCGACCAGGGTGAGGAGCACGCTGGCCAGCAGCCGGGTGTCGTCGAGGGACCGTTGGAGGGGTGCGATGGGGTTGGTGAGCACCACTCCCAGGGCACCGCCGACGGGGTCGTCGGCATTCACGCCGACGGGGACATAGGCGATGAGGCTGGTCTGACCCTCCAGGCGCACCACGGTGGGCTTGGTGGGCAGGTCGCCGTCGTCGCTCTGCCCCGGCGGGACGTTGGAGTCCCTGGCCAGGGTCGTCCCCACCACCCTGCCCGATGCCACCACCAGGACGTCGTCGAGGATCTGGTTGCGGAGCTCGAAGGAGAAGTTCTCGTCGAACGGGAAGGCGCCCACCAGCAAGGGCCGCTCGGGGCCGCCCAGGGGGACCGCCACCGCCTGGACGTAGATGCCGTCCCTGGTCTTGAGGAGCCGGCTGGCGGGCTCGATGATGGGAGACGAGCCGGTGAGGATCGACCCGTCCAGCGCCGCCCCGATGCCGACCGGCTCGATCAGCTCGGCGCCGTTGTAATCGAGCAGGCGGATGATCTCGATGTGGAAGTTCGTCTTGGCCTGGGTCATCTCCGAGATCAGGTTGACCCGCTCCGACGGGGCCGCCAGGCCCTTGTTGTTCACCGTGTCGGCCAGGTTCCGCATGGTGGCGACCAGTTGCTTGCCGCGGGTGTCGAAGGCCTGCTTGAGCACGTTGAGCTGGCTGGTGGCGATGCCCTCGGTCTGGCCGTCGAGGGCGTTGCTGGTCAGCCGGGAGGCGACGAAGGCGGTGAGGATGCTCGACACCACCAGGGTGACGACGAGGACGCCGACCACCTTGTAGAGGATCGACGTATGGGCCCGCACGATGCGGGGGGAGCCCCGGACAGTCGGGGCGCCCGCGTCGGTCACGACGGAGGGCCGGCTGCCATCGCCGCCTGGCTGGACCCCCCCGTCGCCAGGCTGGCCGCGGCCAGCGCCTGGGCTTCGGCCAGGGCGGTGGCGGGGTCGCGGCCGTTCGTCCGCAGGATGCTGTCGATGGCGTTGTCGTAGGCGTCGGACGAGGCGGGGAACGCGCTCAGGAGCTGGGGATGGGCGGTCTTGAGCTGTTCCTGGAAGACCCGCATGTCACGGTTCTGGAACAAGTCGTTCTCGAACACCCGGAGCCGAACCGGCAGCCGGCCCTCCTCGTCCGCGAAGCGGAGGGCGTAGCGGTCGGCCGCCAGGTGGGTCATGAACTCGAACGCCAGCTCCCGATGCTTGGAGCCCACTGGCACCCACGTGCTGCTGCCGCCCAGCGCGGTGCCCCCGCCGAGGGCGGCGGGCATCAGGGTGGTGCCGTAGTTGATCCTGATGCGGTTGTTGTTGATGGTGGCGACGTCCCACGACCCGCTGGTGTGCATCGACGCCACGCCGGACGCGAACAGGGCGAAGGCGTCCTCCGAGTGGGCGTCGGACCCTCGGGGCGGGAAGGCGTCGCGGGCGTTGATGAGCCCGGAGAGGAAGCCGAGGGCGTTGACGACGGGCGGGGCGTCGAGGGTGACGGTCGCCCTGCCGTCCTCGCCCACCTGGACCACCTCGCCCCCGTTGGCCTTGATCCATCCGTAGGTCCACCACCCGCTGGTGGGGATGGCCAGCCCCCGGCGGGTGCCGTCGGGGGTCGACAGGGCGGCCGCGGTGCGGGCGAACTCCTCCATCGACATCGACGGCTGCGGATCGGGCAGGCCCGCCTGGCGGAAGTGGTCGACGTTGTACATGAGGACCATGGCGTTGGTGTCGAGGGGGACGCCGTACTTCTTCCCGTTCCAGGTGACGTCCTCCACCGCGCCGGGGAAGAACTCGTCCGCCACCAGGCTCGTCGCCCACAGGTCGTCGACCGCCTGGGCCAAGCCCTGGCTGGCGGCGGAGAAGGCGTGTCCCTGGACGACGTCGGGCGGGCTGCCGGCGCTGATGCCGGCCCGGACGGTGTCGGTCTGGAGGCGGATGGGGCCCTTCTCCACTACCACCCGGACGTCGTCGTGGAGGCGCTCAAAGTCGCGGACCGCCTGGAGGAACGGCGCCGTCACCCAGTCGTCGGTCATGAGCACGCGCAGGGTGGTGGGCATGGGCGCCTCGGACGACGCGCAGCCGACTGCTACCAGGGCCAGGGAGAGGACCAGGGCGAGAAGAGCCACGCTCGGTCGGCGCGTCGGGGCCACAGGGGGAGCAAACCACCGCCTGGGGGGCCGGTGCAAGGGTCGCGGGGACGAAGTGGTGCTACCACCACCGGCGGTCGTCGGTGCTCAGGCGGGTGGGGCCGGCTCCGGGGCGGCCGTCGTCGGCGGCTCGGGCGTCGATGTCGAGGTGGTGGTGGTGGTCGTCGGGACGGTGGTGGTGGCCGGTGTGCGGAGGTCGACGACCACGTGATTCCGCTCGTCGATCATGGCCGGGTAGGAGACCAGGCCGGTGCCGTCGGCCGGGAAGGTCCGGCCGTCGCACGCGTCGACGAACTGGCGGGTGGCCGCTCGCCACTCTAGGAAGCACCGGCGGCCGGCGCCGGGGGCGTGGGCCTCGAACGCCCGCCAGTCGACGCCCCCCAGGTGCTGGACGTAGATGTCGCGGGAGCGGTTGAGCAGGTCCTGGAAGAGGATGGGACCACCCTCGGCGATGGTGCGGGCCCTGTCGTCCGCCGAGCCGACGTCGAACGTGGCCGCGGGCGAGTCGGCCGTGTCGGCCCGGGAGCCGACGAGATTGGCGACGATCACGAAGACGAGGATGCCGCCGAGGACTCCGGCGATGCCGGTGAGCACGACGGTCATGCCCCTCGGCGTCCGCTGGATGGGGCGCCCCGGAGGGAGAGGCGGGGCCACGCTCCTAGTATGCGTCCATGGAGCGCCCCTACCGGGTCGTGGTGGCCAAGCCCGGCCTCGACGGCCACGACCGTGGGGCCAAGGTCGTCGTGCGGGCCTTGCAGGGGTACGGGTTCGACGTCGTCTACGCCGGCCTGCGCCAGACGCCGGAGCAGGTGGCCGACCTGGCGGTGCGGGTGGAGGCCGACGCGGTGGGGCTGTCGACGCTCACCGGCGCCCACCTGGTGCACTTCCCCCGCCTGCTGGCCGCCCTCGAGGAGCAAGGCGCGGGCGAGGTGGTGGTGTTCGGCGGGGGGATCATCCCGCCGGCCGACGCCGACCGGCTGCGGGCCGCGGGCGTGGCCGCCCTCTTCGGACCGGGCACCCGGTTGGCGACCATCTCCGGCTGGCTGCGGGCCGAGCTCGACGGCCGGGCCGCCGCCGGGGGCCCGCGGCCGGCCGGGCAGGCCGGGCAGGCCGGGCGGGCCGCCGGCTGATGGACCTCCTCGAGTACCAGGGCAAGCAGCTGTTGGCCGCGGCCGGCGTGCCCGCGTCGAGCGGCACCGTGGCCCGCACCGTCGACGAGGTGGTCGCCGCCGCCGACGCCCACGGGTACCCGGCGGTGGTCAAGGCCCAGGTGCGGATCGGCGGACGGGGGAAGGCGGGCGGGGTGAAGGTGGTGGGCGACGCCGCCGCCGCGGCCGCCGCCGGAGAGGCGATCCTCGGCCTCGACATCAAGGGTCACACCGTCGGCGTCGTCCTGGTCGAGCCCGCCTGCGACATCGCCGCCGAGTATTACGCCAGCTTCACCTTCGACCGCGCCGCCCGCCTCCACCTGGGCCTGCTGTCGGCCCAGGGCGGCGTCGACATCGAGGAGGTCGCCCACCGTGACCCCCAGGCGGTGGCCCGCATCCACGTCGATCCCATCGACGGCCTGAGCGTCGACGCCGCTCGCGATCTCGTCGCCCGGGCCGGGCTCGACGGTGTGGCGGCCGCCGGGGTGGCCGCGCTGCTGCCGACGCTGTTCGCGGCCTACGTGGCCGCCGACGCCGACCTGATCGAGATCAACCCCCTCGTCCTCACCGGTGCCGGCGACGTGGTCGCGCTCGACGCCAAGGTGACGCTCGACGACAACGCCGCCTTCCGCCACCCCGAGTGGGCCGAGTGGCGGGCGTCGGAGGAGCTCGACCCCCGGGAGCGGCGGGCCCGGGAGAAGGGGCTCAACTACGTCGGCCTCGACGGCACCGTCGGGATCATCGGCAACGGGGCCGGTCTGGTGATGGCCACCCTCGACGTCGTCAGCCAGGCGGGCGGATCGGCGGCCAACTTCCTCGACGTGGGCGGCGGGGCGAGCGCCGAGGTCATCGCCGCTGCCCTCGACGTGGTCGCGAGCGACGAGAAGGTGGGCGCCATCCTGGTCAACATCTTCGGCGGGATCACCCGCTGCGACGAGGTCGCCAACGGCATCCTCCAGGCGCTGGCGGTGGCCGCCATCGGCCCCCCCATCGTCGTCCGGCTCGACGGCACCAACGCCGAGGAGGGCCGCGCCATCCTCGCCGGCCACCTGTCCGACTCCCTCCGGTCGGAGCCCACCATGTCCGAGGCCGCCCGCACCGCGGTCGCCCTGGCCGAGGCACGATCGTCGTGACCACCCCTCACGTGCGAACCGGTGACGCTTTCGCTCGCCACACGACCCTTTCTGTCACCGGTTCGCACGGGGCGGGCGGCGGCGGCCTCGCAACCGGTGACGTTTTCGGTCGCCACACGACCTTTTCCGTCACCGGTTCGCATTGGGTCGGGCGGGGCGTCCGGTGAGCGTGCTCGTCGACGAGACCACCCGGGTGTTGGTGCAGGGACTCACCGGGAGTCAGGGGCGGTTCCACGGGCTGCGGAACCGGGCCTACGGCACCCAGGTGGTGGCCGGCGTCACCCCGGGCAAGGGCGGGTCCGACGTCGACGGCATCCCCGTGTTCGACACCGTGGCCGAGGCGGTGGCGGCCACCGGCGCCGACGCCAGCCTCGTCCTCGTCCCGGCCCGGTTCGCGGCGGCGGCGGTGATCGAGTCGGCCGACGCCGGCATCGCCCTGGTGGTGTGCATCACCGAGGGCATCCCCCTTCACGACGAGGCCCGGGTGGTGAGCCACCTGCGCCACCACGCCCCCGGCACCCGCCTGCTCGGCCCCAACTGCCCGGGCGTGATCACCCCCGGACGGTGCAACATCGGGATCATCCCCCCCGAGATCGGCCTCGGCGGGGGCCCGGTGGGCGTGGTGTCGCGGTCGGGCACGCTCACCTACCAGGCGCTTTACGAGCTCACCCGCCAGGGCATCGGCCAGACCACCTGCATCGGCATCGGCGGCGACCCCGTCCCCGGTACGGGCTTCATCGACTGCCTGCGCCTGTTCGAGGACGACCCCGACACGGGCGCGGTCATCCTCATCGGCGAGATCGGCGGGTCGGACGAGGAGGCGGCGGCGGCCTTCATCGGCTCCGAGATGTCGACGCCCGTCATCGCCTACGTGGCCGGCGTTACCGCTCCTCCGGGCCGGAAGATGGGCCACGCCGGGGCCATCGTGTCGGGCTCGTCAGGAGGGGCCGCGGCCAAGATCGCCGCCCTCGAAGCGGCGGGGGCCTCGGTGGTGCGAGATCCCACCGAGCTGGGTCGTCGCACCGCCGAGGTCCTCGGCCGCTAGTCCGTCGTCCTCAGAACGTGCGGCTGGTGCTCTCCTTGTTGATGGAGAACCCGCCGAAGGCGATCGCGGCCGCCAGCAGGATGCCCAGGTAGGCGCCGAAGCCGAGGAAGTCGGTTTCGACGACCAGCTTGAGAAGCAGCAGGACGAGGATGGCGATGCCGGCGATCATGTGGACCTGGCCCCAGCCGATCGGCAGGGCGGGAAGCTTGGCGTTGGCGAGCTTGGTGGCCGCGATCTGGCCGACCATCACGATGGCGAGCAGGAGGGCGAGCACGCCGTAGAACGAGTTCGGCGACTGGACTCCCTTACGGTCGGCGCTGCCCAAGACGCCCAGGTCGATGTGGTGCCACGGCAGGAAGAGGAGGTCGATGATGAGCAGCAACCCCGCGACGAGCACGATTCGCTCGCCCTGCGTCAACTTCTTGAAGTCCATGCGGTCCCCCTTGGCCGAGAAGTGCCCGTAGTAGAGCACGCCGTCCGGCGGATGGAAAGGGGCTGGTACGGTGCCCGATCGTGAGGGCCGGACGGGCGCGCAATCGATGAGAGCGCTGGTCTCCGTCTACGACAAGGCGGGGCTGTTGGACTTGGCCCGGGGCCTGTCCGACCTGGGCTGGGAGCTGCTCTCGAGTGGGGGGACGGCGGGCGCCCTCACCGAGGCCGGGATCGCCTGCACCGAGGTGGCCGAGGTCACCGGCGCCCCCGAGATGCTCGGGGGACGGGTCAAGACGCTCCACCCCGCCATCGCCGGCGGCATCCTGGCCGACCGGTCGAAGCCCGACCACATGGCCGACGTCGAGGCCCGCGGCATCGCCCTCATCGACCTCGTCGTCTGCAACCTCTACCCCTTCCGCCAGCAGCCGTCGGTGGAGATGATCGACGTGGGCGGGCCCACCATGGTGCGGGCGGCGGCCAAGAACCACGCCTCGGTAGGAGTGGTGGTCGACCCGTCCGACTACGACGGCGTGCTCGAGGAGCTGCGGGCCGCGGGCAGCCTGTCCGACGGCACCCGCCGGCGCCTGGCGCGCAAGGCGTTCGCCTCCACCGCCGCCTACGACGCCGCTATCACCGGGTGGTTCGACGAGGGCGACGGTGACGTCGGCGTCCTCCCCCCCACCCTCCACCTCGCCCTGGAGAAGGCCGACGACCTCCGCTACGGCGAGAACCCCCACCAAAAGGCGTCCCGTTACCGCACCGTGGGGCGTTCGGGCTGGTGGGACGGTGTCGCGCAGCACGGGGGGATGGCGCTGTCGTACCTCAACCTGTGCGACGCGGAGGCCGCCTGGCTCCTCGTCCACGACCTGGGCGAGCGGCCGGCAGTGGCGATCATCAAGCACGCCAACCCGTGCGGGGCGGCGGTGGCGGACGACCTGGCCACCGCCTACCAGCTGGCGTTCGAGGGCGACCCCACGTCGGCCTTCGGGGGGATCGTCGCCCTCAACCGTCCCGTTGACGAGGCCACGGTGGCGGCGATGGAGCAGGCGGCCCAGGCCGACGTCGTCATCGCCCCCTCCTACGAGCCCGGCACCGTCGAGCGCCTGGCCAGGAAGCGCAAGAACACCCGGCTGCTGTCGGCGCCCGCGCCCACCCTCGACGCCCTCCACCTCCGGGCTTTCGCGGGCGGATTCCTCGTCCAGGAGCCGAACCGGTTCGTGGCCGACCGCTCGACGTGGCGGGTCGTCAGCGAGGCCAGGCCCACCGACGACCAGTGGGTCGACGCCGAGCTGGCGTGGCGGCTGTGCGGCCACACCAAGTCCAACGCGGTCGTGCTGGTGCGGGGCGGCCAGGCGGTGGGCATCGGCGCCGGCCAGCAGAGCCGGGTCGACGCGGCCGAGGTGGCCCTGCGCAAGGCCGGCGACCGGGCCAAGGGCGGGGCCAGCGCCACCGACGGCTTCTACCCGTTCCCCGACGGCGTCGAGGTGGCGGCCGCGTCCGGTGTCGCCGTGGTGGTGCAGCCGGGGGGGAGCATCCGCGACGCCGCCGCGGTAGCCGCGGCCGACGCCCACGGCATGGCCATGGTGATCACCGGCGAGCGCCAATTTCGCCACTGATGGCGGCCGTGATCATGGCCGGCGCGCCGGTCGTGGAGGCGGTGACGGCAGAGGTGACGCGCCGGGTGGCGGCCCTGGCCGACGCGGGCGTCACCGTCGGCCTGGGCACGATTCTCGTCGGCGACGACCCCGCCAGCTCCGGCTACATCCGCAAGAAGCACGAGGCCAGCGAGGCCACGGGCATTCGGTCGTTCAACGTGCAGCTGCCGGCGACCGCGTCCCAGGCCGAGCTGCTGGCGGCGGTGGAGGCGTTCAACGACGACGACGCGGTCGACGCCTTCCTCATCCAGAACCCGGTGCCCGCCGGCCTCGACTTCAACGCCGCCCTGGCCGCCATGGACCCCGACAAGGACGCCGACGGCCTCCACCCGTCCAACCTGGGCCGGCTGGCGCTCGGGGTCGACGGGCCGGTGCCGTGCACCCCGGCGGGCATCCAGGCCCTCCTGGGCCACTACCAGGTGCCGGTGGCGGGACGGCACGTGGTGATCGTGGGCCGGGGTCCCACCCTCGGACGGCCCCTGGCCATGCTCCTGTCGCTCAAGCGGCCGGGGGCCAACGCGGCCGTCACCGTCGTCCACACGGGTGTGCCCGACTGGGCCGACTACACCCGCGAGGCCGACATCGTGGTGGGGGCGGCCGGCGTGCCCAACATGATCGGTCCGGGCGACGTTCGACCGGGCGCGGCCGTCGTCGGCGGGGGCATCTCGTGGGCCGGAAAGCGGCTGGTGAGCGATGTCGACGAGTCGGTGGCCGAGGTCGCGGGCTGGGTCACCCCCCGCCTGGGTGGAGTCGGGCCGACCACGGTCGCCATGCTCCTGCGCAACGCGGTCGACGCCGCCGCCCGCCGCCGGAGGCTCGACGTCTGACGGGTCGGCTGGGCCGCCCGCCCTAGGAGGGTGCTGTTCTAAAGACCCGTCGGGCGTCCGACGGGCTTCCACGGAGGGCGGCTGCGGTGGAAGCGGGGGATGTCCTCTCGAGGACAACCTGCGGTCACCGTCGTCGCTGGAGGCACCGGGGAGCGCCACAGGGGCGGTTCGGGGCTCTCCGGTGCCCGATAGGAGCCTCATTCGTCCGGATCAGGCGACGGCCCAGCCGGTCGGCGTCGAGCGCAGCCCGAGAACGGCGAGGCGGGCCCAGTTCAAGACGCCGGCCCGGGTGGCGACATCGATGCGGATGCGATCCACGCCCCGGGTGCGGGCCTTGCGCCCGCCCCAGGCCCGGCGGGTGAAGTGGGAGATCCTGCGCTCCACGATCGGGCGGTCGGCCCGGTAGCGGGCCTTCCACTCCTCGCTGCGCTGGGCCGCCTTGGCCCGCTGGAGGGCGTCCTCGTGGCGGTGGATGGTGATCGAGCGGCCCTTGGCCGAGGCGGTGCAATCGGCCCGCAGAGGACAGTCCCCGCAGTGGGGGCCGAAGCTGGCCCGGCCACCGCGCAGGCCCAGGACAATGGGCACGATCTGGCCCGCGGGGCAGGTGACAGTGCGGCTGTCGAGGTCGATGGCGAAGCGGTCCTTGGAGAAGCCTCCGGTCATGTTGCGGGCGGGGGGGACCTTGGACAGGACCTCCCGCCCAGCCTCGGCCAGGGCGGCGAGCGTGGCCCCATCGGCGTAGGCCGAGTCGCCCACCACTGCCGGCTTGGAGCCGGGGTCGGTGCTCGCCTGCGCATCGGGTCCCGGCTCCTCCAGCAGCTCCTCGACGGCGTCCCGGTCCGCGGTGTTGGCCGGGGTGACGGTGGCGGCGGCGATGATCTCGGAGTCGGGGTCGACGGACAGGTGGGTCTTGTAGCCGTCGATGTGGCGGCTGCGGCTCTTGTGGCCGTGGCGGGCCTCGGGGTCGACGGTGGAGATGATGCGGTCGGCGGCTGTGCCCCGCACGATGCGGAACACCCCGTCGTCGCCCTCGGCCACGTCCTGTCCCGCCACCCGGGCCAGCAGCGCCGCCGCCTCGGCTGCTGGCCCCTCCAGGCTGTGGCCGTCGAGCACGGCCAGGGCGGCCAAGGCGTCTTTGACCAGGGCATCGACCAGGGCTTCGCGGGCGGCGGCGTCGTCCCAGTCACAGGGCGGCTTGCCGATCGAGGCGTAGTCGTCGTCACGAGCCAGGGCCGCCCGCACGAGCACAGCCAGGGGACCGACGACCGAGAGCACCTTGCGGATGGCAGAGCGCAGCTGGGTCACGGTGTCCTGGGTGGCCACCGAGTCGTAGAGGGCGGTCGAGTCCAGCACCCGGGCCCGGTCCTTGAGCACCCCCGCGGCCCGGGCCGGGACGAGGGTGTCCTCGTGGAGGCGATAGCGACGATCGGAGCGCCGCAGACGGTTGCGCATGCCCACCAGCACCGTGGGGTGGAACGACTCGGCCCTGGTCGTCAGGCCCGCCGCCGCCTGCCAACGCAAGTCAAAGACAAGGTGGTCGCACGCCTCCCGATCAGACAGGCCTTCGAAGCTCTGCAGCAGCATCACCGTGGCCACCGTGCGGGCGGGGATGCTGGGACGTCCCCGGGGGGTGTCCTTGAACAGGTCGGCGAAGTAGGTGTCCGGGAAAAGGACGTGGCCCTCGTCGGCCAGCAGCCGATAGATCGAACCCGGGGCCAACCGCTCGCCCAGCACCACCGCCGAGTCCTCGAACTGGCCCTGCTTGACCGCAGCCCCGATCCCCATGACCAAGTCTCGGGTGCCGGAGTCGGCCGGTGGTGGATGGTCGGCCGATTAGATCAGCGGCGTCCTAGGCTCACCCGTCTATGGCCGATCGCATCTCAGTCGCAGCAGACGGCACGCTCCAGGTCCCCGACGAGCCGATCCTCCCGTTCATCCGGGGCGACGGGATCGGGGTCGACATCTGGCCCGCGACCCAGCTCGTGCTCGACGCGGCCGTCGCCAAGCGGGGCGGCGGCCGGCGCATCGAGTGGATGGAGGTGCTGGCCGGCCAGACCGCGTTCGACGAGACCGGGTCGTGGCTGCCCGACGCCACCGTCACCGCCTTCGCCGAGCACATCGTGGGGATCAAGGGGCCGCTGACCACGCCCGTCGGCGGCGGCATCCGCAGCCTCAACGTGGCCCTACGCCAGATCCTCGACCTCTACGTCTGCCTGCGGCCGGTGCGGTGGCTCGCGGGCGTGCCGTCCCCGGTGAAGCACCCGGAGAAGGTCGACATGGTGATTTTCCGGGAGACTTCCGGGAGAACACGGAGGACGTCTACGCGGGCATGGAGCTGCAGGAGGGCACCCCCGAGGTGGCCCGGCTCATCTCCTTCTGCGAGGAGGAGTTCGGCTGGGACATCCGTCCCGACTCGGGGATCGGGATCAAGCCGGTGTCGGTGACGGGGTCGAAGCGCCTGATCCGGGCCGCCCTCCAGTACGCGGTGGCCAAGGGTCGGAAGTCGGTGACGCTGGTCCACAAGGGCAACATCCAGAAGTTCACCGAGGGCGCCTTCCGCACGTGGGGCTACGACCTGGTGCGGGACGAGTTCGCCGACGTGGCCGTGAGCTGGGACGACTGTGGCGGCCGTCCCGGCGACAGGATCCTGGTCAAGGACACGATCGCCGACATCTTCCTCCAGCAGATCCTCACCCGCCCCGACGAGTTCGACGTGATCGCCACCACCAACCTCAACGGCGACTACATGTCCGACGCCCTCGCGGCCCAGGTGGGGGGCATCGGCATCGCTCCCGGCGGGAACATCAACTACGTGACCGGCCACGGGCTGTTCGAGGCCACCCACGGCACCGCCCCCAAGTACGCGGGCCTGGACAAGGTCAACCCCGGGTCGCTGCTCCTGTCGGGCGTGCTCATGCTCGAGCACCTCGGGTGGCAGGAGGCGGCCGACGACGTGGTGCGGGCGCTGGAGGCCACCATTGCCGACCGCATCGTCACCTACGACTTCGCCCGCCTCACCGAGGGCGCGACCGAGGTGAAGACCTCGGAGTTCGCGGCCGCCATCGTGGACCGGCTGTGACTACCTGGTTCTGGAGGAAAAACGACATTCTGTGTCGCTTTTCCTCCAGAAAGGCCTGGCGGCAGTGAAGGTGACGGTCGTGGGCGCCGGGTTCTACGGCTCCACCCTCGCCCTGCGGGTGGCGGAGAGGGGGTACGCGGACGAGGTCGTGCTGACCGACATCGTGGAGGGCAAACCCCAGGGCCTGGCCCTCGACATGATGCAGAGCCGGTCGATCGCCGGCTTCGACACCCGCATCGTGGGCACCAACCGCTACGAGGAGACGGCCGGGTCCGACGTGTGCGTGATCACCGCCGGCCTGCCCCGAAAGCCGGGCATGAGCCGGATGGACCTGCTGGAGGTCAACGCCGGGATCGTGGGCGAGGTCGCCCTGCGGCTGGTGGAGACGTCGCCCGAGACGGTCCTGATCGTGGTGTCCAACCCTCTCGACGAGATGACGGCCCTGGCCGCCGAGGTCACCGGCCTGCCCCGCCACCGGGTCATGGGCCAGGCGGGGATGCTCGACACGGCCCGGTTCAAGCACTTCGTGGCCGAGCACCTGGGTGTGTCGCCCTCCGCGGTGGAGGCCATCACCCTCGGCTCCCACGGCGACACCATGGTGCCGGTGCCGTCGCTCGTGACGGTCGGCGGACGGCCGCTGGCGGAGCTGGTCGACGACGCCGCCGTCGACGACCTGGTTCGGCGGACGAGGGACGGTGGGGCCGAGATCGTGGGCCTGCTGGTGACCGGGTCGGCCTACTACGCCCCCGCGGCGGCGGCCGAGGCCATGGTGCGGGCGGTGGTCACCGACAGCGGCGAGGTCATGCCGGTGGCGGCCTGGGTCGACGGCCAGTACGGGATCTCGGGCGTGTACCTGGGCGTTCCTGCTCGCCTGGGCCGGGAAGGTGTGCGGGAAGTGGTCGAGGTCGCGCTCACCGCCGACGAGCTCGAGGACCTGCGGGCGGCGGCGGAGGCGGTGCGCGTCAAGCAGATCGACGTCCTCGCCCTGGCCCGCCCGGGACCGGCCTAGCCCTCGTCGGGACGGGACCGGCCCCGGACCATCACGAACAGGGGGGCGGCGATGAAGCCGACGCCCGCGATGGGGAGAAGGAGGATGGCCATCGTCCGCAGGCCGGCGGACTGGACCATGGTCGAGAAGAAGAACAGGCCGACGGCGAGGAGGACGAGCAGCACCGGGGCCATCACCACCGAGTCCGCCGGGCGGCGGGGCGGGGGGTCGCCGTAGGGCTCGTCGTCGAGGTCCTCGGGGTCGTCGTCGTACTCGCTGAACGGCTTCCAGTCCCAGCCCGTCCGGTTGGCGTTGCCGGTGGCGCCCACCGGCCCGGCCGCCCGGGGGCCCAGCCGGCCGCCGCCCAACTCGGCGTCGTAGGCCCGGCGGCGGGCAGGGTCGCCCAGCACCGCCCACGCCGCGTTGAGGGCGGCCATGGTCTGACGGGACCGGTCGGCCGCGGCGGCGTCGACGTCGTACTGGGTGTCGGGGTGGTGGCGGCGGGCGAGGGCGCGGTAGGCGGCCCGGATCTCGTCCTGGGAAGCGTGGGGGGGAAGGCCCAGCAGCTCGTAGTGGGTGGCCACTGGCCGCTCAGTAGGTGGTCGAGGCCCGCAGCGGGGCGAGCAGCTGGCCGAGGGCGGCGAAGTCGCCCTGGCGTTCGGCCAGGAGGGCGACGTCGCCCGCCAGCTTGAGCTTGCCGGCGGCGAAGGCGGCGGCCGGGGTGAGCACGCCCTGGCTGATGGCGGCGGCACTGGCGTAGGTCTCGATGATCTCTATGTCGACCGGGCCCGCCAGCCCCGGTTCGACCGAGAACCGCCCGGGGCAGGCCCGCACCACGTAGTCGACGTCGCCGTCGGGGCCCTCGGTCACCCGGTGACGGACAGTGACACCGCCGCCGCCCCCGTCGTCGCCGTGGTCCTCCTCGTCGCCGCCCGGGAGCGCGGCCCGGACCAGGGCGAACCACTCCTCGCTCAGGAACCGTGCCATCCGACCCATCATGGTGCATGACCGAGCGGGCCGAGGAAGGCCGTCACCAACCGGGGCCGGGCCGGCACTGGGAGGAGTCGTACGGCTTCGACTTCGCCGCCCGGGACGGCTCGGTCGGCGGCTACGTGCGCCTCGGGCTGCGTCCGGGCGACGGCGGGGCCTGGTACTGGGCCGCAGTGGTGGGTCCCGATCGGCCGCTGGTGCTCGTCCGCGACCACGACGTCCCGCTACCCCGGGGCCGCTCGTTGGAGG
This sequence comes from uncultured Acidimicrobiia bacterium, assembly GCA_963836205.1. Taxonomy (GTDB): domain Bacteria; phylum Actinomycetota; class Acidimicrobiia; order Acidimicrobiales; family AC-14; genus JAXDMK01. The sequence goes on along the minus strand of CAWIIV010000017.1, from coordinate 212,881 downwards.
TGCGGACCTCGGGCCTGTGGGCCGACCACACCTGCGAGACGGCCCTCGAGCACTGGACCGTGGGCCTCGAGGCCTTCGGGGTGGCGCTCGACGACCCCCTGGAGGCCTTCGGCGGGGAGCGGGGCGATCTCTGCGCGCTGGGGATGGATCTGGAATGGGAGGCCGACGACCACGCCCTGCCAGGCGCTGCGGACGGTTACCAGCAGTCGTGCACCGTGCACGGAGAGGTGCTGGTCGGCGCCGAACGGCTCGAGCTCGACGGTGTCGGCTGGCGCACCCACCGGTGGGGCGACCGCGACTGGTGGAGCGCCGACCCGTGGTCGTGGGCCGGCGGCGCGACCGACATCGACGTGGCCACCGACGCCGACGGGCTCGTCGTGGGGGCCACCATCGAGGGCGTCGCCGCCGACGCTCCTGGCCCACGCCCCCGTCGTCATCCCCGGCGGGGACGGCCGCCGGAGCCGGCTCGACCGGGTCCTCTGCCGGTTCGAGTCGGGCGTGGGCTGGATCGAGCGGCTGACCCCACCGCGCACCTCGTAGGCGGGCGTCACATGGCCAGGGAATGGACCGAGCCGCCGGCGATGACACCATGCCCGACCGTCCCGGTCACCGGTATCGGCCGCCACCGGTCGACGGTCGTACGAGCGCGACGCTCAGATACTGTTCCGCCGCATCGCGGGGTATCGGCTCGCCCGCCGCCCGACTGGAGGAGCCCGACCCGTTTTACGTCGGGTGGCTCAGATCGGCGCCTGGCCCGGGCCGCGGAACTCCCAGGCGTCCCGGATGGCGGCCCAGGCGGTGCCGTTGGCCGCCTGCCACGACCAGAACGACACGCCGGCGGCCCCCTTCTCCAACGAGGTCCGCATGAACCGCTGCAGCTCCTCCGGCGGCGGCACCCCGGCCCGGCCGCCCTCGGCCTTGCCGTCGTAGGCCTGGCCCACCGGGAAGACGGGCTTGCCGAACTTGGCCAGCTCGTCCATGGCCCCGACCACGTCGGTGTCGGGCTGGCGGTTGAGCCAGTAGATCATGGGGGCGATGGCGTCGAAGCTCTCGACGATCTCGGCGTAGGGGTAGGTGGGCCGGTTCCGGGGCGACGGGCGGGGGACGGTGGCGATGAGGGTGAAGTCGGGACCGGCGATCTCCCGGATGGCCCTGCCGTAGGCCGACGCCACCTCCGCGGTCACGTGGCTGCCCTCGTTGATCGTCTCGATGTCGGCCGAGAACCCGTCGAGGCGGTCGCCGCTGGGGCTGGTGTAGGTGATCATCGTCCGGGCCCGCTCGATGTCGGACGGGAGCGAGTCGCCCAGCCGGGGGAAGTCCCACCCGAAGACCTTGAGCCCGGCGGCGTGGGCGACGGGGAGGAAGGCGTCCATGTACTTACGGGCGTTGAAGCCGTCCCAGTGGGAGCCCATGCGGGGGTAGACGTGGGTGATGCCGGTGGCGACGGCCTTGGCCACGATGGCGTCCATGTTGCCGCCCTCGGTGCGGGGGAACTCGTAGATCCACATCCCCTTGCCCGTCGGCATGGCCTTCACCGCCACCACGGGGGCTGACGGGGCTGTGGGGGCGGCCACCGCGGCGTCGGTGGCTCGGCCGAGGGCGGCGAACGGGGGAGCCACCCGTCCCTCGACGAATCCCTGGTCGGAGATCCGCTCGACACTGAACTCGCCCTGCACCGCGGCCAGGCCCAGGCTGGCCAGGACCACCGCCGCGCACAGGTTGCCCTTGGTCAGCCGCCGGGTGGTGAGGGCGCGGACCTGCCGGGTCGACTGCCGGCTGGGGCGGGCCGCGGCCGGATGCGCCGCGGGCGCCGGGGGCGGGGCGGGTGCGGGAGGAGCGGAGGGCCGCGCCGGAGTCGTGAGCATGCGTCTTCGGGCCTGTTGCTCGACCCTCGGCGCCACGTCGATCATGGACAGCCGGCCCAGCCCCTTGTTCCCCCTCAGGACATAGTTTCGGCGCGCGAACGCCCGATCCTTCAACTTTCTTGAAGAAATTTGGTTTACCGCCGTCTCAACAGGGGTACAAACGCAAGCTCAGCCGTCGCCGCCGAGCGCTTCCCGCTTGACCTCCTGGATGGCCTGGGTGACCTTAATGCCCCGGGGACAGGCATCGGTGCAGTTGAAGGCGGTACGGCAGCCCCACATTCCGGTGCGCTCGTCGAGGATCTCCAGGCGCTTGGCGGCGGCGTCGTCCCGGGAGTCGAAGATGAAGCGGTGGGCGTTGACGATGGCGGCCGGCCCCACGTAGGTGTCGTTGGCCCAGAACACCGGGCACGAGGTGGTGCAGGCCGCGCACAGGATGCACTTGGTGGTGTCGTCGAAGCGGGCCCGTTCCTCGGGGGACTGGATGCGCTCCCGCGGCCCGGGGTCGTCGTGGGCGGTCAGCACCGGCAGCACCGACCGGTAGCCCTCGAAGAACGGCTCCATGTCGACCACGAGGTCCTTGATCACCGGCAGCCCCCGGATGGGCTCGATAGTGATCTCGGAGCCGACGTCCCGCACGAGGAGGACGCACGCCAGCCGGTTCTGGCCGTTTATGACCATGGCATCCGACCCGCACACCCCGTGGGCGCAGGACCGGCGGAAGCTGAGGGTGCCGTCGACGTGCCATTTGATCTGGTGGAGGGCGTCGAGGACCCGGTCGGACTCGTCGACCTCGACGGTGTAGGTCTCCCAGTGGGGCCGCCTGTCGGCCTCGGGGTTGAACCGCTTGATGCGGAGGGTGAGCTCCACGGCCTCAGTATTTCCGTTCCATGGGGAGGTAGGAACCCCCGACCACGGGCTTGTAGCCCAGGCGGACGGCGCCCGTCTTGGGGTCGCGGTGGGTGAGGCTGTGGCGGCGCCAGTTGGCGTCGTCCCGGGTCGGGAAGTCGTCGCGGAAGTGGGCGCCCCTGCTCTCGGTGCGAGCCAGGGCGGCCAAGACCAGGGCGTCGGCCAGGTCGAGCAGGTAGCCGAGCTCGAGGGCCTCGGTGAGGTCGAAGTTGAAGACCTTGCCCTTGTCGTCGATCCGGGCCGACCGGTACCGCTCCCGCAGCTGGCCCACGGTTGCCCCCGCCTGGCGCAGCAGCTCGTCGGTGCGGAAGACGGACGCCTTGTCGGTCATCTCCGCCTGGAGCTCGGCGCGGATGTCGGCCACGTTCTCGGCGCCCTTCGACGACGTGAGCCCCCCGATGGCGGCCACCGTCACGTCCTCCACGCCCGTGGCGGCCTCGGGGACGTCGCCGGCGCCGCCTTCCTTGACGAACGCGGCCAGGGCGGCTCCGCCTCGCCGGCCGAAGACCACGATGTCGAGCAGGGAGTTGGTGCCCAGGCGGTTGGCCCCGTGGACCGACACGCAGGCGCACTCGCCGGCGGCGTAGAGGCCGGGGGCGACGGTGCCGTCGGCGTCGAGCACGACCTCGGCCTGCACGTTGGTCGGTATGCCGCCCATGGCGTAGTGGGCCGTCGGCTGGATGGGGATGAGGGCGGTCTTGGGTTCGATGCCCAGGTAGGTGCGGACGAACTCGGCGATGTCGGGCAGCTTCTCGTCGATCTGCTCGGGCGGGAGGTGGGTGAGGTCGAGGTGGAGGTAATCCTTGGCCGGGCCGATGCCCCGCCCCTGGCGGATCTCGGTGAGCATGGCCCGGCTCACCATGTCCCTCGGCGCCAGGTCCTTCACCGTGGGGGCGTATCGCTCCATGAACCGCTCGCCCTCGGCGTTGCGCAGCAGTCCGCCCTCGCCCCGAGCCGCCTCCGAAAGGAGGATGCCGAGCTTGTAGATGCCGGTGGGGTGGAACTGGAAGAACTCCATGTCCTGGAGGGGGACGCCTCGCCGGAAGAGGAGGCCGGGACCGTCGCCGGTGAGGGTGTGGGCGTTGGACGAGACCTTGAACATGCGTCCGAAGCCGCCGGTGGCGAAGAGGGCGGCCCGGCAGGAGAAGACGTGGAGGTCGCCGGTGGCCTGCTCGTAGGCGACCACGCCGCTGACGCCTCGGCGAGGGTCGTCGTCCACGAAGGCCACGTCGAGCACCTGGAACTCGTTGAAGAAGACCACGCCCCGGGCCACGCACTGCTGGTAGAGGGTCTGGAGGATCATGTGGCCGGTGCGGTCGGCGGCGAAGCAGGCCCGGCGCACGGGCGCCTCGCCGTGGTTGCGGGTGTGGCCACCGAACCGGCGCTGGTCGATCAGGCCCTTCTCGGTGCGATTGAAGGGCAGGCCGAAGTGCTCCAACTCGATGACGGCGTCGATCGCCTCCCGGCACATGATCTCGGCCGCAGGCTGGTCGACCAGGTAGTCACCGCCCTTGACCGTGTCGAACGCGTGCCACTCCCACGAGTCCTCCTCCACGTTGGCCAGGGCCGCGCACATCCCGCCCTGGGCCGCGCCCGTGTGGGACCGGGTCGGGTAGAGCTTGGTGAGCACCGCCGTCCGGCATTTCCCCGCCGTCTCGATGGCCGCCCGCAGCCCCGCCCCCCCTGCGCCCACGATCACGGCGTCGAACGTGTGCCGTCGGACTTCCACGCCTCTGATACTCCCACCTGCCGGCCCGGCCCCCGTTCCGGCCGGTCCACGTGGACGCTTGTCGGCGTATATCATGTAGTTCGAGTCGACGTCGGTACGAGGAGGACCTGATGAGCAGCAGTGTGGATCCTTCGGCTGAACCTTCCCGTCACGACGAACCCGCCGCCACCGCACGCCCGAACTGCCACCCGATGTCCGCCGCGGCCTGCGAGCCGCTCGAGCGAACGTTCGCCAGCCGACTCCAGGACCCGGAGTTTCACCGGAAGGTCGAGGCCGTCCGTAGGCGACTCGCCGAGGAAATCCCTCCCTCGCAGTAGTCGTCTCGACGCCGTGTATCCAGTCTGGCGGTGCTGTGGGACGCCCAACGGGAGGACTGGATGCGCGTGTTCCGGCCGTCGCGCGCTCAATGTCTCCAGCTCTTCGACTGGGTGCTCGACCCGATCGACGATAGACACCGGTCTAGGCGAGCCAGTCCCCGGGAAGTTCGGCAGGTGGTGCTACAACGTCCAGAGGGCTCGGGCCGAGGTGACGGACATCGTCTGGCCGGGAGAGCCCAAGTCATCACTCACTAGACGCGTCGCCTAGGTCGCGGTGAGTGGCCCTTGGAGGGTCGCGTCGAGGACGATCTTGGCGCCTTGGGGGGTGACGAGCACCCGGTAGGGGCCGGCGGCGAAGTCGATGGCGGAGGCGGTGCGGGTGCCGGACGTGTCGGTGATGGTGAGCCTGCCTCGCGCCGACACCCGTCCCGGGCCGGTGACCTCCAGCCGTTGCGGGTCGAGGATCACGGCCACCCCGGCGGTCGTGTTGAGGACGGTGCGGTCGTCGGCGGTGAACGACACCGAGTCGCGGGGCACGCCCAGGCCGGTGATGCCGACGGCCACCGGCGCCCCGGCGAAATAGGAGCCGGGTAGGAGCTTGCGGCCCCCCGAGATCGTCCACGTCACGCCCGCCGGCCCCACCTCCACCACCGCGCCGTTGACGTCGACCCCACCGCCCTCGCCGCTCAGGGGCAGCGGGGTCCCGCCGCCCCAGAAGATGGTGGTGCGCTTGCCGTCGACGAGCGCGTTCTCGATGGTTCCCTTGCCGATGCCCCGGTCGACGGACGTGAGGGTGAAGGGGACGGGGATGGGCGTGGTCTGGGCGTCGTCCGCGGAGAGGAAGTCGATCTCGCCGGTGACGAACGACTGGCCGGCCGCGGGGAGGATGCGGGTCACGGGGACCCTGGTGTCGGCCACCACGTCGTCCCCGCCCCGGGAGGCGACGAAGCGGGCCGCGCTGACGGCCAGGACCGCGCCGGTGACGAGGGTCAGCGCGTAGATGAATCCCCGTCTCACGGCCGGAAGGTTACGTTGGACCGGCGATGTCGACGCGCCCGGCCACCCTCGGCCAGCTCCGCCAGTCAGGCTGGCAGTCCCGCACCGTCAAGGACGAGGTCAGGGCCAACGCCGCCCGCCGGATCGCGGCCGGCCAGCGCATGGTGGAAGGGGTGCTCGGCTTCGACGACACCGTCCTCCCGCAGCTCGAGAACGCCCTGCTGGCGGGGCACGACATCGTCTTCCTGGGGGAGCGGGGCCAGGCCAAGACCCGCATCATCCGTTCGCTCACCGACCTGCTCGACGAGTGGATGCCGATCGTGGCCGGGTCGGAGATCAACGACGATCCGTACGGGCCCGTCTCCCGCCACGCGAGGGAGCTGGTCCGGGACAAGGACGACGACACTCCGATCGAATGGGTCCACCGGTCCGACCGCTTCGGCGAGAAGCTGGCCACGCCCGACACGTCGATCGCCGACCTCATCGGCGAGGTCGACCCCATCAAGGTGGCCGAGGGCCGCTACCTGTCCGACGAGCTCACCCTCCACTACGGCCTCGTCCCCCGCACCAACCGGGGCATGTTCGCCATCAACGAGCTGCCCGACCTGGCCGAGCGCATCCAGGTGGGCCTGCTCAACGTGCTGGAGGAGCGCGACGTGCAGGTGCGGGGCTACCGCATCCGCCTGCCCCTCGACATCCTCCTCGTCGCCTCCGCCAACCCCGAGGACTACACCAACCGGGGCCGTATCATCACCCCGCTCAAGGACCGCTTCGGGTCGCAGATCCGCACCCACTACCCCCTCGACGCCGACACCGAGCTGGCGGTGGTGGCCCAGGAGGCCCGGCCGCTCGAGGTCGACGGCGTCCGGGTGGAGGTGCCGGGCCACATGGCCGAGATCGTGGCCGCCATCAGCCACGGCGCCCGCCGCAGTCCCCACGTCAACCAGCGCTCGGGCGTGTCCGTCCGGCTCACGATCGCCAACTACGAGACGGTCGTGGCCAACGCCACCCGCCGGGCGCTGCGGCTGGGCGAGTCGGAGGCGGTGCCCCGCGTATGCGACCTGGAGGCGGTGCCGGCGTCGACCGTGGGCAAGGTCGAGGTGGAGACGCTCGACGATGGGGGCGACGAGGAGGTCCTCGACCGTCTGGTGAAGGCGGCGGTGCTCTCGGTGTTCAAGGCCCATGTCCTGGCTGAGAGCCTCCGGCCGCTGCTGGCCGAGTTCGACGGGGGCACGATCTTCCACACCGGCGACGACGTGGCGTCGTCCACCTACGTGGAGGCGTTGTCGCAGCTCCCGGCGCTGCGGGCGGCGGCGCTGCCCCTGGCCGGCTCCGAGTCTCCCGGGGCGATGGCCGCCGCGGTCGAGCTGGTGTTGGAAGGGCTGCACCTGTCCCGCCGGTTGAACAAGGACGCCGCCGGCGCCCGGGCCGCCTACCGGGGCCGGTAACCGATGCCCGGCTCGTTCCGCTACTCCCGGTGGGACGGCACCCAGCAGGGCTTCGAGCTCGACGCCGACACCCTCTTGGCAGAGCTCACCGACGATCTCCTCTACCACGGCGAGCTCGACGCTGCCCTCCGCCGCCTCCTTCAGGACGGGGTGCGCGACGCCGACGGCAACCGCCTGGCCGGCCTGCGGGAGCTGATCGAGCGCCTCCGCCAGCGGCGGAAGGAGGAGCTGGCCAAGCACGACCTGGGCGGCGTCTACGACGACATCGCCAAGGCGCTCCGTGACGTGGTGGAGGCGGAGCGGGCCGCCGTCGACGACCTCGACCGCCAGGCCCGGGAGTCGGGCGACCCCCGCCGCCAGGACGTCACGGGCCAGGCCATGGCCGACCGGCGCATGCAGCTCGACCTCCTGCCTCCCGACCTGGCCGGACAGGTCAAGGCGCTGGAGGCGTACGACTTCGTCTCGCCGGCCGCGGCCCAGGCCTTCCAGAAGCTGATGGACGAGCTCCGCCGCCAGCTCCTCGACAGCCAGTTCCAGTCGATGGCGGGGCCATGGAGAGCACCACGCCGGAGGAGATGGCCCGGTTCAAGGACATGCTGTCGGCCCTGAACGCGATGCTCGACGAGCGGGCCCAATTCATGGCAGGAAAGGGAGAGGAGCCCGACTTCGAGGGCTTCATGGCCCGGTACGGCGACATGTTCCCTGAGAACCCGCAGACGCTCGACGAGCTGCTGGAGTCGATGGCCCGGCGGATGGCGGCCATGCAGGCCTTCCTCAACTCGCTGTCGCCCGAGCAGCGAGCCCAGCTGTCGGCCCTGTCGGCCCAGCTCCTCGACGACATGGACCTGCGCTGGCAGGTCGACCGCCTCCAGCAGCACCTCCAGGGCGCCTTCCCGGGCGAGGGGTGGGAGCGGCGGTTCCAGACCCGGGGCCGCGACCCCCTGGGCATGGGCGAGGCGGTCGACCTCATGGAGCGGCTGGGCAACCTCGACCAGCTGGAGCACCTGCTGTCGTCGGCCCCGTCGCCCGGCGCCCTGGCCGAGGTCGACTTCGACGTGGCCCGCGACCTCCTGGGCGACGACGGCGCTCGCAGCCTGGAGCGCCTGGCCGAGCTGGCCCGCCTGCTGACGGAGGCCGGGTTGATCGAGAACCGGGAGGGCCGGCTGGAGCTGACGCCCCGGGGCCTGCGGGCCATCGGGCGCAACGCCCTGGGCGACCTGTTCCAGGGGCTGGAGAAGGACCGGGTGGGCCGGCACCAGGTGGAACGGGAAGGCCCCGGGCACGAGCGGAGCTACTCCACCAAGCCCTACGAGTGGGGCGACCCCTTCAACCTCGACATCCAGCGCACCCTGCGCAACGCCGTCACCCGGGGCGGGTCGGGCACCCCGGTGGCGTTGGAGCCGGACGACTTCGAGGTCGAGCGCACGGAGACGCTCACCCGGTCGAGCACGGTCCTCCTGCTGGACCTATCCCTGTCGATGCCCATGAAGGACAACTTCCTGGCCGCCAAGAAGGTCGCCGTCGCCCTCCACTCACTCATCTCGACCCAGTACCCGCGGGACTTCCTGGGGCTGGTCGTGTTCGGCGAGGTGGCCCGTACCCTGCGCCCGGCCGAGCTGCCCCGGGTGTCGTGGGACTTCAACTTCGGCACCAACATCCAGCACGCGTTGTTGTTGGCCCGGCAGATGCTGTCCCGCCAGCCCGGCACCCGCCAGGTGCTGATGATCACCGACGGCGAGCCGACGGCCCACATCCTCCCTGGGGGAGAGCCGTTCTTCTCCTACCCGCCGGCGCCGGAGACGCTGCGGGCGACGCTGGCCGAGGTGGCCCGCTGCACGGCCGAGAACATCCGCATCAACACGTTCATGCTCGACGCCACCCCCGACCTCCAAGCCTTCGTCGAGCGCATGGCCAAGCTCAACCGCGGCCGCATCTTCTTCACCACCCCCGAAAACCTCGGCAGCTACGTCCTGGTCGACTTCCTCGACCAGAAGCGAGCCCTGCGGGGCACCCGGGGTCGGGGCCGCACCGCCTGATCAGCCGAATCGACGCCGTACTGTCGAGACCGATACGGACGAAATCCTCATCAAGCTCGATGCCCGGCGGCGGGTCAGCCTCGGGAAGCTGGGCCGCCCGGAGCACCGGCGCTATCTCGCCATCGAGCAACCAGACGGAACAATTGTCCTCACGCCGGCCGTGGTGATGTCAGAGCTGGAGGCGAGGTTCTTGGCCAATCGGGCACTTGTCGAGCGGATCGAGGACGACCGGCGCCATCCCGAACGCCTCGTCCGTCGGCGAAAGGCTCCGGCGACTCCTGACGCCGACCGTCAGCCGGAGGACAGCAGCGCCTCGTAGAGGTCGAGCGTCGACTGGTCGAAGGCGACGAGTCTGACCAGTTCGACTCGGGTGGTGGCCGCCGCCGCCCGCAACGTGGCAACGGCGATGGCTGCGGCGTCGGCCTTGGGGTAGCCGTAGACGCCGGTGGAGATGGCGGGGAAGGCCACCGAGCGGGCGCCGAGGTCGTCGGCCACCTCCAGCGACCGGCGGTAGCAGGTGCCGAGCAGCTCGGGCTCGCCCTCGGTGCCGCCTCGCCATACCGGGCCGACGGTGTGGATCACCCAGCGGGCGGGGAGGCGGAAGCCGGGCGTGGCCTTGGCCTCGCCGGTGGGGCAGCCGCCGAGGAGCCGGCAGGCGGCCAGCAGGTCGGGGCCGGCGGCCCGGTGGATGGCCCCGTCGACCCCGCCGCCCCCGAGGAGCGACGAGTTGGCGGCGTTCACGATGGCGTCGACCGCCTCGGCGGTGATGTCCCCTAGCACGCCTTCGATCCGTATGCGCGGATTCTCCCCGATTCGCACTTGCGCCACCACTGACGTTTGGAGCAAGATCACATCGGTGTAATTACAACCACGTCAAAGGGCGGCACCAAAGGGGACGTGAGGGGAGTGGCCGTGGAGCAACGACGAGGACACAGGTTCGACTTCGGGGACCGAACATGGCAGTGGCAGGCCAACTGCCTGGGGGTCGACCCCGACCTGTTCTTCCCCGAGCGGGGGGCCTCGACCAGGGAGGCCAAGGCGGTGTGCCGAGGCTGCGTCGTGCGCTCGGAATGCCTGGAGTACGCCCTGATCAACGGCGAGAAGTTCGGCATCTGGGGCGGGCTCAGCGAGCGCGAACGACGTCGCATCCGCCGGGAGCGCACCGTCGCCAGCCGGGATTCGGCCGCCACCGCCTGACTCGGCCTCTGGTCTCTGGCGACACCGGGCACATCCACGACCGTGCCCGGTGTCGCCAGGTTCACCGCCCGAGCCGTTCCTCGATCGTGCGCGACGGGTCGAGGTCGAGCTCCGCCCACCGCGAGCGCGGGATCGCATCGAGCACCGCCGCCGGCACCAGCCCCACCAGCTCGGCCCCGTCCACCGCCACCAGCGCCCGCACCGCGTCGAACGCGGCCCCCGGGCCCACCGCCAGCGGGTCCACCAGGTTCATCGACACCTGGGCCCGCCCGCCCACGTCGAGGCCGAGTGCCCGCACCACCCCCGGCCGGCGCACCGCCGCCGCCACCCGCCGGGCCTCGTCCACGCCAACCCCGTCGGCCAGCCACACGTTGTAGGCCACCAGCACCGGCCGGGCGCCGACGCAGACCGCCCCCGCGGTGGGATGAGGCACGCGCGGCCCCGCCGTCGGCGCCAACGTGGTGAATGCCTCCCGCCGCACCTCCGGCAACGACCGGTCGGGCGGCGGCCCGTAGGCGAACCCGGGCAGGTCCAGCCCGCCGGCCGCCCAGGCCAGGAACCGGTCTCGGGCGGCGACGGCGTCGGCCAGGGTCGACGGCCCGAGGGGGACGAACGGCACCACGTCGACCACGCCCAGCCGGGGATGGACGCCCGAGTGCCGGCCCAGGTCGAGCCGGGCCACCGCCTCCGCCGCCACCGCCCGGGCCGCGGTTTCGACCCCGTCGCCCGCCAGCGTCAACACCGACCGGTGGTGGTGGGCATCGGTGTGGACGTCGAGCAGGCACCGGGCACCGGCAGCCGCGGCCAAGGCCGCGATCACCGCCCGGTCCCGTCCCTCGCTCACGTTGACCACGCACTCGAGCACGGTCCCCACGCTCGCACAGCAAGACTGTCCCGGTGGAGATCGGGCTGGCGCTGCCGCAGTACGACTTCTTCTCTGCCGAGCCGGAGCCGGGCCGCGTCCCGTGGGCCACCGTCGAGGCCACCGCCCGCCGGGCCGAGGAACTGGGCTTCGACTCCCTGTGGCTGTCCGACCACCTGTTCGTCGACCGGTCCCGCTACGGCGGCCCGCCCGGCCGGTACCCCGGCTTCGACCCCCTTCCCGCCCTCGGCGCCCTCGCCCGGGTCACCGACCGGGTCGGCCTGGGGACCCTCACCCTCTGCGCCCCGCTCCGGCCGGCCACCGTCACCGCCAAACAGCTCGCCACCATCGACGTCCTCTCCGGCGGACGGCTCACCGTCGGCCTGGGCGCGGGCTGGAACGAGGACGAGTTCCGGGTGGCCGGCGTCCCCTTCCGCCACCCGGCTGGGCGACTGCGCCACCTGGAGGAGTCGATCCTCGTCACCCGGGGCCTCTTCGGTGGCGGACCGTTCACCTTCGACGGCCGCTACGAGCACGCAGTCGAGGCCATGTGCCTGCCGCGGCCGGTGCAGGCCCCCGGTCCGCCGATCTGGGTCGGCGGCCGGGGCGACCGCCTGCTCGATCTCGTGGCCCGCGAGGCCGACGGTTGGAACACGGCGTGGGTGGCGACGCCCGAGGCCTACGGGGAGCGGCTGGACGTGCTCGTTGCCGCCTGCGACCGGGCCGGGCGAGACCCGGCCACCGTCAGTCGCTCGGTGGGCCTGTACGCCCTGGTGGGGGAGGACGGCGCCGACCTCGCCCGCCGGTTCGAGCGCCTGCGGGCGACCACGCCGGGCGGACTCGGCGGCGCGACCCTCGACGAGTGGCGCCGGGGCCGGCTGGTGGGAACGGTGGATGACGTCCGAGCCCAACTGCAAGGGTGGGCCGGCCTGGACGTGTCCACCGTCGTGGTCGCCCCGGGCGCGATGCCGTTCTCGGTGCCTGCCGACGACGGCCTCGAAATCCTGGCCCTGGCCTGTACGCTCTGAGGTCTATGCCGAACATTGGCCCGCTCGAGCTCATCATCGTCTTGGTCGTCGTGCTGCTGCTCTTCGGTTCGACCAAGCTGCCCAAGCTGGCCCGTTCCATCGGTGAGGCGTCGCAGGAGTTCAAGAAGGGCGTGAGCGACGGCGGCAAGGACGACGCCAAGGCGTTGGACAGCCGGCCCAAGCCGACCGACAAGGTCACCATGACCCAGGCCGAGCTCGACGCCCTGCTCTCGGAGCGGGAAGCCCAGGCCCGCAAGGAATCTCCCTCCGAGTAGGGAACCCGGCGGCTGCGGCCGTCGTTCTCGATGACAGATGGAAAGGTTCCCTCGTGGGAGGACGTCGCACGCGACCACGGTCGCTTCCTCTACACGGTGGCCTACCGCCTCACCGGTGACGACGACGACGCGCAAGATCTCGTGCAGGAGGTCCTCCTCCGGGTCCGCAAGGGCCTCGAGACCTACCGGCCGGGATCCCTGGAAGGCTGGCTGAGCCGCATCACCACCAACACGTTCCTCGACGAGGTCCGCCGGCGCCGACGCCGCCCGGTCGACCCCCTCCCCGAGAACCCCGACCGCGCCCTGCCGCCCTCCATGGCTGCCGACGAGGTACTGGCCGGCGGCGCCCTTCCCGACGACGTGCAGTCCGCCCTCCGGGGCCTGCCCGCCGACTACCGGGCCGCGGTGGTGCTCTGCGACGTGGTCGGGCTGCCCTACCAGGAGATCGCGGCCGCCCTCGACGTGCCCGTGGGCACCGTCCGCAGCCGCATCCACCGGGGCCGGGCCATGCTCCGGGAGGTCCTGGCGTGACCGCCCCCGGTTCGTCGGGCGACGTGCAGCACGCGGGCGACTCGCTCAGCGCCCTCCTCGACGGTGAGCTGTCGCCGGCCCAGGAGGCCGAGGTCCAGGCCCACCTGGTGACGTGCATGGCCTGCCGGCACGAGATGGAGATGGTGCGGGTGGCCCGGCTCTGGCTCCGGGCCCTGCCTCCGGTCGAGCCCCCGTTCGGCCTCTACGAGCGCATGCTCGTCCCCTACCGGCCCGGGCGCCGGCGGATCGCCATGGCCTTCGTGGGGGCGGCCGCCGCCGTGGCCGCGGTGCTGGTGAGCGTGGCGCCCGCCCCCCAGCCGCCGGTCGACCCGTCGGTCGCCACCCTCATCGAGGCCCACGCCACCTCCGTCGGCGAGGGTGACCCCGTCACCAACCTGGCGCCCGCCGGCGTCCCCGTCACCATCAGCCGGTGAAGGTGCTGGTCGCCGGCCTGGTGGCCGGCCTCCTGGCCACGTCCGTCGCCTCCACGGCGGGTGCGGCCGGCGCGGTCGACGACCCCTTCGACCGGGCCCGGGAGGCGGCGGCCCGGGTCTCGTTCACGGGGACGGTCGAGGTCCGCTGGCTCGACGGTGGCACCGAGCACCACGAGCAGGTCACGGTGCAGTCCGCCGCCGGGTCGCTGCTGCTGCGGGGCGGCAACCAGGTGATGGTCTCGGCCACGTCGGAGCGGCTGGTGCAGCACGAGGACGGTGGCTGGAACCTGCTGTGGCCCCCGGCCCTCGACCGCGTCGACGGACCCGATCCCGCCCTCAAGTACCAGACTGTCGAGGAGGACGGGCCGCCGGTTGCCGGCCGAGCCACGATCGTGGTCGACGTCCGCCAGCAGTCGGTCCTGCGGGAGAAGGTCTTCCTCGACTCGGCCACCGACCTGCTCCTCGAGCGCCGCCAGTTCGCTCCCGACGGCACCGTGGCCCGGGTCGTCGGCTTCACCACGCTGGTGATCGACCCCGCCACCGCGCCCCCGCCGTCGCCGGCCAAGTCGGACAACCAGGCCCCCGAGGCGGTGGCGCCGGCCAGCCTGTCGTCGGCCGACCTAGCTCCCGCCCGGCTGGCCGACGGCTACACGCGGGTCGGCGTCTACAAGCGGGACGGTGTCGTCCAGGTGCTCTACAGCGACGGGATCTACGAGCTGTCGGTGTTCCAGCGGCGGGGCGCGCTCGACCGCCAGGAGCTGGGCGAGGAGGGGGGCCCGGTGCCGGTGGGGAAGGCGGCCGGCTGGCGCTACGCCTGGCCCGGGGGCCAGGTGGTGCTGTGGCAGGCCGGTCCGACGGTGTACACGGTGGTCAGCGACGCGCCCCTCGACCAGGTGCTCACCGCTGCCCGTGACCTACCGGTGCCGGCGACGCGCAATCCGTCGGTGCTGGAGCGGCTGCGGAGCGTGGCCCGGACCCTGATCCAGCCCCTTGCCTGACCCCTGACTCCTGACCCCTGACGTCAGCGGCGGGGCGATGCGGCGGCGGCGGCCGCCTCCAACCTCCGGCGGCGGGCGATGCGGCGCCGCTCACGTTCGGAGGCACCGCCCCACACCCCGTGGTCGATGCCGTTGGCCAGGGCGTACTCGAGGCAGGGTTCCTTGGCCGGGCAGGTGGCGCAGATCTTGCGGGCCACCTCGACGCCGACGCCGTCGCTGGGGAAGAAGAGCGATGGCGGTTCCGTGCGGCAATTGCCGGTAGCCATCCAGTTCGTGTCCATTGCCCCTCCTCGTTCGGGCCCTACCCCTACAACGCGTGACCGGGTCGGTTGGTTCCCTTCTCGGCTACTACGAAGGTGGAGACGAGCATGGATCGCCGGAAGTTTCATGAATTTTCGGTGCAGACCCCGTCCGACGCCCGTCTTGGGCCCTGATCGGTCCCTGCCGGGAGGCTTGTAGGCTCCCTGTATGTCCCAGTTGCCGGAGGAGTCCGAGGAGCCGCAGCCGCCTCGCGGCCACGTCCGGATCGTCTACCTGGGTCCGGTCGCGCCCCATTGGGAGGTCGCGTCCGACTTCGGGGATCGTAACCTGATCGAGGAGTTCCGCCAACGGGCACTGGCCCGGCTGCTGCTGCTCCCGCCCCACGACCCCCAGTTCCGCCGCAACCGGGAGCGGGTCGTGCGCGACGCCGAGCGGGAGCTGCTCCTCCTCGACTGGGACCTCGGTGTCCCCGAGGACGACGACGGTTCCGGGGCCGGCTGAGGGCAGTTCCGATCGTTCCCCGGCTTGCCCCGGTTCCGGCGGGTCCGGAATCTAGGGTGGACCGCAATGCCGTCTGACCTCGTCCCCGTCCTGGTCGCCGTCGGCATCGTCATGCTCGGCGCGGTGGTCCTCCACCTCTCCCGCCGCGGCCCCGTCCGGAGGCTGTCGGCCCTCAACGCCCGCTTGGGCGACGAGGAGCTCAAGCTCGAGTCCCGGGGCATGGACGAGGTGCTCACCCAGCTGGAGAAGCTGGTCGACGCCAAGATGACCACCACCGGCGACACCGGCGTGGCCAGCACCCGCCTGGAGCGGGCCCTCGACCAGCTCGAGCTGGGCGTGATCATCGGCGACGACCAGGGCCGCACCGTGTTCCAGAACGCCCAGTCCATCCGCCTGCTGGGGGTGGAACCCGAGCCGTCGGTGGAGGCCAAGGTCCACGACCTCCTGCTGTCGGCCACCGAGGGCAGGGGCGCCGAGCGCACCCTCGACATCCCCGGCCCGCCCGCCCTGTCCCTCACCGTGAGTGCCGTCCCCCTCGACGACAAGTGGCGCACGGTGGGCGGCGTGCTGGTGCTGGGCGACCAGTCCGAGCAGCAGCGCCAGGAGGGCGTGCGGCGCGACTTCGTGTCCAACATCAGCCACGAGCTCAAGACCCCGGTGGGGGCGCTGGCCCTGCTGGCGGAGACCCTGTCCACCGAGAGCGACCTGGTGGTGGTCAACCGGCTGGCCCGGCGGGTGCAGGTGGAGGCCAAGCGGGTGGAGCGGGTGGTCGACGACCTCATCGACCTGAGCCGGTTGCAGTCGGAGGAGGACCCGGTGCGGGAGCCGGTGGCCGTCCACCTCATCGTGGCCCAGGCCGCGGAGCGGGTCCGCCACCTGGCCCAGGACAAGGAGATGACGATCAACTTCGGCGAGCCGCCGCAACGGCTGTGGGTGATGGGCGATCGCCGCCAGCTGGTGTCGGCCGTCTACAACCTGCTGGAGAACGCGGTGAAGTTCTCGCCCGCAGGGTCGCTGGTCGAGGTGCGGGGCCGGCCGGGGAAGGATGAGGAGGGGGAGCCCGACGGGCAGGTCGAGATCAGCGTGCGCGACGAGGGCATCGGCATCCACGAGCGCGATCACGAGCGCATCTTCGAGCGCTTCTACCGGGTGGAGTCGACCCGGAGCGTCGCCGCCGGCGGAACCGGGCTGGGGTTGAGCATCGTGCGCAACGTGGTGGCCAACCACCAGGGCACGGTGGAGGTCGACTCCGAGGAGGGCCTGGGGTCGACGTTCATCCTCCACCTCCCGGCGGCGGCCATCCCCGGCACCGCCACCCCCTTGCCCTCGACCGCCTCGGCGGACGAGAAGGAACTGCGCCCGTTCGGCTGAGCGGGCTCGCCTGCACACCTACGATTGCGGGCGGTGGCCGACTCCAGGCAGGGCGACTCCAAGAAGGGCTGGGAGCCGCTGCACAAGCCCGACCGGCGGGGCCCGGTGGCGCAGTCGCCGTTCTCCCGGTTGGCGGTCGCCCACGTGCTGGCCATGGCCGGCGACACCCTGGTCACCATGGCCCTGGCCGGGTCTTTGTTCTTCTCCATCTCGCCCTCCGCGGCCCGGGGACGGGTCGCCCTCTACCTGCTCCTCACCATGGCCCCGTTCGCGGTGGTGGCCCCGTTTCTCGGACCGGTCCTCGACCGCACGCCGTCGGGTCGGCGGCTGATCCTCATCGCCGGCGCGGGGAGCCGGGCCCTGATCTGCCTGTCGATGGCGGGACACCTCCAGGGCCTGTGGTTGTTCCCCGAGGCCTTCGGCGTGCTCGTGCTCTCCAAGGCCCACATGGTCACCAAGAGCGCGCTGGTGCCCATGATCGTGCCCGACGAACGGGAGCTGGTGACGGCCAACTCCCGGTTGGCGGTGCTCTCGGTGCTGGCCGGGTTCGCGGCCGCGATCCCGGGCGTGATCATCCTCAAGGTCGGGTTCCTCGGGGGGCCATGGGTGGTCCGGCTGGCGGCGGTGGCGTTCGCGGCGGCCGCCATCGCCGCCGTACGCATTCCCAAGCCCGCCCCCCGGGGCGAGGGGGGCGCGGCCGCGGTCCGGGCCGACGAGGAGCTGCACGCCATCTCCATCCGCATGGCGGCCACCAGCATGGCCGTCCTGCGGGGGTCGGTGGGCTTCCTCACCTTCTTCGTCGCCTTCGCCTTCCGGGCCGGGGGTTCGCCGTCGTGGTGGTACGGGGCGGTGCTGGCCGCCAGCCTGGGCGGCACCCTCGTCGGAAACGTCGCCGCCCCGCCGCTGCGCCGGTTCCTGGCCGAGGAGCGCATCCTCCTGGGTGGGCTGGTCCTGGTGGCCGTCGTCAGCTTCGTCGCCGGGCGCATGGGTGGCCTGGCCGCGTTCTGCCTGGTGGCGGGGGCGACGGGTGTGGCCGCGGCCGCGGGCAAGCTCGCCTTCGACAGCATCGTCCAGCGGGACGCCCCCGACGCCGTCCGGGGCCGCACCTTCGCCCGCTTCGAGACCCGTTTCCAGCTGGTCTGGGTCGCGGGCGCCTTCATCCCGGTGGTTCTGGCCATCGAGACCGGTACCGGCATCGACGTCATCGCCCTCGCCACCGCCCTGGCCTTCTTCAGCTACCTGGGCGGCATCGCCACCGCCAAGCACAACCAGGAGTTGCTCTCGACCAGGGACGATCCCTCCCAGGCGGGCGACGTCCGCCGACCAGACACGCAGTGAGGAGCGGGGCGCCACCACCGCTCCTCACCACGCCTTACCCCGGGAGGTCGGCTACGCAAGGACACCGTGCACAGTGGTCGAGGCCAGCAGGTGGGCCGGGTCGGAGTACCCCGTCGGGTACAGCTTGAACACGTACTGGTGGGGGGCCACGATCCAGGGCGCGGTGACCGAGCCGGTGGCTCCACCAGTGGCCATCGGGCTCTGGGCGCCACCGTCGAGGGTGACGTAGACGTCGACGTTGGTGCCCGGCGTGGCGTTCCACGAAACCACCGTCGAGCCGGGCGTGTCCGGCGGCAGCGTCACGACGCTCGGACTGGCGCTGATCGTCGACGTAGGCGCCAGAACGCCCCTGACGGTGGTCGATGCCAGCAGGTGCGCGGGGTCGGAGTACCCGTCCTGGTAGAGGCTGAACACGTACACCTGTGGGGCGACGATCCAGGTGGCGGTGGCCGAGCCGTCATCCTTGCTGCTCGAGAACAGGCTCTGCGAGCCCCCCTCGAGGCGGACATACACGTCGACTTCCGTGGCGAAGCCAGACACGCTCCACGACACCACCGTCGAGCCAGTCGTGCCCGGCGGGAGGGTGAGGGTGCTCGGGCTGGCGCTGATGGA
This sequence comes from uncultured Acidimicrobiia bacterium, assembly GCA_963836205.1. Lineage (GTDB taxonomy): Bacteria > Actinomycetota > Acidimicrobiia > Acidimicrobiales > AC-14 > JAXDMK01. The sequence continues at coordinate 194,176 of CAWIIV010000017.1, read as the reverse complement.
GCCGTGCACCGCCGGCGGCGGTGGCGTTGCGGTCGACGAGAGAACGAATGCGTTCGGCCCGCCGAACGTTGACCCGCAATTGGGGGAGGTCTGGTACCCGGTGATGACCCACCCCGGCGGGATGGTCGACGCGAAGCAGGCGACGATCCCTTCGCGGGGCGTCGAGATCGTCATCGCGTTGTAGGTGGACGTCGACCCGCAGATCGGGGTGGACCGGTACCCGGTGATGACCCAACCCGACGGGATGGTCGAGCCGTAGCAGGCCACAATCCCGTTGAAAGGTTTCGCGATCGTCATCGCGTTGTAACCGCCGGTGCCCGGCCCGCAGCTCAAGCTGTACCGGAACGACGTGACGACCCAACCCGATGGAATGGGGGAGCTGAGGCACACCGTCTGGGTGTCTGCCCTCGCCTCCCGCTGTGACGTGGCCAGGCTGATTGTCACCGTCGCGGCGATGACCGCGATGGCGACGAGCAACCGGCCCCCGCGTTCGCCGAACCTGATTACCCTCATGATCGTCTCCCTTCGCGCACCCCCCCGGCCACTTGCCGGCGTCGGGTCACGCTGTTCGACTCCCAATTGGGTGCTTCTTCCACCCCCCTTCAAGGGGGCTAGCTCCCCTCTTTGGGGGAGGGGCTCCCCTCCTTGGCGTAGGGGATACCACCTCTGTTCGCCCGGCCGTCCGGCGATCGGACGCTGGTGGCTACAGGTCGATGCGGGCCAGCCAGAGGCCGGGGGCCTCCAGCTCGGCGGGGGTGGGCAGCTCCCGCTCCGAGTGCCACAGGCGGGCCAGGCCTTCCTCGCCGGCCCGCTCCAGGACTCCGCTGACGAAGGCGGTGCCCTTCTCGTACTGGGCCGGACCCAGCTGCAGGCCGAGGAGGCGCTCGGCGAAGCGGGTGCCCTCGGACGACTCCACCCGGCGCCGGCGCAGGGCCTCCGAGATCCGCCGGTGGGTGCCCACCAGGCCGTGGCCGACGGTGTCGAGGACGTGGTCGACGTAGCCGGCGAGGGCGGCCAGCAGCGTCTCGATGCGGACGGCCACCTCCCGTTGCCCCGGCGTCTGCATGATCCCCAGCAGCGTCTCCGGGCTGAGGGCCTTGGCGAACGACGACGGGTCGGTGGGGTCGATGTCGGCGAAGCTGCCCTCGAGGGCGTTGCCGTCGATCTCGAACCGGCTCACGTAGTCGTCGACCAGCGCCTCCAGGCGGGCCCGCACGTGGGGCCGGCCCAGCACCGCGTGGTGGGTGAGCTCCTCCAGGAGGATCCAGAGCCGGAGGTCGTCCTCGGGGATCGACCACTCGCCGGCGAAGGCCTTGATGTTGGCCGGGACGACCAGGAGCTGGTCGGACGTGCCCCGGGGCAGGGGCAGGTCGTACTGGCCCAACGCCCGCCGGCCGAGGTGGCCGACCATGTAGCCGGACTGCATGCCCAGCAGCACCGGCCCGACGACGCGGCCCAGGTCGCCCAGCAGTTGGGTGGCGGGGTCGGGCCCCGTCCCCTCGGCCTCGCCCGCGGCCGACACCGCGATGGCCAGCCGTTCGAGGAACGGGCGCCACGCCTGGAGGGTGCGCAGGGCCCAGTCGGACCTCGTCGTGGGGGCCGCGCTCAGCAGCCCGCCGCCGATGGCGGTGGGCAGGCCGGTGGCGTTGCTCACGTGCAGGTCGGCGACCCGCAGCAGCTCCTCCAGGTGGATTCGCTCCATCGGGTCGACGTTGGGCTCGGCCTCGCCCTCGGTGGCCGTCCACAGTGCGATCTGGCGGGCGATGTCCCAGTTGACGGGCCCCTGCCCGGCGAAGAGGCGGGCCAGGTCGCGGAACATGGGCAGGCCCTCGAACGGGTTCTCCCCGCCCGGACCTCCTTCGCTCATGGCCGCGACCTTAGGCCGAGGTCGGGCGTTCGGTGAGCACGACCGCCATCGACATCGGCACGTGGTCGCGCACGATGTCGAGGTGGACGGTGTCGCCCGGCCGGTGCCGGCGGAGGGCGACCACCAGCTGGTCCATGGAGGCAACCGCCACCCCGTCGACGGCGACGATGGTGTCGTAGGGAGAAAGGCCGACCTGCTCGGCCGGGCTCCCGGTCATGACCGCGCCCACGACGGCCCCGCCGGTGACGTCGAGGGCGGCCGCGGTGGCCTCTTCGACGTCGCCGCCCTTGACCCCCAGCCACACGTGGGCGACCCGGCCGGTGGTGACGATCTGATCGGCCACGAAGCGAGCCTGGTCGATGGGGATGGCGAACCCGAAGCCGCCGGTCGCGGTCGCGGTGGTGCCGGCCGAGGTGCCGGCGGAGGTGGTGATCCCGATCACGCTGCCGGACGAGTCGAGCAGGGCGCCACCGGGCCACCCGGTGGGCACCCGGGCGTCGGTCTGGATCAGGTCGAAGAGCATGCCGCCGCCGCCGAGCGGGACCGAGCGGTGGAGGGCGCTGATCATGCCCACCGTGACCGACGGTCCGCCGACGAGCTCGATCGGGCAGCCGATGGCCACCGCCTGCTCGCCCACCCGCAGGTCGCCCGAGCTGCCCAGCACCGCGGAGGGGAAGGGGCCGCTCCCGTCCAGCTTGATCACCGCCAGGTCGGTGGCGACGTCGGTGCCGAGCACCCGGCCGGTGACCTCTCGGCCGCTGTCGAACCGGACCCGGACCCAGGAGGCGGTGCCGAGCACCGCCGCGCTGGTGAGCAGGTGGCCGTCGCTGCGGAAGATGACGCCGGAGCCGACGACGGTGGAGGTGCCGCCGAGCCGGAGCTGGACCACCGCCTCCCGGGCCTGGGCGGCGACGTCGACCACCCCGGTGCTGACGGCGTCGATGGGCCGAGGCTCCATCTGGCGCTCCACCGCCGGTCGGAGCTGTTCGCCGGTGCCCACCAGGCCGACCGTGACCATCACCAGGCCGGTGGCCAGCAAGCCCGCGCTCACCGCCGATACCGCCGCCACCAGCCACATCGACGGCCGAGCCTCGTCGATTGCCCCGGAGAGCGTGGGCCCGCCGGCGAGGCTGGCGCCCAGTCCGCCGGCGGTAAAATGGGGGGCAGGCCGGCGCCCACTTCCGACGGATGGCGCCACAGGCGGTCGTCGGGTGGGAGAGGGTTCCGGAACAGGCCGGGTTCGTCCTCTGGCTCGACGAACTCCATCCCTCGCAGCTTATCGGGGGCGCCCTCCGGGACGGTCGCGGCCCGGCCCCGAAAGTCCGCCGCCCGGTCGGTGGCGAGCCTCGGTACGGGAGGATCGGGTCCGGCGGCCACCCCCCCGGTACCATGGTGGCCGATGGGCCTCGCGCCTCCGTGCGCTCGTAACGACTGGGTGGGCCTCACCGCCGACCCGCTTCCCCTCGACGATGCCCTGAGGTGGGCCGGGCTGCCGAGTTGTGGAGCCGCGGTCCTGTTCACGGGCAACGTCCGCGACTTCTCCCCGGGGCGGCCGGGCGTGCACCGTCTCTCCTACGAGGCGTACGAGGAGGAGGTCGAGCCCCGGCTGGCCGCCATCGCCGCCGACGCCCGCGCCCGGTGGCCCGACGTCGTCCGCCTGGTCCTGCTCCACCGCCTCGGCGACCTGGCCGTGGGGGAATCGTCGGTGGTCGTGGTGGCGTCGTCGCCCCATCGCGACACCGCCTTCGAGGCCGCCCGCTACTGCATCGACACCCTGAAGACCACCGTCCCCATCTGGAAGCGGGAGGCGTGGGCCGGTGGCGACGACTGGTCGACCGGCCACGCCTCCATCTCCGAGGTCGGTTCCCTGCGCGAGGCCCCCATGAGCGAGGCCCCCATGAGCGAGGCTCGTTGAGCGCCCTCATCTTCCTCGGGATCGCGGCCGTGCTGAGCGCGATCGGCTTCTTCGTGCTGTGGGTCCGCAACCGGCCGCCCCGGTCGGTCGACGCCCACATCCGGGCCTTCGCCCGGGAGTTGGAGGCCCTCGCCCCCGATTCTCCGGGACCAACGTCCCCGACGGTCCGCCCGGTCGCGCCGTGGCGGGCTCCCCCCCGGAGAGGCCGCCGCCCTGGCTAGGGACCTCGCCATCGACTTGGGCACGGCCAACACCCTGGTCTACGCCAAGGGCAGGGGGATCGTCCTCAACGAGCCGACGGTGATCGCCCTCAACGAGCAGACGCGCGACGTCCTCGCCATGGGCCACCAGGCGTGGCAGATGATCGGCCGCACGCCCGGCTACATCCGCGCCGTGCGGCCCCTGCGCCAGGGCGCCATCACCGACTTCGAGATCACCCAGCGCATGATCCGGCTCCTGCTCCAACGGGCGGGCCTGTCGCGGTTCCAGCGGCCCCGGGTCCTGCTCTGCGTCCCGTCGGCCATCACCGAGGTGGAGCGGCGGGCGGTGAAGGAGGCGGCCCGCCAGGCGGGCGCCACCGACGCCCAGTTGGTGGCTCAGCCCATGGCCGCCGCCATCGGTGCCGGCCTGCCCATCCACGAGCCGCTGGGGAACATGGTCGTCGACATCGGCGGCGGCACGTCGGAGACGGCGATGATCTCCCTGGGCGGGATCGTGGCCCTGGAGGCGATCCGCGTCGGGTCCTTCGACATCGACGCCTCCATCCAGTCCTACGTCCGGCGCGAGTACGGGATGGCCATCGGCGAGCGGACAGCCGAGGAGATCAAGCTGGCCATCGGGTCGGCCTATCCCACCGTCGACGAGCTCAAGGCCGAGGTCCGGGGTCGCGACCTCATGAGCGGCCTGCCCAAGACCGCCATCCTCGCCCCCGAGGAGATCCGGGAGGCGATCAGCGAGCAGGTGCGGGCGATCGTCGACTCCGTGGTGCGCTGCCTCGGCTTCGCCCCTCCGGAGCTGGCCCAGGACCTCATCCGCCAGGGCATCCACCTCGTCGGCGGCGGCGGCATGCTGCGCGGCTTCGACCAGCGGCTGTCGGAGGAGACGTCACTTCCCGTCCATCTGGTCGACGCGCCCCTTGAATGCGTCGTCCTGGGGGCCGGGAAGTGCCTGGAAGCATTCGAATCCCTCAAGGTTTTGTTCATGGGTGCCGATCGTTAACTGATCGCCACGTTCGGCGAGGGCCAACCCGCGCCGGAAGAACAGAGGAGGGAAAGGGATGAGAAGACGGATCCTGGCCTTCCTGCTGGCGCTGACCGCGCCGCTGCTCACCCTCGCCGCCCCCGCGCCCGCCGCTGCCGCCGGCGAGCGGGGCTGGACCCCAACCGCCTGCTATTCGGAGTTTCCCTACAACGGGGCCTGGCTCGGCACTCCCGGCCTGGGTGCCAGCTACAGCTCGGCCTTCGCCGACTACGACGTGCCTCTGCAGTGGATCACCTGGAACGGCGTCGGCCAGTCCTACGTGCAGCTCATGTCGAACACCCACGCCCACTACGCCGCCGCCGGCTACGAGTGCGGTCGGTTCGGCCTGCCGTACAAGACGGGCACGTACACATCGCTCGTGATCAGCTACCGGTGGACGTATTTCGCCAAGCCCGGCAACTGCGACATGCCCTTCATCGTCGACGTGTTCGACGGCGGCCCCACCCTCGAAGGCGTCGTTCCGGACTACTTCTGCCAGTAACCCGCCACTCCGGAGTGGTTCAGTCCGAAAGGTCCTCGGCGGCCTGGCGGACCTGCCAGTCGCGGTCGTCACGGGCTCGGAGGAGGGCGGCGTCGACCTCGGGGCCGTCGAAGGGGGCCAGCGCGATGACCGCCCGCCGCCGCACCGCGGGCTTGTCGGACGTGGCCGCCAAGATGGCGGGCAGGCCCCGCTCGTCGCCGATGGCGCCCAGGGCAGCCACCGCCGCCTCCCGGCAGAGGGCGTCGGCGTGACCTCCCGCCACCCCGACGAGGGTGTCCACCGCACCGGCGGCGTCGGCGCCCCGTTCCCCGAGCGCCCACGCCGCCGCCTCCACGACCATGGGGTCGACGTCGGCCAGGAGGGGTCGGAGGTCGACCGCGGGGTGGGCGACGGCCACCTCGCACGCCCGCCGGCGGACCTCGGCCACGCCGTCGGCGAGGGCGGCGGCCACGTCGGCGTCGGTGGCCGCCCCCATCCGGGCGAGGGCAGCCAGGGCCGTGGCCCGCACGGCGGGCGACCCGTCGTCGTCGTCGTCGCCGCCGCCGTCGTCGTCGGTACCCGCCAGCAGAGCCCGGGCGGTGGCCTCGTCCCCGGTGTGACCGGCGATGGCCGCCGCCCGCCGGGCGCCCCCGCCGCCGCGCCCCCGACGCCCGCCGTCCGGGGTCGGTGTGCGATCCTCGGGGGGATGGGGCCGTCCGGAACCTCTCGCCATCGGGCCCTCGTCTCCCTCGTGTCGCTGCTGTCGGCGACGACCCTGCTGGCCGCGGGCGCAGCCTGCTCCCGGGGCTACGGCAGCGACCGCTACGACGTCCCTCCGTCCACCATGGGCCGGGGGCTGGACGACCCGATTCTCGCGCCTCCGACGACGACGGCCGCCCCGCCCATCCCCACCACCACCCTTCCCGATCTCCCCCGGCCGGTCATCATCCCCGAAGACTCCTACGCCCCCGAGCCGGTGCGCGAGATCGGCACCATGGAGATCCCCGCCCTGGGGATGACCAGCACCATCTACGACGGCGTCACCCTCCACAACATCGACCTCGGCCCCAGCCACTGGACGGGCACGGCCGAGCCCGGGCAGCCTGGCAACACCGTCTTCGCCGGCCACCGCATCACCAACTCCCGCCCCTTCCGCGACCTCGACGCCCTGGTCGAGGGCGACGAGGTGATCTTCACCGTGGGCGAGACCCGCTCCGTCTACCGCGTCACGGGGAACCTGGTGGTCACGCCCTCCGACACGTGGATCGCCGACCAGACCCCGGAGCCGACCGGCACCCTCTACGCCTGCCACCCCCCCGGCTCCGCCGCCTACCGCTTCGTGGTGAAACTGGCCCTGGCCACATAGGGGCTGCCGCTAACCCAGCGAGCCTCGCACCGCGACCGACGCCGCGACCACGACGGCGGCGACGGCCACCGCCAGCAGGGCGCCCACCACCGCCAGCACCACCACCAAGGCGAATCCGGCCCGGAACCGGGGCACGGGCCCGGCCTCGACCCATTGGAAGCCGGCCGGCAGGGCAGGGGTCATCGGCACGGGTGAGGGGGCGCGCCGGCGGGCGTGATCGGGCGCCCGGGCCGGCCTGGCACCCTCGGGGCTCGGGGTGCGGTCGGATTGGGTTTTCGTCGTGGCAGTCTGGTCGGGCTGGTCGGACTGGCTCAGGGCAATCCGGATGGTTGCGATGATCGCGACCAGCACCACGGCAGGGCCAAGGAGCGTCGACACGTCTGATCCGATCTCGTCAAAGGGGTATCGCACCGACTGGTCGATGCCCGCCCCGCCGGGGCACAGGCCGATCCGACCGTGGATGGTGGTGCTGGTCGGCGTGAGCCTGGTGATCTCGATGGTGGCAATCGGGGCCCGCTTCGTGAGCCTGCCGTACGACAGCATCGGGCCGGGATCGGCCCGGGCCGTCAACGGGGTGGTGACGGTGACGGGACATCCCTCCTACCCTCCCCGGGGCCAGCTTCTTTACACCACCGTCTCCGTCCGGGAGAGGGTGAATCCCTACGAGGCCCTGGCCGGGTGGCTCGATGCCGACACCGACGTCTTCCCCGAGGAGGATCTCCGGGGCGACACCTCCCCCGACGACTTCAAGCAGATGAACATCGAGGCCATGGCCGACTCCAAGACCACGGCCCAGGTCCTGGCCCTGCGCCACCTCGGCTTCGACGACCTGGGCGACGGGGCCGAGATCGTCGACGTCGCCCCCTCGCTGCCGGCGTCGTCCCTGCTGCGGGCGCTCGACGTCATCGTGGCCATCGACGACCTCCCGGTCACCGACACCGTCGACGTGGTCACCGGCATCCAGGCCCGCCAGGCGGGCGACGTCGTGCACCTTCGGGTCGAGCGCGACGGTCGGCCGGTCGAGATCGACGCTCCCCTCGGGCGGAGCGACGACGGGGGGCCCCTGCTCGGCGTCCGCCTCACCACCCGGGTCAAGCTGCCCTTCGAGATCACGATCGACTCGGGCAAGGTGGTGGGACCCTCGGCCGGCCTGGCCTACGCCCTCGAACTGCTCGACGTCCTCACCCCGGGCGAGCTCACCGGGGGCATGGTGGTGGCGGCCACCGGCGACCTCCGCACCGACGGCACCGTCGGTCCCATCGGCGGGGTGGCCCAGAAGGCCATCACTGTGCGCCGGGCCGGGGCCGACGTGTTCCTGGTGCCGTCGGCCAACCTGGACGAGGCCCGCTCCCGGGCCGGCGACCTCCAGGTCCTGCCCGTCGACTCCTTCGACGACGCCCTACGGGTCCTGGGAAGCCTCGAGGGGAGCAACGCCCTTGCCCTCGGCCCCCCCGAGGGCGGCCCGGCCCGGGGGACCTGAATCACGGCGGACCGTAGGACCGGCACCACCGACGGTGACGGTCGGGCGGTACGATGAGAGCGATGAAGTGCCGGCCTCAGGCCCCGTTCGAGCGTGCCGGGCGCCCCTGCCCGGGTGGGACGTCCGACGGTGGGCGGGCACCGGCGCCGGCGTCGATCACCGGGTCGTCCCTGCCTCCCGCCGAGTCCGCCGCCGGCCGCCGGCCGGCCGCCGCGAGGGGGGGCCGGGAGGGGGGCCTGCTCCACTCCCGCTAGATGTCCACTGCCGCCGCCCAGCTCCGGTTCGCGGTCGAGTTCGCCTCCTTCCTCGTGATGGTGGCCGGCGCGGCCATCGTCATGACCCGGCCCGACCTGGTGGGGGCCGGTCGCCGGTCGCGCAGCGTCCTCGTCCCCGGCTTCATCTGCGTGGCTGCGGCCGCCTTCCTCCACGGGTCCCTCCTCACCGATGCCCGGGAGACGCCGGTCGTCGTCTTCCGGTGCGTGGGCATCGGACTGCTGGCCCTCGGCACCCTGGGATGGGGCACCGACCGGGGCCCCCGCCGGCTGCTGTGGCTGGCGCTCGTGTTCATGGCGATGGCCGAGTGCCTCACCCTGCTGGGCGAGCCCACCACCTCCGACTGGGTGCGCGGCAGCGGCGCCCTCTTCGCCGGCCTGGTGCTGCTCATGTCGGCCCGGCGCTCGATCAGCGCCCGGATCACCGTCAGCGTGGGCGCAATCCTCCTGGTGGTCGTGCTGGCGGTGTCGGTCGCCCTGTCGGTGGTGATCGCCCGCACGGTGGAGGCGGAGGCGTTCAAGAGCATCGACGTCCGGGCCCAGGCCCAGGCCCAGGAGATCACGGTGTCGGGGCTCAAGGACGCCGAGACCAGCGCCAAGATCTCCGCCCTCACGATCCAGGGAAGCAACAGCAACCAGGTCCTCGCCCTGTCCCTCGATGGCGAGCAGTCACCCGGCGCGGACGCCATCGGAACCAACCTGGGCACGATCACCCCGCTGCTGCCGACCTCGGGCCCCCTCCTGTTCGCCACCGCCGGCCGGCGGGTGATCGTCACAACCGGCCCCCGGCTCAACGGGGCCGAGGCGGCGGCGGTGGTCGGGTCGGACGCGGTGACCAAGGTGATCGACTGGTCCGGCGCCGGTGAGCCGGTGGCCAGCTCGGTGATCGCCTTCCCCGGCCGGGCCCTGGCGATGGGTGTGTACGGGGTGACGGTGAAGCTGCCCGACGGGAGACAGCTCGTGGCCGGCGTGGTCGTCGCCATGGAGGAGCTCGACTCCGAGTACCTCAACGACCGCAGCTTCACGAAGGACGTCACCCTGATCCTGGCCGACCGCGAGCACCAACTGGGGTTGTCCGGCACCATCCAGCCCCCCCAGGAGGTGGTGTTCAGCCTGGCCGACGGGGCACTGGCCGAAGGCGGCCCGGAGAGCGTCTCGGCCAAGAGCAGCGGATCCTTCCTGGTGGCGAGGGCCGTTCCCGCCGACGCCTCGCCGACCGCGCCCAAGCGGGTGGCGATCATCGCGTCGGTCCCCACCGATGTCGTCGACACGACCCGCACCGACCTGTTCAAGACCCTCTTCCTGGTGGCGCTGGCCGCCGCCCTCACCGCCTTCGTCATCGCCGTCATCGTGGGGGAGCGCATCGGCACCGGCATCCGCCGCCTCACCAAGGCGGCCAAGGAGATCGAGGCCGGCGACCTGTCGGTGCGGGCGGCGATGTCGAGCCGGGACGAGGTCGGCATCCTGGGCCAGACGTTCGACTCCATGGCCGGTTCCATCGAGACCCTGGCTCGGGAGCTGCGCCAGAGCGCGGACGAGGAGGCCCAGGTCCGCAACCGGCTGGAGGCAGTGGTGGCGGGCATGGGCGAGGCCCTGCTGGCGGTCGACGGCGACGGTCGCATCGCCACCTTCAACGGCGCCGCCGAGGAGCTTTTCGGCGTCCCTGCCCGCACGGCGTTGGGGGGCAAGGTGGGCGACGTGGCCACCATCACCGCCGAGAACGGCACGCCCCTGACGGCCAGGCTGGCCACCCCCCCGGAGTCGGGGTGGAGCGAGAGCGCCATCGTCGTCCGCCAGGACGGCCTGCTGGTGCCGGTGGCCCTGTCCGCCGGCGGGCTGCGGGGATCGGGCGACCAGATCGTCGGCGGCGTCTACGTGCTCCGCGACATGCGCCGGGAGCGGGAGGCGGAGCGGGCCAAGAGCGAGCTGCTGTCCAACATCAGCCACGAGCTGCGCACCCCCCTCGTCCCCATCAAGGGCTACGCCGAGCTCCTCCTGCGGCGCGACGTCCCGCCCGACACGGCCCGGGAGTCGCTGGAGGAGATCGTGGAGGCCGCCGACCGGTTGGAGGCCGTCGTGCAGCGCCTCCTCGACGTGGCCGCCCAGGAGGCCGCGCCCAGCGCTATGCGCCGCGACCGTGTACAGGTAGGACCGATGCTCGAGTCGGTCGTGAGTCGGTGGCGGACCCGGGTCGACGACCGTCACCCCATCACCACCCGCGTCGGCCGCAGCATCCCCGACCTGGTCGGCGACCGCGCCCTGCTCGAGCGCTGCCTCGACGAGCTGGTCGACAACGCGGTGAAGTTCTCGCCCGACGGGGGGCCGGTCAACGTCACCGCCCGCGTGTCCGACGACAACGGCGACGGCGGTCGGTCGGTCGACATCTCGGTGCGCGACCACGGAATCGGCATCCCCGCCGACCGTATGGAGGGGATCTTCGAGGACTTCGCCCAGGGCGACAGCTCGCCGACGCGCATGTTCGGCGGGCTCGGCCTCGGCCTGGCCCTCGTCCGGCGCATCGTCGAGGCCCACCAGGGCGAGCTGACCTGCAAGACAGTGCCCGGAAAGGGGTCGAGGTTCTCCATGGTGCTCCCGCTCGCGCCCGCCCGTGCCCGCCGCCGGACCCGTACGTGAACCGCCTGCCGAAGAAGGCGCGGCTCGGCCTCGCCGCCCTGGTCCTGCTGGTCGTGGGTGCGGCCTGCTCCGGGGGTGGCGACGACGACGCCGGCCGGCTCACCGTCACCGGCCGGGCCGAGGTGGCCTCGGCGGGCGGGGAAGCCCAGGAGGAGCGCGGCAGCCGGACGGTCAAGTTCGGGGACCGGGTCAAGGTGCTCGAGGGCACGGCCGTCATCCGCCTCGACCGGGGCCGGGAGCTCGAGCTGCGCACCGGCACCAACGTCGTGCTGGAGAAGGCGGAGGTCGACGGGGACGGGTCGGTCCCCCAGCCCCGCCTCCTGGAGAACGACCTGCTGGTGCACGCGCCTGCGGACGCCCGCCTGACGGTGTCCACCGAGGGTCCCGACGTGATCGTGAGCGCCGCCGCCCAGGTCTCCCGGGGGCCGGTGCTGGTGGTGTCGTCGTACGAGGGCGAGGTCGAGCTTCGCTCCGGCGACCGGTCGACGACTCTCCCCGCGTTGCGCGAGCTCTCGATCGCCGCCGACGGCCAGGTGCCCGACCGCCCGGTGCCGCTGTCGTACAACGCCGACGACTCGTGGGACCGCCGCCTGCTGGGCGACGCCATCGAGACGGGCAACGACCTGGAGGCGCGGAGCAAGGGCTTCACCGCCCAGCTCGGCTCCACCGACGGTCGCACGGTCGAGTTCCTGGTCGGGCTCCTGCCCGGGCTCGCCGACCAGCCCTCGTTCGGGCTTTCGCTGTTCGACGCCCTTCGCTCGCCGGGCGAGTCCCTGGTCGGTGCCGCCATAGCCCTGGAGGGCACCCGGGGCTCCTTCGACGCCCGCTGGGCGGCCATCTTCACCTTCCGCGACGAGGGTGCCCAGTGGGGCCTGGTCGCCCTCGACCAGGGGGTGACCCGGACCTCCCTGCTGGCGGCCGTCGACCAGGCTATCGGCCGCGGGCCGCGGTCGTTCGAGACGATCCCGCTCCCGGGCGGGGGCGGCTCGCCCAATGGTGGCACCACCAGCCCGGGCGGGGGTGGCTCGTCGGTGCCGCCGTCGGGGGGCTCCACCGCTCCCACCGTGCCGGGGTCGCCACCGGCGCGCGCCGTGCCCACGACGGTCCCCCAGCCCGCGCCCGACAATCCCGACATCGGTCCCGTCAACACCGGCATCCCCCTCATCGACCAGACGATCAATGCCCTGGTGCAGGCGCTGAACGGCTTGTTGCGGGGCCTGGGCGGGGGGTGACCTCGACCTGAGCCGGGCCGGGCGCCGATCCCCGATTTTCGGACGGGGAAGGCGTAGGCTTTTGCGGCGATGGACGAAGAGAGGGACGAGAGGATCGTCATCTCCTCCAGCGCGGCGATCTCCGCGGAGGCGGTCGCCGGCAAGGGCTTCACCACCGTGCTGCGCGGCTACCAGCCGGCCGAGGTCCGCCAGTTCCTCAAGCGGGTGGCCGACGAGGTGGGCGCGGCCGCGGCCCGGGAGGCGGAGCTGCGGCGGGCCCTGCACGACGCCCAGAACCGGGCCGCCCATCCCGAGCTCGACGAGGCGGCCCTCACCAGCAGCCTGGGCGAGCACGCGGGCCGACTGATCGCCAGCGCCCGGGAGACGGCCGCGGCCATCACCGCCGAGGCCGAGCGCACCGCGGCCGCCACCCTGCGCGACGCCGAGTACCGCATCGCCCGCATCCGCCAGGAGGCCGACACCCTCATGGCCCGCCGGGTCGACGAAGCCGACGGCGTGTCGGCCAGCCTCCGCCAGTCGGCCGAGGCCGACGCCCGAGCGGTCCGCGACCAGGCCCAGGCCGAGGCCGAGGCGGCCATCCAGGCGGCCCGGTCCCACGGCAAGGAGATGGTGGCCGAGGCCCGGGCCGTCCGGGAACGGATGTTGGGCGACCTGGCCCGCCGCCGCCGGGTGGCCGAGGTGCAGCTGGAGCAGCTCCGGGTGGCCCGGGAGCGCCTGGTCCAGGCCTACGACGTCGTCCGCCGCACGCTCGAGGAGGTCACCGCCGAGCTGGCCGCGGCCGAGCCCGAGGCGCGGCTGGCGGCGGAGGCGGTCGGCCGACGCCTCTCCGACGCCGACGCCCACCCCCCGCTGCGGATCGCCGAACCCCCGCTGCGGATCGCCGAACCCCCGCTGCGGATGGCGTCCACCGGGGCCGCCCCGCTGCCGCCGATGCCCTCGATGCCGCCGCTTCCCCCGATGCCCCCGCCACCGATGTCGTCGTCGATGCGGTCGGAGCCGATGCCCCCGCCACCGATGTCGTCGGGCCCGGGTTCGGTGGCCCCGATGCGCCGCCCGGAGACGCCCGATCACGCCTCCGAGCAGCCCGGCCGGCCGGCGGCGTCCGGCTTCTGGCCCTCCGAGATCCCTCCCGCCTACAACCCCTCGCTCCAACCGTCGCACCCGGCGCCGCCACCGATGTCGGCGCCGGATGCGACGGATTCCGAGCGGCCCGATCGGCCGCCGGTCCCTCCCGGGTGGATCGAACGGGCGGGCCGAGCACCGTCTCCCCCGCCACCTCCTCCCGTCCTCACCCCTGCCGCCGGTGTCGGTGGGGGACACCCCCCCGAGCCCGTCTTCGACCCCGCCGATCCCGGCACCTGGGCCGGAGCCGGCTTCGGCCTGCCTCGCGACAAGGGCCGCCCACCGGAGCCCACCCCGCCGTCGCCATCCGATTCCCCGGCCACCGAGGCGAGCGGCGGGCAGGCCGACCCCGAGCGTCCGTGGTCGTCCACGCCCGGTAGCAGCACTTCGTCCGCCCCTCGCGGCGGCGGCACCTCGTCCAACCCACCTGGTGGAGGCGGCTCGTCCGTCCCGTCCGGTGGCGGTCTTCCGGCGTCGTCTACGGCCGGTGGCGTCTCGTCCAGCCAGCCCGGCGGCGGCCCTCCGTCCTCATCCACGCCCGGCGGCGCGTCCCCAGCCGACCCGGCCGATCGCGGCTCCTCGTCTGGCCCGCGCAACGGCGGCCCTTCCCCCTCATCCACGCCCGGTGCCGGCCCTTCGCCCCGCCCGCCCAACGGCGGCCCCTCGTCCGCGCCCGCCGGGAACCCGCCCTCCACCCCCTCGGCGTCGGCCGGCCCGATGCCGACCCGTCCCACCCTCCGGCCCCAGACCGTGGCCGACAGCATTCCGTACAGCCGGTCCGCGGCGCCGGTGCCTGTTCCCGCTGGCGGCCGAGCGGCCACCATGTCGGCCGCACCGGGTGCGGTACGCACCAGCCCGCCCCCGAGCTCCACCGGCCTGCGCCCGATCCCGCCCGACCTGCCCCTGGAGGTACCGGCGGCCGCGCCCGAGCAGCCGCCCGAACTGGCCACCTCCGAGCAGCCCGCCGTCCGCGACTCGGCGCCCGGCGCGGCGCCGGTCGACGAGCTCTTCGCCCGCCTCCGCCACCAAGTCCCGGAGCCCGAGGCCGCCCCCGGGCCCACCGCCCCGTCCGACGACGTCGTCGAGGAGGGCGCCCTCGCCCGGCGCGACCAGCAACTCGACTCCCTCGACGCCGACCTCACCCGCACCCTCAAGCGCATCCTCCAGGACGACCAGAACGAGGTCCTCGAGCGCCTCCGTGAGGGGGGGAAGGCGGGGGCCTCGTCGGTGATCGGCGAACTCCAACAGCAGGCGAGCGCCTTCACCGCAGCCGCGGCGCCTGTGCTGGCCGCCGCCTACCAGGCCGGCGGCGCCGAACCCGACGACACCACCGGCTCCGCCCTCGGCGGCAAGCTGGCCGACGACCTGGTCGGGCCCCTGCGGGAGCGCCTCCAACGGGTGGTGGCCGCCGCCGGCGACGACCTGGAGGAGCTGGCCGAGGCCATCCGGGCCGCCTACCGCCTCACCAAGCTGCAGGAGATCGAGCAGCTGGTCCGCCATCACACCGCCGCCGCCCACGCCCTCGGTGCCTACGCCGCCACTGCCGCCGGCACCCTGTTGCGGTGGGTGGTCGACGACGAGGGCCCGTGCCCCGACTGCTTCGACAACACCCTGGCCGGGCCCACCCCCAAGGGCGAGCCCTTCCCCACCGGGCAGGACCACCCGCCGGCCCACCTCGGTTGCCGCTGCCTGCTGGTCGCGGTCTCGGGGGGCGCCGTTTCGGGTAGCGCCGGCTCAACGTAGGCTGACCGCGCCATGCGCGCGCCCACCGATCTCCCCCGGCGTCGACGGGGTTCCACGTCCCGGCGGGTCGCCCTCGTCGTCATCGGTCTGGCCGTCTTCTTCCTCGTCATCTCGCTGCGGGGGATCGCCGGCTTCTACACCGACTATTTGTGGTTCGACGAGATCGGGCTCACCGACGTCTGGCAGGGCGTCCTCGGGGCCAAGGTGGGCCTGGCCATCGTCTTCTCGCTGCTGTTCTTCGCCATCGTGTGGGCCAACCTGGCCATCGCCGACGTCCTCGCCCCCACCTTCCGACCGATGGGGCCGG
This sequence comes from uncultured Acidimicrobiia bacterium, assembly GCA_963836205.1. Classification (GTDB taxonomy): domain Bacteria; phylum Actinomycetota; class Acidimicrobiia; order Acidimicrobiales; family AC-14; genus JAXDMK01. Next base: position 178,518 of record CAWIIV010000017.1, on the reverse strand, counting down.
AGGAGCAGTTCATCGAGCGCTATCACGAGGTGGTCGGGGCCCGGGCCGGCCTGGTTCGCCTCGGCGTGGCCGCCCTCTTCGCCCTGGTCGCAGGCCCCGGCGCTGCCGGCCAGTGGCAATCGTGGCTGCTGTTCCGCAACCAGCAGTCCTTCGGCGCCAACGACGCCCTCTTCAAGCGCGACATCGGCTTCTACGTCTTCGAGCTGCCCTTCGTGAAGTTCGTGGCCGACTGGCTCTTCGCCGCGATCGTCATCGTGCTCATCGTCACCGCCGTCGCCCACTACCTCAACGGCGGGATCCGCTTCCAGACCCCGATGCAGAAGGTGACGCCGCAGGTGAAGGCCCACCTGTCGGTGCTGCTGGCGGTGCTGGCCCTGCTCAAGGCGGCCGGGTACTTCCTCCAGCGCTACGAGCTGGTGTACTCCAGCCGGGGCGTGGTCGACGGGGCCGGCTACACCGACGTGAAGGCCCAGCTTCCGGCCCTCAACCTGCTGGTGCTCATCAGCCTCTTCGCCTGCGCCCTGTTCCTGGTCAACATCCTCCGCCGGGGATGGGTCCTGCCCGTGATCGCGGTGGGGGTGTGGGCCCTCATCTCGGTGGTCATCGGTGCCGCCTACCCGGCCGCGGTGCAGAAGTTCCGGGTGCAGCCCACCGAGTCCACCAAGGAACGCCCCTATATCGAGCGAAACATCACCGCCACCCGGGAAGCGTTCAACCTCCGAAATACCGAGCTACGAGATTTCGAGGCCAACACCACCCTCACCGCCGCCGACCTGGAGCAGAACCAGGCCACCATCCGCAACATCCGGCTCTGGGACCCGGCGATCGTCCGGGACACCTACCGCCGCCTCCAGGAGGTCCGGACCTTTTATCAGATCAACGATGTCGACGTGGATCGCTACCCGCTCGACGGCCTCGACACCCAGGCGCTCATCTCGGTACGGGAGCTCAACGTCAACGGCATCCCGTCCCAGTCGTGGGTCAACCAGCACCTCGTCTACACCCACGGCTACGGCGCTGTCCTCACGCCCAGCACCGGCGTCGCCCCCGACAGCAACCCCGACTTCCGCCTGAAGGACCTGCCGCCGGTGGGCGAGCCCGCGCTGCGTCAGCCCGCCATCTACTACGGGCAGGGAGTCGACGGCTACGCGATCGTCAAGACCAATCAGGCCGAGATCGACTACACCGGCACTGACGGCACCAACCACACCACCGTCTACTCGGGCGACGGCGGGGTGCGGATGAACTCCTTCGTCCGCCAGGCGGCGCTGGCCCTGCGCTTCGGCGACCTGAACCCGCTCATCTCCAGCCTGGTCACGTCGGAGTCGCGGGCGATCTACGTCCGCAACATCGACGAGCGGGTGCGCAAGGCGGCCCCTTTCCTCCGCTTCGACTCCGACCCCTACCCGGTGATCATCGACGGTCAGATCAAGTGGATCTACGACGCCTACACGACCACCAGCCGCTACCCCTACTCGCAGCGGGCGGACACGTCGCGGCTGCCGAACACCAGCGACCTCAACGTCAACTTCAACTATGTGCGCAACTCGGTGAAGGTTGTCATCGACGCCTACAACGGCAAGATGACCTTCTACATCGTCGACCCCAACGACCCCATCATCAAGGCCTACGACGAGGCGTTCCCGGGGATGTTCACCGCCGGCGAGTCGGTCCCCGCCGAGCTGCGAGCCCACTTCCGCTACCCGGAGGACATCTTCCGGGTGCAGACCAACATGTTCGGCCTCTACCACATCACCGATCCGGCCAACTTCTACAACCGCACCGACGCCTGGGAAATCGCCCAGAAGCCGGGCGTGATCGGCCCCACCGCCCCCGGCGGCGTGAATCCCACGACCCCGGGCGGGGCCCCCGCAGTCGCCCGGGAGGAGCGGATGGAGCCCTACCACCTCCTCATGCGCCTGCCGGGCGAGGAGCGGGAGGACTTCCTGATCCTGCAGCCGTTCGTCCCCTTCTCCCGCAACGACAGCCGTAAGGACCTCACCGCCTTCATGGTGGCCAAGAGCGATCCGTCGAACTACGGCCGGCTGGAGGCGTTCGTCATGCCCCGGGCCAAACAGACCGACGGGCCGGCCATCGTGAGCGCCCGCATCAACCAGCAACCGGAGATCTCGCAGCAGATCACCCTGTTGGGCACCGGCGGCTCGAACGTCCGGTTCGGGAACCTGCTGGTCATCCCCGTCAACCAGTCGCTGATCTACATCCAGCCGCTGTACGTCCAGGCCGAGGGCACCCCCATCCCCCAGCTCAAGAAGGTGATCGTGGTCGCGGGCGACCGGGTGGTCATGCGTGATTCGCTCCGGGAATCGCTGACCGTGCTGTTCGGCAGCTCGCCGTCCACCCTCGAGCGCCAGGGCGAGGGCGCGCCCACGGGCGGGACGCCGCCGCCGGGTGGGGAGACGCCCCCGCCGGTCGTCGACGTCACCATTGCCGGCCTCCTCGACCAGGCCAACGCCCACTTCACCGCCGCCGACGAGGCCCTCCGCCGGGGCGACCTGGGGACCTACCAGAAGGAGTTGGACGCGGCCAAGGCCCTCGTCAAGCAGGCATCCGACGCCGTCAGCGCGGCGTCGCCGCCCACCCCCGCGACGACCCCGACGACCACAGCCACCGCCTGAGTGGTAACCTGTTTTCTACGCCGCGGGGTGGAGCAGTCTGGTAGCTCGTCGGGCTCATAACCCGAAGGTCGTAGGTTCAAATCCTACCCCCGCCACCAAGAAACGAGCAGGTCAGGGCCGGTGCGAGAGCACCGGCCCTCTGCGTTCCCGGGCCGACTTCTAACGTTTCTTCTAACGTCTTCTAACGGGGTCCTGTGTGCGGACCCGGTTCATAGTGGACACCGTGGCCCCGGTACCTACCTGACACTTCCCGGACGCGACCCCGGTACCTGGGCGACAGTGACCCGGTGCCTGCACGACACTCCTACCTCCGGCGGCGGCCAGATCGACGTCACCGGAGTAGCCCTCGTTGAAGACGAGGTAGAGGGCCCGCATCACGGTGGCTGCGTCGCCCGGGCCCTGGACACCGATCTCGCTGATCGTCCGCTTCGCGCGGCTGATCCGCTGTGCCCTCGTGCGTTCAGGGACCAGGTAGGCCTGCGCGATCTTTCCGGCGGTCAGGCCGCCAACCGCAGGGCCACCGCCACCGCCGACGAGGGCGTCAGGTCCGGGTGCGCGCAGGGTTCGTACAGGTGCAAGGTGTCGTCGGCACTCGAGGCCGCACCCGCCGGCGGCGTCCTGCCGTTCCGCACATCTCGGTCGCGACGTGCGGTGTCTGATCGCGCCATGTCGAGGAAAGCCCGCCACGCCACCGTGACGAGCCAACCCGGCGGACCGGCGGCCGCTCGTCTCCCACGCAGGAGCGCGCGGATGAGCGCCTCTTGGACGGGCGTCCTCGGCCCTCGAGCTCGCCGCGAGCCAGCAGACGCCGCCTCGGCCACGCGAAGGTATCGACGCGCTAGCTCGCGATCGCTTGCAGTAGGGACCCTGTGAGCTCGGCTGAGGCTGTGTCGCTGTTCATCTGTCGTGCTTCGAGCACGTCACACAGACCCAACAGAGCCTCGACCCGCTGCACGATGCGGTGCATCTCCTCGGCCGGTGGGAGCGGAATCAGAAGTTCGTCGAGAATGGCGAGGTTGATGTTCTTCTGAGCCGTAGAAGGAGCGAATTGTTCGAGGTAAGACTGCGCGGTTCGCATGAAGTACTCGAAGTAGCGTGCGTCCGGGATCGGTTTGAATGGGACAAAGCCCACGACGCTATCCGGAAAGCACGCGTCGAAGCCAAGTAGGGCGGAGTCGGCGATGTTTGCTGCGATCGTGATACACAGCGTGCCTGCTGGCCAAAGCCGGCTCTGGGCAAGGCCCTTCTCATTATAGGTGGTTGACCAGGTTTGAATCGTGCCGACGGCCCGTGCCACATCGCCCGTCTGGATCAGAGGCACGGCCCCATTGACGTACAGCGTCAGATCGTTCCTCGGCCGGTGCTGGGATCTGCCTCGGGCGAGTTCACCGAGTTCGGAAAACCGCGCCCACGCCCAACCCGTTGGTAGGTCAAAGGGTTTTGCAACCTCGCTGATCTCGGTGAGGTTCTTCGGTTGGCGAAGACCCCTTTCGTGCTCGACCTGCTTGCGCCGCTCCCTCGTGGCCTCGACGAGCTCGCCTGCCGTTCCGGTCGAGGTTTCGCCCCGCGGGACCAATCTGCCCCGAACGGCGAGCTGGAGAACGGTCTGGCGGAGTGAGTCGATTGCGTTCGAGGCGTTGGTAACAGCGTTCCAGTTGGCGCGAAGACGAGACCAAGCAGCGCTGAGACTCTCTTGGTTCTCGGCCGCGATCAGCGCCATGAGCGAGGACTCCCTGAGCCGCGTTGCAGCGTGCTGTCGGAGCGCTTGGCCGGCTTCGAGTCGGTCACAGAGCCGCATCAGCTCAGCGACCTTCGCAACGATGAAGTGCTGTTCGTCGATTGGAGGAAGTGCGATCTCTATCTCGGCGACTGCCTTCTTGGAGATTCCACCGATGATCCCTGTCTTCCTCCTCCTGAACTCGGTCTGGAAGCGCGTCGATAGGTAGCAATAGAGGAGATATGTCGGGTCGACGTCGTCGTAGGTCTCGTTCGCGAGCAGCTTGTTGCCGAAGCAGATCGTACGGTCAGTGATACCCATCTTTCGGCCTGCGCTGCCGCCCTCGAGGCACAGCAGGACCGCACCCGGACGGGCACGCTTATACTCCAGGCAATCCTCGGGCACCAGGAGGCCTGTGTCGTAGCGGATCTCCTCATTTCCATAGCCGACATCCTTGGTTGCCACGTAGGGGACGCCAGATCGGACGCTCGCCAGGCGTTCCTTGGCGAGCGAGTTCGCGCTCGTCCCTGTGACGAGACGGCCGGTCGACTCCAGGGGGACCCAGCGCCAACCCGGCGGGAGCTCGTCTAAACGTGAGTCGTCCGAAGATCGGCGCTGGTCGTCATTCGGAATGCGCACAGTAAGCCGTCCCAGCGTTGCCAGATCGAGGATGAGGGTCCGTGCGCGCGCAACTCCGTCGGGGGACTCAACGATCGTGCCGAAGTTCGCGAGCAAGGTATGAGCGGACATCACTCGCCAACGAGTAATTCGCTGAGGAGGGACTTCAACGCCTCGCGGGCTTCTTCGACCTCGGCGTTCGCTTCCTCGTAGCGGGCGAGCAGCACGTCGGGGTCCTCGTGGCCCTCGATGACCGTGTTCGGGTTGGTGATGTCGAGGTTGTAGTCACCACTGGCGATATCCTCCGCGGTGACCATCCAGGCCCGCTCGGTTTCCTCGCGGTTGTTCCACCACGCCTTTTCCGGCTCGAACTCCTCGATCCGCATGGGCTTGGTCTTCGAGTAGCTCTTGGCGCCCTCGGGATATGGGTGCTCATAGAACCAGACGCCTTTAGTGGGCTCACCTTTGGTGAAGAACAGGATGTTCGTCTTGATCGTGGTGTAGGGCGCGAAGACGCCCTTGGGGAGCCGGACGATCGTGTGGAGGTCGCACTCCTCCAGGAGCTTGCGCTTGATGCGGGTCTTGATGCCTTCTCCGAACAGCGTCCCGTCCGGCAGGATGATGGCCGCCCGACCGCCGTCCTTGAGGAGCTCCATCACCAGCACGAGAAACAGGTCAGCGGTCTCCCGGGTACGAAACTCGGCAGGGAAATTGCCCTCGATCCCGTCCTCCTCCATTCCGCCGAAGGGCGGGTTGGTGACGATCACATCGACCTGGTCCGCCGGGCCGTAATCGCGCAGCGGCCGGGCGAGAGTGTTGCCGTGGCGGATCGTCGGCACCTCGACCCCGTGGACCATAAGGTTGGTGACGCACAGCAGATGGGGGAGCGGCTTCTTCTCTACGCCGCGGATACTCGCCTTCAGCTGCGTGAGTCTCGGCAGGGTGTCGGCCTGAGGGCGAACGTTTTCGTAGGTGCAGGTGAGAAAGCCGCCGGTGCCACACGCCGGGTCGAGCACTACCTCCCCGAATCGGGGCTTGACCATGTCGACTGCGAACTGCGTGGCAGCGCGGGGTGTGTAGAACTCGCCGGCGTTGCCGGCGCCCTGGAGGCCCTTGAGGATCTGCTCGTAGATTTCGCCGAACGTGTGGCGGGTCTTTGACTCGTTGAAGTCGAGGTCGTGGTTGATCTTGTTGATCACCTGACGCATCAGCGTGCCGGACTTCATGTAGTTGAAGGCGCCTTCGAAGACGCTGCGTAGCAGCTCAGCCCGCAGGCGGGCCCCACCGGTGAAGCTCGCGAGGTCCAGCTCTTTCAGCGCCGGGAACAAGGAGTTGTCGACGAGGTCCAGGAGGTCGTCGCCGGTCGGCGCGCTTGTGCCGGCAAGGTCCTCGTTGGCCCATACGTCCCACCGAAGCCACGGTGGGACCGGAGACTCGTAGTGATCGTCCTCGAGCTCGGTTTGGATCTCGAGGTCAGAGAAGATCTTGAAGAACAACATCCAGCCGAGTTGACCGATCCGTTGGGCGTCGCCGTCCACGCCGGCGTCCTTGCGCATGATGTCCTGGATGGACTTGATGGTGGTCGAAAGGGACACGGTCGCTCCGGTCAGGCGGGTTCGTAAAGGGCGGCATCGATCTCGCGCAGCGCGGCGAGGTACTGGTCGCGTCCGCCGAACCTACGGACCAGTTCGATGGGTGTCCCTAGTTCGGGGAACGGGTCAAGCTTGAGGACCTCGATCTCACCCATCGAGCCGAGGCCTTGGTCGGCGTACTTCTCGAGGAGGGCGGAGAGGACCTCACGGGCCTGGTCGCCGTACCTGGTGAACACGTCGCGCTTGCGCACGTTATCGGCCCGTTCCCGGCGGCTGAGTGCCGGCTGGTCGAAAGCAACATGGCAGATCAGGTCGAACGGATCCAGCCCGCCGCCGGTGGCGGCTTCCAGCGCTTCGAGCAGCACGCCCCGCTCCAGTAGCTCGTCGACGATCACCTGCTTTCGTTCGGCGTTGTTCCACCGCTTGAGGAACTCGCCGAGCGTGGCGAACTCCTCCTGCACCGTGCGCCGGGTGTAGTCGTTGAGCGACTCGGTGATTAGCTTGCCGTCGCGGTCGTAGTACTGCACCCGCTCGGCGACCACGGTGAATGTCACGCCACTCACCACGTAGACGTGGCGGTCATCGTCGTCGAGCTCGGCGTCGTCGATGACGTGGTCGGGGTCGGCGAGGATCACGTCGATCTCGTCCTCAATCGGCTCGTCGGCGAGAGTCGGGTCGGGTGGGGTGACGTCTTCGGCGCTCTCGGGTACCTCGTAGATCTGGATTGGTGGGCCGTCCCAATCAGGGTCGGCAAACAGCTCGGTGGCCTTTCGGAAGTCGATGATCGTGAAGAAGTACTTGCCGTAGTCGGGACGCAGGCGGGTACCGCGGCCGATGATCTGCTTGAACTCGGTGAGCGATTGGATCCGCTGTTCGAGGGCGATGACATGGCAGGTCTGGGCGTCAACGCCGGTGCTCATCAGCTTCGACGTGGTGGCGATCACTGGGTAGGGCCGCTTGGGGTCGATGAAGTTGTCGAGCTGGGCCTTGCCCTCATCGTTGTCCCCCGTGATCCGCATGACGTAGCGGTGGTCGACGTGGACGAGGGGTGCGTTCTCGGGCACATTCACGAGGGCCTGCCGCATCCGCTCCGCGTGGTCGATGCTCTGGCAGAACACGATTGTCTTGTGCATCGGGTCGGTGCCGTGCAGGAACGACGAGATTCGCTCGGCGACGAGCGTGTCCCGCTGCGGGAAGACGATGTCGCGGTCGAAGTCCTTCGGGTTGTAGATACGATCCTCGATCAGCTCGCCGGCGTCGTCGACCTGGCCCTCCTCGGGGCGCCATCCGAGGAGATCGTGGTCGAGATCGACGCGCACCACCTTGTAGGGGGCGAGGAACCCGTCCTCGATGCCCTGCTTCAGGGAGTACGTGTAGACCGGCTCACCGAAGTAGTGGATGTTCGAGACGTACTTCGTCTCCTTCGGAGTGGCCGTCATTCCTAGCTGGATGGCGGAGTCGAAGTAGGCGAGGACTTCCCGCCACGCCGAATCCTCCGCCGCTGAGCCCCGGTGGCACTCGTCGATCACTATGAGATCGAAGAAGTCCTTCGGGAACTTGTCGTAGATCGGCTCCTTGTCCTCACTGCCCATGATCGCCTGGTAGAGCCCGAGGTAGATCTCGTACGAGGTGTCGATACGGCCGTGCTCGTCGACCAGGCCCCGGTTCAGCTTCTTCATGACCCCGCCGAAAGGGCGGAAGTCGTTCTGGATCGTCTGGTCCACGAGGATGTTGCGATCAGCCAGGAACAGCACTCGCTTGGCGGTCTTGTTCTTCCAGAGCCGCCAGATGATGTTGAAGGCGGTGTAGGTCTTGCCTGTCCCGGTGGCCATGACCAGCAAGAGGCGCCGCTGACCCCGGGCGACCGCCTCGACGGTGCGGTTGATGGCGAGTTGCTGGTAGTACCGGGCCTCCTTGCCGCCGGCCTCGACGTAGTTCGAGCTGGAGACGACGTCCTCGTCGGCCTTCTCGAGACTGCGCCACTGCCTGTAGTGGTCCCACAAGGTCTCGGGCGAGGGGAACTCATCGAGGGTCAGCGTCTGCTCGATGTGTGCGAGCGTTCCGGTTCGGTCGTGGAACAGGAACCCGTCGCCGTTCGAGCTGAATACAAACGGCACGTCGAGCAGCTCCGCGTATGCGAGGGCCTGCTGCATGCCCGAGCCGACCGAGTAGCTGTTGTCCTTCGCCTCGATCAAGGCGATCGGCAGGTTCGGCGTGTGGAACAACAGGTAGTCGAGGCGCTTGCGCTTGCCCCGTGCGACCAGCTTGCCCCGAACGATGATCTTGCCGTCGGTGAACCCGTACTCGCGCCGCCATCGGTTGGGCGCCCAGCCGGCCCTGGTGACCGCTGGCGTGATGAAGCGGTCGCAGATGTCCGACTCGCTCAGCGCCTTCTTGTTGGTCACCACCCCCGCCTTCCCGGCATGTGGCTACACCGTAACGAAGGCGGGGGTCGCCTCAGACTGGACTCGCTTCAGGCTGCTGCTGTGGCGCGTTCCGCTCCTCGCCGAAGACCACATCGCCGAACATCGCCGCAGCATCGGCCTGCATGCCTGGCAAGACGTGCTGGTAGACGGTCATGGTGAACGCCGGACTGCTGTGGCCCAAGCGCTCGCTGACCACCTTCACGGGGACTCTGGCCTTAAGCAGGATCGTGGCGTGTGTATGGCGGAGGTCGTGCAGGCGGATGCGGGGCAGCGTCGACTTGGCGACGTGGCGGTCGAAGGTCTGGCTGAACAGGTCGGGGTGAGTCGGGCCACCGTCGGGCGCGGCGAACACGATCCCGTCGTCGTCGGGCCGGCGCCCGAGTGCGAGTCGTTCCTCCAGCTGTGCTTTCCGCCACCCCCGCAGCACGGCGACGGTTCGGGCGTCGAGGTCGATCGTGCGCCTGCTCGACTTGGTCTTCACGTCGGCGAGGATGAGCTCGTAGGCGACGTTGAGCACGGCGTGACGGACCGAGATGCGAGCGGCGTCGAGGTCGACGTCGTCCCATCGCAGCCCGAGCACCTCGCCTCGCCGCATCCCGGTGTTGGCGGAGAGGAAGAAGGCCGGAGCGAGGCGGTGGTCGTCGATCTCGTCGAGGAACTGGCGGAGCTGGGCCGGCATCCAGACCCGCATCTCCTTGCTGCCGTACGCGCTGGGTTTGGGTGGGTCGGCCAGATCGGCGACATTGCGCACCAGGCTGCCCTTGCGGCAGGCGTCGGCGAGAGCCTTGCGCAGCATCCCGTGGATGATCCGCACCGAACGGGGCGATAGGCCGCCACCGGCACCGTTGCGTCGCCCATCGACGAGCAGCCCGGCGTAGAAGGCGTCGAGGTCCTCCGGGGTGAGCCGCTGCAGCGGGATGTTGCCGATGCGGGGCTGGACGTGGATCTCGACGTTGCGCCGGTATGAGTCCCAGGTCGAATGCCGGAGCTGGGCCCGCTTGGCAGGCAGCCAGCGCTCTTCGAGGTAGGTACCGAGGGTGATCCGCTCGGGCGCCCGATAGTCACCGTCGTGACTGCGCTTGACCATCTCGGCGAGGAGCTTCTCGGCCTCCCTGCGGGTGGCGCCGCCTGCGTACCAGCGGTGGCGCTGGCGGCCAGTGGCCTGATCGATGCCCTCGTAGATGACGGCGTAGTAGCGGTTGCCCTTCTTTGCGACGTGACCTCGCATCGCTGCCTCCTTGAGCCATCCCTGCCGCACGGCTCACACCGAGCGCCGTAGGTCGTGCCGATTGGTACCGGCATCAGAGTTCGACGGTCCTGCGCTTCCGTGCTCCGTCCACATCTTATCTGCAGGCCCGTCGAGTGATCTGTAGGATAGAGGATATGCGCCGTGCATCGAAGGATGTGCTGACTGTGGAGCAGGCGGGTCAGGTACTCGGCATCGGACGCCAGAGTGCGTACGTCCAGTGCCGGCTCTTCCTGGCGCCCGATAGCCGGGAAGGCATCCCCTGTCACAGGATCGGCCGCCTGATCCTCATCTACCGCGCCGAGTTCGAGGCGTGGCTGGGATTCGCGATCGAGTGGCCACCCCTCGCCGAGGAGCCCAAGCCACCTCCGCCAGTGGAGCGCGACACGACTGCGTCAACCAGCGCCAGGCGTCCGAGTTCGAAGCGCCGCGACCGTCGCGTCACTGGCGATCAACTTGTCCTGCCGTTCTGATCGCGCCGCATAGGTCGGCGATTCGGTCGGGCTGGATCCGAGCGGGATGGTCGGCCAAGCCCGCCCCAGGGGGCGGGCTCCTTCCATTGTCCCCTCGGGCGTGACCGGGCCCGTCAAGGGCCTCCGCTGCGCTCCGGTCCCACGGGACGGCTGACGCCGCCCTTGACACGCCCTGGCGGGTTCGTAATCAGGCCTTCGCATCTTCGGCGGCGAGGCCCGTGAAGTCCTTCTCTGTCACATCCGGAAGCGAGTGAGCGAGCATCACGGCGACGTCGTCCTCCAGTGCGCCCAGCTCGTCGGCGAGGGCGCGCAGCGACTGCTGCCACCCGCCGATGCTGCCGACAGCGTGCCCGACGACACCGAGCAGGCGGAGCCGGGCCAGGGCGAAGATCCGTTCCTGGGCATCGGAGAACAGTGCCGGGTCGAGGTCGCGCATCACCTCGTGGAGGTGTTTCGCCAGCAGCGGGGCACCGTCGGTCGAGTCGCCGAGGATGAGGTCGATCATCACCGCCATCGTGCGGTTCTGCGCGTCCTCCGACGTCCCGGGTTTGACCTTGCTCCACGTCGCGCTAGGTCTCGGCGGAATGAAGAAGTACGTGATCGGGACGTCAAAGGCTTGCGCGAATGCGACGAGGTCGTCGGCCGTGAACTGGCGCACGCGGGTCCCGTCCACCGATCGCTCGGCGGCTGAGACCTGCGCGACGGTCCAGCGGACCCCGAGGTGTGGCTCCAGTGCCTCGGCCGCCTGCGCCTGCGTCCAGCCTCGTTCCTGTCGGGCGCACCAGAGGTTGTACCCGACGAGCTGATTTGGAGTGAGGCCCCAGAACAGCGGTGCCTGGCGCTCTTCTTTGGTCCGGCGCTTCGTCATCCCGGGTTACCTCCGCTCTTCATCCTAGGCGACCGCTCCCCTCAATTGACGACTTCACTACACGCTTGTAGTTTGGGACTCTCTTTGTTCGCAGAGTGATCGTCGTACGTGAAGACCAACACTGGTGGTGTGATCCATGCGCTCCGACAACCTCGCCCTCATCGACGAGATCCGTATCGAGCACCGCTATCCCCAGGCCTTCGCGTTCGTCGAGCGGCACGGGCCCGATGCCATCGCCATCCTCCACGATCTCATCACCCACGCTCTCCAGCGCGAGGACCAACTCGTCGTCCAGGCAAGCATCCGTCAGATCGCCGAGCGCCTACCGCGACTGTCGAAGGACACCGTCTACCGACGACTCCGCGAATTCCACCGCGCCCACGTGATCCGTACCGCCACAGCCAGGACACACGGCCGATTCGAACCGCCGACCTACGTCCTCGACCTGACCGGCACCGGCATCTACGTGACGCGATCCCGATCCGCATCAAGCAAGTAGGAGGCCCCGACAACCATGAGCAACCTCCCGACTACCCCCCTGTCGCAATTCAGGACAGACGAGTGCACACCCGCGGGCGGGTGGCGCGGATGACCGTTCGGGTCACGACCCTCAAGGGCCCTGACGCCGGCCTCTACTACGTCGAGGCCCTGCCCAGCTACTACCTCGACGCAGGCGAGCCCGCCGGCGCGTGGCAGGGCTTCGGCGCCAGCCGACTCGGGCTGGTGAACGAGGTCGACGACGACGCCTTCCTGGCGCTGATGGCCGGACTCGAACCCCGCACCGGCGAGGCGCTCGGTCGCAACTACGGCGAGGGATCGGTGCGGGGCTTCGACGTCACCGCCTCGGCGCCCAAGTCGGTGTCGGTGCTCTTCGCCCTGGGCGACGACGCCACCCGGGCGGCGGTGCTCGACGCCCACGACAGCGCGGTGGTGGCCATGGTCGACTGGATCGAGGACCACGCCCACACCCGCTACCGCATCGGCGGCCAGGTCCGCACGCTCGACGCCGAGGGCATCGCCGCCGCCTGCTTCCGCCAGCACACCAGCCGGGCGCTGGACCCCCAGCTGCACACCCACGTGGTCATCGCCAACCGGGTCGTCGCCGATGACGGCCGCTGGCTGGCGCTGGACGCCCGCACCATCAAGTGCGACCAGCGGACGCTGTCCGCCCTCTACCACGCCAGCCTGCGGACCGAGCTGACCCGCTCCCTGGGGGTGGAGTGGGCCGAGCCGGTCCACGGCATCGCCGAAATGAAGGGCGTCCCCGACGACGTGCTGGCCGAGTTCTCCTCCCGCACCAAGGCGGTGGAGGAGCGGATCGAGGACAAGCTCGAGCGCTTCGTCGAGTCCTTCGAGCGAGACCCCACCCCCCGTGAGCGCTGGCGCCTGGAGCGGGAGGCGGTGACCGAGAGCCGGCCGTCGAAGTCCCACGGCGACGACGCTTGGTCGCTGCACGCGGAGTGGGCCGAGCGGGCCACCGCCATCGGCCACGACCCCGAGTACGTCGTCGGCGCGGCCGTGTCGCAGCCGAGCGCCGGCCGGGCGATGGACACCGCGACACAGGAGCTGATCGTCTCCCGAGCCCTCAAGGCCCTGACCGAGACCCAGTCGAGCTGGCGGCCGGCCGAGCTGGTCCGGGAGCTGGCGGCGGCCGTGCCCACCGACGTCGCCCTCGATGCCGAGATCCTCGTGCCGTGGCTGCACCAGCTGGGTGAGGCGGTCATCGCCGAACGCCTGGTCGACATCTCCAGGCCCATCCCCGACGGCGTGGCCCTGCGACGCGATGGCCGGCCCATCACCGAGTCGGTTGCCGATCGGGCCCTGACCACGCCCGAGATCCTCGCCCAGGAGGAGCGCCTCATCGCCTGGGCCGAGCGCCGCCTGGCCGCCGTTGGCGGCGACGTCGCCCTGGACGCGTCGGGAGTGAGCCTGGCCCTGTCCAAGCCCCAGTTGGAGGTGGCGGGGGCGGTGGCCGGCAACCGGGAGCTGGCGCTGGTCGTCGGTCCCGCCGGCACCGGCAAGACCTCTGCGGTGGCTCCGGCGGTGGAGCAGCTGCGGGCCGACGGCCGGGCGGTCTTTGGCGTGGCCCCCTCGGCGGGGGCGGCCGAGGTGCTGGGCACCGACGCCGGCCTAGCCTCGGACACCCTGGACAAGCTCCTCGTCGAGCACCGCCTCGACCGGCCACCCGACCACCGCTACGACCTGCCCCCCGGAGCCACCGTCGTGGTCGACGAGGCGGCCATGGTCTCGACGCCGAAGCTGGCCGAGCTGGCGGAGCTGGCCGACGCCCGGGGATGGCGCATGGCGCTGGTCGGCGACCCGCTGCAGTTCTCCGCGGTGGGGCGCTCGGGCATGTTCGGCCATCTCATCAACTGCTACGGCGCCATCGAACTGGACCGGGTCCACCGCTTCGCCAACGAGTGGGAACGCGACGCCAGCCTGGCCCTGCGCCGGGGCGACACCGAGATCCTCCACCTCTACGACCACCACGGCCGTCTCCACGGCGGAACGCCTCGCCAGATGGAGGAGGCGGTCGTCGACGCCTGGTGGCAGGCCAGGGGTCGGAGCGAGAGCGTGGCCATGATGGCGCCGACGAACGAGACCGTGGTGGAGCTGAACCTGCGAGCCCAGGACCTGCGGGCGGAAGCGGGCGAGATCGACATCTTCGGTCCTTCGGTGTCGGTGGGGGAGTACCAGTTCTTCCGGGGCGACGTCGTGGCCACCCGCCGCAACGACCGGGAGCTGCACACCGACCGGGGCCTCATGGTCAAGAACCGCGACCTGTGGAAGGTCGCCGACGTCCACCGGGGCGACGTCACCGTCTCCGGTCGCACGGGCACGGTCCGGCTTCCCGCCGAGTACGTGGCCGAGCACCTGGAGCTGGCCTACGCCCAGACCAGCCACGCCAACCAGGGCCGCACCGTAGACCGCTCCCTGCTCTTCCTCGACGGCCCCACCGACACCCGCGGCGTCTACGTGCCCATGACCAGGGGCCGGCAGAGCAATGAGGTCTTCGTCGCTCTCCAGGGTGAGCAGACCGCCGTCGACCTCGTCGGCAAGGCATTGGTCCGGGACTGGATCGACGAGCCCGCCATCGCCCGCCGGGCCGAGCTGCAACGGCGGGAGCCCGACGGCGACGGCCGAGGGCTCGGAGACCAGCTGGAGGGGGCGCACCTACGCAAGCTGTTGGAGCGGGAGCACGAGATCACCCGCTCGCTGTCGAGGGCGGTGGACGCTATAGGCAGGTACAGCGAACAACTCGACCGGAGCACGCAGCGCAACGACGAGTTGGCCGGGCGCCTGGCCGAGGCCGAGCTCACGCGGGACAAGTCCGAGGACGTCCTCGAAGCCTTCGATCGGCCCCTGCTGTGGCGCCTGCACCGCTCGGAGATCTCACTGGCCCAGGGGAACCTGAACCAAGCGGTGGGCCGCATCGAGGCGTGCACCGCCGAGATGGCAGAGCTGGACGCTCACCGGCCCGAACTGGAGGCGGCGCTTGAGCGAGCCCAGGCAACCATACGGGAGCGCCCCAGCCTCGACCGGGAGCGCCATGGCATCCGCCGGGAACTCGACCGGGACCTTGCCGCCCGGATACCTGGGCTAATCGCCGACCCGCCCGACCACCTCGTCGACCGCCTGGGCCCGCGTCCCGCACAGGGCGCTGCCGCCGACCTGTGGGATGAGGCGGCGGCTCGCATCGACCAGCACTGCGCCGCTTTCGACGTCACCACACTCGGGCGTTCACGTGGTTGGGACGACACCGCCTTCGACGCCAGCCAGCGGGCCGCATCCGAAGCATGCGAGAGCCTCGATCGCACCGTCGAGCGGGTGTACACGATCGAGCCGCCACACCTGGCGCTCGGGCTCTAGTGCGCGCTGTACGGCTTGACGGTTGACCGCCATGTCTTGATCGCGACCAACTGCCTCCGATCGGCAGCGATGGGCGGGGTAAGGCGGGTGCGTCGATGTCTACGACCGGCTACATCTTCGTCATCGCCAAGGCGAGTGACGGTCGCGCGTCCTAGAGCTGGCCCCGGTAGCGGTCAGTAGGCGCTGGTACCGCCGGCGGGCGAATTCGACGGACTTTGAGTCGAGAGGTCTAGCCCGACAGCGGTCGAAGGTCGTACGACGACGATACAGATTCGACCCATGATTGCTGCGACAGGTCCGCCAGGGCCTCGACGGTTAGGTCGAGCGCGATCACGCGCTTGTCAGCACCAAGACGTACCTCGCCGAACTTGCGAACGATGTCAAGATCCACCGCCTCGAGAAGGTGGACGACTACGGGATAGTGATCCCGCTCGCCGACACACAGCGCGAGCCGAAGGTCGGTGCTCAGTTTCGACTGGTCCATCTTCGTGGTCATCACACGCTCCTCCTACCCCGCCATGTAGCTCGGACGAACCCGCTCAACGCAACCCCTACCCTTCGTGTACGGAGTCGAGCAGCCCGGCGACGAACCTAGTCGCGTCCGGCTCACCCCAGCCCGTCAGTCGATTCCATGCCCTCCCGCCGCCCGCCGAGATCAGAGCCGCTCGCGCCCCGTCCGGATCGAGCTCGCCATTTGTGGCCTCCAAGCCAAGGGCGAGTAGCCCAGTGACCTGCGGTGCGGCCATGCTCGTTCCGGACTTTCCCACCATGAGTATGTCGGCATCTGTCTCTCCGACTTGAGTCCCAAACTGTCGTGAACGGGCGGACCGTACGCCGAAGCCCGCTGCAGCGGCCTCCGGTTTTTGGCGATTGTCCATGGTCGGACCCGAGTTAGAGAAGGCGCAGGCCTGACCAACGGGTCGGTCGGCAGTAATAGTCAGGCCGAGGCGATTCGTCCACTGTAGAAGCCCATAGACAGCGCCAACAGTTATGACCCCGTTCGCACACGCCGGGCTGGCGAGCATGGACTCGTCAGAGACTGACGTAGCGGCAGGTCGCTCTGCCCTCGTGTGATCGAAGAATTCAAGTCCTTGCCCGTTGGACCAGACGTCAATCCTGGTTGGCTCGGTCAGAGACCACCCGTTCAGTAGGAGCCAACCCTTTCCCTGCTCCCGAACCTGCCCGCCCGTACATAATTGGGGACGAATGCCGATTCGAAATCCCGGTCTGTTGCTAGCCCAATCCGTAACGACGTACGCGGGTGTGTTGCCAAGAGTGGCGGTTTCGACTGCGCCGGATCCACTAGCAATTATCCGCTCCCCCTCGATCTCAATGCCGACGGCCGAGGGGAGCTCGCCGCTGCACCAGCCAGAGAGCCAGATAAGGTCGCCTAGGGATGGCGGACCGCCCCACATGAATGGGATCCGAAACTGCTCGTCCCGGCCAAGCTCGACCCGTACGTGAAGGTGCATATGCTGCTCATTGCCAGCTGCGACACACACCAAGCGTCCTGGCCCCACGAGATGGTCAAGAGCCTCCGAAAGGCTGTCTGTGCCGTCGTGAGGATCGAGATGCACCCCACCCCAACTGACGTTGACGACTGCAGGACGCCCGAGGCTCTCTGCAATCTCAAAAATCCAGGCGACCCCGGCCTGGATTCCGAATGTCTTCTTGTCGCAACGAACAATAACTAGGTCTGATCCGGGTGCCACTCCCACTGGATGGTTCGATCCAGCAGCTATTGCTGCAACGTGGGTTCCGTGGCCTTCAGGATCGGTGAGATAACGAGTGTCGTCACCGTCAAGAATGAACCCCCACCCTCGATCACTCGGCCGTCCGTATAAGCCAACGCTCTGCTGGTCCCAAGCCGATAGAATCCGGTCCTTAAAGGCCGGATGGGAGGCATCAGCCCCAGTGTCCACAATACCAACGACCACGCCATCGCCCGTGTACTGCTTCCCATCAATGACGACCGGCAGCCCGAGCCGCCTGCTGCACTCCTCCAAGTCGTCGGCCTCCAAGGGTTCTCGACCCGCCGTTGCGAGCGCCGCAGAATACCGTACTAAGCCGACGAACGTACCGATCGCGGCGACCCTTGGGTCGCGGCCGCGTCCGCAACAGAGTTGTTTGCGACCGTTCGACGAATCGGCATGGAGCGGGGGTACAACCGACTCGACCCACGGAGACCTTGCTCCTCGACGTGGAGCAAGGTTTTCGCTCGGTGCGAAGGAGTGGGTGGTCGTGCGACCAGTCTTCCTGAGCGGATGCTCCGGGAAGGGCCCGCTTCGATGCGATCTAGGCGTTGGCAGACGTGCCGAGCCTTGGTCAGGCGGGTCGTCGTCGTGCATGCCCATCTCCCTCCGCCGTCCATCCACGATGACTCGAGTCGTGCGCTATCACCTCCCTGAGAGTCCGAGCGGGGGCCGCTGATACGTCGTGTTCGCCAACTTGGGCTCCCCGACGACGCTATCGCAGCTCTCTCGAATCTGGACATAGTCGAAATCTTTGGCTGAACGCATTCCTCTTGGTGCATCGTCCCTATGCTGTGACACGGGCGGGTTTCTACTGGATTGCTACAGGATTACAGTTTGCTTCAAACTTTGACGCTGCCGAGTGCCGGCCCAGAGGCCGAGGTAGCTACTCAAGAACCCGAGTGCTCCTGAGCTAGCTAAGAATCGAGCCGTACTCGGCTATTACGCGCGTCGGCACTCACGCTAAGGCCATTTTTCCGATCCACGATCACGCAGGATGCCTAGGCTTGTCGAATCCGCATTGCATTCTGCACGCCCCGAGCGCATCACGCAGTGGGCTCAACCCCGAGTTTTGGGAGCCTCCAAAGGCCTGGTGCTCTGAGATATTTGGCTATGAGGGACGGTCAACCATCCAAGGACCCTCACCCTCCTTGATAGGGATCGAACAGTCGTCCGCCCGTCATTCAGCTGGCTTTCTAGCGACGAGTTATCAGGATCGAAGCGGTCGTAGTTCGTGTGACAGAGACAGAGCCTCAACCCATGGCAACTCTGTGATCGCCGCCATCTGGTCGATCGTCACGTCCAATGCAAGAACTTGCCCATAAACACTCACCCTAACGTCACAGATCTTGCGCAGGGAGCCAAGTATGTCGACGCTTCCATCAGGCGCATGGTGCACAATCACATTAAAGCGCGACGAGATGCCCGTCGACAGGGCGATTCGAAGGTCCAGCCCCAACTTTAGCTCGTCCAATTTATTCACCCTAGGCCGCCAGCTCATCAATGAACCCGCAGGCCGCAATCGCACACCGATTACCGATCTTTGTGTGTAGAAACCCAACGCCCTCGTTGTTCATCATGGGCCAGCCAGTCCACGGCGTCAACAGAGATTCCCCGGAACACGCCTGAACCCGACGGTGAGGCATCTCCAAGCGCCCTTGGCTACATCGGCTGTCGAGGAGCCTGAGGCAAGCGGTCCTCTAGGAGGTCACAGGGCGAGATCCCGTCGGTTCGGTCCGAATGAAACGCTTCGGAGCCTTGTGGCGTCAACTTGGCGCTCGTCGCTAGCCCCGATCTTCACGGCGACCTGGTGGTTGACCGGTCGCGGTCCGCTAAAATGCCCTCCCAGCAGGGGAAACTGCGCTTCTCGAAGGCAGCCGCAACCCACCCAGGGAGGGCACGTTCAAAGTGAACGCGACCCGCGTGGTGAGGCGGTTGAGGGTGATGGAGGGATGACCGGCGGTGTCGCTGGCAGGGAAGCATCTTCTCGGAGAACTGGCCGACCGCCTCGGTCTTACTTCGGCCTGGTCGCACGCCGTGCCCGTCCCCGGTGGCAGGCGTCGGTGCACGACCGAGGTCGGCCGCTGGCCCAGGTGGCGGTGATGCTGGCCTGAGGCGGGGTGTGCGTCTCGGACATGGCCGCGCTGCGGGACCAGCCCGTGCTGTTCGGCACGGTGGCGTCGGACGCGGCTATCTGGCGGGTGCTGAACTCGATCGACGAGACGCTTGTCGCGCTCCGTGATGCCCGAGCGCAGCGCCCCGGGCCGCGCCTGGGGCGTCCGGCGGGGCCCCCGCGGAGTCGTCCTCGATTCGTCGCTGGTCGAGATCCACTCCGAGAACAAGGAGCCTGGTCTCAGGCTAACTCGAGGCAACCGGCTCAAAGGTGGCTGACGATCTGGTGGACCGTGCCATCTAGTGGTTCTGTGCGCAGCGGCGGATGGTTCGCTCCAGCCAATCGACCTTGCGGCACCCCAGAACGCCTCTAACGCTTCTTCTAACGTATGGGCTGGCAGAGGGCGTCAGTCGACGGACCAAGCATCACGAGACAGCACGCGAAACCGCAGGTCAATGCCACTATGGGGCATATGGTGACACGAGCCGACACGGGCCTGAGGCGCCTCATAACCCGAAGGTCGTAGGTTCAAATCCTACCCCCGCCACCAACCGCAGAGATGCGAAAGCGCAGGTCAGGGCCGGTCCGAGAGGATCGGCCCTTGTGCTTCCCCCGACGCGCGTCACCGGCGACGTCTACCGGCTCTCAGCCCGCTGGGTCTGTGACCTGCGGTTTCGCGCCGGCCCAGCCGGTAGACGTCTACCGGCTGGCGGTGACCAGTGCGGCGAACTGATCGGCGGCCGCGGCGCTCATCCCGGGCATGAGGTGCTGGTAAGTGTTCATGGTGAAGCCGGGATGGGCGTGGCCGAGGCGCTCGCTGACGACCTTGACCGGGACGCCGGCGGCGATGAGCAGCGAGGCATGCGTATGGCGAACATCATGGAATCTGATGCGCGGGACCGCAGTGCGCCCGACGACCCGACCGAACAGCTGGCTGAGTGATTCGGGGTTGAGAGAGCGTCCAGCCGTGCTGCGAAACATCCAGTCGGCATCGCCCGCTGGCAGCCCCTCCTCCTGGTTCCGCTGGCGCCACCGCCGGAGTTCGCCGATCGTCCCGGTGTCGAGGTCGATGCACCTCCGGCTGGTTCGGGTCTTGACCCCGAATTCGACCGGCCGTCCCGCCACGCACTGAAGGGTCCGCTGGACGGACAGCCGCTTGTTGGTGACGTCGAGATCGGACCACTTGAGACCCACGATTTCTCCGCGGCGCATCCCGGTGTGGGCGGCGACGTGAAGTGCGGAGTACAGACGCTGCGCACGAGCAGCCGTCAGGAACGTTGCCAACTCCGGTGCGGTCCAGGCCTGGGCGGACCTCCCGCTGGCACGCGACAGCCGGACGTGTGCGGCAGTGGCGACATTGCGCTCGACCAGCTGGCGCTGGCCGGCGGCGTCGAGGGCGGCGCGGATGATCATGTGAACCTCGAGGACGGTCTTGGGCGCGAGCCCGGTACCGTTTCGACCCCCGCTGGCCTCCAGCTCCGCGTAGAGAGCGTCCAGGTGGTCGACCCGCACCCGCCTCAGGGGGATGTCGCCGATCGCCAGGATGATGTAGCGGTCGACGAACCAGGCGTAGCGGTAGGCGGTGGTGGCCGAACTTGGCGGCGCTTCTGCGGAAGCCATGTCTCTCGAAGGAACTGGCTGACAGTGATGGGCCGCCGACCTTGGGCGGTGCGCTCGTACGCTCGCGATCGAGACGGGCGGCCAGGGCGTCGGCTTCGCCGCGGTCGTGGCCGACGGGGTGCCACCGCCTCCGCTCCCTGCCGGTCAGGGGATCGAGGCCGTCGTAGGCGACGACGTAGAAGCGGTCCTGGCGCTGCACGATGTAGGTCATCGTCAGAGCCTGGCCGACCACTATGGCGCCAACCCGAAGAGCTGGGCCACGCCGGCAGTCGCGAGCCGTCACCGCCGAGCGAACGGTGCCGCTCAACACGTGTTGGACTCCATCTCAGGCCGTAGCGTCACAGTTGATGTTCGTATCGATCGTCGATATCCCTGACAATGCTCCCCGGTCCAGGGAGGCGAACTGGTCGGCGTGAAGCCGGCTGAGTTCGACGTGCCCCGAGATGGGGGAGCAGGTAGTGCTCCGCCGGAGGTGACGTAGCGGGCGTACATCGTCGGTGAGAGCGACGCCCGCCGTGCCGGCAGCCACCGGCCGAAGAGGTAGTCCCCCAACGTGATGCTCGACCCATACGCCGGGCTCGGGGCCCTAGCGCGTCCCGGCGTAGCCAGCGCCTGGGCCGGAGGCCAAATACCGTGTCTGCGTGGCGGTGGTGGGCGTAGCAGGTGAATGGTGGGAGCGGGTGCAGGCGCGCTGGCTCGCCTGGTTGGGCGCCAGCCCGGCTCGCGCCAAACGGCTGCTGATCGTAAACGTTGCCGCCATCGTGGTCGTGTTGGTCGCCCGAGCGGTCGTCGACAGGCTCGACCGAGGGGTCGACGTGTGGCTGGCGTGCTCGCTCATGCTCCTCGGCTGGCTGCTGCTCGCACCGACGAAGACGCTGCGGTGGTCCTCGATCTTCCGACTGTTCTCGCTGACGGCGCTGTGGGCGTTCGCGATCGCGTTCCTGTGCCAGCGAATGGCGGGGGACCTCGGGCTGCCGGTCGGCTCGGCCGGTCCGTCGGTCGCGATAGCAGCGGTAATGGAGGAGAGCCTCAAGCTCGTTCCTCTCGCCGTCATCGCGTTCTTGGCGCCCGGTCGGGCGAGGCGGCTCGCCGCCACAGACTGGGCGTTGCTGGGGCTCGCCTCGGGGATGGGGTTCCAGGCTGCCGAGGACATGGTTCGCAGCGTTGCCCTGCGTCCCGGCATCTTCTCGCTCTTCCTCGAGCGAGACGACTGGCGCTACGGCTGGACGCTGTTCGGCGGCCGGTTCGATTCCGGCCATACGGCCAGCTACGCCGGCCACCACATCGAGACGGCGCTGGTGGCCGCGGCCATCGGCCTGGCCGTTCGCCTCGGCGGCCACACGGGCCGGCGCTGGCTCTGGGCCGCGCCGCCCGCGCTCTGGCTGGTCGTGGTCGCCGACCACGCCGGCCTCAACGCGACCGTCGCCGACGAAGCCGCATTCACGTCGGGACGGTCCACCGTGCCGGTGTACCTGCACACCCTCTGGTCGTGGACGGGTCATGGGTTCAACCGCGGGTGGCTGCTTGTCGGACTGCTCGCCGTTGCGGTGATTTCCGACGCCCGAGCCCAGACGGGCCGATCAGGTCTTGCCGCGCCGCTCCACCAGCTCGGCAGCTCGTGGGCCGCCGCCAACGGCGCGTACCAGGCCGGTCCCGGCCCGGCGCGGGTCCGGGTCGCCAACGGGCTTGCCGTCTGGGCCGCCCAGCGACGCGGCCGCGAGTTCTCGGCCGCGCCGTTCTCGCCGGCCCGGCCCTGGCTCTCGACGCGCGCCTTCGCGGGTGTGGCCGCCACCCTGGGCGTGGGGCTCAGCGCGCTGGTGGCCCGGTCGCTGGCCGTCGACATCGGCCCGACACTGCGTTCATCGCGGCGAGCCTGGTTCGCAGGCCTGCTCGACGCCCTCGGGGACTGGTGGGACGGCATGGGCCCCGGCGGTCATGGGCTTGTAGTCGGCGCCGGCCTCGCACTTCTCGTCCTGGGCGCGCTGCTCCTGCTCCCCGAGGTGGCAGCCGTCGCAGGCGGCCTCGTTGTGACCGAAGGCGGGGTCATCGTCGTCGGCGGGACGACCGCGGGGGACCGGCGCGGCCGCGGTCACATCCCTCCTCGCCGGCACGGGCATCTTGGTCATGGCGGCAACCGGAGCGCAGCATCCACCATCCGGCGGCCGACCAGGCCGCGACGACCTGTCCGACGCGGACAGGAAGGACCTCGCCGAAGATCCCCACCTCGCCGAGCTGGCACGGGATCCGGCCCATGGCGGGAATATCGACCTGAAGACGCTCCAAGAGGCCCGGGTCGGCCGCTCCCTGGAGGACTCGGGCCGGCTGTCACGGCTGCGCCGGGACCCGACCGGCGGGGCCGAGTTCATCGATCAGTCCGGCCAGGCGTGGGACGTCAAGGGCTTTCATTCGGGCTACCCGAACGGCTACAGCCGAGTGGACGCAATGACCAACATCCAGAAGTCGGTTTCGTCGGACGAGAACGTGATCCTCGACACCACGAAGATGACTCCCGGTCACGTCGCCGAACTGCGGTCGGCGATCACCGGGGATCCCGCGCTCGCCGGGAAGGTCATATGGTGGCCGTGAGCAATGGGTAAGAACCGCGCCGATCTCGAGGCCCTCCTCGCCGCCCACAACCGGCGGTTCCACCTTGAAGGCGGTGGGCAAGAACTCGTGCTCAAGGGTGAAGACCTCCGTGGCATGGACCTTTCCGAGGCCGACCTCGCCGGCGTCGTCCTATCCGAGGTCCGGCTCGACGGCGCGAATCTGGCCAACGCAGACCTTTACGCCGTCTTCGCCGGCGGCTCATCGTGCGTCGGCGCTGACTTCAACGGCGCTCAGATCGTGAAAGCCGATTTCGCCGCCGTCATCGCTCGCAAGGCAAACTTCACCGACGCCAACCTCATGCGAACAGGCTTTTTTGAGGCCGATCTTCGTGGCGCCCGATTCGATCGGACGACCTTGACGAAGACTTCGTTCCACCTAGCCGACCTCCGCGGCTGCTCCTTCCAGGGCGCACGCTTCGACCGCACCTCCTTCCACGACGCGACGTTCGGGGAGCTCGACGCCGCCGGAGCGTCCGGGACGATCCTGCCTGGCCCGGCCTCCATCGAGACGCCCGACGGACTCCACAACGCGAACCAGGACGAGGTCCTCGCGTACCTACGCGCCGCAGGCGCGGAGGTGTCGTTTTGGCTACCACCCAAGGCGCCCATCCGGAACGATCCGTAGCGTCTCTACGGTCAGCGGCCGCGATTGCCGCGAACGATCGCGACGACGGGGTCCTCTGGCGGGCGCGCTCCGTCCACCTCGGTGAAGAGTCCGGGTGTCGGGCAACGAGATGGACCGATCACCGCCCGGTAGCACGATCGGTAGAGGAACCGAGCCACTCGATGCTTTGACGGACACCTTGGTGGTAATCGCCCGAGGATTATCTGTGGCGGGCAGCCACGGCGGTGACGGAACGAGCACGACCGCTCCCGCTTCGAGCGTTTCCGCGAAGCCCAGCAGCTCACCCGTCACCCACCTCTCCTCGACCGGCCCTCCGATGTCGGTCTCGCGGAGGCGCATCCGCTCCGTCGCCACCTCGGCCATCTCGACGAGATGCCTGATCGTCGTCGAACGCTTCACCGCACCATCGTCGCGGCCGGACAGCCCGACCCGCACGTACGCTTCGGGGCATGGGTGACATCGATGATCGTCTTCGCGAATTGCTTGACCGCCGACGTGAGCTGCCGGGGTCGATCGCGGTGATGGAGACGCACGCCGAAGCGGCGACGATCAACCGACACTTGTTGCGAACTCGAAAACCTCACCATGAGGCTGGCGGCCTGTTGGGACGGCGAGCTGGACCAGATCGGAGCTTTCTCGCAGATCGCCTATCTCCACGAGAAGGCCGAAAGGGCCGAGCTCGCCGCCCGAGACATTCGCAAGACCATCGAGCGCATCTCAGGTTGGGATCAGCCGGCGCCCAAGGAGTGACCGAGACTTGGCTGCGGTTTTCGACCTGCTCGCGGGGAGACGGCGAGCTGGCTGAGCGGACAGGACAGAATCGTCGAATGCCCGGCGTGTGGACGCGTAGCGAGATCGAGTCCCTGGCGGACCCTGGTTCGTTCCTGCGCGGCGTCGGCTACCAGCGCGGCGGGCGCGTCGAGGTCGGCGATCGACATGGCGATGCCGTGACGGCGGTGGTACGGGGCTCGATGCCGTACCACGTCGAGCTTCGTCGCAGCCCGAAGGTGGCGTGGTCGTGCAACTGCCCGGTGGGGGAGGAGGGCATTTTCTGTAAGCACTGCGTTGCCGTCGCGATCGAGGAAGCGGGACCCGACCGCAAGTCGAAGCGCTCCGCCCGGAGCGAGGATGAGGAACCAGATGTACGCAAGTTCCTGGCCGGGCTCGACAATGACGCGTTGGTCGATCTCGTTATGGAGCAGGTCGACTCGGACTGGCGGCTGCGGGAGCGATTGACGGCGCAGGCGATCGCTCAAGGTGGCGGGTCTTTGGATCTTCGGACGTGGAAGCGGCGCATCGACTCGGTGTTCGGGGACAGCCGGCATTTCATCCCCTACGCCGAGGTGGCCGGCTGGGCCCAGGACATCTACGGCGTCCTCGCCGCCCTCGGCGACCTGGTGGGCGCTGGGCATGCGGCCGCGGTGGTGGCGCTCGCTGAGCATGCGCATCGCCGTTCCGATATGGCGGTGCAGTACATCGACGACAGCGACGGCTGGCTTACTGACATCTCGGGACGGATCGGCGAGCTGCACCTTGGCGCATGCCGGGAGGCGCACCCGGATCCGGTCGAGCTGGCGGAGCGCCTCGCTGAGCTCGAGCTGACGAGCGAGCTCGACACCTTTCATCGAGCAGCAGCGACCTATGCCGATGTGCTCGGGCCCGATGGGATCGCCGCCTACCGACGAGTCGTCGAGCCGAGGTGGCGTGCCGCCAAGAAGCAGAAGGATCCCCATGGGCACGGAGCGTTCGCGGCGACCCAGGCGATGATCGGCGTCGCCCAGGCCGGTGGCGACCCTGACGACCTCATCGCCATCCGCAGCGGCGATCTTCGCACGCCCGACGACTACCTGGAGGTCGTACAAGCACTCGTCGCCGCCGGCCGCCAAGCAGAGTCGCTCGAATGGTGTCGGCGCGGGCTTGACACCTTCGCCGACCGGCACTGGCAGACGCCCCCGCTGCGGCAGTTCCTCGCCTCTCAGCTCCGCGTCGCCGGCGATAATCCGGCCGCGGAGGCCCTGTGGTGTGAGGCGTTCGAGAGTCACCCGTCCCTCGACGGCTACCGCAAGCTCCTGGCCGAGAGCGCCGACGGCGACGCCCGCCGGCGACAAGCCGTCGATCTCCTCCGACGGCGCCTGGAGGCTGGCGACACCCAGCCGAGAACGCGCAACCCGCTGCTCGACCGGGCGCCGGCCACCACGCTGGTCGAGATCCTCCTCTACGAGGGCCGCGCCGACGATGCATGGTCGGCGGCCGCGGCGCACGGCTGTGACGAGCGGACGTGGATGACGCTGGCGCGGGCTCGGGAGACGACCCATCCGCTCGACGTCATCCCGATCTACGAACGAGCGGTCGCCGCGCAGATAGACACCAAGAAGAACGGTGGCTACCGAGCAGCCGTCGACCTCCTCGCACGAATCCGGACCCTGGCCACCAAAGGCGATCAGCCGCAGCTGTTCAGCCGCCTCCTGGCGACGGTCATCGCCGAGCACGGCCGTAAGCGGAACCTCATGGCCCTCATCGACAAGAAGCGCTGGACCTGACCGACCGTACGGGCAGCTTCGGATTCATCGTCGTGAGTGGCAACAATGGACTGGCGTCGCGACGGAACCGACCGTCGTCGCGTCGAGTTCAGCTGGGACGGAACCGACGAGGGAGATCCGGTCAGCGGCCGAGGGTGGGCCACCCTCCAAGATGACGGGTCCCTCAGCGGGCGGATCTACTTCCACCTCGGCGACGCCTCCGGTTTTCGGGCCGAGCGATACTGATTCTGTCGGCCCTTGACTTTCCGTCGACGTCGCTGCCCGGGGGCGAGGCGCGATCTGAGGAGGTCAGCCCATACGAAGCGCCATGACAGGACCACGTGCGATCACCTAGGCACTGTATGAGCTATGAGTAATGTACGATTCTGATGTGGGAAGTCGAGGTCACCGACGAGTTCATCGAGTGGTGGGAGGCGTTGTCGGTCGACCAGCAGGAGTCGGTCACGGACCGTGTCGACTTCCTCGCCGGACAAGGGCCCGACCTGGGCCGGCCGGTGGTGGACCGCATCAGCACATCGCGGCACCACAATATGAAGGAACTCAGGGCCTCCAAAGGCGGGGCGCTCCGCGTGCTGTTCGCCTTCGACCCGCGCCGGCAGGTGATCCTACTGCTGGGCGGCGACAAGAGCGGCGACTGGGACACATGGTACGAGTGGGCGGTACCCGCCGCTGATGACCTCTACGACCGATATCTCGACGAGTTGCGCGACGAGGGGTTGATCTGATGGCTCGACGCAAGTTCTCCGAGCTCCGCCAAGAGCTCGAGGCGCGTCCCGGCGCCAAGGAGCGTCTCGCTGAGAAGCGAGTCGAGACATTGGAGGAGATCCGCCTGTACGAGTTGCGCCACGCCGAGGCGGTGAGTCAGGCCGAGCTGGCAGGCCGGCTAGAGGTGACCCAGGGGGCGGTCTCCAAGTTCGAGCACGCCGACGACGTACGCGTCTCAACGCTCCGCCAGTACCTCGAGGCCCTCGGCGCCCGGCTGGAGCTGATGGCCGTGTTCGACGACGAGGACCGGCGAGTGCCCCTGCACCTGGGTGGTTCTTCTACCGGATCTTCTACCGGACCGATCGGGTCGGACCCGGACCGAGCCACCCGAACCAGGAGGACGCAGCCACGAAAGGCCAGCTCACAGGCACGAACCCGCACCAATCAGCACGGACCGCCGGATTCTTCGGGTAACTCATAACCCGAAGGGTCGTAGGTTCAAATCCTACCCCCGCCACCAAGAAACGAGCAGGTCAGGGCCGGTCCGAAAGGATCGGCCCTTCTGCTGCCCCGAGACGCGTCACCGGCGCGGTCTATCGGCACTCAGCTCAGCGAGTCCGTGACCTGCTGTTGTCCGCCGGCCCAGGCCGGCGGACGTCTACCGGCTGGCGGTGACCAGGGCGGCGAATGAGGTGCTGGTAGGTGTTCATGGTGAAGCCGGAATGGGCGTGGCCGAGGTGTTCGCTGACGACCTTTACCGGGACGCTGGCGGCGATGAGCAGCGAGGCATGCGTATGGCGAACATCATGGAATCTGTTGCGCGGGACCGCGGAGCGCCCGACCACCCGATCGAACAGCTGGCTGAGTGATTCGGGGTTGAGAAAGCGTCCCGCCGTGCTGCAGAACATCCAGTCGCCACCGCCCGCTGGCAGCCCCTCCTCCTGGATCCGCTGGCGCACCGCCGGAGCTAGCTGATCGTCCTGCGTCGAGGTCGATGCACCCGCGGCTGGTTCGAGTCTTCACGCCGATTCGACGGGCCGTCTCGCCAGGACGACTGGCGCTACGGCTGGAGGCTGTTCGGCGGCCGGTTCGAATGCCGGCCATACGGCCAGCGACGCCGGCCACCACATCGAGACGGCGCTGGTGGCCGCGGCCATCGGCCTGTTCGCCTCGGCTGCCGCAAGGGCCGGCGCTGGCTCTGGGCCGCGCTGCCCGCGCTCTGGCTGGTCGTGGTCGCCGACCACGCCGGCCTCAATCGAGCCGCCGCGATTGGAGAGCCTCGACCACGGCAAGATCAAGGTCTCCGGAGGCGCACCAGAACCGCATGAGGGGCCGGTGCTCCTGATTCCAGACCGGCCACGTCAGCGGCCGTTCCGTCGTCGTTGATCGCCGACGATCTCCTGGCGAAAACACCACGAGACCCAGCGTCCATCTCGCCCGTCACGGCGATGCTCCTGGTCACCGATCTCCGTTGGCGGGGTGGCCGCTGGGAGGCTCGTTCGTCGGATCGCGGAGTCCCGCATGCTCGACGACGAGCGCCTCGACCTCCTGGCGCGGACGTTCCTCGCCTCTGACGACGCGGTCTACTGGCAGGTCCCCGGCGAGTGGGTTGGCGATGCGGTCATCTACGTCGACCTCCGTGACGACCCGACCGAGAAGGTGCAGGAGTTCGTGGCGACAGGACCAGTCGTTGTCCATCGCGGCGTCGCTCCCCCGCTGCGGAGGTGGGCTGCGTCCCGAGCCGTAGCGCGAGGTTCGGCGGCATGGAGTCCAGTCCTCACTCGGGTTCGAAGCCTCAATGCTCGTAGTGGAGCCTCGGTCGCGGCATGCGGAAATCCGGGGCCGAGGAGGGTCGGCCCGCGTAACTTGGCCGGATGCTTCCGTTGCCGCCGCGGGCCGAGTTGGGGCGACGGCTGCCGCGGCTGTTCGGGGGGCTGGTGCTCTTCGGCGTCGCCATCGCCTGCATGGTGCGGGCCGACCTGGGCCTGCCGCCGTGGGACGTCCTCCACCAGGGCGTCGCCGAGCGGACGGGCCTTGCCATCGGCACCGCGTCGATCATCGTCGGGGTGGTCGTCCTTCTCCTCTGGGTCCCCCTGCGGGAGCGGGTCGGCATCGGCACGGTCGCCAACGCCCTCATCATCGGCGTCGTCATCGACGCGACCATGGCCGTCGTCGAGACGCCGGCGTCGATGGCCGCCCGCATCGGCCTCCTCGTCTTCGGCATCGCGCTCTTCGGGCCCGGCTCCGGCCTCTACATCGGCGCCGGCCTCGGGCCCGGGCCGCGGGACGGCCTGATGACCGCCCTCGCCCGGCGTGGTCGATCGGTGCGAGCGGTGCGCACGGCCATCGAGCTGACCGTCCTCGCCATCGGAGTCGCCCTCGGCGGCTCGGTCGGGATCGGCACGCTGGCCTTTGCCGTCACCGTCGGCCCCAACGTCCACCTGTTCCTCGACCGTATGGCCTTCGCCCCGCCCGCGAGTACTCAGCCGACACCGCCCCTGGGAACCTTCGAACCCCTCTAAGAGGGCATGATTTCTCGATTCCGAGCGCGAGGAGGCGCTGATGAAGAAGGTCATGTCCCTGGTGGCGTTGGTTGCCGTGCTCGCCCTTGGAGCCTGCGGCGGCGACGACGACGACACGACGACGACCTCGGCGGCCCCGACCGATTCCTCCCCAGTGACGACGGCCCGGACCTCCACCGATGCCGACCCGCCGTGCGGGGTGACCCTGGCCGAGGTCCAGAACCTGCTCCCGCCGGCGAGCGGCGTCTCCGAGAACTCGACGCCCGACCCCGGTCGGTGCAACTTCACGTGGGACGACGGCGGTCCCCGGGGGATCGACGTCGCCATCGTGCTCGGCGGGCGGGCGGCCTTCACCGTCCCCGCCGGCTACGCGCCCCTCGCCGGCTATGGCGACGAGGCCTTCGCCTCGAGCGACGACGGGCAGGCCAGTGCCTTCGCCTTCGTCGGTGACGACCTCTACGCGGCCGACGTCGTCGCCCCCGGCACCGGCGCCACCGAGGCCGACCTGCGCGCCCTCTGCCTCCAGCTCCTCCGCCTGACCCTCGACTAAGACCAGCGCCGCGGGTACCGGACCGGCACTCCTCGGTACGGTCGAGATCCGATGCCTGAGGCCAAAGCAGCGGAGTCACGTCACGGGGTGACGTTGACCAACCTCGACCAGCCCTTGTTCGACGGTGCCGAGGCGACCAAGCGGGACCTCATCGAGTACCTCGACGGGGTCGCCGACCGGATCCTCCCGGTGCTGGAGGACCGGCCGCTGTCGGTCATCCGGGTCCACCGAGGCCAGGAGGCGTTCATGCAGAAGAACGTCCCCAAGTACACCCCGGAGTGGGTCCGGACGGTGAAGATGTGGGCGGAGGCCTCCAAGCGGGAGGTGGCGTTCGCCCTGTGCAACGACCGCCGCGCGCTGGTGTGGTTCGCCAACCAGCGGGCCATCGAATACCACCCGACCCTCGTCAAGGTCGACCGTCCCGACCGCATGACCCACCTCGTCCTCGACCTCGACCCGCCGGAGGGCGCCATCGACGCCTTCTCCATGGCCGTCGGCGCGGCCAAGCTCGTCCGCCAGGCCCTCGCCGACGTCGGCCTGGAGTGGGCGGCCAAGACCAGCGGGGCCAAGGGCGTCCACGTGTTCGTGCCCATCGACGACCAGGCGTCGATCGAGGACGCGGCCGCCGCCACCCGGGCCATCGCCGGCCGGGCCGCGGCCCTCGACCCCGGCCTGGCGACCGTCGCCTTCATGAAGGAGGACCGCGACGGGAAGGTGTTCGTCGACGCCACCCGGGTGGGCGGGGCGACGGTGGTGGCCGCCTACAGCCCGCGGGTGCGGCCGGGCGTGCCGGTGTCGTTCCCGCCGGCCTGGGCGAGATCGACGCCGCCCGGCCGGCCGACTTCACCATCCACACCGCCCTGCGGCAGCTCGGCGACCGCGACTCGTGGGCCGAGCGGATGCCCGGCCCCCAGCCGCTGCCGGCCGACCTCGTCGCCGAGGGCCACGCCATCCCCACCGGCCGGGTGCAGGCCATGCACGAAGGCAAGCGCCGGGCCCGCGCCCGTCGCGACGAGCGGGGCAGAATGGTCCCCATGACCGACACCGCCGCGACCGGCACTGGGACCCCGGACGACCCGTGGGTCCTGAGGACGCCGCCCGGGACCTCCGAGTACCAGATGTACCGGGACGACAGCGTCGACCCGGCCGAGCTGGTCTGCGTCGTCGGGACGACCAAGCTGAAGTATCTCGCCCGCTGCCTGGACGACGCCCCGGCCATGCTCCGTGAGCACGGCGACTGGATGGACCTCGGCAGCGCCGACGAGAACAAGCCGGCCAAGGACGGGACCTTGGAGGCCTGGGCCCGCGCCGAGGACAACCCGGTCGGCGGCTGGTACGGGCTGCGCAAGGGCTACCGGGGCCGCTTCGCCATGTACGTCCCACCCCTCCTCGAGCACCTCGGCCTGGTCGAGCTGGAGCACAACCCCCGCAACAACCGGGTCCGGGCCCGCTGAGCGACAGTCAGTCCGGGGCCAAGACGGACGCGACCGACGACCAGCCGCTGCCGGCCGGGAGCTTCTCCGCCTGGCTGGCCGGGATGCAGCGCGCCCTTCGGGGCGGAGGCGAGTCGGAGGTGCCGTGCCACGGCTGCACCGCTTGCTGCACCTCGTCGCAGTTCGTCCACATCGGGCCCGAGGAGGCCGCCACCCGGGCCCGGATACCCGCCCGCCTGCTGTTCGAGGCCCCCCGCCTGCCCGTCGGCCACGTCCTCATGGGCTACGACGAGCACGGCCACTGCCCCATGTTGGTGGACGATGCCTGCTCGATCTACGAGCACCGGCCGCGGGCATGTCGCACCTACGACTGCCGGGTCTTCCCCGCCGCCGGCATCGACGCCGACGACGACAAGCCGGCCATCGTCCAACGGGCCCGGCGGTGGCGCTTCGACCACCCGGACGAGGTCGACCGGGTCGAGCACGAGGCGGTGAAGGCGGCCGCGGCCTACGTGGCCGAGCGGGACGACCTCGCCGCCACCGCTACCCAACAGGCGGTCCTCGCGGTGCAGCTGCACGACCTGTTCCTGGGCGACGACGAAGACGACGCGTCCGACGCCCGGCGGGAGGCCGTGGAGTCGCGGCTGCGGGACGTCAGCCGGCGTTGACCGCTCCCCTCTGCGAACTGGTGACACGTACCGCCGTGTGAGGGCTGCAACTGTCACCAGTTGCGGGTGGTCGGGCCGTCAGCGGGACGGTTCGGTGCGGAGGTACTGCACCCGGACCCGGTCGGGTTGGAGCTCGGCCAGACGCCGGGCCAGGGGCTCCTCGTAGGTGGTGACGAAGATCTGCTCCAGCCCGCCGGCCGCGCTCAGATGGGCCAGGGTGCTGCCGACCAGTTGGCGGGAGACCGGGTCGAGGTGCTCCAGGGGCTCGTCGACCCAGCAGAACGGCACCGTGGTGGTGGCCAGCAGGGTGGTGAGGCGCATCATCAGCTTGGCCACGGTCTGCTCGCCGGCGCTGAAGGCCCCGAACTCGAGCTGATCGCCGTCGATCACCCGCGACATCTGCCCGTCGGGCAGCACGTGGAGGTTGGGCCGGTCGGGGAAGACGGCCTCCCACCGGCGGTTGACCTCGGCCGCCACCGGCTCCAGCTGGCGGCCGAGCACGGTGGTGATGGTCTGGTTGAGGGCGGACTTGGCCGCTTCCAGCAGGGCCTCGGCCCGGTACTGCTCGGTGAGGGCGCCGGCGGTGGCGAGGTCGGTGCGGATGGCGCCCACCCGGGCCACCGCGGCCTGCTCCGCCAGCTGCGCCTCCCGCAGGCCGCCGACGGCCGCTTCGAGCGCGGCCTGGGCCTCGGTCTCGGCCGCCACCAGCTCGTCGAGCCCGGCGGCCGGCGGCTCCTCGGGAGGGGTGCCGAGCGCCGCCGCCCGCCGGGCCAGCTGGCGCACCGCGTCGAGGGTGACGGCCGCGGTCGACTGGTCGAGGTCGGCGAGCACGTCGCTGGCCACCTCGACCCCGGTGCGGTGGAGGTGCTCGGCCCGCTCCCGGCTGTCGTCGTCGAGCTCCCGCAGGCACACCGGACACGTCGCCCCCGCCTCCAGCAGCGCCGCCAGGGCGGCCTCGGCCGCCTCCACCCGGGCCCGCAGGGCGGCCTGCTGCTGGCGGATGGACTCGACGCGGGCCGCGAGGTCGTCCTCCACCGCGGCCAGGGCGGTGGCCAGCGGTGCGCCCGCCTCCGGGACGAGGCCGATCGTGGTTGCCTCGTCCCGGAGGCGTTCGTCCCGCTCCCGCCACGCGGTCGCCGCCGCCCGTTGCGTCTCCGCCGCCCGGGCCACCTCGAGGGCGGCCCGGAGCTCGGTGTGGGCCGCCCGGGCCGCGTCGACCGCGGCGCCGGCGGTTGCGGCCCGCTCCGACAGGCCGGTCAGGTCGTCCTGGGCCGTGCGCAGCTGCTCCTCGGTCGCCGAAAGCTCGGCCCGGGAGGCCTTCAGTCCCTTGGACAGCTGGGTCAGGACGGGCTCGATCTCGGCCACCGCCCGCTGGAGGTCGTCGAGGGAGTAGGCCCGGCACAGATGGGTGCGCAGGTTGGGCTCCTCTGCGTCCCGGCGGAGGTCCTCGGTGAGGAAGGCGGTGCGGGACACGAACCGGGGGTCGGCCGACCACGACTCCTCCAGCAGCCGCACCGCCTCCGCCTCGTCGACCGGGTGGCCGGCGAGGGTGGCCGTCGTCTCCGTCGTCAGCCGGGCGCCCTTGGCCCGCAGGGCTCGGGCGACGACCAGGGAGCCGCCGGAGACGTCGACCGTGACAGCGGCCGTCGCCTCCTTGTGGCCCTGTCGGATCATCGACGCCCGGTGCTCGACATTGCCGGCGGCCAACACCCACCGCACCGCCTCCAACAGCGAGCTCTTGCCCACGCCGTTGGGGGCGACGAGGAACGTGGTACCGGGCAGGACGTCGATGTCGAGGCTGCGGTAGGCCCGCCAGTTCTCGAGCGAGATGTGCGTGATCACAGGTCGAGCAGGTCCTGGACGGCGAAGCCGGGCCCGAAGGCGCGTGCCAGCGCGGTCTCGAAGCCGTCCTGGGCGTCGGCGATCGACTCGTAGCCCCGCCGCTTGGGGACGATCCGGAACTTGGAGCCCTGGCGCACCGACTCGGCCACGGCGGCGCCGGCCGCCTCCCGCAGGATCTGGTCGACGTCGACCCGGGTGACCGGGCCTCGGGACGCGGGAGCCGCCAACCGGGCGCCCGAGACCTGGTCGAGGAACTTGGCGATGGCGTCGAACGGGGCCAGGCCGGAGATGAGGGGGCGGGGGGCGGTGTGGCGGCCGGACGGGGCGTCGATCCCGTAGTTGAGCGACGACGAGTCGAACGCCTCGGCGGTGTCGCTGACCGCGGACGCCAGCACGACCAGGGCGGTGGCGTTGAACCGGGTGAGTACCGAACGGGCGATGTCGAAGTCGGCGTCGTCGGCCAGGCCGTGGGGCGTGTCGAGGACGACGAGCACGATACCGATCTCGTCGACGGTGGCGATCGGCTCCCATCCGGCCCGGTGGGCGAGGAGGACGTCGCCCCAGTTCGGCAGGGGGCGGACCACGCACATGCGGCCCCGGAAGGCGCGCAGGTCGCCGATCAGGGCCGATCGGACGTGCTCGGGGCGGGGCGGGCGCGCGTCGGCCCTGGTGGCGGGGTCGGGCGGGGGCTCGTCGAGGGAAGCCAGGCGGTCGGCGAGGAGCTGGCGGACCTCGAGCCGGGGGTCGGTGGCGTCGACGATGGGGGAGCCCCGGCGGGCGCCGGCCACGTCGAGGTGGCCCATGCGCTCGACGAGCACCGAGGCCGGGACCTCGGTGGCCAGCCGGGGGTGGATCGCCAGCGGCCCGAGCCCAGGGGGCCCCCCGTCGACGATCAGGGTCTCGTCGTCGGCGGCCTCGACGTCGAGGGTGACGGGCGCGACCAGGGCCCGGCCCTCCTCCAACCGCAGGACGTGCACCAGCAGCCGCTCGTCGTCGCCGGCCAGCCACAGGTCGTCGACGGCCGGTGAGCCGGGCTCACCCACGGGAGGCGTGATCTCGGGCGATGGCAGGGCCCGGTCGAGGTGGAGGTCGGCGGGGGTGGCCCGGCGGAGCCGGTCGCGCCGGACCCGGCACACCCGGCAGTCGAGGAGGTGGGCTTGGAGATCGGCGACTTCGAGATCGGCGCCTGGGTCGCGGTCGGTCGCGGCCAAGTCGACGTCGAGGGGGTGCGCCGGTCCGAACACGCTCATCGCGCGACCACTACGGCGGACCCGGCGACGTTGTCCACCGCGTCGGCCCAATTGCGGCCCAGCGCCATCACCAGCAGGGCCACCCCCTCGGCGTCGTCGTCGTCGACCAGCTCGACCCGGATGACCTCTGCCGCCCGCCCCCGGATCACGTGGCACTGCGACGGGCTCACCCCGAGGACGGGCGCCAGGTGGCGGACGGTGAGCTCGGGGTAGGCGACGGCGAGGCGCTCCCGGTCGTTCAGCTGGGACAGCACTTCGGCCGCCCGGTGGAGCCGGAGGGCTTCGTCGGCCGTGCTGTCGGCCTTCGGAGACGACGAGCCCGCGGCGCCCGCGGTCCCGGCCCCACCGTCGAACGCGTTGGCGTCCAACGACAGGGGCGCCTGGCCGATGCCGAGCCGGCGGCCGATGGCCCGGGCCAGGGCCCGGGCCGTGAGCGAGCCGCCGGCGGCGTCGAGCAGGGCGTCGCAGAGGGACACGATGGTGGTGCGGTCGGCCACCGGTGCCGCCCGGTGGGCGTCGTGGCCCCAGGCGGGCACGACCACGTCGATGCCGGCGATGGCCCGGCCCAGGGCTTCGGGGTCGTCGACGCCGGCGACGTCGGACGAATCCGCGGCCCGGGCCCACCGGCCCCCGACCGACCGGAACCCGGGCTCGCCCCGCAGGACGTCGTTGACCCGCACCACGAGCTTGCCGATGGGAGTCCGCCGGCCGAGGTCGGCGAGGAAGTTGCGGACCGTCCCCTGGAGCCGGGCCCGGAGGGCGTCGCCGGTGGCGCAGTGGACGGCGAGGTCGGTGAGCCGGCGGGGGGTCTGGGCGTCGCTCATGAACTCGGACGCGGCCGACCACACCGCGTCGGCGTCCCACGACGGATGCCCCTCGGGCGGGGGGAAGTTCCGGGCCACGGCCACCGCCCGGATCGTCCGCTGGAGCTCGGCCGTGAAGGCGGTGCCGGCCCGGCCCGCCCGCAGCTCGGCCAGCCCGGCGGCGGCGGCGGCGCGCCGGCGCTCACCGGCCGCTGAACCGGGCCCGCACCGCGGCCAGCACGTCGTCGTCGAGGCGGCCGATGGGGGTCACCGTCGCCGCCGTCCACAGCCGGCGGGGGACGGGGTGGCGGCGGGAGAAGCGAGCGCCGCCACCCGTGTCCTCCACGCCGAAGCCGTCGACCGCCGACCGGGACACGACCACCACTGTTCCGTCCACCGACTCAGGCCCGTCCACCGATCGGCCCGTCCACCGACCGTCCCGTCCACCGACTCAGGCCCGTCCACCGACTCCGATGCGGGGACCTCGACCACGACCACCGGCCGTTGGTCCTCGGGGTCGCCGGCCGGGAGGATGGTGGTGTCGACCCAATAGACGAGTCCCACTTCAGGGGCGACGCCCACCTCGGGGACGAGGTCGTCTCCGAGCAGCCTCACGGGGCCTTTCTACGTCGGATCGCCCGCTCCTGTCCGCCGACGGTGACTAGTCGGCGATCGAGCGTCGGTAGGCCCGCATGGCCAGGGGGGCGCAGACGGCCACGATGACGACGCACCAGATCAGCGAGTAGGCCAGCGGGTGGGCGATCGGCCACGGGTCGCCCGGCAGCGGTGGGGCGGTGGGGTTGCCGAACTGGATGCGGACGGCGTTGGAGAGGGTGGTCACGGGATTCCACTCCGCGATCGTCCGCAGCACGCCGGGCATCGACTCGGTGGGCACGAACGTGCTGGCGATGAACGTGATCGGGAACATCACGACGAAGCCGACGCCCTGCACCGCCTCGGGGGTGGACACGACGCTTCCCAGCAGCACACCCACCCAGATCATGGCCAGGGCGAAGGCGATCAGGAGGGCGTAGCCCACGACCGCATCGGCCAGGCCCGACTGGATGCGCCACCCGATGAGGAGGCCGCACAGCGACATGAGGGTGATCGGCAGCAGCGACTTGACCAGGTTGGCGAGGGCGTGGCCGCCGAGCACCGCCCCCTGGGAGATGGGCAGGGCCCGGAACCGGTCGACCGCCTTGTTGGTGCGGTCGAAGGCGATCGACATGCCCACGCCCATGGCGATGAACACGATGGTCTGGGCGAAGATCCCGCCCATGAGGAACTCCCGGTAGTTGCCGCCGCCGGGGACGTCGATGGCGCCGCCGAACACGTAGGCGAACAGCAGCACGAACATGATCGGCTGGATGGTGGCGTCGGCCAGGGCCTGGGGCTGGCGCTTCATGTGGATGAGGCCCCGCCGGGCGATGACCAGGGCGTCGTGGAGGACCCCCCGGGGGGCGGGCAGGTCGTCGTGGGCCGGCGTGGCGTCGACCGGCGCGCCGGTGGATGTGGCCAGGATGAGAGTCATGACGCCTCCTCGGCGGTCTCGTCGTCGGTGTCGTCGTGGGCGGGGCTTCCGGTGAGGGTGAGGAACACCTCGTCGAGCGTGGGCTGGCCCAGGCTGAGGTCGTCGACCCCGATCTTGGACCGGAGCAGGCCCTGGGCGACCAGGACCACCGTCTCCACGCTGCGGCCGGTGGGTCCGGTGAGCGTGCGGGTGGCGGTGTCGACGATCACGTCGAAGCCGGTGACGTCCTCCACGATGCGGGCCGCGTCGTGGAGGCGCTCGGGGTCGGTCACCACGACCCGCACCTGGTCGCCGCCCACGGTGCGCTTGAGGGTGCGGGCGTCGCCCCGGGCGATGACCTTGCCGTGGTCGATGACGACGATGTCGTCGGCCAGGCGCTCGGCCTCGTCCAGGTACTGGGTGGTGAGCACGACCGTGGTGCCCCGGTGGACGAGGGTGTCGATCACGGTCCACAGCTCGGCGCGGGCCCGGGGGTCGAGGCCGGTGGTGGGCTCGTCGAGGAAGAGCACGCTGGGCCGCGACATCAGGGTGGCGGCCAGGTCGAGCCGGCGACGCATGCCGCCCGAGTAGCCCGAGACGACCCGGTCGGCGGCCTCGGTGAGGGAGAAGTCGTCGAGCAGGACAGTCGCCCGGGCGGCCGACTCCTTGCGGCTGAGCTGGTGCAGCTCGCCCAGCATGACCAGGTTCTCCCGGCCGGTCAGGAGCGGGTCGACGGTGGCGTCCTGGGCGGCCAGGCCGATCCGGCGGCGGACCTCGGTGGCCTGGCGGCGGACGTCGAAGCCGGCCACCGTGGCCGAGCCCTCGTCCGCCTGGGTGAGGGTGGTGAGGATGCGCACGGCCGTGGTCTTGCCCGCCCCGTTGGGGCCGAGGACGGCGGTGACCGTCCCCACCGGGACCTGGAGGTCGATGCCGTCGAGGGCGACGGTGTCGCCGTAGCGCTTGACCAGCCCGTGGGCGTCGACCGCGAAGGTGACGTCGGACGGTGGTTGTGGCCGCTGGGCGCGGCGCTCGATCAGTCCGGTTCGGTTCTCAGACACGGTGCAGTCCCTTCGCTGATCGGGTGGAGTGGGGGCCCCGCGGCCACCCTATTTGTTGAAGTTCACTTGAAGTCAAGGACGAGCCGCTCGGGGATTTTCCGGGAATCGCCCGTCCCCCACCAGGTACGTCGGACGGGTCCAGCATGTCCGGCCTTCCCGGCTGGGACCAACGATTTTCGGCCGCCACCCGGTCATGATGCGCCTCGGAACCGGTCATCCAGTGACCGGTTTCCGAAGAGATTTCCGGCGTCGGGGAGGTGGTCGTCGTCCGCATCGCAGGTAGGACGAGACCGGCCCTCGCAACTCATCGGCCGCCGGGGCGGGCGATTCAGCCGAGGACGGCGGCGGGGGCGGTGTCGAGCTCGCGCCAGGCGAGGCAGAGACGGTGGATCCCCTCCTCCACCGTGGGCCAGGGCCGGTCAACGCAGATGCGCACGTGGGGGTTGGGGGCGCGGGTGGGGGTGGCGATGCTGCCGGG
Organism: uncultured Acidimicrobiia bacterium; assembly: GCA_963836205.1. Taxonomy (GTDB): domain Bacteria; phylum Actinomycetota; class Acidimicrobiia; order Acidimicrobiales; family AC-14; genus JAXDMK01. Next base: position 138,998 of record CAWIIV010000017.1, on the reverse strand, counting down.
CGCCACGTGGACCCCGTGGCGGCCAGCCAGCAGGACGTAGGCGCCGGTGTCGGGGAGGGGCACCTCGGCCCAGAGCACCGACCCGCCGCCGGGCTCGATGACCTTCCAGGAGGGGAGGTCGGCCCGCAGCCGCTCGACGGCGGCAGCCACGGTGGCGGCCAGGGTGGCCCGGCGGCGGGCGGCGAGGTCGTCGAGGTGAGGGACCAGCTGGAGGGCGATGAGCTGCGCCGGCACCGACGGCCCGAGGTCGTTGGCCAGGCGCAGGTACATGGTGCGCTCCACGAACGGGGCCGGCGCCCGCAGCCACCCGATGCGCAGCCCGCCCCAGGCCACCTTGCTGAACGAGCCCACGCTGACCACCACCGCCCGCCGGCAGAGGTCGGCCAGTTCGGGCCGGACCCGGCCGGCGAAGGTCAGCTCGGCCAGGGCGCCGTCCTCGATGACGGTCACGTCGTGGCGGTCGAGGACCTCGGCCAGCGCCTCCAGCCGGCCCCGGCTGGGGACCCGCCCGGTGGGGTTGTGGGGCCCGGTCTGGAGATACAGGACCGGCGGGGCGTGCGCGGTGAGGGCCCGGTCGAGGTCGGTGGGGATGAGGCCGGCGCGATCGGTGCGGATGGGGACGGGACGGGCCCCGATCGAGTCGATGATGTCGAAGATCCCCGGGTAGCTGACGTCCTCCACCGCGATCGGCGTGCCCGGGCGGACGAGCGCCCGCACCGAGAGCGACACCGCCTGGTGGGCACCGGCGGTGACGTGGATCTGGCTGGGCTCGGTGAGGCGGCCGTACTCGGCGTGGCGCTCGGCCAGGGCGGACCGCAGGGCGGGCAGGCCCAGGGGTTGCACGCCGGGGCCGCCGCCGCGGGCCAGCAGGGCGGCCACGTCGAGGTGGATCGGCGGCAGGTGGGACGCGTCGGGCGGGTTGCCGGCGGCCAGGTCGATGCCGCCGACGTCGGAGAAGTGCTCGGCGATGCGGGTGCCGGCGACGGATCGGGCGTGGACGTCGCGCACCACCGTGCCGCTGCCCTGGCGGGACTCGACGGTGCCGTCGGCTCGCAGCTCGTCGAGGGCGGCGGTGACCGTCGAGCGGCTCACGTTGAGGGCCGCGGCCAGGGTCCGCTCCGCGGGGAGGCGCGACCCGTCGCCGAGTACGCCCGACTGCACCGCCCGCCGCAGGGCGTGAGCCAATTGCTGGGCCAGCGTCCCGTGGCTGGCGTCGGCCCAGCCGGCCAGCACCGTCGCCAACCGTTCGGGGCCGACGGGAGTGGTCTGCCAAGTGGCTTGCCGGTTCACCAGCCAATTGTGCCCCGTTGGCCGGTGACAAGGCAAGGGCCAGTCGTGAGGATGGGGCCATGTTCGCTCCCCACTGCCCGACCTGCCGCACCCGGGTCCTGCTTGGCACCGACCGCATCGTGGGCTTCGCCGGCGACGCCGCTCACGGCCGGGTGGTCGTGCTCCGCTGCACCTGCGGCGAGCTCGTTCGACTGGGATGCGCGCCCGTCATCGGCGGCCCCGCTCGCAGTCGCGGCGGTGGCCTGAGCGGAGCCTCGACCGCCGGGGCTGTCGCCCGTCAGCACGGTCAGCCCGGGTTGTACCGGTTCACCGAGAACACCGTGCCCCGGGGATCGCGCAGCGTCGCCACCCGGACGGGGCCGGCGTCGAAGGGCGCGACCACGACGTCACCCCCGAGCTCGACGGCGCGGGCGGCGATGGCGTCGGTGTCGTCGACGGCGAAGGTGATGGTCCACTGCGGGGCGCCCTCGCCGGCGGTCGGCGCCATCCAGGCGACGCAGTCGGTGAAGCCGGCAGGCACCGAGGCGTCGGCCTGGCGTTGGCGGATACCCGGCTCCAGCCGATCGAGGAAGTCGCCGTATCCCGGCAGCCGCCACATGACGCCCTCCATCTCGCCGAAGCTCACGGTGGCGGCCTCCCAGCCGAACACCGTCCCGTAGAACGCCTTGGCGCCCTTTACGTCGGGGGTTTCGAGGTTGCTCCAGTTCCACGTGTTGGGTTCGTTCACCAGTTGTGCCCCGTGGTGGGCGCCGGCCTGCCAGAGGCCGAAGACGGCGCCTGCCGGGTCGGCGCACATCGCCGTGCGACCCGAGTCGAACACGTCGAACGGCCCCGCCAGCACCGTCCCCCCGGCCGCGGTGACCGCAGCCGCGGTCTCGTCGGCGCTGGCGACCGCGATGTAGGTGGTCCAGGCCGGCGTCGGTGGCGCCTGGTCGGGGAGCGACCCGATGGCGGCCACGTCCCGACCCCGCAGCCGGGCCATGAAGTAGTGGCCCGGCGAGTCGGCCGGCATCTGGTCCTCCATGTCCCATCCGAACAGCCCGCCGTAGAACCGGGCCGCGACCTCGGCGTCGGGTTGGGCCGAGTCCACCCAGCACGGGACTCCGGGCGGGTACTCGCGACGTTCGAGCATGGTTGGCTGCCTCCCCGTTTGGTGAGATTTCCCCTATGGCCAGCGTATTCAGGGAGATCGTGATCGACTGCCGGGAGCCGGGGGTGGTGGGCCGCTTCTGGGCCGACGTGCTCGGCTGGCCCCTCAACGAGGACGACGACGACGGCACGTGCTGGCTGTCGTCGACGGGCGAGCCGTGGGCCCCGCCTCCGCTGCTGGTCTTCGTGCCCGTGGCCGAGCCCAAGACGGTGAAGAACCGGGTCCACATCGACGTCAATCCGTCGGGCTGCGACCAGGCGGAGGAGTTGGAGCGGCTGCTCGCCCTCGGCGCCCGCCCGGTCGACGTCGGCCAGGGCGAGGTGCCGTGGGTGGTGCTGGCCGACCCCGAGGACAACGAGTTCTGCCTCCTGGGCCGACGCGTCGACCCCACCTGACGGCCGTCCCGGCGCGCAGCGCCTCGACGAGCACGGCGGAGAAGCGGTCGAGGCCGTCCCTCGAGAGCCGCGTCGACGGTGGAGTCCCCGGCGCCGTAGGTCAGCCGAGAGCCGGACCGGTCGGTCACTGGCGCCCAGGGGTCGCGGTCGATGATTTTGGACGCCGGCGGTCGTCGTACGATCGTGCATCCGGACGGTGTGGTCGCGGTGGTGGTTCTGACGCGGGACGGCGTCGAGATCGCCAGCTGGCCGCTGGGGCTCTGCGGCCCGGTCGACCTGGCGGTGGTCGACGACCTCGCCCGCCTGCAGCTGGCCGCCCGCCGTCTGGGCTGCTCGGTCAAGCTCCGCGACGCGTGCGGCGAGCTGACCGCCCTGCTCGCCTTCCTGGGCCTGGCCCGGGCGGTGGCCGGCGCGACCGGTGCCGTCCTACAGGTGGTCGGGGAGCCCGAACGCGGGGAACAGCGTGGTGTCGAGGAAGTTGTGGTGCCCGACGATCCGGTCGCCTGAGATCTCGATGACCTGGATCGACCACGGGTGCAGTCCCCCGTCGGCGCCGGGCTTGTACGACCCGTAGGCGGCGTGGCCGTTGGCCGCCACCGGGATCAGCCGCGACCCCTTGCAGCCGATGCCGTTGCCCAGGAACCACTTGCCCATCTCCACCGGTCCCCGCAGCCAGAAGTCGTAGGGCGGCATCGACATGACGGCGTCGTTGTGGAGGAGCTTGACCAGGGCGGTGATGTCGTAGCGCTCGAAGGCGTCGACGTAGCGAGCCAGGAGCTCCTGGTGGGCGGCGCTGACCACCTCCGGCTCGGGCGAGCCGTCGTTGCGGGCGGCGAGCGTGGCCCGGGCCCGTTGGAGGGCACTGTTCACCGACGCCACCGTGGTTTCGAGCAGCTCGGCCACCTCGGTGGCCTGCCAGCGCAGGACCTCCCGCAGGATGAGCACGGCCCGCTGGCGGGGAGGAAGGGCCTGAAGTGCGGTGACGAAGGCGAGCTTGATCGACTCTCGCGACTCGGCCACCGCGGCCGGGTCGCCGTCGGTGGGGATCACCCGGGCGTCGGGGACGGGTTGCAGCCAGGCGTGCTCGGGGCGGGTGGCACCGGTGAAGGCGTCGGCCGGCGAGGAAGGGCCGAGGTCCATCGCCAAAGCTCGGCGCTGGCGGCTCCGGAGCATGTCGAGGCAGACGTTGGTGGCGATCCGGTACAGCCACGAGCGCATCGCCGAGCGACCCTCGAAGCTGTCGATCCCTTTCCACGCCCGCACCATCGTCTCCTGGACGGCGTCGTCGGCTTCGAAGTTCGAGCCGAGCATCCGGTAGCAGTACCCGGTGAGCTCCCGCCGGTACTGCTCCAGGTCGTCTTCCAGCCGGATCTCGCTCCGAACGGCCATGGGCCCCGATTCTACGGCGATGGTTGCCACTCTGGGAGGCCGGGGCTGAGCGGTCGTCGGCCCCGGCGCGCTCCAGCCCCAATCTCGTTGCGAGATCGGGGCCGGCAGGCACGGGACGGGTGCGCCAGAGCGTCACCCAGGCCATCGCCGCGGACCCCGAGTCCGTGACGGCCAAAATGCATCATTCGGCCCACGCGGTCGACTCAAGTCCCGGCCGGGTGCGGCCGATACCGGAGGACCAGCGGCCCTGGGACGGACGATTTTGGCACTCGACGTCTTCGACGAAGTTCTCAACGCAGCCCAGGCGAACGAGGGGTGGGCGTTCAGCCGCCTGCACGGATGGCTGTCCCCCGCGGTGAGCGCCTATGTCCGCATGCAGGGGATCAATGACCCGGAGGACGTCGTCAACGAGGTCTTCCTGGCCGCCTTCATCGGCCTGGGAGCGTTCCGGGGCACCGAGGCCCAGTTCCGGAGCTGGGTGTTCACCATCGCCCACCACCGCATCGTCGACGCCCGGCGGGTGACGTCCCGTACCCCGAGGATGGAGGACCTCGACGCCGCCGCCGAGGGGGTCGCCGGTCGGGCCGGGGTCGCCTCGGCGGAGGACGTGGCCCTCTCGCGGGTGGAGTTGGACCGGGTGCGGGCCGTCCTCGACCGGCTGTCGCCCGACCAACGCACCGTGCTCCTCCTGCGGGTGGTCGCCGACCTGTCGGTCGCCCAGGTCGCGGAGGCGGTGGGCAAGCAGCCGAGCGCCGTCCGGGCCCTCCAGTACCGGGCGATCCTGGCCGTCCGCCGAGAGCTGGCGCCAGTGGCCGTCACGGGCTGACCGCCGCCGCCGATCACCTACTGGATGCCCGATTTCGTCAACGAGGGGATAGCCGACCTAGTGGTCTCCGGCCGGGCCGATGGCCTCACCGGGCACGACCCCGGCCTGACCGCCGCCGCCGATCTGGTGGCGCAGCTGCGGGCCGCCGTCGACCACCCGCCGGCCCCGGTATCGCCGGCCCTGGCCGAGGTGCTTCGGGCCGGCCCCGACCGCGCGCCGCTCCCGCCGGCCCGATCGCTGGCGGCTGGGCTACTCCAGGCGGCGGGCGACCTCGCCCAGAAGGTGGACCATCGCGACGTCGTCGTTGGTCTGGTGCTGGAGCATCACCCGCTGCACGCCGGCCTCCTCGAGGGTGCGCAACTGGTCGACGGCGTCGTCGACGGTGCCCACGACCCACTCTTCGGGCCGCCCGGCCAGCCAGTCCGGCTCGGGGCCTGTCCCCTGATGGCGGTCCATCACCCGCCTCGCCCGCCGGAGGAGGTCGTCCTCGTCGGTGCCGATGATGCAGCCGGTCATCACCGAGAACACCGCGGTGGACGGGTCGCGGCCCGCCGCCCGCCACGCGTCATCCACCTTCCGCCGGCGCTCCCGGCAGACGTCGGGTGTGGGGAACACGGTGTTGTACTCGTCCGCCCACCGGGCGGCGAGGGCGACGCTGCGGGGCCCGCCGCTGCCGCCCACGATCAGGTTGGGGTGGGGCCGGGTGGCGGGCTTGGGCCGGGCGTCGCAACCCTCGAGCTGGTAATGGCGGCCGTGGAAGTCGAACGGCCCCGGCTCCCACGACCGGCGCACGATCTCGATCTGCTCCTCGAGCATCTCCACCCGGGTCTCGGTGGGTGGGAAGGGGAAGCCGAAGGTCCGGTGCTCGGGCTCGTGCCAGCCGGCCCCGATGCCGAGCTCGACCCGGCCCCCCGACACGTGGTCGGCGGTCACCACCATCTTGGCCAGCACCGACGGATGCCGGAAGGTGACCGGCGAGACGAGTGTGCCCAACCGGATGCGCTCGGTGACGGCCGCCAATGCCGCGATGGCGGCCCACGCATCGAGCGCGCCCCGCTCGGGCCGGCCCTGGACCGTGAGGTAGTGGTCGGAGCGGAACAGCCCGTCGAGCCCGGCGTCCTCGCACGCGGTGGCCAGGGCGACCCACTCCGCCCACGTCACGTCCTCCTGGCCCTCGACCATCAGGCAGATGCGCATCGGTGACCTCCTCACGTGGTGTCCTGCCCCGCCGAAACGCCCGTCAGCCGGATCCTGTCAGGCACGCGCGCTGCCAGACGGCAGTTCCCAGCGGCCGCGACGACACCGCCCATCGGACCCCGGACCCGATGCCGGCGCCGCGGCCCAGTGCGCCGATGACGCCCCCGATGCCCCGATGCCGCGCCGCGCCCCGAGGTCCCGGCTCGGCCGCGCCCCGGTGCAACGATGCCGCGCCGCGCCCGAGGTCCCGGCTCGGCCGCGCCCCGGTGCAACGATGCCGCGCCGCGCCCGAGGTCCCGGCTCGGCCCGCGCCCCGGTGCAACGATGCCCGATCCTTCCGTCGGTGCTCGTGCCCGCCCCGGCCCCTTTCATCCGGCCGTTCAATCGATCGGAGTTCCCGCCGTCTTCGGTCCCGCTCAAGGCGGCGGCAATGGCGGCGGTCGTGATTGGTGGCGCAGGCGGTTGTGGAAGGCGCAGGCCAGGCGGCCGTTGTCGTCGACGGTGAGCCCGCCCATGGCCCAGGGCTGGACGTGGTCGACCTGGCATTCGTCGGTGGGGGCCTCGCAGGTCTCGTGGAAGCACTCCCGGTCCCGGACCTGCACCGCCCGGCGGGTGGCCCCGGCGAAGATGCGCCGACGAACGCCCACGTTGGTGACCCGATCCGCTCCCTCGAAGACGACCCGCTCCACCCACGCCTGGTCGAGCCAGGAAACGAGCGACCCCGGCGTGACCACGGTGCCGTCGGCCAGCTCGCAGATGCGTCCGGCGAAGGTCTCGTAGCCGACGAGGACGCTGAACAGCGGCTCGGGCATCCGTGCTCCCGCCGGCATGGCCATGGCCCGCCGAGCCAGCTCGACGAGGGCGTCGGCCCGGCGCTGGGCCGGGCGGCGGCCCAGGTCGGCTGCGCACACCGACTCTCCCACTCTCTCCTTGGCCTCGGCCCAGTCGGCGGCGAAGAGTTCCTCCTCCACCGCCTTGAGGGCATCGGCCACGATCGATCCCGAGATGGGGTCGAGCAGCCCGTCGAGGACCCAGGTCCCCTCGAAGCCGGCCGACAGGTGCAGGCGCCGGGCATCACGTTGGGCGGCGGCCTTGTCCTCGGCTCCGTCGGGATCGGCGTGCTGGGCCCAGTAGGCCAGGGCCCGGCTGAAGTGGCGGTGACTGAGCTCCTTGGCCTGGGAGACCAACATCTCCTCGTCCCGGGCAAAACAGTCGGCCGTGGCCTCGGTGCGAGCCGCCGCCAACGCCGAGACCTGGGCCTGGCCGACGTCGCCCGCCAGCCATGCCTGCTCAACCAGCGCCATGTGTCGTAGCCCACGACCGAGATGCACCCGCTCCCGGGCACTGCCCACCGGCAGGCCACAGCGGGCCGCCATCCACCTGGCTGCCGAGCGGGCGCCGTCGTCGGCCCACGAACCTGCCGAGTCGAAGGCGGCCGAGGCCCGGGTGAGCACCGCCGTCAGCCGTTGCCGCTGGCGGTCGAGGGCCACGATGCTCTCGCCGTCGGCCAGCGTCGAGGGATCGGCCGCGCACAGCGCGTCGACCGCCGCCACCAGCCCAGTCACCACGTCCATCGCCGGACTCCCCGGTCGAGCACCTGACCAAGGGGGAAGTACCCCCACTCTACACGAACATGTGTTCGTAGTGCAAGTACCAGTTGCGGCGACAAGCGTCAGGACAGTGCTCGAGCGAGACCGACCGGAAGAACGTCTGACGGTACGACGGCACTCAGTACGCGGCATACCGCCCTACGGGCGGGCCGGGGTGGCGGGTTCGGCCGCGACTCCGCGGGCGGAGTGCGGTTCAAGCCGGCATCGACGGGGCCGGGGTCTCATGGCGGACGGCGTCGGACTTGTCGGCCGGGATCAGCAGAGTTCGAGGTGGACGGGGTCCGACGCGTCGGTCGGCGTCGCAGTCATTCGAACGGGTCAGCGGCGTGGACGGGGGCGACGGGTCGAACGGGGCACGGCTCGGACGCAGGTCCAGCGGGTCGGCGGAGCGGGCTCTGCGTAGTCGGCCGGGAGGGTCGGCCCCGCCTTCAGCCGGGGCCGTCGAGCCGGCCGGGCGGCTTGCTCAGATGCCGGGGAACACCCGGCGAAGGTCGTCGAGGGTGACGGCGTCGCCGGTGAGGGTGACGGCGGGGGGCGTGTGGTCGGTGGTGAGACGGCCGAACGTCAGGCGCAGCCAGGCCTCGGCCGGGAGGCGGAGGAGCTCATCGCCAGACGATTTCACATCCCCCGGGGTTACCCTGCCCGTATGAACGTCGACCTCCGTCACAGTCCCTCCTTCGCCGCCGCCCGAGTCACCCTCGAACCGGGGGAGAAGCTCCGCACCGAGTCGGGGGCGATGATGGCCACCTCGTCGGGGGTCTCGGTCGAGTCGAACACCCAAGGTGGCCTGATGAAGGGCCTGAAGCGCTCGGCTCTGGGCGGCGAGAGCCTGTTCGTCACCATCTACACCGCTCCCGCCGGCGGCGGTTGGGTCGACGTGGCCCACCACCTGCCGGGCGACATCATCGTGGCCGACGTTGCCCCTGACCAGCCCGTCCTCATCACCCGGGGCTGCTGGCTGGCCTCCGCCGCCAGCGTCGAGCTCGACACCAAGTGGGGCGGGTTCAAGAACCTGTTCGGCGGCGAGGGCGGGTTCCTCGTCCACGCCTCCGGCCACGGGAAGGCGCTCATCGCCTGCTACGGCGCGCTCGACACCATCCATTTGGCCGAAGGCGAGTCGATCACCATCGACACCGGCCACGTGGTCGCGTTCAGTCCGCAGGTCCAGAGCCAGATGCGCAAGGTGGCCACCGGCATGATGGCCACCCTGAAGTCGGGCGAGGGCTTCGTGTTCGACTTCGTCGGCCCCGGCTGGGTGATGACCCAGACCCGGAACCCGAGCGCCCTGCAGGCATGGATCCGATCGATCATGCCCGGCCAGTCGGGGGGTGCCGGTGCGGCCGGCGTCCTCGGCGGGCTGCTCGGCGGCGGCCGCTGACCGCCTGACCGCGAGCGACGCTCACACCGACCGCAACGCCTCCGTCGGCGACAGGCGGGCCGCCCGCATGGCCGGGTAGAGGCCGGCGACGGCCCCGATGACGAGCGCGGCACCGACCGCCGCACCCAGGGCCACCATCGGCACGACCACCGTCCACCCTCGGGACATGGCGTACCCGGCGGTCACCGCCGCCCCCAGCCCCGCCCCCGCCACACCTCCGAGGGCCGACAGCAGGAGCGACTCGGACAGGAACTGCAACCGCACCTGCCCCCGAGTGGCCCCCAGCGCCCGCCGCAGCCCGACCTCCGAACGCCGCTCCAGCACCGAGATCACCATCACGTTGGCGATACCGACGCCTCCGACCAGCAGGGCGACGGCCCCCAGCCCGAGGAACAGGGCGGTGAAGGCGTCGTCGGTGGCGACCTTGGCCGCCAGCGCGTCCGACGGCCGGCTGACCCGAACCTCCTCGGGGTTGGCCGGGTTGGCGGTGGCCGGCAGGACGGCCCGCACCGCGTCCACCGCGGCCTCCGCCGAACGGGTGTAGATGGTGGACGGGTGGCCGCTGAACCCCAGCAGCGACTCGGCCACGCCGAAGCCGACCAGGGCCGACCGGTCGATCTCCGGCGCCAGCGGCACCGGGTCGAGGATGCCGACCACCGTGAACCAGTTCCCGCCCAGGAACACCAAGACCGACGGGTCCGCCTTCACGATCCCCAGGCGCTCGGCCGCCACCGACCCGAGGACGACGGCGGGGTAGCGCTCGGTGGCGGCGTCGAGGAAGCGCCCGGACCGGACGGTGGCACCGAGCACGCCCGGCAGGTCGGTGCGGGCCGCCTTCACCGAGATCCCGCCCGTCTCCGACTCGGGGATGAGGTCGGTGCGGCGGACGGAGGCGGACACGTTCCCGGTCGCGCTCACCGACTCCACCGGCCCGACGCGGCCGATCATCCCCACCGACTCCTCGGGCAGGGACGCGTCCTCGCCGAACAGGGTCTGGCCGGGGGTGACGGTGAGCAGGTTGGTGCCCAGGCGGTCGAGCGTGGCCAGGAGGTCGGCCCGGCTCGAGGCCGAGATCCCCAGCACCGACACCATGGCCGCGATGCCGAGGGCGATTCCCAGCCCGGACAGGCCGGTGCGCAGCCGGCGGGTGCGCAGCCCCACGCTGCCCACCCGGAACACGTCGGCCGCCGCCATCCGGGCCGGGACCAGGATGGCGGTCACACCCGCACCTCCCGCCGGACCCGGCCGTCGAGGATCTCCACCGTCCGGGGCAGGGCCGCCGCCCGCTCCCGGTCGTGGGTGACGACCACCACCGTGGTCCCGTCGGCGTTGAGCTCGGCCAGCACCGCGAACACCTCGTCGCTCGACCGGCTGTCGAGGTTGCCGGTGGGCTCGTCGGCCAAGACGAGGGCCGGCCGGGCCACCACCGCCCGGGCGATGGCCACCCGTTGTCGCTCGCCGCCCGACAGCTGCGCGGGACGGTGCTCCACCCGGTGCCCCAACCCCACCCGTTCCAAGGCCGCCGCCGCCCGTCGCCGCCGTTCCCGGGAAGGGACACCGTGGTAGAGGAGGCCCTGGGCGACGTTGTCGAGCGCGCTCATCCCGTCGAGCAGGAAGAACTGCTGGAACACGAAGCCGATGGTGCGGGCCCGGAGCGCCGACAGGGCCCGGTCCGACAGCCGGTCGACGTCGTGGCCGGCGACCCGCACGATCCCGTCCGACGGGCGGTCGAGGGTGCCCACCAGATGGAGGAGGGTCGACTTGCCCGACCCCGACGGCCCCACGATGGCGAGCAGCTCGCCCGCCCCGATCTCCAGGTCGATCCCTCGCAGGACCTCCACCGGCGGCGCCCCCGGGTAGCGCTTGGCCACCCCCCGCAGCTCCACCACGTTGGTGCCCGAGGTCACGATGCCGGCACCTCCACGTCGGTGCCCTCGGACAGACCCTCGCCGCTGACCTCCACCAGGCCTCGGGAGAACAGACCGGTCTCTACCACCACGATCCGGCCCTCGGGGGCGCCGTCCACCACCCGGACCCCGTAGCCGCCCTCGGCCAGGGCCAGGAGGGCGTTCACCGGCACCGCCAGCACGCCCTCCCGCCGGGAGCTGGTGATCCCCACCTTCACCGGGGCCTGGTCGAGGGCGCCGGTGGCGGACGGATCGTCGGGGGTGATCGTCATCGAGATCAGCCGGCGACTGTCTCCCTGGCCGGCGGCCCGGGCCACGGTTCCGACCTCGGCCACCGTTCCCGGCGTCGTCGACCCGTTGGGGAGCTTGATCTCCACCGGGTCGCCCGCCTTCACCAGCGACTGCTTGGTGGCGTCGAGGTCGACCTGCACCACCCGGTCGGTCGAGGTGCCGGTGAGGATCGGCGACCCGGGCGGGGCGCCGCCGCCGACGGCCGCGTTCACGTCCGCCACCCGCAGGGCGCCGGGCAGGAACACCGCTTCCCCCAGCTCGACCACGCCCGTCTGATCCACCCCCATGGCCTTCTGCCAGCGCTTGACGGCGGCGGTGGTGGCGGCGGTGAACTTGCCGTCGACCAGCATCTCCGACTCGGAGGCGTGGCCGAGGGCCACCAGGTTCTGCTCGAGCTGGAGGGCGTCGGCGCCGTCGACGTCCTGGGCCATGCGCCGCCAGGCGGGGAGCTCGCCGAAGAGCAGGGGGACGGGGCGGTTGGCGACCGAGTACAACGTCTGGCCCCGCTCCACGACCGTGCCCACCTTGGGGACCGACGTCACCGTGCCCTGGGCCTGGTTGACCACGCCCATCTCCCCCGAGTAGCCGAGGGTGCCGTCGACCTCGGTGCGGGCGACCAGGTCCTGGCGGGTGACCTTGGCGGTCGACGTGGCCGGGCCCGCCGCCGCCCCGCCCGCGCCCGCGCCGCCGCCCCCGACCGACCGGGACACGACGATCACGCCGGCCGTGGCCAGGAGGCCGGCGGTGACGGCCAGCGCCGCCACCCTCGTCCGCCGCCGCCGCCCCCGGCCGACCGGCGGCGACCACCGCTGTCGGGGGTCCCACGGCGCCTGGCCGTCGAAGACGACCGGCGGCCCGTCGTCGACCATCGCTCCCCGCCGGCTCACGACCGCACCGCGCCCGAGGTGATCGAGTGGACCTCGCCGGGCCCGTCCCCGCCCGGCCCGAACATCCCGCCACACGCCTTCTGGGCGTCCTGGAACGTCTGCGAGCCAGGGTCGATGCCTCCGCCCTCGCCGCCGATGCGAATGCTGAACCCACCGCCGCCGCCCGAGAAGTCTGGGTCGGGCATGTCGACGCCGTGCTCCCGCATGCACTTGGCGAACTTGAGGGCCTTGTCCTGGGCCTCGGCGTCCATCGGCGGACCGCCGTCCTGGATGAGGTCGTCGAGGAGGTGCCGGCAGGCCTCGTCGGCCTCCTTGAACTCCTCTGGCAGGCCTTCGCCGGCGATCGGCTCACCGGCGGTGGCGGTGGCGGTGGCGGTGGCGGTCGCGGCCGACGGGCCGACCATGATGAAGCCGTTGCCGTCGGGCCCGCTCTTGGGATCGGGCATGTCGACGCCGTGCTCTCGCATGCACCTGGCGAACTCGAGCCCGGCCTTCTCGGCGTCGGCCTTCTTGGTGGCCGCATCCTTGGCCTTGGCCTTCACCCCTTCCGTCCCGTTGGCGGACGCAACCTGAGCATCGGCCGACGGCGAACCCCCGCAGCCGGCGGTGGCGACGGCCAGGGCCACGGCCATCAAGATCGCCGGCGCCACCAGCAGGCGCCGGCCTCTCCGGTGTCGTCTCACGGCGAATCCTCCTGGCCGGGCGGACGATCGCCGCCCACGGCCACCGCCAGTGGACGAAATCGGCCCTATCGACGCCGTAAACCCAGTTGGTTATGTCAGCGTTATGGCCGGAAGCGCAGCCTGGGGATCGAGATGCGAGTGTTGGTAGTCGAAGACGAGACGGTCCTGGCCGACGCCATCGCCCGCGGGCTGCGCCGGGAGGCGATGGCGGTCGACGTCGTCCACGACGGTGCATCGGCCCTCGAACGCATCGCCGTCTACCGCTACGACGTGGTCGTTCTCGACCGCGACCTCCCCGGCGTCCACGGCGACGACGTGTGCCGCAAGGTCACCGGCAGCCTCGACGCCGCGGCGCCGAGGATTCTCATGCTGACCGCGTCCGGTGGGGTCGACGACCGGGTCGACGGGCTCACCCTGGGCGCCGACGACTACCTGCCCAAGCCGTTCGCCTTCGCCGAGCTGGTGGCCCGGGTCCGAGCCCTCGCCCGCCGGTCGCGGCCGGCCCTGCCCCCGGTGATCGTGCGGGGCGGCGTCACCGTCGACCCCGCCCGCCGGGTGGCCAGCCGGGACGGCCACTTCCTCCGCCTCACCAACAAGGAGCTGGCGGTGCTGGAGGTGCTGCTGGCGGCCGACGGGGCGGTGGTGAGCGCAGAGGAGCTGCTGGAGCGGGCGTGGGACGAGCACGCCGACCCCTTCACCAACGCCGTGCGGGTCACCATGGTCAAGCTCCGGCGCAAGCTCGGCAACCCGCCCCTGGTGGAGACGGTGGCCGGCGCCGGCTACCGCATCCCGTGACCGGGGCCGCCGTGAGCTTCCAGCCCACCATCCGCCTGCGCCTCACCCTGCTCTACGGCGGCCTGTTCCTGGCCGCGGGGGCGGTGCTGCTCACCCTCAACTACGCCCTGGTCCGGCGAGGCCTCGAGCGCCAGTCGGGACCCATCGGGGTGACGGTCGACGCTCCGATGTCGGGAACGGCCACGTTCCTGCCCGACAACAACGTCCAGTTCGTCCGCCCCGCGCCCCAGCTCGTCACCAGCGACGGCCGGCCCATCGAGGACGTCCTCGTCGCCTACCAGGCCCGGCTGGCCGACACCGCCCTCCACGAGCTGGTGGTGCAGTCGATCGTGGCCCTGGGGCTGATGGCGCTGGCGTCGGTCGGCCTCGGCTGGGCGGTGGCCGGCCGGGCGCTGGCGCCCCTCTCCCGGGTCACCGCCACCGCCCGCAAGCTGTCGCAGGACAACCTCCACGAGCGGCTGGCCCTGGGCGGTCCCAACGACGAGCTCAAGGAGCTGGCCGACACCTTCGACGCCATGCTCGCTCGACTGGAGTCGGCCTTCGAGAGCCAACGCCGGTTCGTGGCCAACGCGTCCCACGAGCTGCGCACCCCCCTGGCCATCCAACGGACCCTGGTCGACGTCGCCCTGGCCGACCCCGACACGTCCCCCGACGACCTGCGGGTGATGGCCGCCGCCCTCCGGGACGCGGTCGACCGCAGCGAGCGCCTCATCGACGGCCTGCTCGTCCTGGCCCGCAGCGAGCAGGGCGACATCCCCCGGGAGCCGGTCGACCTCGCCGGCGCCGCCACCCTCGCCCTCGACCAATCGGCGGCGGAGGCGGCCGCCGCGGGCCTGCGGGTGGAGCGCCGGCTGGCGCCGGCCACCGTCACCGGCAGCCGGGTCCTCGTCGAACGGCTGGTCGGGAACCTGGTGCAGAACGCCGTGCGCCACAACATCGCCGGCGGGTGGCTGTCGGTCGAGACCGGCCCCGGCGGACGGGTGTGGGTGACGAATTCCGGCCCTGTAGTCCCTGTCGACCAGGTCGCCGGCCTGTTCGAGCCCTTCCGCCGGCTGTCTCCCGACCGAGTCGATTCGATCCGTGGCGCCGGCCTCGGCCTGTCTATCGTCCGCGCCGTGTTGCGTCCTGAGAACTGGACCAGACCAGCGGGTGCGAGTCCCGCCCGGGTAATCGCCGGAGAGCCCGGTAGCAGGCCCCGGTTCGTCGCCGAGAGGCGGCGGGCTGAGCGGGGCGTCAAGAGCCTCTTTGGAGGGAGCAAGCGTGCGGGCCGTAGTGCCACCAGGCGCGAGTCCTGCAGCCTCGTCAAACGCACAACGGGGGAGCCGAGCCGCTCATGTCACGGCGAAGGCCACGTCCGACCGACTGGCGTTCCGGACACGCCCCTGGTCGGGTCCCCTCGGGGTACGGGGAGCGGCACGTACGCACGGTCAGGTTCGGAACAGGAGAGACCCGTCTGCGCAGCCTCGTCAGCAAAGACCGCTCGTATAAGCCAGTGGTGAAATCGAGCGGAGCGCAGCGGGAGTCCGACGGGGTCGTAGTACCGCTGATCGCCGGGATGAACCCGGCGGGAGGGAAGGGCCCCGACTTCGGTCACGCCGGAGACGGAAGTAAGCGCCAGGGCATGGCCGGGAACGCCCGGCCCAACTCCCCCGGCGGGCAGCCGCCCACCGACAACGTGCGAAAACTCCAGAACCGGCTATGGGCTGCGGCCAAGCAGTCTCCGGGTCGCCGCTTCCACGCCCTGTTCGACCGAATCCACCGCAGTGACGTGCTGTGGACGGCGTGGGAGCGGGTGCGAGCCAATCGTGGCGCCGCCGGGGTCGATCGACTGACCCTGGAGGCGGTGGAGGACTACGGGGTCGGGCGCGTGCTCGACGAGCTTTCCCGTGACCTCCGTGCAGGCACCTACCGCCCGTCGCCTGTTCGGCGGGTGGAGATCCCCAAGCCCGACGGCCGGATGCGGCCCCTGGGCATCCCCACCGTGCGCGACCGGGTGTGCCAGGCGGCAGCCAAGATCGTCCTCGAACCCATCTTCGAGGCCGATTTCCTGCCCCAGAGCTTCGGGTTCCGCCCGAAGCGGTCGGCCACCGACGCCCTGGAAGCCATCCGGGTGTCCTTCCCCCGAGGACGGCAGTTCGTCTTCGAGGCCGACATCCGCGACTTCTTCGGCCAGATCGACCACGACAGGCTGCTGTCACTGGTCGGCGAGCGCGTGTCGGACCGGCGGGTGCTCAAGCTCATCCGCCAGTGGCTGCGTGCCGGGGTGCTGGTCGAGGGGGTGCGCTCCGAGACGGTCACGGGCACGCCCCAGGGCGGGGTCATCTCCCCGCTGCTGGCCAACATCTACCTGCACGCCTTCGACCGGTCCTGGGCCGAGTCCGGCACCGGCGAGCTCGTCCGTTACGCGGACGACTTCGTGGTGCTGTGCACGACCCGC
The DNA here is from genome assembly GCA_963836205.1 of uncultured Acidimicrobiia bacterium. Taxonomy (GTDB): domain Bacteria; phylum Actinomycetota; class Acidimicrobiia; order Acidimicrobiales; family AC-14; genus JAXDMK01. Next base: position 122,763 of record CAWIIV010000017.1, on the reverse strand, counting down.
AGCCAGGCCGAGACGGCCCAGGCCAGGGCGGCGGCCCTGCTGGGTGATCTCGGCCTGAGCCTGCACCCGGACAAGACCCGTGTGGTCGACCTCCGGGAGGGCAAGGAGGGCTTCGACTTCCTGGGTTGTCATCTTCACGCCCGCATGTCGGGCCGGTTGTGGGAACAGCAGCGGGTCATCCGCTACTACCTCCACCGCTGGCCGTCGCAGCGGTCGATGAAGCGGGCACGACAGCGGGTCAAGGCCCTCACCGGCCGGAACCGGGTCGGCATGGAGTTGGAGGACGTGATCTACGACCTCAACCTGTTCCTGCGGGGGTGGGGCAACTACTTCCGCACCGGCAACGCGGCGAATAAGTTCGTCTCCCTCGACCGACACGTCGTGTGGCGGCTCAAGCGCTTGCTCATCAAGAAGCGGGGCCGCAACCTACGGGCAGGCCAGGCAGACTGCTGGACCCGCACCTGGTTCCACGGCCAGGGCCTGCATCAGCTCATGGGCACCATTCGCTACCCGAAGGCGTCGTAACCATGTCCAGAAGATCGTCGGAAAGCCGTATGCGGGAAAACCGCACGTACGGATTGAAAGGGGGATGGGGAAACGTGCTGGCCTTGCCGGCAACGCGCCCCTGACTACCAATGGCCAAGGCCCACGGGGGCGAGGTCAAGGCCACCGCCCGCCCCGACGGCGGCCTCGACGTCACCGTCTCCCTGCCCGCCGCCCCGCCGGCGAACCCGTGCCCGCCCACCCCCGCGTCCATCAAGGTCGCCGAAGTCGTCCCGTGAGGGGCGCCGCGGCCCCGAGCCGCGGTCAGGCGAAAAGGGACAGCCCGTGCACCTGCATCCAGTAGCGAACCTCGAAAGCGGGGCCGAGTCGGATGCGCTGGCTGTTGTAGAACGAGGTTCGAGCGGCCAGTTCGGTGGCGCTACCAGGACCGATGGTGCCGGTCGCGCAGTTGAACGCGTACTGCTCGACGTTGAGCTCGACCGTCTTGATCTGCTGGAGGCCGAGCAGGAAGTTGACCCAACCGACGGCGTCCTGCGGGCTCGTGCGGTCCCAGTCCGGCTGGCAGGCGGAGCCCGCCACGTAGTCCTGCAGGTCGAGGATCTGCAGGCCGCCGGCTTCTCGGGCCAAGGTCGCGAAGAAGTCGACGAGGTTTGCCCGCAGCTGGGTCATCCCTGCCAGGTTCCCGCTGTAAGCCGAATAGGGGAACGCGAAGACCGGTGACCACATGACGGCTCCCCGGCGAATCGAGCGGAGGTTCTTCATCTCGGCGGTGACCATCGACGTGTATGCCTGGTGTACCGCCGGGTAGTAGAACTGGTTCAGGTTGGCCTCGTAGGTCAGGTACCAGTCGAACTTCAGCCGGGGGTACCGGGCCACGAAGGCTCGGGCTGCCGTGTCCGACATCGACAGGTACCGCTGCTGGAAGGCGGCGTCCTGAACCCCTTCGACGTACTTCGATCCGGCGCCGGCCCAGGCCAGATCGACGGTGCCCACGAACACCCGGCTGAAACACGCCTTGGACCCGCCGGGCAGGTAGGGCGCGATGACGTCGAGGTACGCCTCGAACAGCCGTCCGTCCTGGCCGGCCACGTCCTGGAGGACCACCTCGCGACCCCGACAGATCCGTCCCATCCACGACCGCACCTCTGCTGGCGAGTAGGTCGGACCCAGGGTCGCCACCTGCACGAACATCGGCAGAGGCCGGAGGAGGGCTTCGGCCGATGTCGCCTGGCCGGTCAGAAGCGTGAGCCCGACGAGCACGGCGATCAGTGCTCGACGGCTCGCGCCGGGCCTGAACGGTGCTCGACGGGTCGCGGTCACACCCAACTATCGGCCGTATTGCGTCCACGCTGGAGAGGAGCTGCCCCGGAATGAGCCGAACGACCCAAAATCTGGAATGTCGGCACCGCCCGGAGCACGGCGGCGTCGATGACTCCGGGAGTGCCTGCGCTCCCTCCGAGGCCACGCAAGGCCCGTGACAGCGTCGGACCCGGGCATGAGCCGCACTCGTCAAACCCGCGGCCGCCCGGGCTCGACGCCGCCCACTCGGGCGTGTCAGTGGGGCGTTTGGCGAAGCGTCCGCAGTTGCTGGTCCAGGGCGGAGCCGTCGTCGGCCTGAATTGCCGACTCTGTTGCCAGCATCCATGGATCTCGCCGGCCCAGAGCCCGGAGCTCGTTCAGGACTCGCAGGGCCTCGACTCGGCGTCCTCCCTTCGCCAGTCCGAGGGCCAGCAGCTGCCAGAGGCGGCCATGGTCCGGATGCACCGCGGTGAGCATCGTGAGATCGGCCACGACATCGACGACGGGCGCCGCTCCGGCCAGCCGCAACGCGTACAGCTCCTCGAGCGCACCCAGATGCAGTTGCTCGAGGCGGGCGACCTCACCGAGCGCGTGCACATGGCCGGAGATGTCGGGGTAGGGCCTTCCCCGCCACAGACCGATGGCCTGCACCAGCACCGACTCCCGCGCACCGGTCTGAGTGGCCAGGAGTGCGTCAAACCGGCGGGCATCAATGACGGCCGGGTCGATCAGGAGCCGCGCCCGACCCCCCGAGATCCCCACCACCGGTTCCCCGAGCGTCCGGGACAGGCGGCCGATCATGATCTGGAGTTGCTGGGCGGGTCGCTGAGGCATCTGCTCACCCCAGAGGAGGTCGGCCAGCTGGTCGGCGTGAATGCCGTCGCGCCGGTACATGCTCAGCCAGGCGAGGAGGCCCCGAATCTGGCCCTGAAGGGCGATGGGCCCGCCTCCGTTGGCCATCACGATCGGCCCCAGCACGCCCAATGTCACGGTCGAGGCTCGGTCCGCTGGCTCCACGGACCGCTTTGATGGTTTCGACGGCATGCGTTTGGCCTTCGACGATCAGCCGAGAATGCGCCACACCCACTGCTGGGGCGGCGCTCGTTCGAGCACGTTAACAGCGGTCGTTCGGCGAATGATGACAGTCTGGTACAGGATGCCACGGTAAGCGTGCCGCATCGGGGACGCCGGGGCTTCCCGCCCGGGAAGGCCTTGGTGAGGGTCCCGCGCCATGCGGTTGAGACCATCGGCCGAAATCAACCTTGCTGGCACCGCTGCCTCCAAGTCTGAGCGACAACCACAACGGGCCGACCTGGCCTAACGCCCCTGGGCGTGAACGAGAGGACATCGAAGGTGAGCGCTTCTTCTCCGAGCCGCCGCTGGCAGCTCCGCGACCGCACACGGCTTCCGCGCGTCGTGGCAGCTGCCGCCCTGGTGGGCGCGTTGCTCAGTGCGATCGTGTCGTCGCCGCCTGCATCGGCCGGCACGACCAGCGGGCCCGGCACCCTGCTGGCCTGGGGTTTCCAGGTTTGCTTCCGCATCGGCGACGGGACGAACACCGACCGCTATGTCCCCACCGACATCCTGCTGCCCGAGGGTGTCCACGTGACGAAGGTCGACGCCGGCGACTTCGAGCACTACCTGGCCATCACCGACGACAACCGCATCATCAGCTGGGGATGTCCGATCACCGGCAATCTGGGCCAGGCCGACGGCCTCCAGCGAATCGTGCCTGACTTCGTCGACCTCAGCGCCCTGCCGGTCGGAGACTCGGTCATCGACGTGGTCGCCCATGAGCGTGGCAGCCACGCCCTCACCGCCGGGGGCCGGATCCTGGGCTGGGGCGACAACAACGTGGGCCAGATCGGAGACGGCACCGTCGGCGGCCCGAAGCTGGTCCCGGAGCTCCTCCCACTGCTTCCGGGCGGGGTTCTCGCGGTTGCCATCGCCGGTGGCGACCACCACACGCTTGCGCTCGGGAATGACAACAACGTCTACGCCTGGGGCTGGAACGCCAACGGTCAGGTCGGCAGCACTGTGGCCGGCGACAAGGCGACGCCGACACTCGTCCCCAACATCCCGCCCGGGACGGCCCACTCCGTCGCGGCCAAGGGCTTCCACAGCCTTGCCCTGACGAGCACCGGTGTCGTCTGGGGCTGGGGGCGGAACCTCAGCGGGGAGCTGGGCGATACGACCAACATCGAACGACACCAACCGGTCACCATGGACCTGTCCAACAAGCTGGCGGGCGACACCGTCGCTTCGATCGCGGCGGGCGAGTACCACTCGCTGGCTGTCACCAGTGAGAACAAGCTGCTGTCCACCGGCTTCAACGACTACGGCCAGCTCTGCAACAACAGCGTGATCGAGGTGCACACACCCGTGCTGGTCAACCCGCCGGCAGGCACCGAGTTCCATCAGGCCGACGGTGGCGAGGTCAGCACCACCTTGCTGACCACCGGCGGTCAGGTCTTCACCTGTGGCTACAACGGCAATGGCCAGAACGGCAACAACACCGTGGGAGGCGTCTATCCCAAGACGCTGATCGGCCCAGCCGCGGTGATCAGCCGGCACCGTCGTCTCGGAGATCTCGGCCGGCATGTACCACAACCTGGCTATCGCCACCGTGCCCCTGGCGTCGCCCAGGCTCGAGCGGGTTCTCGGCTACGCCTTCCGCACCGATGGCTTCGACAGCGAGTTCCGGGCCGATTTCATCGTCCGGGTGCCTGCGGGCCAGCTCCCGACCACCATCAGGTACGACTACGACGGCAACGGCGACTTCAACCACACGGCCATCCCGGTCGCAGGCCCCGGCGTCGACCAGCAGTTCCAAGTCGTCGAAGTCGAGCACCACGGCGCCGACGACCTGGTTGCCATCACCATGCGAGGGGACGGTGCGATGGACAGCGTCCAGTGCCCGGAGAAGGACTTCAACCTCCGGGCGGAAGTCAACGTCCCGGCGGGGAGCTTCCAGTTCCCCCTCCCGGTCGAGACGTGGAGCTTCGGGGTCTGCAGCGGAACCGGTCGCCCGGTCGCCCGGCTCCCATGGGACAACGCCTGGGGCAGCCCGGACGGCAACAGCCAGGACGGCTTCGGTGTCATCACCAACACCGGACAGGTCCCGGCCAACAAGTTCCTGATCGACGCCGACAACCCGAACCCCGACACCGACTGCGGCATCACCACCCAGGCCTTCTACCAGTTCGTGCACGAGGACGGCTCGCCGTCGGCCCTCACCCCGGCGCCAGTGGCGGTAGCCGTCACCGACCACCACAACACCGGCTTCAACGAGATCGAGCTCCCGGCGGTGGACTTCGCCGCTGCCGGTGACTCGCCCGGCTACTACAAGTTCCTGGTCTGGCCCGAGGCCACCAGCAGCACGCCGGGCCAGGACTGCTCGGCTCGGACCTGGAACCCCTCGGTGCTCTCCGACGGGTGGCAGGTCGGGTCGGTGTTCTACAGCTTCACGCCCACCGCCGGAGTCCCACTGGCCAACGTCGCCGTCCTCGGCGGTGCAGCGGGCATCGCCGGGCTGGTCGCCCTGATGGTGGTGGGCCGCAGGCGCAAGGCAACACCGGCCGACGCCTGAGAAACCCTCAGCGTGCACGTCGACCGGAGGACTGCCCTAGGCGCTCCTCCGGTCGACGTGGTCGAAGCCCACACCAACCTACGAGCAACGAGCGAGGAGATACGTGTATGACCCGGGATCGCGCGCAGCCGTCTTAGGCGGACTGGGCGTGGCTGGAGGAACCCTCGCAACGACCGGCTTCTCGACCGCTCTCGCCGTCGTCTTGGCCTCGCTGATGGTCATCGGCGGCTTCGTGCTCCTCCGGGCTGCCTCCCAGCGGCGGGCCGGCCTGCCCGACGACTGACGATCAGAAGGAATCGACAGTCCCATGATGCGGTTCGCCATGTTGCTGGCTTCGGTCATCATCGTGCTCTCCGCTCTGTACCTGGGATGGGAGCTGGTAGCCGGATGGCGCCAGCTCCACCGAGAGGGGGCGAGCCTCGGTGACCAGGCTCGCCTCGGGTTCGGCGACCCCCATGTCCCGGCTCCCCCGCCGGGCTGGTTCGTGTACATCGTCGTCCCCGCCCTCAACGAGTCGGCGGTGATCGCTCGGACCGTGAGCGGCCTCGCGGGCGGCGCCAGCTCGCACCTGATCGTGGTCGACGACGGCAGCGACGACGACACCGGCACCCTGGCCCTCGATGCCGGCGGCGCCGGCACGACCGTGTTGCGCCGGGACCTCCCGAACGCCCGCCAGGGCAAGGGCGCAGCTCTCAACGCCGCCTATCGATGGCTGGTGGGCGATGCCGCCGATCGCGGCCTCGACTCGGAGCGGGTGATCGTCTGCGTGATGGACGCCGACGGCCGCCTGTCGAACGGCGCCCTCGCCGCGGTGCTGCCCAAGTTCGACGATCCCCGCGTCGGCGCGGCCCAGCTCGCCGTCCGCATCCGCAACCGCGACCACTTCCTCACCCAGTACCAGGACTACCTCTTCTGGTCCCTGGCGGCCGTCACGCAGTTCGGGAGGGTCGCGACCGGCTCGGTGTCCCTCGGCGGCAACGGCCAGTTCACCCGCCTGTCCGCCCTCGGGTCGTTGGGTGACGAGCCCTGGAGCGACTCCCTGACCGAGGATCTCGACCTCGGGCTGCGCCTGGCGATCAAGGGCTGGGTCGCCACGTCGGCGCCCGGTGCCGCCGTCGACCAGCAGGCGGTGGCGTCGGTACGGCGGCTCGTGCGTCAGCGCACCCGCTGGTACCAGGGCCACATGACCGCTGGTTCGCACATCCGGGAGATCTGGAGGACGCCGGACCTCCCTCACCTGAGAGCTCTGGAGCTCATCTCCTACCTGCTCTGCCCATGGATCCTCGACCTCCCGTGGGCGATCCTCTTCCACGTCTGCGTCTGGGGGATGGTCACGAACCAGACCGCCACCTTCCTGCCGGCATCGGACCTGCTGGGCGTCCCCATCTCGCTCGGCTTCTGGTACCTCCTCTCCTTCTTCCCCGCCATCATCAGCGGCGCCATCTACCACCGGCGGGACCACGAGATCGGCGTGTCCCGGGCCATGCTGTTCAGCCACGCGGTGGTGGTCATGAACTACCTGTCGTTCGCGTGCGTGTGGGGAGGGTTCTTCCGGATCCTGACCGGGCGAAAGTCCTGGGCGAAGACGCAACGAGAGGCCGAGGCCGGCTCGCCAGTGGTGGCCAGGACGGCCGTCGTGCGCACCGTGCCGGTCGACCTCCCCGACGTGCCGCAGTTCGTGCTGGTCGGCGGCGACAAAGGTCACAGGCCCGCCGGGACGGTACCGGCTGGCAGTCGCCCACGGCGACACCGCGAGGTCAAGCAGGCCGCGGCGGTGGCGTGGGAGAAGCTGGCCGAGCTGGCGGGCGGTGACGTGGCCGCCAATCCTGCGTTGCTCGCGTCTGTTCGCCTGCTGGCCGAGTGCGGTGCGGACCGGCGCCTGGCGGCCCTGTTCGCACCCTGGCCGGGCCGTCCCGCGACCTCCTACGGGCTGGCCTTCTTCAACGTCGGCGACCTCGAGCCGGGTCGTACGGTCACCTCTACCAGCGCCGCCGAAGCCGTCACGGCCATGTTGGCCGCCGGCCCGGGCGCGGCCGCCATCCTGACCGCCCGCCACGCGCTGGCCAGCCGGGTGGTGGCCAGTGTCGACGCCCACAGCTCGGTGACGTTCCCCGCTCCCGACCTCATCGCCCTGGACGGGCCTGATCGGGACGGTGCGCTGGCGGCGTGGGCCGAGGTGCTCGAGCGCCAGGCGCCCCCGGCGGTCGTCCCGCCGGCCGAGGTTCGGCGCGACGAACGATCGGGGGCCGCCGCCGGTGTTGGCGGCGCGATGGCACGGCTCGAGGACCGACTGACCGCCCTGGCCGCCGAGCTCAAGGAGCTGCGAGCCCGGGTGGCCGTGCAGGCGGCAGCCCCTGCCGGTTCCGGCGCGAATGACGACGACCGACCTGGGCCCCCGTCCGACGTGAAGAGCGCTCCCCCCGACGTGGGGCGCTGGCCGCTCCCCATCGATGTCGACTTCCCCACGTTGCCGGTCGATGCTGAAAGGGTCGGATGACGGAAAGGACGCCGGACCCGTCGGCAGGCGCTGACGCGGGGACGCGCGAAACGGGTCCGTTGGTCTGGCGGGTCGCGGTGGCCGTGGGCCTGGTGGCCATCGCGGTTTCCGTCATGGTGGCGAACAGCGGGTTTCGCGATCTCGAAGCCGAGGGTGCTTCCGTCATCACTCGCTGGCTCACCAGCACCGACACGGTCTACTGGCAAGGCCACCAGGTCTTCATGTGGTCCGTCGGCACCTCGGCGGCGCGCGGCTTGTTCATCACCCCGGACTGCTCGGCCGCCTTCGTCATCGGACCCCTGCTCTGCATCGCCGCCCTCGTCTGCGTCGGCAAGCGCCTTCCTCCGGATCGGGTGCTGTTCGCCACCGCGCTGGCCGCGGCGGCCGTCACGGCCGTGAACATCGGGCGGGTGAGCATGATCGCCTGGGCGACCCATCTGTGGGGCCAGCAGAGCGGCTTCTGGTGGTCGCACATCGTGGCCGGATCGATCTTGACGCTGGCCGGCGGCGTGCTCGGCCTGTGGATCCTGATCCAACTGGGGTTCCGGTCGCCGCGGCCGGTCATCGCCGGAGGTTCGATGGCGTGAGGATCCGGACCGCATGGCGCCGGCTACCCATGCCGGTCGCGGCCGGGGCCGGGGCGGCGCTGGTGGTTCTCCTCCATCTCTTCCTGCCCCCGGGTGTCGGACTGGCCGACAACGGTGAGGGCGACCGGTTGGCCTGTCAGGTCGGTATCAAGGCTCGGCCGGCGGCGGACACCACCGGCTACTTCGACTATCTCGTCACGGACTTCGCACCTGACTCGTGGCCGGTCGATGCCTGCGCCGGCTGGGGGTCCGGGCGTTACCCGTCCAGCGAGGTGGTGCTCCTGCGAGCGGCGCGGGCGGTGAGCCAGCTGGCGGGGATTGGACCTAGTTTCGATCTGAGGACGCTGGGGGTCCTGAGTGCCGGGCTCATGGGTCTCGGCGTCGGTTGCCTGGTGGCGTTGCTCCCCGGACGCCGACGCGCTCGTCTGCTCGTCGGCGTAGGCGTCACCCTCGTGGTCGCCGACGCCGGATTCGCCGCCTATCTGGTCTCGATGTACACCGAGCCGATCGCGTTCCTGGCCATCATCGGCGTGTCCGCCGCCTGGCTCTGGAACCCGGCCAGGACCGGTCCCGCCGCCCTGGCCCTGCTGGTTCTGGGCGGGTGCTCGGTCGCCCTGGCCACTGCGAACGACACGACCGGACTGCTCGCCCTGCCGTTGGCCGTCGCCCTGATCGTCCGCAGCGTGAAGGGACCGGCACCGTGGAAGCGGCCGGCGATCCGAGCGATGGCCGCCGTGTGTGCATCCGTGGTCCTTGTCGCCGGCGTGGCCGAGCTGTCTCTGCGCCCGGACGCCATCGTCGAGGCCGATGCCTACAACCTCGTGTTTTCGACCGTCCTCGATCGTGATCAGCCGCCTGCCGAAGACCTCGTGGCCCTCGGCCTGCCGCCGTCGCTGGGCGTGTTCGCAGGATCTTCGTTCTACGACATCGGCAATGCCACGGGGCACCCCGACTACCCCGTCTTCAGGCGCGACTTCTCCGTCGCCCGGGCCGCCCGTCTCCTCCTGGCTCGTCCGGGAAGGCTGATCGGCCTGCACCGGCGGGTTGCCGCGGAGGCGGCCGACGTGCGTCCGAACGACCTCGGCAACCACCGAGCCGAGGAGGGTGGGCCGGCGAAGGAGCGATCGTGCCGCGTCTGCGCGGTCTCGGTGCTCTTCCCCTCGCTGCGATGGGCCGCGTGGCTCCTGTTGCCCGTGGCGTGGGGAATGGCCATCCGGCTCGGCCGGGCGCTCCAACGCCACAGTCGCAAGCACGATGCCCTGGAGTGGCTGCCCGTCGGGCAGCTCCTCGTGCTCCTCGGTTCGTGTGCCGCAGTGGAGTACGTGGCCGTCGCGGCGATGAAAGGCAGCGTCGGAGCGACCCACAACCTGGCCGTCGCCAACCTGCTGACGGCGCTGTTGCTGCCCTTCGGCGCGTTGGCGGCCTACGGGGTCGTCCAGCTGCGCGGTCGCCTGGTGATGCCGGGCAGCCACCTGTCTCGCCTGGTCGACCTCTGGGATCGTTGGCTCACGGGGACCCCGGTCGCCGGGGCGACGACCCCCACCCCCGGCCCCCGGCCCCCGGTTACCGTCCCCGAGCCCGATGCAGCGCCGCCGCGCGTGCTGGTCTCCGCACTCCCCGCGCGTGAGCACCTGCCCCCGACGGCCGCGGCATCGCCTTCCGCCCCGCTCAGCCCCCCGGTGGTGTCGGCTCCCGGCAGTGACGCGGAGGAGCTGGCCGAGCTGCTCGAGGCCATCCGCTCGGCCGCGCGGCTGGACCGTGCCGAGACGAGAGCGTTGTTCGATCGCTGTCGGGCGATGATCATGCGCCTGCCTCCAGGGAGCGAGCGCACGGCTCTCGACGTCCGGGTCCACGTCGCCATCGGGCAGATTCTGACCAGGAGCGGCGGCTACGGCAACGAGAAGCTGGGGCCTGTCCGGGAGAGGGTTCGGGCGTCGCTGATCGAGCTCTCGCCCGCCGACAAGCCGGCGATCGCGGCGGCGTGGCTCTGGGACCACGCGGTCGTCGGCGGCGACTTCGTCGAGGCCCGCAACATGGGGGGCCAGCTCGCCTTCGTGGCCAGTCACCGAGACGACGACGACCTGCTCGCCGCCAGTCAGGTGGCGCTCGGCGTCGCCGCCTTCCACCTCGGCGACTCGGGCTCGGCCCGGGACCTGTTCGGAACCGTCCTCGACGCGGGAGTGGGCCCGTGCGACCTCGACCTGTCGGTGCCGCTCCTCGACCAGCCGGCGGTGACCGCCCCGCTGTACGCCGCCTTCGGCCTCGGTCTGGCCGGCGACGACGTCGGAGCGAGCAGGATGAGCCGCCAGGCCGTGGGTGTCGCCGCTCGGGTCGGCACGGAGTCGAGCTCGGCGGTGTCATTGTTCGGACTGGTGATGCTCGGGGCATTCTCACGCGACGCTGACGAGGTGGCGGCCTGGACCAAACGGCTCGCGACCTACGACCTCGACATCGACATGCCCGCCTGGTCCGCTCTCGCCCAATGCCTGCGGGCGTGGGCCCTCGCCGACGCGGACGGCGACTTCGACGCCAGCGCAGTACGGCTGGCCCGCGCCCTCCGCCGCCTCGACGGGGCCGGGGTGCGGATGTTTCGCGGGGTGCTGGTCGAGCTGCTGGCCGACAGCTACCGGAGGTCGGGCAAGCAGGCCTACGCGCTCGCGGTCGTGCAGGAGGGTCTGACCGAGACCACCGCCCGCGGTGAGCGGTTCCTCGAGGAGCGGCTTGAAGCACTCTACGGAGAGCTGCTGGTCGAGCTCCAGCCGGCGTCGCTCGTCGGGCCGAACCGGCCGCCGACCGGGGGGAGTGAGCGATGACAGGGCGCTCGGGATCGTCCCCATCGACGCGAACCGCCATCCTGACGATCGGAACCCGCCCGGAGGCCATCAAGCTCGCTCCGGTGGCACTGGCGATGCGGGAACGGGGCCGGGTCCTCCCGTTGATCGTCACGACCGGCCAGCACGGCGACGTCGTCGAGGACGTGTTGGACCTCTTCGACATCACTCCGACGTTGGCGCTTCGCATCCCCCGCCGGCCGAAGGACGGGCTGGCGCGGCTCTACGCCGATCTGCTGCTGCACCTCGACCGGGCGATGGCGGACCTTCAGCCGGACGCGGTGATCGTCCAGGGCGACACCGCCTCGGTTCTCAGCGGTGCGCAGGCCGCCTTCCTCCGGGGCATTCCGGTCGTCCACGTCGAGGCCGGCCTGCGGAGTGGAAGCCTGGCCGCCCCCTTCCCCGAGGAGGGCAACCGCCGAATGGTTGCCGCGTTCGCGGCGCTGCACCTCGCGCCCACGGTCTCGGCTCAGCAAAATCTTCTGGCCGAGGGCCACAGTCCGGCCAAGGTGATCGTCACCGGGAACACCGTGGTCGACGCCCTCCATCATGCAGCCGGCAAGCCCGGCCGATTGCCGGCCCAGCTCGAACGAGCGCTAGCAGGGAGCGGGCGGGTGGTCGTCGTGACGGCTCACCGGCGTGAGTCGTGGGGGGAGGGGATGGGCCGCATCGCGGCGGCGGTACGAGCGCTGGCCTCGTCGCACCGGGACACCACCTTCGTCGTCGTGACCCACATGAACCCGTCCGTTCGATCGACGTTCGAGACCGAGTTGGCCGATGTCGTCAACGTGTGCATCGCTCCCCCGCTCATGTACGCGCAGTTCGCCCGTTTGCTGGCGAACGCCTCTCTGGTGCTCACCGATTCCGGGGGAGTGCAGGAGGAGGCACCGGCGCTTGGCGTGCCGGTCCTCGTGATGCGGGACCGCACCGAGCGCAACGAAGGGATCGAGGCAGGGGTGGCGACCCTCGTCGGAACCGAGACGGACCGGATCGTGGGGGCGGCGGAGGAGATCCTTGGCGGCCACCTCGGCGGGGTTCACCGCGCAGTCGGGAAAGCTCTCTACGGTGACGGGCGGGCTGGGCAACGCTCGGCCGAAGCGTTGGAGTGGCTCCTGGGGTGCGGCGATCGTCCGGAGCCCTTCCGCGCCGACCACGACCTGGCCTCGGTGCCCGCCTCGACCTGACCGGCCCCCTCGAGCAGCCTCGGCGGCCGTGACGCGGGCCGCTCGACCGCGCCCCGGAGCGTCACCCGACGGTCAAGGGCTCAGGAAGGCGGTCCCGCAGTCGAGGCGGGGCGGCGGAGCGCAGGTCCTCGACGCTGATGCCGCAGGCGCCGGCCGTCGGTCTGACCAACGTCACCGACCGGGAACGGCGGCTCCTCGTTCTCGGCGTCGGTGACGTTTGGCCCCGGCCCGTGTCCGCCCGGTCACTCACCTCGAGGCGCTCACCACGGCGGCGGCCTCGATGTCCGGCCACCCGTACTGCCGGCCCAGCCGGCCAGCTTCGTTGAAGGCCATCGCCGCACCGGGCCCGTCGCCCGCACCGACCCGTGCCCGGCCGAGGAACAACCACAACTCGCCCCGCTCCCGGTCGGCAGTGGAGGTCGCCTCTCCCGCGTAGAGCTCAAGTGCCTGGGCGACGAGGGCGGCCGCGCCCTTGTGGTCGGCCCGGTCGATCGCCTGCTCGGCGGCGGCGCGCAACCACAGGGCCGCCTCCGCGGCCTGGCACCCGGGCCAGGCCCGGTAGAGGTGAAACGCGATCCGCTCCGCCCGCCGGTCGTCGCTGACCGGGTCGGGCAGTGATCGGAGGACGTCGCCGATGGCGCCGTGCATGCGCTCGCGGTGCTGCGCGGGGATGCACTCGTAGATGGAATGGCAGAAGAGCTCGTTGTCGAAGTGCCAGGCATGCTCTACCCCGGGCGCCTCGTGCAGGATTCCCGCGTTGGTCGCCTTCCGGGCGCCGTCGAGCACCGGGCACGCGGAAGGCCGCCCGATGAGCGCCGCCGCGGCAACCAGCACCCGCCCGGGGACGACCGGCTGGGCGACGGCTGCGGCTGCGGCCAGTTCGACAGCCCAACGGCTGTCGGCGTCGAGCTGCTCGGTCAGCCGACCGGCGACCTCCTGCGCCAGCGTCCCTGGAAGCGGGCCTCCTTTGACGGCATGGGCGAGGGCATCCCCGTCGAAGGCCACGCGGTGGATCAGCGCCGGGTTCCCGCCGGTTACGCGCACCAGGCGGTCGGCCAGCTCGTCGTCGTCGGCCTCAACGTCGTCCGCGCTCGGGCTCAGGGTCGCGAACAGCTGGGTGGACGCCTGCCGATCGAGCGCGGGCACCACGACGTCGCCCGTCAGACCCGGATGCCGCTTGAGCGCCTGGAGCGCGGCAAGCCACTGGTCATCGACGGCGCCGGGCCGGTACGAGCACACGACGCACAGGGGCAGACTCGGCCGGGTGCTCAACAGGTAGCCCAGCAGGGCCAGGGTGTCGCTGGGGGCGCGGTGAAGGTCGTCGAGCACCAGCACAGACCGTCGGCCGCAGACCTCGGCAACCAGCGCGGCCACGGCCTCGTAGAGCGCCCACCGCTCGTGATCGGGGTCCGTCGAAGCGGGCCAAGCCTCCGAGGGGTGGAGAAGCGAGCGGAGGGGACCGCGGCAGACCTCCTGCTCCCGGCTCTGGGGCAGGCCCGAAGCCACGGCTCGGGCCCAGCTCCCCAGCGGCGACAGAGGAGCACACGACCCCGAGTCCGTCACCTCGAACCAGATCCGCGCGCCGGCCCGATGCGCCTCGGCGACCGCTTCGGCGACCAGGCGCGTCTTGCCGATCCCCGCTGGGCCCGACACCAGCACGATCGACGTCCCCAGGTCGGCGGTGTCCAATCCGAGCGCCGTTCGCAGGATGTCGAGCGTCTCGTGGTGGCCCACGACGGGGTGCCGGCGCAACACCTTCACGATCGGCGGCAGCGGGGTACCAGGGTCGTCGCCGTCGACGTCCGAGGCCAGTGGGGGGACGGCCAGCCGAGCGGACCGGGCGAGGAGCTCCAAACCGGGTTCGAGGCCGTGCTCGGCGAGGCGCAGACGGGCCTGGTCGAAAGAGAAGCGGGCGTCCGCCCGCCGGCCCGCCTGATCCTGGGCCACGATCAGCAGGGCCCACGCGTGCTCTCGGAGCGGGTGGGCGTGCACGATCCGCTCCAGAACCCGAACGGCTTCGCCGGGACGGGAGTCGGCCGCCAGCGCGGCCGCCCACTCCTCGGACGCACCGATCCGCAGCTCTTCGAGTCGGAGCGCGTGCGGGTAGCGGTGAGACCCGGCGGAGAGCTCGGCGAGGGCCGGGCCCCGCCACAGTGCGATCGCCTCGCCGAACAGAGCGGCCGCACCGCAGGGATCGCCTGCCGCCCGTTTGGCACGGGCATCAGCCAGCGTGTCCTCGAAGATGGCGGCGTCGGTAGTGCAGATGTCCCGGTTGAGGCTGTAGCCGACGGCGGCGGCGAGCGCATCGTCGCCCAAGACCCGCCGGAGTCGCCACACGGCGGTGTGAACCGTCGCCTGGGAGCGGATCTTGACCCCGACACGCTGGAGCACGTCGAGGAGCTCGTTCGATGTCACCGGGTGGCGCTCGACGGCCAGCATGGAGAGCAACACCGAGGCGACTCCGGAACTCACGGCCACGGGGGTGCCATCACGCCACACCCCGAGGCCGCCCAGTACGCCGACCATGATGCTTCTGCGGCATGGATTCGCACGATCCGAGTGAACGGCGCCCGCCCCCCTCCCTCAACGCGCTCCCCAGCTCGCGACACCGAGCTTAACCGGCCCACTGAACGCCGATCGCGGATGCCCACGGGAAGGAACCTGGGCTCTGGCGGACCCCGATCGGCGCCGATGTCGGGCCGGGCATGCCGGGGGATGGCGGCGCACTGGCGCACTGCCGCGCGGGACGAGTCGTTGGTATCCTGGGCTGGCTGTCCCTCCCGGGCACCACCCCTTGATGCGACCGCCTCCCGCCTCCCGCCTCCCGCCTCCCGCCTCCCCGCCGCCGACCGTCGTCCACCGTCGGCCCCGGCGCCATGCCCGTGCTCGCCATCCTTGCCGTCGTTGTGGCCGCGGGGTGGACCGCCGGGCCGACGTGAAACGGGTGGGCGCGGGCTCGTGCAGGTCGGGACGGACCCCGGCTCGGCGCCGACGGACGGCTACCGGCCGGTCGATGCCGCCCGCCGGTCATCCGCCGTCCCCGTGGCAGTGCTGGCGGCCGCGATCATCGTCACCGGACTTGCTCTGGCCGGGCCCTTCGTCCCCCCGGCCGGGCCCGTGGTCCGCTCGTGGACATTCCGCTGGGCGGGTGGCGATCGGGGCCCGGCGCTTCCGGCCGTCTGATCCGGCCCGCTGCCCCAATGGCCGGCGGCGGATGGCTGACGGTCGAGACCGGCCCCGCGGGACGGGTTCGAGTCACGAATTCGGGCCCCGTCGTCCCCGCCGCCCAGGTCGACGACCTCTTCGAGCCTTTCCGCCGGCTCGCCCCCGACCGGGTGGAGTCGGGCACGATCGCCAACGCCCGGCCTTGGCGCCCGGCGGCGGGCTCGTCAACCGTCCCCACCGTCGGTAGGAGTAGGAACGGTAGTCTTCCTACATGCGAGTCACGGAGAAGGGCCAGGTGACGATCCCCAAGCGCCTACGCGACGAGCTCGGGATCGGAGCCGGAACCGAAGTCGAGTTCCACCGAGACGACGACGCGATCGTGATCCGGAAGCTGGCGGAGGGGCCGACGCGTGGAAGTCGGCTGGTCCAGCGGCTACGCGGGCGAGGCGACGTCGCGCTTACGACCGAGGAGATCATGGCTTTGACCCGGCAGCTGTGACGATGGCTATCGGCACTCTCGTCGACAGCAACGTGCTTCTCGACGTGCTGACGGAGGACGAGGTCTGGCTCGGGTGGTCGGCGAACGCGCTGGCCCGGGCCGCCGACGCCGGCCCGTTGTTCATCAACCCGGTCATCTATGCCGAGGTTTCGGTCCGCTTCAGTCGCATCGAGGACCTCGATGCCGCCGTCCCGCCCGGCGACTATGGTCGGCTGGCCCTGCCGTGGGAGGCGGCATTCCTGGCGGGCAAGACGTTCCTCGACTACCGGCGCAACCGCGGAACGAGATCCTCGCCGCTCCCCGACTTCTTCATTGGAGCGCACGCCGCCGTTGCCGAACTGGGATTGCTCACACGCGACCCGTCTCGGTATCGGACGTACTTTCCGACCATCGCCATCACCAGCCCCACGTGACGTTGTTTGTCGCCCGTCGCGGTTGGCCGGCTCGCCGACGGGCTGAGCTTGTCGCCTTCGCTTCGTTGGAGGCGGCCCTCCCTGCACCGCCGAGTGGAGCCGGGCGTTGGTAACCTGAGCCGGCTGTCCCCCTTCGGGGCGCCACCACCCTGATGCGACCTCCCACCCGTCTCCCGCATCCCCACCGGCGACCGGCGACCGCTGCCGGCATCGCCGCCTTCGCCCTGGTCGCCCTGGTCGCGGTCGTCCTCGCGGCAGGGCGGACGGCCGGACAGCCGGCCCGGTCCGTCGGTGCGACAACGGTCGAGGGGCTCGTCAGAATCGGGCCAAACCCCGGGTTGGCGCTGGCCGACGCGTACCGTCCGGTCGACGCCGCCCGCCGGTCTCCGACGGTTCCGGCGGCGGTGTTGGCGGCTGCCGTCATCGTCACCGGGCTCGCGCTTGCCGGCCGCTTCGTCCCCCCTCCCGGGCCGGTGGTCCGCTCGTCGACGGGCCGCCGGGCGGGTGGCGACCGGGGGCCGCCGCTGCCGGCGGTCTGAACCCCTGCCCGGCTGCCGCCCCGCTGCCGGCGACCGCACCGCCCGACCGGCCTCCCCACGAGCACTCGTGGCCCTCCACCTCCGAAAGGGAATTCCTTGCTCACCCCCCTGTTGGCCGCCGCTGCCGACGGTGCCGACGCCGCCACCTTCGCCTCCTTCGACGTTCCCCTCTGGGTGTGGGGCGCGCTGTTGGCGGTGTTGGTCACGATGTTGGTGGCCGACCTCCTCCTCGTCCACCGCACGGCTCACGTCATCACCTTCCGGGAGGCGGCCATCGAGTCGGCCGTCTGGATCGCCATCGGTCTGTCGTTCACGTTCGTCATGCTCTGGTGGCAGGGAGGCACGGCCGCCGGCGAGTACCTGAGCGGCTACCTCATCGAGAAGAGCCTCTCGGTCGACAACGTCTTCGTCTGGGCGGTGATCTTCAGCTACTTCGGGGTGCCCCGGGAGTACCAGTTCCGAGTCCTGTTCTGGGGCATCTTCGGCGCCCTCGTCCTGCGGGCCGTCTTCATCTTCGCCGGCGTGGCCCTGATCGAGTCCTTCGAATGGATCCTCTACATCTTCGGGGCCTTCCTCCTGTACACCGCGGTCAAGATCGCCCGCCACGGCGACGCCGAGGTCCATCCCGACAAGAACCCCGCGCTCAAGATCGTGCGGAAGCTGGTCCCGTCCACCAGCGAGTACGACGGGCAGAAGATGTTCACCCGCCGCACCGGGGTGCGCCTGGCCACGCCGCTGTTCGCCGTCCTGATCCTGATCGAGACGACCGACGTGGTGTTCGCGGTCGACTCGATCCCCGCCATCCTGGCCGTGAGCCGGGAGGAGTTCATCGTCTTCGCCTCCAACGCCTTCGCCATCCTGGGCCTGCGGGCCTTGTACTTCTGCCTGGCCGGGATGGCCGGGCGGTTCCGCTACCTCAACATCGGGCTGGGCGTGGTCCTCGGCTTCGTGGGGATCAAGATGCTGATCACCGAGCTGTACCACTTCCCGACGTGGCTCAGCCTGATCGTCATCACCCTGTCCCTCACGGTGGCGGTCCTCGCCTCACTGCGGGCCGAGAAGCGGGAGGTCAGCCCGCCGGTGTGACGCCGACGCCCAACACCCGCTCGTACAGCTCCACCGTGCGAGCGGCGATGCTGGGCCAGCTGAAGTGCTCGAGCACCCGGCGGCGGCCGGCCCGGCCCATGGCCCCGGCGGCGGCCGGGTCGGCCAGCAGCTGGTTCACCCGGGCCGCCAGCCGGCGGGCGAAGCGGGCGGGATCGACCGGCAACCCGTCCTCGTCGACCTCGATCGGCACGAGGAAGCCCGTCTCCCCGTCGACCACCACCTCGGGGATGCCGCCCACCGCGCTGGCCACCACCGGCACCTCGCAGGCCATGGCCTCCAGGTTGGTGATCCCGAACGGCTCGTAGACCGACGGGCACAGGAACACCGAGGCGTGGCTGAGGATCTGGACGAGGGTCGTGCGGGGGACCATCTCCTCCACCCACACGACGTTCGGCCGCTCGAGGGCACGCCGCCGGAGCTCGGCGCCGATCTCGGGCGTGTCGGGCGCCCCCGCGCACAACACCACCTGGGCCGAGGGGTCGATGTGGACGGACGCCTCCAAGGCGTGGTCGATGCCCTTCTGCCGGGTCATGCGGCCGACGAAGACCACCGAGGGCCGGTCGGGGTCGATGCCCAGGCGGACGAGCAGGTCGGTGCCGGGGTCGGGCTGGTACTCGTCGGGGTCGATCCCGTTGGGGATGACGACCACCCGCGCCGGGTCGACCGCGGGGTAGGTCTCGAGGATGTCGGCCCGCATGCCGGCGGACACGGCGACGACGGCGTCGGCCGCCTCGATGGCGGTGCGCTCGCACCACGACGACAGGGCGTAGCCCGCGCCCAGCTGCTCTGCCTTCCACGGCCGGCGCGGCTCCAGGCTGTGGGTGGTCAGCACGTGGGGGATGCCGTGGAGAACCTTGGCCAGGTGCCCGCCCAGGTTGGCGTACCAGGTGTGGGTGTGGACGAGGTCGGCGCCGGCGGTGGCGGCGGCCATGGCCAGGTCGACCGACAACACGCCGAGCACGTCGCCGTTGGGGCCGGCGGCGACCTCGGGCCACGCCTCGTAGGCGGTGACGTTGGCCGCGTCCCGGGGCGCCCCGAAGCAGTGGACGTCGAGGTCGACCACGCGGGCCAGCTCGCGGCTGAGGTAGGCGGCGTGGACCCCGGCCCCGCCGTAGACCTCGGGCGGGTACTCCCGGGTCAGGAGGGCGACCCTCACCGGCGGGGGAGGGGGCCCGCCACCTTCCGTCCCTTGCCGACGACCACCACCCCGTGCTGCGAGATGTTGTACTGGTCGGCGTCGTCCTCGTGGTCGACGCCGACGCGGGCCCCGGCGGGGATGATCACGTTCTTGTCGATGATGGCCCGGCGGACGATGGCGCCCGCCCCCACCACCACGTCGTCGAGCAGCACCGAGTCCTCCACCAGGGAGTGGTCGTCGCACATGACGCCGGGCGACAGCACCGAGCCCCGCACCAGGCCCCCGGAGACGATGGCGCCGGCGCAGACGAGCGAGTTCACCGCCCGCCCGGTGCGTTCGCCGGCCTCGTGCACGAACTTGGCCGGCGGCAGCTGGCGCACCGACGTGTGGATCGGCCACCACCGGTTGTAGAGGTTGAACACGGGGTGGACCGACACCAGGTCCATGTGGGCGTCGTAGTAGGCGTCGAGCGTGCCCACGTCGCGCCAGTAGCCCCGTTCCCGCTCGGTGACGCCGGGCACGTCGTTGTTGGTGAAGTCGTAGAAGTGGGCCTGGCCCGCCTTGACCAGCATGGGGATGATGTCGCCCCCGAGGTCGTGGAGCGACTCCTCGTCGTCGGAGTCCTGGGTGACGGCGTCGACGAGGGTCGAGGTGGTGAAGACGTAGTTGCCCATGGACGCGAAGATCTGGTCGGGGGCGTCGGGCAGGCCCTCGACCTCGTGGGGCTTCTCCTTGAAGGCGGCGATGGTCGTGCCCGGCCCGGCCTCGAGGACCCCGAAGCTGGTGGACTCGTCCTTCGGCACCCGGATAGCCGCCACGGTGACGCCCGCCCCGGTGGCCACGTGCTGCTCGACCATCTGGCGGGGGTCCATGCGGTAGATGTGGTCGGCCCCGAAGACGCAGATGTAGTCGGGGCGGTCGTCGCCGATGAGGTTGAGGTTCTGGAAGATGGCGTCGGCCGACCCTGCGAACCACCGCGGCCCACGGCGCATCTGGGCCGGCACCGGGGTGACGTAGGTGTCGAGCAGCGTCGACAGGCGCCACGTGCGGCTGATGTGGAGGTCGAGGCTGTGGGACTTGTACTGGGTGAGCACGACGATGCGCAGGTACCCGCCGTTGGCCAGGTTGGACAGGGCGAAGTCGATCAGCCGGTAGTGCCCGCCGAAGGGGACCGCAGGCTTGGCCCGGTCGGCCGTGAGCGGGAAGAGGCGCTTGCCTTCGCCGCCGGCCAGCACCATCGCCAGCACCCTGGGCTCAGCCACGCTGTCACCGTACCCGGCGGGAGTGCGCGGGACTACCGGCCAGTCGGGGTCGGGGCGACCCGGGTGAGCGTCGCCCGCAGGTGGTGGGTGAGGGGGACCCCCACCGCGGCCATGGCGATCTGGTAGCGGAGCTCGTCGCCGTCGACCACGTACCGGCGGCGAATGGCGGCCACGTCCTTGGCTGTCGGGGTGCCGGTCGTCGAGAGGCTGTCCACCTCGAGCCGGCCGTCGCCGACCGAACCCACCGCCACCTCCACCAGGCCGAAATTGTGGGCCAGAACCAGCTCCACCCCCTCGGCGACCGCCCGTACGAAGCCGGACTCGGCGTGGCGGGCGTTGCCCTCGACGTCTCGGGTGCGGCACGTCCACGTGAGGAGCGGTCGTCCCGGCACCGGCGCCACCACCAGCTCCTCGGAGTAGCCGAACGGCTCGATGGTGGGGTACTCGCCTTCGCCCCGGCCCCGCCACGTCCCCACGAACGGGGCCAGGTCGTCGACGGTGTTCACGCTGCCGGCGCCACTACGCCTTGAGGCTGGAGGCGGGGACGGTGCCCAGACGGCCGGCGTGGAAGTCGTCCATGGCCTGGATGACTTCCTCCCGGGTGTTCATCACGAACGGCCCGTACCAGGCGATCGGCTCGCGGATCGGCCGTCCGCCGAGGACGATCACGTCGAGGTTGGGGCTGCGGCTCTCCTGGCGCTCGGAGGCGGCGACGGTGACGAAGTCGCCCCTGCCGAACACGGCCAGCTGTCCCATCCGGAACGGGCGCCGGCCGGAACCAACAGTTCCCTCGCCGTTGAGGGCGTAGACGAGGGCGTTGAAGTCTTGATCCCACGGGAGGACCAGCTCGGCGCCCGGGCTGAGGGTGGCGTGGACGAACGCCATCGGCGTGTGGGTGACCCCCGGCCCGAGGTGGCCGGCGATGTCGCCCGCGATCACCCGTACCAATGCGCCGCCGTCGGGGGTGGTGAGCAGGGTGGCCCGGCCGGCGCCGATGTCCTGGTAGCGGGGCGCCTCCCACTTCTGGGCCTTGGGCAGGTTGACCCACAGCTGGAGGCCGTGGAAGGTCCCCCCGCTCTGGACCAGGGCGTCCGGCGGGCGCTCGATGTGCTGGATGCCGGCGCCGGCCGTCATCCACTGGGTGTCGCCGTTGGTGATCACCCCGCCACCACCGGCGTTGTCCTGGTGCTCGAAGGTGCCGTCGATGATGTAGGTCGCGGTCTCGAAGCCACGGTGGGGATGCCACGACGTGCCCTTGGCCTCGCCCGGGCCGTACTCGACCTCGCCCATCTGGTCCATATGGATGAAGGGGTCGAGGAGGGCCAGGTCGACCCCGGCGAAGGCCCGGCGCACCGGGAACCCCTCGCCCTCGAACCCGCTGGGGGCGCTGGTGACGGAAACCACCGGGCGCTCGGTGGCTGCCTGCGCAACGGGACGGTCGATCCGGGGCAGGGTGAGGACGTTGTCGACGGTGACAGCAGGCATGGCTGGCCTCCTTGGAAAGCGTTCCGTCTGCAAGGAACACTACGTCCGGAGTTAACAGTTGAACGTTCAACTTCCTTCCCGGCGGGACCGTGTGCTCCCGCCTCGTCCCCGCGGAGTACGGGTCGTTCAGCCCCGGGGGCCGACGCCGGTGACGCGCGGGCCGCCGTAGGGTCAGGGTGTGCGACGACTGTGGGCCCGGCTCCGGGGGCCACTCCCCTGGTGGTGGACTCGATCCTCGCCGCCCTGGTGCTGGTGCCGGGCCTGATCAGCCTCACCGCCGAGCCCACACCCGCCAATCCCACCCCCACCGACGCCCTGGCGGTGGTCCTGGTGGTCACCGGCTTCGGCGCCCTCGCCCTTCGCCGGCGTTTCCCGATCGCGGTGCTGGTGGTGGTCACCGTGGCCACCATCGCCTACGTCGGGGCCCCAGGTGCGCAGCGCCATCCGCTGGGAGTCGGTGATGATCGCCCTCATGGGGACGTTCCTCGGCTTCATCCTGGCCGTCGCCGGCTCGTGGGGGATCATCTCCGCTATCGAGGGCGACCGGCCCATCCCCCTGGTGGTGCCTCCGGGACAGCTGACGGTGATCGTGGTCCTGGCGTCGGTGGCCGGGGTGCTGGCCGCCGTCGGTCCCGCCCGCCGGGCGGCCAAGCTCGACATCCTGGCCGCCATCGCCAGCCATTAGGGCGGTGGCGGGCGAGCTCCGCTAGTTCGACCAGCTGGCGGGGAGGTACGAGTGGGTCGGCGCCTTGCCGGGCGCCGGCCCGCTGGTCGCGGCCAGCATCTGCAGGAGGAAGCCCAGCTCCCGGTTGGGGATGACGAGCGGAGCCCCCGACCCCGAGGCGGGGATGCCCTTCGACTTGGCGTACGACGAGCTCACATCGGTGGGCGCCGACTCGTTGGTGACCGTCCGGCACCGGAGCCGCTCGGCCAGCCGCATCTGGCGGAGCGTGGGCCAGTACAGCTTGTGCGCGGCGCAGACGTCGCAGTGCACCCAGAAATGCCGCAGCCACGGCTGGCGCCGGTACCGCTGGAGCACGACGCTGCGCGCCTCCAGCGTGAGCCCCGCCTCACACTCTCCACAGCGAACCTGGTCGATGAACGTAGCCACCGGTCGAAAACCCCCAATTCGAAGCGTTGTTTGCTTCAAACCCCTTGTTGCCCCACCGGGATGGTACCGAAGGCAGCCGCCGGGGAGGTAGCCCGAAATCAGTTCTTCACACATCCCCCCGGCGCCCGGACCCGCGCGGGGGCGGGAAGTCAGGCGAATCGGAGCCGGCCGACGACGTTGGCCGGCCCGGTCGTGAACCAGAGGTCGCCTCCCGCGCCGAAGGCCAGGATCTCAGGTGTGGGCGCCTCGATCTCGGTGATCGTGCCGTCGACACCGAGGCGTCCGATCCGGTCGGATGTGGTCTGGCCCAGCCAGATCGTTCCGTCGGGGCCCTCGACGATGCCGAGGATGGTGGTGGCGTCGTTGGGGAGGGCGAAGGGGGTGACGTGGCCGGCCGGGTTCCGGCGTACGAGCCGGCTCCGGGGGCCGGGTACGTCCTCCCGCTTCAGCTCCTGGTACCAGAGGTTGCCATCGGAGTCGACAGCGAGGGCGCTGGCGGAGTACCCCACCGCCCCCAGGGCGAACTCGGTGACCACGCCGGCCGTCGTCATTCGGGCCAACTTGAACCGGTTCTGCATCAGGAACCACAGATTTCCGTCGGCTCCGACCACCAGTTGCATCGGGGTCGAATCGTCGCCCGCGGAGAACTCGGTGACCTCGCCTGCCATCGTGACCCGCCCGAGCCGGCCGGCACCGGTCTCGGCGAACCAGATCGCACCGTCGGGACCGACCACCATCCCCGTTTCGGGGTTGCTGTAGGGCGTGGGGATCGGGAACTCGGTGATGACGCCGGCGGTGGTGATTCGCCCGACGTTGTTGCCCGACTTCTCGACGAACCAGAGGTTGCCGTCGGGCCCGGCGACGATGGAGGTGGGCTGGCTGTGGGGGGTAGGCGTGTGGAACTCGGTAACTACCCCGTCCCGCGTGATACGGGCGACCACGTCCCGATTGCTCTCGGTGAACCACATGTTGTCGTCGGGCCCGAGCACCAACCCGTAGGGGTGGCCGCCCGCGGTCGGGACCGGGAACAGGCTCATCCGGGGATCGGTCGGCGTCAGGATCGTCGTCGACGGGAAGGGGAACGGCGGCGGCGGGAACGACGGCTGCCCGGCGGGAGCCGTCCCCGCAACCGTCGAGACGACGGGCGAGGTCGACAGGGGTGCCGCTTCCGTCCCGGCCAGGGTCGTCGGGGGTTCCCCGAGGGTGGTCGGGGTCGTGATGCTCGAGGCTGCCGTCGGCGACGGGGGAACGAGGGGGGAGCCGGAGGCGCGGGGTTGGCGGGCGCTCTCGCTTGCCGCCACGTGGTCGGCGGCCGGGGGGGAGTCGAATGTCACCACGACGGCGACCAGGGCCACGACCACTGCCAACGCCGCGGCGCGGAACCACGTCACCGCCGGAACCCGCCGACCTGGCGGGGCCAGGGGCGGAATCAGGTAGCGCGGGTCATCGTCGCCGCCCGCCGGAGTCGCCTTCACCTCTGTTGCCTTCGGCGCGTCGGGCCGAAGACTTGACCCTCAGAGGGGGCGGGGGCCGAAGAAGAGCAGGCCGACGCCGACGGACACGGCCAGGGCGCCGACGATGTCCCAGCGGTCGGGGCGGTCGCCGTCGAGCCACCAGCCCCACAGCAGCGCGATCACCACGAAGACCCCTCCGTAGGCGGCGTAGACCCAGCCGAGGGAGTCATCCCGTTGGAGGGTGGGGATCACCCCGTAGGCCACCAGGACGAGGGCTCCGATCATGCCCACGGCCCAGCCGGCGCCGTCGCGCAGCCAGCGCCACACCAGCCAGCCGCCGCCGATCTCGGCCAGGCCGGCCAGCCCGAACAATCCGACGGCGCGGGCGACCTCCATCCGGCAACGTTACTTGGACCCGGCGCCGGGGGGGTAGAACCCTCTGCGATGCCCCGCAGGCGGCTCAGCACCGGCAACGTCGAGGCCGACGCCAAGGACGACTTCGACCAGGTCCGCCAGCGGGAGGTGCTCGCCCGGCTGGCCCGATGGGTCCGCCGCCAGCCCACCGACGTCAACGCCATCCTTCCCTTCGACGAGGTGGTCGCCGCCCTCGGCCGCACCGGCGAGCGCGACCTCGGGCTGCAGCCGGTCCGCCTCGACTCCATCGTGGGCACCGTCGACCGCACCGACGGCGAGTTCGACCGCGACTTCCGCCCCACGTCGACCAAGTCCCGGGAGCGCTGGGTGCGCTCGGCGGCGGCCATGCGCCGGGGCGAGCCGCTCGAGCCCATCTCCGCCTACCGGGTGGGGGAGGCCCACTTCGTCCGCGACGGCCACCACCGGGTCTCGGTGGCCAAGGCGGCCGGGCTGGAGGTGATCGACGCCTATGTCACCGAGATCCTCACCCAGGCGGGGGCCACCACCGACCTGCGGGTCACCGACCTGCCCCTCAAGACCCACGAGCGCTTCTTCCTGGAGCGGGTGCCCCTGTCCGCCGAGCAGCGAACCCGCATCCAGGTGGCCAGCCCCGAGAGCTACGCCCGCCTGGCGGAGGGGGTGGAGGCGTGGGGCTTCAGGCTCCAGCAGTCCCTCGGAGACCCTGTCGCCCGGGCCGACGTAGGCCAGTGCTGGTTCCGGGACGAGTACGAGCCGGCGGTCGTCCTCCTCCGGGAAGCCGGGCTGGTCCGGCCGGGCGAGACCGACACCGACGTCTACCTGCGCCTGGCCGACGCCCGGTACCGTCTGCTGCGGACCCACTCGTGGGACGCAGAGGTGATCGAACACCTCCGGGGGAGGGTGTGAGTGCGGAACTCCATCGTCGAAGGCGAACCGGGGATCTTCCCCGACCCGATCTCCCGGCTGTTCGGGACGATCAACCGGTGGGTGCGCCGGCGGGCCGGGAAGGGGGCGGATCCGTCGCCGCCTGCGCCGGAGCCACCGGCCGCTCGACCGTCTCCGTCCGATCCGCCTCCGGCTCCGACGGCACCGTCGCTTCCGACGCCGCCGCCTCCGCCGGTGCCGGGCCCTCCGGCGGCTGGCCCTGCGTCTGGGTCTGACGCTGCGCCGGCGGAGGGGTCGCCTCCTCCTGGGGACCGCTGAGCCGCTCGCCGCTCTCGGGGTCGAACAGGTGGAGTGCGCGGGCGTCGAGCCACAGCTCCAGCTCCTGACCGGCCCGGGCCTGGCTGGCCCGTTCCAGGCGGGCCACCACCTGGGTGCCCTCGTCGCTCGACCGGACGTCGTCGGCCGACAGGTCGGCGTGGCGACCCAACTCCGACGCCGCCGCCCCGCCCACGGTGAAGTAGACGTACAGCTCCGACCCCATCCACTCCACCACCTCGATGGTGGCCGTGAACGTGGCCCCGTGGCCCAGGTCGTCGCCGGGCACGAGGGCGGCGTCCTCGAAGTTCTCGGGCCGGATGCCGGCGATCACCGTCCGGGCGCCGGCCCCGGTCCCGGCCCGATCGCCGGTCCCGCCGGCCGCGGGCAGGTCGACGTCGACCATGGGGAGCTTGACCCGCGAGCCCGACGCCTCCGCCCGCAGGAAGTTCATGGCCGGGGACCCGATGAAGCCGGCCACGAACAGGTTGGTCGGCTGCTCGTAGAGCTCGCGGGGCGTCCCCAGCTGCTGCACCACGCCCCGCCGCATCAACGCGATCCGGTCGCCGAGGGTCATGGCCTCGGTCTGGTCGTGGGTGACGTAGACGGTGGTGGTCTTGAGCCGGTTCTGGAGGCGGGCGATCTCGGTGCGTGTCTGCACCCGCAACTTGGCGTCGAGGTTGGACAGGGGCTCGTCCATGAGGAACGCGGCCGGCTCCCGCACGATGGCCCGGCCCATGGCCACCCGCTGCCGCTGGCCCCCGGACAGGTTGGCCGGCTTGCGGTCGAGCAGCTCGCCCAGCTGGAGGATGCGGGCCGCCTCGTCCACCCGCTTGTCGATCTCGGCGTCGGACATCTTGGCCAGCCGCAGGGGAAAGGAGATGTTCTCCCGGACGGTCATGTGCGGATAGAGGGCGTAGCTCTGGAACACCATGGCCATGTTGCGGTCCTTGGGGTCGACGTCGTTGACGACCGTCCCGTCGACCTTGAGCTCGCCGTCGCTGATCTCCTCCAGGCCCACGATCATGTTGAGCAGGGTCGACTTCCCGCACCCCGACGGCCCCACCAGGATGAAGAACTCGCCGTCGTGGATGGTGAAGGTGACGTCCTTGACGGCGGTGGTGCCGTCGGGGAACCGCTTGGTGACGCCGACCAGGTCGATCTCGGCCATCAGCGCACCATCCTGACGGACGCTGCGCTGACGAAACCCTCGGCGTGCGCCGGCCTTCGGCCGTCGCAGGCGCTCCACATTGATTCGCTCGCATGCTCGCTCATTGGGCGAACCTCCTCCTCAGCCCTTGACCGCGCCGGTCGTGAGCCCGGCCACGATCCGGCGCTGGAAGACAAGGACCATGACGATGATGGGGATGGTGACGACCACCGCGGCGGCGGCGATCGAACCGGTGGGCTGGGCGAACTGGGACTCGCCGCTGAAGAAGGCGAGCGCCGCGGGCACGGTGCGGGCCCGGTCGGTGGAGGTGAGGGAGATGGCGAACAGGAAGTCGTTCCAGGCGAAGATGAACACGAGGATGGCGGCGGTGAACACGCCCGGCGCGGCGAGGGGGGCGATCACCTTGGTGAAGGCCTGGAACGGGGTGGCCCCGTCGACCCGGGCCGCCTTGTCGAGGTCCCACGGGATCTCCCGGAAGAAGGCGGACAGGGTCCAGATCGCCAGCGGGAGGGTGAAGGTCATGTAGGGGATGATCAGCCCCGGCCAGGTGTCGTAGAGGTGGAGCGACCGCCACATGTTGAACAGCGGGCCGACGATGGAGATGGGCGGGAACATGGCGATGGCGAGGGCGCCCGAGAGCACCACCGTCTTGCCCGGGAAGTCGAGGCGGACGATGGCGTAGGCGGCGAACATGGCCAGGCCCACCGCCAGCACGGTGGCGATGAGGGCGATGCCGATCGAGTTGCGGAGGGCGGCGGTGAACTGCCCGTCGTCGAAGATGTTGCGGTAGTTCTCCAGGGTGAACGACCGGGGGACGAACCTGTGGTCGGTGAGGTCGGTCGACCGCTTGAGCGACAGGGACGCGATCCAGGCCACCGGGACCAGGGCGTAGAGCACGACGATCACCGTGCCCGCGGCCCAGAACGCCTTGTCCACCTTGGTCCGGTTCACCGGCGTTCCCCCCGTTGCTGGGCCAGCGAGGCCCCGAACCCCTTCACGAACAGCACTGCGATCACGATCACGCACAGGAAGATCAGCACCGATACCGCGGAGCCGATCCCCAGGTTGAGCCGGTTGAAGAGCTGGTTCGACCCGAGGATCGACAGCGTCTCGGTGCCGTTGGCCCCCGCCGTCATCACGAAGACCGAGTCGAAGATGCGGAAGGCGTCGAGGGTGCGGAAGAGGACGGCGACGAGGATGGCCGGCTTCATCAGGGGCAGGGTGATCTTGGTGAAGCGCTGCCAGGTGGTGGCCCCGTCGACGCGGGCCGCCCGATGGAGGTCCTCGGGCACGAGGGTGAGGCCGGCGAGAAGGAGCAGGGCCATGAACGGCGTCGTCTTCCAGACCTCGGTGATGATGATCACGAACAGCGACGCCGCCCGCTCCGCGAACCACGACCGGTCGGTGTTGAGCAGCTCGTTCACGAACCCGGTGGTGGGGTCGAAGGCGAACCGCCAGGCCAGGGCGGCGACCACGGTGACGATGCCGTAGGGGATGAGGATGGCCGCCCGCACCGTCCGCCGGCCGAAGACGGCCTTGTGCATGAGCAGGGCCAGGCCCATGCCCAGGACGAGCTCGATGGCCACCGAGACGGCGGTGATCACCAGGGTGGTGGCCAGGTCGGACCACCACAGGCTCGACGTGAGGACGTCGGTGTAGTTCCGGAGGCCCACGAACTGGGCCTGGTCGGGGAAGCGCAGGTCGTAGCGCTGGAGCGAAAGGACGATGGCGTAGACGATCGGGTAGGCGGTGACCAGCAGCATGACGATCACCGCGGGGGCGCACAACATCCATCCCAGGCGGCGCTCGGACCGGGCTCGCATGCTGCGATGCCCGCCACGACGGGCCGGTTCGGGCGGCTCGACGTCGAGGGGGCGGGTGGCGGGGGGGACCGTGGTCGTCACGTCAGAGGAGCCCGCCCGACTTGAGGGCCTTCTCGATGGCGGTGCGGAGGGGCTTCACGTCGTCGGCCGGCTTCACGCCCCGGGGCGGGTGGAGGTTGCGCTGGATGGCGAGGGAGATGTCGTTGTACGCCGGGCTCTGGGGCCGGGCCGACCCCTGCTGGATCGTCTCCCGGAACAGGTCGGCGAAGGGGAAGGCGGCGCGCACCTGGGGGTCGTCGTAGAGCGACTCGGTGGTGGGGGCGAGCCCACCCTTCTCGGTGGCGACGATCTGGTTGGGGGCGGAGCGCAGGCAGGCGGCGGCTTCGAGGGCGAGGTCGGGGTGGCGCGAGGTCGACGCCACGCCCAGGTTGATCCCGCCCAGGGTGACGTGGGCGGGCTCGTCGGGCAGCACCCGGGGGTAGGGCGCCCAGCCCATGTTGGCGGCCACGTCGGGGGCGTTCTTCTGGGCGCTGGGCCAGACGAAGGTGTAGTTGACCATGAAGGCGGAGCTGCCCGACTCGAACGCGAGGCGGCCCTGGTCCTCCTGGGCGGTCGACAGGGTCGGGTCGGCGGCGGGGGACGTGGCCACCCGCCGGATCACCTCCAGCGCCTTGGTGGTGGGCTCGGTGGCCAGGTCGACCTCGTCGGGCGCCTTGAGGACGCTGCCCTTGGCCGACGCCAGGAGGGAGTTGAACCACACGGTGAGTCCCTCGTAGCGGTTGCCCTGGACCTGGATGCGCCCGCCGTCGCCGATCTTCTCGGCCATGTCGACCATCTCCGCCCACGTGGTCGGCGGTGTCGGCACCCGGTCCTTCCGGTACCAGAGGAGCTGGGTGTTGGTGGTGTAGGGGGCGGCGTAGAGCTTGCCGTCGTAAGTGCCGGTCTGGATGGTGGCGGGGATGGTGCCGTCGGTGGCCTTGGTCGCGGCGTCGCCCTCCCACGGGAGCAGCCACCCGGCCTCGGCGAACTCGGCCGTCCAGATGACGTCCATGCCCATGATGTCGATGTCCTTGTCGCCCGCGGCCAGGCGCCGGACGAGCTGCTCCCGCTGCTGGTCGGCGCTAGGCGGAAGGTCGGCCAGCACCACCCGGTACCGCCCGCCGGCCTGCTCGGTGCACGTCTGGGCCGCCTGGGCGAAGGCCCCACCCGGCTCCTTGAACACGTAGAACTTGAGGGTCGGTGTCCCTCCGCTTCCGCCGTCACCTCCCCCGCCACACGCGGCGGTCACCAGGGCGAGGGCGGCGGCAACCAGGCGGTGTCGCTTCGGACCCCACCCCGTGGTCACGGCTCGGTTCCTAACCCCCCGTTCACAAACTGAAACGCGGTCCTCGGCGGCCGTCCTGCGTTTGCGCCGCAGCCACCGGCAGTTGGATCACTCAAATCGCTGTGAAACAGGCTGAAATGTGCCGAATTACGACGATTCGGATGCACGAATCCTTCGGATCACCAAATCGTCGTGCCGGATCGAGGTGCGAGTTGGCGCTGGATCGACGGCCCACGAGACCGTCGGCGACGTGCCTGCGCGCGGCCCCTCCATAACCACGGGAGCCCGGCATACTTGTTCGATGTTCTCGAGGCAGAAGACGCGGATGACCCCCGAGGCCGAGGCCTTGCCCGGCCGCACCACCGAGATGCCGGTGCCCGCCCGCCATCTGGTGAAGGACGCCCCCCTCCGGCCACCGTTTCCGGACGGGTTCCAGACGGCCATCTTCGGCATGGGGTGCTTCTGGGGCGCCGAGCGCAAGTTCTGGCAGGCGGACGGCGTGTACACGACCGCCGTGGGCTACGCCGGCGGCTTCACGCCCAACCCCACGTACCAGGAGGTGTGCTCCGGCCGCACCGGGCACACCGAGGCGGTCCTGGTCGTCTTCGACCCCGCCCGTACCACCTACGCCGACATGCTCAAGGTCTTCTGGGAGTCCCATGATCCCACCCAGGGGATGCGCCAGGGCAACGACGTCGGCACCCAGTACCGGTCCGCCATCTACGCCACTTCGGAGGACCAGCTCAAGGCGGCTCACGAGTCCCGCGACATGTTCCAGGAGCGCCTGACCGCGGCCGGCCTCGGCGAGATCACCACCGAGATCCGGGAAGCGCCCGCCTTCTACTACGGCGAGGACTACCACCAGCAGTACCTGGCCGCCAACCCCAACGGCTACTGCGGCCTGTTTCGTAGCCTGGTGCCGGATCAAGAACCATTTACTCTCTCGGATTAGCGCCCGTCATGGCCCCTCAGGCGAGGCCTTGGGAGCGCCCGCCCGTCAACGCCATGAACGCGACGAACAGGACCGAAAACACGGGTCCTGCGACAGCGATGAGGATCCACCGGCCGCGATGAGGCGTCTCGTCGCCTGGCACTCGAGCGACCGAAGGGGTGGTGCGCACATAGCGGACCTCGACGCGCGCACCTTTCTGCTCAGGGAGGTGGCTCACTGGCACCGACGCCCTGACCGCCTGTCCCGTGTCCGTCGTGAACTCGACGCGCATCACGTCAGGGAAGACGTTCCAGCGGTTAGGACCCTTGAAGTCGGTGGCGGTGCCGACCGCCAGCCCGCCGTCCCGATCGAGCGCTGCCCGGACGCGGTTGTCCTCTAGCTGGTTCCGCACTGTTTGGAAGAGAAGGATGGCCATCGCTGGCACGACAACGAGCGACACCGATAGAGCGGTCAGCCGCAGCGGGAATCGCCGGGCAACGACCCGACGCTCCTCCCAGTCAGTCGTGTGGGCCGCTCGGGCCCCGAAGCGCCGGTCGAGATCATCAAGCTTTCTCCACCAGTCCACCGCTCAACTGTTACCGCATCCCAGCGCCTTTGGTGCAGACCGAGGCATTCGACAGGTCCTCTGGCGTCGATCGATCAGCAAATGCCACCTGTTGCCGCGCCCGGAGGGCAGCATTCTCGCGCAAGAGGTGCTCGATGGTGGTGGCGGTTGCATCGAGGAGCCTGCGGAGCTCTCGATTGTCCTTGCGCAGCTCCCGCACGAGGCTTTCGTCGGCGGTGTCCTTCGTCGGGGCAGGTTCCTCGCCGACGAGCCGTGCGAACGCTTCCCGCAGGTGGGGGCGGTGCTCGAAGCCTCGGTAGATCGTTGCCCGGCCGACACCGGCGAGGGTGGCGAGGTGGGCTCTGGTGCGGGGCAGTGCCGGGTCGGCGGCCAGACGGGCGATGGCCTCCTGGATCGACCGCTCGGTGGTGGGATCGATTCCCGTTTTCGGTCTCGCCATCAGTCCTCCTTGCTGGTCCCGGGCTGGAGCTGGGCGATGATCTCGTTGACCCGGGTGAGTTCCTCTTGGGCTTGAATCTGGGCGACTGAGCCGCCCGTCGCCGCGGCCAGGCGAGCGGCGATGTCAGTCCGCTGACGTTCAAGAGCGGTGAGGTTGCGGCTGGTGAAGTGGACGTTGACGCAGCCGCTGCCTATGCACAGATCGTGCAGCGGGCCGTCGGCAGGGTCGTTGATGCCGGCCGCTGCAGCCATCTTGTGGCACACCGCAGTCGACCGATCGAACCGGCAGCTGAGGGTGTCACCGTGGTGCCAGGTCTCGGCGTGGTGGGCGGCGATGCGCCGGGCAGCGGCGGGGTCTGTGAGGATTGTGGCCCTCAGCTCCAAGGCGTCCGAACGGAGCTCGTCACCGTGGCGGCCGACGACCGAGCCGGGTTCGCCGGTGAAGTCGGCCAGGCTGTTGAGCAGGGCGACCTCCCCGTCGAGCTTGCCCCGCCGGAAGGCCTCGTTCCAGGAGTCCTCCGGCCGGTAACGCTGGTAGGCGGCGGTGACGGTCGCCTTGGCATGGCCGAATTGGTAGCCGGTGATGATGTCGCCGAGCTCATGGGAGCGACCGAGGTAGTAGGCGAAGGTCTCCCGTAGCACCTGGGGCGAGAACTGCTCCATAGCCGGGATCTCGGGCAAACCCGTGTGGATCCGGTTGGCGTTGACCTGTTGGACGAATGGTCCGAATCGCATCCGAGCCCCGGCGCGCAGGGTGCCCTCCAGCGTCGAGAGCGAGGCGATGACATGGGTGGGGTGCTCGGAGAGCTGCTCGAGCACCCGGTAGGCGTTGAGGGCCTCGTCCGACACCCACCATGACACCGGCTCGGCACCGAACCGTTGCTTGAAGCGATGCGTCCGCAGCGCCTGTGACCCGTAGTGCTCGTGGATCGCGTCGCGCTGGAGATCCTGGCACTCCGAATCTCGCATGCCGGTGAGGGCGAGGAGCACGATGGCGGCGGCGGAGCGCAGCATCCGCCAGATCGACTCGGACCTCTTTGAAGGTCGAGTAGGCGGGCCGCCAGGGTCGGAACGACCCGGCGGCGCATTCGATCCGGGCAGTAGGGGCGTAGAAGCCGCCGGCGATGATCCGGCCGTCATCGACCATCCCCTGGACCACGGCCCGGGTTTGGGGTGCTAACGCGTAGCTGGGCATGAACGCCTTCACCTGGACGCCGGTCAGGCGGGCGACCATTGACCAGTTGGGGTCCCCAGGACCGATGTTCGAGCAGCCTGGGCGCCGGGTCGCCTCTTGAGCCGCAGCTTCGCCCAGGAGAGGCACCCGACTATCGGGCTCGGCCGCCCATGAACGGATGAGATCCAACGCCCGTGGCCCCTTGGCGCCGAGGTTGGGGTCACCGAGCTCTCGCATCTGCCAGGCGGCGAGGATGTCGTCGGCGAAGACTTCTGAGTACGCGAAGGCGGCGGTCATGACCGGCACGAACGCCTCGAGAGGAAGCACCGGCGTGGCGCAGCCGGGCGCCAAGGTGGCTGGGCTGAAGCCGAGGAGCTTGATGACGTCGGGGGTGGCCACGCCTGGCCAGGGCTCGAAACCAAGGCCCCCGTCAGTGAGGAGCGGCCCCAGCGACCACAGCAATCGGACCAGCTCGGCGGCCTGCTGGATGCTCCTCTGATGGCCCTGCCGACCGGCGACGTGGCGGACGTAGCCGTCGCAGTCGCCCTGGTCCCAGGTCGACGGCGGGCCCAGCCCGGATGCCGTCGACCATTGGGCCATTGTCCGGATGCGGATAGTCAGCTCGCACATCGTTCTCGGGGCCGCCGGCTGGCGACGGAGGATGCCCAGCTCGCAGCGGACCGTGCGAACGTCCACCTGGCACATGCATATCTCGCGGGCGAGCAGCTGCCAGCTCTCGGGAAGCTTGTCGAACCGGCAGACGAAATGGGACGCGTCTCGGTTGACGTTGTGGCGCTGATCGTTGAGATCCCAGATCAGCTCACCGAACTGCGCCTGGCCACCGGGGTAGATGGGGGTGTCGGCCGCCCACCGCGACGGCCGTGGAGCCTCGGCGTGCGCTGCGAGGCTCGTCACCTCGACGGCACCGGCGCGGACGTCGTCGAGCTGGGCGAGGACGTCGCGCGCCAGGAGCCGAATCGGCAGCCACCGCTGGGCGAAGGCCGGCGGAGCGAGGTGGCGCCGGTGATTCTCGATGACCTCCTCGTCAAAGCGGCGAAGCCCGGCTCGATGCTCGACGGTGAAGACGGCGTTGGGGCAGGTGAGGCACAGGCCCATCTTCGCCGCCCGGCACAACTCGCCGGGTCCGGCGAAGGGCGAGGCGTGTGCGTTCTTGCAGGCGGCGATCCCGCCGTCGACGTCGAGCTGGCCCTCGGCGAGGCGACCGAGGTCGTGGACACCGACCCTGAGCACTGCGGCGACCTCCTCCGACCCTGCGTGCAGCGCCGGCTGGGCCGACAGGTGGATGACGGTGTAGCCCGCCGACCGTCGCACGCCCTCCGCCAGCGAATCCGCCGCTCGGGTGACGAGCTGGCCGAGATGGGTCATCAGCACCGTCGAACCCACGACGTAGTGGTCCTGGAACACGGCCAGGGTGTTGTCGCGCCACATCGCCATCTCGTTGGGATGGTGGAGCGCCTGGTGAGCGAGGGTCGACTTGCGAAGCCGGCGCAGGTCCCAGGGCTTGGACAGCGCCGGCAGCTCGAGGGTGAGCTCACCGGAGCCCTTGTGCCTGGTGCTGGTGGCGGGGCGATCAAGGTCGTTGTCCACGATCCACTGCTTCAACGGGAAGTTGTTCCAATTGATCAGGCCGAGCCGGACGCCCTCCCAGCGGACATGGACGATGCCGCCGACGAACAGCTGGCCCAGGCCAGACGCCGATCGGGTGGCAGAGGTCACGTCGAGGAGGGATCGCAGCACCGTCCCCGTGTCCTTCAGCCGGTCCCGCTCGGGAGTGTCAGGGCCGGGATCGGCGAAGCGCCGGGTCGTCTCCTGGTGGGCCCGGAGGTTGGTCAGGCGAACCTCGACGACACGGTCTGCAGCGACCATCGACGTCGTCGACGGTCAGGTCCTTGATCGATTCGGGGGCAGCTCCGGTGTCGAGGGCGAGAAGCACGAAGTGCCCCATGAGGTCGATGGGATGTGGAAAGACGTGGCGGTAGGCGAGCGCGACGACGGCTCCGAGCTTGCCGCGGCCGCCCTCGTCCGCCGAGGAGACGGCCCGAACGGACTCATCCCACTGCGCCCACCACCGAGGCATGTGCGCTCGGATCAGCTCCACTGTCAGCCCCTGCCGGGCCGCCAGCCACACCAGGTTGGGCCACGTCCAGGGTCCGGTCAGCCTGGGATCACCGCCCTCGGCGACGAGGCGACGACCCTCGGCGATCCGACGCTCGGTGGAGCGGACGGTGCGCCGGGCGGTGACGATGAGACGGTCCAGCTCGCCCTTGGTGAAGTCGGCCACCGGACGATAGGAAGCGCTGTTCGGCCTGGTCGGAGGTTGTGTCAGGCGCTTCACCACGGCGGGATCGAGGCGGCCCGGGGTCCGCTCCTCGATGGCTCGTAGGTATCGGAACAGCTGACTGGCGCGCTTGCCGGGGATGTCCGACCGAGCCGAATAGCGGCCCGCCATGTCATCCTCCCAACGATCGAGCACATCAACGCTCAGGCCGGCGCTGTCCATGACGTCGGGCTCGGGGGCACTGCGGTCGCAGAAGAGCAGGAGGTCGTTGATCGCCTCGTAGTGATCGCGGACCCCGCCGTAGCGGGTGGCGGTGAGGCCCGCCCAGCGCTGCCATTCCTCGCCCAGCTCGCGGGCCAGGCGCCGGCACCGGTAGCGGTTCACGTCGAGGGTGGTGGCAGCCACCTGACCACCCGGCTTCTCCGCATGCACCTTGATGAGCCCGATCGGGGTGACCGACGGGGCTGCCTCATCGTCGGGTGACTTCTCGATTTCCGAGTGAGCGAAGCGCTTCGGCATCAGGGGCCGTCGCCCACGGAATCACCGAGCAGGGCCTCGCTCATCTCGGCCAGCGCCGGCAGGACCTCGCCCCGCTCCCGCACCGCCGCTTCGAGGTAGCGGGCGGTGGTCGTGGGACTGGTGTGCCCGAGTAGACGCTGCACGAACAGGCGGGGGTCCTCCAGATCCGTTCCGTCGACGTCTGTGGGATGGAGGCGATCCGGCGGATGTAGGTGCTCAGGGCGTGCACGGCGAAGGTGTGTCGAAGGAGATGGGGATGAACCCGCATCGGCAACGGGCCTCCTGGTGCCGACCGCGCAACGCTCGTTGGCCTGGGCGAACGACTTGTTCCAATGCTCCTTGCGGGGCATCAGAGCCTCCCGCTCGGAGACGAACAGCGCCACCGGGTCGACCGTCCCGTCCGGGGTCCGCAGCACCAGTCGGCGCAGGGTGATCTCATCGATGTCGACCGTGGGCCGGGGCCGGCCACTCCCGATCGCCAACCGCGCCCGACCCCTCCCGTCAGGCGAGGCGGCCTCGCACATCACCAGCTCGCCGCTGGCCACCCGGCGCTCCAGCAGGCCCTGGCGAGCCTCGACGACTTCAGCCCGGACCCCGAACCGGTAATTGATGAGCCGGCGCAGGGTCGCCCCGGTCATGTACACCTGCCGTTGCTTGGCGCCCTTGCCGACCACCCAGATCAGGAACGGGTTCCCGGCCGGGAGTCGGTCGGGGACGTCGAGCCACGA
The DNA here is from genome assembly GCA_963836205.1 of uncultured Acidimicrobiia bacterium. Lineage (GTDB taxonomy): Bacteria > Actinomycetota > Acidimicrobiia > Acidimicrobiales > AC-14 > JAXDMK01. The sequence goes on along the minus strand of CAWIIV010000017.1, from coordinate 85,513 downwards.
CAGGCGGTTGATTTCCGCCCGCCGGCACCCCGTTTCCACCAGCAGGTCGGCATAGAGGCAGTCGCGGGCGCCCGGCCGCTGGCCGGCCGCCGCCAGCCCGTGGCGTCTGAACTGCTGGTACTCGGCGGCACTGAGGTAGGCGACGAGGCGGTGTCGGTTGATCGGCACGGCTAGGGCGTCCCGGCCGTCGGCATCCGGCCAGCGGATCACCGGCGATGTCGCCATGGTGCCCACCGCCATCTGGCGGCGGTAGAAGGTCTTGATCACCGCCGCTTGCCGCTCCCAACGCACGTTGCTGACCGCGGCCGTCCTGGCCCGCCGGAAATCGGTCAGATCGTCCGAGGTGCACTCCAACAGCCCGACCCCTCTGCCTGCGTCCAGGAACCGGGCGAGCATCGTCAGGTCGCCGGCGTACTGCGTTGCCGTCGAGGGCGCGTAGGGCGAGTCCCGCAGGAAGACGTTCAACGCCTCCAGTGGCTGGCCCTCGTCGAAAACCACCGGGTGGTCATCGGCCACCGCCCGGCGGTCCAGGCCCTCGAGGACAGCCTGCGTGGTGCCGGGCCCGAAGCGGTCGTCCAGCCATGTGCCCGAGGCCCGCACTGCCGCACGATCAACCCCCGCCGCCCAGATCACGAGACAGGATCGTAAGACACGGAAATCTCCGTGACGCGGATGCTCCCTGCGCGTCTGACCTCACTCGCCCGGCTGCTGGCCGCCGAAGGAGGACACCTGTCGCAAACGTCCCAGCGCGAGACTCGGACGACCATGGGCCAGAAAGGCAACGTCAACCGGCTTCTCAATCCACAGTGGGCGTCGGCGCGCAACGCCGGCTGGAAACTGTGGGATCGCGACGGCCGTCTTTGGGAACCCCGCGCCGAGGATCTAGATCGCGAGCGCACTGAGGCGCTATTTCGGCGATCCCACCGTGGCGGTGGCCATAGCGCAGGCGAGTCGAGATCTCGAGTGGATCGCTCCAGAGACGCGAAGGGCATGCTGGGGCGAGCTGGAGAGCAGGGCGTTCGACCCCAGTTGGACCTGGGAGACCAAGCGGTCATTGCCGCTGTCGGCTATCGAGTTCATGTCCAAGGGCGACCGGTTGCTGCTGTTCGTCGATAACGACTGAGCCATGCCGTCGGTTGCCCCCGGTCAACCCTTCGGAGAACGGTTCCGAGCGTAGAACTTGGGTGTGCGCGGCTGGATCCTCTTGGCGGTGTTGGTGCCTCTCCTCGTCTGGGCCGCCGTCGCTGGGCGACGGTGGAAGTTCGACGAGCGTGACCGTTGGAGGGTCCTGAGCTCCCTCCATGGTCAAAGGGTGACGATTCTGTCTGGCTTTCGGTTTCCGGTGGACCGAACGGGCACCCTCATCGTTTCCGACGCTGGCCTCTTGGCGACACACTCTGTCGCACTCGATGACGGCAGACGTGAACCTTGGTTCCCGGTGAGCGAGGTGCATCGCGTCACAGACCCCGAGACCGGGACGACGCTTGGTGGCCCTTGGCGATGACACCGCAGCCGGACCGCCGAGATCGGTCCCGAAATATCCTTCAGCGCCCCGATCACGCGATGCCCACGGAACCCCGATCTGCCATCCGGCGGTTGACGTTGGCTGCCGCCGTCGTGGTCCTCCTGATGGTGGCGACAGCGCTCCGCGGCAACCGCCCCCCCATCCCTCAGCTTTCGGGCGCGGTCGTGGCGTTCTTCTCGCTCTGGTTGACAGCGTCCAAGCTGACGTCCCGGAGGCCGGGACCTGACTTCTGGTACGGGCACGTCACCTACTTCCTTTTCACCGTGCTCGTCGTCCTCGGGGGCCTTCTCTTTGCCATCACCGGCGGAGCCAACGGAAGCGCCGGCGTGCGTGCCATCGGAGTCCTCGTCGCCGCCGCGGGGGTGGTGATGGTGATCGCTGAGGTTCACGACTTCCGTCTCTGGCGCGCGGACGCACGCCGGGAAGGTTGGGGGCGGGGGCTCTGGAAGTGAAGTGAGCCAGGCGGATTCCTGAGACGCCGAAGTGAGCGCACGAAAGGCCTGGGCGGCACCGGCGTGAGCTGCCCCATCGGCCTCGGCGCCTGACCTACCAGGGGCCGCCGCCGGCCTCGACCAGCTCGTCGCCCCGGGCGTCACTGTCCGCCCGTGGCCATCCGAGGCAGTACACGTTGTACGCCCGGCCGATCAAGGGCTGGGCCACGTTGCGGACCTCGATGCCGCCGTCGGTCCAGCCCCGCTCGGTGCCCGTATGGGCGTGGCCGTGGAGCACGAGGTCGGCACCGGCCCGGTCGACGGCCTCGCCCAGCAGGTAGCTCCCCAGGAACGGGTAGATCTCGGGCCGTTCGCCCTTGAGGGTGCGGTCGGTGGGGGCGTAGTGGAGGAGGGCGACCCGCAGATCGGCGTCGCCGGCCAGCCCGGCCAGGGCCGCCTCCAGCCCGTCGGCCAGGTGCCGGGTGTAGGCGATGAACGACTTCATCATCGGCTCCCCGAACTCCGACCCGCACGCACCCGCGAACCCACCGCCGAAGCCCTTGCTCCCGGCGATTCCCAACCGGCAGCCGCCGACGTCGACGACGACCCCCTCGCCTTCCAGCACCCGGACACCCGCCCCCTCCATGACCTTGGCCACCGCGTGCTCCTGCAGCGAGTGGTAGTCGTGGTTGCCGAGCACGGCGAACATCGGAACCCGCACGTCGCCCAGCTCGTCGGCCAGCACCTGGGCCTCCTCGGCCAGCCCCCGCCGGGTGAGGTCGCCGGCAAGCAGGAAGACATCGGCCCGCTCGGCAAGGTCGGCCAGGTGGGGACGCAAGGTGCCGGCCGAGTCGGTGCCGAAATGGACGTCGCCGACCGCGGCCACCCGGATCACGGGAGGTTCTCCACCGCCGGCACGTCGGCCAGCTCGATCACGGTCAGCTCGTTGTGCAGGACAAGGTCGGGCAGCACGTGGCCCGCGATCTCCGACACCGCCTCGACCCGCTCGGGCGTCGACACCTGCCCGGTGACGAACACGTGCTCGGCCACGATGTGCACCTGGAGGCCGAGCTCCGAGACCCGGGGGTCGGCAGCCAGCGCGTCGCGGAGCCGCTCGCCGGCGTAGTGCTCAGGTTCTCGGGGCTCGGACATGGCGCATCGGTGGGTTCTCGTGAAGGGCCGCGGGGGTTAGGGTCCCGGGCCACCGGGGACGTACCCCGTGCGGTTGGGGGCAAACGAGGGAGGAACACGATGAGCGATCGGATGACTCAGGTCCCGGACCCGGAGGCTCCGCCGGCGGACGCCTTCGAGCAGTCCCTGCCCCTCGGCGACCCCGTGGACGACGAGTTGCCCGTCGAGATCCTGCCCGACGACCCCGAGGTCCCCGAGCCCGACGCCATCGAGCAGCACCAGCCTGCGCCCCCCTACGAGGAGGAGGACTGGCGCTGAGCGGTTTGGCGACCGACCCCACGGGGTAAGGCCCGCCCATGTTTGACGACCCCGGTTCGACGCGCCCGGACAACTGGCGGGCGCTGCGCACGGTCAAGCTCCGTCAGATGGCGTCCCAGCTCCGGCTCCATGCCTCCCGGCGGCCACCGCTCGTGGCCAACACCCTCCGTCAGCGGGCAGTCGAGCTCGAACGCTCGGCCAACCGCATGGACGAGATCATCTCCCGCCCCGCCTGACCCGGATGTCGGCGGCCAGGCGCCGCATGTCGAGCTCGTCGGCCAGGTCGCGGGCCTGGACAAGGAGGCCCTCGGCCCGCTTGTTGTCGGCCCGCCGGCCCTGGGCGAGCAGGGCCCAGCCCCACTCGGCCTGGCTGTGGGCGAGGGCCGGGTAGGCCTCCAGCTTGCGGTTGATGGTGACGGCGGTGTCGAAGTTGCGTTCGGCCAGCTCCCAGTCGCCGCAGGTGGCGGCGGCCAGGCCCGCGAAGCGGGCGGTCGAGCCGAGGCACACGAGGCCCCCGGCCAGCACGACCACCCGGTCGGCGTAGGGCTGGATGAGAGGGAGCAGGACGGCTGCGATGCGGCTGTCGCGGACGAGGGCGCCCGCTTCGAGGGCGCACGCCGCCATCTGCATCCACTCGCCGTCGAACGGGCGGGTGGACAGGACGTGCTCGGAGATGCTGCCCAGCCATTCGTGGGCGTCGTCGTAGCGGCGGGTGCGGGCCAGCAGGAGGGCAACCGAAGCCGCCCACGCCCGGCCCACGGGAAGTGCCTTGAGCGACGACTCCACGTCGGCCACCGCCTCGTCGGAGCCCCATTCCAAGGCCATCCAGTAGCGCTGGTCGCGCCCGCCGGGGGTCTCCTTGGTCTCGCCCGCCCGCTCGGCCAGGGCGGCCATGTCGAGGAGGGCCGACCGGGCGTCCTCGAAGCGGCCTTCGAGGAGGGCCCGCATGGCCGCGTAGGCGGCCGCGTCGCGGCGGTAGATGGGGTCGCCGATGGCGTTGGCCAGGTTGGAGAAGGCGGTGATGTCCTCGTCGGCCTGCGACAGGCGGCCCATCTCCATGCGGTCGGCGATGCGCCAGGCGTAGCCCTCCATGGCGAGGTCACCGTCGTCGGTGGTCTCGGCGATGGCGACGATCTGGTCGCTGGCCTTCAGCCGCTCGTCGACGTCCTCAGGTCCCCACGGCCGGCTGTGGCGGGCGCGGAGGGCGGAGAGGCGGCCGGTGGTGCGCCGGCTGGCGGGCGTCGGATCGTCGTCGTCCCACGGGGCGTCGGTCCAGCCCATGGGCTCCGGCGCGGGGGCGGAGTCGGGCTCGGGGTCCGCCCACAGCTCGCTGAGATCGTCGGGCGTGAACGGGATGGCCGGCTTGGGTGCTACCGGCGGTGCGGCGGCCGGCGGGGCGGGCCGGCGGCGGGCCGGCGGCGGGCGGGGGGCGACGACGTCGGCGATGTCGGCCGATGCGGCGGCGGCCGCCTTCCGCGACCGGGTGCCTGGCTTGGCCCCCGTCTTGGCGGACGCCTTGGCCGACGGTGCGGGCTTGGCCGCCTTGACCGACTTGGCCTTGGCCGGCGCCTTGGCCGGTGCCGGCGAGGACGAACGCGAGGCCGGGGCCGAGGGCGCGTCGGGCAGGGGCGGCAGGAAGGGCTCCATCTCGGCCGCGGCCGCGGCCCGGCGGGCGGCGGCTTCCATCTCCCGCTCGGCGGCGACCCGCGGCGTCGACCGGCGCACGGGCTTGGTCCGGGTCGGGGACGGCGGGGGCTCGGCGGCCGCCAGCAGCTCGCCCAGGGGCAGCAGCTTCGCCGGCGGCGGCTCGGGCATCAGGAACGGGTGCTGGTTCTGGGTGCCGACTGGGATCTTCGACGTGAGCGGCTTGTGCACCGGCGCCGGCCACGGGCTGCGGCCGACGGCGGCCTCGGCCAGCGCGATCAGGCCCGGGTCCTGGAGGGTGCGGGCGATCGCCACCGCCTCGAGGAACGAGTGGCGGGCCCGCACCGGCTCGCCGGCCCGGTCGTGGGCGTCGCCCAAGGAGACCAGCAGCCGGCACTTGAGCGAGGCCGCGTCGCGGCTGTGGCCGACGAGCAGGCCCAGTCCGACGCCGTACCACTCGGCCGCCTCGTCGAACGCGAGCTGGTTGAAGGCCTGGTCGCCCGCCCGTCCCGCATGGGCGGCGGCCGAGACCGACCCGCCGACGGGCGAGGCGGCGGCGGCGTGGAAGGCCAGCAGGACGAGGTGGTCGTCGGCGGTCGAGGGCGTCTGCTCCAGCTCCGTCGCCAGCCGGCCGTGGACGTGGACGCCCCGGTTGGCCGCGACCCGGTGCTCGACAGCCGAGCGCACCGCCTCGTGGACGAACGCGTAGTGGTTGGGCTCCCCGTCGGGCTCGATGATCTCCTCCGCCACCGCCTCGTCGGCCGCGGCCAGGAGGCGGTCGGGCGGCACCTCGCCGGTGCGGGCGATGGTGTCGAGGGAGAACTCGGGTCCGATGATGGCGGCGACGGCCAGCAGCTGGCGGGTGCCGGCGTCCATCCGCGACAGGCGCCGGGCCACGCCGGCGTCGACCGACCCCGGCAGCGTGCGGGGGTCGACCGTGGGCAGTCCGGTGCCGACGTGGCGGAGCAGCTCAGTGAGGAAGAGGGGATTGCCTTCGGCCCGCGTCCAGACGGTGTCGACGACGGCCGGGTTCGGCAGGATCGTGTCGACCGCGAAGCGGGGCAGGCCGTCGAGCACCTTGTGGGTGACGTCGGGGTCGCCCGAGAGGTCGGTCAGCAGCGACGACACCGCGTGGGCCCGGTCGACCGACGTGTCGCAGTAGGTGCCCACGACGAGCATGGGGACCTCGCGGGTGGCGGCCAGCACGTACTGGAGGAGGCGCACGGTCGTGCGGTGGGCCCGGTGGAGGTCGTCGACGACGAGGAGGAGGGGCGTGCGGGCGGCCAACTCGGCGATGAGGCCGGCCGCGGCGTGGAACAGCTCCCGCCGATCGTCGGGCAGGGGTGGGACATGGGACGCTCGCAGGCGGAGCGAAGGGGCGATGTGGGCCAGGAGCCCGTAGCGCGACACCACGTCGGGGGGCGCGGTGGCAGCGGCCCGGACCAGGATCTCGGCCACGGGGGCGAACGGGGTGGACGGGTCGGGTGGGCAGGTGCCCCACAGCACGCGCCCGCCGTCGGCCACCACCCCCCGGGCCAGACGCTCCACCAGCGTGGTCTTGCCCATCCCCGGCTCGCCGGCGAGCAGCACCACTTGGCGTTTTCCGCCCGACGCCAGGCGCCAGGACTGCTGCAACTCCTGAATGTCCGCCTCGCGGCCGACGAAGGCGGGAAGGCTGCCCCGCTCGCCTTCGACAGCGTCCATGGCGGAACCGCGGACACGTGTCGTCATCCTCGTCGTTATCGGCGGCCGCTCCCCCCGCCTTGAGGGGAAAAATGGGCCGTTTGCACTACTTGGTGCGCTTCCCTGGCGGTTACGGCACGACCGCGTGCGCCAGCTCCAGGCTCCGGTAGGTGAGGGGGACCTCCGACAGCTCGGCCAGGCCGTCGGCGAAGTCCTCCGTCTCGGGCAGGTTGTCGTTCTCGAAGGCGTCCTCGCGGTTCTCGAACTCGACGACGGCGATGTAGCGCCGGGACTCGGCCCGGTCGTGGTAGATCATCGACCGCTTCACCTTGTTGCGGCCGGCGGTGTCGGCGAGGTACTTGTCACCCAGAGCCTTCATCTTCTCGGGCTCGCGGGTGACGAACTCGATGATCTGCACGTACGACACGCGTGGGTCCTCCCTGGACGCAACCTTGGGCTCGACTGGTTCCGGGCCAACCTACGCGATCGACCTGGCTATGGTCGGCCCGTGCCCGACCCGCTGGCGGTGGCCGCCTCCGCCCTCCTCGACGAGCGCCGGCGCCTGACCCCGGCCGAGCTGGCCGGCCTGGCCGCCCTCCCGGTGGAGGCGGTACCCGCCCTGGGCGCCCTCGCCCACCAGGTGCGCCTGGCCTGGTGCGGACCCGCGGTCGAGGTGGAGGGCATCGTGTCGGGCAAGACGGGCGGCTGCCCGGAGGACTGCCACTTCTGCAGCCAGTCGTCCCGCTTCGACTCGCCGGTGCGGGCCACGCCCCTCCTCGACCGGGACGAGCTGCTGGCCGCGGCCGAGGAGACGGCCCGGCTGGGGGCGTCGGAGTTCTGCATCGTCCTGGCCGTGCGGGGTCCCGACGAGCGCACCCTGACCCGGGTGATCGAGATGATCCCGGTGATCCGGGAACGCACCGGCCTCGAGGTGGCCGCCAGCCTGGGCATCCTCACCGCCGACCAGGCCCGGCGCCTGGCCGACGCCGGCCTCCACCGTTACAACCACAACCTGGAGACGGCCCGGTCGTTCTTCCCGGAGGTCGTCACCACCCACACGTGGGAGGAGCGCCGCGACACCTGCCGGCGGGTGCTGGAGGCGGGCCTGGAGCTGTGCTGCGGGGCCATCTTGGGCATGGGCGAGACCGACGCCCAGCGCCTGGAGCTGCTGGCCGACCTGCGCGCTGTCGGTCCTACCGAGGTGCCACTCAACTTCCTCAATCCTCGCCCGGGGACGCCCATGGCCGGGCGGCCGCTGGTGGAGCCCATGGAGGCCATCCGCTGGATCGCCCTCTTCCGGCTGGCCCTGCCCGACGTCGTCCTCCGCTACGCCGGCGGGCGGGAGGTCACCCTGCGGGAGCTCCAGGCCCTCGGGCTGACCGCCGGGATCAACGCCCTCATCGTCGGCAACTACCTCACCACCCTCGGCCGCCCCCCCGAGCAGGACTTCCAGCTGCTCGCCGACCTCCGGATGCCCGTGGCGGTGTCGGTGAGGCCGTCGCCCCCGGGGTGACCGCGTCCCCCCGGCGGCACTGTTCCGGCTGCGGACGGGAGCAGCCGGCCTGCGACGGAACGTGCCTGGCGCCCCTCGATCCGCCCCGGTTCTGCGTGGTGTGCGGCCGGCGGCTGGTGGTGAAGGTCTTTCCCGCCCACGTGGAGTCCCGCTGCCCGGCCGGCTGCGGCCGCTTCACCGCCGGAGGCGATGGGTAGCCCTGGTCCATGGTCGACGAGGGTGACGTCAACGAGGTGGCGATGCTGCCGAGCCTGAAGAAGGCGGCGGCGGCCCTCCGTGACGCCGACGTCCCGTTCGCGGTGGGTGGTGGCTTCGCCGCCTGGGCCCGGGGCGGCAGCGCCAGCGACCACGACGTCGACCTGATGATTGCCGAGTCCGACGCCGACCGGGCACTGGCCGCGCTCGAGGACGCCGGCATGCGCACCGGCCGCCCGCCCGAGGGTTGGCTGGTCAAGGCGTGGGACGGCGACGTCCTGGTCGACCTCATCTACGGGCCATCGGGCGTCTCCGGCTCGGAGGAGCTGCTCACGCGGGCCGAGGTCATGCGGGTGGAGGCGATGACGATGCCGGTGATCACGGCCGACGACCTCCTCGTCACCAAGCTGTCGGCCCTGGCCGAGCACACCCTCGACTACGAGGGCGTCATCCGCACCGCCCGTGAGCTGCGGGAGCAGATCGACTGGGACGACGTCCGCCAGCGCACCGCCGACTCCCCGTTCGCCCGCACCTTCTTCTTCCTGGCCGACCAGCTCGGGATCCTGCCCGCTCTGTGAGGTCGCCCGTCAGCTGAGGTCGCCCGTCAGCTGAGGTCGCCCGTCAGCTGAGGTCGTCAGGGCCCGGGGCCAGGTGGCGGGCGAGGAACCGGGCGGAGAAGACGAACTCCTCGGCGGGGACCGCGGCGTGGTCGCCGGGCGAGGCGTGCAGGCGCTTGTCGCGGGAGCCGAGGGCGTCGAACAGCTCGAAGATGGAGTCCCGGGGGATGAGCGAGTCGTCCCACTGCTGGATGAACAGCACCGGGCAGACGAGGGCGGGGGCGTCGGCGGCCATGCGGGCGCGGGACGGCCCCACCAGGCCCATGAGCCCGAACACCGCCACCTGGATGCGGGGCTCGGCCACCGCCAGGGGCAGGCCGTAGATGGTGCCCATCGACAGGCCCCAGTAGCCGATCGGACCGTCGCCGACGCTCGGGGAGGGCCCGCACCGCGTCGAGCGTCGCCCGCCAGTCGGCCACCGCGTCGTCGGTGGACTCGTCCCGCGACCACTCGGTGAGGAACTCGCTGAAGATCGTCAACTCGTCGTCGTCCGGGCTCGGCCGCCGGTCGCCGTGGCCGGCACCGTCGATGGCGACCGCCGCGAACCCGTGGCCCCGGACCAGCTCCCGGGCGAGGGCCGTCACGTAGCCGATCCGCTTGTGGGCGGTGGCGCCGTGGCCGATGAGGACCAGGGGCCTCGCATCCAGGGCATCGGGCGGGGTCCACAACACTCCCGGCACCCGCCGGCCGTCGACCTCCACGACGAAGTCGCGCTCGACCACGCCGTCGACGCGGTGGGTGTCCCCAGTCCATTCCATGCGGTGGCTGGCGAGTGTACGAGTACGTCAGCCGGGCAGCGTCGCGATCAGCCCGTCGCTGTCGGGATCGGGCCCCGGGGGAATGTCGACCGGACCGACGTCGCCGACGATGTTCGGGTCCTCCACGCCGACCCCCGTTCCCCGCATGCGGTCGAGCAGGCTGTCGGCGGAAGCGTCGTTGGCTTCCGGCTCTTCGTCGAACGGGTCTTGGTCCATGACGGGGTCCTACCCGCCGGCGGCCATCCCCAGTTGCCAGAACACGAAGGCCCACAGGTCGGCGCCCTCGTCGGCCTGCTTCCACGCCGGCTTGCCCACGCCGTGGCCGGCCCGGACCTCGATACGGAGGAGGACGGGTCGGTCGGCGGGCGAGGCGGTGGCGGCCTGGAGCGCCGCCGCGAACTTGCGGGCGTGCATGGGGTCGACCCGGGAGTCGGACTCGGCCGCGGTGACGATGGTGGCCGGGTAGGCGGTGCCGGCGACGACGTGGTGGTACGGAGAGTAGGCGTGGAGGACGGCGAAGTCGTCGGCCTGGTCGGGGTCGCCGTACTCGGGCACCCACAGGGCCCCGATCAGGAACCGGTGGTAACGGAGCATGTCGAGCAGGGGGACGGCGCAGACGACGACCTGGCACAGGTCGGGGCGCTGGGCGACGGCGGCACCGACGAGCAGGCCACCGTTCGACCCGCCCCGGATGGCGAGGCGCTCACGGCTCGTGCGGCCCTCGGCCACCAGCCAGTCGGCTGCGGCCTGGAAGTCGTCGAAGACCTGCTGCTTGTTGGCCCGCATGCCCGCCCGGTGCCAGTCCTCGCCGTACTCGCCGCCGCCCCGGATGCCGGCGATGGCGTAGACGCCGCCCGCCTCGCAGAAGGCCACCAGGCCCGGGGCGAAGCCGGGGGAGGAGGCGATGGCGAAGCCGCCGTAGGCCGAGAGCAGGGTCGGCGTGTCGGGACCGACCTCGGTGGCGGCCGCCCGGACGAGGAACAGGGGCACGTCGGTGCCGTCGGTCGAGGGGTAGAAGACCTGCTCGGCCACGAACGCGCCCGGTTCCAACGGCGAGTCGAGCAGGGCCCACGGGCGGAGTCCGTCCGCCGGTGTCCACCGCCACAGGCCCGGGGGCCGGGCGAACGAGGTGAAGGTGAGGAACGCCCGCTCGCCGCCGCCGCCGCCGTCGGTTCTCACGGTCGGGTCGGCGTCGAGGCCGGCGAGGGCGCCGAGCTCGGGCAGGGCGATCTCGCCCAGGGGCGTCCCGTCGAGGCGGTAGCGGTGCAGGCGGGACACCGCGTGCTCGGTCGACGACACCAGCAGCGAGCCGCCGGTGATCACGAAGCCGTCGATCACGGCGCCGGTCGCGCCCGCCGACTCGGCCACGATCGTCTCCCAGTGCTCGGGCTGGGGCCGGTCGAGGGCAGCCGTGATCAGCCGTCCCCGGGGGGAGCCGAGGTTGGTGACGGCGTAGATGCGGCCGCCGACGATCTGGACCCAGGTCGACGCCTCCTCGCCCTCCACCATCACCGTCCGCTCGCCCGTTTGGCGGTCGAGGAGGATCACGTCGGTGCGGGTCGGCATCAGGTGGACGTGCAGGGCCAGCCAGCGGCCGTCGTCGGAGACGACCGCCATCGGCAGGGCCGTCTTGTCGAGCCCGTCGACGAGCAGGGGATCGTCGGCCGAGGGGTCGTCGCCCAGCCGGTGCCACCACACCGTCTCCCAGTAGCCCTCCTCCCCCTCGGGGACAGTGGCCGGGTCGGGCAGGCGGTCGTAGGCGAAGGCGGAGCCGTCGGGCATCCATGCCACCGACGGGTGGCGGACGTGGGGGATGGCGTCGGGCAGGAGGGTGCCGCTGTCGACGTCGACCACTCGCAGGGTGCCGTGCTCGCTGCCTCCCTCCGAGACGCCGTAGGCGAGGAGGCGGCCGTCGGGAGACGGTGAGAACCAGTCGATGGAGGCGGCGTGGTCGGCGGCCAGGCCGTGGGGGTCGACCACCACCCGGGCCGGGGCGTCGGGGTCGACCGCGCTGCGCATCACCAGGACGGCCTGGTCGGCGTCGCCCTCCCGTTGGAGGTGGAACACCCGGTCGCCGGCCACGTCGGGGGCGCCCACCACGCCGATCTGAAGCAGCTCGAGGAGCCGGCGGTGGAGCGGCTCCCTCTGGGGGAGCGCGTCAAGGACCGCCCGGGTGCGGGCGTTCTGCGCCGCCACCCAGGCTGCGGTCTCCTCGCTGTCCCCGTCCTCCAGCCACCGGTAGGGGTCGTGGACCTCGGTGCCGTGCAGGACCTCGACGACGTCTCGGACGGGTGCCGGCGGTGCCGGCGGTACCGCTGGAGGAACGCTAACGACCGGCGTTCGGCCGCTTGCCGTGATTGGCCTTCTTACGCCGGCAGCGGATCTTCCTCTTGTTCGTCTTCTTCGACATCAGGGGGCCCAGGGTAGCCGCTCGCCCGGCGGGGCCTCCCAGCGGCGGGGTTGCCCGCTGGGTCTTCTACATTGCACCTAGTGGAACGCCTTGGCCTCGTGGGCCTGCCGAACGCGGGGAAGTCGTCGCTGTTCAACGCGGTGACGGGTGGTTCGGCGCCGGTGGCGGCCCATCCCTTCTCCACCACCGAGAGCACGGTGGGCGTGGCCGCGGTGCCCGACCCCCGGCTGGCGGCCCTGGCCGTAATGAGCAAGTCCAAGAGAGTGGTGCCGGCCACGCTGGAGCTGGTCGACATCGCCGGGCTGGTCGCAGGGGCGTCCACCGGCGAGGGCCTGGGCAACCGCTTCCTGGCCGGCATCCGTGAGGTCGACGCGGTCGTGCTCGTGCTGCGGGCGTTCGAGGACGACAACGTCGTCGGCGGAACCGATCCCCTCGACGACCTCCACACGCTGGAGCTGGAGCTGGTGCTGGCCGACGTCGACTCGATCGAGTCGCAGCTGCCCAAGCGCCAGAAGACGGCCCGGGCCGACAAGTCGCTGGCCCCCGAGGTGGCGGCCATGGAGGCGGCCCTGGAGGTGTTGAGCGGTGGGACCCCGCTGTACCGGTCGGGCCTGGCCGCGGATGTGCGGGCGGGGCTGCGCACGACCTTCCTGCTCACCGACAAGCCCATGCTGGCCGTCGTCAACCTGGGCGAGGACCAGCTCGACGACGCCGACCGGCTGGTGAAGCCGGTGGCCGAGGAGTTGGGCGAGGCGGCCGAGGTCCTGGGCGTGAGCGTGCAGCTGGAGGCGGAGTCGGCCCGCCTCGACCCCGCCGACCGGGCCGAGATGCTCGACGCCCTCGGTCTGGGGGAGGGCGCCCTGCCCCGCGTCATCCGGGCCGCCTACCACCTGCTCGGCCGCCGAACGTTCCTCACCACGGGCGACAAGGAGTCGCGGGCGTGGACGTTCCGGGCGGGGGCCAAGGCCCCCGAATGCGCCGGGGTCATCCACTCCGACCTGCAACGGGGGTTCATCCGGGCCGAGGTCATCCGTTGGGACGAGCTGCTCGAGCTCGGTTCGTGGAACAAGGCCAAGGAGGTGGGCCGGCTCCGGGTGGAGGGCAAGGACTACGAGGTGGCCGACGGCGACACGCTCGAGATTCGCTTCAATGTGTGATTCGTCTACTCCCGGTTGCGCCGCCATCGCCGCCGGCGGCCCGCGCCCCTGACGCCCGTGGCCACCACCGGCTGGTTGCTGCGCGATGGGGAAGTACTGGCCGCCCTGGAGGTGGCCTCGACCTTCGCCGAGCGGTCGCGAGGCCTGCTCGGCCGACCCGGGATCGCGGGGGCGATCCTGCTGCGCCCGGCCCGATCGGTGCACTCGTTCGGGATGCAGTTCACCCTTGACGTGGCCTTTTGTGATCGAGAACTTATCGTCAGGCGGACGATATGCCTCCAGCCGGGGCGGGTCAGCCTGCCGTCGCTGCGGTCGGGTTGTGTGATCGAGGCCGAAACGGGATCGTTCGACCGCTGGCGGCTGCGGCCGGGCGACCAGTTGGAGGTGCGTGAGGTCGAGGAGTGACCGGCGGTGGCGTCCTCGTCCTGGTGGGGACCCCGATCGGCAACCTCGGCGACCTCTCGCCCCGGGCGGTGGAGGTGCTGCGCACGGCCGACGTCATCGCCTGTGAGGACACCAGGCGCACCCGCCAGCTGCTGACCGCGGCCGGTGTCCCCGCCGGTGGCCGGCTGATCGCGGTGCACGACCACAACGAGGCGGCCCAGGTCGACGGCGTACTGGCCCGCCTGGCCGCCGGGCAGCAGGTGGCGGTGGTGACCGACGCGGGGATGCCCGGCATCTCCGACCCCGGCGAGCGGCTGGTGGCGGCGGCGGCCGAGGCCGGGTACCGGGTCGACGTGGTGCCCGGCCCGTCGGCTGCGATCGCGGCGCTGGTGGTGAGCGGCCTGCCCACCGCCCGGTGGTGCTTCGAGGGCTTCCTGCCCCGGAAGGGCCGCGACCGCGCCATCCGGGTGGCCGAGCTGGCGGCAGAGCCCCGGACGACGGTGCTGTTCGAGTCCCCCCGCCGGGTGCTGGCCACCGTCGCCGACCTGGCCGCGGCCGTGGGCGGCGAGCGCCGGGTGGCGGTGGCCCGGGAGATCACCAAGAAGTTCGAGGACGTGTGGCGGGGGACGCTGGCGGCTGCCGCCGTCCATCTGGCCGAGACGGAACCTCTGGGCGAGTACGTCCTGGTCATCGAGGGTGCGCTCGCCCGGGAGCCCGCCACCGAGTCCGACGTGGAGGACGCGCTGCGGGTCCGCCTGGCTGCGGGGATGCCCAAGCGGGACGCGGTGGCGGAGGTGACCGCCGAGCTCGCCGTCCCCAAGCGCCAGGTCTACGAGGCCGCCCTCCGCCTGAGCTGACAGCGAAGCCAGTGTGTACAGTTAGGCGTATGCCGAGGATGCAGGTCTACCTGCCCGACGACCTCTACCGGGCGGTGAAGGACGGGCGCCTGCCTGCATCCGAGCTGCTCCAGGTCGCCGTCCGGGCCGAGCTCCGGCGCCGTCACCTCTTGGACGAGACCCACGAGTACCTCGACGAACTGGTGGCCGAGGTGGGCGAGCCTTCACCCGAGGAGGTGGCGCGGGCAGAGGGCGTCGCGGCGCGGATCCTGCGAGCACGAGATGCAGAGGCGGGATGACGACACTCGTTCTCGACTCCGGCGGTCTGTCGCGCCTCGCCGAGCGCACGACCCGCTCGGTGGCGATGATCCGGGCCTTCGAACGGGCCGGTTTCTGGCCACCCCTCGTGCCCTCGGTGGTGCTGGTCGAGTCCGTCACTGGGCGGCCCGGCACCGACGTGGCCGTCAACCGGCTGATCAAAGGCTGTGACCTGCGAACCGACCTGCCTGAGTCGCTCGTTCGGCGAGCGGCCGCGCTGAGGACGAAGGCGGGCGGAGGCTCAGCCGTGGACGCTCTGGTGGTGGCCGTCGCCGAGCCCGGGGGGACGGTGTTCACCGGCGACATGGCGGACATCAGCGCGCTCGCGGCCCACGCGGTCGGCGTGCACGTCGAGCGCATGTGACGGTCCGGGCGAGCCGCCGCTCGCCCGTCGCGTCGTCGACTACTGGAGCCGGAGCTGGCCCCGGACGGCGCCGCCGGGGTACTGGGCGTTGTGAATGTTGACGTAGTACTGGTTCGCGTTGGCCCGGATGTTCTGGACGATCGGCAGCGCAGCCACGGTGCATCCCGCCGAGAACCCGCTGGTCGGCGGGTTCAGGGGGACGACGATCGGACCGTTGACGCCCTGCGGTGCGAAGTGGATGTGGGCCGCGGTGGAGGGGGCGATGTTGCTCACGGCGAGGAAGTAGCAGACCTGGCCACTGGCGGTGTCGAGAGAGACGACGGCGTTGCCGAACCCGTCGGGGTCGGCCGGCGGGACTTCCTCGGAGCCCCTGAGCGTGGTCGTCACGACGCCCGTGACGGCCGCCCGGCTCGGTGCCGCCGACCAGGCGAGCAAGGCCAACGCGGCGGTGGCGACAGCAACGGCTCGGCGCATGGAATACCTCCCGTGGAGTTGACGGCGCGGGCTCCGACAGGCCCAGCCGGTGGACACATCCTTCCATACGGCAGAATCCCGGCCCGCGATTGCAGTGATGCGCGCCTGGAACTCAATCGGGCAACTCGGACCCCACCGGTAGATTGACGCCGTGGCCGAGCGCTTCTACCTCACGACGGCGATCATGTACGTCAACGACGCGCCCCACATCGGCCACTCCTACGAGGTTGTCCTCGGCGACGCCATCACCCGGTGGCATCGGTTGCTGGGCGAGGACGTGCGCTTCGTCACCGGTACCGACGAGTACGGGCTGAAGAACAAGCAGGCGGCCGAGGCCAAGGGCCTCGACCCCCAGACGCTGGCCGACACCAACAGCGCCCGCTTCCGCCAGGCCGCCGACCTGCTGAACGTCGCTTACGACGACTTCATCCGCACCACCGAGCCCCGGCACGCAGCGGCGGTGCAGAAGTTCCTCCAGGTCATCTACGACAACGGCGACATCGAGCGCGACACCTACGAGGGTCTCTACTGCGTCAGCTGCGAGGCCTATTACACCGAAGACGACCTGGTCGACGGCAACTGCCCTGTCCACGGCCGACCGGTGGAGCGGGTGAAGGAGGAGAACTGGTTCTTCCGGCTCTCCCGCTACCAGCAGCGCCTGCTCGACTGGTACGACGCCCACCCGGAGGGGATCATCCCTGCCGGCCGGCGCAACGAGGTGCTGTCGTTCATCCGCGGTGGGCTGCGTGACATCTCCATCAGCCGCAGCGCCTTCCGGTGGGGCGTGCCCCTTCCCTGGGACCCCGACTCCGTGGCGTGGGTGTGGTTCGACGCCCTCCCCAACTACATCACCGCCGCCGGGTACGGCCTGGATGACGGGGGCGGCGACGATCTGTCTCAGTTCCAGCGCTGGTGGCCGGTCGACGTCCACCTCATCGGCAAGGACATCATCCGCTTCCACGCCGTCTACTGGCCGGCGATGCTCATGGCGGCCGGCCTCGACCCGCCCCGGCGGGTGGCGGCTCACGGCTGGCTGCTGCTGAGCGGGGAGAAGATCTCCAAGACCAGGCTCAACCAGATCACCCCCGGCGAGGTGGTGGAGGAGTACGGCGTCGACCCGGTGCGCTACCACCTGCTCCGGGAGACCCCGTTCGGACTCGACGGCGACTTCTCCGGCGAGGGGTTGGCAGCCCGCTACAACTCCGACCTGGCCAACAACCTGGGAAACCTCCTGTCCCGGCTCGCCACCGTGGTCGGGAGCAAGTGCGGCGGCATCGGACCGGCGCCGCGGAGGGGTGGCCCGTTGGCCGCGGCCGCCGCCACCACGTACGTCGACGTGGCCGCGGCGTGGGATCGGCTGGCCCCGTCGGAGGCACTTGAGGCCGTCTGGCGCCTGATCCGGGAGACCAACGCCCACCTGGAGGTGGCCGAGCCCTGGAAGGCGGAGCCCGGCCCCGAGGTCGACGCGGTCTTGGGCGACGCCCTCGAGGCCCTGCGCATCGTCACCGTGCTCGTCTCGCCCGCCATCCCCACCGCCAGTGCCGAGATCTGGCGCCGGCTGGGGCTGGCGGGATCACCGGCCGACCAACGACTCCCCGAGGCTGCCGCCTGGGGCGGCTACCCGGGGGGCCTGCCGGTGGAGAAGGGTCCCCCGCTCTTCCCCCGCCGCAAGTAGCGGGCCGAACGCCCATGTGGTGCGACAGCCATTGCCACCTCCAGTATGAGGGCGTCCCGGCCGACGCGATCGACCGGGCCGTGCTCGCCGGCGTCACCTACATGATCTGTATCGGTACCGACACGGAGCAGTCGGCCGCCGCCATCGCCATCGCCAGGAGCCATCCCGGTCGGGTTGGTGCAACCGTCGGTTTGCACCCCCACGACGCGAAACTCCAGGTGGACAGCATCATCCCTCTGTTCGACGCCCCCGAGGTGGTGGCGGTGGGCGAATGCGGCCTCGACTACCACTACGACCACTCCCCCCGGCCCGTCCAGCGGGATGTCTTCGCCGCCCAGATCGACCTGGCCGCCGAGCGAGGCCTGGCCCTGGTGGTTCACACCCGGGACGCATGGGACGACACCTTCGAGATCCTGCTGGCCGGCCCCCGGGTGCCCATCGTCTTCCACTGCTTCTCGGGCGGACCGGCCGAGGCTCGCCGGGCGCTGGACCTGGGGGCGTGGCTGTCGTTCAGCGGCATCGTCACCTTCAAGTCGGCCGGCGACCTCAGGGCCGCAGCCGCCCTGGCCCCTTCCGACCGCATCCTGGTGGAGACCGATTCCCCCTATCTCACGCCCGTCCCCCATCGCGGGCGGCCCAACGAGCCCGCCCTGGTGCCCCTCGTGGGCGCGGCGGTCGCCGCCGCCCGGGGTGTGCCGGTTGTGGAGATCGAGGAGACAACCTGGGCAAACGCTCGGGACGTGTTTGGGGAATCTCGCTCTAAGTGAGCTTGCGACCGCAAAAACCCACCCCATAAGGTCCCGGGGTCGCCGCACGCACCTTCCGACGAACCACTTTGACCGGGCGAGCGCAGACATGACGACTGGGGTGGGGAACTGAGGACTACGCCGGATGGGGGCCTTGTACCGCCCGCGCAGATGTTCGCGCTGTGCGGCGTGATGATCGTCGTCGGCATCGTTTACATCCGCAACGCCCCCCAGCCGGCACCGGCTGATCCGGTCGCCGTCGTCGCCGCGCCCGCAACCGAGTTGGCCGCCGCGGTCGTCCCCACGACGATCAGGGTCGAGGCCGCGCCCGCCGCCGGCGCCCAGCCCCGGTCGATCTCCCTCGACGCTCTGGCCCGGGAGGCGGCGTCGCAAACCTCCGTTCCGGCCAAGGCCGCCACGGCCACCACGACCGTCCCCGTCTCCACCGCGCCCTCGACCACGGCCCGGGTGACGATCCCGACCTCCAGCGCCACCACCGTGGTCCCGGCCACCACGGTCGCGCCCGCCCCCGTGACGACGATGCTGTCGATCACCCTCTCGGCCACGCCGCCCCCCGCAGCCCCCGGTGCCACGACCACCACGCCCCCCGCCCCGCCGAGCACGGTCGCGTCCACGGCCAAGCTCTACGGCCACAACGACGCGGGCATCGCCTCGTGGTTCAACGCGCCCGACAACACGTGCGCCCACCGCACGTTGCCGTTCGGCACCATGGTGAAGGTCGTCCGGGCCTCCAACGGTGCGAGCGCCTTCTGCAAGGTGAACGACCGCGGGCCGACGCTGGCCACCGGCCGCCTCATCGACCTGTCGATGGACACCTTCGCCAAGCTGGCGGCACCGGAGGCGGGCCTCATCGACGTGACGATCGAGTGGTAGGAGCCTTCGGCAGGCGATAGTTCTGGGCGTGACGCTGTCCCGCCCCGAGATCCGCCGGCTGCTGGAGGAGAACGGCCTGCGCCCGAGCCGAGCCCGGGGGCAGAACTTCGTCGCCGACCCCAACACGGTGCGCCGCATCGCCCGCCTGGCCGCCGTCGGACCCGGCGACCGGGTGATCGAGATCGGCGCCGGCCTCGGATCGCTCACCCTCGCCCTGGCCGAGACGGGTGCGGCGGTGACCGCGGTCGAGGTGGATCGGGGCCTGGTGCCGGTGCTGCGGTCGCTGGTGGAGCCGGCCGGCGTCTCCGTGATCGAGGCTGACGCCATGCGCCTCGACTGGGACGCCCTCCTCGGTGACGGACCGTGGGTGCTGGTGGCCAACCTGCCCTACAACGTGGCCACGCCCCTGGTGGCCGACCTGCTCGACCACGTCCCGGCCATCTCCCGGATGCTCGTCATGGTGCAGCGGGAGGTGGCCGAGCGGCTGGCTGCGGTGCCGGGGAACGACGCCTACGGGGCGGTGTCGGTGAAGGTGGCCTACTGGGCGACGGCGGCGGTGGCGGGCCTGGTGCCGGCGAACGTGTTCGTCCCCGTGCCCAACGTGGAGTCGGCCCTCGTGCGCATCGAGCGGCGGGAGGTGCCCGCGGTGGGGCCCGACGTCGAGCCCGGGGCCCTGTTCGGGCTGGTGGCCACCGGTTTCGGCCAGCGCCGCAAGATGCTGCGCCGGTCGCTCGCCGGGGTGGTGACGGCCACCGCATTTGCCGCCGCCGGCGTCAACCCGGAGGCACGCCCGGAGGAGCTGGACGTGATCGCCTGGGGCCGGCTGGCCGCCGCCGCCGCCGCCGAACGCTGAGGAAAGGCTCTACCGGGTCGCTACTACTTGCCGGCGCGACGCTGCCAGCGGGTGGCCTTCAACATCTTCTTGTGCTTCTTCTTCCGCATGCGCTTGCGGCGTTTCTTGATGAGCGATCCCATGAGCGGCGTCAGGCTAACGGACAACCCCCCTGCCTGGGTAATTCGTCGGACCGTGAACCAGTTGCCCTCCGAGTGTGCAGTCACGTCGGATATACCGACGTTCCTGCACACTCGGCAGCCCAAGCGGCGGCGGGATTGGCCGCCGGTAGCCTGGGGTGCGAGTCGGGGGTGGTGTAATCGGCAGCACTGGGTCCTTTGGAGCCCCAGGTCCAGGTTCGAATCCTGGCCCCCGAGCGGGCCCCATTCGGGGTAGAACTTGGGGCATGAGGGTGCGTCCGCTGTGCGCGGTGGTCATGGCGGCCGGGCACGGCACCCGGATGCGGTCGGCGCTGCCCAAGCCCCTCCACCCGTTGTGCGGGCGGCCGATGC
Organism: uncultured Acidimicrobiia bacterium; assembly: GCA_963836205.1. Classification (GTDB taxonomy): domain Bacteria; phylum Actinomycetota; class Acidimicrobiia; order Acidimicrobiales; family AC-14; genus JAXDMK01. Next base: position 65,096 of record CAWIIV010000017.1, on the reverse strand, counting down.
TCCTGCACGTCCTCGACGCCCTGTCCGAGCTCTACGTCGAGCGGGCGGTCGTGGTGGTGGGCCACGGGGCCGAGCCCGTCACCAAGACCCTCCAGGAGTACGGCCCACCCGACCTCGTCATCGACTTCGTCGAGCAGCGCGTCACCCGGGGCACGGCCGACGCCCTGGCGGTGGCGCTCACCGCCTTCCCCGACGATCCCGATCTCGACGACGCCGACATCGTTGTCCTCCCGGGCGACACGCCCCTCGTGCGGCCCACCACCCTCGGCGATCTGGTGCTCGAGCACCGGGAGAGCGACGCCGCGGCCACGCTCCTCACCGCCCGCCCCGACGACCCCAGCGGCATGGGCCGGGTGGTCAGGGGCAAGGACGGCCGGGTGGCCCGGGTGGTCGAGGACGCCGACGCCACCGAGGCCGAGCGCGACATCGACGAGGTGGCCACGTCGATCTACTGCTTCCGCCGGGGGCTGCTCGCCCCCTCCCTGCGCCGCATCAGCCCCGACAACACCAAGGGCGAGTACTACCTGTCCGACGTGGTGGCCGTTCTCCACGGCACCGGCCACAAGGTCATGGCCGTGCTGGCCGACGACCCCTCGGAGGCGGTCGGGGTCAACGACCGGGCCCAGCTGGCGGAGGCCGAGGCCGTCCTCCGCCACCGCATCAACGAGCGGTGGATGCGGGCCGGGGTCACCATGGTCGACCCTCGCAGCACCTACGTCGACGCCGCCGTCCACCTGGCGGCCGACGTCACCCTCCTCCCCGGCACCGTGCTCCAGGGCCGCACCGTCGTGGGCCGGGGCGCCCGGGTCGGCCCCCACACCCGCCTGATCGACTGCGTGGTGGGGGAAGGGGCGTCGGTCGAGCACACGGTCGCCCACGACGCCGAGATCGGGGCGTCCAGCATCGTCGGACCGTTCGCGTCGATCTCGCCGGGCGCCCATATTCCGCCCGGAGCCACCACCGGCGCCTTCTACACTGCCCGGGGAGGCGATGACGACGGAGTCTGAGCGACCGCTGGGCCACATGGAGCTGATCCCCAAGAAGCGGCTGCAGCTGTTCGCCGGCCGTTCGCACCCCCGCCTCGCCCGCGACATCGCTGCTCACCTCGGCGTCGACCTGGGGGAAGCCAACCTCTCCCAGTTCCCGAGCGGCGAGATCTACTGCCGGTTCGACGAGTCGATCCGCGGCTCCGACGCCTTCATCATCCAGACCCACTGCGGCCCGGTGAACGACTCGATCATGGAGCAGCTGATCATGATCGACGCCGCCAAGCGGGCCTCGGCCAAGCGCATCACCGCCGTGTGCCCCTTCTACGGGTACTCCCGCCAGGACCGCAAGGCCGCCGGCCGGGAGCCGATTACCGCAAAGTTGCTGGCCAACATGCTCATGACCGCGGGCGTCGACCGGGTGGTGAGCGTCGACCTGCACTCGGGCCAGATCCAGGGCTTCTTCGACGTCCCCGTCGACCACCTCACAGCGATGCCCGTCCTGGCCGACTACGTCATCCGCAACCTGGGCGACGACGTGGTGATCGTGTCCCCCGACGCGGGCCGGGTGAAGACGGCCGAGCGTTTCGCCCAGAACGTCCACACCGAGGACCTGGCCATGGTCCACAAGCGCCGGGTCCGGGGCGCGACCGGCCAGGTCCAGGCCCTGCAGGTGGTGGGCGACGTGAGCGGACGGGTGTGCGTGCTGGTCGACGACATGATCGACACCGCCGGCACCATCTGCGCCGCCGCCGACCTGCTCATCGACCACGGGGCGGCCGAGGTCCACGCCATCGCCACCCACGGCGTGCTCTCCGACCCCGCCCTCGACCGGCTGAAGAACTCGCAGCTCACCAAGGTGGTCATCACCGACACCCTCCCCCTCGACGACGACCGCCGCATCGACAAGATCGAGGTCCTGTCGGTCGCGGGCATCATCGCCGACGCCCTCGACGCCGTCTTCGAGGACACGTCGGTGTCCGAGATCTTCGGCGGCGACAACCAGAGCTGAGCGATCGCCCGGCCGGGGGTCCCGCCCCGACCACGTAGACTCGACGGTCTATGGCTGAGGTCTCGCTGGTTGCCGAAGTTGGTCGTACCACTGGAAGCGCGGCGGCGCGGCGCCTGCGGACGGAAGGGAAGATCCCGGCCGTCCTCTACGGGCACGGCATCGACCCCCAACCGATCAGCGTCGACCGCAAGGCCCTGCGGGCGGCCCTGGCCCACGAGGCCGGCCTCAACGCCCTCTTCGCCCTCGAGGTCGACGGCACCCGGCACCTGGCCATGGCCCGCCAGCTCCAGCGCGACGCCCTCAAGCGGTCGGTGTCCCATGTCGACTTCGTGATCGTCCGCCGCGACGAGATCGTGAGCGTCGAAGTGCCCGTCCACCTGGTGGGCGAGGCCCTCGGGGTCGAGCACGCCGACGGCATGGTCGAGCAGCAGCTCTTCGAGCTCACCATCCACGCCAAGCCGGCCGACATCCCGTCCTCGATCGAGGTCGACATCACCGACCTCACGATCGGCGACGCCATCCGGGTCAGCGATCTCAAGCTGCCGGAGGGCGTCACCACCGACGTCGACGGCGAGGAGCCGGTCGTCCTGGGCCAGTCGACGAGGTTGGCGGTCGAGGAAGAGGCAGAGGAAGCCGCCGACGACGCCGACGACGCGTCCGCCGGTGGCACCACCGAGGGATAGGCCCTGCCACCCCCTCGGACGGGTGAGGCCGCCGACCTCCTGGTCGTCGGCCTGGGCAACCCCGGCCCCGAGTACGACGGCACCCGCCACAACCTGGGGGCGGAAGTCGTGTCCGCGCTGGCGTCCCGCCACGGCACCGTCCTGCGCAAGAGCAAGGAGCGGGCGCTGGTGGGCGAGGCCCGCGTCGACGGGCGGCTGCTGGCCCTGGCCTTTCCCCAGACCTACGTCAACCTGTCGGGGGAGTCGGTCAACCGCCTGGTCCGGCGCTACGGGGTGGACGGTGACCTCGGGCGGCTGGTGGTCGTCCACGACGAGCTCGACCTGCCCCCGGGACGGGTGAAGGTGAAGGAGGGCGGGGGCACGGCCGGCCACAACGGGCTCGAGTCCATCCGCGATCACCTGCACTCGGGCGCCTTCGTGCGGGTCCGGATCGGGATCGGCAAGCCGCCGGGGCGCCAGGACGGCGCCGACTACGTCCTGCGCCGCCTGGGCAAGGCCCAACGCACGGAGATCGACGTGGCGGTGGAGGAGGCGGCGGACGCGGTCGACCTGCTCTTCCGCGAGGGCGCGGCTGCGGCCATGCTCCGGTTCAACTCGCCCCGTCCCGCCTGACGGTTCCCCCGGCCGGTGTCGGGGAACATCGCCGGGGATGCCCGACGACTTCACCATCGGCGTCGAGGAGGAGTTCTTTCTCGTCGACCTCGAGTCCCGCCGGCTGCGACCGGCGGCGGGCGACGTGGTCCCCGGAGCGGTGCCGACCGGCAACGGGGAGGTGGGTCCTGAACTGCAGCTGTGCCAGGTCGAGACCGGCACTGGCATCTGCCGCACGCTCGACGATGTGGCGGACGAGGCCGGGCGGCTGCGACGGGCGGTGGCGGACGCGGCCCGGGCGACGGGCTGCGCCATCGCCTCGAGCGGCACCCACCCCCTCGGCTTCGACGACGAGGCCAGCCGGGTCACCCCCAAGCCCGCCTACCTGCGGCTGGAGCGCGAGTACCGGCTGGTCACGCACGAGCAACTGGTCTGTGGGTGCCACGTCCACGTCGGCATCGCCGACCCCGAGGTGGCCATCCAGGTCGTGAACCGGGCCCGGTCGTGGCTGCCGACGCTGCTCGCCCTCACCGGCAACTCTCCGTTCTGGCAGGGCGCCGACAGCGGCTACGCCAGCTTCCGCACCGAGGTCTGGCAGCGGTGGCCGATGGCCGGTACGCCCGGCACCTTCGCCGATCGTTCCGAGTACGAGGATCTGGTCCGCTCGCTCTTGGCGACCGGCGCCATCGACGATCCCGCCCGCATCTATTGGGACGTCCGGCCCTCGGCCAAGTTCGACACTGTCGAGTTCCGGGTCGCCGATGCCAACCTCACCGTGGACGAGGCGGTCATGACCGCGGGCCTGGTCCGGGGCCTGGTCGTGACCTGCCACCGTCAGGCGCTCGACGGGCAGCCATGGGCCGATACCCGGCCTGAGCTGCGTCGGGCGGCGATGTGGAAGGCGGCCCGCTTCGGGCTCGACGGTCCGCTGGTGGACCTGGACGGCTGCCGGTCGCGCCCGGCGGGAGAGATGGTCGGCCGCCTCCTCGACGTCGTCCGACCGGCGCTGATCGACCTCGGGGACTGGGACCGCGTTCGGGCGCTGGTTGCGGGCGTCGTGACCGGCGGCACGGGCGCCGTCCGCCAACGGAGGGCCTTCGGGCGTCGCCGACGGCTCATCGACGTGGTCGACCTGGTGCTCGCGGAGACGGCCCGGCCGGCCACTCCGGCCCTTCCCGGCTGAGCCGAGCCGTCACTCGCCCCAGTCGAACGCCGTACGCTGCCCGCCGTGCGCGTGCTTGCCGTGGGGGTGCAGCCGGTCGGGGTGATCGCCATCGGGGCCAACGCCACGGGCATCGTCGCCATCGGGGAGCTGGCCACCGGCGTGATCGCCGTCGGCCAGCTGGCCCGGGGCGGGCTGGCGATCGGGCAGCTGGCCCTGGGCCTGGTCTCGGTGGGGCAGCTGGCGGTGGGCGTCGCCTGGGCGACCGGTCAGCTTGCCATCGCCGCCACCAGCGGGGCGGGCATCGTCTTCGGCCCCCTCGGGCGGTTCTACGCCCTCCCCCTCCTCGGCCGGCGGGCCGATCCCCGCTTCGTCCCCCATCCCCGCGGCGGCCCGGCCTGGTTCGTGGTCGCAGCCGTCGTCGTGCTGGTCCTGGCCGCGCTGTGGTGGTTCGCAGCCGGCCTCTGGCTGGTGGACGACCTCACCCGACCGGGCGGGATCCTGGTGGACGCACCGCGGCCGCTGCGCTGATCGCGACCCTCGCGACCTCCGGAGTAGGCGCGGACCCGCCGGTACCCTCGTCGGGTGACCCTGCACGACCTTCCGCCTCTCCTGCGCCGCCATCCGGGGCTGTCAGGGCTGGCGGGCGTGTCGTCGGCAGTGCTGGCCGTGGCCGAGCCGGCCCGGGCCTTCGCCATCGCCGGCCTGGCCGGGCTCACCGGACGCCACCCGCTGGTCGTCGCCGTACCCACCAGCCCCGACGCCGAGCGCCTGGCCCACGACCTGCGGGCCTTCCTCGGCCCCGACGAGGTCGACGTGGTCCCCGCCTGGGAGACGCTCCCGTTCGAGCGGGTCAGTCCCAGCACCGAGACCATGGGCCGCCGGCTGCGGGCCATGTGGCGCCTCCGCCAGCCAATTCGTTCGGGCACCCAGCCTGGCTCCCGCATGCCCCGCGTCCTCGTCGCCCCCGTGCGCTCGCTCGTCCAGCGCCTCGGCCCCCACGTGGAGGACGTCGAGCCCGTCATCGTCAAGCCCGGCGACCGCCTCGACCCCGTCGACCTGGTCGAGCGGCTGGTCGCCGTCGGCTACCGGCGGGAGGTGCAGGTCGAGCACCGGGGCCAGGTGGCCCGGCGAGGGTCGATCGTCGACGTGTTCCCGTCCACCGACAACTCATCTGGCGCCCATCCCGTCCGCATCGACCTGTGGGGCGACGAGGTCGACCGCCTCACCCGCTTCTCGGTCACCGACCAGCGCTCGACGGGCGACGTCGACTGCGTGGAGCTGTTCCCCAGCCGCGAGCTCCTGCCCACGGCGGAGGTGAGGGCGAGGGCGGCGGAGCTGGTCGGCGCCGAGCCGTGGGGCCGGGAGCAGTGGGAACGGCTGGCCGAGGGGGCCGTGTTCGAGGGCATGGAGTCGTGGCTGCCGTGGCTCACCGCCGGCGACCACACCCTCTTCGACCTGCTCGGACCCGACGCCCTGGTCCTGCTGGTGGAACCCCGCCGCATGCGCGACCGGGCCGCCGACCTGCTCGACGAGGAGGCGTCGCTGGCCGCCAGCCTGGCCACCACCTGGGGGGCGGCCAAGGACCGGGAGTGGCCCCGCCTCCACCTCCCCTTCGACCGCCTCCTGGCCCACACCCCGGCCCCGGCCTGGACCGTCACCGGCGCCGCCGAGGGCCCCGACGTCACCACCATCGAGTCCCGGGGCTGGGACCCGGTCATGGGCGACGCCGACCGCCTCACCCGCCAGGTGGCCGACCTGGTGGGCAAGGGCTACCAGCTGGTGGTGGCGGCCGAAGGCAAGGGCAGCGCCGCCCGCCTGGCGGGCATGCTCCGGGAGGGGGGCGTCGCCCTCCCGGTGATCGACGAGGGTGCGACCGCAGCCAGACCCGGCTCCAGCCGGGTGCAGGTCCAGTCGCTCGAACGGGGTTTCGTCCTCCCCGAGGTCAAGCTCGCCGTCCTCGTCGAGAGCGACGTCACCGGGCGTCGGCGGGCCCACCGGGCGCCGAGGCCCCGGCGCACCGACGCCCAGGGCTTCTTCGACGACCTCAACCCGGGCGATTACGTCGTCCACCACCAGCACGGCGTGGGCCGGTACGCGGGGATGGTCAAGCAGGCCATGGGCGGGGCCGAGCGCGACTACCTCCTCCTCGAGTTCCGGGGGGGCGACAAGCTCTACGTCCCGTCCGACCAGATCGACGCCGTCCGCCACTACACCGGCGGCGACACCCCCACCCTCAACCGCCTGGGCGGCTCCGAGTGGGGACGGACAAAGGCCAAGGTCCGGGTCGCGGTCCGCGACATCGCCGAGGAGCTCGTCGCCCTCTACCGCCAGCGGGTCACCGCCCCGGGCCACGCCTTCCCCCCCGACACCCCCTGGCAGAGGGAGCTGGAGGACGCCTTCCCCTACCAGGAGACGCCCGACCAGCTCAAGGCCATCCGCGACGTCAAGGCCGACATGGAGGACGACAGCCCCATGGACCGCCTGGTCTGCGGCGACGTGGGCTTCGGTAAGACCGAGGTGGCCATCCGGGCCGCGTTCAAGGCGGTGCAGGACGGGATGCAGGCGGCCGTCCTGGTGCCGACGACCCTGCTCGCCCAGCAGCACTTCGGCACCTTCTCCGAACGCTTCGCCGGCTACCCGGTGCGGGTGGAGGTCCTGTCCCGGTTCCTCACGCCGGGCCAGGCCAAGAAGGTGGTCGACGGGCTGGCCGACGGCAGCGTCGACGTGGTCATCGGCACCCACCGGCTCCTGTCCCACGACATCACGTTCAAGAACCTGGGGCTGTTGGTGGTCGACGAGGAGCAGCGCTTCGGCGTCACCCACAAGGAGGCGATCAAGCGCTTTCGAGCCGACGTCGACGTGCTCACCCTCACGGCCACGCCCATCCCCCGCACCCTGGAGATGAGCCTCACCGGCATCCGCGACCTCACCATCCTCAACACCGCCCCCGCCGAACGCCAACCGATCCTCACCTACGTCGGCCCCTACGACGAGCGGGCGGTGGGCGAGTCGATCCGCCGGGAGCTGCTCCGTGAGGGACAGGTCTTCTTCGTCCACAACCGGGTGCAGGACATCGACCGGGTGGCCCAGCGGCTGCGGGAGCTGGTGCCTGAGGCCCGGGTGGCGGTGGCCCACGGGCAGATGGACGAGGGCCGGCTGGAGCGGATCGTCCTCGACTTCTGGGAAGGCCAGTACGACGTTCTCGTCTGCACGACGATCATCGAGTCGGGCATCGACATGCCCACCGTGAACACCCTGGTCGTCGACCGGGCCGACATGATGGGCCTGGGGCAGCTCCACCAGCTCCGGGGCCGCGTGGGCCGGGCCGGCCAGCGGGCCTACGCCTACCTCTTCTTCCCCCCCGAGCGGTCGCTGACGGAGACCGCGTACGAGCGGCTCAAGACCATCGGCGAGCACACCGAGCTGGGATCGGGGTTCAAGATCGCCATGCGCGACCTCGAGATCCGGGGCGCGGGCAACCTCCTCGGCGCCAACCAGTCCGGGCACATCGCGGCCGTCGGCTACGACCTCTACGTCCAGATGGTGAGCGAGGCGGTGGCCGACCTCAAGGGCGAGGAGGTCCGCCAGCCGGCCGAGATCAAGATCGACATCCCGGTGGTCGCCCACCTCCCGCCCGACTACGTGACCGGTGGCGAGCAGCGGCTGGAGGCCTACCGGCGGCTGGCGGCGGTCACCACCCAGACCGAGGTCGACGACATCCGGGCCGAGTGGCTCGACCGCTACGGCCCCATGCCTCCGGCCGCCGAGGCCCTGCTGGGGGTGGCCGGGCTGCGGGCGGAGTGCGTGCGCACGGGGGTGCGGGAGGTCACCGTGGCCCGGGGGACGGCCCGCATCTCGCCCCTCGAGCTGCGCATGAGCCAGCAGATCCGACTCCAGCGGAAGGCCCGCGACGCGGTCTACAAGGACGACCTCCAGCAGCTGGTCGCACCCCTCGCCCGGGGCGTCGACCCGGTGTGGGCGGTCGTCCAGCTGCTGCGGCTGTTGGTTCCCGACGAGCCGGCGCCAGTAGTGTCGGTGGCACCGTGAAAACGAAGAGAACTGCCTTTGTCGCGTCCGTCGTCGGTGTCGCCCTGGTCGTCACCGCGGCCTGCAGCTCGGTCTCGCCGTATGCGGCCAAGGTCGACGGCCAGCGGATCAGCGAGGACACCCTGGTCGGCGAGCTGCGTTCGATCGCCGCCAACGAGGATTACCTGAAGCTGGTCGAGGAACGCCAGCCGGTGCGGGGTAGCGGCCAGGGCACGTTCGACTCCGCCTTCACCGCCCTCGCCCTCACCCGCCAGATCTATTACACCCTCATCGAGACCGAGCTCACCCGGCGCAAGCTGTCGGTGGGCGCCGACGACCTGGCCGCGGCCAAGGCGCTGGTGGTGCAGCAGCTCAGCGGCGAAGAGGTGTTCAACAAGTTCCCCAAGGGCTATCAGGACGACCTCGTCCGCCGGCAGGCCGAGCTCGACCTGCTCACCCTGTCGGTCAACGAGCTGGGCACGCCCGAGCAGGCGGCCCGGACCTACTACGACCACAACCCCAACGACTTCTCCACCGCCTGCGTGAGCCACATCCTCGTCACCGAGGAGGCCAAGGCCAACGAGCTGCGGGGCCGGCTGGCCGCAGGCGAGGACTTCGCCACCATCGCCCGCACCGACAGCATCGACGACGGGTCCAAGCCCACGGGCGGCGACCTCGGCTGTGACATCACGCCCGAGACCAACTTCGTCCCCGAGTTCAAGCTGGCGGTGTTCACCCAGCCGGTGGGCGAGGTGGGGGCGCCGGTGAAGACCGAGTTCGGCTACCACCTGATCAAGGTCACCAAGCGCGACGTGGCCCCCTACGACCAGGTGTCTGCGACCGCCCGGCAGAAGGTCACCGACGCCGGCCAGGAGAAGGTCCTCGCCCTGTTGCAGGAGACGGTGCAGAAGGCCCGCATCGAGATCAACCCGAAGTACGGGTCGTTCCGCAAGACGGGCGGCTCGCCGGGGGTGGTCCCGCCGGAGAGCGGCGCCACGCCGACGGGCGGGGCGGGTTTGGAGCCCGAGCCCGTGCCCTCGGAACCGGCCCCATCGAACCCGTAGGTCCCGCCACGCCGGGTCCAGGCGGCAGGGTCGTGGTGGTGGGCCTCGGTCCCGCCGGGCCCGACCACCTCACCGTGGCCGCGGTGGCGGCCATCGACCGGGTGCCCCCCGGGCGCCGCTTCCTCCGCACCGTCCGCCACCCGGCTGCGGTCGCCCTCGGGGAGGGCGTGGCCTCCTTCGACCGGATGTACGACCGGGCGTCGACGGTCGACGAGGTCTACCCCGCGATCGTGGAGGCCCTGGTGGCCGCGGCGGGGGACGGGGATTCGTCGGAGGTGTTGTACGCGGTGCCGGGGTCGCCCCTGGTGGCGGAGCGGACGGTGGAGCTGCTGCTGGCCGACCCCCGGGTGACGGTGGAGCTGGTGCCGGGGATGTCGTTCGCCGACCTGGCCTGGGCCCGGGTGGGGATCGACCCGGTGGCGGCCGGGGTCCGTTTGGTCGACGGGCACCGGTTCGCGGTCGAGGCGGCGGGCGAGCGGGGGCCGCTGCTGGTGGCCCAGTGCGACTCCAAGGCGGTGTTGTCCGACATCAAGCTGGCGGTCGACGACGGGCCGGAGGTCGTCGTCCTGTGCCGGCTGGGCCTGCCCGACGAGTCGGTGCGCACGGTGGCCTGGGACGACCTCGACCGGGAGGTCGACCCCGACCACCTCACGTCGGTGTACATCCCGGTTCTGGCGGCGCCGGTGGCGGGCGAGGTGGCCCGCTTCGCCGAACTGGTGCGCACCCTGCGAGAGCGATGCCCGTGGGACCGGGAGCAGACCCACGCCACCCTCACCCGCCACCTGCTGGAGGAGACGTACGAGGTGTTGGAGGCGATCGGGGCGCTCGACGTCGAGGCGGGCGAGGGCTTCGAGCACTTGGAGGAGGAGTTGGGCGACCTCCTGTTCCAGGTCGTCTTCCACGCCACCCTGGCCGCCGAGGAGGGACATTTCACCCTCGCCGACGTGGCCCGGGGCATCCACGACAAGCTCGTCCACCGGCATCCGCATGTCTTCGGCGACGTTGCCGCGGCCACCACCGGTGAGGTGATCCGCAACTGGGAGCAGATCAAGCAGGCGGAGAAGGGCCGGGCGTCGATGATGGACGGGATCGCGGCCGACCTGCCGTCGCTGCTCTACGCCCACAAGGTGCAGCGCAAGGCTCACTCGGTCGGATTGGAGCCGGTGGAGCAGGCGGACGGCGACGCCCCGGCCAAGGCGTCGGCCCCCGTCACCGACGCCGAGGCGGCCGGGCGGTTGCTGTTCGAGGCCGTCGACCGCATCCGCCGGGGCGGCATCGACCCCGAAGCCGCCCTGCGGTCGGCCACCGCCCGGTTCCGGGACCGCTTCATCGCCACCGAACGGGCCGCCGCCGAGCGTGGGTTCGACCTGGGCACCCTCGACCCGGCTACGGTCACCGGGCTGTGGCAATTCGCGAAACCGACTGGGAGAGAATGACGGAGATGAGCCCGTCGTCGCCCATCCGCAGCCGCCCCCACATCCCCGATTACGGGGTTCCGGAGGAGCCGGAGGGCATGCTGGCGTGGGAGTACGTCACCGAGCGGCTGTCGCGGGCGCTGATGTACTGGGTGGCCACCACCGGACCCAAGGGTGAGCCCCACGCAGTGCCCTACTGGGGCGCGTTCGTCGACGACGTCCTCTATTTCGAGACCGCCCCCACCACCCGCGGTGGCCGCAACCTGCGCCAGAACCCGGCCGTGGTCATCCACCTGATCAGCGGCGAGCAGGTCGTCATCATCGAGGGCCTGGCCCGCACCGCGGTCCCCGGCGCCACCCTGTTCGCCAAGCTGCAGGAGTCGTACAAGCCGAAGTACGACGGCTACTTCCCCCCGTCCGCCGACAACCTCTACGCGGTCGAGCCCATCGTCGTCTTCGCCTGGGACCTGGCCGACTTCCCCGGCAGCATGACCCGCTGGCGCTTCCGCGAGGCCTCCGAGATCATCTCGTCCCTCGGCGACGACTGACTGACTCCCGGTCGATTGGCGCGAGTACCCCTTCTGAGGGGGTGTTCGTGGCGATCGCTCGATCGGATAGTGGCGCCGGGGTCGAGCGATTGGCGCGGATACCCCCGCAGAGGGGGCGTTCCTGGCGATCGCTCGGAGCGGTCAGAGGGGAAGGTCGTCGTCGGGGTCGGCCCGGCTGGCCTGGTATCTCGCCGGGCCCTCGCAGTGGAGGCGGAGGGTGCACCACGTGCACGTGGGGCCGGGGGAGATGGCGGCAGGCTCGTCCCGCTCGAGGAGGCGGGCCATCTTCGTCGCCCCGTCGACGGTGCGGCGGACCGCGACCGCCAGCATCTCGACGGTGACGTCCTCGCCGTGGAACGTGGCCGTGTCGAGGTAGTAGCTGGCCACCCGGAACGGGGGGACGCCGATGCGCAGCGTCTGGACCAGGGCGTAGAAGCGCAGGTCGTCGAGGTGCCCGGGGTAGCTGCGGCCGGTCTTGAGGTCGACGATGAGGGAGCGGGCCTCGTCGCCTCGGGCCACACCGAGCACGAGGTCGACCTTCCCCCACAGGACGATGCGGCTGGCGCACAGCTCGGCACCGATGCCGGTTTCGGTGCGGGGCGCCCACGCCGCCTGGAGCCGGGGCCAGCACTCCTGGAACTTCACCACCGTGTCGTGGGCCCGCCCCCGGAGGTCGGCCAGCTCCAGCGGCGTCGCCGTCAGCAGCCAGGGCCGGGGACTGGCCCGGCGGGTGTCCTCGGCCAGGGTGGCCATCGCGTGGTCGACCAGATCGAGGGCGATCGTCTCCGTCCGGGACGAGATCGACAGCTCGATGGCCTTGTGCACCACCGAGCCGACCGCAGAGCGGGCCGACCAGTCGAACCCGGACTCTTCCCATTCCGCCCGCCAGTGGGCTTCACAGGCGTGGATCTGGCCCAGTTGACGCTTCCCGACCAACAGCTCTTCCACCGGGAGGGCGTCGGCCACGGGGCCCAGGGCCGTCTCCAGTTGGCGGCGGAGGTGATGGCCGAGGTCGGGGTCGAAGCGGGGCCGGGGCTGCCCCAGCGCCAGGAGGTCGGTGAGGACGCGTTGCTGGGCCGGCGTGGGCGGGAAGCCGCCCGGCGTCCCCTCGATCACCTGCGGGCGGTCAGCCCTCGTCGCGGGCGGCCAAGGCGGTGATGGCGCCGAAGACGGTGAGGGCCGACGCCGCCACCGTCGCCAGCATGAAGCTCACGAACTGGATCTGGACGTAGCCGGGGACGGCGACGTTCTTGGCCGAGTACTCGTGGAGGCTGCCCCGCACCGCCAGGAGGCTGCCGAGGCCGATGATCACCCCGACGACGAGGGCGGTGCGCGTGGCGGCACCGGCGATGGAGTACTGGCGGTCGGTGACCTCCTCGCCGAGGATCGCCGGCAGGGCGAGGAGGATGACCCCGAGGAGGACGAAGAAGATGGCGGTTGAGCCGAGGCTGCCGAACGGATACCCGAGGCGGTGGAGGAGGTCGTCGGGGACGCCGAACTTCTGGCCTTCCTTCACACTCACGCCCTCGACCAGGCTCAACAGTACCTGGAGGGCAACCACGCCGATGAGGCCGGCACCGACCACGGTGACCAGGCTCACCCATCGGGGGGCCCCGTAGTCGTCGAAGTCGTCGAAGTCGTCGAGGTCGTCGTCGAGGATGTCGGGGGAAGCGGGGGCGCTGGCGACAGGCGCCGGGGCGGTCGTGACCATCGGGGCGGGGGTCGACGACGGGGCCGGCACGGGCGTCGGCGGAGGGACGGGGGCCGGTGCGGGCGGCGGCGTGGGCGCCGCCGGAGCCGACGGTGGGGGGGCGGTCGCGGGCAGGACGACGGTGTCGTCGCCCTGCATCTCCGATCCGGGGCTGTGGGCCGGCGGGGTCGGGGTGGCGGACGGCGGTGTGTCCGGGCCGCCGGGGCGGTCCTCGTCGGGCTCGGTCATGTCCCTAGCCTGACGTGTTTGGCGACCGCTGTCACACCCTGGTGCCATCCTGGACGCTGATGGTGCCCGCCGACCCCGTTCGCTTCGCTGCCGCCGCCCGCCGGTTGGGCGTCGAGGCCCGCCGGCGAGGGCTGGCGGTGCCCGGCTTTCGGAGCCCGCCCCGCCTCCCCGGAGCCGAGCGCAGCATCCGGCGCCGACCCGACGGGGCGGCGGTGGTCGCCGTCCGGGTGCACGGCCGGCCCCTGGATGCGGTGGTCACCGACATGGTCGAGGGCGTCCTGGCCGCCAACCGGTCGGCTGCGGGCGACCCGTCGGAGCTACGGGCGGCGTTGCTGGCGAGCGTGCTCGGGGAGGAGGAGGCATCGGCGGCCTGACCATCCGCCCGATCCGCGACCACGAGGCCGACACCCTCGGCCGGATCACGCTCGACGTCTACATCGAGGTGTTCGGGACCCTGCCCGACGACTACGTGGCCGAGCTGTCCGACGTCCGGGGCCGGCTGGACGAGTCGCTCGTGCTGGTGGCCGTCGACGACGAGGCCACCGTGCTCGGCGGCATCACCTACGTCGGCCGACCGGGCCGGCTGGCCACCATCGACCGTCCCGATCAGGCCGAGCTGCGCATGCTGGCCGTCACCCCCGAGGCCCAGGGCCGAGGCATCGGCACCGGTCTCGTCCGGGCGTGCATCGATCAGGCCCGCGCCGACGGCAAGCGGGAGGTCACCCTCCACACCGCCGAGTCGATGCGCACTGCGCAGCACCTCTACCAACGGGAGGGCTTCCACCGCCGCCCCGACCGCGACCTCGTCGTCGACGGCGACATCCAACTTCTCGGCTACGCCCTCGACCTCGACGGCTAGCGTGAGCGCCGCCGGCCCGGGTGGCGGAACTGGTCAGACGCGAAGGGCTTAAACCCCTTTGGCCCGCATGGGCCGTGTGGGTTCGAATCCCACCCCGGGCACCCCCTGTGCGGCGCGAAAGTGCTGGTCAGGGCGTTGCCGCTCCGTGTGAAATGCATTGAAATGACCGTTGTGGTCACGAGTTTGGTCACAATCATGCGCCTGTTTCGTGACGGAAATCCTCACGCTTGTTTCGTTCGCTTCGTTTATTTCGTATCCTGTCGGGATGCCGAGTGTCCTGTCAGAGTCCGAACAGGCAGCCGCAGCGGCCGTCGCCTTGCGCGGTGGTCGGGTGGTGGTGCTGCCGAGCGGTCCGGACCGTGAGCCCATCGAGCTGCCCGCATCGGCCGTGTTAGTGCTGGCCGATGTGCTCGATCACGTACGACGAGGCGAGCACGTTCGGGTTATTGCTGACGATGAGGAGATCACCACCCAGCAGGCAGCGGACCTGCTCAACGTGTCGCGCCCGTACGTGGTTGGCCTCGTCGATCGAGGCGAGATCCCGTCCCGGAAGGTCGGCACGCGGCGGCGTATGAAGCTGGCCGACGTGCTCCTCTACCGGGAGGTCGACCAGGCCCGACGCCTCCAAGCGGTCGCCGACCTGGCCGCCGAAGCGCAGGACCTGGGCCTGTACTGACCGTGGCCCGCCCAGTGGCGGTGCTGGACGCCAACGTGCTCTACCCCGCCCGTGTGCGCGACTTTCTCCTCCGCCTCGCCATCGCAGGCCACTACCAGGCGCTCTGGACCGAGCAGATCCTCGACGAGTGCTTCAGCAACCTCCTCGCCGACCGACCGGACCTTCCTGCCGAACGCCTCGACCGGACCCGTGGCCTCGTGAACGTCGCCGTTCCGGATGCGATCGTCCGGGACTACGAGCACCTGATCGAACAGCTCGACCTGCCCGACCCGTCCGATCGACAGGTAGTCGCCGCCGCCATAGTTGCCAGCGCCGACATCGTGGTGACATCGAACCTGGGTGACTTCCCAGCGGCTGCCGTCCCACCCAGCATCACCGTTCTATCGCCAGATGACTTCATCCTCAGACTGATCCACGCCGATCTGGAGGCGGTGGCCGCCGTGATCGAACAGCAGGCTGCCGCCTTGCGTAACCCGCCGATGACCACCACCGAGGTGCTCGACGGGCTCGCGATCGTCGGCCTTCACGAGTCCGTCGCCGCCCTTCGCCCGGCCACGCTGTGAGGCTCTCTGATCGAGGTGCAACAACCGAGGCCGGCCATTTAGATCCTCGATTCGTCGATGAGGGCAGCCACCCTCGGCATCGAAGAACGTCCCGGGCTTGTAGTTGTCGAAAGCCTCCAGGGCGAACGCGAGCCCGGGCCGTCAAGGCTGCCCTCGGCGGCCGCCAGATCGCGGTCTTTGACCCGTCGGGTAGGTAGAGGGGTCCAGGAAGGCCGCTGAGGCCCTAGCGAGACGGCGGACTTGGCGCCTCGCTGGTCAAAAGCCTGGTCACAAACTCCCTCAGATCAGCCACCACGGGACGGCACGGCCAGGCTTCGGAAACGCGAAAGTGCTGGTCAGAGCCTACGAGGCGGACTCTGCAACACAGCGAAAATCAGTCCCGGTGAGAGTTCGCGAATCCCACCCCGGGCACCCCCCTGTTCAGCGCGAGAGTGCTGGTCAGGGCGTTGCGGCTCCGTGTGGAATGCATTGAAACGACTGCCCCGCCGGCCCATTCCTCGGACGCGGCTCCTGCGGCTCCGGAACCTGCACGACCCTCGCTCTGCTGCGGAGGCGTTGACCGTCGCTGCCTTCGTCGGCCCCGGCGTGCTACCCCCTCAGCGGAACCACCACGTCGTTCAGTGACGTCAGCGTTGGCCGGGAATCACGGACGCCCACTCCTTTCGCGTGTGCTCAGCGATGCGGTCCCCCGACCGCCCCTCGATTGTTGCATCACATCCAGCCGGCGGCAGCGCAACCTCGCCGAGGCAAGTGGCGGGGAACCGTTGCCGCCCTCTCACGTCGCGGTGTCCTCCGGGGTGTCCGACGGATCCGCACCGCAGTTCGCGAATCTCGCAGGCCCTCCCTGTCAGCCGATACGATTCGGCGTGGCGCGTGGCGGGGCTTCGGCCCTGGTGGGGCAATCCGACGGCGCCGTCGCGGACGCGAGGCCCGACCAGACGGCGCTGCACGCCGCCTGCGCCCTCTACGTCGATCGCGTGACTGGCGAGGTCATCGCCGCCTTCGACGATGCCGGCATCCCCGCGATCCTCCTCAAAGGCCCGTCGATCGCACGCTGGCTCTACCCGGCGGGGGGTCGCCTGTACCGCGACACCGACCTCCTGGTCCCGCCGTCGCAGTTCGTCAACGCGGGCTCGGTGCTTCGGTCGCTCGGATTCACCGAGCTGCTCGAGGACTTCCACCCCTGGGAGCGAAGCACCCAGGCCGTCGAGAGCCCTTTCACCCGTGCTCCGGACTCGGGGGCGCGTCCAGGCGGCAAGGTCGACCTCCATCGCAACATCCCGGACCTGAACGTTCCGGACAGCCTCTTGTGGGATGCGTTCGACGCCCGGTGTGAAGCGATGCTGGTGGGCGGCGTCGAGGTGCGGGTCCTCGACCGCATCGGCATTGCGCTCCACATCGTCGTGCATGCGATGCAGCACGGGTTCACCCTTCACACTGCGGAGGACCTCCGCCGCGCCCTCGATGCGCTGCCACTCGAAGGATGGCAAGAGGTGGTCCAGCTGGCGGAGCGGCTCGGGATAGCCGGCGTCGTCGGGTTGAGCCTCCGCCGGCTCCCCGAGGGTGTGGATCTCGCCGGCCGCCTCGGCCTTCCTCACATGGCATTTGCCGACTCTGCCTACCACCGCAAACGCCCGTGGGCGCCTCGAGGGGTGATGTCACTCTCCCGCCTGCGCACGGCCCCCACCATCCGTGACAAGGTCCGGATCGTGCGGTGGACCCTCATCCCATCCCCGGCCAAGGTTCGCTACGTGTCAGCCCAGACGCCGTCCCTCGTCGCCGGCTACGCCGTCTACTGGCGGGGGTTGGCCACGTCGATCGGCCCCGCAGCTCGGTTCGTCGTGGCCCGACGGGTGGCCGGCAGCAACCGCTTGCTGCTCCTCGACACAGCTGTGTGCCTGGCGGTGGCGCGACTGGGTGTTGCCGCCCTGCCCTTTCGTTGGCTTACCCGCGCCCTCCGCCAACGGGTCGGTGAGACCCCCAGTCAGAACGACGCCGCGACGCTCGCCGACCGGGAGCGCGTCGCGTGGGCGCTGGAGAGGATGCGCCGGCGCGTGCCCTGGCGCGGCCATTGCCTGGCTGAGGCGCTCGCGGGCAAATACATGCTGCGACGCCGGGGGATTGCCAGCACCCTCTCTCTGGGCGTCGCCAAGGACGGGGAGACGCAGCTGGAGGCTCACGCCTGGCTTCACAGCGGCGACGTCGTGGTGGCGGGAGGAGAGAACCTCGAACGTTTCACGGTGCTAGGTACGTTTTCGTGAGTCTTCCCGAGCAGATCACGGTCCCCAACGCCGTTCTTCACCAACAGCTCGGGGAGGAGACCGTCCTCCTTCACCTGGGCACCGAGCGCTACTACGGCTTGGACGAAGTCGGAAGTCGCGTCTGGCAACTGCTGCGGGAGCACCGGACCCTCGATCCCATCGTGGCGGCTCTGCTGAGCGAGTACGAGGTCGAGGAGACGACGCTGCGCCGCGACCTCGAACGGATGCTCGATGAACTCGCCGATCTCGGGTTGATCCACGTCGAACGGACCTAGCCGATGAGCGGGCCTCGCGGATGAGCGGGCCTAGCGGATGAGCGGGCCTAGCGGATGAGCGGGAGGGGAGGATCGTCGGCATGCTCAACTCCGACGGCGCCCCCCTCGACGTTGCACTGCTCACCGGAATGACGGCCGCTATGGCCTTTCGTGGCCCGGATGCCCGGAACGTCTGGGCGGACGATCACGTGGGGCTCGGCCACACGCTCTTCCGCACCAGCGTCGAGTCCGAACAGGAATGCCAGCCGTGCAGCCTCGGCGGTGGTGTGTGGATCACAGCCGATGCCCGCATCGACGGGCGTGCCTCCCTCGTCCAGCGTTTGCGCGAACGGAGCTGCGATGTCTCGGCGGGCGCAACCGATGTCGAGTTGATCCTGCACGCCTACCTCGTGTGGGGCGACGAGTGCCTGGACCACCTGATCGGTGACTTTGCCTTCGTCTTGTGGGACGGGCGCCAGGAGCGCCTCCTGGCGGCACGGGATCAGCTCGGCGTGGCCCAACTCTTCTACTCGCAACCCGGCGGCACCCTGCTCGTCGGCAACACCCTGCACAGCCTGCTGCTCCATCCCCGTGTCCCCGACACCCTCGACGAACAGACTCTGGCCGAGGTCGCCCTGTTCCAGGTGACGCTCGACGACGCGGCCACCGGGTACTCGGCCATTCGGCGCGTGCCCGCAGGCCACAAGCTCACCTGCGACAGAGGTGGGCTGCGCGTCGACCGTTACTGGAGGTTGCCCCGGCCTGCTCGCCCCCTCCGGTACCGCAGGCCGGAGGAGTACGCCGAGCACTTCCGGCTGCTCTTCGACCAGGCGGTGGGGGACCGCCTGCGCACCCAACGCGCCGGGAGCCAGCTGAGCGGGGGGATGGACTCGTCGAGCATCGCTGTGACCGCCCACCGTCGACTCAAGGCGAACGGTCAGCCCTTCGACCTGCGGGCGTTCTCCATCGAGTACCCCACGCTGATCCACGACCAAGAAGGCCGTTTGGCGGCGCAGGTGGCCGCTCATTCGGGCTTTCCCGTCGAGCTGCTCAACGGCGAGACGTACCTGCGCGCCGAGCCCCCAGCCGAGCCCGCCTGGGTGCCGCCGGAACCCGGAGCCGCCACGCTGTGGGTTATGGAGGAGGTCTGCCGGCGCACCGCAGCCTTCGCCCCGGTGCTGCTGACGGGGTACGGCGGCGACCCACTCCTCGCGCCGCCTGAGCTGTCGTGGCCCCGCGTCCGGGCCGCGCTGCGCCACGGTTCCTGGAAATGGCCCCTGCGCCGGTTGGCCGACAGCGGTCGAGAGCGGCGGCGACTGCGTCAGCCCGACCCACTCCCGGCCTGGGTCAACGGGCAGTGGGCCCGCGACCTGGACCTGGCCGACCGCGCCACTCTCCTCCGGCAAATGTCCCGGCGCGAGCAGGCCGGCATGGCCGGTGCGCCGCTCTGGAGAGCGCTCTTCGCGTGGTCGGACGCCGGCTACAACGGTCGCCCCCTCTCGATCCGCTTCCCCTTCTTCGACCTGCGCCTACTCGAGTTCGTGCTGGCCATCCCGCCGGTGCCATGGCTCGAAGACAAGCGCCTGCTGCGCGTCGCCATGGGCGAGCGCTTGCCGGAGGGCGTACGCACGCGACCCAAGACCGTGATGCCCGGAAACGTGACCCTCGAACAGCAGAGGCAGTCGGGCGTGCCCGGCTGGCAGATCGACCTTCTGGCCGCGCCGGAGATGGCCGGCCACGTCGACTCGCGCTGGCTTGGCGCCGTGCAACGTGCGTCCGCGGTTGTGCAAGCAGAGATCTGGGCGAAGCAGCGTCCACCCGTCGAACTCGCGTACTGGCTGCGCCACCGGCGCTGCTGGCACCGCAGCGCCGGCGCGAAGTAGCATCATTTGGCCGTCGGCGGATCGCTCGCACCTGGAGGCGTGAATGCCGCATTCGGCCGATGAATCAACGGACGGCGCCCACGGCGACGCCGAGATTCCCACGAGGAAGCGTTACCAGCCACCGACGGTGCGGTCCTACGGCAGCGTGCGCGATCTGACCCTGACCAACGCGGCAGGGCCGAACTTCGACGGCGGCGGCGGCGCCGACATCTACGCTTCGTAGTTGGGCCCGTACCGCTACGCGGTCTACGGGTTGACGCTGGAGTGCAACGTCCCCCTTCATTCGTCGGGCCTCCGCGCGGTGCGCACGGGGTCACCGGACGTGGTCGTCGACTGGGCCGGAGTCGCTGCCGAAGGAGACCCGACGGCGCCCGGGTCGCGCACGATCGTCGAGGAGACCGGCGGGTGGTTGACGGTTTCAGCTGCTCCTGGGTATACGGAGGGCTGGACCCGACTCCGCTTCGGGTACGGCCGCCATCACGTCCAGTTCGACGTCGAACCCGCCGGGACACGTGTCGTCGTCACCTGGACGCAGGAGATCCCGCCAGTTCATGTCTCCACCCTCCTGCTCAGCACCGTGATGGGCTACCTGCTGTCCCGGCTCGGACGTCTTGCGCTCCATGCCGGTGTCATCGGGTGGCGGGGCGCCGCCTTCGTCGTTGCGGGCGTGCAGGGAGCGGGCAAATCCACGACCGTCACCGCGCTGATCCAGCGGGGCTGCGCCGCGATCAGCGACGACGTGGCCGTCCTCGCCCGGGAGGCCCGCGGCTGGGTCATCTTCCCCGGCATACCTGCCATCCGGCTGATGCCTCAGGCCCGGGAGGCGCTCGGGATCCCCGAGGTGGTCGCGACGCCGCTTTGGCCGCGCTCGCCCGAGCTCCCCGGGGTGGACTACGAGCGACTCGAGGACAAGGGAGTCGTCTCCTTCGCCGAGGGCGCGGATCACTCCGCCGGCGCCGCGCCGATCCCCTTGGCAGGCATCTTCCTGCTGCCCCCGCGCGCCGAACTGCTGCAGGAGCCCCGGGTCACGGCCCTTTCCCCAGCGGCAGCCGTGCCGCACGTGGTCGCCCAGCTCCTCACTCCGGCCTGGCTCGTCCCCACGATCGACGCCCAGCGCTTGTCGACCCTGGCCGACCTGGTGGGCGTGACGCCGGTCCGCACGGTGGAACGACCCGACAGCTTGGCGGCCCTCCCCCGCATCTGCGATGCGATGCTGGCCGAGATGGGGCGGCTGCGAGGTTGACCGCGGCGCTGGCGGACTACTGGCCCACACTCTGCCTGCCCTCCCGGCAGCCTGGGACACGCCCGTCAATCGACGCAACCTGGCCGACCTGACCCGGCGCTTGGCGCCCATCCCACGGGTCGCCCTGGAGTGCCGGTTGGCCGACCCCGCGCCCACGATCGAGCTTCAGCAGTGCATTCGGCGTGACGACGGAGAGCCCGCGCTGCTCCGTGACTTTCTGCTCGCGACCCAGCCGGCGGCGAGGGTGGGTGATGGCGCGTGGGCGCGGCTCCACCGCTTCAGCGCGGCCTGGGCCGACCCCACGACGTTGGTGCACCGCGGGATCGCCGAGGTCTTCCTGGAGCACGACCTCGACCCCGCCCCTCAGCCCGCCTTGACCCCATCGGTCTTCCTCTCCGTCCCCGAGGCCGACGGTGAAGCAGTGGCGGAGGCCGCCCTCGCGCTCCTGCTGCCTGCGCCGTGGCCGCCAGCTCTGGCCGACAGCCTGGCGGGCTGCTTTGCCGCGTGCCCCACGGGCGCCTCGGTGAGCTTTCTCGGCGCCATGCTGGGCCGCACGACCGAAGCCGTGCGGGTGAACGTCAAGCGGCTACGGCTCGACGAGCTCGCCCCGTTCCTGGAGGCGGTCGGCTGGAACGGCCCGCTGGGGGCCGTCGAGCACTGGGCCGGGTGGGCGTACGACCGCGTCGACCGGGTCACCGTCTGCCTCGACGTCGGCCCCGTCGTCTACCCGCACCTCGGCCTGGAATGTGTGCTCGCCATCCAGCCGCCGCAAGAGCCCCGCTGGCGCGAGCTCCTCGAAGAACTCACGGCTGAGGGGCTCTGCACGGCCGCCAATGCGGCAGCGTTGCTTGACGTGCCTGGTGTGCTGACCCCGCCCGAAGCGCCCGGGGAGTGGCCGGCGGCGTGGATCGCGGCGACACTCGCCGCCCCCGCTGATCACTTCTCCACGACCGAGCGCCAGTTGTCCCACGTCAAGCTCACGGTCGCCGGGCAGCAGGCTGTCGCCAAGGGGTATTGGGGTGCGGGGCATGTCTGGCGGACGCCTCGCCCGGGGGCTCACGCGGCCGTTTCGGGGAGCTCGGAGCGCCCGGTCGCCCAGGCGCTATCCGGTGCGATCGACTTCCTGCTCTCCCGGCAGGCGCACACGGGGCGCTGGTCCGATTTCCTCCTGCCGGCCGGTCCGAGCGACGAGTGGGTGACCGCGTTCGTGGGCGCCTGCCTGCTGGAGGCGCCGGGCGAGAAGACCTGCCGAGCGGCCCGACGGGCGTGGGAGGCGCTGCTCCGCCGGCGCCCCGACGAGCCGGGCTGGGGCTACAACCGGCTGACGCCCGCCGACGCCGACAGCACCGCGTGGGCCCTGCGGCTGGCCGGCGGCCTTCGTGTCCTCGATCACGGACGTGTCGCTGCGGCCTACGCCTTTCTCGCCGGGCACGTCTCGGCCGAGGGCGGTATCACGACCTACGCCGAGCGAGACGCCATTCGGCGCTTCACGCGCCTGCCGGAGGACGCGTCGTTCGCGGGCTGGCAGGCGACGCACGACTGCGTGACCGCCGCCGCGGCGCCGCTCCTCGGCCCGGTGACCGTCGACTACCTGGGCCGCCAGCAGGGCGACGCCGGCAACTGGCAGAGCTACTGGTGGTGGGACGACGAGTACACGACCGCACTCGCTGCCGACGTGCTGCCCGCCTCGCGCGCCACTGCCGCCGGTTGGGCGCGGACCCGGCTCACCGCATCGGGCGCGGTCCACAGCGTCGACGGAGAACCGTCGGCGTGGGCGACCGCGTGGTGCCTGCGAATCCTGGGGCACGAGACAACGTTCGGGGCGGACGAGGCGCGGGCGGTGCGGTGGCTCTTGGGCGCGCAACACGTGGACGGAAGCTGGCCTGCCTCGGCGCGCCTTCGCGTGCCCATGCCCGGACAGCTTGTCGGGGCCGGACAGGAGCGGACGATCGACGCGCTCGACCAGAACCGCGTGTTCACGACCGCGGCGGTAGCGGCTGCACTCGCCACCAGTGCCCGTGTGAGGCGGTGACGCGAGGGATGCCGATCCAAGACGCCCTCGACTTCTTTCATCTGGTGCGCCGGCGCCCAGACGTCCAGGAGCAGATCGAGTCGTGGGGGCCGGCGCCGTCACTCAGCCAGCTGATCGAGCTCGCCAGCCAGCTTGGGTGTGCGTTCTCGCAGGCGGAGCTGCACGCCGCGTTCCGTCACGACTGGACGATGCGGTGGCTCCATCACGCGAGTGCCCGCTGAGCACGGTCCTGCCATCAGGCCGGCGGCGCCACCTCGGGTCGCGCCCGATGTGCGTTGAGCCTTCCATGAGTCCTCCGGGGCAGAGGCCCAACCACCGTGAAAAGACTCACGCGCTCTCGGCGAACAGCTCCGAGAGCGCGTGAGCCTTTGTCAGAGCAGGTCGGTCGGCGTTAGGGGACGACCTCCACGTGGTCGCAGCCGAAGAACGTGGTGCCCGAGCCGGGGCCGAAGCGGCCCCGCACGCAGAGCTCGGTGGTGGTCGACACCACCGGGATCTCCGACGACCGGGCGTGGAGCACCGCGTCCAGATCGCCATCCTTCGTCGTCTCGTCGAGCTCGAGGGACTTCTCGAGGTGGACCTTGCCGTGCGTCTCGGGGGCTCCGGTGTTCGTGGCCACGAGATCGGTCCGGGAACCGACCCGCACCGTCGACGCCTGGATGGCGGAGGCGTCGAAGGCCAGTGGGTTGCCGTACTCGCCCGCCTGCGTGGTGAGGACGGCCATCGGGATGGCGCCGTTGTTCATGTTCACCGGGTTGCGCAGGCTGCCCGGCTTCACGTTCAACGTCACCGGCACCGCACAGTCGACGGAGAAGCTCGCCGACCGGCTGTTGTTGGCGGCGACGAGATCGACGACCTTGGCCTTCTCCGGCACGATCGACGTCGTCACCTCCACCGTCTTGGCCCCCGGCGTGTCGCAGGTGACCGAGTACTGCCTGCTCAGGGTCACCGGGCTGCCCACCGCCAGCCCGTCGGCGTCGATGGCCTGACTCCCGGGGGTGACGGTGGCGCCGGCGGAGGCGACCGCCGTCTGCGTCACGTCGCCGTCGACGGGCCCATCGGGTCCGAGGTTGGCAACTGTCGCCGCAACCGTCACGGGCACGGCTTGGCCCACGACGCCGAGCGGGTCACCCGTCGCCGTGGTCGAGGTGACCACGAGGTCGGCCTCGACGCACTCGGGGTCGTCAGGATGGTCGGTGCAGAACTCCCGAACGGTCGGGCGCAGGTCGACGGTGGCCAGGTCGGTGCCGGCCACCTGGTCGTGGACGAGCATCGTCGCCACGTCACCGTCGAAGGCGGTCGTGATCTGGCCCGCTCCGGGGCGGACGACCAACCGCTCGCCACCGCCGGGGACCTCGTCGAGGACCCAGCGCGGGTCCCAGGCGTTGAACGAACCGGCGGCGGCACCGTCCTCGTCGGTGAGCGACACCCGGAGCAACGGGGGGTCACCCAGATGGGAGTAGGAGCGCTCGTTGCCGACTGCGGCCTGCACCAGCGTCGCCGAGCTGTCTCCGAACTGGAGGTCGACGAGGAATGACTTGGAGGTGTCGGCGTAGTCGTACTCGGGCTGCGGCGCGGTGGCCGGGTTGGTGTCGTCGACGATCGTGGCCGAGGTCGGCAACGAGGCGACTGCGAGGGTGGCGGCGAGGGCGCCGACCACGGCGAAGGTGTGTCGAAGTTTCATCGTGTGATCTCCCTCAGCACTTTCCGGCCCGGCAGTTGTCCATGAACCAGTTCATTCGTCGAATGTCGGCCGCCTGTGGTGGTCGGCGGTCGCTGTTCATGAGGTCGTTCGGGGTGGGTTCGGAGAGGAACCAGCTGACCGACGGTGGCCCGGGGTCGGTGACGGTGCGGCAGGCGGAAGCCATCCGCCCGAGCCCCGGCGCGTCGGCCTGGCACTCGGCCATCGAGTCGAACATGTTCGGGTTCGGACCGTTCTCGAAGTAGCCGCCGTCGCAGCAGTACTCGTCGGCCAGCCCGAACGGGGAGTGACCCGACTCGTGCAACACGGTGCCGAGCGATGTCGGCTCCGTCGAGAAGACACCGCTGTTGGCGCAGTCCCGGAACGTGTCGCGGTGCAGGATGGCACCGCTGTCCCGCCAGCTGTAGTCGCCCCAGTTGCCGGGGAGGGTGAGCACGCAGTTGGTGTTGCTCGGATCGGCCGGCGTGGGCGCCGCCACCCGGTCGGCGTCACCGGTCTGGTCGGCCAGCCAGAAGTTGATGTTCTGCTGGTTGGTGAGGAAGTAGTCCTGGCCGTAGTAGGCACCCTTGATCACATCGGCGGCATCGCTGAGGAAGGTGGGGTCGGTCGCCCCGGTGTAGCTGTCCATGTCGGGGATGAAGACGATGTCGGCCCGGTTGGCCCGCTCTCCGAGGAACATGACCGGCACCGCGTTGCCCTCGGCGGGAGCACCCACCCGGGTTCGCCGCCAGCCGGTGAAGACGGTGTCGCCGTCGTCCTGCACCCGGCAGCTGTAGAGGAGGTCACCGGCGGCGACGTTGTTGACCACGAAGGTGGCCGTGGTCTTGTTGGTGAGGTCGACGTCGGGACCCGTCCGGTCGCCCACCCAGATCTCGACGTGATCGGCGATCTTGGTGTGGTCGACGAGGGGCGGCGCGGCCCCACTCGAGGTGTCCGCCTGGGTGTCTCCGACCTGCACCGAGCCGTCGAACGACTCGACGGTGATGGTGACGTTGTCGCCTGGTTGGGGCCACAGCGGGGCGTGGGTGCACCGCACGGTGAGCCCCGGGGTGGACGCCGGCAGGTCGACCTCGACCCGGAACCGCAAGTCGACGTCGCCCTGGCCGCCACCGCTGCCGCCGGTGTCGATGGAGGTGGCGCAGCTGCCGGTGGCGTCCCCGGTGACCGAGCACGGGAACAGGGGGATCTCCAGGTCGAGATCGGTGCCGTCGTTGCGGCTGATGTCGCAGACGTCGTCGCCGAACTTCAGGAAGGTGTCGTAGTCGGCGACCCGGATGACGACCGTGGCGGACGACACCGTGTTGGCGTCGAGCACCTTCTCCGCCGTCCAGTTGGGCGTGATCGTGTCCTCGCCGTCGATCCGGCCGAAGTCGAAGGCCTGGCCCTCGATGTCGATCTGGCCGTAGAAGTCGGAGCCGCTGAGGTTGTCGGTGCAGCCCTGCTCGTCGACCCGTTCGATCACGACCCGCAGGGTCACCGTGCTCAGCGCCGAGGCCGCCGGTGCCGTCGCCACGATGAGGCTGGTGGCGAACGCCAGGCAACTCAGGACGAGGACGGCGACGCTGGGGATACGTGCGGTGGGTTTCATCTCCTCACCGCCCGGCGCCCGGACCGCGGCCCGGGCGGGAAGCAGGACAGGGATGGTGTTTCGGGATCGGGGACTCCTCCTCGTTGAGAACGATCTCCGTACCCTCCGCCGCAGGACCGCGACATCGTCGCAAGGGACCGGCGACGAGAAAAGGGTGGAGGCACGTCACCGCGGCGCGGGTGCTAGCCCCCCGCTTTCATGCACTCGTCGTCGAGCGTCCGAGGCCGGCGCGAAGGGCCCGGGGCTACATTTCCACTGGAGTTCGGTGCATGTCCGAGGAGGACCGGTGCACGGACGTTGAACCCGCCGACGGGACCGGGACAGTTGACCGCCACCGGCGGCGACGTGCGATCGTCGGCTCCGATCGGGCGCCGCCCGCCCGACCGCGTTCGCCTGCGATGGGTTCTGATCGGCGCCGGCGCGGTCGTCTTCTGCTCCCTTCCGATCCTGCTCCTCGGCACCCGCGTCGACACGTGGGCCGAACGGGTGCTGGAGTCGACGACCGGTGCCGCGGGGGTCGCCGGGCTGGTCGTCGCCCTCCTCGGGCTGGACACGGTGCTGCCGGTGCCGTCCAGCGTCCTGGCCACCGTCGCCGGCCAGCGGCTGGGCTTCGTGACCGCCAGCGCCGCCATCGGCGCCGGGCTGTGCCTCGGCAACGTGCTCGGGTACCTGATCGGTCGGCTGGCCGGCGCGCCCGTCGTCGAACGGGTGGTCGGCCGGGATCGGCGGGCGTGGGCCCGGGCGGGCAGCCGTCCGGGCGTGATCACGCTGTTCCTCACCCGCCCGGTGCCGATCCTGAGCGAGGCGGCGGTGGTGCTGGCCGGCGCGGCTCGGGCTCCGGTCGGCCGGACGGCGGCGGTGTGCGGGCTGGCCAACGTCGGCCTGGCGGTGGTCTACGCCGGAGTGGGAAGCGCGGCCCACGGCCGGTTCGCCCTCCCCCTCGGGCTGGCCGGGGTCGTAGGGGTGCCGGCTCTGGCGGTGGCGGCCCTGGCGGTGGTCGACGCCCGCCGCCGCGGCGGCACCCGTCCCCTCGCGGCCGCGGACGAACCGGCGCCCTGACCAGGTTCTGCCCGCGACGGCGGCGGGGTCTACTCCTCGGGGTCCTTGGGGTCGCTCTGGCCAAGGAGGCCCTTGACCTTGGACGCGGCGGAGTCGATCTGGTCGTCGTGGCCGTCGATGCGGTCCTTGGCCACGTCGGCCACCTTGTCGACCACGCCGTCGAGCTTGTCGCCGTGCTCTTCGGCCAGGTCCTTGGCCTTCTTGGCCAGGTCGCCGAGGTCCATTGGGCGTTACCTCCTGGGGGTCGGGATGGTGAAGGTGGGAAAGGTGATGTCGGGCCGGGTGATGGGTGGCAGGGTGGGCGGGGGTCCGTCATCGGAGGTCGTCGGCGGCGTGGTCGGTGACGTCGATGCCGGTGAGGTGTTCGGCGGCGACGTGGGCTCGGTGGTGTCGGGCGGGCTGGTGTCGCTGACGCCGTCCGGCGGGGTGGTGTCTCCGGGCTCGTCGTCGGACGCTGCGGGCGGCGCCGGGGCCGGGGTCGTCCCGCCCCCGGTGCCACCGCCCCCCGTCGCCGTCCGGCGGGTGGTGGGTGTCGACCGGGCCACCGTCGACGTGGTGCTGCTCGGCACCACCCGGCTGGTGGTGGTGCGGGCGGCGCGGATGGTGGTGGTGGTGGTGCTGGTAGGCACGGCTGCCACCCTGCTGGCGGAGTCGAGGTCGGTGTCGCCCCCGTCACCGCCACCGATGGTGAGCTCGAGGAGGAGCACCACCAGGGACACGGCGCCCAGCACGTAGAGCACCGAGTTGAGGCGGTAGGCGTTGGGCATCAACGACCACCGGGCGCGGAAATGCCACCACGCGGGCGCGTACTCGTCGTCGTAGCCGTAGTCCGGCTGCGGGTGCCAGAAGTCTTCCGGGTTCATGCCCATGGTGCGATCCTCGGCTTCAAACTACGCGGGCGCGGTCGTGGTGGGTTCCTGGGCTACCACCGAGGTCGTCGTCTCCGGGGGGATGGTGGTGGTCTCCTCGGGGATCGACGACGTGGTCGTCTCCTCGATCACCTCGCTGGTCGTGGTCGTCTCCTCCGGCTCGGGCTCGGGCTCCGGTTCGGGCTCGGGCTCGGTGATCACCGGGCGCCTGGTCGTGACGGTCACCGCCTGGGTGGTGCTGGTGGTGGAGCTGGCCGACGTGGAGGTGGTGGTGCTCGGCCTCGTCGTCGGCACCGACGAGGTGGCGATGGTGGTGGTGGGATTCTGGCTGGCCAGGTTGACCGACGGCGCGGGGTCGCCCCCCGAGACCAGCTCGAACAACAGGGCGATGAGCGACAAGGCGGTGAGGCCGTAGAGGGCCACGTTCACCCGCCACGGCCGAGCCAGATGGTTCCACCGCGTTGCCAGTCCCTGGAGCCCGCCGGGTCCTTGCGCCGGGTTGCTCGCCAAAAAGTTCCCCTCCCCGTGCGGTTGCGTGCCCCCGTGGGCTTAGCTACCCGTCATGGAGCTCTGGCCTGGCAACCCGTCACCTCCGGGAGCCACCTGGGATGGCCAGGGTACCAACTTCGCCCTCTTCAGCGAGCGCGCCTCCTCGGTGGAGCTCTGTCTCTTCGACGAAGACGCTCTGAGCGGGTCTCTCGGGCGGCTCCCGGCGAGCGTCGAGCTGCGCCTTCCCCTGACCGAGGTCGACGGCCATGTGTGGCACGGCTACCTCCCCGGGGTGATGCCGGGCCAGCGTTACGGCTACCGGGTCGAGGGCCCATGGGACCCGGCGCGGGGCCTGCGCTTCAACCCGTCCAAGCTCCTCGTCGACCCCTACGCCCTGGCCATCGACGGCCGCCTCGACTGGCACGAGGCCGTCTTCGGCCACAGCACGGGCGGCTCCGACGACCAGCGCGACCGGCGCGACTCGGCCGCCCACGTCCCCCGATCGGTGGTGGCCGACCCCCTCTTCCCGTGGGGCGACGACACCCATCCCCGCACCCCGTGGCACGACACCGTGATCTACGAGCTGCACGTCAAGGGGTTCACCGCCCTCCACCCCGACGTCCCTCCCCGCCTGCGGGGCACCTACGCCGGCCTGGCCAGCCCGCCGGTGATCGACTACCTGGTCGGGCTCGGGGTCACCGCGGTGGAGTTGATGCCCGTCCACCACTTCGTGTCGGAGCCCCACCTGCTCCGTCGGGGCCTGACCAATTACTGGGGCTACAACACCCTCGGCTACTTCGCCCCCCACACCGAGTACTCGTCGTCCGGCACCCGGGGCGAGCAGGTGCGGGAGTTCAAGTCGATGGTGCGGGCCCTGCACGCGGCGGGCATCGAGGTCATCCTCGACGTCGTCTACAACCACACGGCCGAGGGCGACCAGTTCGGCCCCACCCTCAGCCTGCGGGGGATCGACAACCCCTCCTACTACCGGCTGGCGGCGGGCGACCAGCGCCGCTACGTCGACTTCACCGGCTGCGGCAACACCCTCAACGCCGGCCACCCCGAGGTCCTCCACCTCATCCTCGACAGCCTGCGCTACTGGGTCACCGACATGCACGTCGACGGCTTCCGCTTCGACCTCGCCTCCGCTCTGGCCCGGGGCATGCACGCGGCCGACCGCCTGAGCTCGTTCTTCGACCTCATCCACCAGGACCCGGTCGTGTCCGCGGTCAAGCTCATCGCCGAGCCGTGGGACCTGGGGGAGGGCGGCTACCAGGTCGGAAACTTCCCTGTCCTGTGGACGGAATGGAACGGGAAGTACCGGGACGCGGTGAGGGACTTCTGGCGGGGGAAGGGCGCCAGCCTGGCCGAGATGGGCTACCGCCTCACCGGGTCGAGCGACCTCTACCAGGGCAGCGCCCGCAAGCCGTCGGCGTCGATCAACTTCGTCACCGCCCACGACGGGTTCACGTTGCGGGACCTGGTGTCGTACGACCGGAAGCACAACGAGGGCAACGGCGAGCACA
Source organism: uncultured Acidimicrobiia bacterium (assembly GCA_963836205.1). Taxonomy (GTDB): domain Bacteria; phylum Actinomycetota; class Acidimicrobiia; order Acidimicrobiales; family AC-14; genus JAXDMK01. The sequence goes on along the minus strand of CAWIIV010000017.1, from coordinate 34,663 downwards.
ACCGGGACGGGTCCGACGACAACCGATCGTGGAACTGCGGGGTGGAGGGCGATACCGACGACACCGAGGTGCTCGCCCTGCGGGCCCGCCAGCAGCGGAACTTCCTGGCCACGCTCCTGCTTTCGCAGGGGGTGCCGATGCTGGTGGCGGGAGACGAGATGGGCCGCACGCAACGGGGCAACAACAACGGCTACTGCCAGGACAACCCCCTGTCGTGGGTCGACTGGGACCTGGGCCCGGCCGCATCCGACCTCCGCGACTACACCCGGCGTCTCCTCCGGCTGCGGCACGACCATCCCGTGTTCCGGCGGCGGCGGTTCTTCCAAGGCCGTCCCATCCACGGCCGGCCGCTCGGCGAAGCGGGCCTGGCCGACATCGGCTGGTTCGGTCCCGACGGCCGGGAGATGACCGAACGGCAGTGGGCCGAGAGCACGGTGCGGGCGCTGGGCATGTTCCTCAACGGCGACGAGATCTCGGAGCCGGGACCGCGGGGCCAGCAGATCGTCGACGACAGCTTCCTGGTGCTGCTCAACGGTCCCAACCCGGTGGAGTTCCGCCTGCCGGGCAAGGGCTGGGCGTCGTCGTTCGAGCTGGTGCTCGACACCGCCGACCATCGCGACGGGGTGGTCTTCCCCGCCGGGGACGAGGTGGGCCTGCTCGCCTACTCCCTGGTGGTGCTGCGCAAGATCGCCTGAGCCCGCGCCACGGCCACCTCAGCGGCGGCCGCGGCGGTGTCGACCCGGACCACGGCGTCGACGGGACGACCGTCCTTGGCCAGTTCCCAGGTGTCGATGCCCACCACCGGGGTGCCGAGGCGGAGGGCGAAGGCGATCTCGGAGAGGGTGCCGAACTCGCCGCCGACCGCCACCACCACGTCGGCGGTGCGGACGACGACCAGGTTCCGGCCCTCGCCCAGGCCGGTGGCCACCGCTATCTCGACGTGGGGGTTGGCCTGGCCGCGGTCGTGGCCGGGGAGGATGCCGATGGTGTGGCCACCGGCCTCGCGGGCGCCCCGGCAGGCCGCCTCCATCACCCCGCCGAGGCCGCCGCACACCACCACCGCACCCCGGGTGGCCAACTCCCGGCCGAGGTCCTCGGCCACCTTTCAGGTCGACCGGGCCGGCCTCGCTGCCGCCGACGACCGCCACGTGGGGCAGGCGGGCGATGGTCACCAAAGGAGGGTACCGGCCGCTCCCGTCGGGCGACCGAATGGGTTATCGCAGTCGAGTCGCCGATCTTTGCCGGAGCTGTTCTTGAGCCGAGTGGTTGGGTGGTCGGTTGGCCGTTCGACGCGCGCGGCGGGCGTGGCCTCGCCCGACCACCCCTCGCCCCGAGCACTCCGAAGCCCTTGGGGCTGCCTGCCTTCGCCCTGCGAGCGATCGCCACGAGTGCCCCCTCCACGGGGGTTCCGTGCCAATCGCTCGAAACGCCGCCCGAGCCCTGCGAGCGATCGCCACGAGTGCCCCCTCCACGGGGTTTCCGTGCCAATCGCTCGGCAGCCGCCGGCCCCGGCGAGCGGGTGAGGAGTCCAGCCCGAGATCTGCCGCGCCTCTGCTCGGCAGGGCTGCCGGGGCCGAGCGTGCAAGAGGCACAGAGGTCCCTCCGAGGGCCCGGTAGTGCCACTCGCTCGGGGCCGCAGCCCCCGGTTTCGGCGAGCAGGTGGCACGAGTGGGCCCTTCGGGGGCCCTATGTGCCACTGCTCGGCAGGTCCGGCGGGTGATCGCCGCGTGGCCATCCACGACGGCGGCATCCGTGCAGCACTCGGCGGTCGGGCCTCCTGCCTGACGGGTCTCCTGTGGATAACTGGCCTACAGTCGGGCGGGTCATGGGGGGTCGCCGACGGTTTCGCGCCTGCTCGACGCGGCTTCTCGTCGTCGTGGTCGCCCTCATGTGGCTGCCGATGGTGGCGTCGGCTGCGCCGGAGGACGACCTGGAGGAGGCCCAGGCCCGGGCCAACCGGGCTGCCGCCGAGCTGGCCGAGGCGGAGTCGGCGATCGCCCGGGCGGAGGACGCGGTCGCCCACGTCCAGGCCCGGGTGGACGCCGTCGACGCCCGCGTGGGCGCCACCCGGGAGCGGGTCCGCGAGCTCGCCATCCGGCTGTACGTGGGCGGGGCGGCTCCGGTCCTCCGCATCCTGCGCATGGCCGACGCCAACGACGTCGTGCGGGCGCAGCAGTACAGCCACGTGGTCGCGGCCGCCTCCACCGACGCCCTCCAGCAGTTCCGAGCCGACCGGGAGGACCTGCGCCGGGAACAGGCCGATCTCGAACGGCAACAGGAGTCCCACGCCGAGACCCTCGAGGACCACCGCGCCCGCCAGGCCGACGCCATCGAGGAGCTCGACCGGCTGACCGAGGAGGTGGCCAGGGCCGCGGCCGAAGCGGCCGAGGCGGCGGAGAGGCAGGAGGCGGAGGGGCGGGCGGCCTCCGCGGCCGCCACCAGCGGCGGGTCGCAGCAGGCATCCTCCAGCGGTCAGTCCACCGCCGGCCCCCTCACCGCCACCCCCGCGCCGGCCACGCCCAGCCCGACGACCACACCGACCACCCCGACCAGGCGGACGACCCCGACCACCCCCACGACGGCCCCTCCGGCCGACGACCCCGTGGAACCGGAGCCGTCGGACTGGCTCTGTCCTGTCCAGGGGCCGCACGCCTTCAGCGACGACTACGGCGCTCCCCGGGGGGAGGGTTCTCCCACCAGGGCAACGACATCCTGGCTGCCCGGGGGACTCCGGTGGTGGCCAGCGTCGACGGGGAGGTGCGGCACCGCTCCGGCGCCGTCAGCGGGCTGGCCTACTACCTCGACGGCGACGACGGCAACGAGTACTTCGGCGCCCACCTCGACGAGTACGGCGCCAGCGGGCGGGTGACCCAGGGGACGGTGGTCGGCTACGTGGGCAACACCGGCGACGCGGCCAGCACCGCTCCCCACCTGCACTTCGAGATCCACCCCGGCGGCAGCGGGTACGAGAATCCGTACCCGACCCTCACCCGGTACTGCTGATCAGCCCGGTCGGCCCGCTCCGACCAGGTCGCCCGAGCGCCAGCCCCGGATGCGGATGGGCGTGCCGGTGGTGGACGCCTCGATCATCTGCCCGTCGCCGATGTACATGGTGACGTGGTGGATGCCCTCCACCGAGTCGCCGAAGAAGAGCAGGTCGCCGGGGATGACCTCGTCGACCGAGACCCGGGTGCTCTCGTAGTACTGGATGTCGGCCGCGTGGGACAGGCTCACGCCCGCCGCGGCCCAGGCGTCCTGGGTGAGGCCCGAGCAGTCGAAGGAGCCGGGGCCCGACCCGCCGTACTCATAGGGCTTGCCCAGGTGGGTCATGGCCCGGTCGACGGCGACGCCGCCCAGCCCCGATGACGGCAGGATGCGGGTGGCCGGCAGGGCCGCCTCTTCTTCGTCCTCGATCAGGGGAGGTGCGGCCAGCCGGACGGCGGCCGGGGCGTTGGCGGTGGCGGTGGGCGGGATCACTGCCGCCAGGCGCCGTTGCTCGGCGTCGGCTGCCTCCCGGCGGGCGGCTTCCTCGGCCACCAGCCCGGAGATGTCGCCCTGCACCGACGACAGGAGGGCGGCCTGGGCCGCCTGGGCCGCTTCCGCCTCGTGGCTGGCGTCGGCCGCGTCGGCCGACGCGTCCCGAGCAGCCTTGCGCTCGGCGTCGAGCTCGCCCCGCCGGAGGGACAGGTCCTCCTTGGCCAGGCGCAGCTCGCCGAGGATCTCGCGCTGGTCGGAGGCGGTGACCCGCAGGTACTGCTGGCGCACGATCATGTTGTTGCCGTCGGACCGGGCGATGTTGCCGATGAACGACGTCACCCCGCCGTGCATGTAGGCGGCCACCGCGGCCGCGGCCAGGCGACCCTTGACCAGCTTCAGGCGCTCGTCGGACCGGGCCACGTCGGCCTCGGTCTGGACGATGCTCTGCTCGACCTCGTCCACCTTCAGGCGGGCCCGGTTGTAGCGCTCGGCGAGGACGCTGACCTGTTCCCCCTGGGCTTCGAGCTCGTCCTGGAGGCGGGCCGCTTCGGCTCGCTTGTCGTCGATGGGCGCGGCCGACGCCAATGGCTGCCCCACCAGTGGGAGCAGCAGCGCGAACCCGACGCAAACGCCGAGCAGCCTTCGGTGACGTGGGGTCATCAGCCTCACTTACGCCGGGGGGGTCCTCGGTTCCGCCGAACCCTAACCCCGGTCCCGGGAGGGTGCAACAATCCCCTCCCTATGGCCTCCCGTCGGGAACACGACTCGATGGGCGACGTCGAGGTGCCGGCCGAAGCCCGGTGGGGGGCGTCCACCCAGCGGGCGGTGGAGAACTTTCCCATCTCCGGGCAGGGCATCGGCAGGGAGCTGATCGGAGCCCTGGGCCGGATCAAGGCCGCGGCGGCGGCGGTGAACGCCGATCTGGGGGTGGTCGAGCCCGACGTGGCCGCCGCCATCGCCAGTGCCGCCGAGGAGGTGGCCGCCGGGACCTGGGACGCCCACTTCCCGGTCGACGTGTTCCAGACGGGATCCGGCACGTCGTCGAACATGAACGCCAACGAGGTGATCGCGGGCCTCGCCGCCGAGCGCATGGGCCGGCCACGTCCACCCCAATGACCAGGTCAACGCGTCGCAGTCGTCGAACGACGTGTTCCCGTCGGCCGTCCACCTGGCCGCGGTGTCGGCGGTGGCCACCACCCTGGTGCCCGCCCTCCGCCACCTGGCCGACGTCCTCCGCCGGCGCCAGGTCGAGCTGGCCGGCGTCGTCAAGGCCGGCCGCACCCACCTCATGGACGCCACGCCCGTCACGCTCGGCCAGGAGTTGGGCGGCTACGCCACCGCCATGGAGCACGGCATCGAGCGGCTGGAGTCGACCCTGCCCCGCCTGGGGGAGCTGGCCCTGGGGGGCACCGCGGTGGGCACCGGGATCAACGCCCCGCCCGGGTTCGCAGCGGCCGTCATCGCCCGCCTGGCCGGCGAGACGGGGTTGCCCCTGCGGGAGGCCCGTGACCACTTCGAGGCCCAGGGCGGACGGGATGCCCTGGTGGAGGCGTCGGGGATGCTGCGGACGGTGGCCGTGTCCCTGGTGAAGATGGCCAACGACCTGCGCTGGATGTCGAGCGGGCCGGCGTCGGGGCTGGCCGAGGTCCACCTGCCCGACCTCCAGCCGGGCAGCTCGATCATGCCGGGCAAGGTCAACCCCGTCATCCCCGAGGTGGTGGTGCAGGTGGCGGCCCAGGTCATCGGCAACGACGCCGCGGTGGCCTTCGCCGGCACCACCGGGTCGTTCGAGCTGAACGTGGCCGTGCCGGTGATGGCCCGCAACCTGCTGGAGTCGGTCCGCCTGCTGGCCGCCGCCGCCCGGGTGCTGGCCGACCGGTGCGTGGCCGAGATGCAGGCCGACGAGGCCCGTTGCCGCCGGTACGCGGAGTCGTCCCCCGCCCTGGCCACCGCCCTTGTCCCCCACCTCGGGTACGAGGAGGCGGCGGCCGTCGTGCGCCAGGCCCTGGCCGAGCACCGCACCCTGCGCGACGTCGTCGTCGAGCGGGGACTGATGGCCGCGGCCGACGTCGACCGCGTCCTCGACGTCGACGCCATGACGAGGGGTGGCATCGCCCGCTGACCCGCCCCACCTGCGGTTTTCCCCACCCGACCCCCCTCGGAGGCGAGTTGTGCCCAGGTTTTGCGGTCTTGTGCTCCACAGGCCCGAGGGGCGAGGGTTGGGAGGCAAGGAAGAGGGAGGCAGCGGATGCAGGTGGAGGCGGCCATGCTGGCGTCGGAGTTGCGGCGCCGTCGTGTCGGGCCCCGGTCGATGGTCGACGCCCTCGAGGCGGTCGACCGCTCGACGTGGGTCCTGGGCGAGTTGCGGAACGCGCCCACGTCGATACTTGTCCTCGCCGCCCTCTCGCTCACCAGCGACCCCGCCGCCGAGGCCCGCCGCTTGGCTTGACCCCCCTCAGCCGGCGCGGGCCGGCAGCGGGGCACCCTTGAACGGGCCGGGGTCCTTGGGACCGGGCAGCTGTGGACGGCTCCAGCCCACCTGCCGGGAGAGCTCGGTGGTGAGCGCCCGCCAGGCCATGGGGTCCCACCCCTCGACCGCGTTGACCACGGTGCCGTCGATGCCCAGGTGGACGATGGCGGGCAGGGTGGACAGGCCGAAGGCCCGTATCGCCTTGAGGTCGGGGTCGAGGAAGACGAGGTCGTCGAGGGCGGCCTTCGAGCCCAGCAGGCGGCGGGCGTCGCCCTCTTCCCCCGCCACCAGCCACGCCACCCGGCAGTCGGCCTGCTCGTAGTCGTAGAGCACCCGGCGGGCGGTGGGGACGATCCACTCGCTCGGGCCGCGGGTGCCGATGGCCACGAACAGCAGGTGGAAGGTGGTCAACCACTCGCGGACGGTGTGGGTCCGGCCGTTGAGGGCGGAGAGCACCAGGGTGGGCGGGGGGTTGGTGGCCACGGCGGGACGGTACCCCAGCTATCTTCGGCACAGCGAGCCTGGTCGGCTCGTCGGAGGGGGCCGCATGGGACCGGACAGCGGGATCTACAAGGTCGTGTTGGTGCTGCACCTCGTCACCGCCATCATCGGCTTCGGTGGCGTGGTGGTCACCGGCTACTTCGGGGCCCAGGCGGCGGCCAGGAAAGGGCGGGAAGGGGCGGCCATCGGCGAGGTGGTCGACAAGGCCTACACGTTCTCCGAATGGTTCATCTACGCGGTGCCGGTGCTCGGCATCGTGCTCGTCCTGGTGAGCGAGGACGTCTTCGCCTTCAGCCAGCTGTGGGTGTCGCTGTCGTTCGTCCTCTACATCGCGGCCATCGGGATCTTCCACGCCCTCCACCTCCCGACCGTCCGCCGCATCAACGCCATCCTCCAGGAGACCGGGGGCGGGTCGGAGGCCTCGGCCGGGGAGCTCGACAGGCTGGGCACCAAGGCGGGGATGGCGGGTGGCCTCCTCAACCTGATCACGGCGGCCATCGTCGTGCTGATGGTGTTCAAGCCCGGCTTCCCGTGAGCCCGTCGTGACCAGTCCCCGCCGGATCTGTCTGGGCCGGATCTGACGGTGCACCCGTTCGAGCGGCTGCGGATGGCGGCCCGGGCGGGAGGCGAGGATCCGGGGCTGGTGGCCAGGCAGGCGGCGTCGGCGCTGGCGGCCATCGCGGGCGAGCCGGCGGCGGTGGTGACGGCGTGCCGGCGGCTGGTCGACCGCCAGCCGGGGTGCGGGCCTCTCTGGTGGCTGGCGGCCCGGGTGCTGGCCGCGGCCGACCCGCCCAACGAGGCCTGGCGGGCGGCCGACGAGTTACGCCACGACCCCACCCCCCGGTCCCTCGCCGACGCCCTGCCCGCGGCCGCCACCGTCACCGTCCTCGGCTCGCCCCGGCAGGCGGGATGGGCGCTGGCCCGGCGGGGCGACGTCCGGGTGCTCGTGGTCGACGCCCGGGGCGAGGGCGGGCGCCTGCTCTACGAGCTCGACGAGGAGGGGGCCGACGTGGCCGCGGTGGCCGAGTCCGGCCTGGGGGCGGCGGTGCTGGCCAGCGATGTGGTCCTGCTGGAGGCCGACGCCCTCGGCCCCGACGGGCTGGTGGCGATGGCCGGGTCCCGGGCCGCGGCCGCGGTGGCCACCCACGCCGGCGTCCCCGTGTGGGCGGTGGCGGGCGTGGGTCGGGTCCTGCCCGAGGGGCTGTGGGCGGCGCTCGCCGCCCGTCTCGACCAGGTGCCGGAGCCCTGGGCCCGGCCGTCGGAGCGGGTGCCGATCGATCTCGTCGACGTGATCGTGGGGCCCACCGGGCCCGAGACCCTCGACCAGGCCCTGGCCCGGGCCGGGTGCGTGGCCGTCTCCGAGCTCACCCGGCGGTAAGAGGCGCGGTAGCGCGGGTAGCTTCCCCCTCAATGGGTGACCCGAATGGGTGACATGGTCGAGTTCCCGGTCGACGGCGGTTCCGGCCGCGGTCGCGGCTACCTGGCCCCGGCCCACGAGGGGGCGGGCCTGGCCCTGGTGGTGATCCAGGAGTGGTGGGGCGTCGACGACCACATCAAGGACGTCTGCGACCGGTTCGCGGCCGAGGGCTTCACGGCCGTGGCACCCGACCTCTACGACGGAAAGGTCGTCCCCCTCAAGGAGCCCGACGAGGCGGCCCGGTCGGCCAAGGCCCTCGACACCGGACGGGCGGCGGCGGAGCTCTCGGCGGTGGTCGACTTCCTCCTCGAGCACCCGTCGACACGGGGGAAGACGGTCGGCGTGGTCGGGTTCTGCATCGGCGGCGGCCTTGCCCTGTGGCTGGCCACCCTGCGCCCCGACGTGGTCGCGGCGGCGGTGCCGTTCTACGGCCTCATCCCGTGGGACGCCGTCCAGCCCGACTACTCCCGCCTGGCAGGAGCAGTGGAGGGCCACTACGCGGAGGACGACGACATGGCCGGCCCGCCGGCGGTGGAGAAGTTGGAGGCCACGCTCACCGACCTGGGCAAGAGCGTGAAGACGTTCCTCTACCCGGGGACTCACCACGCCTTCTTCAACGACACCCGTCCCGAGGTCTTCGACGAGGATGCGGCCCGGGTGGCGTGGGTCCGCACCCTCGAGTTCCTGCGCGCCCAGCTCGGTTGACGCCTCCGGCCGTGACCCGTCCGGTGATCGACATCGTCATCCCGGCCCGGAACGAGGCGCCGACGGTGGCGAGCGTGGTGGAGGCCGCCCGCGGCTGCCGGTTCGCCCGGGAGGTGCTGGTGGTGGACGACGGGTCTACCGACGGCACCGGCGACGCAGCCACGGCCGCGGGGGCCAAGGTCGTCCGCCGGGAGGGGACCGGGTCGAAGGCCCATGCCCTGGAGGCGGGGGTGGAGGCGAGCGACGCCGACGCCTTCCTCTTCTGCGACGCCGACCTGGTCGGCCTCACCGCCGCCCACCTGGACGGGATCTGCCGGCCCTACGTGGAGGGCCGGGCCACCCTGTCGGTGGGGTGGTTCGACTACGGGCTGTGGAATCCGCTGGTGCTGCGGCTGGCACCGACCACCGGCGAGCGGCTGGTGCCCCGGTGGGTGTGGGACGCCGTCCCTCCCCACAAGCGCCAGGGCTACTCGATCGAGGTCATGATCAACGAGGTCATCGCCGAGGGGCACTTCCCGACAACGGCCCGCATCCTCCACGGCGTCAACCACCGCACCAAGCGCGACAAGCTCGGCCGCCGCACCGGCTACCGGGAGACGTGGCGAATGTTCTGGCACCTGATCGGGCTGCCGGTGACGGGCGTGGTCCGGTGGCGGACGATGTGGTTCTACTGGCGGGACCTCACGGTCGAGATCTGATGGGCCGAGATCTGATCGGCGTGGGTTGACGGTGGCCGCCGACCGCCCGGTGCCTGCCCGGTCCTTCGTCCCCAACCGGGTGGGGGCGTACGAGTGCCGGGCGTGGGTCACGTACTACCGCCGGGAGTGGGGCCGGATGCTGCTGGCGTCGGTCGGCCTGGTGCGGGCCGGGTTCCGGATGCGGTGCGACCGCACCGTCCACGGGGCGTGGCTCGTGCTGCGGGCCAACCAGCTGTGGGCGAGGGAGCCGGTCAACGACCCTGACCGCGCCCGCCGGTGCATGGAGCGCTTCTACCGGCTGGTGGCGGCCGACTCGGGGGAGACGCTCGACACAGTGGAGGCGGCCCGGCTGGAGGTCGAGTGGTGGCGGGTTCACCGTGAGCACCAGCACGCGGGGAGCGACGATCCGGCCGACGCCCTTGTCGACTCCCTCGCCGCCCTGTACGCCTTCGTCTACCGCTGCCCGCCGGCCGAGGTGCGGCCCGCGGCCGACCTCCGGGCCCGGGCCATGGACGTGTCCGACCGCTGGGTGGCCGAGGGCTGCCTCCTGGAGAGCCCGCTCGTGGCCGAGGAACGGGCCCTGCTCGTCCGCTCATACGCGAGCCTGCTGGCCGCGGTCCACCGGTAGAGACGGCGTCCGTGGACCTGCTCTGGACCATGCTCGTCGGGTCGTACGCGAGCCTGCTGGCCGTGGTCCGCCGGTAGGGACGGCGTCCGTGGACCTGCTCGGGGCGGTGCTTCTCGTGCTCGGGTACGCGGCCGCGCTGCCGGTCATCGTCCGGATACGGGCGGTCCTCGCCGAGCGCCGCCGCCATTGGTTCGCCGTCCTCATGGCGGGCATGGCCGCCATTGTCGTCGGCTACCTCCTGGGCAACCGCGCTCTCCCGGCGGCCATCAACGCCGCCGGGGCGGCCGGCCTGGCTCTCGGCTGGTGGCGGTCGGGCAAGCGGGAGCGTGGGCCTTAGCCGGTGTCGGCCTCGGACTCGGGGTGGCGCTGGCGGCGGGCGGCCTCCACCAACTCGGCTGAACGGGGATGGAGGGGCCGGGCCATCACCTGGTCGGTCTGGCCCTGGTCGACGATCCGCCCCTCGTGCAGCACCACCAGCCGGTCGCAGAGGAACTCGGCCAGGCCCAGGTCGCGGGTGACGAACAGGTAGCCCACGCCGTGGAGGATCCCCAACTCGGCCATGAGCTGGACGATGTCGGCGGCCGAGGTCGGGTCGAGGGGACCGATGAGGTCGTCGGCGACAACCAGCTTGGGGCGCAGGATCAGGGCCCGGGCCAGCGCCACCCGAGCCCGGTCGGAGGCGGCCAGGGCCGAGATCCGCAGGCCCATCGCCTGCTCGGCCGGGAGGTTGACTGCGGTCAGGGCGGCCAGCACCAGCGGCCGGCGCAGGTCGGAGCCGGTCTTGACCCAGTCGAGGGGCTCCTCGATGACCTTGCCGACCCTGGCCTTCGGCGGGGCGACGGTGTCGATGTCCTGGGGGATGAGGTGGACGCGGCTGGGCAGGGCCAGCAGGTCCTTGCGCCCGAGGGTGGCCACCTCGGCCCCCTCGATCCGGACCGAACCACTGTCGGGGGCCAGGAACCCGGTGAGCATGCGGGCGACGGTGCTCTTGCCGGCCCCGACATCGCCCACCAGGCCGACGTTCTCGCCGGGACGGATGCTGATGCTCACGTCGCGCACCGCGTCGGCCACCGCGTGACGGCCGGCGGCGTAGGCCTTGCGCAGGCCGTCGGCCTCCAGCAGCCAGTCGCTCACGTCCGCCGTCCCTGTGTTATGTGCCCCAGTCCCATCGGCTCAGCAGTATGGCGCGGCGGGCCGGTCAGTGGAGGGGCCGCCGGGCCACGACCGTGACCAGGGGCGGGAGGACCACTGCGTCGTCGCCCGGATGGACCCCCGTGAGGGAGGCCAGGTAGTCGGCCACCGGGCCGGGGCCGGCGCCGGCCTGGGACTCGGCCCACGCGTCCAGCACCTCCAGCCCCGCGGCCAGGGCCAGGGTGGGTAGGTCGGCGCCGACGTCGGGATGGCGGGCGTCGGGCATCGACAGCGGCCGGCCCCCGACCCTCCCCGCCGACGTGATCGGCTCCTGGGCGACGACCCATCCCCCGGGGCGGACGGCGGCGCCCATGCGCCCGAGCACGACGGCGGGGTCGTGGACGTGCATGAGGACGAACCGGCAGAAGGCGAGGTCGACCGGCTCGGGGAGGAGGAGGTCCTCGGCCGCCTGGGTGATGGCGACGACCTGGCCCTGGCCGGCGGCGGCGGCCGCGGCGGCGGCCGCGTCCCGGGCCCGGGGGTCGCTGTCGACGGCGTAGACCCGGCCGTCCCGCCCGACGACCTCGGCCAGGGCCACGCTCACGTCGCCCTGGCCGGCGCCGACGTCGACGCACAGCCATCCTTCGCGCAGCCCGAGGCGGTCGAGGGCTGTCATGAGCGGCCGGCGGTAGACGTCGTTGCGGAGGGCGAACTCGAGCATGCCGACGCCGACGTTACGCTCCGGCCGGTGGCCGGCCGCACGTCCGCCCAGGAGGCGGTCCTCGAGTGGGGCGAGCGTCACCGGCGCGACCTCCCGTGGCGGCGGACGAGGGACCCCTGGGCGGTGCTGGTCAGCGAGGTCATGACCCAGCAGACGCAGGTGGCGCGGGTCGTACCTCGGTATTACCGCTTCCTGGAGCTCTTCCCGACGCCGGCCGCCTGCGCCGCCGCACCCGTAGCCGACGTCATCACCGAGTGGGCCGGCCTCGGCTACAACCGGCGGGCGCTGAACCTGCACCGGGCGGCGACGGCAGTGGTCGACCGCCACGGTGGCCGGTTGCCATCCGACCTGAGTGCGTTGTTGGACCTGCCCGGCGTGGGGCCGTACACCGCCCGGGCCGTGATGGCCTTCGCCTACGGCGCCGACGTGGGCGTGGTGGAGGTGAACACCGCCCGGGTCCTGGCCCGGGCCTTCGCCGGCCGCCGGCTGGCCGGGGCCGAGGCCCAGGCGTTGGCCGACGGGTTGGTGCCCGCCGGCGAGGGCTGGGCGTGGAACCAGGCCCTCCTCGACGTGGGCGCCACCCTGTGCACCAAGCGGGTGCAGGCGTGCGCCGACTGTCCGCTGCGGCCGTGGTGCTCGTGGGCGGACGGGGGGCGGACGGCGCCCGACCCCGCCGACGGGTCGGCCGGCACCGGCGGCGTCCAGTCGACGTTCGCCGGCTCCGACCGCCAGGGACGGGGCCGCCTGGTCGACGCTCTCCGCCTGGGGCCGGTGGCGGCGGCCGACGTCCCGAGGGCGACCGGTTGGCCCGGCGACCCGGCGCGGGCCCAGCGGGTGGCGACGGGCCTCGTGGCCGACGGACTGGCCGTCAGCGACCGAGACAGCTTCCGCCTACCCTGACGCTCGGCCTACGGGCAGCGGGCGAGCCACGCCTCCGTGTCGGCGATACCGGGATGCTCGATTCGCCGTCGCACCTCGAGCGCCCGCTCGAAGGCGCGCTTGGCGAGCGCGAGCTCGTGGTTCGCGAAGTACGCCTCGCCCCACACGTGCGCGGCGTCCGCTTCCCCCCACGCGTAGCGGCACTCTTCGTGCGACGCGAGGTCGAGCGCCGCTCGGGCAGCCTGGATGGCCTTCGCCGGGTCGGGCCACGCCAGCCGAATCCGCGCGAGTGTGACGAGCAGCTCGATGCGGCGGAGGCCGTAGCCACACGAGGAGGCGTGTTGAAGACCGACCTTCGCTTCGCCGAGCGCCCCTTGGAGGTCGCCGGAGGCGAGGAGGTGGCGGGCATCAAGGTCGTGGGCCTCGATGATGTGCCGCATGTCGCCGGACCGCCACGTCCAGGCGCGAACCTCATCAAGGTTAGTCGTCGGATCTTTCGCGGCGACGAGATCGATCCGGGCGAGGAGCGCACGAAACGGGGCCAGGTCTTGGGTCCATCCGGTACGCAAAGCGGTCGAGATGCCGTAGTCACAGAGCGTTGTGGCGGCTACCAGGTCGCCGAGATCGAGGTGGTGGCGTGCGTGCTGCGATCCGCGTAGGGAGGTAAGTGGATCTCCTCCGCGCTCCGTGGCGGTAGCGAAGTCCGTCCGAGCCGCAGCGATGTCGCCCATGGCGTGCGCTGCGTTCGCCCGCCAGGCGAGGGAAAGCGCGATTCTTGAGTCACTATCCCCGGGTGTTTCGGCCGTTGCTTCGCCCTGACGCACAGCGTTGTTAGCGTGCGCTCGGGAGGCCGGCACGCGGCCTCGTTTGAAATCGACCTCGCTTGAGTTCCTGAGGCCCGCTCGCACACTGGACCCGGACAGAGCGCTCTTCCAGACGTCGTCTACTCGCCGGATTGACCATGCCTCGGCCAAGCGTCCTAATCGCAGGGCGAAGAGGCCGAGCTCGTTCAAAAGGCGCGACCGTAACGGCAGTTCGACCCGCGGCGCGAAGTCGTCCGGGCGACCAGTCACGCTAAACGCCGACAGGATTCGGTAACCGCGCTCGAAGTCGCCGAGAATCCAACCGAGGTTGCGAAAGTTCCCCAGCCCGGACCAGTACAGTGCAACTGCCTGCTCGTCGCGCCCAGCCAAGCGCGTCGCCTCGATCAAGCGCTCATAGCGGTCGAGAATGGCCGGATCGCGCGGATTCGTCGCCGGCTGCTTGTCGAGGCCAGCGCCGAGAGAGTCGGCTACGACACCGAAGACGTCCTCCGACGCGGCAGGCGAGCAGCTCCCGGAATTTGTCGCGCAGAAACGGGTGAGCGGTCCACCTCACGCTCGAATTTGTCCCGTATTGGAAGACGAGCCCGCGCCACTTCAGGCTGGTCAGCAGGTTGACCAGCCGGGACTTGGCCTCGACGAGTACCCCGGCCACGTCGCCTCCTGCATCGACAAGGACTCCTAGAAGATCGAGTGTCACGCCTCGGGGGAACACTGAGAGTCGGACGAGCAGGTCGCGCTCCTCGGGTGGCAGGCGCTCGGCGTAGAAGGCCAGGACGCGCGCCAGCTTCGCTGCCTTCGGGTCGTCGCCGGTGACGGCGTCAAGCTCAAAGTGGGCCGCCTCTTCGACCCGTCCCCCGGCGAAGGACTGAAGGTAGGATCCGATCACCGCTACGGAGAGCGCGTGGCGACCGACCTGTTCAGCGGCGGAGCGGAGCTCGACGGCCTCCCCGATGACCCCCCAGCCCTGCAGGACAGCTACAGCGGCCTCGGGTGTCAGGTCGTCGAGATTCGTCGCCCGGTAGCCGCGCCTATCCCAGTCATGGAGGTCAACCAGCGGATACCGCGACGTTACGAGGGCACGTGCCCGGCCGAGACCTCCGGCGACGGCGCGTGAATAGCAGCTTGAGCGTCTGATCAGACAGCTCGCCGCGGACGCGTCCGGCGCCGGCGTCCTCCTGCACCCGCTCAAGGCCGTCGAGGACGATCAGGTGCGGCCGTCCATCGCGCAAGCCTCGCTCCAGACGCTCGAGCCGTCCGCCCGGGGGGGCGTCCTCCGGCTCGCCGAGGAAGAGATGGTTGCACTCGCTTAGGAAGGCATCGGCTTCTGGCCTCTCGTAGAACGACCAGACGAGCACGTTCGCCTCGCCCGGCTTCAAATCCCGGACGACACGCTCAACGACTGCCGTCTTTCCGGTGCCGCCGGCGGCGACTAGCGACCACACTCGGTCTGGCGACGCGAGGTCCGCGGCCCAGTCGGTCAGCTCCGCGACGAGGGCGCCCCGGCCGTGGAGGTGGGGTGCTGGCTGCAGTGCGTGGACGATGCGTTTCTCGCCTTGCTTCGGGTTTGGCGCCATCACGCCCTGCTCGCCCGCATAGATGTGTTTCGGCAGCGCGATCGCGATCCGCCTGGCGAGGTCCTCCGGCGTCGTGAATGTCTCGGGGACGAACTTCGCCCGCAACCAGGCCTTGAAGTCAATGAGAGCGCGGACCCCCTGCGTCACCTCTTCAATCCGCGCAGAGTCGGCCAGCACGGTTGGGTCTGTGAGGAGGTCCTGCTCCTTCTTCTCCGTCCATGGGTGGTCGTCCGCCACGATCCACACCAGCACGTCCTTGCCCGCTGCCTTGGCCGCCTCGACCTCCCGCCGGGTGATGGACCCGCGGCCCTCCTCTGGCACGAACCCGTATCGGTGCGCCACGATGCAGACGACGAGGTCGCACTCGGCTGCCTTCCGCTCGCACTCCGTCACGGGCTCGCCGGGAAGTGGCCCGAAGCGTTCCATGACGATCGCCTGTTGGGAAAGCCGGAGGATTGTGTCGTCGGCCATCTTGCGGTGGTCGACCAGGTCCACGGCGGTGGACGACAAGAAGACCTTCACTGGGTCCATCCCGGCTCGCACGCGATCGCCCGTCCCACCGTGCGCCTGCTTCGTCCGAGAAGCCCGCCGGCAGGAGGCTCGACCTCCCAACGCTCGTTGATGTCCAGATCCTGGCACGCCTCGCTGCTCCCGTGTCGGCGCCGACCCATGAGCGATGGTCCGAGGCGACGATCGGGCCACTGCACCGGCGGCGTCCAGTCGACGTTCGCCGGCTCCGACCGCCAGGGACGGGGCCGCCTGGTCGACGCTCTCCGCCTGGGGCCGGTTGCGGCGGTCGACGTCGCGATGGCGATCGGCTGGCCCGACGACCCGGAGCGGGCTCACCGGGTGGCGACGCGCCTCGTGGCCGACGGACTGGCGGTCAGCCACGAGGGTGAGCTGCGCTTGCCGTAAGGGGCGTTACCAGCGGTGGGCGATGTCGACGACGAGGCGGCTGTGGGTTCCCGGTCCGGGCAGGACGAAGGCCCGGAACGGGAGGCGGGCCCGCACACCGATCCCGAACGTGGTGTGCCACTCCGAGTCGTGCCCGATCGAGCTCGATCCGCCCACCACCAGGTCGCGGAGGGTCTGGTAGCCGGCGACGTCGGCCACGTGGTCGCCGGCAAAGCCCTGGGAGTACGTCCACCGGCTGGTGTCGTCGATGAGACCAGCAACGAGGGTGACCTGGAGCTTGGCCCCGCCGGCGACGGGCAGGACCTCCTCGGAGGATTCGGGAACGACCTGGTCGACGTACTCGATCCGGTAGCCGTCGAACCCACCTTCGAACTCGAAGACGACCCGGTCGTAGCAGTCGTGGCGCCCGGTCCGGGTCAGGGAGATGAGCGAGGAGCTGGTGGTCGCGTGGGCCTTGGCCAGACTCCCCCAGGTGGCGGCGCACGACGGGGCCGCCGAGACCTGGGCGGGCAGGGCGAGCGTGGCCGCCCCCACGGCCACCATCACCAGCGAGCGGAACAGACGAGCAGACATCGTGGAACCTCCGGTTCGGGGCCCGACCGCCGGGCCTCTCGCAACCCATCGTCCGCTTCCCGTGCAACCGTTCCCTCTCAGCCAGGTCACAGTCGCGTCACCGCGCGAGGTGGGGTCACGCCCCGCCAGTAGCCTCAGCCGTCGTGCTGAACGTGACCTTTCACGGCGTGCGGGGAGCTGCGCCCGTGCCCGGTCCGGGAAACGTCCGTTACGGCACCCACACCGCCTGCGTGGTCGTGGAGGCGCCCAAGGAACACCCCCTCGTGCTCGACCTCGGGTCGGGCCTGCGCCGGTGGGCCCAGTTCATGGAGGCCGAGGCGCCGGAGACGCCCCTGCGGGCATCTGCCCTGCTCAGCCACCTGCACTGGGGCCACGTCCAGGGGCTGCCCGACTTCGAGCCCCTCGACGACCACCGCACGGTGCTGGAGGTCTTCGGCCCCCCGGCCGACCAGGGCGACCTCGGCCGGCTCCTGGCCGACACCCTCGGCCCGCCCTGGTTCCGGCAGCGGTTCGACGAGAAGCCGGCGATGATCCGGTTCAACGAGGTCCGCGACGAGGAGTTCTCCGTCGGCGCGGCCCGGATCACCGTCCGCTCCGTGCCCCACGGGGAGGCGGCCACCAACGGCTACCGGGTGGACTGGGACGGGCTGAGCCTGGCCTATGTCCCCGACCACGACCCGCCGCCCGACCTCGACCGGGTCCCGGGAGCCGTCCTCGAGCTGGCCGACGGGGTCGACCTGCTGATCCACGACGCCCAGCTGAGCGCGGCCGACTGGCCCGGTCGGTCGGGCCGGGGCCACTCGACGGTGGGCTACGCCGTCCTGGTGGCGAAGGAGGCGGGCGCCCGCCGGCTGGCCCTCTTCCACCACGACGCGGCCCGGCCCGACGACGAGCTCGACCTCCTCCTGGAGGTGGCCCGTCGCAGCGCCGACCACCTTGGTGTCGACGAGGTCCTCGGCGCCCACGAGGGCCTCACCGTCAGCCTGGAGCGGGCGTGACGGTCGACGAGGCCCGCTTCCGACAGGTCCTGGGGCACTTCGCCACCGGCGTGACCGTGGTCACCGGCTCCGACGAGGCGGGGGGACCGGTGGGCCTGGCGGTGAACTCGTTCACGTCGGTGTCGATCGACCCGCCCCTGGTGGCGTTCTGCGTCAGCCGGGAGTCCACCACCTGGCCCCGCATCCGGTCCGGCGGCGGCCGGTTCACCGTCAACATCCTGAGCGACGACCAGGAGTTGCTGTCGCGGCGGTTCGCGACCGTCGGGCCTGAGCCGTTCGACCGCTTCGAGGGCGTGGGCTGGCACCCGTCGCCGTCCGGCTCCCCGGTGGTGGAGGGTGCCCTGGCATGGATCGACGCCATCGTCGAAGCCGAGCACGACGCCGGCGACCACGTCATGGTCATCGGCCGGGTGTCGGGGCTCGACGTGGGTCGGGAGGGCGCTCCGCTGGTGTTCTATCGGGGCGGCTACGGTCGCTTCGAATCATGACCGCCACCCGAGTCACCGAGTCCGACGTGATCGCTGGCGTCTACGTCGTGGAGCCGGCCACGTTCGGCGACGCCCGCGGTCGCTTCGTCGAGAGCTACCGCCGGTCGTGGTTCCCGAACGGGCGGGAGATGGTGCAGGGCAACCGGTCCGACAAGCAGGCGGGGGCGGTCGTCGGGCTCCACTACCACCTCCACCAGGCCGACTACTGGTACATGACCCGGGGCCTGGCTCGGGTCGTCCTCCACGACCTGCGGGAGGGCTCGCCGACCGACGGCGCCACCCTCGGGCTCGACCTGGGCGACGAGGACGGGCGGGGCGTTTTCATCCCCCCGGGCGTGGCCCACGGCTTCGCCGCCCTCACCGACCTCACCCTCACCTACCTGGTCGACCAGTACTACAACCCGGAGGACGAGCTGGGCGTGGCCTGGGACGACCCCGAGATCGGCGCCGACTGGGGCGTGGCCGACCCCGTGCTGTCGGACCGCGACCGCAAGAACCCGTCGCGGGCGGGCATCCCCGCCGGCCGCCGTCCCTACGCCGGGTTGCGCACGTAGCGCTCGAACGCCGCGGCGCCGACGAGGCGGGCCTGCACCCGCCCGTCGCCGTCGGCCAGCAGTACGGTGGGCGCGCTGCGGACCTTGAACGCGTTCGACAGCTGGGGCTGCTCGGTGGCGTCGATGCGGACCACGTTGGCGCCCGGATCGTTCGCCCGCAGCCGGGCCTCGATGGGTGCGCAACTGGCGCAGAAGGGCGTGGTGAAGATCACCCACGTGCGCTCGGCTCCGGCCCGGATGGAGAGCGGGATCAGGGGCGTGGCCGGGGACTCGGTGCGCACCGTGTGGCGCCACTGGCGGTAGAGCCGGGCGACCAGCAGCACGGCGAAGGTGAGGACGACCGCCACCAGCAGTCGGAGGGGGATCATGAGCCGCTCAACGCCCATTTTCGAGGGCGACGCCCCGGCGGCGGGCGGCGAAGAGCCACATCTCGCAGCCGACGCAGATACCGGTGACGGCGGATAGCCCGGCCAGGACGGCCACCACCAGGGCCAACACCCACCCGAGGGTGGAGGCGCCGGCGGCGAAGGCGATCGTGGCGGCGGTGAGGAAGGCCACGCCGACGGCGGACGCGAAGCGGGGCGGGCGGGGGTCCTCGAGCTCCTTCGGCGGCGCCAGGCGGGGCTTGACCACCTCGGCGTAGAGGCGGAGGAACGGCCCGTAGCGGGCGCCGAAGGCTGCCCCCAGGAAGAGGACGACGGCGAGGACGGGCACCACCGCCTTCCAGTCCAGCACGAAGCCGGCCAGCAGCCCGGTGGCGAGGATCGCCTGGTTGAAGCGGGGACCTCTGGGGTCGATGGGCGGAGGCGGGCCGGACATGGTGAGAGTGTAAACCCGACTTCGTTGGTCGGGTATTCCCGCGGCCTCGCTATGCGGGGTGACCGGGGTCGAGGTCCTTCACCTGCTGGAAGCCGAGCTGGCCCGGCCATTCGCCGGCGGCGCCGTCGAAGAGGTCGAGCAGGTGGCCGATGTGGTCGCCGGTGTCGAACCGGTCGACGACGTGCCCGGCCACCCACCGGGGGCAGTCGGAGAGGACGGGGACGCTGTCGGGCCCCGGCTTCCACCGGCAGCGGGCGAACTTGTCGACCTCGTCACTCGTGGTGCCACCGAACAGGGCGGCCAGCTCGCCCTGGTCGGATGCCAGGAAGTGGACGACCAGGGTGGAGGCCCGGTGGGCGACCCGAGCGGTGTGGTTCTGCTTCGACAGCCACACCACCAGCAAGGGCGGGTCGATGCTGCATTGGGCCGCGAACCCCACCAGGCACCCGGCCCGTTCGTCGCCGTCGGCCGTCGTCACCACCGTCATCGGGTAGTCGAGGTCGTCGGCGATGCGTTGGAAGGCGTCGGAAGCGGGTGCGGTGGACATTCGTCCCGGTTCCTCCCCACGTGGCGTGGCCCTCAGACGCATGTCCCCCGCAACCCGGAAGCCCCGATGGTTGTGCAGTTGTGTGGGATATACCGACAGAGCTGCACAACCAACGGGAAGGCGGCAGGCGGCGCGGTCGGTCGGGGGCGGCGGCTCGGGGGCGGCGGCTCGTGGGCGGCGACGTAGCGTGGGTTCGTGACTCGGGATCTGGTCGGCCGGGTGGCGATCGTGGGGCTCGACCAGGCCGACGTGGCCCGGCGGTTGGCGGCGGAGGGGGCGACGGTCGTGGTGGTGGGCGACGACGCGGCCGCCGCGGGCGCCCTGCTGGCCGAGATCGAGGCTTCCGCCGGCGCCGGGCGGGCGGCCTACTTCAGGATTTCGGCCACCCCAGTGGCTCCGGGTCCGGCTCCGGATCCGGCGGAGGGGGCGCCTTGGTCGGGTCCCACGGGATCCGAGCTCGACGCGCTCGTGGAGTTCGTGGCCGAGCAGTGGCCAGCCAGATGACCATCAGCACCAGCGCCTCGGCGGTGACGATCATCCCGTAGCGCAGCGACTTCGGGCGGTAGCGGAGGACGACCTCGTGGGTGCCGGCGCCCACCTCCACCGCGGTGAAGGCGTAGTCGGCCCGCTCCACGTCGGCCCGCTTGCCGTCGACGGTTGCGGTCCAGCCCGGGTACGACGTCTGGATCGCCACCAGCCAGCCCGGATCGGACCGCGTCACCCGCAGCCGCACCTTGGTCGCCTGCTGCTCGAGCAGCTCGACCGTCCCCACCGTGCCCGCGGTGGCGGCCTCGTCGTCGTCGACCAGGACGGTTTGGGCCATGGCGAAGTCGGGCGAGGCCAGGATCCGGCGGGCCTCGTCGTCGTCGGCCACCGGCCGGGCGTCGGCCGGGGAGAAGTACCGGCCCGGGGTCCCGGGCGCCCGGAACAGCGCCACCGCGTCGTTGCCGTCCACCTGCTCCAACCCACTCAACCCCTGCGCCCACGGCGCCAGGGCGAGCACTTCGGCCTGGCCGCCGAAGATCACCGAGTACGTCCGCCCCTGGCTGGCGGCGATCGGCGGGAACGACAAGGCGGTGAACGGCTTGCGGCAGGGTGCCGCCGACTGCCCCGCCACCGCCCCCGTCCCGGTGTCGACCAGCTCGAGCGTCACCTGGCAGTTCCCACCCGGGGGTAACGGTCCGAGCACCGCCGTCACCGAGTGGAGACCGTTGATGATGGCGGCGAACGTCCGTCCTGGCACCGGCAGGCGGGCGGCGGGCAGGGCGGTCGGGTACACCTGCTCGGAGGCGACATAGCGGATTCCGAGGACGTCGAGCGTCCGCCTCCCCCGCAACGGCTCGGGCAGGGCGGCCAGGTCGCGTTGGAGCTGTTCGTAGCGGCGGACGCCCACGCCGTCGTACGTCTCGGGCGTCCGCAGCCGGTACCAGAGGTTGGCGTCGGCCGACAGGAGCGGGCCCAGCGACACCGTCTCCTCGGTGGGTCCGGTCGCCCGGGCCACCGCCGCCAGCCCCGGCGACGAGGCGACCCCTCCCTCGAGGTCGGCGTCGATGGTGGGATTGTGCGACCGCAGCAGCCATCCCCCCTGGGCGAAGACGACGCCCACCACCGCCAGCCCGGCCACGCCCCGCACCCACCGCCCCCGGGACGCCAGCCCCACCAGCGCCACCAGCACCGCCACCCCGGCCAGGAAGCTGAAGGCCACAAACTTGAGGTGGGCATCGACCGCGGCCTTGCCGATGGGATCGAGGACCCGTCCGCCCAGGTTTCCCCCCGCGTCCAGCGTGTCGCGGGCGAGGAGGACGGCCCCGGCCAGGAGGAGCGTCCCGCCCGCCGCCACCCCCACGGCGGCCAGCCACGCCCGCCGCCAGCCACCACCGCCCGCCCGCAGCAGGGCGTCGACCCCGAGGGCGGCCAGGCAGCAGACGGCAAAGGCCCAGATGGGATGGCTGCGGTTGATGGCGCTCAGCTCCACCAGGGGCAGGGTCCCGACGGTGTGGCCGATGCCGCCCAGGTCGTGGGCGTAGACCACCCATACCACCGCCGCCACGGCCGCGAACACCCCTACGAACGTCCGCCGGCGCACCAGCGCCACCAGCCCCACGAACGCCAGGAGCAACACCAGCAACCCGACGTAGAACCCGTTCGACTCGATGTAGTTCGAGGCCAGGCGGGTGCCGTTCGGCAGCTCCAGCCCCCCGACCAGCTGCAACGGCTGGTAGTACGTCTCGCTGGGGGCGCCGAAGAGGTTGGGGAAGGCGTGGAGTCCCGAGTAGGCCAGCGCGAAGTGGGCCTGGGCCCGCTCCGCGCCCTCGGCGTAGGCGGTGCTCCGGTGGAGGTACTCCACGAACGGCAGGAGTTGCACCGCGGCCAGCCCCATCGCCAGCACGCTGGCGATCACGAACTGCCCCGCCTTGGCCAGCCGTTCCCGCCCGCCGCCGAGGTCGCGGGACACCAGCAGCCGCACCGGCACGTAGGCCAGCACCACGCCCCAGGAGAAGAACAGCGTCTCCGGGTGCCCGGCCAGGAGCGCGCCCAGCACTGCCAGCGCGTACCCGCACCACGCCCACCGCTGGCGCACCCGGCTGGCCGATTGCATGGCCACCTCGGCGAAGTACAGCCCCATGGGCAGGCAGATGGCGGCGCCCGGGTGGGGCCAGGCCACCCACAGCACGTTATAGGCGGCGAACATGAACCCGGCCGCTCCCACCAGGCCCCCCACGTGCGATACCGCCACCTTGCGCAGGAACAGGTAGGTGAACAGGCCGAGTACGAACAGCTTCAGCCCGGCCGACACCAGCAGCGCCGCCCGCCACGGCAGCACGTAGAAGGGGGCGCTGAACGGGGACAGCACGGCCGACACGAAATTGGCCAGGTGGGGTGTCCCCGCGCCGTTGTACGGGTTCCAGACGGGCATGTCGCCGTCGAGGATCTGCTCCCGGTTCCAGTCCAGCCACGGGTGCATCTGGAGGACGGGATCGGTGAGCATGACGTTGCCGAAGCGGTAGTCGGCGGGGACCGTGCGCACGAGGGGAGACGACTGGAGGAGGTCGTCGGACGAGTAGGCCGTCCCCGACGAGGTCAGTGGCGTCCAGAGGAAGATCGCCAGCAGCACGAGCAGGACGGCCGCCGCGGCCAGGACCTCGCCGGCCGTCGCCCCCCGGACCGGTGGCCGGTCGTCGCCCGTCGTCGCCTCGGTCACCGGGCGGCATGCTAAGGGGCGGGGCCTGCGCCCGGTAGCTCAACGGCCGTCAGATCGGGGGATGACCTGCGAGGGGGGGTTTGTTACTATCTACGTAGGAGAAATCCACGTCTCTCTTTGGGAAGCTGGTGTGCTGATGGCGACGACCGAACTCGACCTGGGCCGGTACAAGCTCGGGTGGCACGACGTCGAGGATTACGTGTTCAAGCCCAAGAAGGGCCTGAACGCCGACATCGTCAACGAGATGTCGTGGATGAAGGGCGAGCCCGACTGGATGCGCCAGTTCCGCCTGCGCGCCCTCAAGATCTTCGAGCGCAAGCCCATGGCGCCGTGGTTCGCGGTCAACATGCCCGACCTCGACTTCCAGGACATCTTCTATTACATCAAGCCCACCGACCAGCAGGTCAGCTCCTGGGACCAACTGCCCGACTCGGTCAAGGAGACCTACGAGAAGCTGGGCATCCCCGAGGCCGAGCGCAAGTACCTGGCCGGCGTCACCGCCCAGTACGAGTCCGAGGTCGTCTACCACAAGAACCGCGAAGACCTCGAGGAGCAGGGCGTCCTGTTCATGGACATGGACTCGGCCCTGCGGGAGCACCCCGAGATCCTCAAGGAGTACTTCGGGTCGATCATCCCCCCGGGCGACAACAAGTTCGCGGCGCTGAACTCCGCCGTCTGGTCGGGCGGGTCGTTCATCTACGTGCCGCCGGGCGTCAACGTGGAGATGCCCCTGCAGGCCTACTTCCGGATCAACGCCGAGAACATGGGCCAGTTCGAGCGCACCCTGATCATCGCCGACGAGGGCTCCACCGTGCACTACATCGAGGGCTGCTCGGCCCCCGTGTACTCCACCGACTCCCTGCACTCGGCCGTGGTCGAGCTGATCGCCAAGCCGTCGGCCCACATCACGTACACGACGATCCAGAACTGGTCGAACAACGTCTACAACCTGGTCACCAAGCGGGCCCGGGCGGAGACTGAGGCCCGGGTGGAGTGGATCGACGGCAACATCGGGTCGCGTCTGACCATGAAGTACCCGTCGATCTACCTGATGGGGCCCAAGGCGTCGGGCGAGGTCCTGTCGGTCGCCTACGCCGGTGCCGGCATGCACCAGGACGCGGGGGCCAAGATCGTCCACGCCGCCTCCGAGACCACGTCGACCATCGTGTCGAAGTCGATCTCCAAGGACGGCGGGCGCACCACGTACCGGGGGCTGCTGAAGGTGGAGGAGGGGGCCAAGAACGTCAAGGCCCATGTGCGCTGCGACGCCCTCATCCTCGACGAGCTGAGCCGGTCCGACACGTACCCGTACATGGAGATCGGCGAGCGCGACGCCCGGGTGGGCCACGAGGCCACCGTCTCCAAGGTGGGCGAGGACCAGCTCTTCTACCTGATGAGCCGGGGGCTCTCGGAGCAGCAGGCCATGGGCATGATCGTCAACGGCTTCATCGAGCCGGTGACGAGGACGCTACCCATGGAGTACGCGGTGGAGTGGAGCCGCCTCATCGAGCTCAACATGGAGGGCTCGGTCGGGTAGGTCCCGTCAGTGGTTCCGCAGCAGGCGGCGGTTGATCTGCTCGGCCTCCGCCCGCGCCTGTTCGCCCTCCGTCGGGCGACCGACGGCGACGAGCTGATCGGCGAGGTTATCGAGCGATATCGCGAGGTCGGGCACACCTGCTCGAACCGGCTGCGCCGGCGGAAGCTCGCCCACTTCCGCGGCACCACGGGCCAGCGGCTCGGTCGAATCGGTTGATGGCACCGGCCCGACTGCCGGGGGTCATCGGATCCAGTGGTGCGACGGGCGTTTGGTGTGCGGGGCCGCCAGGCAGCGCAGTGACTGCTCGACCTGGTTGTGCGTCGGCATGACCGCGAAGATCCGAGGGTCGGCGTGATCAGGCGTAGGCCGCGGCCTGGAGGTTGAAGAGGCGGGCGTAGAGGTGACCGGCGGCCATCAGCTCGTCGTGCGATCCCTGCTCCACCACCTCGCCGCCGTCGAGAACGTAGATGCGGTCAGCGGACCGCACGCTCGACAGACGGTGGGAGATCAGGAGCACCGAGCGTCCATGGCACAGCCGCCGGACGCTTTCGAACAGGTCGTGCTCGGCCTTGGCGTCGAGGGCGGCCGTCGGCTCGTCGAGGACCAGGAACTCGGCGTCCCGGAAGAAGGCCCGGGCCAGGGCCACCCGTTGCCACTGGCCGATCGACAGGTCCTCACCGCCGGCGAAGGCCCGGCTGAGGAGGGTGTCGTAGCCCTGGGGCAGGGTGGCCAGGAACTCGTGGGCGCCCGCGGCGCGGGCCGCGTCGACCACCGCGTCCCAGTCCTCCATCCGTTCCGGGCGGCCGAGGGCGACATTGCTGTGGGCGTCGAGCTGGTAGCGGACGAAATCCTGGAACACGACCGCGATCGATTCCTGCAGCGAGCGGGGGTCGACGGTGGCGGTGTCCTCCCCGTCCCACAGGATCCGGCCCGACTGCGGCCGGTAGAGCTGGCAGAGGAGCTTGGCCAGCGTGGTCTTGCCACAGCCGTTCTCCCCCACCAGGGCGATCACCTCGCCCCGCCCGATGTCGACGGAGACGTCCCGGAGCACGAGCCGGTCGGTGCCGGGGTAGGCGAAGGACACGTTCTCGACCGTCAGGCGGCTGAAGGGCCCGTCCGCCTTCGCCGTCGGTCGGGCTGCCTCGACCACCGGCTTGAGCAGGACGAAGGCGTGAAGGTCGTCGAGGTAGAGGCCGGACTGGTAGAGCCGGGCCACGCCGGTGATGAGGCTGTCGACCCGGCTGCGGAGCTGGCGGGCTCCGTAGGCCGCGGCCGCGGCCGCGGCCAGGCCGATGCGGGCGTCGAGGAACAGGACGAGCAGGAGGCCGCCGAACACGACGGCCAGCAGCCAGCCGGTCGCTACTCCCCGGAGCGTGCGCCGGAGGGCCCGGCGGAGGAGCAGGCGCAGCTCCTCGATCCACTCGTCGTAGGCGCGGTCGTACCGCTGGCGGATGGTGCCGGCGGCGCCGAAGATCGCGGAGCTCCTTGGCCTCGTCCTTGCCCGTGAGGACCTCCCGCAGGTACCGGCGGCGGCGGGTGGCCTCGACCATCCGGACGTCGGTGGCGAAGAGGTCCCGGGCGTTGCGGACCGAGGTCCGCCAGAGGGGGAGGGCGCCGACGGCCAGGCAGGGGAGGAGGAACGGCTGGAGGGTGAACATCGCCCACGCCAAGCCCAGGAGGGCGAAGCCGCTGCCGGCCATGGCCATCAGCCCCTGGACGACGTCCATCGCCTTGCCGGAGCTGTTTGTCGCCCGCTCGAGCCGGTTCAGGAAGTCCGGATCCTCGAAGGCCTCGTAGTCGACGGCGGCGGCGACGTCGATCACCTGATCGTCGGCCGTACGGCTGACCAGGTAGCCGAGGAGGATGGTCTCGTTGGCCAGCACCGATTCCGAGACCCGGCGGTAGGCCACGATCAGGGCGAGGGGGACGAGGTGGGGGACGATGTCGCCCAGGCTCCCGCCCGTGCGCTGGGCCGCCAGGAGGGTGTTGAGGGCGTCCCGGCCGAAGAGGAGGGTGAGGGCGGCGGCCGCGCCCGCCGTGAGCTGGATGACGCTGGTGACCGCGAAGCGCCGGGGGGCCGACCGGCGCACGAGCGCCAACGATCCCCGGATGAGGCCGAGGAGCCGTCGGCGAGGCGCCGGTTGGGAGGCGAGTGCGGGCTCCGGAGCCGGGTCGTAGTGGGCCCGGCCGGTGCCGGGGGAGCCGTCGGTGTCGATCGAACGAATCTAGGTGGCTCCCGGAGTGCAACCCTCTCTGCGTGTGCCCCGTGCCGGCCGGTCCCTTGCTGCTGGGCATCGACGTCGGGTCCTCGAGGACCAAGGCCATGCTGGTGGACACGGCGACGGGAGCCGAGGTCCGCCGCACCGCGGCCGTGGCCAGCCCGTTCACGACCTCGGGGGCTCGGTCGGAGGCGACGGTGGGCGCACTTGTCGACGTCGTCCGTCTCGTGCTGGACCCGCTGCGCGACGACCTGGCCCGGGTCGTGGGTGTGGGGATCGCGGGCATCGCCGAGAGCGGGGCGCCGTTCGATGCCGGAGGGCGGGCGCTGGCGCCGGTCATCGCCTGGCACGACCGGCGGGGCGAGGCAGTGGCCGAGCGGCTGACCGCCTCCTTCGGGCCCGACCTCGACCGGGCTCTTGGCCAACGCCTGCGCTACGTGGCCACCGTGGCCAAGCTGGCGTGGCTGGTCGACAACGGGCTGGCGGCCGCGGCCCGGCCCGCTGGTGTGGCTCGGCGTTCCCGAGCTGGTGCTGCGGGCGCTCACCGGTGCCGAGGCCACCGAGTGGTCGCTGGCCGGCCGCACCGGGTGCTTCGACGTCGGCCGCCGGGTGTGGCTGCCCGACGTCGCCCACGCCGCGGGGTTCGACGTCGGCGTGTTCCCGCCGGTGCTGGCCGCAGGCGACGTGATGGGGCGGGTCACGGCCGAGGGGTCTGCGTGGTCGGGCCTGGCCGTCGGGGTGCCGGTGACGGTCGCCGGCCACGACCACCTGGTGGGCCTCGTGGGCTGCGGCGCGGGGGAGGACGACCTCGTCGATTCGGTCGGAACCGCGGAGACGGTGGTGGGCCGGTCCGGAGTCGTATCCCGGCGCTCGACCAGGCCTGGCCGTCGGCCTCTTCCCCGGTGGCGACGGGTGGGCGGTGTCGGCCAGCGGGGCCCGGTCGGGGCAGGCGGTCGACGCCACCGCCACCGTCCTCGGCCAGACCCCTGCCGAGCTCGACCGCCTGGTGGCCGGGGGCGCCACCGTCCTCGACGCGCCCGGACTCCTCGACAGCCTCCGCCGCCGAGAGCCCCCGGCCCTGCCCGCCGGCGATGCCGCCGACGTGTGGGCCACCCTGCTCGACGCCCTGGCGTCGGAGACGGCTGCGGCCGTGGCCCGGGTCACCGGCGTCCTCGGTCCCCGCCGGAGCCTGGTCGTGTTCGGTGGCGGCTCGGTCAATGAGCCCCTGCTGGCGGCCAAGACCCGCCATGTCCCGATTCCGGTGAGGCGTTCGCGGGTGCCGGGCGCCGTGGCGAGGGGCGCAGCCATCTACGCCGGCGTGGCCTCCGGCGCCTCTCCCACCTGGGCCTGAGCCGCCAACTGGTGACGCTCAAGGTCGCCTGGCGACCGAAACTGTCACCAGTTGGAGCTTGGTTAGGTGTCGCTCTCGACGACGGGGAGGCGCATGGCGACCACCGCGGCCCGGCCCTTCTTCTTCTCCGGCTTGGGGGGACGGCGGATGAAGCGGCGGGTGGCGCCGACGATGCCCAGCCGCCAGCACAGGTACCCGGACCGGCCCGGCAGGACGGAGAAGTCCATCGACCGGAGGTGGTCGAGGACCCGCTTGAGCAGGTAGATCGAGCGCAGGAACGTCCCCAGGCGGGGGTAGAACTTCTGCTCCTCGGAGCTCGGCTTCACCCGCTTGAGCATGCGGTCGAAGATCCGGCGGGGCGGCTTCCAGACGGCCAGCACGTAGAGCATGAGGTTGGCCCACCGGGGCGGCACCACCATGAAGCTCGACGAGATGTGCTCGACGTCGATGCCCCGCTCGATCATCTCCTTCTCCAACTGGGTGTTGGGGATGACCTTCAGCGAGTAGATGTACAGGGTGTAAGGCCGGGCCATCGTGTAGAGCAACTCGAGGGTGTCGACGACGTCCTGGCGGGTCTCGATTGGGTTGTCGACGATGATGTCGTAGGCCGGCGGGATGTGGTATTTGGGCGAAAACGAGGAGATGACCTCGCCCGCTTCCAGGATCCGTGCCGGCGGCGTGGGCCGCTTGTAGAAGTCGAGGATGTTCTGGCTGCCGCTCTGAATCCCCATGCGGACCCGGTTCATCCCGGCCCAACTCAGCAGGTCGAACTTCTCCTGCTTCACGTAGTTGGGAATGACCCCGAACACGGTGAATGGGATGCCCAGCTCCTCCCGCCACAGCTCGGCGAACTCCTCCAGCTCCCGGTACGGGATGGCCATGAAGCTGTCGTCGTGGAAGTTGACGTGGCTCACGAACGGGAACCGGGCCCGGACGCTCTTGACCTCGTCGACCACGTAGCGGGGGCTCGGGTGGCGCACCTTCTTGTAGCTCGGGTCGTTGGCGATGAACTTGGTGTTGCCGCAGAACGAGCAGTGGAAGGGGCAGCCGATCGACCACACGGTCTGGTAGCCGAGGCTGAAGTTGAGCAGGTAGTCGTTCTTGTCGAGGGGGACGAAGCCCTGGTGGGGGGCGTAGATCATCTCGCTCTTGGCCCCGTACTGGGGGAAGGGCAGGGTGTCCATGTCGGCCGGCGTCATGAGCGGCAGGAAGTCGTTGCGGGTGATCTGGTTTCCCCGCTTGAACCAGAAGTTCTTGACGTCGATGAAGTCCTTCCCGGCGTCGAACTTGTCGTAGAACTCGTGGAAGGCGAACTCACCCTCGCCGGTGCAGATGGCGTCGACCTCGGCCTGGATGGCGTCCTCGGGGTGGATGATCGGGTGGATGCCGCCCCAGATGATGAACGTCGACGGGTCGATGGCCCGCAACCGGCCGATCACCTGGCGGGTGAGGTCGGAGTAACCGGTCATCGAGGAGAAGCCGACGAGGTCGTTGCCGGCGAGCGACTTGGCGATCTGGTCTACGTCGTCGTCGTCGAAGTCGCCCTTGGTGCCCATCTTGCCGGTGATGTTGTTCATCACGCCGCGGAAGCGCTTGGTGGACACGTACCACGACTCGGTGTCGGGATTCACACGGGCGGCATAGCCCGCCATCTTGCGGAAACCACACGAGGTGATTCCGTCCTCAAGACACACCATCTTGACGCGCAATATGAGAATCCCCGGGTATGCGGCGGTCCGAAGCAACGAGACTACCATCGGGGGCCGTGACGAACGCCCACCGTGAGTACCAGCAGAACTACTACGACCGCACCTATCCCCGGCGGGCGGCGGTGGTGGGCGAGCAGCTCAACCACCCCCTGTTCCGGGCCTTCAACGACCGCCTGGCGGGCCGGGTGCTCGACGGGGTGGGTCCGATCAACGCCCCGGCCGACCCCACCACCAACGGCCACGGCCCCCGCCCCCTGCGGGTCTTCGAGCCCGCCTGCGGCGAGGGCTTCCTGGCTGCGGCTCTGCTGCGGGTGGCCAAGGAGCGGGGCGTCGACCTGCGCTACTCGGGCGCCGATCTGAGCCAGGCCGCGGTCGACCTGGCCCGGCCCATCCTGGGCGACGACCTGGTGGTGGGCGACGCCACCGAGGTCCTGGGCGGCATGCCCGCCGGCTCGGCCGACGTTGTGATCGTCAAGAACCTGCTCCACCATCTGGTCGCGCCGGCCGACGTGCTGCGGGAAGCGGGCCGGGTGGTGGGCCCGGCGGGACGGATCGTCATCCTCGAGGGCCGCCTGGGCTGCCCCCACTTCATGCTCCTGGCCACCCTCGCCCCCAAGCGGGAGAAGTTCTACTTCTACGGCACCCGCCGCAACCGGGCCGCGGTCGCCAAGGCGGGTTTGGAACTGGTGCACCAGGAGCGGTTCAGCTTCCTGCCCTACGAGCTGTTCCTCCAGCCGCGGCCCAACATCATGCGGCGGATCTTCTCCACCTCCGACCCCGCCGCCCTCGACCGCTACCGCAAGCTCGACGACGGCCTGGCCAAGGCCCTGCCCTTCTGGGCCAGCTACTGGGTATGGGTGGCCGCGCCCACCGGCGCACCGGCCGTGGGAGTGAACAAGACGTAACGGTGGTGGGCCAGGGCCGGCTGGATCGGCCCCGGCAGGAAGCGCTCCCACCGTGACAATCGGGCGACCCGGTCCTCCATCCCCGGGTCGTCGCCGGTGAGGAAGGGCAGGATCGACCACGCCCACGCCTGCTCGCCCTCGCCCACGCCGTCGGTCCCTGTCGCGGCCGGCTTGCCCTTGCGGGCCCGGAGGAGCTTGGCCAGGGGGACGGACGTGTCGGGGAACGGCGGGATGTCGAACAGGCCGGTGTCGACCGCCTTCAGCCCCGAGGCGGCCGCGGCCCGGGTGGCGGCCTTGGCGTCGAGGGCGTCCTCGTTCAGGCGCTCGAACAGGTCCTTGTGCCACAGGCGAGCCCGCATGCGCATGAAAACGTTGCGGTTGGGGACGCACGTGAGCACGCCCTTGTCGGCCCACCGGGCGAGGGCGGCCTGGACGGCCCACGGGTCCTCGAACCACCACAGGGCGGCGAAGGAAAAGGCCAGGTCGTAGCGGACGGGCAGGGTGTCGGGCCAGCCCGCAGGGTCGAGACCGTCGACCAGGTGGACCTCGGGGTCGAGGCCGAGGCCGCGCCACTGGTTGTGGACCGCCTCCAGCCGCTCGCCGTCGACGTCGAGCAGGCCCACCCGCATGCCCCGGCGGGCGAGGAAGACGGCGTCGAGGCCGGGGATGCCCATCATCCCGAACAAGGGGGCGTGGAGGACGCTGGTGGCCCCGGTGGCGGCGATGGCCGACTCGAGCACCTTGTCGAGGGCGAAGCGCTCGTAGACGGTTCCCAGGCCCTCGTCGGGGTCGACGAAGTAGCCCCGCCAGTCGAACCCGCCCGCCGCCGGCGCGTCGGGGTCGTGGCCGGCCTCGAAGCCGGGAACTGTCCTCGCGGGCTTGGCGGGCTTGGCGAGGACGTTGGCCGCCAGCCACGCCCCCACCGCGGGCACGCCGTCCTCCAGCATCACCTTCGGCGTCCAGCCGAGGTCCTCGGTGGCCCGGGCCGACGAGTAGGCCCGGTCGCGGGTTGCGACGTCGAGGCTGTGGCGGTTCAGCGGGGGCTCGCCCGACCGCCCGGTGCGGACCCAGAGGCCCTCCACCGCCCGGGCCGCGCCCGCCACCGGGGCGGTGGGCACCCCGAACACGGGCCGGGGCAGCCCGGCGCCGTCGGCCAGCAGCCCGAAGATGCGGCGGATGGGCGTGGCCGTGGGACCGCCGAGCACGAACACCCCGTCCCCCCGCTCACCCAGGGCCACCAGGGCCGCCACCAGGTCGTCGACGTGGATGAGGTGGACCCGGTTCAACCCGTCGCCCGGGAACCAGCGCACGTGGCGGGCGAGCAGCTTGGCCACCCGGGCCAGCATCCCGTCGACGTCGCCCGGCCCGTAGACGATGGTGGAGCGGGCGATCACCGAGCCGGCCCGGGCCGCCACCAGAGACTCGGCGGCCAGCTTGGCCCGCCCGTAGGCCGACGACGGGTCGGGGGGCGTGGCGTGGTCGGCCGGCCACGCCTGGTCCCACCCGTAGACCGACGTGGAGCTCAGCAGCACCACCCGGGCGTCGGGCTCGACGGCCGCCAGCAGCGCGGCCGTCCCGTCGACGTGCATCGCCCGCAGCTCGTCCGGCGAGCCCCGGTAGGTGCCGGCCAGGTGGTAGACGAGCCGGCAGCCCCGGGCCGCTTCGCCCACGTCGAACGCGATCTCCGCCCCCGGCGCCGCCACTCGTACCTTGGCCGCGGCGGCCTCCGAGCGCACCAGCACCCGCACCGTCCGGCCCCCGGCCGACAGGGCCGTGACCAGGTGCGACCCGATGAACCCCGACCCGCCCGTGACCAGAACGACCCCCAAGTCGCTCAGGAGTCCCCGCTCCCCCCCATTGAGGCTGGCATGGGGACCTTGGTCGGCTTGCGCACCATGCTGACCGCCATCCGGGACGCAGCCCCCGGCTCCACCAGCATGTTCGTGTAAGCGGCGTTGGCCAGGGGGCAGGCGCAGCGGCGCTCCCGCATCCACGAGCGGAACTCCTCCGCCGCGGGGGAGAACCACACCTTCTTGAAGTCGAAGTCGTGGTCGCGCAGGTTGCCGAACGACCGGGCCAGCACGCAGCACGACCACACCTCGCCGTCGGCCACGATGTGCACCGACAGGAACCCGGCGTGGCACACCGGCATGGCGGTGACGTCGCCGTCGAGGAAGCGCACCACCCGCCCGTAGTACTCGCCCCGCAGGGCCCGGGCCATCTTGGCCACCGTTCCCTTGGCTTCCTTCTCGTTGACCAGGACGGCCGCCGCGGCCCGGCTGAAGCCGGCCCCGCCGGGCGTGATGCCGGTGTCCATCGTCTGCAGCTCCACCCGCTCCTCGGCCGGCTCGGCGATGTAGGAGTCGGCGCCCAGGGCGGCCAACCCCTGGGCCACCGCCGGAAAGTCGGCCACGTTGGCGTTGGAGACGACGGTGTGGACCCCGACGGTGAGGTTGGGCAGCTGCAGCGCCCGCAGCCCGGCCAGGGTGGCCATCAGCCGCTGGTAGGACCCGGCCGCCCCCCGCAGCACGTCGTGGCGCTCGGGGATGTGGTGGTCGACGCTCAGATTGATCACCAGCTGGATGTCGGGGTGGGTGGTGCAGATCTGCCTGACCCCCGCCACCACCCGGTCGGTGAACCAGCCGTTGGTGGGGATGTTCACCACCGCCGGCCGGCAGTGCTCGACGGCCGAGCCGATGATGTCGGGCAGGTCACCCCGCAGGAACGGCTCGCCCCCGCTGAAGGTCATCCACGCCGGCGCCCGGCCCAGGGACTTGAAGACCCGGGTCCACTCCTCGGCGTCGAGCTCCTTGACCTTGCGCTCGTAGACGTTGCAGCTCAGGCACTTGAAGTTGCAGCGGAAGTTGGTGCTGATGGTGACGTTGACGGGCAGGAGGCGGGGGTGACCCTTCGAGCGCCAGGAGCTAGCCGCGGCCAGGGCCCAGCCCGTCCGGGCCAGCCGGGCCGCCTTTGGTGCTCTTGACCATGGCCCAGACAACGTTTTCCCTTCCCTTCAGGTAGTCGAGGCGGGCCAGGAGGCGGGCGGTAGCCTCCAGCGCCACGGTGCCTACGGTGAAGGCTAGCGGTCGCGGGCGGCGGCCCCGGGGCTCCTCGGCCAGGTCGCGCCAGAACTCCCGCAGCAGCAGGCCCAGGCGGAGGCTGGGCACGGAGTAGTGCTCGCGGTGGCGCAGCCACAGGTGGCCGGTGTGGATCTGGCGCCGCTGGCGGACGAAGTCGCGCACCGTGCACGGGCCCCGGTTGGCCACCAGGGCCTCGGGGACGTAGCGGGCCTTCCAGCCGGCTGTCTCCAGCAGGGACTGGAAGCAGGCCTCGTCGACCGAGGTGCGGGGCAGGGCGACGACGGCCTCGGCCCGGATGGCGATCATCTCGCCCAGCTTGGGCTGCTGGAGGGCCAGCCGGTGGTGCAGGCGCCACAGGAGGTGGGAGGCGTGGCCCATGGCGGTGGTCGGCGGGTTGTCGGGGACGGGCCGACCGCCGGCCAGGCCCACGCCCGGCTGGGCCAGGGCCGTGACCAGCAGCGATACCGCCCCGGGCGCGGGTAGGACGTCGCCCGAGATGATGACCACGTAGGGCAGGCGCAGGCGCTGCTCCATGGCGAAGTTGATGGCGGACGCCTTGCCCGAGCGCTCCGCCTCCACGAACAGCTGGACCCGGGAGTCGCCCGCGGCCGCCTCCGCCACCAGCGAGACGGTGTCGTCGTCGCAGCCGCTGGCCACCACCACCACGTCGCCCACGCCGGGCTCCGCCAGCACCCGCCGCAGGAGGGGCTCGATGGTGCCGCCGTCGTTGTGGGTGGGGAT
>CAWIIV010000016.1:0-41532 GCA_963836205.1 uncultured Acidimicrobiia bacterium | reverse complement strand
TTCGGCGATCTGATCACACGGGCGCACCGACCGAGGTGTCCCAGAACGTCCCCCGCACGGCGGTTCGCGACGTGTCCCAGACCGCCGGCTCGAAGGCGCGACCCGACGACGGAATCGTGCCTGACGTAGCACTGGACGGCGTTGCTCTAATCGTCTTCCACAGCGCCGCCACCGCAAAGGCCCCACGTCACAGCGTCAAGAAACTGTCAGATTCTCCAGAACGGCCAATTGCTCATCAGCGTCCAAGCCTTGGCGCGCCGGGCGCACCGGCTGGTCAGGGCTGGTCAGGGCTCCAGCAGGCCGGGGTGGGCGGGGACGTCGACCGCGTGTTCCCGGAGGGCCGCTAGGGGCACGATGTCTAGGGCCCGCTCGTGGGTGCAGGCCAGGACCACGAACGAGGCCGCCCCGTCGCGGTGGGCCCGCAGCCAGTTGGCGGCCGTCACGCACCAGCGGTCGCCCGGCCGGAGTCCCGGGAAGCGGAACTCGGGTCGGGGCGTGCTCAGGTCGTTGCCGATCCGGCGCTGGTGGTCGAGGAACTCGGCGGTGACGACGGCGCAGATGGTGTGGCTGCCCCGATCCTCCGGCCCCGTGCTGCAACATCCGTCCCGGTAGAAGCCGGTGACCGGGTCGGTGCCACACGGCTCCAACTCGCCTCCGAGCACGTTGCGTTCGGCCATCCCCGCAGTATCGCCTCTGACGCCCCCGGTTGCCCGTGCGCCCGGGCGATCAGTCCCAGAAGAACGGGGGGCAGTTGAAGGCTTGGAGGAGCGGCACTCGGCTGGGGTCGTCGTGCATGCCTTGAACGTCGTAGGTGTTGTTGATGTCGGCGCACTTGATCGGGTCGTAGGGCGGGATCGTGGTGGTGGTGACCAGGCTGGTCGGCGGCTCGGTGACCGGCAACTGCGTCGTCGGCGGAATGGTGACGATCGTCGCCACGGTCGTCGCCGGGCGGGCGGTGGTCGGCGGGGCGGCAGTGGTCGTCGGCGCGGGCGCGGCGGTGGTCGTGGTGGTGGACGGTGCCCGGGTGGTGGTGGTGCGGGCCACGGTGGTGGTCGTCGACTCGATGGCCGTGGTGGACGCCACCTGGCGCATGGGCCGGTCCTCCTGACCGAGGACGACGCCGACGCCGACCGCCGACAGGAAGATCGCTGCGAGCAGGCCGACGAACAGCCTCGTCCGGTTCATAGGAGCGTTATCGGCACGAAAGTGGTCCGCCTGTAGGTCATTCGGACTACTCGGAGCCCCTTTTTGGGCGCCCGCGGACGCTTACGGACGGGCCGTGGCCACCGTCGGGGCCGTCACCGGGCCTTCGCCGACGGGAGGCGGGCGCTGGTGGCGGTGGTCACCCACCCGTTGTCGACCACCGGTCGCACCCGCTTGAGCCCGGGCGAGAAATGGGTGGGGATTGGCTGACTGGTCCGGCACCGAACGGGGTAAGGGAGGCCCGATGACGGGCCGGTATACAACGGTGACCACGGCATCGGCGGTAGCCGGTGCCCCCACGGAAGCGCACCCGCCCCGGGCGACCGGCGGGGCTCGTCCGTACCGTCCGCACCCTCACGGGCCCGAACGGCCTCCGAAACATCGCCCCGCCGAGCATCCGACCGCGGTGGCCGTGTCCGTCCGAGATCCGCACCTCACCTCCTAAGCGGTCGGACTCCTCGCATGGCAGCCTCGCCGAGGACACCTCGGCTGACCCGGGTACTTCCCTCGACCCTCTCGCCGCGTGCGGAGTCCTCTCCCGCGCCCCACCGGCACGACCTGCAGCCACGCGGGCCGATCCACCACCGCCAGCCCCTGCACCCCTGCTAGGCGCCATGGGCGTTCGCTCCCTTCCGCCCCCTTCCGAGTGGGCCGCCGTCCCCGAGAGGAGCGCGGAGGTGCCCCGGCTCCCCCCCCGCCGCAAAACCCACGGCCGACACCCCCGCCGCAGCCGGGCCCTGGCCGCCATCGGCCGCACCCCCCTCGTCGACGTCGCCCTGCGGGTGGACGGCCGGTGGCGCCGGGTGGGGTTGAAGCTCGAGTCGCACAACCCGGCCGGCTCGATCAAGGACCGGACGGCGTACTCCCTGATCCGCAGCCTGGAACGCATGGAGGAGCTGCGGCCCGGTGACCGCCTGGTCGAGTCCACCTCGGGAAACCTGGGGGTTGCGCTGGCCCTGATCAGCCGGGAGCGGGGCTACACCTTTACCGCGGTCGTCGATCCCAAGGTCGACCCGCTGGTCGTCGATCGGATCCACGGCCTGGGGGCGGAGGTCGTCCTGACCGACGAGGTCGACGCCACCGGCGGCTACCTGCTGTCGAGGCTCCGGTTGGTGGAGCAGATGGTGGCCGAGGACGGCACGGTCTGGCCCAACCAGTACGGCAACCCGGCCAACCCGGCGGTCCACTACCACCACACCGCACCCGAGGTCCGCCGCCAGGCGCCCGACGTCGACGCGGTGTTCGTGGCCACGTCGACCGGCGGCACCCTCGCCGGCTTCGGCCGCTACTTCAAGGCCGTCAGCCCGCGGGTCCGGGTGGTGGCGGTCGACGTGCCCGGCTCGCTGGTGTTCGGCACCACCTACGCCCCCCGCCTGCTCAACGGGGTGGGGTCGAGCCGCGCCTCTCAGTTCCTGAGCCCCGCCGACTACGACGACGTCGTCATCGTAGGCGACAGGGACGCCGTCGCCGCGTGCCACCTCATCCAGGGGTCGGTGGGCATCGGGCTGGGCGGCTCGTCGGGGGCGGTGGTGGCTGCCTGCGCCCGCTACCTGTCCGCCCATCGCGAGGTGCGACGGGCCGTGTGCATCTGCCCCGACGGGAGCGCCAACTATGCCAGCAGCATCTACGGCACCTCCTGGCTGGCCCGGTTCGGCTTCCGCCCGGAGAAGGACGCGGCCGAGCTTCCCTTCGACGACGCCGTACTGGCCCGGTGAGCGGCAACGGCGCCGGAGGCGCAACCCGCCCGCTGGAGAACGGCCTGCTCTACCTGAGCGAGGATGACGTCGATCAGGCCTGCCGGGAGGTCGACCCGGTGGCGTGTGTCGCCGACGCGCTGGCCCGGCTGGCGGCGGGTGAGGCCGAGGTCCCCGACGAGGCGGTGCTGCGCTGGGACCCCCGAGGCGGAGGCATGGCCCGCACCCTGAACATGCCCGGGTTCATCGCCGGCCCGGTCCCGGTCCTGGGCACCAAGATCATCAACGCCAGCACCGAGAATCCCAGCCGGGGCCTGCCCCGGGCGGCCGGCCTGACCCTGCTGTTCAATCCCGTCACCGCCCGCCCCGAGGCGATCATCCAGGCCGCCGGCATCAGCGCCCTGCGGACGGCGGCGGTGTCGACCCTCGCCGCCCTCCACCTGCGCACCACCGGCCCCCAGACCCTGGGGGTCATCGGCGCCGGCCCCATCGCCCGGGCCCATGTCCTGCTGCTGGCGGAGCACATCGACCTCGAGCGGGTGCTGGTGTGCGACCACGCCACCGACCGGGCCCTCGGCCTCGTCCACCAGCTGCGGGAGGAGCCGAGGATCAGGCAGGTCGAGGAGCGGAGCGACCCGGAGAAGACCGTCCGCGACGCCACCATCGTGGTCACCGCCACCACGACCACCACCGCCTACGTCTGCCACGACTGGCTGCGGCCGGGCGCGGTGGTCGTCAACGTGTCCCTCGACGACGTGGAGGAGGAGGCCTACCTGCGGGCCGACCGGCTCTACGTCGACCATTGGGGCCTGGTCGTGGCCGACACCCAACGGCTGCTGGGCCGCCTGGCGCGGGCGGGCAAGGTCTGCGGACCGGGAGAGAGCGGCGAGGCCGGCGCCCGCCCGGTGGACGGGACCCTGGGCCAGTTGGTCACCGGAGCCTGCCCGGCTCGGGACGACGACGGCCAGATCATGCTCGTCAACCCCTTCGGCATGTCGATCGAGGACCTTTCCATCGCCAGCCGGGTCTACGAGATCGCCCTGCTCCGCAACTACGGTCTGTTCCTCGACCAGTGACCGCCCGCAGCATCATCTCCCTCGAGGACATCTCCGCCGACGACCTTCGCTGGCTGGCGCACCGGGGGTGTGCCTATGCCGAGGGCGCGGCCGTCGAGCGGGTGCTCTCCGGGCGGGTGGTGGCCGTCTACTTCCGGCAGACCTCCACCCGCACCCGCACCGCCTTCTCCGCCGCCGCCCTCCGCCTGGGAGCCCAGATCCTCACCTTCGGGCCCCACGACCTCCAGACCAACACCGGCGAGACCTACCTCGACACCGGCCGGGTGCTGGCCACCATGGTCGACGCCCTGGTGGCTCGCACCGCGGGCGACCCCGATGAGCTGCGCGACTTGGCCGCCCAGGGCCGGATGCCGGTCGTCAACGCCATGACATCCGACGAGCACCCGACCCAGGCCGTCGCCGACCTCGCCACCCTGCTCCAACACTTCGGACGTATCGACCACCTGCGGGTCCTCTACCTGGGGGAGGGCAACAACTCCGCCTCCGCCCTGGCCCTGGCCCTGTCCCGGTTCCCCGGAAACGAGCTCTACCTGCGGACTCCTGCCGGCTACGGCCTGGCCGACGACAAGTTGAAGCTGGCGTGCGGCCACGCCGACGAGACCGGCAGCGTGGTCGACGAGCGTCACGACCTGGAGGGGCTCCCGGAGGCGGTCGACGCCGTCTACACCACCCGCTGGCAGACGACGGGCACCGCCAAGCCCGATCCCGACTGGCACGAACGCTTCCGGCCCTTCCAGGTGAACGACGACCTGATGGCTCGCTGGCCCGACGCCCGGTTCCTGCACGACCTGCCCGCCCACCGGGGCGAGGAGGTCACCGCCGAGGTGCTCGACGGCCCCGCCAGCCTGGCCCTGCCCCAGGCGGCCAACAAGTACCACACCGCCCTGGCCATCCTCGAGTGGTGCCTGGCCGGACCCCGATGACCGCGGCCTGCCTCGACCGGGTGTCGGCCTACCGCCACCTCACCGTCGCCGACCGGGACCCGCCCGACCGTCGGGGCATCTTCTTCGACCCGATCGACACCGAGGTCGGTGCCTGGGCGACCGTCGACCTGGTCGAGGAGGGGTCCACCGTCCTCGACCTCGGATCGGGCAGCGGCGCCGCGGCCGCGGCGGTGGCCCGGGCCGGGACGGCCCACGTCCACGGCGTCGACATCTCCGAGGAGAGCGTCCGGTGGGCGTCCGAGCACCATGCCCTCGACGGGCCCGCCCGGCGGGTCACCTTCGGGCTGGCCGACTACGCCGCGCTGTCGACCTCCGCCCTGCTGGCGGCATCGCCCCTGTCCCGACCCCCGGACGTGGTGGCCAGCAATCCGCCCTACGTGCCGGTCCCACCGGTCGACGACTCGGGACGGGTCTCAATCGACGGCGGCCCCGACGGCCTCCGCC
Organism: uncultured Acidimicrobiia bacterium; assembly: GCA_963836205.1. Lineage (GTDB taxonomy): Bacteria > Actinomycetota > Acidimicrobiia > Acidimicrobiales > AC-14 > JAXDMK01. The sequence continues at coordinate 36,171 of CAWIIV010000016.1, read as the reverse complement.
TGGTGCGGATCGTGGTCAGCCACGCCGAGGCTCTCGGATCGGCACTGTCGCTCACCATCGGCAGCTACTCGTCGCCCCGGCGGGCGGCTGCGTTGCTGGCCGCCTGCGGCTACCGGATCGCGGGCCTCACCCTGGCCGCGCTCCGCCTGGGCGACTACACCGTGCAGCACATGGACCGGGTCCTCGCCCTCGAAGCGGCGGGGGAGGGGCCGCTGCTGCGCACCGACGACGGCGCCGTCTCCTACCTGTGCGTGGGGCTCTCCTGCCGCCGGGACGCCGCGGACGACGCCGACGGCGGGCTCTCTCCGGACGGGTTGCTCCGCCTCCTCGACCATGCCTGCCGATCGCGGACCACCCACCTGGAGGCCCTCGACCGGGCCACCGCCGCCTGCCCCGTCCCGGTGCGGGTGCTGGTCCTGCCCGAGGAGCACCGGCGTCACCATTGCTGAACCTGACCGTGGGCGTCGAGGAGGAGTTCTTCGTGGTCGACGCCGCCACTCGCGAGCTGGCGGTCGACGCCACGCCGGTCCTCGCCGCCCTCGGCGGGCCCGGTACCGGATACCCGAGCTTCGCCGACGAGTTCCGGCTGAGCATGGTCGAGAGCCGGACCAGCCCGTGCGCCCGCCTGGACGGGCTGCGGTCCGAGCTGGCCACCCTCCGCCGGCAACTCGCGGGGGCGGCGGCTGCGACCGGCCACCGGGTCGTCGCGGCCGGCACCGTCCCCCTGGGCGATTGGCGGAAGCAGGTGGTCAACCCCAAGCCCCGGTTCCTCCAGGTGGCCCGCGACTACGCCCGCCTGGCCGACGAGCACGTGGTCTGCGGGTGCCACGTCCACGTCGGCATCGACGACCGTGACGTGGCCGTCGAGGTCATGAACCGGGTCCGGCCGTGGCTGCCCGTCCTCCTCGCCCTCTCGGCCAGCTCCCCGTTCTGGATCGGGGAGGACACCGGCTACGACAGCTACCGGAGCGTCGTCATGGGCCGATGGCCCCTCTCCGGAGTGCCTCCCCTCTACGACTCCTTCGAGGCCTACACCCGGTCGGTGCAGGCGGTGATCGACGCCGAGGTCGCGGTCGACGTCCGCCAGGCGTTCTGGGACGTGCGGCCGGGGGTCACCCACGAAACGCTCGAGTTCCGCGTCGCCGACTCCTGCCCGTCGGTCGACGACACCATCCTCCAGGCCGGCCTCGGCCGGGCCCTCGTGGGGACCTGCCTGGACGAGATCGACCGGGGCCGGCCGGCCACCGCCCCCGGACCCGAGCTGCTGCGGGCGGCCCGGTGGCGGGCGGGGCGCTTCGGCCTGGGCGACCGCCTGCTCGACCCGCTCACGGGCGAGTTGCTGCCGGCCGCCACCGTCGTCGACCGGTTGGTCGCGCACGTGGCCGATGCCCTGGAGCAGTCCGGCGACAGGGACGTGGTGACCACGCTCGCCGAGCAGGCGGTGCGGGGAGGGTCGTCGGCGGCCCGCCAGCGGGCCCGGCTGGCCCAGACCGACGACCTGGCGACGGTGGTCGACCTGCTGGTGGACGAGACGGCCCGGATCGAGGGATCTCAGAGATCGGAGCGACAGTGACGAACGAGGTCGAGGCGACCATCACGGCCTATCCCGACGGCCCCTACCTGGTGCGCGGCTGCTACACGATCGTCGACGTCGACGGGACCGTGATCGAGACGGCGCGCCACACGGTGGCCCTCTGCCGCTGCGGCCGCTCGGGTCAGAAGCCCTTGTGCGACGGGTCGCACGCGGCCTCGTCGTTCAGGGACTCGGCGCGGAGCCAACGGGCCGATCGGCCCCGTCCCTGACCCGCAGCGACGACTCGCCCCGGGCCCAGCAGCCCAGCACGTACTCCGCGAACAGGCCGTCGACGGCTGCGCCCACCGCCGCGCCGAACACCATGTCGCCGACCAGGCCGGGGTCCTCGGCCGCCAGCGCCCCCGCCAGGTCGTGGAGGGTGATCATGTCGTGGATGGAGTCGGCCAGCACGTGCTCGTCGAAGAAGTCGGTGGCGTCCGGTCCGTAGCCCAGCCGGCGCAGTGTGTCAGCGGAGCGTTTGGTGGAGCTGGCCGAGGTCAGCTCGCCGATGACCAGATGGCCGACGGCGGCCCCCCGCAGGCGGCGGTGGAGGCCGAACATCGACATGAGGTTGACCGTGGCCAACGTGGGCCCGGGAAGGCAGTCGAGGTAGGCGCCGTAGCGACCGTCGAGCCCGACCGCCTCCATGGTGTTGCGGAAGAGCTGGGCGTGGATGCGCTCGGCCCGCCCGCAGCCGTACTCGTCGAACGCGACCTCGAGCATGGCGCTCTTGGCCTTCCCCTCGAGCCGGGGGATCACCCACGACTGGGGGTCGAACTCCTTGAGCTGGTAGGCGGACTTGTGGACCAGGAACTCCGCCATCTCCGCCCGGGTGCCGGCCTCCTTGAGGTGGCGGGAGATCGACGGCCCCGGCTGGTTGGCGATGCGGCTGAGGAGGACCGCGCTGTCGCCCCCCTCCGTCGGGACCAGGTGACCGAAGCGGGCCCGCAGCGCCGACTCGAAGGCCTGCTCCAACGCCCGGCGGAAGCCGAGCAGGGCCGGGCTCCACTCCCAGCCGTCGTCGACGTGGGCGAAGCCCCGGTAGTGGGTCTCGTAACAGACATACAACGCCAGCTGGAAGTCGTCGTCCGCCACCGGGTCGACGGCGTTGGTGACGGGAGCGTCGAACCGATCGCTGTCCACCGGCGGCCGTCCGAGCACCTCGAACAGCCACCCGGTGAGGGGGCCACGCGGAGGGGGCAAAGGCGGGTCCCGACGGTCGACCGGAGCTGCCACGGTGGCCTCCTGGCCCACGCTCATGACCGCAGGCTCCGGGGGACGGCCGCCCAGGCAGGCCCGGTGACGGCCCCCGCCGTTGCTACCATCGGAAGCGCCGGCGGTCGAGCAGGCCGGCCGTCTGGTGCGCCGCGTGACGGAGCCCCGCTCCCGTCACCGATCGACAGGCTCGGGCAGGAAGGTGGTCGTTGAGACCGATTATCGGCGTTGGGGCCTACCCGCGCGTCGTCGAGACGCCGTTCGGGCCGACGCTGCTGCAGACCGCCACCCGCTTCAACGTCCGGGCCATCGAGCGGGCCGGGGGAGCGGTGGTCATCCTGCCGGTGACCGAGGCCGCTCGCCTCCGCGACGTGCTGGGCATGGTTCACGGCGTGCTGCTACCCGGCGGCGGCGATGTCAACCCCTCGCTGTACGGGGCGGTGCCGATGGACTGCACCCGCGACGTCAACCCCGAGCGCGACGCCTTCGAGATCACCCTGTTCGAGGACGCCCTGACCTCCGGGCTTCCGGTCCTCGGGATCTGCCGAGGCATGCAGCTCATGAACGTCGCCCTGGGGGGCACGCTCCTCCAGGACGTCTCCGCCGCCACCGGCCAGTTCCACTGGAACCCGGGCCAGTGGCGGGAGGGGTCGCACCGGATCAAGATCGAGCCCCACAGCCGCCTGGCCGAGGCCCTGGGAGAGACGGAGGTGGCGGTGAACTCGATCCACCGCCAGGGCATCGACCGGCTGGCGACCGGCATTCGGGCGGTGGCCTGGGCCGACGACGGCTCCGTCGAGGCGGTCGAGTCCGAGGGAGATTCGGCGTTCCTCGCCGTGCAATGGCACCCCGAGATCCTCGAAGACCTCCCCGAGCAGCGGGGCATCTTCGACGCCTTCGTGGAGCAGGCCCGCCGCTACGCCGACGGCTGACGACCCCGGGCCTGGTGGGCGACGGCCGGGTGGCCCACGGGCTGCTCACCCTCGACCCTCGCCTGCCCGCCGGTTGAGGTTCCCCGGGCGCCTGGCGCTGGCCGTCGCCCTGGCCACGTCGGCCGCGTGCGGGTCGGGCTCGGGGTCGGGAGGCACGCCCGAGCCGCCACCGCCGGAGTCGGCCCCGCCGCCGGCCATCCGGGTCATGACGTGGAACCTCCAGCGGGGACAGGCGCAGGCGGGCCCGCTGGCGGCGGCCGACATGGCCCCCTTTGCCGACGTGGTCGCCACCCAGCGGGCCGACGTCGTCGGCCTGCAGGAGGTCACCCTCGACCAGGCCGCGGCCGTGAGCAGCACCCTCGGGTGGGACAACCCGGCCTACGTCGAAACCAAGCGCCCCTGCCCCGGGTTCACGCCCCCGTTGCCGGCGTCGTGCGTCCCGTTCGGCAACGCCATCCTCAGCCGCCACCCCCTCGGCCGGATCGAGCACTGGGTGCTGCCCCCGTCCCGCCTGGAGACGTCGATCGAGGACAGGGTGCTCCTCCGGGCGGTCGTCGACACCGGCGCCGGCGGCAGCATCACGGTCTTCGTGACCCATCTCGCCGCCAACGCCACCGACGGCGAGCGGGAAGCGCAGGCGGAGGCAGTGCTCGATCACATCGACGACCGTCGCCCGGTACTCCTCGGTGACTTCAACGCCCGGCCCACCGCCGGGGTCATCGCCATCGTGAAAGCCGACTTCGTCGACGCCTGGGCCGAGCTGCGGGGCGACGAGGACGGCTTCACCTCCAACGCCGTGCTCCGTCTCGTCCGGCGCATCGACTACGTGTTCGTCGGGCGGGGGAGCGGGCTGCGGGTGGTCGCCGCCGACGTCGACCGGCGGGTCCTCTCCGACCACCTGCCGGTCGTGGCCGAGCTCGCAGGCTGGGCCTAGGCTGACGGCGGCGCCATGATCCTCTACTGCCCGCGTTGCGGAACCGAGTTCCCCCACAAGTTCCGGGGCGAGTGGTTCGACTCCGGCCCGATCTGCTCCGACTGCGGCGTGGCCGTGGCCGACCCCCCGCCCATGCTGGCGCCGTCCGACGCCGAGGTCACCTACGGTCTCGACGAGTGGCCGGTGACCGACCGGGCCGCCCTCGTCGCCGCCCTCGTCGACGACGACATCCTCTACCGGTGGGAGCCGGGAATCGTGCTGGCGGTGCCGGAGGCCGCCGAGGAGGTCGTCGACGGGATCCTCGACGACCTGGAGGTGTCCGACGCCGACGCCGAGGCGGTGCGGGTGGGCGATCCCGATGTCGCGGGCGTCGTCGAGGACGGGCTCGATCCCGACGCCGACGGGGGGGAGGAAGCGCAGGCGGCCATGTCCGACCTCTTCGTCGTCGCCGACCGCCTCCACCACACCCCCTGGGACCCGGAGCTGGGCGTCGAGCTCGACGACCTCGTCACCGTGGTGGCTGCCACCCTGCCCCCGTACGGGGTCGACCGGTCGGTGTGGCGCCGGATCCACGAGCTGGCCACCGCCGTCGGCGAGGCCAACGACGACGACACCGCGGCCGAGTCCACCGCCGCCCTCCGCGACTACCTCCGACCCCTCGTGTAGCCGAAGCGCGTTGACACGAACCGCCGATTCCTTCTAGATCAAGAGGCGTCCCGGCCGGCAACAGAATCGGCCGGCCGGGCGTCAGGGTGGGTGGCAAGGCCGACGAGCGGAGGCTTTCGATGACGACGGGGCGCAGGGTGCGGGGCCAGGCCGCCGTCGTCACCTTCCTGGCCGTCGCCCTAGTGGCGTTCGGCGCCTGCGGCCAGGGCTCACGGAAGGCCGACGCCAGCCTCGAGGAACGGATCGACGCCCTGGCCGCGGAAGGACTCGTCGCCGGTCCGCTGGCGGGCATGTCGATCGCGGTCGTCCGAGATGGGCGGACCGTCGTGTCGAAGGGCTATGGCCTGGCCGATGTCGACCGAGGGATCCCGGCGACGGAGGACACCGTCTACCGCATCGGCTCCCTCACCAGGCAGTTCACCGCCGCCGCCGTCCTCCAGCTGGTCGAGGCGGGGCAGCTCAGCCTCGACGACGACCTCGCCACGTCGCTTCCCGACTTCCCCAGCAAGGGACGTCGCGTCACCGTCCGGCACCTCCTCAACCACACGTCGGGGATCAGGAACCACACCGACCTGCCGGGGGGCCGGGCCGAAGCGGGCACCACCCTCCAGTCGGTGGTCGACCTGATTGCCGCCCAGCCGTTCGACTTCGACCCGGGCCAGCGCTTCCGCTACTCGAGCTCGGACTACGTCCTCCTCGGGCTCGTCATCGAGAGGGTCACCGGCGGCAGCTACGCCTCGTACCTCGACGACCACGTCCTCGAGCCCCTCGGACTGCGGCAGACGTCGTATTGCCCGGACGGGCCGGAGGGGTCGGGACAGGCCCGTGGCTACGCAGTGGCCGACGGGGAGTTGGTCGACGCCCCGCCCATCGAGATGGCGGTGCCTTTCGCCGCCGGGGGGCTGTGCTCGACGGTGGGTGACCTGTTGACCTGGAGTCAGGCGTTGCGCGACGGGCGAGTCGTCTCCGACGCGTCGTACCGGCTGATGACGACGCCCACCGAGCTGGCCGACGGGACCACCGAGCCCTACGGGTTCGGCCTGACGATGGCTCCCCTCCAGGGCCACGCCGCGGAGTTCGACTCCGGCTCCATCAACGGCTTCATGGGCAGCCTCACCTTCTTTCCCTACGCGTCGGTCACGGTCGCACTCCTGGCCAACACCCAGATCGAGGGGTCCGGACTCGGTCCGCTGGCCGCTCCGGTCGACGCCGCCGCCCTCGGCATCGCCGAGGACCCCATCCGTCTCGATGCCACCACCCGAGGGCAGGTGATCGATGCCGTGCTCTCCCGGATTCGGGACGGGTACGTCTTCCCGGACCGGGCCGAGGAGATGGAGCGAGCCGTTCGCGCCCGCCAGGCGGCCCACGAGTACGACGACGTGACCAGCGGCCCGGCCCTGGCCCGGCTCCTCACGGCCCACCTCCAGGAGGTGAGTCACGACAAGCACCTGCACGTCGACTACTTCTTCGGCGCGCTCGGCCCCGTCGGGTCGCCGCCCGACCAACAGCAGATGGCGGAGCGGGCCCATTTCGGCTTCGAGCCGCGTCGACCGCCTTCCGGGCAACGTCGGCTACATCAACCTGACCGGGTTCGTTCCCGCGGAGGGAGTGGAGGCGGCGGTGGCGGAAGCGATGGCGGCCGTGCACGACGCCGATGCCCTGATCTTCGACCTTCGGGACAACGGCGGTGGCGACCCGCGCATCGTGGCCCTGATCAGCTCCTATCTCTTCGGGGAGGAGCCCGTGCACCTCAACGACATCTACCGGCGACAGGGAGTGCTCCCCGAGCAGCTCTGGACGCAGCGGGACGTCGTCGGGCCGCGCTTCGGCCCCGACAAGGCTGTCTACGTCCTGACCAGCAGATTCACCTTCTCGGCCGCGGAGGCGTTCGCCTACGACCTGCAGGCCCTCGGGCGGGCCACCATCGTGGGGGAGACGACAGCCGGGGGCGCCCACCTGAGCGACGCCGGACCGCTCGTTCTCGGATTCGACATGTTGCTTCCGACCGGGCGGGCAGTGAGCCCCGTCACGGGGACCGACTGGGAGGGCACCGGTGTGATCCCCGACGTGCCGGTGTCGGCCGCCTCCGCCCTCGACACGGCGACGTCGATGGCCCGCCAGGCGCTCGCCGAGGGACTCACGGGGGCGATCGGCGACGAAACGGTCGCTGCCCCCTCCAACCCGGCCCCGTGATCGGGCGGCAGTGGCCGTGGCCCAGACCCCGACGCAGGCTCGTTCGAGGACCGGGCTCGACGCTTGATCCGCCGACGGTGGGCCACCACGAGACGACCGATATGGAGACCCTCCGGGGGAGCATCGAACTGAAATCATCGTCTTCATTTTGGGAGTCTTCGCTCAAGCATTCAGTTAACGACGGCCGGAGATCGATCGACCCTGCGAACACATCACCGCAGGTCAGAGGAGGTGCCGAGGGACCGTGCGGCAGAAAGCCCGTTTCGTCATCTGCTTTCCCGGGTAGGTCTCTTAGTGGCTCAAGAATACGTTCGATGAGCCAGACAAGGAGTTCACACATGGCTACTGACTCGACTCGCGACGAGATCCCCCAGGGCGGCCCCTACTCGCCGGGGCCCAACAAGTACACCGGGGGCGGCACGACTCCCGAGGACGTCACGCCGTTGCCCGACGGCACCGGCGGCACGGCCGAGGCGTCGCAGGAATCAGCGGACTCGGTCAGCCGCCAAGCCCCATCCTAGAGATTCCCTCGCCTGCTCGGGGCGTCCCAGTTTGGACCCGTGCGCAGGCGTCGTCTCTTCAGAGATGTGAAATCCGCCGCCCCGTGGGGGCGGCGGTTTCGCGTCCGGACCGAAGGGTTAGCGGGGCTGCCGGCGATCTTGCACTCACCGGTCGCTGACGATCTCGTCGATCTCGGCCCGGGAGATGGCGTGGGGACGGTGGTCGGAGTCCGAGACGACGATGAGCGCGCCCTCGATCGTCCAGCCGACGAGGTTGAGCCCGCCGAGCTGGGCCAGGAACCGACCATCGGAGTCCTCGATGCGCACGTCGGGGATCGGTGTCGGCGCGTCCATGAAGTCGTAGCCGTGGGTCCGGTCGTACCTGGCGGTCGCCCGTAGGACACCGTCGGGGGAGGGCGCGCACCGCTGCAGCCGGGTGGCTCCCGCGTCCGCCGGGCGCCGGCCGCAGTCGTCCGGGACGAACTCCCACGTCGGGGCCGATGCGACGTAGGCACCGAGGCACCGACCGGGGTACTCGACGACGCTGACCCACAGCGTGTTCGGGTCCCGCCAGCCGAGGTCGTCCATGCGCCCGCCGGCGCGGGCCCCCATCATCCGCCCCACGGTCGTCCCCGTTTCATCGACCACGAGCAGCATCATGTCCTCGGCCGCCGGTCGAGGGGGCGACGCATGACGGTCAGGAAGGCACCATCGGGGCTGCGCGACGTGAAGAGCTCGAACGAGGCGTCGAGCACCGGCTCACCGTCGACATGGCGGATGGGGATCCCGTCCGGATTGCGGATGCGGGCGTCGAGCCGGGCCGCCGCCACGCACGACCCGGAAAAGGCGAGCAGCCCGGCCGTCGTCCCCAGCGCGGCCGCGACCAGGGCCCGTCTCGGCCCGCCGACGTGGCGGATCATCCTCGCCCGCAGGTACACGAACCGCATGTCCGTCAAGGCTACGGATGGGGTGTCGAGAAGTTGCTGGCGCGGTGTGCGGGTTCGGCGCAGATCTCACGCTCGCCGCCGGGTCAGGACGCCCGGGACGTCACCAGCGGGTCGAGGTCGCCCGGCTCGGTGGCGACAGCCAGCGGCAGAGGTTCCACCACCTCCACCGGGCGGGCATGGCGGCGCACGCTGAGCAGCCCGAAGACACCGGCCGCCACGGTCCCCACGGCCCCCAGGGCGAGGCTGTAGCGGGCCCCGAAGTGCTGGGAGATGAAGCCCACGATGGGACCGCCGATGGGCGTGCTCCCGAGGAACAGCATCGACTGCAGGGCGAGGACCCGCCCTCGCATCGACGGGGCCGCCGTCAGCTGCACGATGGCCGTCGACGCGGTCATGAAGGCGATGCTCGACACGCCCATGACCAGGCCCACCGCGAAGGCCACCGGCTGGTTCGGCGCCACCGCCAGGCACCCGATGGCCACGCCGAAGGCCACCGCGGCCACGCCGACCATGCGGATGTCGATGCGCCGGCGGCGGGCGGTGGCCAGCGCCCCCACCAGCGACCCCGCGCTCACCACCGACATCAGCAGGGTGAAGGTGACGGTGCTCCCCCCCAGGTCACGGGTGACGAACAGGGGCAGCACGGTCTGGAAGTTGAAGGCCAGGGTGCCGATCACGGCCATCATGACCAGCGGGATCCACAGCTCGGGAACGCTGCGGGCGTAGCGCAGCCCCTCCCGCACCTGGCCCTTGCCCCGAGGGGTCACCGGCGCCGCCCGGACCTGGGTCGGGTCGATCAGCCACAGCCCGGCCAGCACGGCCACGTACGACAGCCCGTCGAGCAGGAACGCCCACCCGAAGCCCACCGTCGTGATGAGCAGGCCGGCCAGGGCGGGACCCACCACCCGCGACCCGGTCATGAGGGCGCTGTTGAGGCTCACCGCGTTGCCGATGTCGTCCTCCGCCACCAGGTCGACGACGTACGACCGCCGGGCCGGGTTGTCGAAGGCGACGGTCAAGCCCGCCGACGAAGGCCACCGCGTAGATGGCCGCCACCGGGGGAGTGCCGGCGAAGGCGAGGGCGGCCAGGCAGAACGACTGGCCCATGGCCAGCGCCCTGCACCACCAGCAGGAGCCTGCGCTTGTCGGACCGGTCGGCGACCAGTCCCTGCGAACGGTCCCAGGACCAGGACGGGCCCGAACTGGGCCGCGGCCAGCAGGCCGAGGGCGACCCCGCTGTCGGTGAGCTTCAGGACGAGGAGGGTCTGGGCGACGAGGGTCAGCCAGTTGCCGATCTGGGAGACGAGTTGGCCGCCGAAGAACAGGCGGAAGTTGCGGACGCCCAGGGACCGGAAGGTGTCGTTGGTGGCGCGGCGGAACCGGGTCATGGACCGTCCGTCGTAAGGGCGTCGAGCACGTCGAGGGCGTCGGCCAGCCGGCGCTGCTGGTCGGGTTCGAGGGTGCCGATGCGGCCGGCCAGCCAGGCGGTCTTGCGCCGGCGGGACTCCGCCACCAGCGCCACCCCCTTCTCGGAGGTCGCCACCCACGTGACCCGCCGGTCGTCGTGCGTCGTGCGAGCGCGCCACCAGCCCGTCGGCCTCCAGCCGGGCCACCAGCTTGGTGACCGACGGCGGTGCCACCCGCTCGTGGTCGGCAAGGGCGCCCAGGGTGAGGGGACCGTGGCAGTCGATGACGGCCAGGGCCGACAGCAGGCTCGGCGTGAGGCCGGCGTCGGCCTCCTGCCGCAGCCGGCGGGCCAACCGGGTGGCGCTCAACCGCAGCCGGCCGGCCGTCTCCGTCGGGTCGGCGTGGGTGGTCGGACGTCGGTCGTGGCAGCCATGGCAACTACTTTACCAAGCTAATTAGCCTAGCTAATCGTTTTTCGCCAAGCGGCTTCCGGTAGTGACGCGCAGTACACGACGTTTCGGGCCGATGCGCGTGCTGGCCCGAGGAGGCACCCAGCGGCGCCGCCGCGGAGGGTGAGGTCCGCGACTGTAGGTGTCGGTAGATCGCAAGACGGGTGACGCCGAACTCTTCGGCGATCTGCTGGACGGTATGCGCTCGACGACCATCGGCAGCTCTTCGTACACGAGCGCCTCATCCAGTGCCGGACGGCGGGCCCGCTTGCCACTCGCCTTGTCTACGAGGATCTCCTCACAGCCGGCAACGACAGGAGCGTCTCGCTGGCCGTCTGGGTTCTGGTCCCGGGTCGAGACCTGCCGTAGCCAACCGCATCCAGAAAGATGGATCGCAAACGGGGGAGGGCGTTGCGTAGGCGAGTACACGGCGAATGTGACAGCCACCACCTGAGGCAATCCGCTCGCGACGTGAAGTCGTACGCAAACGCTCGTTGCCAAACAGAATGATGAAGCACCTGCCTCTGGAGAAGGCCGGCACTGGCGACAATGGCGGCCAGTCATGATTGGCGCGAGTGAGATCGGCGTCAGTTGGATCGATGCCGGTGAGGTGGGCGCTGGCGACAGACAGAAAAGCTCGCGAGTCAGCGGGAAGCGGAAACCGCTGATCCGTTGGTGGAGGCGGAATCGGCGCGGTTGTCGGCGGTACTCTCCTGCTCTTCGAGCCCAACGGCGGCCCGAAGCTCTGCCATGTCCTCCCGTAGTTCGGATTGTTCGCCGTGATCGGCGATATGGGCCATCAGGTCGCCGAGTCCGTTGGCTATGGCGTTGAGCTTGTGCTGCACCGCCTGATCGGCGCGCGTTTGACTGTTCTGCAGGAGCGCCACCATGAGGAATGTGATGCACGTGGTGGCGGTGTTGATGATCCACTGCCACGTGTCGACATTGCCGATGACCAGGATCGACGGCGCCCAGATCACGATCAGCAGCACCCAGAAGGCGAAGAACGTCGCTCGGCTGGCCACACGGGAGGCCGAACCGGCGAAACGATCGAAGAACCCAATCCGATTGGATACCTCGGTGGGCATCTCCGCAGCATCGTTACTCTCCGACTTCACGCCTCCTTGCGACCCGAGCGTCGTCAGAGCAATTCCCCGCTCCGGGGGCGCCCTAACGTGAGCGAACTCCGGCGTCCCCAGCCGGTCAATCCGTCGACGGTGGTGGCGGTGGTATTGGTGTAGAGACTATCCCGGGCTGCCGGTGCCCACAGCCCGACGGACCCGCTCCTGCTTGGCCCGGATCACATCCTGCGGCGCCTCCTCGACGCCGACGAGCTGGGTGAGCAGATGCTGAGCATCCTCGACACCGACCTTCTCCGCCACCAGGCGCAGGATCTCGCTCTGGGCGTCGAGCTTCGCTTGGACGGCCCGGTCGTCCCGGTTCTGTGTGTTCTGGATGATGAACACCATCAGGAAGGTGACGATCGTGGTGCCTGCGGTGACGACGAACTGGTACGTGCTGTTGGCGAAGTGGCCCTCGACGAAGAACGCGCCTACGACCCACACGGCGACGAGTCCGAGGGAAAGGCCGACGGCCGGGAACGACCCGACCCATCGGGTGACATGGCTGATCAAGGCGGTGAAGGCGGTGCCGTGATCGGGGGGCCGGGCCGGGTCGTTCATGGCTCTCTCCGTACCCAGCCGCCGTCGAGCGAAGCCGGTCAGGGCTACGAGCGTTGAGCATGTCAATCGATGTCGCGTCGGCGCCCATGTCGCAGCGCGCACGCCGGTGGCAGTGCCTTCCCCCCCTCGAGCCTGTCATCGGCGTGTGCCGCCAGGCGACGCCGGGGACACTGGCGACGAGGTCAACTCTGTGAGGAGGACGAGATGCCCGGCAAGAAGTCACCCGGACCTTCGGTCAAGAAGCCCAAGACCTACGAAGCCCTGAGGGACAAGGGCATGTCCAAGGAGCGAGCGGCCAAGATCTCCAACGCCCAGGCGAAGGACGAGGGCGGCAAGGACAAGCTAGGGCAACCGAGCAGGAACACGTCCGGGCCGGCTGAGACTCAACGTAGCGGGCCCGGCCGCGGCGACCAGCTGGCCAGGGGGAATCAGTCCGCCCCGGTGAGGACGAGGCCGGCGAGGGCCACTCCCTGGCTGGCCGCCACCACCAGGGCGACCGTCACCACCGCGGCACCGATTCGGGCAAGGGTCTTACGCAATATCCGTCTCCATTCTCGAGGAACGTGCCTCTCCTACGGATGACGGTCGCACTTGGCTTGCGCCCCTAGCCCTTCGGGTGCCAGTCGACGCAGAGGATGGTGGCATCGTCGGCCAGCGGTCCCTCGCGGTGGGCCCGTACCGCCCGGACGAGGCGCCGAACCGTCTCCGAGAGGGTCTGGCGGTCGGCCAGCGCCCGGCGGGTGAGGTCGATCAGGCGGTCGGCACCGAAACGCTCGCCCCCGGGCGAGCCCGCCTCAACGATGCCGTCGGTAAAGAACAGGACGGCGTCGTTGGGCTCGAGGGCCACCTCCGTCACGACCGGATCCACGCCCCCCATCCCCATGGGGACCGTTGCCTCGCAGCGCAGCTCGAAGGCGACCCGATGCCCGCGGAGGAGCAGCGGCCGCGGGTGCCCGGCGTCGACCCAGCGCAAGACGCCCGTGCCCGTGTCGAGGGTGGCCATTTGAGCGGTGACGAAATGTTCGTCGCCGAACTGGTCGTGGAGAGCGTCATCGACGAGGCGGTAGGTGCCCGGGAGGTCGAGGCCCCGCCGCCGGGCGTTGCGGTAGGCGGCGATCGCCAGGTTGGCCAGCCGGGACGCCTCCAGGCCGTGGCCCATTGCGTCCATGACCGCCAGGTGAAGGATCCCGTCGTCGAACGCGTAGTCGAACGCGTCGCCCGCCACCTCGTACGCCGGTTCCAGCACACAGGCGAGGCCCACCCGCTCGGCGCTGAAGGTGGTGGGCGGGAGCATCGCCCACCGGAGCTCGGCGGCCAGCGTCATCGGCTGGTGACGCCGGGCCAGGACCAACGCGTCCCCGTACTGCGACTTGGACACGATCAGCTCCGACACCTCCCCGGCCAGGTCCTCGAATCGGCGTAGGAGCTCGTCGGAGACGGCCGAGCTGCTGAGGTAGAGGACCCCCAGGCGCTCGGCGCCGTCGATCAACGGGACCCAGACACCGACACCGGCCTGCCCGCTCGGGACCACGAACGGCCGTTCCAATTGGTAGGCCCGCCCGGCGATGGTGGTGTCGAGGTCGATGTCGGTGAACCCGTGAGTGGGAGACAGGGGGCTGAGACGGATCTGCTCGAGATCGACCAGGAAGATGGTGACGTCGAAGAGCCCGGCTCGCCGGGTCTCGTTGGCGACCAGTCGGCCGAGGTCGCCCGGCGCCAACCGGGTGGAGGCCCGGATGAGCCGGGCGATGACGGCGTCGACCGATCGCGCCAGCTGGGCTGCTCGCCCGACCGGTGGCCCCGCGTCGCCCATGGCCAGGACGAGAGCGGCCTGGGTGGCGAACTGCATGCCCAGGGTCACGGCGTCGTCGGTGAAGGCCATGTCCGTGCGGGAGTACAGGTTGAGCGCCCCGACAGAATCCGGTCCGGCCACCATCGGCAGCGACAGCGTGCTCCGCACCCCCCTGGCTGCGGCTGCGGCACTGAACAACGGCCACTGCCGATCCTCGTCGACCGAGTCGATGCGAAAAACCTGGCCATGGCGGAAGGCGTCGAGGCAGGGGCCGACGCCGGTCTCGTACTGGCGAGCGTCGATCTCCCGCACCAGGTCGTGGGTGAACACATCTGTCACCGGCTGGCCGTCGACCGCCATGGTGATCCCGGCCATGTCGGCCACGGGCAACGCCTCGAGGGCGGCCTCCGTCACCCGCGCCAAGGTGTCACGCCTGGCTGCGTCCCCCATCAGGAAGCGAGCCATGGCGTCGAGTCCCTTGCTCACGGACACCGATTCGGACGGCGCGGACACCCCTTGCGGCGAACGAGGCCCCGCGGCACCCCTGTTCGCTGAAAGGTGGTCGCCGGCTCGGTTGCGCGGATCCTATCGGAATTGTCGGATTTCGGGACGGGTGTTGCCGCGACTCCGGTGGGCCTGGAGGCGCAGGTACGCCGGTCACCCAGGCCCGCCCGCCGATCTTTCGGATCGGTAGCGGCTGACCAGGCGGGTGATGCGGGTGCCGACGAGGACGAGCAGCGCGGCCTGGACGGCGAGCTCGACCGGCCGCCCCGGATCGGCGAAGAAGTCGTGGTAGTGCCGGGCCAGGACCTCGAAGGCAACCGCCTGGGCGTCGGTGTGCACGAGGGTCCGGGTCTCGCCGTCGTAGGCGTTGGTGCGAAGTCGTCCACCGTCTGCTGGCGGGGGTCGGCGACCACCCCGGCGTAGGCCTTCTCGAAGTCGGTGGCGGCGCGGTGCAGGTAGTCGGCGGTGAAGTCGGGGCCGAGGTAGCCGCCGTGGCCGAAGATCGAGCCGTACTGCATGAGCCCGTTGCGGAGGAACACCTCCTGGCCCCGGCGGACGTCCTCGCCGGTGAAGATGAGGGCGCCCGCAGTCGTCACCACCCGGTCGGGGATCGGTGGCTCAGCCTGGTAGGTCCGGGCGGCCATGAAGCCCAGGACGGTGAAGCCGAAGAGGCTGACCAGCACGACCGCCTGGATCCAGCCCTTGGTCATCACCCGCGCGCTGCGATGCGCTGTTTCTTCACGCACGACCACGGCACTCCCAACGAGCGTTCGCGCCGTCGAGGTGCGGGGCAGGGAGGCCGTGCGAGCTCAGGCTCGGGGTGGCCGCCGCGCCCGTGGAGCTACTTCCTGGTGAGCGAAGCTCGAACGGGGGCGACGCGTCAGCTTTGGAGCTCGGCAATGAGCGCCTTGCGGATGTCACCGTGCTCGCCGACGACGGTGATCTCGGGACTGTCTGGGCTCAGGAACTGAAGCTTGATCCCGCGGCCGGTGCGCAGGAAGGAGTTGACGGCCACCCGGTAGCTCCGGCCCACGTCGATGCCGGCGCCGTCGACGTTCTGCGTGGGGCACCTGCGGGTGCCGACCTGACGGCCGCCGGCCCCTACACCTGCTGGATGAGTACCGCGCCGTTAAGGATCCGACAAGAGCGCACGCCCAGCCGCTAAGAAGCCCTCAAGAGCCTTGTTGTCGCCGATCCCGGGGCTGAGAGTGGCGGCATGGCAGACGTGATCTTCGTGGCCCTGATCCTCGGGTTCTTCGCAGTTGCGGTCGGGCTGGTGAAGGTCTGCGAGCGCATCGTCGGCGGGGCCGACCTGGCGACCGTCGAGACCCCCGAGGCGCCCGGTCCGGCGTCCGAGGGTGAGACGGGGGTGGCGGCATGACGAGCTACGACAACGTGGTCGCGCTCATCCTCGCCATCCTGGTCACCGGGTATCTGGTGTACGCCCTCGTGGCCCCCGAGAAGCTCTGATGACCGCCGCCGCCTGGGCGCAACTGGTCTTCCTGATCGCCCTCCTGGTGATCTCGACGCCGCTCCTCGGCCGCTACCTGGCCAAGGTGTTCGGCGGGGACAAGGCGCCCGGCGACCGGATCTTCGGGCCCGTCGAGCGGGTGATCTACCGGGCCGGCGGGATCGACCCCAACCGGGAGCAGCGCTGGACCGTCTACGCCCTCTCCCTGCTCGCCTTCAGTCTGGCCTCGTTGCTCGTCTTCTACGCCCAGCTCCGCCTCCAGAACCACTTGCCGCTCAACCCCAACAACCTGGCTGCGGTCTCGCCGGCTCTGGCCTTCAACACCGCGGTGAGCTTCGCCACCAACACCAACTGGCAGGCCTATTCCGGCGAGATGACGATGTCGCACCTCACCCAGATGGCCGGCCTGGCCTTCCACAACTTCGTGTCGGCCGCGTGCGGGGCGGCGGTCGCCATCGCCCTGATCCGCGGCCTCACCCGGCGCCGGACCAGCACAATCGGAAACTTCTGGGTCGACATGGTTCGCTTCTGCACCCGGGTCCTGCTCCCCTTCGCCTTCGTCGGCGCCCTCTTCCTCGTCAGCCAGGGCGTGATCCAGAACCTCCACGGCACCCGCACGGTGGCCACCGTCGAGGGGGACGAGCAGGCGATCACCGGCGGGCCCATCGCCAGCCAGGAGGTGATCAAGGAGTTCGGCCAGAACGGTGGAGGTCCCTACAACGCCAACTCCGCCCATCCGTTCGAGAACCCCAACCCGATCACCAACATGTTCCAGCTGTGGCTGATCCTCTCGGTCCCCTTCGCCTTCCCGTGGATGTACGGAATCCTGACCAAGGACAAGCGCCAGGGCTTTGTGGTTCTGGGCGCCATGACGGCCCTGTGGCTTGCGGCCGCCCTCGTCGTCATGCCGATGGAGGCCGGCGGCAACAGCAAGCTCACCGCCCTTGGCGCCAACGACGACGTCACTGCGGCGCAGTCAGGCGGGAACATGGAAGGAAAGGAGACCCGCTTCGGGCCCGCCGCCTCCGGGCTGTTCGCCTCCTCCACCACGGGCACCTCGACCGGCGCCGTCAACTCCATGCACGACAGTTACACGCCCATCGGCGGCGCCGTCCCCCTTGTGAACATGATGCTGGGCGAGGTCAGCCCCGGCGGCACCGGGTCCGGCCTCTACGGGATGCTCGTGTTCGCCCTCCTCGGCGTGTTCATCGCCGGGCTGATGGTGGGCCGCACGCCGGAGTACCTGGGCAAGAAGATCCAGGCCCCGGAGATGAAGCTGGTGGTGCTCTCCATACTCTTCGTCCCAATCGTCATCCTGAGCTTCACCGGCATCTCTGTGGTGGGGAGGTCCGCCCTCAGCTCACTGACCAACGACGGGCCCCATGGCCTCACCGAGATGACCTACGCCTTCACGTCGGCGGCCAACAACAACGGCTCCGCGTTCGGCGGCCTCACTGCCAACACCGACTGGTTCAACACCACTTTGGGCATCTGCATGCTGGTCGGCCGCTTCTTCCTGATGGTGCCCGTGCTGGCCCTTGCCGGATCGCTGGGGCGCAAGCAGCCGGTGCCGGTGTCGGCCGGGACGTTCCCGACGGGGACGCCGCTGTTCGCCGGCCTGCTGACCGCGGTGGTCCTGATCGTCGGCGGACTGACGTACTTCCCTGTCGTCGCCCTTGGCCCCGCGGTCGAGCACCTGATCGGAAACGTCTAGTGGGCCCACGAGACGTGAAAACGGCCGGCGAGGCCAAGGCCCCCCGCACCGGCGGCCTCCCCCCGGCCAGGCGCGGCGCGAGCTCGCTCTTCGACCGGGCCATCCTCGGCCGGGCGGTGAAGGACAGTGTCGTGAAGCTCGACCCACGTCTCATGGCTCGCAACCCGGTCATGTTCGTGGTCGAGGTCGGCAGCGTCCTCACCACCGTCCTGGCAGTCCGCGACACCGACGGCTTCGCCGCCCTGATCAGCGCCTGGCTGTGGTTCACCGTGCTCTTCGCCAACTTCGCCGAGGCGATGGCCGAGGGCCGGGGCAAGGCCCAGGCCGACACGCTGCGCAGGACCCGATCGGAGACCCTCGCCTGGATAAGCACGCCCGACGGCCTGGTCGAGAAGCCGTCGAGCCTCCTGGCTGTCGGCGACCTGTGCGTCGTCGTGGCCGGGCAGGTCATACCCGGTGACGGCGAGGTGGTGGAGGGCATCGCCTCGGTCGACGAGTCGGCCATCACCGGCGAGTCGGCGCCCGTGATCAGGGAGTCGGGCGGGGACCGCTCGGCCGTCACCGGCGGCACCCGGGTGCTGTCCGACCGAATCGTGGTGCGCATCACGTCGAAGCCGGGTGAGACCTTTCTCGACCGCATGATCGCCTTGGTGGAAGGGGCCAGCCGCCAGAAGACTCCCAACGAGATCGCCCTCAACATCCTCCTCGCCGGGCTGACCATCATCTTCATGTTGGCCGTGGTCAGCCTCCAGCCCTTCGCCATCTACTCGGGCGCGGAGCAGACCATCGTCGTGCTCGTGGCTCTGCTCGTCTGCCTCATCCCGACCACGATCGGCGCGCTCCTGTCGGCCATCGGGATCGCGGGGATGGACCGGCTGGTGCAGCGCAACGTGCTGGCCATGTCGGGCCGGGCGGTGGAGGCGGCGGGTGACTGCAACACGCTCCTGCTCGACAAGACCGGCACCATCACCCTCGGCAACCGCCAGGCAGCCGAGTTCCTCCCCCTGCCCGGTGTCACCGAGCAAGCTCTGGCGGACGCCGCCCAGCTCTCCAGCCTGGCCGACGAGACCCCCGAGGGCCGCTCGATCGTGGTCCTCGCCAAGGAGCGCTTCAACATCCGCGAGCGCGACCTCTACGGCGCGGAGCTGGTCGCCTTCACCGCCCAAACCCGCATGAGCGGGCTCGACGTCGGCGACCGCTCGATTCGCAAGGGTGCCACCGACGCAGTCAAGCGGTGGGTGCTGGACCAGGGGGGCACGGTCCCCCTCGAGCTCGAGCCCATCGTCACCCGGATCGCCAACGGCGGTGGAACACCCCTGGCGGTGGCCGAGGGCCGCACCGTCCTGGGTGTCGTCCACCTCAAGGACGTCGTCAAGGAAGGCATCGCCGCCCGCTTCGAGGAGTTGCGGAAAATGGGCATCCGCACGGTGATGATCACCGGCGACAACCCACTCACCGCAGCCGCCATCGCCAAGGAGGCCGGCGTCGACGACTTCCTGGCCGAGGCCACGCCCGAGGACAAGATGGACCTCATCAAGCGGGAGCAGGCGGGCGGGAACCTGGTGGCCATGACCGGCGACGGCACCAACGACGCCCCCGCCCTGGCCCAGGCCGACGTCGGCGTGGCCATGAACACCGGCACCCAGGCGGCCAAGGAAGCCGGGAACATGGTCGACCTCGACTCGAACCCGACCAAGCTCATCGAGATCGTCGAGATCGGCAAGCAGCTGCTGATCACCCGGGGATCGCTGACCACGTTCTCCATCGCCAACGACGTGGCCAAGTACTTCGCCATCATCCCGGCCATGTTCGCGGGCGTCTTCCCCGCCCTCGACCGCCTCAACATCATGCACCTCGACAACCCGCGCTCGGCCATCCTCAGCGCGGTGATCTTCAACGCGTTGATCATCGTGGGCCTGATCCCCCTCGCCCTGCGGGGCGTGAAGTTCCGGGCCCTGAGCGCGGCGGCCGTGCTTCGGCGCAACCTGTTCGTCTACGGGCTGGGCGGCCTCGTCGCCCCGTTCGTCGGCATCAAGGCCATCGACCTCGTGGTCGCGGCCATGGGGGTCTAGCCATGTTCCGACCGATGCGTCGTCAACTGATCACGGGCCTGAGGATCACTGCGGTGCTCACCGTGCTCCTGGGGTTGGCCTACCCGCTCGCGGTCACCGGCGTGAGCCAGCTGTTCCTCAAGGACAGGGCCGAAGGCTCGCTGGTGGAACGGGATGGCCGGCCGGTCGGATCGTCGCTGCTGGGCCAGAACTTCACCGAGCCGACGTACTTCCATCCCCGGCCGTCCTCCGCCGGCGAAGGCTACGACCCCCTGGCCAGTGGCGGCTCCAACCTCGGGCCGTCCAACCAGAAGCTGCTCGACGCGGTGGGCGAGCGCGTGGCCGCGGTGCGGGAGGAGAACGGGTTGGCCGACGACGCCGAGGTGCCGGTGGATGCGGTCACCGCCTCTGCGTCCGGCCTCGATCCCCAGATCTCCGTGGCCTACGCCCGCCTCCAGGCCCCCCGGGTGGCGGAGGCCCGGGGGGTGCCCGTCGACGTGGTTCTCCGCCTTGTCGGCAACCACACCCAGGCCCGCCCGCTGGGGTTTCTGGGCGAGAATGGGGTCAACGTGCTCAACCTCAACCTGGCCCTGGACGAGATCAGCTGAAGGATGTGAGCAAGTCGCCGTGAGCAGGGGACAGCTGCGCATCTACATGGGCGCGGCACCCGGAGTCGGCAAGACCTACGCCATGCTCAACGAGGGCTGGCGACGGAAGCACCGCGGCACCGATGTCGTCGTGGCCTTCCTGGAGACCCACGGCCGGGCGGCCACCGCGGCCCAGGTGCGTGATCTCGAGGTGATCCCCCGGCGGGTGATCGCGTACCGGGACTTGGACATCGAGGAGATGGACCTCGACGCCGTCCTGGCCCGTGCGCCCAAGGTGGCCCTGGTCGACGAGCTGGCCCACACCAACGTCCCCGGCAGCCGCCACGAGAAGCGCTGGCAGGACATCGGGGAGCTGCTGGCGGCCGGGATCGACGTCATCTCCACAGTCAACATCCAGCACCTGGAGTCGCTCAGCGACGTGGTGGAGCGCATCACCGGTGTCACCCAGCGGGAGACCGTCCCCGACGCCGTCGTGCGGGCCGCCGATCAGATCGAGCTGATCGACATGACGCCCGAGGCGCTGCGCCGGCGGATGGCCCACGGCCACATCTACGCCGCCGAGAAGGTCGACGCCGCCCTCGGCCACTACTTCCGGGTGGGAAACCTGGGCGCCCTACGGGAGTTGGCCCTGCTGTGGGTGGCCGACCGGGTCGACGAGGGTCTGCACGACTACCGGGAGCGCCACGGCCTGACCCAGCCGTGGGAGACCCGCGAGCGGGTCGTGGTCGCCCTCACCGGTGCTCCGGGCGGGGAACGGCTGGTCCGCCGGGGGGCCCGCCTGGCCGCCCGGTCCCATGCCGAGCTGGTGGGAGTGCACGTGCTCGACGCCGACGGGCTGGCCGGTCCCGACCAGGAGCTCCTCGAGCACCGGCGGGAGCTTCTGGAGGAGATGGGGGGCCGGTTCGTCGAGATCACCGGCGGCGACGTCGCCGACGCCCTCGTGCGCTTCGCCGTCTCCGAGAACGCGACCCAACTGCTCATGGGCTCGTCGCAACAGTCCCGCTGGGCCGAGCTGACGCGGGGTTCGGTGATCAACCGGGTCATCAAGGCCGCGGCCAGTGGGCCCATCGACGTGCACGTCATCTCGTCCGGGCCGTCGGACGCGGAGACGGCGCCTCCGGCCGCGGGCGGGGGGTCGGAGTCGGGTCTGCTGCGCCCCCGGCCTTTGCGCCGGGCGCGGCCGGGGCTGCACCCGCACCGGTCGGAGGTGATCGCCTGGCTCCTGGCCCTGGTGGGGGTGCCGCTGGTGGCGGTCGGGCTGCTGCCCCTCCAGGACGCGGTCGGGGTTCCAGGCATGCTCCTGCTCCTGCTGCTGGCCCCGGTCGGCGTGGCCCTGTTGGGGGGGATGCGGCCGGCTCTGGTCGGGTCGGTCGTCGCCTTCCTCCTGGCCGACTGGTTCTACTTCGCGCCGACCGGCAGCCTGCGCCTGTCGCTGGCCCGCGACGCGGTAGCCCTGGTGGTGTTCGTGGCCGTAGCCGCCCTGGTCAGCGGGCTGGTCGACCAGTTGGCCCGCCGCCGCGCCGAGCTGGCCCGGGGGCGGGCGGAAGCGGAGACGCTGGCCGCCCTCGCCTCCGGAGCCGCGGTCCTCGACCGCGAGGCCCTCCACCGATTGGTCCGGGAGTTGACCGCATCCCTGCACATCGAGGCCGCCGCGGTGTTGGCACCCACCACTGAGGGCTGGCGGATCGAGGCGGCAGCTGGGGACGGGGTGCCGGTGACGCCTGACGGCGCCACCTACTCGGCCGAGCTGAGCGGCGGGTCCACCCTGGTGATCACGGGCCCTCCGCTGGCGGCGGAGGATCGTCGCCTCCTCGGGGCGTTCGTGTCCCAGCTGCGCCTGGCCCAGTCCACGTTGCGACTGCAGGCCGAGGCGGCGTCGGCGGCCGTGCTCACCGAGGCCAACAATGTGCGCGACGCAATCCTCGCCGCCGTCTCCCACGATCTGCGGGGGCCGCTGGCCAACATCAAGGCCGCCGCCACCAGCATGCTCAGTGACGACGTCGAGTGGCCCCGGGAGACCGTCCTGACGTTCTGCACGACGATCGACGAGGAGGTCGACCGGCTGAGCGCCCTGGTGTCGAACCTGCTCGACATGACCCGCCTCCAGTCGGGGATGCTGGGCGTGCGCCTGGAGCCGGTCCCGCTCGACGAGGTCGTCTACGCCGCGCTGGCGTCGCTGGGCGCCGAGCCGTCGGCGGTCGAGGTGATGATCCCCGCGGGGCTGCCGCCGGCGTGGGCCGACCGGGCCCTGCTGGAGCGGGCGCTAGCCAACGTGATCGCCAACGCCGTCGGTTGGGCTCCGAACGGCACGAGCGTGCGGGTCCAGGCCTGCTCGGTGGGGGGCACCATCGAGGTCAACGTGGTCGACCGGGGGGCGGGGATCCCGATCGACCAGCGGGAGAACGTCTTCCGCCCCTTCCAACGCCTGGGTGACGGCGGCCGGGCAACGCACGACGGCATAGGCCTCGGTCTGGCCGTCACCAAGGGCTTCGTCGACGCCATGGGCGCCGAGGTCACGGTGGAGGACACCCCCGGCGGGGGCACGACCATGGTGATCACCATCCCTGTCGCCAACGGGTCGACCGCATGAGCCGAGGCCGATGAGCCGCATCCTCGTGGTCGACGACGACCCACGCATCCGCCGGACGCTCGAGATCAACCTCCGCGCCCGGGGCTACGACGTCGACCTGGCGGGCTCGGGCGAAGAGGCACTGCTGCTGGCCGCCCGGCACCATCCCGACGCGGTGATCCTCGACCTCGGCCTGCCGGAGATGGACGGCCTCGACGTCGTCCGGGGCCTCCGGGGCTGGAGCTCGGTGCCCATCGTGATCCTGTCGGGACGGGGGAACGAGGCGGTCAAGGTCGAGGCTCTCGACATCGGCGCCGACGACTACCTCACCAAGCCGTTCGGGATGGACGAGCTGTTCGCCCGGCTGCGAGCCGCCGTCCGTCGGGCGGTGCTGCCGGAGGGCCAGGCGGTGGTCACCACCCCCGACTTCACCATCGACTTCGCCGCTCGGCAGGCTCGACGGGACGGTTCGGTGGTGCGGCTGACCCCGACCCAATGGCACATCGTGGAGGTCCTCGTCCGGAACTCCCGGCGGATGGTCACCTACGAACAGCTGCTGCGTGAGGTCTGGGGGCCGAACTACGGCAAGGAGACCAATTACCTGCGGGTGTTCATGACCCAGATCCGCCACAAGCTCGAACCCGACCCGCCGCATCCCCGCTACTTCATCACCGAGCCGGGCATCGGCTTCCGCTTCGAGCCGGCGGAGCCCGCCGTCGAGCCCGCGGACGAGGGCGCCGGTGACTGACGTCATCCTTCTCCGGTGGCCCGAGGGTCGGGAGGACGCGGCCCGCCTGGCCGAGGTCGGGCCCCCGTGGGCTGGTGGCTACGGGTTCGCGGTCCGCTCGATGGAGCCGGTCGGGGTCGAGGTCGCGTCGACGGCCAGCACCATCGCCAGACAGTCGGCCAGGGCTATCGCGACCCGCCTGCGCTCGAACGAGACGCCGCTGCCCTCGAGCGGCACGCAGACCAGGTGTCCGACAACCCGGCCGCGGCTGCGCATCGGGATGGTGAAGCCGGACTCCGGCAGAAGAGGCCCGTCATCGGTGGACCGGTGCACCCGCCCCACGTCCACCCAGCCCCGCGGCGACAGGGTCGGGAGCTCCGGCGGTGGTGGTCCCGGCCGGTACGTGCAGTCGGCGAGCGACAGGAGCTCGCCGAGCTCGGCCCGGACGGCGATGATCAGGTCCTCCGTCGCGCCACCCTCGGCCGCCTGCTCCGCAACCCTGTACAGGCGCTCGACATCGCTGCGCCCCTCGGATGCGTCGTCCCGCCGCCGCCAACCGATGAGGGCCAGCTGGCCGACGACCAGCCCGATGAGCAGCAACAACATGGTGGTTTCCAGGTCGTCGGCCGATTCGATGGTGAGCGAGAGATAGGGCTTGGTGTGGAAGAAATCGAAAGCCATGGTCGCCACCACGGCGGTGACGGCTCCCGCCGTGCGCCCCCCTCCGGCGGCGGCCGCAACCACGACCACCACCAGGATGAGCGCGATGTTGGTGTTGTCGATCGTTCCTCGGACCGACACCAGCAGTCCAGCTGCGCCGATCGCCGCCAAAGACCCGAGAGCCGAGGCCACCGGCTGCCGGTCCGACTCCTGACGGGATGGTCGACGCATACGCCCATTAGAAACCCGATCGGGCCGGTCCGGTCAGTTCTTCACAGGAATTTTACGGCGACAGAAGCTCCGGCCTCGGACCTCCTCGAAGCCAACGGCGAGACGGACGCCCCAACCGTCAGCTCCGCGTGCGCTGCTAGGCCGTGGGGCGGGGAACGCTGGCGTCGGTCAGCAGGTCGAG
Source organism: uncultured Acidimicrobiia bacterium (assembly GCA_963836205.1). Classification (GTDB taxonomy): domain Bacteria; phylum Actinomycetota; class Acidimicrobiia; order Acidimicrobiales; family AC-14; genus JAXDMK01. The sequence goes on along the minus strand of CAWIIV010000016.1, from coordinate 11,165 downwards.
CACCTCGCCGACGGTTCGCCTCCGGCCGATCGTCTCGGGCAAGGGCAGATCGCCCTGGATGTGGTAGCGGTTCCGCCGCCCGTCCTTCTCCTTGACGATGTAGCCGTCCCTGGTGAGGTCGGTGACGATGGCGTAGGCGCTGCGCTCGGTGATGCCCAGCGTGGTGGCGATGTCGCGCAGCCGGAGGCCGGGATCGTGGGCGATGCAGACGAGCGCCCGGGCGTGACTGGTGAGGAAACTCCATTTGGCCATCTCCCCAACTTTAGCTGTTTTGTTCTAGAAGTGATGTTCTGGCATGACATGTAGGTGCATGATACACATTCTGCTCTATTCTAGAAGCAATTTGCTAGTGTTGTCATACCGGTGTAAGGTCCTCGTGTGGCGGCGACGACCACTCTCTCGACAATCCGTCGCCCGCAAGGGAGCGAACATGAGCATCCATTCCCAGCACCGTCGGGCCCGCAGGGCGTTCCTCGCCGGCACCGTGATCCTGGCCACCAGCATCTTCGCGTGGGCGCCTGCCGCCCACGCCGCTGTCGACTGCGTCGCAAGCCTCGGCGTCACCCAGACCGCCACGACCGTGACGGGAAGCCTGGCCAACGACACCATCGACTGCGGCGGGGCGAACCCGGGCAAGACGGTCAACGGCAACGGCGGGAACGACACCATCACCGGCTCGGTCTTCGTCGACCGCATCAACGGCAACGACGGCAACGACACCCTGACCGGCGGCATCGGCGACGACATCCTCGTCGGCGGGAGCGGCAACGACACCATGACCGGCAGCGCCGGGAACGACATCCTCTACGGCGGCATCGGCGACGACACGGTCAGCGGCAGTGAGGGCAACGACATCGTGAACGGCGAGAGCAACGACGACACCCTCAACGGCGGCGTCGGCAACGACACCCTCAACGGCGGCGTCGGTACCGACACCATCAACGGCGACGCCGACAACGACAGCCTCAGCGGCCCTCCGCTCGACGGAGGAATCGACACCCTCAACGGCGGGGCCGGCACCGACGTCTGCCAGAAGCCCGTGTTCCTCGAAATCCTCCTCGGGACGGCCGACAACCTCGTCGCCTGCAACCCGTAGCCCGCGAGTCGTCGTAGGACGACTCACCGGCGCGGCACGAGGTGAAGATGGCTCCAACCTCGATTCGAGGTTGGAGCCATCGTGCCGTAGCGGATCAGAATTGCGGGTCTGACCTACCCGATGTCGGCGGCGTTCGTTATCGTTTGGGCGAACCCGGCATAAGGGGGGCGCCACGGCTGCGACGAGGCGGCGAAAGAGGGCGACGGTGCTGGCGGTCAGTGCCGATCGGTTCGCCGCGGGTTGGCGCCTCGTTCCGGGATCCGGACTGGTCGAGGCGGGGGCGGTCGGGGCGGCGCCCGGCGAGGGGGCGGCGGGAGTCGAGGCGGACGCTTCCGCCATCACTGTCGACGTCGTCCGGCCGGCCGACCTCGTCGCCCTCTCGTTCACCGCCACCGGCTGCGAGTTGGTGTCGTCGGCCGACGCGCCCGTCCTCCGCCCGGTGGCCGGGGCGACGGCCCGGCTGGTTGTCCGGTTCGCCTACCAGCACCTGGCCGAGGAGGCCATCTACGAGGGCCTGGCGCCCAAACCGCTCCCCTTCCCGCCCGCGGTCCCCGGCGAGACCGGCAGTGAGATCCCCGACCCCGCGCCCGACCCCGCCGACCCCGTGAACGGGGAGGACGCCCGCACCGTCCCGCCGGTGCAGGTCCTCCCGGCCAAGACCAGCCGGCTGGTGTTCGACATGCCCGAGGGCGAGAGCATCGAATTCTCCACCGCCGGCCTCCTCGCCGCCCTCGGCCGCCTCCAGCTGGTCGTCCACCCCCTCGCCACCCCCGCCCCGACCACGCCGCCAGCGGTCGGGCCGGGCGTCGGTCCGATCCTGCAGCTGCCCGGGGGACTGGCGGCCGTGATCTCCGACCGGGGTCCGGTCTTCTCCCGGGCCACCGGCGTCATGCGTCCACCCCGGATGGCCGACGTCGACAGCTTCCTCGCCACCACCCGCGACCTGCGCCGGGTGCGGGCCCTGCTCACCACCACCACCGGCACCGTCGCCGGCCGCACCGTCGACCTCGGCTCCCTCGCCGACGTGGTGCTGCCGCCGATCATCGTCCGCCCCCGGCCCCGGCCCCGGCCGACGCTCAGCCGTCCCCCCGAGCCGGGGGAGACCGCGCTCGAGGCCCCCTTCCGCCTCGTCATCTCGCCCAGCCGCCTGGCCGGGTGGGCCCATGCCGCGGACCCGGTGCGCGCCGCCGATGCCCCCGGCCACGTCGAGCTGTGGCACACCCGCATGGGCATACGGGAGGAGCGCGCCGACGGCACCGTCGCGGTCGACGAGAGGTCGGACGCCCAGCGCACGGTGCGTGCCGTCTGGGCCCGCGACCGGGAGGGCATGGGCGCGTGGCAAACGCTCAAGGAGGCCGAGCACAACCAGTTCCCGTTCCGCATGTCGCTCGACGGGGCCGACCGCCACATGCTCGTGCGCCAGACGGCCGAGACCTGGGTGGGCCAGGCCGGCAAGCTGCTGACGCCCGAGCCCGTCGAGGCCCGCGAGCTGTGGCTGTCGGCCCTGGGCGCCTGGCTCGACCTCCATGGCGACTGGACCACCGGGCCCTACTCGGCCGCGAGCATCGCCTCGATCCTGTCCTGGGACCACGAGGCCCCCGCCGGCCGCGACCAGTACGTGCGGGTCGTCTACCCCGGGTTCCTGTTCCCCTGCGGCCACCAGGCAGCCCTGGTGAAGCTCACCGAGCGCAAGATGAAGGACGTCAGCCCGTCGGTGGCGGGCCTGTACCAGCGCAAGTTCCTGGTCATCGGCCGGCCGCTGCTCACCTACGCCGACCAGCACAACCTTCCCTTCACCGCCATCCGGGTGGCGCCGCTCGTCACCCCCACGCTCGACGACCCCGGCAACCTCCAGAACAGCTTCTTCTGGCCCCGGGTGGGCGGTGCCGACTTCCCCTTCGTGCTCCATTGCGCCGACCACGAGCACCGCCACGTGAAGCTGCCGACACCCCTGCTGTGGGTGGCCGAGCACTTCACGGCCAAGGCCGCCAACCGCAAGGCGGTGGAGGACGTGTACGCCGCGTCCGTACACCGGAAGGTGCCCGCCAACGGCCAGCAGATCGCGTTCGCCCCGGTCATCAAGGGTGGCGACACCACCAACGACACCGTGTCGGTCTCCCTCATGGGCACCGCCCACGCGCCGCCGGCCACGTCGACCCCCCGGATGACCCAGGCCCGGGTGAGGCTGCCGGCGGTGGAGCGGATCTCGGGTGTCGGTCCGGTGCCCGTGGCCTACGCCAAGCCGTACCTCGACTTCGGGTTCACCGGCGCCGGCAATCCCGGCCAGGTCTGGGCCGCGACGGTCACGTCCGACGCCCTCAAGCAGCTCCCCAACGACGAGGTGGCCGCCCTCCCTGTCGTCAAGTTCGGCAACGGTGCACCGGCCGGCAGCGACCGTTCGGGCGGGTTCCTGTCGCCCGACCAGCCCGTCGCCGGCCTCTCCCGGCTCACGGGCACGGTCGGCGACGTGGCCGGCATGGCCACCCAGAAGTTCGACCCCAAGGAGTTCCTGAAGGGGGCGGTGCCCAAGCTGTTCGGGCTCGTCGACCTGCTCGACCTGCTCGACGCGGTGGGAGGGGTGGCGCCCAGCCTGGTCAACGAGGCGCTCGACCGGGCCGAGGGTTTCGTCGCCGACCTGCAGCGGGCCAAGCAGCAGGCAGCCGAGGCGGTCTCGGAGGCCAACAAGCTGGTGGCCCGGGCCGCGTCCAAGACGGCCGAGCTGCAGAACGCGGCCCAGGACGCGCTGGCCAAGGCCCAGCAGGCCAAGACCGCGGTGGAGGGTGCGGTCGACGGGTTCATGAGCGTCCTGCCCACCCTGGTGGGCCAGACCGAGGCCGCGGTGGCGGCGGCCGTGGCCGCGCCGATCACCGCCCTCGAGGCCGCGGTCGGCAAGCTGGAGCAGGCCGCGCCCACCCTGCCGCCGCTCATCAGCAACCAGCTCACCGCCCTGGCCAAGGTGCTCCGCCAGGTGCTCGCCGCCGCCGACCTGGTCACCGACCTGGCCCGGCTGGTCAACGGGCTGGCCCAGTCGGGCGTCGAGTCCCACTTCCGCTTCGAGTGGAAGCCGAAGCTCCAGTCGTGGCCGTCGCCCGCCCATCCCTTCGGTTCGATCACGTCGCCGATCGTCGAGGTGAAGGTCGACAGCCTGGTCCTGGCCGTGGAGGGACGGGTCAGCGGCAAGGGCGAGGTCGGCGTCGAGATCCTGGCCGAGCTGAAGGACTTCACCCTCCACCTCCTGCCGGGCGCGCCCCTCATCCGCATCCCGTTCGACCACCTCTCGTTCCGGTCGGGCAGCGCGGGCAAGCCCGATGTCGACGTGGTCATGCACGAGATCGAGTTCGTCGGCGTCCTCGCCTTCGTGGAGACGCTGAAGGACCTGATCCCGTTCGACGGGTTCTCCGACCCGCCGTTCCTCGACGTCTCCCCGGCGGGGGTCACCGCCGGCTTCACGCTCACCCTCCCGAGCGTGGCCATCGGCGTGTTCACCCTCGCCAACATCTCCCTGGGCGCCGACGTCAACGTGCCCTTCCTGGGCAAGACCGTCACCGTCGGGTTCAACTTCTGCACCCGGGAGCGGCCCTTCACCCTCACGGTGATGGCGATCGGCGGTGGGGGCTGGTTCGGGATCCGCATCTCTCCCGACGGCCTCGACGTCATGGAGCTGGGGCTCGAGGCGGGGGCGTGCCTCGCCGTCGACCTGGGCGTGGCCTCCGGGTCGGTGTCGATCATGGTCGGGATCTACATGCGGCTGGAGGGGCCCAGGGGCTCGCTCACCGGCTACGTGCGCATCCGGGGCGAGGTCGACGTGCTCGGCCTCATCTCGGCGTCGATCGAGCTCTACCTGGAGCTGCGCTACGAGTTCGACACCGGCAAGATGGTGGGCAAGGCCAGCCTCACCGTCCAGATCAAGGTGTTCGTGTTCTCCGGATCGGTCAAGATCGAGGTCGAGCGCAAGCTGGCGGGGTCGAACGGCGACCCCACCTTCGCCCAGGTCATGGACGTGCAGAACGGCCAGTCCGCGCCCTGGTCCGACTACTGCCTGGCCTTCGCGGAGGCGTGACGGTGCCCGGCGAGGTCTTCACCGTCTGCGCCCTGCCGCACTCCTGCCGGCGGGGAGCCGAGTTCCACGTGTCGCTGTTCATCTCGCCCCGGCTCACACCGGGCTCGCCCCCAGGGGCGGGGGAGGAGCTGCGCGAATACCGCCTGTTCCGCCGCTGGGCCACGACGCTGACCGACGACACCACCATCGAGCTGCGTGACCAGGGCGGGGTGATCGACTGCGAGCCCCTGCTGGCGGCGGTGCGGCCCGACGTGTGGGACGCCGCCTTCCCCGAGCGCACCCCGGTGCGAGGCCAGCCCCTACCGGAGTGGGACCGCCGCCTGTGGCGCACCTTCCGGGCCGCGGAGGTGCACGACTGGGCCAAGGCGGCCCAGGCCACCAGCGTGTTCACCGACCCGACCACGCCGCCCGCCCCCGGCGTCCACCCCCTCGTGAAGATGATGACCGGCCTCACTGCGGAGTGGTACCGCTGGGTCGTCACCGCCGGCGGGCGGCGGCGGATCTACGACGAGTCGATCGGCACCGAGGACTTCGACAACCTGCTCGAGGGCGGCGAGTCGCTGGCGATCATCGAGCGAGTCATCGCCGGCGAGCGCGACCCGCTGCGGCGGATACTGCTTGAGCTGCACCGGGCCCGCCGCTTCTACGAGCGGCCCGAGTCGGAGCAGGAATATCACGAACGTCCAGTACCCGGCCGCAAGAGCCCGAGGCCGCCGCGGCCCGAGCCCGACTTCCACGAGCGGTGCACGCTCGCCGGCGACCACCCGGCCCTCCTCCGTGCCCTCGGCCTGGTCGTCGACCTGGTCGTCGCCGATCCCGACCGGCTGCGGCAGTCGTCGTGGCTCTCGGCCCGGCTCACCGTCGACGGTGACGACGGCCCCTGCCTGTCCACCAAGACCTCGTGCCACGCCTTCGGCGACGACCTGGTCACGATCCCGGAGACCGCCGAGTGGGTCCAGGGACTCCTGGCCGTGGGCAACGCCGACCTGTTCGCCCTCCTCGACATGGAGGCCGACGGGGCCGCCCTCAAGATGGAGCGCTGGCTGTGGACCCTGCCCCGCCTGCTGGCCATCGAGCAGAACGGCAACCCGGTCGACGCCGCCACCCCGGCGCAACGCTCCACCGGCTTCACCGTCGTCCGCAACTTCCAGGCGCTCGACGTCCAGGCCCGAATGACCCGCCAGCGCGACCTGCTGGGTGTCGTCGAGGCGGGAGGCGATCACCGACTGGGCAGCGAGGACGTGGCCCGGGGGATGCGGGTGGAGGCGTGGGACGACACCGCCGGGCGCTGGTTCAGCCTCCACTCCCGCCTGATCGACGTGGTGGTCGACGGTGTCGGCACCGTCATCGACGACGCCGCCGAGGAGGGGTTCGTCCAGGGGACGCCGGCGAGCGAGACCTCGGGGGTTCCCGACAGCCCGGTCCACGTCCACGAGGCCGTGTTCGGGTGGGAAGGGTGGAGCCTGTCCGCGCCCAGGCCGGGGAAGCGGGTGCGCCACGAGGACGGCGACGAGGTGGTGGAGGACCCCACGGCCACCCCCGACGAGGTCACGCCCGTGGTCATCACGGCCACGGTCGCTCCCCGGACGCTGCCGAGGCTCCGGTTCGGCCGGTCGTACGCCTTCCGGGCCTGGCTCGTCGACCTGGCCGGCAACGTCCGCCCCCACGGCCTCAACCCCCCGGCACCGGCGCCGTCCTCCGTGCAGCAGGTGCTCGCGGCCCGGCTGGCCACCGCCGGGGTCGACCCCGCGGTCGAACCCGGCTTGGTGGTACCGGGCGTCGCCCACCTGCGGGCCGAGACCCATGCCGGGCTGGAGGCCCGCCGGCTGACCGGTGCGGGTGCCGGGGCGACGGACGACGCCGACGGGTTGGGCGGGGTGGCCGTGGGCCCGAACGTGGGCGGCATGACCATCGACCGGTTCGTCGCCGGCGGACTCGTCGGCGCCCCGGATGCGGCCGGGCTGGCGGCGGACGACGTCCGGCTCGCCGATCCCTCCGTCACGGCCGCGTCGGTGGCGGGGCGGCTGCGGGCCCGCCGGGCGGAGCGGGCAGTGGGCGGGGACGCACCGCCCAGGCAGTCGTTCGTGAACCGGTCCTCGCTCGTGGCCCAGGCCTTCGCCCGGGCCGTCGGCGACCCCCGCCAGCCGTTCGTGGCGTCGACGGTGGCCATCCGGCCGGAGGCGGTGGCGCCGGTGGTGTCCAGCCACCTGCCCCACGTGCCGGGGCCGGTGGCGGCGGCCGGGATCGACCTGGAGGCCGCTCTCGCCACCATCACCCCCCTGCGGCCCTTCCTGCGCTGGGACCCGGTGCCCAGCCCCGCCATCGTCCCCCTCCGGCGGTTCACCGAGGGCGAGTCGCTGCGGGTGCTGGTCGTGCGGTCGGGCGTCGCCCAGGACCCGGCCACGCTCGCTCTCACCGTCACCCCACCCGACGAGTACGCCGCCGCCGCGGCCGCCGCCCATCCCGCGCTCGACCTGGGCTATGGCGACGTCAACGAGCGACACCTGGCGCCGCCCAAGACCAGCCAGTTCCAGGCTGAGTTGCACGGCGCGTTCGACGACGCCATCGGGTCCGTCAACCCCGCCGACCACGTTCGCCTGCTGGCGGTGGCGATGCGGGAAGCGGGAACGTTCTTCGACCTCGACGTCGTCGACCTCACCGACCCGACCACCACCGTCCCACAGCCGGGAGTCCGGCTCGAAACCAGCCCGGGGCCGCCCCAGGTCGACCCGAAGACCCTTCCCCTGGCCCCGGGAGACGCGCCCGCGCCCGGCCAGTACGTCGTCCACGACACGCCCCAGCTCCGGCTGCCCTACCTGCCCGACACCCTCGCCCGAGGTGTTTCCCTCGCCTTCCCCGACGCCGGCACCGACCGCCGCATCCCGTTCCCGTTCGGGGGCGAGGGGTGCACCGCCACCTACGGCGGCAGCGACGCCTGGCCCGAGATCGAACCGTTCCGACTCGTGCTCGCGGGGGCGGCCGAGCTGTCGGGCCGGGTCGACGGGACCGTGATCACGATCGATCTCCCGCCCGGCGACCAGCTCCGATTCCGCCTCGCCAGCTCCCTGACCAGGCCCGATCTCGACCTCATGGGGCCGTGGCGCAACCTCCCGGCGACGGTGCGGTCGGATCCCGACGTGGTCGAGGCCGCCGTCGACGGTTGGCTGTGGGCCCTCACCCCCTACGAGAACGTGATCCTCATCCACGCCGTCCCCCGCCCCCTGGAGGCGCCCCGCCCCACGGTCGTCACCCCGTCCCGCCAGCTCGGCTCCACCGAGTGCACGCTCATCGGGGCTGTCGACCTCCACGGCCCGAGCACCGACAGCCTCACCGCCGAGGCCGCGTGGGTGGAGCCGGTCGACGACGTGACCCTGCTCACCGGGCCCGAGGAGCATCCCCAGCAGGCGGTGGCGTTCACCTCGCCCGTCCAGCCCTTCGAGGACCTCGCCATCCTCTGGCCGACCGACGTCGAAGCCACGATCGAGAACTTCGGCAAGGTCCGGGGCCACCGGGCGGTGCACCAGTTCGGCGACACCCACCACCGGCGGGTCGACTACCGGTTCCGGGCCTCCACCAGATTCCGTGAGTTCTTCCATCCCGACCTGGTGGCGCCCGACCCGGCCGTCCCCGGCGACGACGGCCGGAGCGTGGTCGGGCCGGTGGTGAAGGTGTCGGTGCCGAGCAGCGCCCGGCCGGCGGCGCCGGTGGTGCACTCGGTCCTGCCCCTGTTCCGCTGGACCGACGGCATCGAGCCCGAGCAGCCCTTCGCCCGCCGCCGGGTCCGGCGGGCCGGAGTCCGCATCTACATGGAGCGGCCGTGGTTCTCGTCCGGCCAGGACGAGTTGCTGGGCGTCCTGCTGGCCGTCAACGGCAACGACTCGTTCGGACCGCCGCCGCCCGACCAGTCCGGCTTCCCGTTCGTGAGCAAGTGGGGTGGCGACCCGGCGTGGCTGGGCGCCCCGGTACCCAACCGGGCCATGACGCCCCTCTTCCTCGACAGCCTGATGGCCGGCCTCACCTTCGACGACCGTCACCATCCGGCCCGCCCAGTCACCCAGGCCCGCACCCTGCCCCTGTCCGCTGTCGCTGGCGCGCCGAACGTGCAGGTGGCGGGCTACAAGCCGCAGTACAACCACGACCGCAACCTCTGGTACGTCGACATCGCCATCGACGCGGGCGACACCTACTGGCCGTTCGTCCGACTGGCCGTCGCCCGCTACCAGCCGGAGAGCCTCGACACCTGCCACCTGTCGGCCCCCGTCCGCTGCGACTTCGTGCAGCTGGCGCCGACCCGCACCACGAGCGTGAGCCGCACCGACGACCGCCACGTGCGGGTCGTGGTCAGCGGACCGATCGGGGTGCGCTCGAAGCGGTTCCCCGATTCGGTCGACACCCTGGCCGCGCTGGTCGCCCCCAACCACCAGGTCGTGGCCCGGCTGCAACGGCGTGATCCCACGATCCCCACCGACCTGGGCTGGGAGACGGTGGCGGCCGGCGAGCTCACGGTCAGGGGAAGGGGCGAAGGCTCACCCGACTTCGAGGTCGCGTGGGTGGGCGCCCTGGAGGCGCCGGAGACGATCCCCCTCGGCCGACCCGGGTCGAACCCCGACTGGCGGGTGACGGTGGAGGAGTGGGAGATGCTGCCCGGCGACCCCTTCACCCTCGGCCCCACGCGAGGCCGCCTGCCACCCGTCTGGGAACGCCGCCTGGTCTACGCCGACGAGGTCGAGCTCTAGCCCAGCAGCTTGACCCGAGCAGCTTGGCCCGAGCAGCTTGGGTAGCGGGGAGGAGCGACACCTCACCGCCCGACCCGACCCCTCGGGTAAGGGTAGGCGAAGGGCTGTCAGCTCTACCGAAGTATGCGGTCTGCACCATTGTCGGAAATGCCGGAAAAGACAATTCTCTCCTTGACAACAGCCGCCGACAAAGCGAGGTGGCCAAAAAAGGACAAGAGGAAAGAACCGACAATGAGCAAGAACGCGACCATCAAGCGTGCATCCCGGCTCGGACTGGCAGCGGCCGCCCTGGCGACTGCAACCATGCTCGGCGCGAGCGTCGCCCCCGCCCACGCCGGCCTCGACGACCTGTGCATCCCCGGGCCCACGCCGAGCATCATCCCCGTCGATATCGTGACCTACGAGGACCTCGGTGTCGAGCAGATGACCGTGCGCCTGTCCAGGCCCGCCTGCTGGCAGGTGACCGTGCACTACGCCACCCAGGGCATCACGGCCACCCAGGCCCACGACTACAAGGGAACCTCCGGTTTCGTGGTCTTCCCGCCCAACTCCACCATCAGGACGCTCCCCGTCACCATCCTCGACGACCCCTGGGTCGAGCAGCCGGAGATCGTGGCTGTGAATTCCAACGCCCCCTTCGGTGCCACCCTCCCCGACAAGGTCGGGCTCATGACGATCCTGGACGGGTCCCCGACTCCTGGGTGATCCAACCCTGCACAGCCGGGCAACACCAGCCGGCCGGAGAGACGACGAGGTCTCTCCGGCCGGTTTCCTTTTGTGGCGTCACGGAACTCGACGTCGGCCTATTCCCCGCTCGCATATCCGGCGATTTGATTTGCTCTCCGCCTCGTTCTCCGTCACGCAGGAGAAGAAGCATCCGCCGGTGGACGAGAAGGGTCGAACGCATCGGCGCCAACAGGGCAGCCTCGTCGGAGAGCGTCGAGTTGCGGACCCGCCGCGGCCACCGAACCTCCCCGGCCCCGGGATGAAGCCGACGGCCGGGTCCGGTGCCATCATGCGTCTGGCATGGGCGAGCGGTTGCGGGCGGTGCTGGCGGAGGACAACCTCCTCGTGCGGCAGGGTTTGTGCAGCCTGCTCGCCATCTCCGGCCAGGTCGACGCGCTGGCCGCGTGCTCCTCGCTGCCCAAACTGCTCGAGGCGGTCGACGCCCACCAACCCGACGTGGTCCTCACCGACATCCGCATGCCGCCCGGCTTCTCCGACGAGGGCATCCAAGCCGCCCGGCTGCTGCGCGAGAGCCACCCCACCCTGG